>NZ_BMHO01000001.1:196165-1445550 GCF_014640975.1 Microbacterium faecale
ACCCGGCGACGGCTCAGGGTCCGGGCTCGGCTCAGGGTCCGGGCTCGGCTCAGGCTCCGGGCTCGGCTCAGGACCCGGCGACGGCTCAGGATCCGGGGACGGCTCGGGACCCGGCGACGGCTCAGGCTCAGGATCGGGCTCAGGCTCGGGCTCAGGCGCATTCACGGTGTACCCGACGACAGCCTCGGCAACCACCGCGGCGTTGTCGCCGTCCCCCGCGAATCGTGCCTCGAACTCATACTCGCCGGCGGCCAGGCCCTCGAGGGTGTGACGCGCGACGCCGTCGGCGTCAGTCGAGATCGTCGCCTCCGTGTCTGCCATCGCCGCGAGAGTCTCCGCGCCGGTTCGCGTGACGGAGAAGGTGATCGGCTGGTCGGCGTCGCCGGGATACGCGTCGATGAGGGTCGCTGTGAGCACGACGTCCTCGCCCGCGGTCGACTGCCCACCTTCCGGCGTGACGCCGAGCGTGAGTTGCGGCAGGGCCTTCGCCGTCGCCGGGAACGTGTACGTCAGCGTCAGCGTGCCATCCTCCTCGAGGACCGTCTCTGCCGGAGAGCCATTCACCGTCCCCACAACGTCCGTGGCGAACGCATCGGCCGAGGCTACCGACGCGGTAATGGTCGCCGTGTACTCCGTTACGGGATCCGCGACCTCTGCGTCTGGCGACCAGGAGACCGCGTCGACCACGTACGCCTCGGAATCCGCTGGCATCGCGTCAGTATCCAGCGCGTCACCGAACGTCGGTGCACCGAGCGCGACGTCAACCGCAGAGACGATCCGCCCCGAGACGGCGATGAGCTCGTGGTCGGCAGTGGGGTCTTCGAACGTGTGGGTGAGCGAGTCGAGCGGCTCGCCGTCGAGGACGAGCGTCCCCAGGGTGGATCCGTCGGCTGGCACGGCCTCGAACAGCTGCGATCCGTGCGCTGGCACAGAGAACGTTCCCTGCGTCATCCCCTCGGGAAGCGCACCGCCAGGGAGCCCCGACATGTCGACCGGCAGCACGGAGCCCACGCCCGCATCGACCGAGGTGCGTACTAACCAAGCAGTCGCGATACCGAGGCCGGCGCCCACACCGGTGCCGATCGCCGCGGCATTTTCGCCGGGCACGACATCCACCTCGCCTGTGGTCGCGATCGTCACCTGACCAGGGACGCCGCCCGGGAAAGGTCCCGTTCCGATACCTGCACCGCGGTTGCCGCCTTTGGCCGTCACCGCAGCATCGCCGACGACGGTGACGGGGCCACCGAGACCGAAAGCTCCGCCGCCGATGCCCGCTCCGTCGTTCCCACCGGCGGCCGTGACGCTGCCGCCGGTGATCTCCACGACGGCGCCGTCGGCTTCGAACCCGCCGCCGATGCCAGCCGCGCGCGCGCCGCCGAAAGCCACGACGGTGCCGCCCCGGACGTGCGCCTCGGCGCCGGCCCCCTCAGCCCCGCCGCCGATGCCGGCACCACCCTCGACGCCGGTGGCCGTGACGCTGCCACCCGTGACCGTCACCGTGCCGCCCGCGCCTTGGTTACCACCACCGATGCCCGCGCCGGCACCCGAGCTCGTCGCCGTGACCGTGCCGCCGTCGACGGTCACCGATCCGCCCGCGCCCCCGGAACCGCCCCCGACGCCCGCGCCGTTCACACTCGTCGCCTCGACAGCGCCGCCGCTGATCCAGAAGGAGTCGCCCGCAGCGCCGTCACCACCGCCGATCCCCGCACCGCTCGTGCTTATGGACGTGACGCTGCCGCCGTGCACGGCCACGTCACCGCCGGCGCCGAGATTGCCGCCGCCGATGCCAGCGCCGGACTCGCTCGTCGCGGTCACACTGCCGTCCGTGATCGTGACGGAAGGTCCGACGACGCTGTCACCGCCCCCGATCCCCGCGCCGGTCGTCGATGTCGCGGAAACGGCGCCGCCCGATATCACGACGCTGCCGCTACCGGCGCCCTCGTTCCCACCCCCGATGCCCGCGCCGCTCTCGCTTGTCGCTGTCACACTGCCGTTCGTGATCGACACGTGGTACCCCGCCGCCGTAGGGCTTCCCCCGATCCCGGCCCCTTCACTGCTCGAGGCTGTGACCGAACCGCCGTTGATGGCGACCACGGCGCTCCCGTGACGGCCGCTACCGATGCCCGCGCCTGATGAGCTCTCGGCGTTGACAACGCCGCGGTTGATGACGACGCGCATGTCAGCGGACACGCCGCCGCCGATCCCAGCTCCAAACCAGCTGCTCGCGTTCACCGTGCCGCCATTGATCGTGACCGTTCCACCACGGCCAGTCCCCGGACTGCCGATACCCGCTCCGTCGACGACAGCACTGGCGTACAGGGTGCCCTCCGCGTGCTCCACCACGGACTGGTTGTAGACGGTGAGGGCCGCATCGCCATCGACGGCGATCGCTGCCGCGTTGATGTCGCTCGGGTCCGTTCCCGCTGACAGGAGGCACCCCGCACCCAACACAAGGTGTACGTCACCCGATGTCGTGATTCCGTTCGGGAAGCTCAACGCGCTGTCGCAGAGGTACCACCCCGCGGTCAACGCCGCCTGGTCGGAGCTCAAAACGTCGATACCTGCGGGTAGCGGCTGCTCCGTCCCGTCGGCGTCGACGTACACGTCGTCTGCTGCCTGGGCGGGCGCGGCGAGGCCGAGGATCCCGATGGCGACGGCAGACACGACGGCGACGGCGCGCCATCCGATTGAGCGGGATCCGTTAGCGCGCGCGAGCGTCGACACGGGAGACTCCTTCAGGGGGCATCGGAGCACTCCGCAGAGCGCGACGATCGCGGGCAAGATCAGGCCGACAGTAGCGCATTCGGGCAGATTTCGGAATACCGGCAACCGAATGTATCCCCAGGTGTCGCCCGCCGCCCGCGGGGCGCGTCCGCGCAGACTCCGGTCGCGCAAACGCACCTTTATCCGGGCAGGAAGGTGCCTTTGCGCGACCGGAATGGGACGGATGCCGCGGGGAGCGCGAGCCAGGCCGCGCTACAGGCCGCGGGCGCGGTCGCGGTCGGCGATCCGCTGCAGGCGCTGGTTGTATTCCTCGAGCTCGGCGTCGCCGGTCCGATCCGCGTGTCTGTCGCGTCGCTTCTGCGTGCGCTCATCACTGCGGCTCCACTGGATCGCCACCGTCATCGCCGTGATCACGGTCGGGATCTCACCGATCGACCAGGCGATGCCGCCGCCGATGTATTGATCCTCAAGCGGTGTCGGCCCCCATTCTCGCCCCATGGATCCGAACCACTCGGCGACGATGAGCCCCTCACTGGTCATGATCGCGATGCCGAAGAACGCATGCATCGCCATGACGACGATGAGCAGCACGAGGCGCCCGGCGTACGGCAAGCGATACGGCACGGGATCGATGCCGATGAGCGTCATCGAGAAGAGATAGCCCGAGATGAGGAAATGCGCGATCATCCACTGGTGCCCGAGATGGTCGTACAGACTCCAACGGAACATGTCGCTGAAGTAGAACAGCCAGAGGGATCCGATGAAGATCACGGCCGCGACGAGCGGGTGCGTGAGAACCTTCGCGATCGGGGTCTGCACGATCCAGAGGATCCACTCGCGCCCGCCGCGCGTGCCGTCCGTGCGGCGATGGATGGCGCGGGAGGCGAGCGTGACCGGCGCGGCCGCGACGAGCATCAGCGGGATGTCCATCGACAGCAGCATGTGCAGCAACATGTGCATGCTGAAGAGGTAGTGACCGTAGGCGTTCAGCGGACCGCACGTCACCCAGATCAGCTGGGCGATGCCGAGCATCCACAGCACGGTGCGGAACACCGGCCAGGAATCGCCCCGGCGCTTGAGGCGCCAGACGCCGGCCGCGTAGAAGAAGGCCGCGAAGAGCCCGACCGTGAGCCAGAGGGGGTCGATCTCCCACTCGGTAAACCATGCGCTCACCGTCAGTTCGGGCGGCAGGTCCCTTTCGTTGAGGATCTCGGCGGGCGTGCGCTGCGTGAGCTCGTTCTCGCCACCCGGAGGAGCCGAGCGTGCCAGCGCCGCAGCCGCCCCCGAAGCGATGCCCATGAACACGAACTCGAGCGCGATCACCGCCCAGAACATCGCGTTCTTCTCGGCGCTGCGGGCGATGAGCTTCCGGCGGTACGCCGCGCCGAGCACGCCCATCGCGATGAGCATGACGATCTTCGCGAGCAGCACGAGCCCGTACGGGTGCGTCACGAGCTCCGCGATCGAGGAGATGGACGCGAGCGATCGCAGGAAGCCGGAGCTCGCGACGACGACGAACATGACGAGCGCGAGCGACGAGTAGCGCTCGAGCACCGCCCGCATCCGTGCCCGGTCGACCACGGGCCGGATCGCGACGAGAACGACGAGCCCGCCGAGCCAGACCGCGGCGCCCAGGATGTGCAGCGTGACCGCGGTGACGACGAGGTTGTGGTCGGCGAGACTCCCCTCGTGGCTCTGCGTCGCCATCGGCACGAGGCTCGCCGCCGCGAGCACGGTGGTGATGAGCGTCGACACCCAGCTGCGCGCGGCGAACGCCAGCACGGTGACGACACCTCCCGCGACCGTCTGCATCAACCACGCCTGCCCGATCTCGCGCTCGGTGAGGAAGCGACCGAGCTGCTCGCCGAACTGCGGGCTGAGCGACACCTGCGGGTTGAGGGACAGTAAGAAGTTGAGGAAGGTCGTCGCGCCGCTCGCGACCGTGAAGACGGCGGCGCCGATCGAGGCGGTGTCCATCGCGACACCGAACGCGCGTTCGGCGGGCTTCAGCGCGAAGAGCGCGAGCACGAGGGACCCGAGCGCGACTGCACCCGAGATATTGACCAGCAGCTTCGCGATGGGCAACGTCCAACGGACGAAGGCACCGGGATCCTGCAGCGGAAGCGGATTCGCGCCCCCCGCGATGACGAGGGAACCCACGAGCGCCACCCCTGCTGACAGCAGGAGGATGACGGGCCCGAGCCCGCGGAGCACACGCGAATCCACGCCCAAATCCTAGTTCGCGCCGCCTGACTGATCACCCCACCTCACACCGAGTGGGTCGCCAGAGTTTGCAGCTTCTGCTCCCGCAGAGCTGCAAACTCTGGCGACCCACCGTGAGGTACCGACGTCACGAGGCATGACACGACGGCGGCGTGAGGAAGCGGCGAGGCGCGAGGGGCAACGGGCGAGGGCGAGCGGCGAGGGCCAGGGCCAGGGCGAGGGCGAGGGTGAGGGTGAGGGTGCGCCCCACACCGGGGCACACACGTCAGCGGGCGCCCTCCCCGTGGGGAGAGCGCCCGCTTGAGACGTCGTCGTCTTACTTGACGGCGGCCTTGAGCTTCGAGCCAGCGGTCACCTTGACGCGCTTGCCGGCCGGGATCTTGATCTCGGCGCCGGTCTGCGGGTTACGGCCCGTGCGCGCGGCGGTGTCGACCTGCTCGAACGCGATCCAGCCGGGGATCGAGACCTTCGATCCCTTGGCCACGGACTCCGACACGGTCTTGAAGAGCGCGTCGAGCACACCCGAGACGGTGGCCTGGCTCTGACCGGTGGAGCTCGCGATGCTCGCGACGAGCTCGGTCTTCGTGATGTTCTTGTCGGCCATTGTCTTCCTCCATCGGCGCTGCGCGCCGTGACGAATCGTTTGACCGAGAGTCTGGACCCTCGGCTCGGTCGTGCGACCGAGCACAAAACTAGCGCGAATGCCCGACTTTCCGCGTATTTCCGCGGGTTCTGACCGATTCCGACGGGCGTGTCGCCTCGAAACTGTGACGGATGTGAAGGATGTGACGAACGGGACAGCGAAAAGGGGCGAGGCCCGAAGACCCCGCCCCTTGTCGTGCGTCGTGCTTACCAGCTCGACTTGGTGATGCCCGGCAGCTCGCCGCGGTGCGCCATCGCGCGGAACCGCACACGGGACAGGCCGTACTTCGAGAGCACACCACGGGGGCGGCCGTCGATGACGTCACGCGAGCGCACGCGGACGGGCGAGGCGTTGCGGGGCAGCTTCTGCAGCCCAACGCGCGCGGCCTCGCGCTCCTCGTCCGAAGCGTTCGGGTTGACGAGGGTCTTCTTCAGCTCGTGACGCTTCTCGGCGTAACGGGCCACGATCTCCTTGCGCTGTTCATTGCGCGCAATCTTGCTCTTCTTAGCCATGCTCAGCGCTCCTCACGGAAGTCGACGTGCTTGCGGACGACCGGGTCGTACTTCTTCAGCACGAGGCGGTCAGGGTTGTTGCGGCGGTTCTTCTTCGTCACGTAAGTGAAGCCGGTTCCCGCCGTCGAACGAAGCTTGATGATCGGACGAACGTCCTGCTGCTTCTTCGCCATCAGAGCTTCACCCCCTTCGCGAGAAGGTCCTTGACGACCGACTCGATTCCACGTGCATCGATGACCTTCATTCCGCGAACCGACACGTTCAGCGTGATCTTACGACCCAGCGAGGGGACGAAATAGGTCTTCTTCTGCACGTTCGGGTCGAAGCGACGCTTGGTGCGCCGGTTCGAGTGCGAGATGTTGTGACCGAAGCCGGGTACGGCTCCCGTCACCTGGCACACAGCAGCCATAGTTCACTCTCCTTCAGTACCGTGGCCCAGACAGGCCACCCAAGATCTCTTGCCTGCACGACCGCCACCCGCCCGCGAACGGGCTGTGTTCGACCAGCGATCGTACGAACTGCACGCAGGAGTGCGTACAGCCAACGATCAAGACTACCAGAGTCCCGGCTCGGCGGCTCCCAGCTTCACCACGGCCCGACTTCGCACCAGCTCGCAGCGAACCCGGGTGCCGTGGCCACGAGTTCGCCCGAGCGGATGTCTTGCACGCGCGTCTCGAGGTCGCGCGGCAATGGCTGGACGCCACGGTCGAACGCGTTGCGCACGATGTCGGGCGCAACGGTGACGGCGGCGTACTGCGCACTCGGCGATGCGCACACCTGCTGCAGCGCGTCACCAGCCGCGACGGTCGCGACGTCGGTCACGGATCCGCCTGCTGCCGCGACGACCCGCGAGTCGGCGGGCGTGCCCTCGACCATCTCGGCATAGCCGCGCAGGGTGCCGCCCGTCGCGAGCGGGATCATGTGTCCGAGGATCGTCTCGCCGCCGAGGTCGACGTCGTCGACCGGCACTTCCTCGCCGGAGGAGAGGTCCAGCTCGGTGAAGCCCTCCTCGACCCGCCAGACGAGCGCGGTATACGTCGATCGAGCGACGCCTTGGATCCCGCCGGCCTGCCCGAACGCGGTCGCGGATTCGTCGTCCGTATCCAGGAGCGTGAGGTCACCCGAAAAGTCATTGAGGAGCAGCGATGATGTCTCCGGCACGAACCGCCACCGGTCGATGCTCCGCTCCTCGCCCCCGACCGTGACGGGTTCGGCTGCCTCACCCGAGGCGAACGCGTCGCGCAGGGATCCGGTGAACAGCACGTTCGCACGGCCGGATTCGGCGGTGAGCTCAGCATCCGAGAACGTGTAGCCGTAGAGCTGTCCGCGCGCGGAGACCTGGAGTCCCGTCAGGGTCCCGTCGCCGGGAATCGCGACGTCGGCGGCCTCCCCCGACGCACGATCGACGACGGTGAGGCTCATCTGCTCAGCCTCCCCCGTCGTCACCGCGAGGTACGCGCTCGTCGCGCGGAAGTCGTCGATCGCGTCCGCGGCGAAGATGGCTGTGGCATCGTCGGTCCCGATCTCGTGCCGCACGATCTGGTCGGGCCCGTCCGGATCCCGCACCAGGGTCAGCAGGCTCGCCGCGGGCGTCGTGAAGCGGGTCTCGAGGTCGGAGGACGGTCCGGATCCGAGGCCCGTCACCCCCGCGACACGCACCGTGTAGTCGACGTCGGCATCCAACGCCGTGGGGAACCGCACGCCGACCGTGCGGCCCGCCGCGTCGACGGTGAACTCCGTCTCGGGCTCGACCGTCACCTGCGACGCGTCGATCGGCGCGAGCGCCTGGTCGGCCGTGAAGATGACGCGGCTGCCGGACTCGCGCGTCGCGGCTTCCGGATCCACCTGCACCTCGGTGACGCGCGGCCCCTGCGTGAGGCTCACCGCGGCCGCCCCGACCGAGATCGCCGCGAGCACCCCGACGGTGACCACGAAGGCCAGGACGAAACGACGACGGTGCCGCGCGGAGCGACGCGTTCTAGTACTCATACGGATCCGTGGGCTCCGCGATGGTCTCCGCGCCCGTCGCCTCGATCGCCAGCCCGTCCTCCGCGACGACGATCTCGCCGGTGAGCTCGACCCACTGCCCCGTCTCGAGGCCATCCGGGAGCCCGGGGCCGACCGGCAGGCTCGCCGACTGCGCGTCGATGACGCAGTGCGTAATGACGAGCCGCGTGAGGCTTGGGGATCCGCTCTCATCTGCCGTGATGAAGCCCGTCAGCGCGACCGTCTCCCCCTCGTAGCGCTCCGGACTCGTCGCGGTGGCGAACGTCGCCGACCAGTCGCCGACGCCGAAACCGGACGTGTCGACGATGCCGAGCTCGACGTCGTCCGCGCCAGCGAACAGCGGCGGCGTGCCCGTGTCACGCTCCATCGCGAGCTCGGCCGACAGCGCCGCCGGGGGCAGCACGAGCGCGGCGAGCGCGACGACGGTGGCGATGCCTCCGCCGGCGACCGCGGCGACGAGGCCGGCGCGAGACTCGGATCCGTGGTCGTGCCCGTGGTCCTGATGCTCCTCGCCCGGCCGCAGCGCGAAGGAGGCGACCGTGCCGACGAGGATCAGTATGGCCATCCCGCACGCGAACCAGGCCTGCGCCGGGTTGATATACAGCTGCAGCCGCCCCGTGAACGTCAGGCTCAGGGTGACCACGGCGAGGATCGCGGCCAGCCCGACGCCCAGCCACCTAGCCCACAAGATTCATCACCGTCCCGACGGCGAACGCGGCGAGGATCACGACGACCACGATTCCGGCGATGGCCCGACCCGTGAACGTCGTGCGCAGCAGCGCGATCATCTTCACGTCGACGATCGGGCCGACGAGCAGGAAGGCGATGAGGGATCCGGACGTGAACGTCGACGCGAAGCTGAGCGCGAAGAAGCTGTCGACGTTCGAGCAGATCGCGACCGTGATGGCCAGCAGGATCATCGCGACGATCGACAGCACCGGGTTCGACCCGATCGCGATGAGCGCGCTACGAGGGATGATGACCTGCACGGCGCCGGCGATCGTGGATCCGAGGACGAGGGCCGGCATGACCGCGCGCAGCTCGACGACGAACTGCGCGACGCTCCGTCGGACTCGCGATCCCTGTGCCTGCTCGGCCTCCTCGCAGGCGAGCTGGAAGCGGTCGGTGAGCAGAGTCTGCGGATCCGGGTGACGGCTGTAGAGCCAGCCGATCAGCAGCGCGATGCCGTAGCCGCCGAGGATGCGCACGACGAGGATCCCGTCGTCGAATCCGAACGCCTGGTGGGTCGTGATGATCACGATGGGGTTCACGATCGGCGCGGCGACGAGGAACGCCAGGGTATCGGCGGGCGCGAGGCCACGCATCATGAGGCCGCGAGCGAAGGGCACGTTGCCGCATTCGCAGACCGGGATGAGCATGCCGAGCGCCGCGAGCACGGCCCGCCGTGCCCAGGCCTGCTTCGGCAGCACTCGGTGCACGACATCGGCGGGGACCCACACCTGGATCGCGATCGACAGAACCACACCGAGCGCGACGAACGGCAGCGACTCGATGAGCACGCTGAGCGCGAGGGTCAGCCCGTCCTGAGCGCGGGTCGGCAGCGGATCCGCGAACAGCTGCGGCAAGAACGCGTCGGCGAGGAATACCGCGGCCACGGCCACGACCCCGACGCCCAACGACGTCAGGATTCCGGCGCGGGAGAGAGATCGGCGGGGCGGCTCGGCGCGGTCGGAATCGGCGTCGTCGTGTCGGCGAGCGCGGCGGAGGGTCTCGGTCATGCGCGTCTCAGGCGGCCCGCGCGGCGCATTCGGCGCAGACGCCGAAGACGTCGATTACGTGCTGCGCTTCGGTGAAGCCATGTTTCGATGCGGTCTCACGCGCCCAGCGCTCGACGGCTCCCGCCTCGATCTCGACGGTACGGCCGCAACGCCGGCAGATGAGGTGATGGTGATGCTCCGTCATCTCGCAGGCGCGGAAAAGGTTCTCCCCCTCCGGGCTCTGCAGGCTGTCGGCCTCCCCGTTCTTCGCGAAGCTCGCGAGCGTGCGATAGACGGTCGCCAGGCCGATCCCGGTCTTGTCTCGGATCGCCGCGTGGAGGTCCTGCGCGCTGACGAAACCGTCGGTCGACGCGAGTGCATCACGCACCGCCTCCCGCTGCCACGTATTGCGCTGTGCCATGCCTGCGAGTCTACGTCGCCAGGACCCGCTCGGCCTGCCTGGCCGGGCGGCGGCCGACCCGGTCGCGACGCCAGGCGACGAGGCGGCACACGAGGTAGATGAGGAACGAGATGGTCGTGATGTAGGGGCTCACCGGAAGCGTGCCGGCGATGGCGAGCAGGATCCCGCCGGCCGCCGACACCAGACCGAAGATGGCCGCCAGCACGGGGACGCCGACCGGTCCGTGACTGACCCGCATCGCCGCGGCCGCCGGGGTGACGAGGAGCGCCATCACGAGCAGGGCACCGATGATGTGCACCGCGGCCGCCACGATCGCACCGAGCAACAGCATGAACACAATGCTCAGACCGCGCACGGGCAGGCCACGTGCCTCGGCGGACGCGGCGTCGAGCGAGTCGAAGCGCAACGGGTTCCACACGAGGACGAGCCCGACGAGGACGACGGCGCTGATCACGATGAGCCACGTCAGGTCGGGTGCCGTCACGGCCACGATCTGACCGGTCAGCAGGCTGAAGCGATTCGCGGACCTGCCCTGATACAGCGACAGGAAGAGGATCCCCAGGCCGAGGCCGAACGGCATGAGCACGCCGACGATCGAGTTGCGATCGCGCGCGCGGGCGCCGAGCAGTCCGATGACGAGCGCGGCCGCGACCGCGCCGACGAGCGAACCGGCGACGACGGATCCGCCCAGCAGCAGCGCGAGCGCGGCGCCCGCGAACGACAGCTCGCTGATGCCGTGCACGGCGAAGGCCATGTCTCGCTGCATGACGAACACGCCGACCAGGCCGCCGACCACGCCCAACGCGATCGCGGCGATGAGGGGGTTGATCATGAGCTGCAACAGCTCGCCGTAGTCCTCGAACGAGAACACATCCGACCACGTCATGGCTCAGAACCCCCCGTCGTGGTCGTCGTCATGGTCGTGGTCGTGGTGCGGGTGGTGCTCCTCGCCGCCCGGCACCCCCGCGACGAGCAGGCGTCCCGCAGCACGTACGACATCGACCGGCGCGCCGTACAGGTCGCTCAGCACGTCGCCGCGGAGCACCTCGTCGACGGTGCCGAGCCGGAAGCGGCCACCGGCGAGGTAAAGGATGCGGTCGACGCTCCCCAGCACGGGGTTCACGTCGTGCGTGACGAAGACGACGCCCGCGCCCGCGGAGCGGCGATGCTCGTCGATGATCCCCGTGACGGCGCGCTGGTTCCGCAGATCCAGGCTCGACAACGGCTCGTCACACAGCAGCAGCTCGGGGCGATCGGCAAGTGCCTGCCCGACGCGGAGTCGCTGCTGCTCGCCCCCGGAGAGAGATCCGACGGGGTCGTCCGCATACCCGGTCGCGCCGACGGCCTCGAGCAGGGCGTCGACCCGTTCCCGATCACCGCGACGGGGAATCGGAGCGCCGAACCTGGTGCCGCTCACGCCGAGCGCCACGAGGTCGCGCGCCCGCAGCCCGGCACCGGGCGCGTACGGGCGCTGCTGGGGGATGTAGCCGACGCGACGGCTGCCGCGACGCACGGGTTCCCGCGAAACGCGGATCGATCCGCGCGTCAGCCGCTGCAGTCCGAGGATGGCGCGCAGCAGGGTCGTCTTGCCGGATCCCGACGGGCCGAGGACCGCGATGAACTCGCCCGCGGCGAGCGCGAGGTCGAGGTCGCGCCACAGCTCGCGTCCGCCGACGTCGACAGCGGCGCCCGAGATCTGCAGGACGGGGTCGGTCACGCGCTCTTCCTCATGGTTGTCGATTATGCGGCACGCCGGCTGGTCGCCGGCGGCATCCGTCACGACAGGGCGTCGGAGAGCGCGTCGGCGTTGCCGGTCATCCAGGTGACGTAATCGGATCCATCCGGGATGGTCTCGGTGAACTCGACGACGGGCACGTCGCTGTCCTCGGCGGCGGCGATGACCCGATCGGTCTCGGATCCGCCGGTGTGCGCGTTCGCGATGAGGACAGTCACCTCGCCGCTTTCGATCGCCTTGAGCGCGTCGTTGAGCACGGCCGGGGCGACGCCCTCACCGTTCTCGACGGCCTCGGCGAAGCCGTCCACGGTGACGTCCTCGAGGCCGGCCGCGGCGGCGAAGTAGCCGCCGACCGGCTCGGTGAAGAAGGCCGTGTCGCCCGCGTGTTCGTCCGCGATGTCGCTGAGGCGCGTCTCGAGGTCCTCGAGCTCGCTGATCAGTGCGGCCGATCCCTCTTCTGCCACCTCCGCGGCCTCGGGGGCCAGGTCGGCGAGCTCGGCGGCCACGCCCTCGACGAGATGGATCATGGTGTGCGGGTCGTACCAGACGTGCTCGTTGAACGAGTGGTCGTGATCGTGGTCGCCGCCGTGGCCATGGTCGTGATCGTGGTCGCCGCCGTGGCCATGGTCGTGATCGTGGTCGCCGGCCTCAGCGCCTTCCTCGTGGTCGTCGTCGTGAGCGCGGTCGCCGGATCCGTGGTGGAAGTCGACGGCCGCGATGACGTGCTCGACACCGGCGCTCTCGATCAGGCCGTGCATGAAGGCGTCGTAGCCGCCGCCGTTCATGATGACGACGTCAGCATCGCGCACGGCGAGGCCGTCGCGGGCGGTTGCCTCGTAGTCGTGCGGGTCGACGGCCGCCGAGTCGATGACCGCTTCGACCGTGGCCGTCTCGCCCACGATCCGCTGTGCGAGATCGGCGTACACCGTCGTCGAGCTGACAATGCGCAGTCCGTCGTCATCGGATCCGCTCGGCACCCCCTGCGCCGACGTGCAGCCGGCGAGGACGAAAGCGGTGAGCCCGGCGAGGGTCACGGAGAGGACGGCGCGATGGCGTGGCATACGGCGATGCTACACATCAATGAGAATCATTATCAACACAAGGGGAGGACAATGACGAGAGCGCACAGCCCTCATTCAGGATTTCGCTCTTCGAGCACGGTTCACTGAGCAGAGAAGTATTTCACCTATCGAAAGGTTGCCATGTCCCGCCCGGCTAATCAGCAGCTGCGCGAGCGCACGCGGGGGCACTCGTGGCTACGCGTCCTGCTGCCCGCGGTCCTCATTATCGCGTGGCTCGTGGGCGCGGCCTTCGGTGGGCCGCTGTTCGGCCAGGTGGAGGAGGTCTCGTCGAACGATCAGACCGCCTATCTGCCCGAATCGGCCGATGCGACCCAGGTACAGGATCGTCTCGGTGACTTCACAGAGTCCGACGCGGTTCCCGCGATCGCCGTCTTCGTGGGCGACGAAGAGCTGACCGAATCGCAGCTCGAGACCATCACAGAGGCCGTCGAGGCCTCCCCCGACATCGAGGGCGTCAGCGACGACATCTCGCCCGCCATCACGTCCGACGACGGACGTGCCGTGCAGGCGTTCATCCCCATCGATTCCGATGCCGATCTCGGTGAGGCGGTCGGCGCGCTCGGAGACGAGTTGCGCGAGGCGGCCCCCGATGGCGTGACCGTGTCGATCACCGGGCCCGCGGGTTTCTCCGCCGATCTCGTCGCGGGCTTCGCGGGAATCGACGGCCTCCTGCTCGGCGTCGCTCTCCTGGCCGTGCTCATCATCCTGGTGCTCGTGTACCGCTCCTTCCTGTTGCCGATCGTGGTGCTGTCGACGAGCGTGTTCGCGCTGTGCGTCGCCCTGCTGACGGTGTGGTGGTTGGCGAAGGCGGAGGTGCTGCTGCTCAGCGGCCAGACCCAGGGAATCCTCTTCATCCTCGTGATCGGCGCCGCGACCGACTACGCCCTCCTGTTCGTGGCGCGCTTCCGCGAAGAACTGCGCACGACTCGGGATCGCGGCGCCGCCATCGCGGCCGCCTGGAAGGGATCGGTCGAGCCGATCGCGGCATCCGGCGGCACCGTGATCGCCGGTCTGCTCTGCCTGCTGCTCAGCGATCTCAAATCCAACAGCACGCTCGGACCGGTCGCGTCGATCGGAATCGTGTTCGCGATGCTGTCCGCGCTGACGCTGCTTCCGGCGCTCCTCTTCGTGTTCGGGCGCGCAGCGTTCTGGCCGCGCCGTCCGCGCTACGAGGGCGGCGACATCGACCCGGATGACGTGTCCGACGCCGCACTCCAGACCGGCCGTGCGGCCGTTGTGGCCGAGCACCGCCGCGTCGCCGTCGACGAGCCGAAGGGAGGCTGGGCTCGGGTCGGCCGCCTCGTGGCGCGCCGCCCGCGCGCGGTCTGGATCCTCACGACGCTCGTGCTGCTCGCGGGCGTCGCCCTCGTGCCGCAGCTGAAGGCGGACGGCGTCCCACAGTCCGAGCTCGTTCTCGGCGCCTCGGAGGCACGCGACGGCCAGGACGCACTCGGCGAGCACTTCCCTGCGGGATCCGGCAGCCCCGCCGACATCGTCGTCTCCGAGGACGCGCTCCAGGACGCGGCCGACGTCCTCCTCGCGCACGACGGCGTGACCGACGTGACCGTCCGATCGACTGACTCACCGAGCGGATCCGCCCCTGTCACGGAGGACGGCGTCGGTTCGATGATCCCCGGATCCGAGCCGCCGGAGCCGACCGTCTCCGACGGCGACGTGATGCTGCAGGCGACGTTGACGGACGCCGCCGACTCGGCGGCCGCCGCGGAGACCGTGCGTGATCTGAGGGGCGAACTCGACGCCCTCGACGCGCTCGTCGGAGGCGTCACCGCCACGGCGATCGACACGAACGACGCGTCCGTGCACGATCGCAACCTCATCATCCCGATCGTGCTCGCGGTCATCCTCGTGATCCTGATGCTGCTGCTGCGGTCGATCCTGGCGCCGATCCTGCTGATCGCGACCACGGTGCTGTCGTTCGGCACCGCGATGGGCGTCTCGGCGCTCGTGTTCAACCACATCTTCGAGTTCCCCGGGGCCGACCCCGCGGTGCCGCTCTACGGGTTCGTGTTCCTCGTGGCTCTCGGCATCGACTACAACATCTTCCTCATGACGCGCGTGCGGGAGGAGGCTCTCGCGCACGGCACGCACGAGGGGATCCTGCGCGGCCTCGCGAACACCGGCGGCGTCATCACGTCCGCCGGCGTCGTGCTCGCCGCGACCTTCGCGGCGCTCGGGGTGATCCCGATCCTGTTCCTCGCGCAGCTCGCGTTCATCGTCGCGTTCGGCGTGCTGCTCGACACGTTCATCGTGCGCTCGCTGCTCGTCCCCGCCCTGGGATACGACATCGGCCGCGCGATCTGGTGGCCGTCGAAGCTCTCCCGCGCCGAGCGGTGAGAGGGCGCCGGCCGGCAGTTCGTGTGACGCATACGACCCTTCGCACCACACCGGAAGGGTCGTGGGCGTCACACGAACGGGGATCAGCGGATCAGGCCGGCGGCCGCGCATGCGGCGGCGTGCGCTGAGGGGCCGCCGCATGTCGGATCTTCGCCATACGCTCGGGGGATGAGGAACATCCACCTCACCGAGGATCACGTCGACGCGCTGTTCACGCGCGAGGGCGCCGATGATGGGCGCGCGCTCATCTCGCGCGTGCCCGTGCGGGTGCTGCGCGCCGAAACGGGCCGAGATTTCTCGGGGGCACTCGTGAGCGTCGGGGCCCTCACGATCGAGGTGGAGATGACGGCGCGCGACATCGAGACGTGGTGCTCGCACGACGGCCAGGCGCGCTGCGCGCACGGGGCGGCGGCGATCATCGCCCTCGCCGACGATGAGCAGCCGTTCGGCATCGGGGCGGTCGGACGCAGCGACGTCCCCGCTGCCCGTCCCACGAGCGAGCCGTGGGAGCGCACGCTTCGGCGTCTGCTTCCCGACGACGAATCCCCTGCCACGACACGCGAGCTGGCGCTTCTGTTCAGCATCCGCGAGTCGGGCGCGGGCGATCCCCCGGGCAGCGGCGTCGCGATCCGTCCCGCCGTACGCGGATCCGGCGGCGGCTGGGTGCGCACGGGCGTCAGTTGGCGCGCACTGGCCGACGCCGACGACGCGGATCCTTGTCGACGCGCGCTCGCCGACATCGCGGCACTGCACGACGGACGGCACGCGTTCGCCGACGTCGGCGAGCGGATCCGCCGCGGCTCGCGGTCGGCGACCTTCGGTGCGGGCGACTGGGGCTCGCCGGAGTGGATCCGGCTCGACGCCGTGCCCTCGCGCGGACTGTGGAGCGCGCTGGTCGCCGCGCACGATGCCGGGGTCGAGTTCGTCGCAGACGACACCGGACAGCCCACGGTCGAAGTCGGCGACGCCTCCGCCGAAGCCATCGTCGACCTGCGCGATGTCAGCGGCCGGCTCCGCGTCGAGGCGACGGTCGCGGGCCCGCCCGGCGAGGGGATTCGCCCGATCGGTGCGCCGACGTCCGCCGTCGCCCGCACGCACGGTTCCCCACCGCGCGTCCGTGCGCTCGTCCCGCTCGCGCGCCCCGCGACCCGCGAATGGGACGCGCTGTTCGCCACAGGACGGCTGTCGATTCCCGCCGGGAGCGTCGACGACTTCCGCGACGGCTACCTGCCGCGGCTGCGCGACGTGGGTCCGCTCGTCTCGACCGACGAGTCGTTCGAGGTGCCGCCGGCCGCGCGCGGCGACCTGGTGCTCGCGATCCGGCACACCGCGAAGACCGTGCGCGTGCACTGGGAGTGGGAGTATCCGCCGGGAGAGCGTCGCGACCGCGCGGCGGAGCGCGTCCTGCTGTCCGACGTCGAGACGACGGTCGGCCGATTCCGGCATCTGCTCGGCCGCCGCGCGGCCGACGGCGTCTTCCCGACGCGAGACCTCGACCCCGACGAGACCGTCGAGTTTCTCGCTCACGCGCTGCCTGCCCTCCGCGGGGTCGAGGGAGTGCGGATCGAGACGCACAACGACGTTCCGGAGCTCACCTTCGCGACGGAGGATCCCGTCATCGAGATCGGCGCGGAGCCGTCCGGCGAGGACTGGTTCGAGTTGAACGTCGTCGTGACGATCCAGGGTGAGCCCGTCTCGAGCGCCGCGCTGCTCACCGCGCTCTCGCACGGCCGCACGTACTTCCGCCTGCTCAGCGGCACTGTCTTTCCCTTGACGGATCCGCGCTTCACGCGCTTGCGCGACGTGCTCGCGGAAGCCAAGTCGTTGCGAGACGATCCCTCGGGCAGCTTCGCGCTGCCGCGCTTCCAGCTCGACCTCTGGCAGGAGCTCGCGGAGATCGGCGTGCTCGAGGCGCAGCACGCCGCGTGGGTTGAAGCGATGTCGGCACTCGACGGCACGGGGATCGAGCGTCGCGATCCGCCCGCGAGCGTTTCCGCGACGCTGCGCGAATATCAGCGCGACGGCTTCAGCTGGCTCGACTTCCTGCGCCGGAACCGCCTCGGCGGCGTCCTCGCCGACGATATGGGACTCGGAAAGACGGTGCAGCTCCTCGCGGCGCTCGAACAGGCGCGGCTCGATGAGCCAGCGGCGCGCTTCCTCGTCGTCGCCCCGACGAGCGTCGTCGGCCACTGGGCCGCAGAAGCCGCCCGCTTCGTGCCCGACCTCGCCACCTACGCGATCCGCGAGACCAGTCGCAAACGCGGCGTCGCCGTCGAAGACGCGATCGGCGACGCGACGCTCGTCGTGACGAGCTACGCGATCCTGCGCCTCGACGCCGACGAATTCCGCAACATGGGGTTCCGCGTTCTCGTGCTCGACGAGGCCCAGAACGTGAAGAATCCGTCTTCTCGCGGTCACGCGGCAGCGCGCATGCTCGGCGCTCCGTCGACGTTCGTCGTCACGGGCACGCCGCTCGAGAACAACCTCATGGAACTGTTCGCGCTGACCACGCTCGCGGCGCCAGGCCTGTTCGGCACCCGGACCCACTTCCGCGAGCACTTCTCGCGGGCGATCGAGAAGTACGGTGACGCCGGCCGTCTCGAACGGCTGCGGGCACGCATCCGGCCCTTCCTCTTGCGCCGCCGGAAGGAGGAGGTCGCCCCGGAACTGCCCGCGAAGACCGAGCAGGTGCTGGAAGTGCCGCTTCACGGCGCGCACCAACGCGCCTATGAGCGCCGCTTCCGCCGCGAGCAGCAGAAGCTTCTCGGGCTCCTCGACGACGTCAAGAAGAATCAGATCCAGATCCTCGCCTCACTCACGCGGCTGCGGCGCGAGGCCCTCGACCCCTCGTTCGGCGACGCCGCCGAAGCACCGAACGTGCGCTCGGCGAAACTCGAGGCGCTCGGTGATCTCCTCGACGAGATCGTCGCCGACGGTCACCGCGCGCTCGTGTTCAGCCAGTTCACCGACTTCCTCGGCCTCGCGGCCGGAGTCGCCGACCGCCGTGGCGTCCGGTACTCCTACCTCGACGGGCGCACGGGCGCCGCGCAGCGCACCCGCATGGTCGAGCGATTCCAGACCGGCGAGGATCCGGCGTTCTTCATCTCGCTCAAGGCTGGCGGCACCGGGCTGACGCTCACGGGCGCCGACTACTGCATCCTGCTCGACCCGTGGTGGAACCCCGCGGCCGAGGAGCAGGCGATCGACCGCACGCACCGCATCGGCCAGGACAAGCCGATCATGGTGTACCGGATCATCGCCGCGGGCACGATCGAAGAGAAGGTGCGCGACTTGCAGCTGAAGAAGCGTCGCCTCTTCCACGACGTGCTCGATGGCGCGGGCGCGCCGTCGTTCGACGTCGACGACTACCGCTCACTGATCGCGTGATCAGTCGAGCAGAAGGGCCGGCTCCTCGAGCACAGCGGCGACGTCGGCGACGAAACGGCTGATCTTGTCGCCGTCGACGATCCGGTGGTCGAACGACCCCGACACCGTCGTCACCCACGCGGGACGCACCTCGCCGTCGATGACCCACGGCTTCTGACGGATCGCGCCCATCGCCACGATGCCCGCCTCTCCGGGGTTCAGGATCGGGGTGCCCGCGTCCATGCCGAAGACGCCGATGTTCGTGATCGTGATGGTGCCGCCCTGCATCTCGCCGGGCTGCGTTTTGCCATCACGCGCCGTCAGCGTCAGATCCTGCAGCGCGCTCGCGAGCTCGCGAATCGACAGGTCGTGCGCATCCTTGATGTTCGGCACGATGAGGCCGCGCGGCGTCGCGGCCGCGATACCGAGGTTGACGTAGTTGCGCACCTGGATCTCGGCGCCCGACTCGGTCTCGATCCACGTCGAGTTGATCTCGGGGGTGCGCTGCACCGCCCAGAGCACGGCGCGCGCGTAGACGAGCAACGGCGAGACACGGATGTCCGCGAACTGCGGCTGCTGCTTCAGCCGGGCGACGAACTCCATGGTGCGCGTCGCGTCGACGTCCGTCCAGACGGACACGTGCGGCGCGGTCGTCGCGGATCCGACCATCGCGTTCGCAGTCGCCTTGCGGACGCCCTTGACGGGGACGGCCTCGTAGCGCGGGTCGGTCGCGGCCTTCGGTGCGGGGATGATCCGTTCGCGCTCGGCCGGCCACTCCGGCGTGGAGAGGTTGCGGAATACGGAGGCCTGCTCGGCGTGCTTCACCACGTCGTCGCGCGTGACCTCGCCGGCCGGGCCCGATCCCGACACCTCCGACAGCACGACATCGAGGTCGCGCGCCAGCTTTCGAACCGGCGGCTTCGCCACGACACCGACCGACGACGTGACGGTCTTCTCGTGCGACTTCGGACGGCGGCGGGTCTGCGCCTCGCCTCCGGTGCCGTAGCCAACCAGCACGGCCGAGTCAGATGTGTCGGCTGGCGGCTCCGGACGTGCGCCGCCCTCACCGGACGTCTGCTCGTCGCCCGCCGAGCCCGGCGCGTCGATCGTCACGATCGGCGCGCCGACGTCGACCGTGTCGCCCTCGGCCGCGAGCAGGTCGCGGACGGTCCCCGCGTACGGGGAGGGCAGCTCGACGATGCTCTTTGCCGTCTCGATGTCGGCGATCGTGTCGTTCACCGCGACCTCGTCACCCGGCTTCACGCGCCACTCGACGAGCTCGGCCTCCGTCAGGCCTTCGCCCACATCGGGAAGGTGGAAGGTCTCCATGGCTGGTCCTCTCGTATCAGTACGACAGCGCGCGGTCGACGGCGTCGAGCACGCGATCGGCGTCGGGCACGTAGATGCCCTCGAGCTTCGCCGGGGGGAACGGGACGTCGAAGCCGGCCACGCGCATCACCGGCGCCTCGAGCGAGTAGAACGCTCGCTCGGCGACGGTCGCCGCGATCTCGCCGCCGATGCTCGCGTGGCCGGGGGCCTCCTGCGCCCAGACGAGGCGACCGGTCGAGCGCACCGACTCGATGAGCGGGTCGTAGTCGATCGGCGAGAGCGAGCGCACGTCGACGACCTCGCAGCTCGTGCCCTCCCCCTCGGCGATTGCGGCCGCCTGCAGCAGCACGGCGACCATCGCGCCGTGACCGGCAAGAGTCACGTCGGTGCCCGGTCGAACCACACGCGTCGCATGCAGCGGTGCCGCGCGTCGGTCGAGGTCGACCTCGCCCTTCTGCCAGTAGCGGCTCTTCGGCTCGAGAAAGATGACGGGATCCGACGAGGCGATCGCGTCCTGGATCATCCAGTACGCGTCGTTCGGCGTCGATGGGCTGACCACGCGCAGGCCCGGTGTGTGCGCGAAATACGCCTCCGGACTCTCCTGATGGTGCTCGATGGCGCCGATGCGTCCGCCGTAGGGAATCCGGATGACCAGAGGCATCGAGATCGCACCCTCGTGACGGTTCGTGAGCTTCGCGAGCTGCGTCGTGATCTGGTCGAATGCCGGGAACACGAACCCATCGAACTGGATTTCGATGACGGGGCGGAAACCGGCCATCGCCAGTCCGATCCCCGTGCCGACGAGGCCCGACTCGGCGAGCGGAGTGTCGAGCACGCGCTTCTCGCCGAAATCGCGCTGCAGGTGCTCGGTGACGCGGAACACGCCGCCGAGCTTGCCGATGTCCTCGCCCATCAGGAGGACCCGGTCATCGTCCTCGAGCGCGCGACGCATGCCGGCGTTCAGGGCCTTGCCGAACGGCATCGTCTCGAATGTCATTCCGCACCCCCGTCGAACGAGGCTTCGTATTCGGCGACCCAGGCGGCCTGCCGCTCCATGAGCGCATTCGGCTCGGAATACACGTGCTGGAACATGCTCTCCGGCTCGGGGTCAGGAAGCTGCGCGACCCGCTCGCGCACGTCCGCGGCGAGCGCCTCGCCCTCCGCCTCGACGTCGTCGAAGAACGCGGATCCGGCGCCGCGGGACTCGAGATACGCGCGCATCCGTGCGATCGGGTCGCGGCGGCGCCACGACTCCTCCTCGTCCTTCGTGCGGTACTTCGTGGGGTCGTCACTCGTCGTGTGCGCGCCGAGACGGTAGGTGACCGCCTCGATGGCGCGCGGGCCGCCGCCCGCACGGGCCTCTTCGAGGTACATGCGACTGGCGGCATACGACGCGAGGACGTCATTGCCGTCGACGCGCAGCGTCGGGATCCCGTACCCTGCGGACCGGTCGGCGAGCGGACCCGGGGACTGCGTCGCAACCGGAACCGAGATCGCCCATTGGTTGTTCTGCAGGAAGAACACCTGCGGCACGTGATAGCTCGAGGCGAACACCATCGCCTCGTGGACGTCGCCCTCGCTCGCCGCACCGTCGCCGTAGTACACGACGACGGCCTCGTCGCGCTCGGGATCGCCGGTCGCGCAGCGGCCATCGAACGCGATTCCCATCGCGTAGCCCGTCGCGTGCAGCGTCTGCGTGCCCAGTACGAGCGTGTAGAGACGGGTGTTGCCGTTCACCGGGTCGGTGGGGTCCCAGCCGCCGTGCGTCGTCCCGCGCATCAGTCCGAGAATGTTGACGAGGTCGACGCCGCGGATCTTCGCGACGACGTGCTCGCGGTAGGACGGGAAGATCGTGTCCTGCGCTCTCGCCGCTCGCGCGGACCCGACCTGTGCGGCCTCCTGGCCGAGCGAGGGCGGCCAGAGCGCGAGCTGCCCCTGGCGCTGCAGCATCGTCGCCTGCTGGTCGAAGGCCCTGATCACCGCCATGTCGCGGTACAGCTGCTCGAGCGTCGCGTCGTCGAGCCCGTCGACGATGGCACGCATCGGCTCGGCCTCGGGGGTGGGTGCGAAGGAGCCGTCGGGCTCCAGGAAGCGCACGAGCGGAGTTTCTGCCGAAGTCACCACTCCACGCTATGCCCGTTCACGCGTGTGCGCTCGATGACGCGCTCGACAACGGACAGGCCGATTGTGTGGTGAACATCTACAGCGCAGCAGCCTCGCGAGCGGCCGCGATCACGCGATCGAGCGAATCCTGCTCAGCCACCGTGATGCGCACGCCGTCCGGGAAGGGGCGCACGACGAGACCGGCCGCATCGAAGGCGGCGGCGACACGCGGATCCGTCGTCGGCAGCCAGACGAAGTTCGACTCGCTCTGCGGCACGCTCCATCCGGCGTCGCGCAGTCCGGCCATGAGCCGCTCGCGGCGGCGCACGAGCTCGCTGACGCGCTCGAGGATCTCGCCGTCGCTCTCGAGACTCGCGAGGGCGGCGGCCTCAGCCTGCGCTGTCACCGACAGCGGGATCTGGGTGGCGCGCGCCGCGTCGAGAACCCGGGCGTTTCCGATGGCGTATCCGACGCGCAGCGCTGCGAGGCCGTATGCCTTGGAGAAGGTGCGGAGGACGACGACGTTCGGGTGTCGTTCGTACACGCGCTCCGCGAGGCCGTCGACGGCATCGGCGTCGGTGACGAACTCCGCGTACGCCTCGTCGAGGAGCACGAGCACGTTCGCGGGGACCTTCGCGAGGAAGGCCGCGAACTCGGCGGACGTGACGATCGGCCCGGTCGGATTGTTGGGCGTGCATACCACGATGCAGCGCGTGCGGTCCGTGACGGCGGCGGCGAGCGCGTCGAGGTCGTGCCGGCCGTCGGGAAGGTTGTCGATCTCCACGCTGGTCGCTCCCGCGACCAGGACGAGGCCGGGGTAGGCCTCGAACGACCGCCACGGATAGACGACCTCGTCGCCGGGGCCCGCGGCGGCCTGGATGAAGGCGGCGATGAGAGCGACGCTGCCCGCGCCGACGATGACCTCGTCGGAGGCGACGCCGTACCGGTCTCCGAGGGCGGCGCGCAGACGCCCCGCCGTCGCATCGGGATAGCGGTTGAGCTGCGCGGCCCCCTGCAACGCGTCGAGGACGCCGGGAAGCGGACCGAACGGGTTCTCGTTGCTCGACAGCTTGAATCCGTCATCGCCAGCCGGACGCCCCTGCTTGTACGGCGGCAGTGCAGCGATCTCGGGACGGATACGGGGCAGAACGGGTTCGGAGCTCACGCGTCGATCCTATGCAGATCCCGCGCTGCGCAGCGCCTCGGAGTCCCGACGATAACGCTCGAACGCGGCCGCCCGCCCGGCGGCAGCAGTTTCGTCGGTGTCGTAGTCGTCGTAGGCGGCGATGATCGTGTCGAAGTAGTCGCGCAGCCCCTCTCGGGTCTCGGTGAAGGGAAGCACCCAGAAACGTTCGTTCTCGATCGCGTCGCAGACGTGCTGCGCGAGTTCCCGAGGCTCCATGCCGCCGGCATAGAGACGGTGCTGCAATGCGACGAACTCCGGGTCGTCATTGAAGCTGGAACCCTCGGCGAGTTCCGCCGGACGACGGTTGAGCGTGTTCGCGATGTCGCTGCGCACGCTCGCCGGGCAGAGGACCGACACCCCGACCCCCAGCGGGGCGAGGGTCAGCGCGTAACTCTCCATCAGATTAATGACGGCCGCCTTCGACGCGGCGTAGATGGCCGCGGCCGGGCTCCCCTGAAAACCAGCCATCGAGGCGACGGACATGATGTGTCCGCCCTGGCCCGCGGCGAGCATCCGGGGCAGCACGGTCTGGATGCCGTTGACGACTCCGCCGAAGTTCACGCCGAAGACCCAATCGAAGTCGGCGTACGTCGCTTTCTCCAGCGGGCCGAAGCCATTGACTCCGGCTGTGTTGAACAGCAGCGTGATCGGCGCATCGAAGTGACGCTCGATTCGGTCCGCAGCAGATTCCCACGCGTCACGCTCACGGATGTCGAACTGTAGCGGGAGAACGTCCACGCCGCTCTCGGCGAGCGCTGTGGCGGCGGTCTCCAACGCGTCCTGTCGCACGTCGACGATCGCGACGCGGCAGCCGCGCTCTCCCAGCGCATACGCCTGGCCGAGCCCGACGCCCGAAGCGCCTCCCGTGATGAGTGCGACCCGGTCTTCGAAGTCCTGCACGTGATCCTCCATGATCCGTGTCCGTCCGCCCGTCGTAGCGCAGGCGCTCCTCCCAGCATGCCTTGCCCGCAACGAGGTGAGCGTCTCAGCGTGAGACGCTCACCGATGTGGCAGCACGTGCCCGATGCACAGGGTTCATGGCCTCGCTCGCGCGGGGGCGTTCCGGCCGTCTCACCGTGAGACCCGGCCAGGCGAGGGCCGCGATTAGCCTTCTTGCGAAGGTGCTTCGAGGAGGAACTCCATGACCAGTCAGAACGGAAGTGCGGTGCGCTACGGCATCGAGCTCGGACTGCCCATCGTCGACGAGAACGTGTTCCGAAACGTCGTCGGTCACTTCGCTTCCGGCGTCACGGTGATCACCACGGCCGATGGCGATCACCTGTATGGCACGACCGTCTCCGCCGTCTCTTCGCTGTCGGCCGAGCCTCCGATGATGCTCATCTGTTTGAACAGGTCCAGCGTCACGCATGACGCGGTGAGCCGTTCCGGACGCTATGCGATCAACATCCTCGCGTCCTCGCAAGGGGAGATCGCCCGCGCCTTCGCACGCAAGGGCGACGACAAGTTCGCCGGCGTCGAGCACACGATCAGCGAGCACGGCCTGCCGCTGCTGAGCAATACGCTCGCGTCCATCGAGTGCGTCGTCAATGAAACCGCGGTCGGCGGGACCCACACGATCTTCCTTGGGCGCGTGGTCGCGGCCGAGGCACGCGACGGCGAGCCTCTCGCCTACTACCGCGGCACGTTCGGCAACCTGGAGCGCGCGCTCGAGAGCGCCGCCTACGAGGGCACGCGCGACTGGGTGCTGCGTCGCCGGACGCCCCTCCACGAAACCATCGATGTCGAAGTCGTCGCCGCCGAGCTCCGACTCGAACCCGCGCTGGTGAACAACGCCCTGATCCGCCTCGCTACCGAATCGCTCGTCCACGCCGTCGACGGTGGTGCGTATGAGCCCACGCCGATGACGGCCGAACTCGTCGACAAACTCTATGGCTCGCGCGAGACAATCGAAACGGGTGTGCTCGAGCGCTACCTCGCCGACGTGGACGACGAGCAGCTGCAGGGCGTTCGACGACTGGCGGATCAGCTCCTCGAGATCATGCCGACGACCGCCGACGAGCTCGAGCAGTTCTTGGAGCTGAACCAGGACCTGCACGCCGCGATCGTCGACTTCTCCGGATCGCGTCAGCTCACAGCCAGTTATCGCGCACTGAACGTCGCCACAGTCTGGCGCGAGACCTACGAACCCGAGGACTGGCGCAGCCAGCTCGGCCCCTCATTCGTTCCCCGTCTCGTCGAGGCGCTCGAGAAACGTGACGTCGAGGCGGCTCGGGCGGTCGTGTGCGAGCAGGTCGCGTTCGTCACGCAGGGCGCGAAGACCGTCATCGCGGCGCACGGCGGGCAAGTCTGACGTCGACTGTCCGTCGCCAGCCGTCACCGGCTGCTCGGCACCCGGAACCCGAACTGCCGAATGCGCCGGTACATGGTCGCTCGTGAGATGCCGAGCGCGTGAGCCGCGTCGTCACGATTCCAGTTGGCATCGCGCAGTGCCTCGAACACGAGCTCTCGCTCGGTGCGCGCGAGCAGACCTTCGCGCGAGTTGCTTCGGCCACTCTCGGCCATCTCGCGTGGCAGGTGTGACACCGTGATCACGCCGCCCCCGTCGAGCTTGACCAGCGCGGAGGCGAGGACCCGTCGCAGCTGCGCCACGTTGCCCGACCAGGTGTGTCTCGTCAGCACACTCAGCGCCTCGGGAGCACAGCGCACGCCCTGACCGCCCAGGTCGGACAGGATGGACGCCACCAGAGCCGGCAACTCCCCCGTCCGTTCGCGCAGCGGAGCAACGGACACGGTGACGGGGAAGGCGCCGTCCAGTTCCGGATCGACGGAGCGCGCGGTCGCAGAGAACCAGCGCGTGGCAGTCCGCGCCTTTTCGACCACGCGGGCTCGAAGCGACTCGTCCAGCACATCGATATTGCGGATCAGCGTCGGCCCCGCGTCGGCGAGAGCGTCAAACCGAGTTCGCCACTCATCAGGCGCGGCGGCCGCGGATGCGCCATCAATCTCGCTCACGTCCGCAGCGGTCCGCACGCGGTGGGCGCGACCGGATCCTGCCTCGCCGGTGACCAGGACGGAGATGCCGAGTTCGACGGCCCGGGCGACCGGGTCGATCGTCTTCCCGACCGCGATCGCGCGCGGCTTGTCGACGCGCGTGAGCGATGCTACGGCGCCGTGACGCCCTTGCGACAGTTCGACGACGCGGCAGTGCACGCGGAACATGTCGTCTCCGAGAGCCAACCGGATCAGCCGAGAACGGCCTCGCCCGGCGACGTCCAGAACGGCCTCGCGAAGCACGTCCGTCGCGGCGTCGACGCGCAGGAGCTGCTGGGCGGCGCTGTTGGCGACGAAGACCTCGTCATTCATGCCGACGACCGCAAGCGATGGGCGACGCGAATGCCGTGAGAACGCCTCGAACAGCAGTTGCTCGTCGCCGTCAGTGGCGAGCGCGAGCTGCTCATCGATCGCACGCGCGATGCTCTGGGTGTACGGCACGATCATGTGGTTCGCCGAGCGAATACGCTGACACATGACGAGGACGCCGGCCATGCGGCCGAGCGGGTCGCGAAGGGGCACACCAACCGTCGCGAGGTTCTGCTCGGAGAACCGGAAGTGCTCCTCGCCGACGACGAGAAACGACTCCAGGCGCTCGGCCGAGAGTCCCGCGCCGTTCGTCCCCACGCGCGCCTCGTGGAACGTGGCCCCGATGCCCGCGCCGCGCTGCGTGCTCTCGCGCACGATGCGCTCGTCCCCCATGATCGGAGCGACCTGAACGCACTCGCGGTCGAGCAGCATCGCCCAGGCATCCGAGTCTCGGCACTGGTCACCGAGCGCCTCCATGACCGGTGTCGCGGCGTCGACCAACTTGCGCACGCGCTGATCAGCGTGCCCGTGGGTAGGAAGATCCCGTCCAGTCGGATCAACGCCGAGGTCCCGCGAGCGCACCCACGAGTTCAGGATCTCTGGGGAGACATCGCCGACGCCCTCGGCGCCCGCGAGGAACCGCTCGTGGGCGCTCGCGACGCGTCCCCTGCAGTCCTCGTCGAAACGCGCGGCGAAACTCGGCCGCGGAGCGACGATCGTGGTCGGTTCCATGCCAGCTCCTTCGTTGACATGAGGCGCGCAGGCGTTCGCGTGCGCGGTGTCGGCAAGTCTACGCACGCGGAGCCTCCTGCGCGCGGTCGCGGGCAGCGGCACGAAAGCGGGCCAGCGCGCGAAGTCTCCGTTCGGCGCCGTCGGGAACGAGTTCGTCCACCTCGGGGATCACATCCAGGACCGCACCGAACTTCCGCTCGAGGTCGTCGCGCACCTCAGGGTACGGGATCGCATAGAGCTCGCCGGCGGCCATGGCGCGCTCCAGGTGGATGGCGAGGTGCTCCGGGTCCATGCCGTGCGAATACACCTCGCGCAGTGCGTCGACGAAATCATCGTCCGTGACCACGCCGGTGCCTTCGGCGGGCTCGGGCCGCGTCGCGTGCGCGTCGGCGATACCCGAACGGATGTTCGCCGGGCACAGCACCGTCACTCCGATCCCGTGGTCAGGGAGGACCGTCGCGTAGCTTTCCATCAAGCTGATAACGGCGGCCTTCGCCGCTGAATACGGCGCCGTCATCCGCCCGCCCTCGAAGCCGCCGATGGACGCCACCGAGACGACGTGACCACCCCGCCGTGCCGCGATCATGCGCGGGACGAAGGTGCACAAGCCGTTCACGACGCCGCCGAGGTTCACGCCAAGCAGCCAGTCGTAGTCCTCGACGGTCATGGCCTCGACCGAGCCGAAGCCATTCACTCCGGCGGTGTTGAACAGGAGCGTCACGGGCTCACCGAAGTGATCTTCCACGCTGTCCGCGGCGGCGGCGTACGCCCGACGATCGGTAACGTCGAGCGGAATGCCGAGCGCATCGATCCCCTGCTCGCGGAGTTCGTCGACCGCGCGATCGAGCGCGTCACGGCGAATGTCGGCGATTGCGATCCGCGCCCCGGCACGCCCGAATACACCTGCCTGTCCGAAACCCGCGCCCGAAGCGCCGCCGGTGATGAAGGCGACCCGGCCGGAGTAGCTCGTCACGACGCCTCTTCCGTGGCCGACCGACGTCGGAGCACGCGGAGCAGAGGTCGGGCGAGCCACTGCGAGAGGACCTTGATCAGGTGGGTGAGACCGCGGGGCTCGAACATCAGGATCACGACCAGCAGCAGGCCGTAGATCACCACGGGG
This sequence comes from Microbacterium faecale, assembly GCF_014640975.1. NCBI lineage: Bacteria > Bacillati > Actinomycetota > Actinomycetes > Micrococcales > Microbacteriaceae > Microbacterium > Microbacterium faecale. The sequence continues at coordinate 224,743 of NZ_BMHO01000001.1, forward strand.
AACTGTCCGACCGGAATGCCCCAGGTCCCGTCCGGCAGTGAGGAGTTCGCCTTGAGGAAGGGGATGTGCTCGGAGTACCGGCTCGCCAGGACCGGAAGCGAGCAGATCACGAGGCTGCCGAGCACGGGGCCCCACGCCGTGGACAGTCCGCCGACGGTGACGATGATGATGAATTGCAGCCCCATCTCGAGGCTGAACTGCTCGGGACTCACGAAACGCAGCTGTGCCACGTAGAACGCCCCGCTCAATGCGCCCATCGCACTGCAGATCGCGAACACGCCGCACATGCTGCGCGTCGGATTGATGCCGGTCACCCGTGCGGCGAGCTCGGCGTCGCGCAGAGCGACGATGTGCCGACCTGCCGGCGACTTCATGAGCAGGTGCACGAGGAACATGCACAGCGCGACGAACAGCCACACCAACATGAACAAGCCCTGCTGGTAGCCGTAGGTCATCCCACCCAGCTCCAGCGCGGCGAAGTCGAGCGGCCCGATCGACAGGTCCAGAGGGGCACGGCGACCGCTCACCCCGCCGCTGAGGTCGCTCCAGTTCACGAAGATGTAGTGGCCGATGAAGATCAGACCGAGACTGAGTACGATCTGGTACACGCCCTTGAGCCGCAGCGCCAAGGGCGCGACGAGCACTCCGGAGAGCGCACCGATGACGACGACGGCGAGCAGCCAGACCGGGAACGGCAGGTCGAGGTTCGACCCGAAGCCGACCGCGGTGAACGCGCCGACGGCCAAGAAAAAGGGCTGGCCGAGGTTGATCTGGCCGGCGTAGCCGTTCAGGACGTTCAGTCCGATCGCCCCGATCGAGAAGAACCCGACGGTGATCCCGAGCGAAAGCAGGAACGAGTCTGCAGTGCTCAGTGGAAGGACGACGGCGAGCGCGACGAGCAGAAGCGCTCCGTACCGCGTGATCGCGCTGCGGAAGACGCGACTGTCCTTGCGGATCAGGTCCCTGTAGGCGCCCTGCGTACGCAGCGCTCCTGTGCTGGCGATAGTGGCCATTTCAAGCCCTCCGGAATTCACGCGTGGCGAACAGACCACTGGGGCGGACAAGCAGGACGACGATCATGATGAGCCACGGCAGCACGGTGGCGAACCCCTGGCCCAGGCCCGATGGCGCGTACCCCGCGGCGAGCTGCTGGAGGATGCCGAGCACGAGTCCGCCGACGGCACAGCCGGGCAGAGAGCGGATGCCGCCGAGGATCAGGGCGGGCAGCGCCGTGAACGCGACCACGTCGAGAGTCGGCCGCAGGCCACCGCCCGCTTCCGTGGCCATCAAGACGCCGGCGATGACGGCGGCACCGGCGCTCATCAACCATGCATACGGCGCGACGCGACGCGGGTTGATCCCCTGCACGAATGCGGCCTGCGGATCGCTGGCGAGCGCACGCATACCTATTCCGACCCGGGTGTGCTGCATCACCATGTAGAAGATGGCCAGCACGATCAGGCTGAGCACGATCACCCAGATATCGCGCTGCGAGATGCTGACGCCGGCGATCAGCGCCGTGCGCAGTCGCCACGGGTCGCCCAACAGCATCACCTCGGCGCCCCAGCTCGACACCGCCGTCGCTTGGCTCAGGCTGAGCAATCCGATGGTGACCAGGAGGATCGCCAAGCCCGCCGCGTGGCCTTCGGCCGCCCGATCGATGCGCTGGAAGATCAGGTAGTGGATGACCAGGCCAAGCGCCGCGATGATGATGATCGCGAGGGCCAGCGCGAGCCAGAAGTTCACTCCCATGTTTTGGTGCAGTTGAAACAGCGAGTAGGCACCGAGAAGCACGAAGGATCCGGGCAGCAGGTTGAAGTGACCGGTGGCTTTGAGTAGGACGACGAAGCTCAGCGACACCAGGGCGTAGAGGAATCCCAGTGCGACACCGGAAAGGAGGATCTGCACGAAGGTGGTCATCAGCGGTTCTCTCCCCTGATCGGTGCGGAGGGGCCGGTGTCGGTCGTTCCCAGATACGCTTCGACGACACGGTCGTTGGCCTGGATGTCAGCCGCGGTACCGAGGCCGATCTTCTGCCCGAAGTTGAGGGCGAGGATGCGATCGGCCACGTCCATCACGAGGAACGTGTCGTGTTCGATGAGGACGATGGTCAGGTTCATCGCTTCCTTCAGCTTCAGCACCGCCTCGATGACCTCTTCCGTCTCTGCATCGTTCAGGCCCGCGACGGGTTCGTCGAGGAGCAGGAGCTGGGGGGCGACGACGGCGGCCTTGGCCAGTTCCACGCGCTTGCGAGTGCCGTACGGAAGGCTCTTGATCGGGGTGTGAGCCAGGTCGGTCAGCCCCATGACGTTGAGGACCTCATAGGCGTGCTCACGCGCGTCGATGTCCTGGCGACGGGCCTTCCCGTACCAGATCAAGCCCGACGGAACACCGGCCGTGATCTTGCTGGCACGCCCGACCAGCACGTTCTCCAACACCGTCATGCTGGAGAACAGTCCGAGGTTCTGGAAGGTGCGCGCGATCCCCACCTGCGCCACCTGATCGGCTCGGCGGCCGGTAATCGACGCACCGTCGAACTCGATCTGTCCTGAATACTTCACGAGCCCGCTGAGGCAGTTGAATAAGGTCGTCTTGCCCGCCCCGTTCGGTCCGATGATGGCGAAGAGCTCGCCTCGCTCGACATCGAAGGTCACACTGTCGACGGCGGTGACACCGCCGAACCGGACGGTGATGTCGTTAGCTTTCAGCAGTGGGCCGCTCACAGCGGACCTCCTTCTCTTCGCTCTTCGCGCGCGCCACGGAAGGATCGGCGCCCTTCGCCGGCTATGCCGAGGTAGAGCTCCTGCACGGAGGAGTCGGCGAGCAGCTCCGCTCCGGTTCCGTGGTGGGCCACCGTCTTGCCATCGAGGACATAGGCGTAGTCGGCGATCGACAGTGCCATCGCGGCGTTCTGTTCGATCAGCAGCACGCTGGTGCCTTCGGCGTTGATGTCGACGATGTGCTGTTTGATCTGCTGGACGATGAGCGGCGCGAGCCCCAGCGACGGCTCATCGAGCATGAGAAGCGTCGGGCGCTGCATGAGCGCGCGACCGATGGCGAGCATCTGCTGCTCTCCGCCGGACATCAGGCCAGCCATCTGCTTGCGACGGCCCGCAAGGATGGGGAACATCGTGAGAACCCGGTCGCGCGCCTCGCGCGACTCCGCGGCGGTGCGCGTGAATCCGCCGGCGACGAGGTTCTCTTCGACGGTGAGGTCGGGAAACACACGGCGTCCTTCCATCACCATCGAGATTCCGCGGTGGACGCGCGAGGACGGGTTCTTCCCCTTGAGGTCTTCCCCGTCGAACAGGACGGTGCCGGCGTCGACGGTTCCCCCGGTGAACGGCAGCAGGCCGCAGACGGTGGACAGCGTCGTCGTCTTGCCCGCGCCGTTGACGCCCAGCAGCACCACGATCTGTCCCCGGTGGACGGTGAGGCTGACGTCCTGCAGGGCGCGGACAGCGCCCCCGGAGTAGCTCACCGAAAGGCCGGTGAGTTCGAGCATCGGTTCGTTCTGCGTCCGTGGTCGGGTTTCGGGTGACACGGGCACCCCTCCTTGTTCGGTGAGTTCATGGGGCGACCCGCCGTGGGCAGCTGGTGCGCGCTGGGCTACCCACGACGGATCCGGCTGTCCGGCCTGGTGTTACGGCTTGACGGACTCGATGTAGTCGCGCGACACGTCCGAGTCGTAGTTGTAGGACTCAAGCTTGAGCCCGGTCGGAACTGACTCGTCGATGCGGAACATCGAGAGCCCGCTCGGCGGTACATTCTCCGCGGCCGTCGCGCCGACGACGACGTCCCCTCCGACGAGGCCGAGCTCGTCCTCCCAGGTGCCGAAGTTGCGTGCCGCGTCCGCGATGCCGTCGCGGCTGAGGTCACCGGCATCGATGGCGCGTGCCAGGATCTCCGCCGTGAGGAGACCGTTCACGTACCCGGTCAGGTGGGCGTTGGCCGACGGAGTGAAGTCCGGGTTGATGGCCTCGAGATCCGCGATCAGCATCGCCTGGCCGGGCGCATCTGTTCCCAGCCATTCGTCGCCCGGCACGGAGATGATCGCGTTCTCGGCCAGCCACTCCGATCCGGGGCCCGTCGCGAGGGTGATGTTGTACGAGGAGTTGCCCGCGAGCACGAGCGGTGCGTAGTCCTGCTGCGCCGCCTGGACCGCGAGCGTCTGCAGGAAGCCACCGGTGCCGCCCGTCATCACGACGCCGCAGTCCGCGTCCTTCAGCGCGGCGATCTGTGCGGTCAGCTGCTCGGCGGTGGGCTCGAAGGTCGTGTCGACGCCCTTCGTGAGATCCAGCGCTTCGACCGTGAAGTCAAAGTTCTCGACCACGTAGCTGCCGAGGGTATCCTCCACCGCGAGGGTGCAGAACGTCTCGTCGCCGACGTCGTACTCGTCGATCGCGTACGGGATCAGGCTCGAGGCGTGCGCGCTCGTCATCGGGAAGCTCGGGATGAGGTGATCCTCGAACTGGAGGTTCGGTGTCGTCCCACCCGGGATGAGGGTCATGTTGTCGGCCTCGATCGACGGCAGCATGGCGTCGATGATGGTCGACCCCAGTACGACCGAGATCATCGCGATGTCCCCCTTGAAGCCCTCATAGAGCGGGATCGCGGTCGCGGCGTCGTACTTCGTGTCCTGGTTGTCGACCTCGACGGTCCAGCCCTCGAGCACGCCGCCGGGTTCGGTGGCCCGGTGGAACGCGGCATCGAGGCCCTCGATGTTCGTGATCGCGCCCGCGAACACGCCGGACACCGGCACGAGCGCGCCGATGCGGATCGTCTGCGCGTCGACATCGACACCGGGTCCGCCGACCAACTCGCCTGACGAGCCGCCCGCGTCGCCACCTCCGCCCCCGGTAGGCGTGCCGGCGCATCCGGCGAGCAGCACTCCGGCGGCGGCCGCGAGTGCGAGTCCTCCTGTGATTCTCGTCCTCTTCATCGAGGGTCTCCTTGCTGGTGTGAGGAGTCGGTGACTGACCGGCTCTGGGTGGAAGGGGTGGTGAAGGAAGGGATGATCGGGAGGACCACGTGCGACGGCCGTTCCTGATCATGCAGAATGCGCTGCTCGGCGGTGCGACGGTCGTCGGGATCCACGAGGGCGTTGTTGGTTGCGCTGCCGCCGTTGACGTCCCAGTTCGGGTACGACGAGCTGGCGATATCGATCCGCAGCCGGTGCCCTGCCCGGAAGAGCCAGCTGGTTGCCCAGAGGTCGATCTCGTACGCCACGACGGATCCGGGCTCGATCGGGCGGCTCTCGTCCTGCCCGTCGCGGAACCGGGCCCGGACGATGCCGTCAACGACCCCCACGGATCGTCCGTCGGGAAAGACGTCGATGAGTCGTGCGACGAAGTCGGTGTCATCCGCGTCGGTACTCGCGTAGAGCGTCACCGTCACCGGTCCGGTCACCTCGACGTCGGCGTCCAGCGTCGCGCTGGTGAAGCGCAACATGTCATTGCGCGCATCTAGGGCACGCTGGTCGCGCGGACCGGCGGTCCACTCGTTGCCGCCGTCAAGACCGCCAGCGAAAACGCCGGACTGTCCGCCCCGCATCGGGATGGGGTCGGCGGGGTCGTGCACATAGGTGCTCGAGCCCCCATCGCGGTCGGGCAGCTCGGGAGCGAGTCCACCCTCCGGCTGCAAGTACCACGGAGTCCAAGCGGTGCGTGCGAGCGGCCATTCCCGCTCGTCCCGCCACTGACCCGACTGCATGACGTAGATCCGCACAGGGGGTCCGGGGATGTCCTCCCCCGCCGCGGCCGCCGCGGCGAACTGCGCAACGATATCCTCCAGCCCGGCGCCCGCCGCTGATGCGGGTGCACCGAAGCTGAAGTCGCCCACGGTTCCGCTCTGGTCGATGTGCTGCCACGGGCCGATGACCAGACGCTGTCCGGCCCTCGCGCCCGGCGTCGCCGCGTTCTCGCGCAGGTGGACGAAGTTGGCAATGGTCCCACCGACGAACAGGTCGAACCAGCCGCCGACGTGCAGCCCCGGTACGGCGATCTCCGAGCGACGGTCGCAATAGCTGATCGAGGGCCAGTAGTCACCGGTCACGTCGTTCTCGGCCCAGCGTCGCCACGTGGGGAGCTCCTCGCTGATGACCGGCGCGTCGATGAGCGCGCCGCTTCCGATCGAAGCCCAGGGGTCTGCCGCATGGCGCGCGAAACGCACCATGCGGTCACCGACAGCTCTCCCTCGTTGCGCGTCATAAAGAAGGCTCTGGAGCGTCTTCATCGTGTACCAGCCGGTGAGCTGCCCCATCTGGAACGCGCCACCGCGATACGCGAGGCGGGTCTGGTAGTCGTCGGGGGTCACGATGGGGACGATCCCGGCCAGCCCGTCAGGCTGTTCGACCGCGGCCGCCAGCTGCACCATTCCCGAATACGACGCTCCGTACATCACGACGCGCCCGTTCGAGAAGGGCAACTGCGAGCACCAGCGAATTGCGTCGATCGTGTCGGGTGCCTCCCCCTCGAAGGGGACGAAGACGCCGTCGGAACTGGCCGTGCCGCGGCAGTCCTGGATCACCACGGCAAACCCGGCAGCGAGGAGCGCCCAGACGGGGATGTTGCGCGTCAGCGGCTCGCCGTAGGGATTGCGCACGAGCACGATCGGCTGGCTCTCGCGATCGGCCATCCGGTGAACGACGGCGCGCAGCACCACCCCGTCACGTGTCTCCATCGGGACCCCGGCGTCGACGATTCGACGCGATATGCCATTGACCACATCAGACATGCCGTCACATCCCCAGCGCGCTCAGCGCGCCTTCTCGCCGGCCGCCGTACGACCGTCGTAGTTCTCACGAGCGTGAGGCATCACCTTGTCCGCGAACAGGCGCAGACTCTCCTCGGCCATGCTCTGCGGCATGCCGCCGAAACAGGGAGCGACAACCAGCTCGAACTGTCCCATGACGTCCTGCATCCATGACAGCTTGTCGATGAGCTGCTGCGGGGTGCCGTACAGCGCCGCGTCTGCGTAATCCTTACCGGCCTGCTCGACGCCCTTCGAACGCAGCGCCTCGGCCTTCTCGGCATAACGTTCGTACCCCTTCTGCTTGGCGAAGTGGTCGCCGAGGAACTCGTAATGATCGACGTTCTGCTGCCAGAAGTTGCCGATGTACTCATACATGCGATCCTTCGCGAGCGTGGGATCCTCGTGACAGTACATGTTCGCGTTGATGCAGATGGGGTTCGGCTCGTCATCCCACGTCTCGCGCCACAGCTTGTTGTAGATGTCGAACGTCTCTACGAGTTTGTCGACCGGACGCAAGATGAACGACATCACGCTGACGCGATTCTTGACCGCGGCGATGATGGAGTCCTCCGACCCCGCCACCGTGTACACGCGATCCGTGAAGGTGCGGATCGGACCGGGCTTGAGCTGGCGACGGGGCTGAACGTAGTACGGCCCATCGCCCTCGATGAAACCCGTCTCCAGTGCTTCGAGGATCATCGGGACAGCCTCATCGACCCGCTCGCGCGACTCGCCGACGGGGATGCGCATCCCTTCGAACTCCACGCGGGCGACGCCGCGGCCCATGCCGAAGATCACGCGTCCGTCCGACAGGTTGTCGAGCAACAGGAGCTTCGAGGCCACGCGGAGCGGATCGTTCCACGGAATGATGACGGCCCCGGTGCCGAGACCGATGCGCTCGGTGCGCGCGGCGATGTACGACAACCATTGGACATTGTCGGGCATGAATGAGTAGTCGGTGAAATGGTGCTCGACCGCCCACACGCTGTCGTAGCCGAGCGGTTCGGCGAGCAGAGCGAGCTTGGTCTCCCCCGTGACCACCTCATATTCCGAGACGCTGGTGTCGAAACGTCCGAACCCGAAATTCACTCCGATGTGCATCCTCGCACGCTCCTTTGCGCTCACCGTCAAGGTCTGATCACGTTAACGACCGCCCTGCCCACTATTACGTCTCATCGTGAGACGACCCGATGAGAGAGCCGTCGGAGTGCCTCCGGCGCCGCATACGATCGCATCACACGTCGCGAGGAGAACCCATGTCCGGTACCGCTTCCATTGTTGGCTTCGACCGCCCCGGAGACCCGAACGTCCTCGCAGTGCGCACCGCGCCGCTCTCTGTGCCCGGCGCGAGTGAGGCTCGCGTGCGCGTCGCCGCAGCCGGTGTCCACCCCGCCGACGTCGCGTTGCGGGCAGGGCTCCGGCCGATCGCCGGTCCCGCACCGCACGTGCCGGGCATGGCGTTCTCCGGAGTGGTCGACATGGCCGGCGACGGCAGCGTGTGGCGCGCCGGCGACCGCGTGATGGGGATGGCACTTCCGTCCGGTCGGCGAGGCGGCGCATACCGGTCGGTCATCGTCGCGCCGGACGACACGCTGGCCGCAGTTCCCGCGCACGTGGACCTCGCTCACGCCGCGGTGCTGCCGATGAACGGCCACACGGCCGCGCAGGCCCTCCGTTCACTGGGTGCACAGCCGGGTGAGACCGTGGCGGTCACCGGGGCCGCCGGGGCGCTCGGTGCGATCGTCGTCCCGCTCGCCGCTCAACGCGGTCTTCGGGTCGTCGCGGTCGCACGGGAGACCGATCGGCAGCGCGTTCGTTCGCTTGGCGCCAACGCGTTCGTCGCGAGCGGCGACAACCTCGCTGACCGCATCGTCGCCGCCGCCGGCGATGCGGTGGCGGGCCTGGTAGACCTTGCCGTCCTGGACGACGAGGTCCTCCTCGCCGTTCGTCCGGGCGGCGTGATCGCAACGCTGCGAGGCTGGACTGGTCCGGAGGGAACGACAGTCCGAGTCCTCCCTGTGATGGTTCCGGAGGAGTGGCATCGCGGGGCACAGCTCGAGGAGCTCGCGGACACGCGATACCTCTCTCGCCCGCTTCGCGCTTTCGCGCCGGAGCACGCCGCCGAGGCGCACCGTCTCATCGCGTCTCGCGGTGTACGTGAGAGCGTCGTCATCGATTTCTCGTAGTTGCCGGACGGCGCCCCTCAGTCGTCGCGTCATCTGCGCGGTGAACCTCGGTGGTTCGCCTCCCGCGGGTGCCCTCAGCACCTGCGGAAGGCGAACCACGCGGACGATGACTCAGGCGGACTGGACGACCGCCGCGTCATAGTGCTGACGGACCTTCGGCATGATCTCGGCCGCGAACAGCTCGATGCTCGCCCGCGCGGTGTCGTGACTCATCCCACCGAAGGACGGCTGAAGGACGAGCTCGAACTCGCCCATCTGCTCCTGGATCCAGATCAGCTTGTCGATGATCATCTGCGGCGTGCCGTAGAGCGCAGCATCCGCATAGTCCTTACCGGCCTGGCTCACGCCCTTCTCACGGATCACCGCAGCGTTGTCAGCGTAACGCTCGTACCCCTTCGTGTTGGCGAAGTGGACGCCGTCCATCTCGTAGTGGTCGACGTTCGCTTCGAAGAAGTTCCCGACGTACTCGTACATCCCGTCGATCGCGACGTTCTCATCGCGATGGCAGTACATCGCGACGTTGAGCGCGACCGGTGGAGCCTGCTCGTTCCAGACCTCCGCGTAGTAGTCGCGGTACGCCTGGAACGTCGGCAGCATCTTGTCGACGGGTCGCAGGATGAACGACATCAGGCGGCACTTGTTGTGCACCCCCGAAACCATCGAGTCATGAGAACCCGCCACCGTGTACAGGCGGTCCTTCCAGGAGGCGAACGGCCCGGGCTTGAGCTGCGTGCGCGGCATCGCATAGAAGGGGCCCTCCCCTTCTATGCGCCCCGTCTCGATGCCCTCGATGATCATCTTCGCCGACTCATCGAAACGCGCCCGCGACTCCTCGAGCGGGATGCCGAACGGTCCGAACTCCTTGCGCGACAGGCCGCGACCCATGCCGAAGATCGCGCGCCCTTCCGACAGGTGGTCGAGCATCAACAGCTTCTCCGCTACCCGCACCGGCTGAGTGTTCCACGGCAGGATCACAGCCCCGGTGCCGAGCTTGATCGTGTTCGTCCGAGCGGCGATGTGCGAGAGCCACAGGAGGTTGTCCGGCATGAACGCGTAGTCGCTGAAATGATGCTCAACGGCCCAGACGCTGTCGTAGCCGAGCTTCTCGCCGAGGACCGCCAGCTCGGTCTCACCCTTGTAGACCTCGTGGTCGGACACCGACGGGTCGCCCTTGCCGAATCCGAAGTTCAGACCGATATGCATATGTGGCTCCTTAGCCTGTCGCAAGGTGGTGCGACGGTACGTCCGTCATCGGCACGTCCGTCTGGATCGTCCTCACGCTAGAAGCTCTGCGCGGCGCCGGAGCTATCACCTTGAGACGCTCGCGATGGGACGCCATCGCGGGCGAGGTTTCTCGGCGGCGCAAGATGAGACGTGCGTGGCTCCGCGCGACTCCGCAGAATGATCGGACGACAGAGCACCGAGGAGGCTCCCATGGAAGGCATCACGAACTGGACCGGCAGAGTCGCCGTCGTCACGGGCGGCGCGAGCGGCATCGGCAAGGGCATCGCCGGCGCGTTCCGCGGGGAGGGCGCGACGGTCGTCATCGCGGACCGGGACGCCACTGCTCTCGCGCAGGTCCAGCAGGAGGGCTACGCGACGGTCGAAACTGATGTCACCGCGGCGGACAGCGTCGCCGCGCTCGCCGAGCGCGTCGTCGGCGACCATGGCCGCGTGGACGTCGTCGTCAACAACGCAGGCGTCGGCCCGAAGGGGGCCGCCGCCGATCTCACCCTGGAGGACTGGCGCTGGGTGCTCGACGTCAACCTCATGGGAGTGGTCCACGGAATCCAGGCGTTCCTGCCGCACCTGACGGCGAACCCGCACGGCGCGTGGATCGTCAACACCGCGTCGATGTCACGCTTCTTCACGCCTCCGGGCTACGCCCCGTACGTCGCCAGCAAAGCCGCCGTCGAGGGCTTGAGTCTCACGCTGGCCGCCGAGCTCGCAGCCGACGACGCACAGGTCGGCGTTACCGTGCTCCACCCCGGCGCCGTCCGCACCAACATCAAGGCGAGCCTGCGGAACCGCCCCGCCGGGAGTGCCGGTGGCCTCGTCGATTTCGACATCGCTCAAAAGATCGTCGACGATGACATGTGGATCGGGCCGGAGGAAGCCGGAGCGATCGTCGTTCGCGCCGTTCGCAATGGCGACCGGTACGCATTCACCCATCCCGGCATGCGCAGCGATGTGCGATCGGCGTTCGACGCGGTACTGGAGGGAATGGATAAGTACACCTGAGACCCTTCCCTCCGCCGCGCCGTATGTCGTCGGTGGCCGACGGCGGGCGGGCGCACGCTGAGATCACGAGCTTCCCGAAATGACAGCGTTTACCCTCGAAGCATGGGATTCATCATCCGCTCGATCGTCAACGGGTTCGCCATCTGGGTGCTGTCGCTCATCCCGTTCCTGCAGATCTCGGTGACCCCGTTCGCTCCGGGTCGCGACCTGCAGCTGCTTCTCACGTTGCTGGCGCTCGGGGGGCTGTTCGGCCTCGTGAACAGCATCATCGGCACGATCATCAAGATCGTGGCGTTCCCCCTGTTCGTCCTCACCCTCGGGCTCGTCTCGCTCCTGCTCAACGGTGTGTTGCTCATCGTCACGGCCTGGATCACGGGGTTCTGGAGCTGGGGTCTCGACGTCGAGGCGTTCTGGCCGGGCGTGCTCGCCGGCATCCTGCTCAGCATCATCAACTGGATCTTCGGGATCATCCTGCGCCCGCAGCGTAAGAAGCGACGCGACTAACTGCCGCCGTCGCCGAGGTCGGCGCCCGGCGCCGGTCCCGCCGCGCGAAACACGAAGCTCTCCACGGACGCGGCTTCGGAGAGCCGGTCGAAGTACGCGCGCACGCTCTCGGCGCGTGCGTCTCCGGATTCCTCGAAGATGCGTGCCGTCTCGGCGTATGCGCCGACGCGATGCGCGGAGACGTCCCACTCGAACGGGCCGGTGTCGGCCGGGTCCGACGTGCGCCGGATGAGCAGGCTCTCCTCATCGCCAAGGCGCATCGGGGATCCGCCGTCGGCGAGCGCGGCAACAGGATCGTCGTGGTGCGCGAGCGTGAGCGACGTGACGTCGTCGCCGAGCGGAATGCGCAGCGGCGACCCGATCGTCGTCACGTGCTGCACGTCGAAGTCGCTGTCGGTAGCGAGGCGCTGCGCCACCATCCCTCCTTGCGAGAACCCCGTGACGTCGACGACGGATCCCGGCCCGGCGCCCGCCCGCTCGAGCGACTCCCGTACGAAGTCATAGCCATCGGACTCGGGAAGCCCGACGAAGAGGCCCGCGTTGCCGTCCCAGCTGAACGGGTCGCTGGTGTTCCACGGCGCACCGCGCGATCCGCTGATGTACGCCGCGAACCGCTCCTCGCCGTTCGGCATGCGATACCTGTCCACCCGTACTCGCGCGTCGTCTCCCCACTCCGGATTCTCGCCGTTCGGGATCCGTGCGATCGAGTCGGCGAGGCCGCGCGGCGACGACCCCGCGCCCATGATCGCCATGCCGACCATGGGGACGATGCGCTCGACTCTGTTCGGTCCGCTCGCGTTGCGCGCGCGTGCCCGGCGCGTCTCACCGAGCGACCCCGGCCCCATTCTGAACCGACCGCGCAGAGCGCGCATCGCGAGCAGCAGCCCCGTCATGGCCGCGGCCCCCGCAGGACCAGCGCCGCGCCAGGCATCGACGAGCGCGTCACCCGTAGAGGCACGCCACGCCTGCCAGAGGTGCTCGGCCTCGTCCACCGCGGCGGGATTGCGCTCGGCGAGGTCCGCGAGTTCGTCGCGCACGAGGGATCCGTCGGAGGTGCGCGCCCGCGCACCCTCGATCGCGAGGAGCGTGCGCAGTTCGAGCGCGATGTACGCGTCTGCAGCAAGACGCAGGCTGGCTGCGAGCTCGAGCGCCCGGTCATGCCACCATCCGCTGCACAGCGACATCAGGGTCGGGCGCACGATGATCAGCGGCACGTCCGTCGGCACGGACTCCTGCAACCGGGTCGACTGATCGACATGGTCGACACCACGTCGCACCGCCTCCGCGGCGAGTTCGACGCGCACGGCGAGCGCCCGCAGCTCCTCGGGATCGACGGCGACGACCGACCCCTGCGTCACGTCGAGCGTCACCGCAGCACCAGCCGGTTACCCTGCGTGAGAAGCGCATCGGCCTCGTTCACGCACTCCACAACGCCCCGCTCCGCGATGGTCACGAGCTGGCCCACCGAATCCTGGAAGCCTCGCGCCGCGAACGACCTCCAGGACATGTCGTCGGCGACGGCCGACAACACTTGCGAGGCCGCCCGAAACTCGTCGGAGGCGCGGATCATCTCGTCGCGCGCCCGCCACAGGATCTGTGCGGTCTCGATGTCGCTCGTGGTCATGCCGCAAGCCTGGCCCGCCGCACGCGGCGGGTGCTCGGCGGGCAGTGCGGATCCTCAGATAACCGGGGGCGCTCGGCTCCTGTGGACGAGCCGCGGTCGGGCGGCACGCGAAACATGCGACACCCAATAGGCTTATACGGCCATTGCCCGCCTCGAACCGGAGGTGTCGTGAACGATTTCCCCCCTCAGCCGCTGAGCCCGCTCGACGGACGGTACCGCTCCGCCGTCGCCCCCCTCACCGAGTTCCTGTCCGAGGCCGGGCTGAACCGCGCTCGCGTCGAGGTCGAAGTGGAGTGGATCATCCACCTCACAAACAACCGCCTGTTCGGCACGTCGCCCCTTGCGGCGGGCGTCAAGGAGAAGCTGCGGCTGGCGTACCGTGACTTCGGCCAAGCGCAGATCGACCAGCTGGCCGAGACCGAGCGCACGACCCGGCACGACGTGAAGGCCGTGGAGTACTTCGTGCGCGACCGCCTCGCGCAGCTCGAGCTCGATGACCTGTCGGAGCTGACGCACTTCGCTCTCACCAGCGAGGACGTGAACTCGGCCTCATACGCGCTGACGGTCAAGCGGGCCGTCGAAGACGCGTGGCTTCCCGCATTCCGTGGCGTCATCGAGAAGCTGCGGGCGATGGCACTGGACCTCGCCGACGCGCCGATGCTGTCCCGCACGCACGGACAGCCCGCGACGCCGACGACGATGGGCAAAGAGCTCGGCGTGTTCGTCTGGCGCCTGCAGCGCGCGCTCGCCGGCATCGAGCAGACCGAGTTCATGGCGAAGTTCTCGGGTGCGACCGGCACGTGGTCCGCGCACATCGCCGCCGCGCCCCACGTGGCGTGGCCGAACGTCACGCGGGAGTTCATCGAGGGCCCGCTCGGCCTGACGTTCAACCCGCTCACGACGCAGATCGAGCCCCACGACTGGCAGGTCGAACTGTACGACCGCGTGAGGCATGCCGGCGCGATCCTGCACAACCTCGCGCAGGACATCTGGACCTACATCTCGCTCGGCTACTTCACCCAGACGCCGGTCGCCGGTGCCACCGGGTCGTCGACGATGCCGCACAAGATCAACCCCATCAAGTTCGAGAACGCCGAGGCCAATCTCGAGATCGCCGGTGGCCTGTTCGGCACGCTCGGACAGACGCTCGTGACCTCGCGTCTGCAGCGCGACCTGACCGACTCGACAACGCAGCGCAACATCGGCGTCGCCTTCGGTCACTCGCTGCTCGCGCTCACGAACATCTCCGGCGGGCTCGGCCAGATCTCGCTTGCCCGCGACGTGCTGCTCGCCGATCTCGACGGCAACTGGGAGGTGCTCGCGGAGGCGATTCAGACCGTCATCCGCGCGGAGGTCGTCGCGGGGCGGTCGCAGATCCGCGACCCGTACGCGCTGCTCAAAGATCTCACGCGCGGCCACCGCATCGGATCCGCCGAGCTGGTCGAGTTCGTCGCCGGGCTGGACATCTCCGACGACGCGAAGCAGCGACTGTCCGCGCTGACGCCGGCCGACTACACCGGGCTCGCCGAGAGCGCCGTCCGCGCTCGCCTGGGTGAGGCGCGTCTTTAGCGCGTCCCGCCGCGCAAGCGCCTCTGGATGCGGTCCGCGGCAACGAGCAGCGGGCGGACGTGCACGTTGAGATCGGCCTTGGTCTCCATCCGCCACTTCGGCGTCACGATCGTCACCGCTGACGTCGCCGCGCCCGTGCCGAGCACGACGGGAGCGGCGATTGCAGAAACGGAGTCGTGCGTCTCCCCAAGACTGTAGGCCCATCCCGCCCGCTGCACGGTTGCGAGCTGCTGCAGGAACCGCGACCAGTCGACGATCGTACGGTCGGTACGCGACGGGAGGAATCCGCTGCGGAACCTCTCCTCGAGCTCGGGAACGCTCTGCCGCGACAGGACCGCCTTGCCAGCCGCCGTGCAGTGCGCTGGGAGCCGGTGACCGTTGCGCGGCGCCAGCGCCCATTCGCGGGTGCCCGGCATCGATTGCACGTATCGGACCGTGCGTCCCTCGAGCAGCGCGAGCGACACCATCTCCCCCGTCCGCTCCGCCAGCTCGGCGAGGATGTCATCAGCGGCGTCCCGCACGTCGGTCGCTCGGCTGAGGAGGAGTGTCGCCTCGATGAACGCCCCTCCCACGCGATACGCCCCACCGCGCTCGTGCTGAACCGCGTACCCGGCCGCGCAGCAGTTCTGCAGCACCCGGTGCGCCGTGGCCACCGGCAGGTCGAGACCGCGCGAGAGCTCCGTAACCGTCAGCTGACCACGCTCAGCCAGCAGCGTCAGCGCGCGCAGCGTGGTCTGCGCAGAGTTCGTCATCGCCACCTCCGACAGGGCCGCACCGGCGCGGACACTCGGTCGATCTTTTCACATGGTGGAAAGGAACCGGAATGGCTTGTCGCTCTCACGGGGCCGGGATGACATGGGGATACCCAACAGCTACCCCGGCGGAGCCCCCCGTTCCGCCTCCCTTCACCATGAGACAAAGGAGTCCGACATGAAGCGACCGATCGCTTTTCGCACGATGAGTATCCTCGTCGCCGCCGGAACCGTCGCCGCGCTCGCGGCATGCGGCGGCGGGCAGGATGCAGCAGCTCCCGCCGACGGCGAGGCCCGCGACGGCTGGGTCGACGCCGCCGACCTCGACCTGTCGGGACTCGGCTTCGACGACGACGCCGAAGAGGCCGTGCGCGACCTCTACCAGGAGGCGCACGACAGCGGCGAGGAGTCGATGATGATGTACGGCTCCAACCACACGCTGCGCGAGCCGCTGCGTGAGCTGTTCATGGAGCGCTTCCCCGGAACGGAGCTCGAGACGACCGAGCTGGTCGGCCCGCAGCTGCAGTCAACGCTGGAGACCGAACGCAGCACCGGCCAGAACATCGGCGACCAGATGGAAAACGCGGGCGGCGCGCGGTACGCCTCCCTCGGTTTCTCCGAGCAGTATCTTCCTCCCGCCTTTGTCATGCCGGAGGGCCTCTCCGAGAACATGGAGAGTCACATGAAGGGCGCGGAAGACGGGTACGTGACCGCGCAGTGGTCACTGTTCGGCGTCGGGGTCAACACCGACAAGATGGATCCCGCCGACGTTCCGACCGACTGGGCCGAGCTCGCGGACCCCCAGTGGAAGGACAAGATCGTGATGCACGACCCGAGCGTGCCGGGCGGCGGCCAGGGATTCCTGTCGCGCCTCTACCTCTCGGGTGCCATCGATGACGCGACGCTCGAGGGCATCGCCGACAACGTCGCGCTCAAGGGCGAGTTCGCGCAGACGATCCAGTCGCTGAGCCAGGGCGAGTATCCAATGATGATCGGCGTCGACGCGCCGTACGTGTCGCTCAACAAGGCCCGCGGCGTCCCCGTCGAGATCGTGTTCATGGACGAGGAGAACATCGCGATGCCGCAGCAGTCCTTCGTGATGAAGGACGCCCCGCACCCGAACACGGCGCGTCTGTGGCTGAACTGGATCTTCAGCGAGGAGGCGCAGGCCGTGATCGCCGAGGCCGGAAACACTCCCGTCGTTGACGTGCCGTCCCCGCACGGTCTGCCGGCGTTCTCGGACGCGAACCTCGCGGAGATCCCCTCGCAGGAGGCGCTCGATTCGGAAGCGGAGATGATCAGCGAGAAGTTCGGCGAGGTCTTCCAGAACCGCTGACCCTCGCCCCTCCCGCTCCCCGTCGACGTGATGTGAGGTCATGCCGTGAAACAACTCAGTTCGTTCTATCGCGACAGAAACGTCCAGATCGTCGCGGCCCTCCTGTGCCTCGCGCTGCTCGGCGCACCGGTGCTGATGGTTCTGCTGGGCGCGATCCAGCAGAACCCCTTCGGGGAGCGGGAATGGACCCTCGAGCCGTTCGTCGAGGTCTTCACCGAACCGGCGACGTACGACGCGCTCTGGAATACGGCCGGAGTGACGATCGCCGTGGTGCTGATCTCACTGATGATCTCGATCCTGTTCGCCACTCTCGCCACCCGCACCAACGCTCCGCTGCGCTGGCTGATCTACGTGATCATGGCGGTCCTCGTCGCGACTCCGCCGCTGTTCACCGCGATCTCGTGGGGGCTTCTCGGCAACCGCAACGTCGGATTGATCAACACCACGCTCGGCATCGCCGGGACGGACCTGGCCGTGAACATCGAGTCATGGTGGGGGCTCGTGTTCGTCTCGGTGATCCGTGCGGTCGGGTTCCAGTTCTACCTGCTCATCGGTGCGTTCATCGCGATGGACCGGAACCTCGAAGAGGCCGCGCGCGTCTCCGGGGCGACGCCGCTGCGCACGTTCTTCGGAACGCAGCTGCCCGTGCTCTTCCCGGCAATCGCGGGGGTCGGGATCCTCTCGATCATCGTGTTCCTCGAGTCGTTCGAACTCCCCCAGATCCTGGGCGTTCCGGCGGGCATCTACGTGCTTCCGACGGAGATCTACGCGTATCTGAACGACGCCGGAACGATGCCGAAGTACGGCCACGCGAGCGCGCTCGCGGTCGGACTGATGGTGGTGCTCGTGTTGCTGCTCATCGTGCAGCAGCGCCTCATGGGGCGACGCTCCTTCACGACCGTGAGCGGGAAGGGCGCCAACCGTGCGCGATGGGACCTCGGCCGGTGGCGGTACGTCGCCGGCGCCTTCACCGTCATCTACGGCGTCGTCGGGGTACTGCTCCCGCTCGTACAGCTCGTGCTCGTCTCGCTGTCGCCGTACGTCGGCTCCGTCGGCCGATACAGCTGGGCGAACTTCGAATTCGTGCTCGGGAACGAGACGATCGTGTCGTCCTTCGTCTTGACGGCCGGCGTCGCGTCCGGCGGCGCACTGCTCGCCGCCATCATCTCGGGCCTGATTCTCTGGATCGCCCGACAGCGACGGGGGCTGGCAGCGCGCCTGATCGAGCTGAGTCAGTGGATGCCCGCCGCGGTTCCGGGACTGATCCTGGCGCTCGGTGTGCTCTGGCTGATCCTCGCCGTCCCCGGTATGGGCCAGCTCTACAGCACGCCTGTCGTCCTGATCTACGCCCTGGTCATCACGGTGCTTCCACTCGTCGGGCGCGCTGTGGGCGGCGCGATCGTGCAGGTCCCGCGCGACCTCGAGGAGGCTGCGTGGGTATCCGGCGCGCCGAAATGGCGTGCGATGATCTCGGTCGTCGGTCGGCTGATCCTGCCCAGTCTGCTCAACGGCTGGTTCCTCTGCTTCGTCGTCCTGTCCGGCACCCTCGCGGTTCCGCTGCTGCTCTCGACCAAGTCCGACTCGCTGCTGTCGGTGAACGTCTTCAGCTACTACAGCTCGGGCCAACCCGAGATCGCAGCCGCCATCTTCGTCCTCCTGATCGTGCAGATCGGTGCCGTCGCCGCACTGGTCGGTCTCGCGCAGTGGCTGCTGACCCGATCCTCCGCCCGCACGGCCGCCCGCGTCGCCTCGGCACGCGCGTCCGCACACACGAACCCGAACGCGCCGACCGACCGAGACCGCAGCGCTGAAAGCCAAGGAGTCCACGCATGACCAAGCAACGCGTCGCCATTGACGGTTTGACGAAGACGTTTGGAGACGCCGTCGCACTCGGCGGAGTCGACCTCGACGTCGAGCCGGGTGAATTCGTGTCACTGCTCGGCCCCAGCGGTTGCGGCAAGACGACCACGCTTCGGTGCCTCGCGGGGCTGGAAACGCCCACCTCCGGTGCGATCACCGTGGGTGACGAGACTTTCGTCGACGCCGATCAGGGCGTCTTCGTTCCGCCGCATCGCCGTCGCATCGGAATGGTCTTCCAGAGTTACGCGCTGTGGCCCAACCGGTCGGTGCGCGGCAACGTCACCTATCCGTTGCGGCTGCGGGGCGTCGGTCGCCGGGAGGCGGCGAAGATGGCCGCCGAGGTGATCGCGGCCGTCGGCCTCGAACACCTGGCGAAACGCTACCCGCACGAGCTCTCGGGCGGCCAGCAGCAACGCGTCGCCCTCGCGCGCGGACTCGTGTCGGCCACCCGACTGATGCTCTTCGACGAACCGCTGTCGAATCTCGACGCGACTCTGCGCGTCTCGATGCGCAGCGAGATCCGCCGGCTCCACGACGAGTTCGAGCACACCTCCATCTACGTCACCCACGACCAGAGCGAGGCGCTCGCGATGTCCGACCGCGTCGTCGTCATGCGCGACGGCCGCATCGAGCAGCAGGGAACACCGGGAGATATCTTCCGCCGCCCGCGTACGCCCTTCGTCGCGCGGTTCATCGGCATGGAGAACGTGCTCGAGTGTGCGGGCGTCGTCGACCGAGCCGGCTCCCGGGTGGCGCAGTTCGGGCACGGCATCGAGATGCCATCACCGCCCGCCGAAGTCGCACCGGGGGCGTCGATCGCGTTCCGCGCAGGTGACGTCGAGTTCGACCGAGAGTTCGACCCGCAACGCGATGCGCTGGCCTTGCGCGGGCGCATCTCGCAGTCGTCCTACGCGGGCGAGGGGTACTCCGTCACGCTGGAACTCGCCGACGGCGCGCTGATCGCGGGGTTCATCCCCGACGCGTCGCACAACCCGCCGCAGGAGCGCTACCTCGGCGAAACCCGCACAGCCATCGTGGCGAGGTCCGCGGTGCTGACTCTCGCCGAAGACGCCGCGTAATCCGATCCGCCCACGAAGGAGACACCGCATGAGCCAAGATCCGGTATCGATGCTGGAGAAGTACGTTGAGGCGTTCAACGCCGGGGACTTCGAGACCCTCGTCGACTTCTATCACGACGACCTCTACTTGAACGTGTCGCGCGGCACCGAGCTTCGCGGCAAGCAGTCGGTCGTCGACCATTACACGGGCGTGCGGTCGATGTCGCAGCGCACGATGACGATCGACCGTGCGTTCTCCAGCGGCAACCAATTGGCCGCCGAATTCGTCTCCGAGTTCGCCTTCCTCGCCGATGACGAGAACTTCCCCTCTGGCCCCGTGCGGGCCGGCGACAAGCTCTTCGTCCACACTTTCGTGCACTACGAGCTGCGCGACGGGCTGATCTGGCGCGGCCGCTCGGCGACGTTCCAGCGGCGATGGGAGCGCGCCGGGCAGCCTGCGGGCGACGATGACTGAACCACACGCGATCCGCGTTCGGCGCCTCGAGTCGATCGCCGAGATTCGTGAGCTCCAGTACGAATTCGGTTACCGCCTCGCTGCTGGAGATGCCGCGGGCGCGGCGGAGCTCTTCAGTCCTGACGGGATCGTCGAGGTGAGCGGAGACGGCGGCGTGCGGGGGCCGGCCCCCATCACGGCCCGGCTCACGGCTCTCGTCGCCCCGGGCGGATCCGACGATGTTGCCGCGCGACTGCCGATGGTGCGCGCGCACCTGCAGATCATGCCGGTCATCACGGTTGCGCCCGACGACGTCCGCGCGCAGGCGACGTGGCGTGACCTGGACACCGGCGGCGGTCCCGTACCGGCGTACTGGGCCGAGGGCCCGTTGGAAGTGACCTATACCCGCACGGAGCTCGGGTGGCGCATCGCCCGACTCCACTGGCTGCCTTACGTGCACGTGCCTTTCGACGGCGGCTGGGAGGAACACGCCGCAGCGTCATCCGCCGGCACGCCGGCGCAATGGCCCGAGGTCTTCCATCCGCCATTCCACTTCCTCGAGCCTGATCCGCCCGCGGCCACCTCCGCGAACGCCGATGCCGCCGAGGCGGATCTCGCCGAGCGCGTCCAGGTACTCGAGGACCAACGTGCGATCGAGAACGCCATCGGCATGCTCGGCTTCTACCTCGACAAGGAGCAGTGGACGCGGGCCGGAGGCCTCTTCGTCTCCGGCACGATCGCCGGACTCCCCCTGTGGCCAGCGAACACCGTCGATGGGCCGAGGGAGGGTGTGCTGCGCGACACGATGTTCGCGCAGATCAGCGCCACGGTCTCGGGGAACCGCGCGCATGCCCGGTGGCGCGCCTTCGCGCAGTGGGCTCGGCACGGCGAGGGGCACGAGTGGGGGCTCGCGACGCTGACGGCCGAGCTCGTGCGCACGGTGGTCGGGTGGCGGATCGCGCAGGTCGACGTCCCGTTCGCGGTGTTCACGCCCTATGACGAGGGCTGGTCGCGTATCCAGTCGCCGACCAGCACGGTCTTCACGGGCGAGGGATCCGGGGCGGCGTACGACGGCGGGACCGCGCAGGCCGTGGATCCGGAGTCGCGCGACGATCTCGACCTGCGCCTGCGACGTCTCGAGGCGTCGGCGGAGATCGAACGCACGCAGAACATCTACGGCTACTACCTCGCGACGTTCGAGTGGGACCGCCTTGCCGACCTGTTCACGGAGGACGGGGTGATCGAGGTGGCGCTGCGCGGGATCTATCGTGGCCGACGCTCCGTCCGCCGGAGTCTCGACCTGTACGGAACCCATGCCGAGCGCGGCGTGCTGCACAATCATATGCAGCTGCAGCCAGTGATCCATGTCGACGACGACGCGCGACGCGCCACGCTGCGCGCCCGGTCGTTCAGCATGATGGGCCAGTTCGGAGAATCCTCGCGCTGGGCCGGCGGCATCTATGACAACGTCTACGTCGCCACGCCCGACGGGTGGCGAGTCGCTGCGGATCGGATGATCAACACCTACTTCGCTCCCTACGCCACCGGTTGGAAAGACCTCCCTCCGCGTGACGCTCCCGGGATCAACCCGAAGCTTCCACCCGACGAGGGCCCGTCCGATCGGTTCGTGATGTACCCCGGTGCCCAGCCGCCGGCCTACCCGTACCGCGACCCGCAGCAACCACCGCGGCAGTGAGGCCGTCGCGCGTGGCGGGATCCTCGAACCGCGGGTAGCGTTGATGGCCGCTGAGGCGTCAGCCCGGTGGACCCGCGAATCGACATGGAGGAGCCGAGATGAAGCGCACGGAAGCGTACTGGTACGACGTCGCGAGCGGCGCGGTCGAGCGTGCGGAAGAGCGCCCCGAGGGGGCGTCACTGGGACCGTTCGCGACAGCCGAAGAGGCGGCGGAGGCCCCCGAGACGCTCCTGGCACACGCACGCGCCTGGCTCGACAGCGACGCGGCGCAGCCGTACATGGACGAGGCACGCAGTGCCGCGGAGGAAGACCCCGAGTCCTGATCGGGATCCTCGCCCTGCCTTAGGGAGCGACGGAAGGCTCTGCGCCGACGGGCGCCCAGGTGAGCGGATCCGTCAGGAGCGCACCCGCGCGCCCCGAGGCCGGGCTCGGAGGGGCGATATCGCGACTCGCGACGATCACGGACGGATCCATCGCCAAGGGCAACACGACGCGCTGGTCCACGATCGTCCGCTCGATCTCGACGCGCAGGTCGCGCGCGTCGTAGCGGTCGGTCGCGCGCGAGAGCTGCTCGATGAGCTCGTCCCGGTCCGAGCTCGTGGCGCCGGTGAGGTTGGCCGCGGTGTCGCCCCACTGGCGCGCGATGTCCGCGGGCGTGCGCGGAACGTCGACGGTCGTCAAGATGGCGTCGTACGCGCCGCCGACCTCGACGACCTCGTCGGGCTCCGGGTGTCCGCAGTCGCGCGCGATCCACCCTTCCTCCGCGACGCCCTTCCGGATCGCGTCGAACGCGTCGCGCGCGAACTCCGAGTCGGCGTCGTAGAGGATGCAGACCGTGGTGTGCTCGGGCACGCCGGCCTTCTTCCGCGCAGCGGCGGGATCGTCCGCGGGGGCGAAGGCCTCCTCGAACCCCGCGTCTTCGACGGCGATGTCGTACCCATCGCTGTCGGGCGAGAACACCGCGGCCGACGTCGACGTGTACGCAGACTTCCATTCGCCGCTCGCCTCGGCGACGGCGTCACGGGGAACCGTGCTGAGGAACGCGGTCCGTGCCGCGCGACTGTCGAGCGGCCACGAGTCGACGCGCGCGAAGAGCGCCCACATCTTTCCGGCGTCGGCGGTCGTCATGCCGAAGTCGTCGCGCTCGTAGTCGCGCACCTGCTCGAAGTCCGCGGCTTCGGCCGGCAGCTGCACGACGTCGTAGTCGGATCCGACGGCATCGATCGCGTCGACGCCGCGTGCCTGGTGCAGCACGATCTGCTCGTACGAGACCGGAATCCCGCCCGTGTACTCGCGGTTCGCGCTCAGCGAGACGCGCTGGTCACCGTCGTCGGCGGACCCGTCGACCGCATCGATGCGGTACGGGCCGCTCGAGAGCAGCGCCATGTCGGACGGCGGCGTCCCGGCAGAGATGTCGAACGCCCCGTTCCAGACCGTGGCGAGATTGGCCAGAGCCTCGCGATCGTCGCCAGCGATCGCGTCGATGACGGCCTGCTTGGCGACCATGGGGTCCTCGAGACCGAACGCGATCCGTCCCGCGACGTGTGCGGGCACGGCAACGTCGAGCGCCGTCTGCCAATCGATCACGGGGCGATCGAACGTGACCTCGATGCGCCGCTCGAACTCGTCATAGGACGGGACGCCCGAGCTGTGGACGAGTCCCGAAGGGGCCGCGTCGAAGGCCGTCTCCTCCGTCGCATCACCATGCGCGGCACCCGCCGCCCACGCGAGCAGGAGGTCGGCCGCGTCGAGGGCGATGCCGTCTGACCACGTAGGTTCGGCGAGGTCGTAGACCACCGTCATCGCGTCATCTGATTCGGCGACGATCTCCGCGGTCCCGAATGACGCGTCTTCCGCGGGAAGACCGAGCACCGGACGGGAGAACTGCGAGCGAGTCATCGCCGACACATCGCGGTCGCCTGGCGTCACGCCGGTCGCTGTGGCGGTATTCAGCGTCGTCAGCGCGCCGGGCCACGCCACGTCGACGAGGCTGCCAGGCATGACGGATGCGGGAAGAGGCGTCCCCCCGCACGCCGACGTGGCCAGCGCGACGCCCGTCACGAGGATCAGCGCAGCAGCGCGACGCAGGCGCCTCACGATCACTCCGCGGCGCGCGGCCGATCGCCGGGCACGTAGTAGCGTGCGGGCGACAGTCCAGTGCGCGTGATGCGGTCGCCGGCCGCGTCGAGGAACTCGTTCATCGTAGTCGTACTGATCTTGCCCTCTGGCGTGGCGATCATCACGTTGTCGACGACGGGCAGCAACGTCGCGGTGCCCTGCGGCCACGCCGCGAACGTGACCGTGACACCGTCCTCGCGCACGTGCAGCTTGGGGGCGGCGACGTGCACGTCCTTCTCGTCGCGTAGCGCGTCGCCCTGCCGCTCGTACGCGCGCACCCCCCAGAGCCGCAGCACGCGCTGGAGGCGAGGATCGTGCGCGGGGAACGCGGCGGACGCATCGAAGCGGTCCCAGCCGCCGTCGACGAGCACAATCGGATGCGCGCTCACCAGCGGCGCTCCGTCGTCGTACAGCGCTTCAGCGAGGTCGAGGATCCGCTCGACGGCGGCCTCGTCGTCGGCGCCGGTGATCAGCACGCAGTTTCGCGCGAGCGCGAACACGACGGGGGCGCCGGCGAGACCCGCGATGGGGATCCGCGCCGGGTCGATGAGCGCCGTGACAGCGAGCGCCTCGTCATCGATCTGAACGATGCCGTCCGCCGCGGCGGGAAGGTCCCCGCCGCCGGCGACGAGCTCTTCGAGGACCTGAGGAAACGACGGGATCCACGGGGCCGTCTGCCCTTCGGTCACCGCGACGCCCTGCTCGTCGATCCCCGCGAAGAGTTCGCCGCCGAGGTGCCGCACGCGGGGGTGGGCGTCGCCGGGGGCGACGAGCGAGAGCACACCGAGTTCGCTCGCGCCATACAGGCGGGGGGTGCGCGGCGCTGTCGCGTTCGCGTCAACGGTCGTCATCCGTGGATCACCTTTCTCAGGGAGTCTGCCTGCCACACTATCCGTCACAGGATCCGTAGCCTGCCTGTCGCGGTCGTCACACCGACGCGCTTCTCGCCACGGCGTACCGCGTCGGTGCCGCGTCCGTCCGTGTCGCTTCCGAGCCGGCACGCTCGAGGAACTCCGCCATTGGCATGACCGCGGCGGATCCCCTCGTGTCCTCGACGACGATCTCGTCGACGACCGGCAGAAGCGCGCGGGTGCCCCGTCGCCACACCGCGCGGGTCGTGACGGCACCATCGGCATGCTCGACGAGCTCCACCTCGGCGACGACGATACCGCGGCGTGCGAGCGCCGGCCCCTGCGCGGCGTAGTGCAGCGCGCCCGCCCGCCGCACGACGGCGTCGATCCGCGCGGCGAGCCGCGGAAAGCCGCCACGCCAATCGAATGGCAGCCATTGGCCATTGCGCCAGACCAGCGGATGGACGCTCAGGATGTCCGCGCCCGCGTCGACGAGCTGCCGCGCGCGATCGAGGATGAAACGCATGCCATCTTCGTCGTCACTGCCGGTCGCGATCACGCAGGTCGCGGTGAGCGCGATCACGACGGTGTCGCCTCGCTTGTCGAGGCGCGCGATCACCCGTGCCGTGTGGTCGCGGTTCACGAGGAAGGCGGCCGCCTGCTCCTCGTCGGAGATCTCGCAATGACCCCCGTGTCGCTCCTCCGCGCCATACGGCGCGCGCCATGCCGCGTCACGCGTGAGGGCGGGGAAGCGCACATCCGACTGCTCGTACCAGGCGCGATCCTGCGCTTGCGTGACGGTCGTGCGGCGGTCGCCGAGCACATCGACGCCGACGAACAACTCACCGCCGACGTGCTTCGTCCGCGGCAGATCGTCCGCGTCGCCGCTGCTCGCACGCATTCCGAGGTCGGCCGCCCCGTAGAGCCGCAGGTGGAGCGTGTTCCACCGCGGCAGCGGCCACGGCAGACTCGCGGGCGCGGGTCTCCGCCGGATCCGAATCACGCGTCACGCTCCGCCGATGACGAACGGGAGCCCATCGTCACCGGTACGCGCTCCGTGGTTGCCGCCGCCCGGCGAATCGCCGTCGAGCACGCCCTCGGGCACACCGCCGGACGTCTTTCCACCGGGCTCCCAGAGGTTGCTCGCGCCCGTCTCGTTTCCGGAGGGGATGCGGATGTCATCCGGCGTCGCGTCCGGGAAGTCGACGACCGTGACCGGCCCGTCGCCGAACATGCCGTCGGGCAGTCCGAGTTCACGCTCGATGACGCGAAGGTCCCCGTCGGCGCGTGCCAGGATCCGATCGACCTCCGAACTGGGGAGCACGAACCCCTTGCCGTCCCCGTCCGTGCGGTACGGTCCGTAGTTCTGGTAGCCGCCGAGGTCCTGGAACCGCGAGGCACCGTCGTCAAACTGCCGTCGGTGCTGCTGGATGTAGCCGTCGGTCAGGTACGAGTCGGGATCGGGCCGCTTGCCCTTATCGGTGTCCAGCACGTCCGACGGGCGCGTGTTGCGGTCGCCCCATCCGCGCGGTCGCGACCCACTGCTCACGTCGGTGGGGTTGCCGTCGAAGTAGTCGCGACCGCGGATGCGGCGAATCATCTTCGCGAGCTGCGACTTGTGCTGCAGCGGCAGGTCGGGAAGTCGGTCGTCCGCGCGGCGCGCGGCGTTCATCACGGCCTCGCGAATCTCACGGATCACGGGACCCAGTTTGCTCGCCATCAGGCGTCGACCCTCTCCCTCATCGGAGCGCTGAGAGGGCGTCGCCGGACACCCGGTAGCGCACGGGAACCGTGTCGACCTGCACCGCGGAGCTGCCGGCACGCTCGAGGAACTCGGCGAACGGGTACGGCGTGACGTCGTTCTCACCGCGTACGACGAGCACCTCGTCGGTCTGCGGGAGCAGTGTCTCGACGCCGTCGGTCCACGTCGCAACCATCACGGCGTCGCCGTCGGGCTTCGTGAAGAGCTTGGCCTTCGCGATGAAAGCGTCGTCCGTGAGGACGCCCGACTGTGCGCCATACGCGTCGACGGCGGCCAGTCGCTCCGCGAGAGCGACGGCGCGCGCGAGTTCCGGGTGCGCCGCGGCGACGTCGAACGGCTGCCACGCGTCGTCGCGCAGCACGAGGGGGACGGCCGTCTCCGTCCTGACCTCGGCTTCCGCGAGCTGATCGACGATGTTGAGCGCGGCCCCGAGACCGGCGGCGTGCTCGGATCCGGTGCAGACGGCCACCGGACCGGCGGCGGGCAGCAGCGTCAGATCTCCCGTCACGGGGAGTCCCGAGACCAGCTCCGGCGCGAGCAGTGCCGCGGCGACGAGAAGTTCGTTCTCAATGAGGTAGACGCCTTCGCCGAGTGCGCTGATGCCGGTGATCTCGCCGTCGGACAGGCGCTCGCGGGCGGCGTCGAGAACCTCGTCGAGGCCGACGCCCCACGTCCCGAGGTTCTGGTCGGACAGCGGCACGACGCGGCCGTCTTCGAGCTCGTACTCGGCGCCGACCGAAACCTCACCCGCGACGTGGCGCACGGCGGGCATCGCCTGCGGCACTCCCGCCGCCTCCAGCGCCGAGCGCCGGACACCCAGGGTCGACGCACCGTACACGCGCAGTCCAAGGCGCGGCGCGGCCTCCGCGAGCGTCTCAGGCAGTTGCGGATCGGTCATCATTCCTCCAGGTGAGTCCGGTCGACGGGACTTTCTGTGACAGTGGCGAGCTCGACGCCACTGTCACGATTCGTCGTCGGCGACCTGTTCCATCGTACGGAGCCGCAGCCCGGCAACTGTGTGACCGCCGAACGTCTCGTAGTCCTCCGCGAGAACGGGGAAGAAAGCGAGATCGTCCGCGTCCATCGCCGGGCTCAGCAGGCGCACGCCGACCTTCGCCAGCCACGCGTCGAACTTCGGCAGAGCCTTCGCCGGATCCTTCGGCAACCGCGACGGACCGCGCCCCGGCGCTGGTAGCCCCAGATCGCGGCACGCGAGCTGCAGGAGCGCAGCCGTGTCGGCGGGATCCAGCGCACGCGCGTCCACCGTGACCACCGTGCCGACCACGACGGCCGCGTCCAACAGAGCATCGACATCCGTCGCTTCCAACCGCTCGCCGCCGACGGGCGCCAACAGCGCCGAAAGAGTCACCAGCGTCGGCTCTCCCGCCGCCGGCTCACGGGCGGTCTGCGGCTCGATCACCTTCGGCGGCGCCGGCTCGTCCCACGGGCCGGGCAACGTGGTGTCCGCGCTGAGACGCGGCACCCCCGCATCCTGCGCGAAATCGGCGAGATCCACCGGATACTCCGGCACGTCGCGCGCCAGACCGTCGTCGAGACCCCACAGCTGCACGAGAATGACCGCTTCAAACGCCCATGCACCCGTGAAGTACTCGCTGACCGGATCGATGAAACGTTCGTTCTCGTTGTGGGCGCGCCATCCGCGCACGTATGCGTCGAATGTCTCCTGTCGACGCTCGGCCGGTGCACTCGCCACCGCCAGCCAGGGGTCGTACGCCCCCACGAGAACTTCTGACTCGCTCACTGGACGAGCGAGCCCGTGGGCCGTCGCGAGAGCGTCGAACAGGCGACTCGGCACAGCGGCAACAGCAGGGTGGGACAGCACCGCCGTGGCTATGTCGGCCCGGCCGAGACTCGTCGCGACGAACACGAGGTTGATTGTCGAGAGCAGCACGGACCGTTCCTCGGACCGCGCGAGGAAGCCTGCGGCACCCCCTGCCGCCTTCTGCCGCACCTGCAGGGAGGCGAGGAGGTCTCCGCCCCACTCGTCGAGGGTGTCGGCGAGCTCCTGAACTGCTTCGCCCGCCGCATACCGGAGTGTGAAGAGCGTGGTGTTGTCGCGGCACAGCGTCTCGGCTTCGAGTTCGAGTTCCCGATCACGCACACGCGGGCGAGTCTGATCGATCGACGCCCTGACGTCGTCGAGATAGCCCTCCAGCTCTTCCGAATCGATACGGTCGTCGCGAATCGTGTGCGCCATGTTCCCACCTTAAGATCGCGTCACCGGCCGGGCGCGAGCAGCGTTCTCGAGTTAGAAGTCAAACACAGGAGCGTCTGCGATCGAGCCGTCTGGGTTGAATCGCGGGACGGTCACCTCAACGCTTCCATCAGGCAGCACCCGAGCGACCCCGGGCGGCACATCGCCGTTTCTGAAGAGCTTTTCGACGGCGTCGGCAAGCCGGCGGTCAGGCAACAGCGCATCGCGAATGCGGTTGACGTCGTGGTTGTTGTAGTGGCCCGTTAACCAGCCGTCGTCCATCTGGCGATTTCGCCCGCCAGCCCCATCGGAAGCCCAGCCGAGCCGCGACGAGTTGTACTTCGACTCGACGATGAGAACGTCGCCATTGCGGTTCGCGTAGATCCCGTCGATTCCGTTCGGGCCGTCACGATGGCTGACTCTCTCGAACCCGCGCTCCCGCATGAATCCGTCCGTGACGTTCTCGCCGTACTCGCCCTTGTCACGGTTTCGGTTCCGCCCGCCGTACGGCTTGGTGCCCGCTGGCGTGTTCCCCGGCCGGTGCGGTGGCGCGTCGGGGCGACCACCGTTCGTTCCGCCGTCAAAACGGTCACGGTCGCGGATCATGCGTCGCATACTCGCCAACTGTCGGGAGTGGCGAATCGGCAGCGAGGGCATGTCGCCGTCCACCCGTCTCGCGGCAGTGATGACTGCTTCACGGATGTCCCGGATGACAGGCCCCATCTTGCTCGCCATCAGACGTCGCCGCCCAAGTCGAGGCTCGACAGGTCCGCGAGGAACGTCTGAGTGACCGTCGACACGTCAGCGGAGCTCGTCTCCATCTCGGCCTCTGCCGTCTCGAGGGCCTCCAGGTCGGCGTAGAACTCGTCACTGTCGCCCACGTTGGCCTCGACCAGCGGATGGTCGAGGACCGCGTCGATGATCGCGGGAAGCTCGTTCATCATCGGCTCGATCACCATCGGCAGGACCTGCGCGAGCACCTGCTCGATCGCGAGGTCGAAGACGACGTTCATGAGCCGCTTCTTGACGATGATGAGCCCCGCCGCGCCGGCGGCCGTGAACGGACCGCCAGCGAGGAGCGGGATGAGCTGGATGAGGGTCGTGGTCACCTCGATGATGACCTTGGTCTTCAATGCGGTGACGCCCGTCGCCGCGGCGTCGATGCCGGTCGCGGCCGGATCCAGCAGATCGAGCATCTTCTGCAGGTTCTGTGAGCGGTTGGTGTTCCACGCACTCACGTACGCGGGGCCGGTCTGCCCCCGCATGCTCGCCGTCAGGTCGCCGTTCATCTTGCGATCGACGGACTGGATGATCGTGTCCATGTCGCTCGAGAACGTGCGCACGATCTCCGCGCCACGGCGCAGTTCATCCTCGTCGACGTCGGGCCACTCGAAGCCCAGCTTCTGCAGCACCCACACCAGCTCGTCCGGCAGCATCACAGCCACGACGACACCTCCTCACCGCGCGACGAATCGAACCTGTCTGTTCATTGATCGGGCGGGCCGCTCCCCCGTCGGCCCGCCCTAGCTCAAAAGAAGCGCGGGTCAGGCGCCGCCGCCGGCCATGTTGCCGTCGGTGTCGCGAATCATGTCCGCCATCTTCACCAGCGCGTCGGCCATCTCGTCGACGTTGGTGTTGGCTTCCTTGATGTTCTGCGCAAGCTCGTCGACCGCATCCTTGTACGCACCCGATGCGTTCTCGGTCTTGAAGCCGTCGGAGGTGAGGTCATCGATGACGGTCATGACCTCCTCGAGGCCCTCGTCGATCTCGCCCTTCTTGTCGCGCAGCTTCTGCGCGGCGGTTTCCATCTCGTCGTAGCTTGCACCGAAATCATGCGTTGCCATCTCGACGTCTCCTCATCCTCAGCTGCACGGGCAGGACCCCAGCGGTCCCACCTCATCGAGATTAACGACGAGAGGCCGACGACGCTATGGGGAGAACTCCCCATCGGGTGCTCGCCGTCATTCCTCGTCGTCATCGACGAGCGGCATCTGCATCGTGACCGACTGCCCGGCCTGCACGAAGATGCCTCGCCCCACCGGGAAGTCCGAACGCTTGACGCGACCGAAGGGCACCTTGAAGACCGAGTCACCGTCGTATGCGTCCGGCTTCAGCACGATGCCCTGGCGCCCCATCTTCCACTCGCCGACGACGCCGACACCGCTCGTCGCGCGAGAGACATCGGCCTCGCCGATCAGAATGTGGTCGCTGCTGTTGACGGCCTGCAGCATCGCCCGCATCGCGCGGTCGGCCGGCCCGTCGGCGAGGTGCGGAACGTCCTCGATGACGATGAGGATCCGCCCGCCATCCTCCTCGTCGGCGAGGAGCTCCGTAAGTTCGAGCGCCAGCTCCTTCTCATCGTTGGGCCGCGTCGCGCTCGCCACCCACGGCCGGAAATCCTTCAACTGCGCGCGCCGGCTGCCGAAGTGATACATCCTCACGTCGGGGTCGAAACGCTCGATGGAGCGGATGAGCGCCTTGACCGCGTTCGTCCGGCCGGAGGCGGGTGGCCCGGCAACGACGAACGGGCCGAACGGATCGAAGCCGCGCGGAGCGAGCGTATCGTCCGCCATTCCGAACGTCGGCAGACCGTCGACCGTATCGGGCAGCTCCGACGCGCGAAGCTTCGTCGGCAGGGCGCCGATCTCGGGCACATCGCGCTCGCCAGCCTCGCGCAGCCGGTCGGCGAACGCTCGGATCGCCTTCGCCTGCTCGACCACGTTCTGCGTGCCGCCGAAGACGGCCACCTGCGCCTCGTGCTTGCCGACGATGCCGCGCCCCGCGGGCGACTGATCGTCGAGGATGTCGCGGGGAGCACCCATGAGCATGTACTGGTTGGCGTCTGCGAGCCGGAGGATCACCCGGCGCGGAATGCTCGCGCTCACTCCCGTCGGAACGGCGCTCGCGCGATCGGCGGTCAGCACGATGTGCATCCCGAGCGTGCGCCCCTCGCCCAGGAGCCGCATGAACACCCCGTAGAACCAGCGCCGACTGGCCGTCATCTCCCAGTCCTTGCGGAACGCCGGGTAGTTGTCCATCAGCACGATGATGCGCGACTTCGCCGGATCCGCGAGCTCGCGATACTCGTCGAGGGTCGCCGCGTTCGCACGCGAGAACTCCGTGCCGCGACGATCCATCTCCTGGTCGAGCGTGCGCCACAGACGCTGGATCCGCTCGGCGTCGTCGCCGTCGACCACGGATCCGACGTACGGCAGATCCGACAGGACGCCGAGCGCCCCCGAGGCGAAGTCGAGGCAGTACACCTCGACGGCGAGCGGCCCCTCGTGTCGGCCGGCACCGATCGCGATCGACTTGAGCAGGGTCGACTTGCCCGAGCCCGACGAGCCGTACACGACCATCGAGCCGTCGCGGTCCGGCAGGAACGCGACGGGATCCTGGCGCTGGTGCTCGGGGACGTCCGCACGCGCGAACGAGATCTCCGCGTCGGCCTGTGCCGGCAGGTCATCGAGGTCGACGGGCGTGGCGAGTTCGTCGAGCCACGGACGGCGCGGCATCGGCAACTGCGCGACCTCGTGTGCGCGGATGACGTTCTCGACGATGCGCTCCTGGTCGTTGGGTCCGAGGTCGTCGTCATGCACGTCGGAGTCGGCGAGACCCTCGGGCTCCCACGGGGGCGTGGAACCGAATCGCAGCTCGGCGACGGCCACCTCGGCCGGTGCCGACTCGTCCATGCGCGTCCACCCGCCGGCGTACGCCGACTGGAACGGCGTGAGGCGCCCGGGGCCGGTCTTCGCGATCGCTCGGCCGGGAATCGACGGCGGGAACGACGCCGCGATCGGGTCGTCCACGACGTCGCTCGAGTCGGACTCGTCGGCCATGCGCAGGGCGACGCGGAGGTTCGTATTCGCGCGCAGGTTGTCCTTGATGACGCCCGCGGGACGCTGGGTCGCCATGATCAGGTGGATGCCGAGCGAACGACCGCGCTGCGCGATGTCGACGACACCGTCGACAAACTGCGGGACCTCGCTGGCGAGCGCGGCGAACTCGTCGATGACGAGCACGAGCGCGGGCGGCGTCTCGGGATCCTGCCGCTTCTCGAGCTCGAGCAGATCCTTCGCGTTCTTGCGGTTGAGCAGGTGCTCCCGGTGGTGCAGCTCGGCGCGAAGACTCGTGAGGGCGCGGGTGACGAGGTGCGGGCTCAGGTCGGTGACGAGGCCGACGCAGTGCGGCAGCGCCACGCAGTCGGCGAACGCGGATCCGCCCTTGTAGTCGACGAACAGGAACGTCACGCGGTCGGCGCTGTGCGCGCTCGCGATGCCCAGGACCCACGCCTGCAGGAACTCGGATTTGCCCGCACCGGTCGTTCCGCCGACAAGCGCGTGCGGACCCTGAGTGCGCAGGTCGAGCGACATCGCGCTGCTCGCGCCCTGACCGACGATCGCGCGCAGATCCCCCGCCTTCTTGAGTCGCGGTCGCGGCGCGTCAGATCGGTCGATGATCGTGTTGTTCTGGCGCCAGCGATCGACGATGGCCGCGGGCTCGTCGGCGATCTCCGGGCCGACGAGCGAGAGGAATCCGATCGAATGCGGAATGTCGGATTCGTCCGTGATGACTGTGGACGCGTCGACGACGGGCGCCAGTCGGCGCGCGAGCATCTGCATGTACGCGTTCGAAACGCCCTCGACCTTCGCGTGCTCATAGCGCTCGCCCGACCGCACCGCGCCGATCGTCGCGTCTTCGAGCCCGCGGGTGACGTCGACGAAGCTCCGGCACACGGCGGGCAGCGACTCGACCGTCGGAGCCACGAACACCGCATGCACCCCCACCTCGGCGCCGAGTTCCAGCAC
Organism: Microbacterium faecale; assembly: GCF_014640975.1. Lineage (NCBI taxonomy): Bacteria > Bacillati > Actinomycetota > Actinomycetes > Micrococcales > Microbacteriaceae > Microbacterium > Microbacterium faecale. The sequence continues at coordinate 258,530 of NZ_BMHO01000001.1, forward strand.
CTGCGTCAGCCGGGCGCGATCCACCGGAGCGTCGCTCGTGACGAACACGATGACCGACAGCCGGCGGCGCGCTTCGTTCTTGCTCGCGGCCTTCTCGACGTCGGTGCCGTAGAGCATCGGGTTCCACTCCTCGTTGAAGGGACCGCGATTCTTCGGATCCTTCGCGAGGCTCATCACGTACTCTTCGAGCGCACTCAGCAGCGCATTCGCGGCGGGTGCCGAATCGGCGAGCGGGAACGCCGAGAACGGGCTCGTCTCGCTGGTGGTGTGGGGAAGCCACTTGATCCACTCCAGCTCGGCGACGCCCTCCGACCCCGCGAACGCGACGGAGACGACCTCGTTCGGCGCGTGCAGGCCCATCAGCTGCACCGCCAGTCCGCGCATGGCGTCCGCCGCCGGGGCTTCCGCTCCCGCGACGCCGATGGAGCCCGCCGCCGTGAGCGATTCGAGCACCGGGACGTCGTCGACGTACCGATACCGTTCGCGCAGGCGATCCACGCGATCGATGTACTCGGGCAGACCCGTCTGCTCCTCACGCTCCACAATCGAGTTGCGAGACGGCGCGCGCGAGGTCCCCAGGCGCACCGCGAGGAAGTTCCAGTGCTCGGGCCGTCTCGTCCACAGCAGCGGCCCCAGGCGCATCGCGTGCTCGAACACCTCCGCCACGGGAGGCGCCTCCTCACCACGCGCCTTCTCTTCGTCCGGCTTCGCGTAGTACAGCTTTTCTTCCAGCGACTCGAACTGCCGCTCGAAGAGCATCTGCTCGTGACCCGTGGCGTTCTTCATCTGGATCCGCTGGTTGATGAAGTTGCCGAATGCCATCATCGGCGTCATCGCGATCATCAGCAGTGCGCGCGGACGATCCGTGATGAGGTACATCGCCACGCCCATGAGGATCGGGGCGACGAGCATCGTCCACGGGAACATCTTGGTGAGCTTCTCGCCGGGCATCGGCGGCGGCGTCAACTGCTCACCCGGGTAGCGCACCTCGACGCGAGGACTGCGGTTGAACCGCAGCCCGCCGCCGCGTTCGAGCACCGGATCCTCGGACCCGGCTTCGACCTCGGCCGAGTAGAACAGCGCGAAGGTCGTGCTGCCGATGACGAACTGCTGGCCGGGTTCGATTCGCGCCCGGGCGACCGTCTCGCCGCCGACCTGCACGCCGTTGGCCGAGTTGAGATCGACGATCTCGACGAAGCTCGACACCTCGAGACGCGCGTGGCGCTTGGAGACCGCCTGGTCGGCGAGGACGATGTCGTTGCTCTCCGCGCGCCCGACGAACGAGTGGCCACGGGCGACGGGGAAGTCCTGTCCGGCGAACGGGCCGGACAGCGCGCGCAGTACGGCGATCGTCTGGCGCCCGCTCACGAGCGACGCGCGGCGCGGGCCAAGCTTGAGCACCGACACCGCGAAGCCGGATCCGATGGGAGCCTCACTCAGCGGCACATCGTGCTGGAGCGGCTCCATGCGCTCGGCCGTCGGCGACGCGACGGCGAGCGTGACGACGTCGTCGTCACCGACCGTGATCGAGCCGGCGGGGTCGGTCTCGGCGATGTGGCGCGCGACGTCGCCCGCGGTGGCGAGGGAGTCGGCCGTGACGACGATGTCGACGGAATCGGCTTCATCGCGATGCAGGGTGAGCTTGACCTTCACGGATCACGCCAATCGGTCGGTGGTCGAGAGGTGGATGACGAACGTCCGGTCGCCGAAGCGCACGGTGTCGCCGCGCGCGGCGAGGACAGGGGCGCCGGGGGCGACCACCGCGCTCTGACCGTCGCGCTCGATCTCGGTTCCGTTCGTGGAGCCGAGGTCCGAGAGCTCGACCCCGAGCTCCGTGACGCGCAGCGACAGGTGGGTCTTCGAGATCGATCGCGTGTCGTCGGGGATGGCGATGAGCCGGGCATCGCCGATGTCGGCGCGGGCCTGCGGATCGCGCCCGAGCAGCACTCGCCCGGCGACACGGATCCGCTGCCCGGTGTCGAGAACGAGCACGCCCTCGGGAGGCGCGGGCGGCCGCGGCGGCACGGGCGGAGCAGGGGGAACCGACGCGTCAGGGGACGCCGCTTCCGGCGCCGGAGGGGTCAGGCCAGGCTGTGGAGGGGTCGCCTCGGGCTGCGGCGATGGCTGGGGCGGCGACGCCTGCGGAATGGGCGGCGGAGCGACCGACGACGGAGCAGACGGCGCTGGTTCGGACTCCACACGGTCCGGCATGCGGGGCGTGGGACGCTCCGGCGGCGCACCACGCAGGTTCGTCGGGACGCCGAGGACGACCTGAGGTGCAGCGTCGCGAGCGGTCGCGGGCGACGGCGCGACCGTGTCGGGCAGGCCGACGGGAGGCGCGTCGTCGTCCGCGTGAGTTCGCGCGACACCGAGGACGCCCGCGCTCACACGCGCGGCCGGGCGATACTCGGGGGCCGTTCCGCTTGCCGCGCTGGTGGCGAGCGAGGGGAGGCCGGGACGTTCGGCGATCTCAGCCGCCTCCGCTGCCTTGCGTGCGACGCGCATGCGCTTGTCGTCGTACGGATCCAGCCCACCTCGGACATCGATCAGCCAGACGCGCGTCGCGTGATCGTGCCAGCCGCGTCCGCGACGCTCAGAGTCCCAGAGCGGGGAGAGAACCATCACGAGCGGGCCGACCACGACCAGCCCCGAGGCCGCGACGATGATGCTGCGCAGCACGACGCGCCAGAAGCCGGGCCGGCCGAGCTTTGCGACGTGCACCGACCTCAGTCCGAAGACGGACTTGCCGATCGTCGTTCCCTTGCGCCCGTGGAGTACGAACTGCACGATGCCGAGCACGAGGGTCAGCAGGACGGTGGCGCCGGCCATGATCGCGGCGAGGAGGAAGCTCGGGTGCGTCACGAAGCCGTAGAGACTCAGGCTGCCGGAGAGGTAGAGGAAGACGAGCGGCATCGCGAACAGCCACAGCGGCAGCTGCACGAGCAGATAGACCACCACGTCGATGAGGACGGAGAGCGCGCGACGTGGGAAGGGCGCGCGGATGAGCCCGAGACGCGCGGCGTACGCCGGGTCAGGACGCCCGTCGGCATCGAGGCCGGGGACCTCCTCCTCGCCATCGTCGATCTCCCAGATCGCCGTCATCCGTCTGTCACCTCATCGATCATGTGAACGTGCGCGATCCACGTTACTCAGCGCCGAGCGCGGCGCCCGTGCCCGCGGCGGGGACTTCTCCCCATACACTCGTCGAACTCAGCCGTCGTCGGCGTCTCCCGCCTCGAGCAGCGGCAGGTCCAATCGCCCGATGAGCTGCGACGACACGGCGTATTCCACCAGCCGCGCTCGGCGGTTCGTGGCGAGCCGGCCAGGTCCGCCGCGCAGGCCGGGGACACCGAAGCGGTCGAGCTTCTCGCACACGAAGTCGAGCTTGCGGTTGAACTTGCTGATCGACCACCCGAGACGCTCGGCGGCTGCGGCAGACGAGGGAAGCTCGCTCACCGAAACCCCTTCGCGCCGCAGCATCGGTTCGGCAAGCGCGACGATGAGTTGCTTCTGCGAGGCGGTGAAGCTGACGGGGAGGATCGTCTCCTCTCCCGACGCGGACTCGTGCACGCGAGCGGACACCCCGTACGGTGCCGACTCGAGGTGCAGGGAGACCTCATAGGTCGTCGGCCCGGCGCTGAAGACAACGGTGCTGTCGTCGAACACGAGCGGCAGACGCGCGCCGGGTGAGAGCCACGACTGCACGGCGCCGCCCGCACTCGACACGGTGGCCGACAGTCGGGATCCGACGTTCGCCAGCCACCACATGCCGCCCGAGCACGACAGCTGCAGGAAAGCGCGGTGCAGGAAATGGTTCGTGTCGACGGAGAGATCTGCGTCACGACCGATGGTGAAGACGCCGCCCGGCTCAACGATGTGCACCTCCCCCGAGAACACCACGCGCACCACGCCCTGCGCCGGGAGGCGGTCGGCCTGGGGCTCCACGGTGTCAGCCGGCAACTCGTGCTCGGCGGGGGAGACGGCGGGGTCGGTCATCTTGTCACGTTATCCGGCGTTGTCGACGCAGGCGACCTCTGTCGACGAACGCGACCCGTCTGCGCGCTCGATGAGCACCTCGATGCACGTCTGCTCCCCCGACTGTCGTTCGATCGTGACCGTGGGGGATTCGGCGCGACTGTCGAGCGCCGTGACGCGCTCCTCGTCGTAGATGCCCCAGAGGTAGGCGTCGCCGCGCTCCTCGTCGGGGTTCGACCACGTGAACCGGATCTCCTCGCCAATCGCGACGCCGCTCAGTTCGGTGACCGAATCCACGTCTCGCGCCGGCCCATCGGTGGGAACCTCCTCAACTGCGAGCGCCTGCATCACGGCGATCACGACGAGCGCGACGGCGACGACGATGAGCACCACGAGTCCCCAGACGAGCAGCGGCCGCATCCGTGACGAGCGCGGCACCACGGTCGGCGCGGACGCCGGTGTCGGGACGGCCGGGACGGTCGCAGCCGCACCGCGGAAGGGTGCCGCGTCGGCGACGGGGACGCTGCCGCGCGCGAATTCCACGGGGGCGTTGAACTCATACTCCGGCACTTCCGGTCCACGGTCGTCACGGCGAGCGACGGGCACATCCCCCGCCCCCGCGACCGGTGCCGGACGCACGAGAGTGTCGTCCTCGACCGCATCGTCGACGACGGGCACGGCGAACGACGTCGGTGGTTCGGGAGGTCCCGCGGCCGGCGGCGTCGCGGCTGGCGCGTGGGACGACTCCGGGGCGAATCCGGCGGTGTCGCCGGTGGTGACCGGCGCGATGAACGGATCCGCCGGAGCCGGAGGGCGGACAGGCTCGACGGGTCGCGAGGCGACCTCGGTGAACGGGCGGATCCGTGTCGTCCCGTCAGGGGTGTCGTCGACGACGTCGTGCGGGCCGTCGGCGCCATCATCGAAGATGTCGATCGCCGCGACCGGGTGACCAAGCTCCTGTTGCACCTCCTGCAGGGCGACCGCGAACGCGAGCGCCGATGGGTGGCGCTCCGCGGGATCCTTCGCCATCGCCTGCTCGAGCACGCGCGCGAGCGAGGTTGGCACGTCGGTGCGCTCGAGCGCGGGAAGCGGTGCGCGCTCGATCCGCTCGATCAGCGCCTCGGTGCCGTTCTCCCCACCGGGAGCTTCGAAGGGCGAGCGGCCCGCGAGAAGCGTATACACCGTCGCGCCGAGCTGGTACACGTCGCTGCGCGCATCGCCGCGCGGCGGATCCGCGAACGATTCGGGGGGCGACCACGGAACCGAGACGCCCTGCGTTTCGTCGGGATGCACGTCCGACGACGCGATGCCGAAGTCGGTCAGCGCAGGCCGGTTGTATTCCGACACGAGAATATTTGCGGGTTTGATGTCGCGATGGAGCACGTTCGCGCGGTGCGCCGTCTCGACCGCGGCGGCGATCGGGATCCCGGTGGCGAGCGCTTCATCGACGGAGAAGGGCGCGCGGCGGTATCGCACCTGAAGGTTCGGACGCGGGCAGTACTCCATCACGAGGTAGGGTCGGCCGTCATCGGCGACGCCCGCCTCGTAGATCGCGACGATCGCGGGGTGCGCGCCGAGCATCGCCATGACGTTCGCCTCGGTCGTGAACTGCGCCGCGGACGTCGAGATGCGATCGGGCAGCAGCACCTTGATGGCGACACGTCGGCGCGGCATCTTCTGCTCGTACAGGAATACGTCGGCGAACCCGCCCGAGCCGAGCAGCTGCAGATAGGTGAAGCCCGGGATCTCCGGCGGCGTCGACGGCGCGCGCTTCATGGTCACGGGCCCCCGACGGTGATCGACCGATCTCCGATCGTCAGGACGTCACCGGCCGCCAGCCGGACGGATGTGCCGAGCGCGAGGTCGAGCGCGGCGCCTCCACGGGTGACGGAGATATCGCTCGCGTCCGTGCTGCGCAGGATCGACAATCCGGCTGCGTCGGCCGTGAGCGCGAACCCGTCACCGGAGAGCAACGCTTCCGCGGGCGCGGGGGGTGCGGGTGGCACGGCGGGCGCGGCGGGACGGCGGTTGAGGACGATCGTGTCGTCGACGATGTCCTCATCGGGCGGTACGGGAACCGTCATCGGATCGATGGGGTCCGCGGGCGGTGCGGGGTCCGCGCGCGGCGGTGCGGGATCCGTGGGCGGCGGAGAGACGGTGTCGCGCGCCGGTGAGGGCACCGGCGCAGGGTCGGCGTCGGGTTGCGCGACGGCCGCCGGCGCTTCGGGCGGCGCGAACGGATCGCGCGGCACGGCGTTCGGCGTCGGTGTCGGGGACGGCGCCGCCCGACGGTCGCGAGGCGGGAGCGCGATCGTGTCATCCGACACGACGCTCTCGTCGGGGCTCGGCGGCGCGAAGGAGTCATGGGAGCTCGGCACGGCGGCCGCCGGCGGCGCGGGAGTGTCGGCCGGGACCGAGTCCGCCGCGCCCGCGACGGGTGCCAGCGCAGGCGGCATCGGGGGCACGGCGGGAGCAGCCGGCGGAGCGGGGTGAGCCGTCGGAACGGCCGGAGCGGGCACCGCGGCGGGAGCCTGCGGTGCGACAGGGGTCCGCGATGCGACGGGAGCCTGCGGCGCCGCGGGGGCTGGAGCAGCAACGGGCGCGGCGGGATGAGCAGGCGCGGCCGGGTGGCCGGGAACGACAGGAGCCCACGCGGACGCCGAGGCGGCGGGCATCTGCGGCGGAGCGTCAGGTGCCGCAGCCGACGCCGCAGACGCATCGCGCTCTGGCGCGAGCGGGGCGAAGGCCACCTGCCGGACGGCGGCACGCGATTCCGAGACGTCGACGACGAGCGTTCCCGTCGCCTTGTCGTGCCAGCCCTGGCGACGACCGGATCCGTCGAACAGCGGCGAGAAGTATCCGACGACGATCACTCCCGCGAGCGCCCAGAGCACGTGCCGTCCGAGCGCGCGGCCGAAACCGACTCGCTCCCCCGTCTCGGCGCGCACGATCCGCACGTCGAACCAGCGTTGCGCGAGCGAACCGCCCGTCGCCTGCATCACGATGTAGGCGAGCATGAGGACGAGTCCGATGCCGGGGATCGCCGCGAGCCAGCTGAGGGCGCTGGCTCCGGTCAGGAGCGCGTCGATTCCGATCGCCGCGGCGGCGAGCGCGCCGAGCGTGCCACCGATGGCGCCGATGACGGCCAGGTCCACGAGACAGACGAGCGCGCGCCGACCGAGCGAGGCGACGGCCCGCGTCTCCGCACGCGGAGCCTCCCGCTTCTGACGCGGTTCCGGCGCGCCGCCGGGCGGCCGGTACGCCTGGCTCGCGTAGCCTTCCTGTCCCGTCGACATGCTCATCTCGTTGACGCCTCCTGCGCTCTCGTTCGTGCTTCTGCGACCTTCTCACGCAGGCGCCGCATTCCGCGACGGAACGGTGCGTTCCTGCCGATCGCGCGGACGGCGAGCCGGGCCCGCAGGCGCGCCCGGCGCGTCGCCTTCCGGCGCATGTCGTCGACGACGTCGTCGACGCTCTGCCAGTATGCCGCGACGTCGTCGTCCGTGGGATCGCGGGGCGCGAACACGCGCGCGTCCGCCTCGGAGGCGAGCTGGGCGACGCGCGGCTGTTCGAGCGTGGTCGCGATCGTGACAGCCTCCTCGTGCCGCGTCGCTCCGTCGGGCAGCGGCGTCCCGCGGTACGCACCGTAGTCGGTCGCGCGGTCGATGAGCTCGTGCCAGCCGCCGGCGATCCGCGCGCTCGGGTCCGCCGCACTCAGGCGTCGGCGGCGGCGCGCGAGCTTGATGCCGCCGATGATCACGAACGGCGACAGCAGGAGCGCGATGATGAGCAGGCCGATGCCGGTCGCGGCGATCACGCGCCACATCACGGGCGAGATCAGCTCGTCGTCCGGTTCGTTCTCGCCCCGCTCGTTCGGCACGAGCGGTGGCTCATCGGCGGGCTGCTGCGGGGGCGGCGGGGGCTGCAGCACCTGTGGGCGCGGTTCCTGACGCGGGCTCTCGGTGATCTCCTCGGGCACATTGTCCTCGGAGGGCGTCGGGTCGAACGTGACCCAGCCGAACCCGTCGAACGCGACCTCGACCCAGGCGTGCACGGTTGCTCCGGACGCGATGAACGGATCCACGTGCGGATCGTTCTGGTCCGCATGGAAGCCCATCACGACGCGGGCCGGCATCCCCAGCGCCCGCGCCATCGTCACCATGGCGACCGCGTACTGCTCGTCGTCGCCGACGCGTTGGTCGGAGGTGAGCAGCTGCGTGATGCGCTGCGCGCCGTGGCCGGCGCGCGACATCGGATCATCTTCCGCGCGACCGGTGTCCTCCTTCGACAGCCCGTGGCTGAACGCACTGTTCTGCAGCCATTCCTCGAGCGCGGCCGCTCGCGCATACGGCGACAGGGCTCCGTCGACCTGATTGTCCGCCTCGTCGATGATGTCCGCGGCCGTCGTCGCAGCCTCGTCGGGCACGCCCTCCGCCGCGGGCAGAGGCACCTTCGCGAATGCCGCGTCGCCGATCTCATCGGCCGTCGGTCGTTCGGGGACGACCGCAGTCACGGTGAACTCGTCTCCAGACCGCAGTCCGCCGGCCACGAGGCCCGTGCCCGTCTGCTCGTTGAAGAACGTTCCTCGGCGGAGCAGTTCGGCGCGCTCGTCCGAGCCCGTGTAGGTCACCGTGTCGACGATGCCGAGGTCCGGCAGCCAGGGGCCCTCGTACTGTTCGATCCGGACGTCGACCTCGACCCGCTCCCCTTCGGCCCCGCGAGCCATCTCGCTGCGCAGCGGTTCGAACCTGCCCGACTGTGCATCGCCGTCCTGCGAAACGCGCGAGACGAGTCCGTCGTATCCGTCGAGGACCGCGAGCCGCATGCGCGCCCCCTCGGGGAGTCCGGCCGCCGAGAACAGCGGCTCGTCGGACGTCGGGTGATCGCGGACGATCGAGCGCCAGGACTGCAGCGGACTGGCATAGTCGTGCAGCTGGAACGGAGGGACGATCGTGTCGCGTGCGACGTCGCGCACCTCATGGGGCGGCGCGAGGAGCTGCGAGGCGATCCCCGCACCGGCCGCGACCGCGACGATCGCCGCCCCCGCCACCACGCGCGTCGCGGTTCGTCCCGACGTACCGGTTCCCGCGGTTCCCGCGACCGACACCGAGGCCCGCCGCGGCGACCATGCCTCACGTACCGCCAACCACACGATCGCGACCACGACGAACGCGGCGCCGAGCACGTACGGCAACCAGACCGGGGGATCCGGAGTGCTGAGGAGAATCGCCAGCGCAACGGATCCCGTCACCGGCAGCAGCGTCCAGGCGGGCGGCATCACCCGCAGCGCGAGGCTGCCCGCGACGACCGAGGTCACCAGGAGCGTCGTTAACGGCACGAGCAGATGTCCGTCGGCGGGAGAGACCGGGATCACCGTCGTCAGGAACGACTTCCACATTGTCACCGAGCCGACCGCGAGCTCACGCAGGGTCGTCAGCGTCGGCACGACGCCGCCGATCGTGGTGGATGGCAGGCCGAATGCGCCGCCGGCGACGAGGTAGCCGGCGACGGTTGCGCCCGCGAGCGTGAGCATCCCCCACCGCCAGATCGCTCCCGCCGCGGCGATCGCGAGACCGAGCACGAGACCGCCGTAGGCGCCGACGAACAGGCGCGGGCCGTCGAACAGCGGCCAGAACACCAGAACCGTGACGGACAGCATCGCGGCGAGCGCCGCGAGGTCCAGTACCCAGCGGCGCGCGGACGGCGCGGAACGGGCCTCGCTCATCCGATCACCCTCCGCATCACGCGCGGCAGCTGGTCGAGGCGGCCGATGGACACGACGTCGGCGTCGCCAATGCGACGAATCGTCGGATCCGCGTCCTCGTCGGCGACGCAGACGAGCGCTCGCGCACCCGACGGGATCCGCGAGACGGCGGCGCGCACGTCGCTCGTCGACGCGCCGCGCCCCGTGACAAGCGTCACGAAGCTCGCCGAGGGCGCCTCGGATCCGATGACCGCACCGAGTTCGTCGATACCGTCGCGGATCCGCGCGTGCTCGATTCGCGAGAACGAGTCGAGCATGCGCCGCTCGTCGTCGCCGCGCAGCACCGCAAGCTGGGTGCGCAGTTCGACGTCGAACGAGTCGCGGACGCCGCGGCGCGCCACCGACGCCGCGATCGAGACCGCGAGTTCGAACTCGGCGTCGGAGCGGTACTCGTCGCGCGATCGGGAGAGGCCGAGCACGAAGTGCGACCGCCGGGTCTCTTCGTAGGTGCGCACCATCATGGTCCCGGTACGAGCGGTCGAGCGCCAGTGCACGTGCCGGAGGTCGTCGCCGGGCTGATACTCGGAGAGCGCGTGGAAGGCGATGTCGTCGCGCGCGAGGTCGCGCGTGGGCAGGCCCTCGAGATCGCGCACGAAGCCGAGCGATTCGCCGCCGAACGAGACGGTGCGCGGGTGGACGAACAGTTCGACGGGGTCGGCGCGGCGTTCGACCCGCTCGAACAGGCCGAGGGGATCCCCGCGGAGCACGCTCACGGGGCCCACCAGCAGCACGCCGCGTCGCCGCGTCGGCATCTCGAACGTCTCGGCGACGCTCTCGCCGGACGCGAGGCGCCGCACGGAGAACACGCCGCGGTCGCGCCCGACGGGCAGGACGATGCGGGCCGGAGCGAGTGCCGCGGCGGTGGTGTTGGCAATTGCGACCTCGCCGCGGGCGACGTCGCCGACGATGACACCGTCGCGCGCCAGCACGAGCTCGATGTCGTGCGCCGTGCGCCCGATCAGGAACAGCGCGCAGGCGACGATCACCACGGTCAAGGCGATCGCGCCGGTCGTCAGCTCACGCCAGCCGAACATCGGGCCGAGGGTCCACAGCAGGATCGCGCCGATGATGGCGGCCCACCCGATCGGCCGAATGACCGTCGCCACGGCCTGCACGGCGCGCCAGGCGCGCGCGAGCAGGTAGCCGAGCACCTCGCGCCCCGTGACGCGCTCGGGCGCCGGGGCAGGCTCGGCCGACGGCGGCGCCCACTGGGGGGCGTCGCGCGCGGGCTCCGGAACGGCCGACGTCATGGTCACTCCGTGTTCTGCTGCGCCCGAGACTGCGGCGCGGGGATCTCGCTCAGAACGCGCTGGACGACGGTGCTCTGCACCACGCCAGCGAACTCCGCTTCCGGATCCATGACGAGGCGGTGCGCCCACGTCGGCTGCGCCAGCACCTTGATGTCGTCCGGGATGACGTAGTGGCGGCCCTGCGCCGCCGCCCACACCTTTGCGAGACGGATCATCGCGAGGGCACCGCGCACGGAGACGCCGAGACGCGTGTCCTGATCGGTCCGCGTGGCCTCCGCGAGCTCGGCCACGTACCGCAGCACCGCGCCGTCGACGTGCACGGACGCGCCGAGGTCGGACATGTCGGCCATGGCCTCGGTCGTGATGAGCGAGGACAGACGGCTCGACGGGTTGCGTTCGGCGGATCCGGCGAGGATCTGCTCGGTCACCTCGACGGTCGGGTAACCGATCGACGCCTTGACGAGGAACCGGTCGAGCTGTGCCTCCGGCAGGCGGTATGTGCCCGCGGTCTCGATGGGGTTCTGCGTCGCGATCACCAGGAACGGGCGCCCGACCTCGTGGGTGACGCCGTCGACGGTGACGCGCGCCTCTTCCATCACCTCGAGCAGAGACGACTGCGTCTTCGGCGACGCGCGGTTGATCTCGTCCGCCAGCAGAATCGACGTGAAGACCGGCCCCTTGTGGAACGCGAACGAGTGGTTCTGCTGATCGTAGATCGTCACGCCCGTGACGTCGCTCGGCAGCAGGTCGGGCGTGAACTGGATGCGGTTCGACGTGCCTTGAATCGTCGCAGCGATCGACTTCGCGAGGCTGGTCTTGCCGGTGCCGGGGGCGTCCTCCAGCAGCACGTGTCCCTCCGCGAGCATGGCGGCCAGCACGAGGCTCACGACGTCACGCTTGCCCATCAGCGCACGGTCGACGTTGTCCACCAGGCGGTTGAAGGTCCCCTGGAACCAGCCGGCCTGCTGCGGGTTCATGGTCATGTGTGTTTCTCGCTTTCCATGGCGGATCCTGCTCCGCGGTCAGTTCGTGTTGTCTGTCGTCTCGCGCTCGACGGTCACCGAGTTGGACGCGCGCATGCCCTTCGGAACCTGCGGGAAGTCGTCGTCGATGCGCACGCGGTACTCACCGGGCTCGACGCGGTTCGGGAAGCATTCGACCGTGGTCTGGCCGCGCCCAGACGGATTCGCATAGCCGAACCAACTGTTCCGGTATCGCGCGCGCTCCCACTTGCCGTCTTCCTCGTTCCACTGCTCGCACACGAAGGTGTATCCCCCGTAGTGGTCGCTCGGCGGCGCGAGATTCTGCCATGCGAGGGTGAAGGTGCTGCCGCGGTCCGATGTCGGGTCGGAGTCCTCGTGCGTCAGCTTGAACGACGGTCTCGGCACGCCGATCTCTGTCGACGTCGAGCTGCTCTGGCCCTCGGTGTCCCAGACCGTCGCCTTGACGCGGGCGTTCGTGCCCGGCGGGAAAAGCCGGTCGAAGCGCTCGGACATCCCGGGCGATGGCTCGCCGGACTCGCCCTTCTTCCATTCGCGCGTGACCTTGTCGCCATTGGCGTCGGTTACCTCGAGGAGGATGCGACGAATGTTGCGGCCGTTGTACGACGTCGTCACGTCGACCGCGACGTTCTTCGCGTGCGTCGTACCTGGAGCGCGGAAGATCTGCGGTTCGAACGGCTGCCCGTACGGGCGCACAGTCTCCGCGGTGCCGGGCTCGCCCGTCCGCGTGCCCTCGCCGTCGACCGACGTCACGGCGCGGATCGAAACAGTCGTATCCTCACCGTTCGTGGCCGGGAGGGTCGCCTTGGCCTTGCCATCGCCGACCGAGAAACCGTTCGGGAGGCCTCGCCAATCGCCGCCGTTGACCCGGTACTGGTACCGCACCTGGTCCTGGCGCACGCCGTTCGGGTCCGCCTGCTTCCATCGCGCCTCGATCGCATTGTCGAGTGGCTTCGCGGCGACACCGGTCACGGGTCCGGGAGGCGAGTAGGAGCGGATCGGCGAGCTCTTCTCGCTGAAGCCGCCGCGCCCCTCGCGGTTGGTCGCCGCGACAGAGAATCGATAGTCGGAGGCAGAGTTCGGCAGCACGATCGTGTGCTTCGGACCGTCATTCGGGACCTCGACGCGGCGAACCACGTCGCTGCCCTGGTGCACGCGGATCGTCCACTGCGAGATCCCGTCGCCGCCGTTGCTCTTGCCCGTCTTCCACGTCAGGCGGAACTCGTTCTCGCCGTAGGGCTGGTCGGTGCGCTCGATCGCCGGTGGCTGCGGCGCGTCCGGCACCGTCGCCGGCTTCTCGAACGCCGACCACGGACTCCACGCCCACTCCCCCGCGGCGCGCACATCCGCACGGTTCGTCGCGGCGACCTGGAACCGGTAGCGCGTGCCGTTCGTGAGCCCCTCGAAGATGCGGCGCGTCGCCGTGGATCCGTCGAACTCGTGCAGCGTGACCTGCGTGCCGTCGTCGACGCGCACGAGGTACCCCGTGATCGCGGACCCCTCGTTCTCCGGGGTGTTCCACGCGATCCCGAGGCGCTGGTTCCGATCACCCGGTTCGAGCGTGAAGGACGGCGCCGCCGGTGCCGTCGGCTTGACGTCGGGGCGCACGACCCGGCTGCGGTCCGACACCGGCGAGGGGCCGACGTCGTTGATGGCGGTGACCTGGAACTGGTATTCGCGGTCGTTCACGAGGCCGCCGAGCTCGCAGACCGTCGCCTTACAGGTCTTCGTGTAGCCGCTGCCGAGGTAGTCCTCGACGAGGTACTCGGTGATCTCGGATCCGTTGTTCGAGGGAGCCGTCCAGGTGAGCGTCGCCGTGCGGTTGCCGATCTGGGTCGCGTTCGGCGTGCCGGGCTGGTCGGAGACACCGAGAACGGTCGCGGTGATGCGTCCCTGCACGTATCGATCCGGATCCTCGGTGATGTCGCCGATCGTGTAGCGCGCCGTCACGTACCCGTGGAAGTCCTCGTCGGGCGTCAGCGTCACGCTGCCCTCCTCGACCTGGATGGATGCCTCCCCCGACTCGATCTCGGCGTCGACGATGCTCAGCGGACCCTCGTCCTCGAACGGGTTCGTGTCGTTCTCGAGCACGGGCACGACCACCGGTTCGCCCTGGTGCACTTCGCCGAGCTTGTCGTCGTTAGCGGCGGGCAGCGGGCGGCTCGACGCCGCCACCGCGACGTGCACCTGCCCGACGACGGGGTCCGCCTCGCCGTCGTCGACCAGGACGTCGATCGTCGCGTCATCGCCGCGCGAGTCGGGGCCTGCTTCGACCGTGAGCGATGCGCCCTCGAGCGTCGCCGTCATGCCGTTCGGCACCGCGCCTGGGTCCGCGAGCGAGAACGACAGGTCGTCCTCGTCGATGTCGAACGCGCGCTGCGCGAGGTCGAGTGTGACGGGGCCGTCGCCGGCGCCGATCGTCGTCGACGTGTTCGTGAACTCCGGCGACTCGTTCCGCGGCTCGGTGACGGTGATGGGGATCGTCAGCACGGAACGGCGGCCGGTCGGATCGTCGGGGCCGGCGCCGTCCGTCACTTCGAAGGTGATGTCGTCGGTGCCTTCGTAGCGGTACACCGACCGGTACTGCAGCGTCTGCGGGTCCATCACGAGCGAGTCGCCGTTGCCGTGCTTGACGGAGACGCCGTCGGCAGACACCACGCGCGGCTCGCGGCCTTCGGCGACCTGAACGTAGTCGGCGAGCGGGATCTCGACGATCGTGTCGCTCTGGACGACGATCTGCGCGCCCTCTCTGAGAACGGGGCGCAGGTCGTCCTTCGCGGGCACGATGAGGAAGGCCGAGGCCTCGCCGCCGTCGACGTCTGTGACGGTGTACGGAATCGCGCGGCGGCGGTCCTCGATCGCGACGCGGACCGTGCCGGTGCCGTCATCCGAGAGCTTCTCGACGCCGGCGATGTCCAATTCGAGCTTGTCGACGGTTCCGTCGGGATCCTCGTCGTTCTCGAACAGCGCGATGTCGGCCGTGAAGTCGCTCGTCACGTCGTCGATGAGGACGCGGTCGTCGCGCGCTATGGGCGCCTCGAGCGGCACGTCGTCTGCGACCGTGACCTGAACGACGCCCTGGGCGGCGTTGCCCTTCTCATCCTCGATCGTGTACTGGAGCTGCCCGGACCCCTCGTCGTTCGGCGCCGTGACGATCACGCGGTCCTTCGACGTCACGGCCGTCAGGTCGCCGCCGAGGACCTCGACCGAGTCGGGCACGAGGCCGATCTGGTCGCCCTCGGGGTCGGCGTCGTTCGCGAGGACGGGGACCGAGACTGTCCGTCCCGTGCGCATCGCGACCTCGTCACTCATCGCGTGCGGCGCCTGGTTGACCTCCGGCGGCGGAGCGATTCCCACCCGCACGGTGCCGATCGATTCGGCGCCGAACGTGTCGACGACGCGGTACTCGAACGCGTCGACACCCGACGCTCCACGGTCGGCCTCGTAGGTGAGATGACCCGCCCCGGTCTCGGTGACGCGGCCCTTCTGCGGCGCGGACGAGATGCCGACGAGATCGACAGAGTCGCCGTCCGGGTCGATACGTTCGAGCGGGATCTCGATGCGCGCCTGGGCACCCGCGATCGCGCGACCGGTCACCGCCTCGGGAACGGGCGCGGAATTGTTGTCCTCGTTCCAGGGCGTGATGTTGATCGTCAATGAGGCGGCGTCGCGCTGCCCCTTACTGTCGACGATGCTGTAGACCGCGGAGACCTGGCCCTCGGCGTCGGGCGCCGCACGAAAGCGCACCTCGTCCTGGGACACGAACAGGTCGCCCGCATCGCCGTCCGGGCGTTCGACGAACTCCGGCGAGACCGAGAACGTATCGCCGTTGGGGTGCGAGTCGTTCGCGGTGACGGGGACCGTGACGATGTCCCCCGCGCGGACCGTCGCGGTGTCATCGACCGCGATCGGGGGGCGCACCTTGTCCGTCGCGGGAACCGGCACCACGACGATTTCGCCGTTCGCGGCGCGATCGCCGTTGTGGATCCGGTAGTTCACGATGACCTGCTCGCCGAGCATGGCGGTGTCGGTCAGCTGGACCGTCGACTGCCCGAGGACCGCAGCCGAGACGCCGGACCCGCCGGGCGCTTCGACGGACTGGACGACGAGCACGCCGGCCGCCGGGTCGTGGTCGTTCTGCAGGACGTCGATGAGGACTTCGCCGCCGCCCGGGAGGTAGGCGATGTCTCGCACAGCGACGGGATCGCCGGCGTTGCCGTCTTCGCGCTCGAGCACGTCGACGCGTACGAGGCCGGCCGCCGATTGCGCGCCGGCCGACGCGGTGTAGTCGAGATAGTAGGTGCCGGGGGTCTCCCCCGTGATGGAGAACGTGCGCCCCTGCGCGTCGATCTGCGGCGAGACGCCGGCGGTCTCCGACACCTGCGAGAGCATGAGGTCTTCGCTCGCCGCGTTGACGTCATTCAGCAGGGGCTCGACCGTCGCCATCTCGCCCGCGTAGAACGCGACATGATCGGCGTTGGTCACGGGGCGGACCGTGCCCACGGGGCGCACGTCGAGGCTCAGCGTGCCGGTTGCCGAGGCCGTGCCGTCGGAGACGGTGACGTCGACCTCGAGCGGCCCCTGGTATGGCGAGAGCGAGCGGTAGGTGACGCGACCGTCAGCCGTGAAGTCGACTTCGTCGCCCTCGGCCGGAACGACGTTCGCGAGGTAGACGTTGTCGCCGTCGGGGTCGATCCAGTCGGGCAGCACGTTGTAGGTGACCGAACCGCCGGTTTCGACGGCGACCGTCGGGCGCAGGTCCTTCTGCTCGGGCGGCGCGTTCTCGTCGGCGTCGCGAACGCTGATCTCGACGCGCGCGCTGTCCGTGCCGCCGCGCCCGTCATCGACCGTGTACGCGAACGACGCCGAGGCGCCTTCGGAGTCCTCCGGCATCGTCAGCTGCAGCGCCTGGCCGTCCTGCACCACCTGCACGCGGCCGGATTCGGGCTGGTCGTCGATCGTGATCGTGAGGACGTCGCCGTCCTCGTCCGAGTCGTTGTCGAGCACGGGGAGCACGGAGGACCGGCCGGCGCGCGCGCCGTACTCGTCGTCTTCCGCGACCGGGGGTGTGTTCTCGGCCGTGCGCTCAGGCGGCTGGATCTCGGCTTCGTCGGTGTGGGTGACCTCGTCGGAGTCTTGGCCGTCGCCCTCGGGCGGCGTCAGGTCATCCCAGTTGTTGATGACCTGCATCGCGTCGGACGCGAGCCACGACGTGCCAGCCGACGCGTCGTTCAGGGCCACCTCGCTGCCGTTCGTCCGGAAGACGAGACCGTCGTCCGACGCGCCCTCCACGGTCTGGGCGAGATCGTCTGCGGCTCCGGCGCAGTCTCGGCGGACCTGGTGGGTGCCCTGCCACGCGGCGTACGCACAGCCGTCGACGACGATCGGCTCGGCCGGGGCGCTGGCCGACCCCCCGTTCGACGTGCGCTGCGGCTCGGATCCGTCCAGCGGCACCGAGACGAGCGAGCTCGCCGTCGCGACGTGAACGGCGTCGCTGGCGTCGGCATCGGCCGCGAGTCGAGCCGAGTCGCCCTCGCCGATCTCGGTCGCGAGCCCGTCGGTCGAGTGCACGGTCCCCGTGGCTTCGTCGAGGAGGATCGCTGTGGATCCCACCGACGAGATCTGGATGTCGCTCTCGGAGATGCCCTCGAGCCGCCGCTGGTCGGGTTCGCCGCTCGCGGATCCGTCGGATCCGGTCTCGATCGTCGTGAGGAGGCCGCTGCCCGGCGCGTACGCGTACACCGTGCCGTCGGTTCCGACGGTCACGACGGCCGTCGTGCCGACCTCCACGACGGGTTCGGCCTCTTCGGCGTCGAAGGCGCCGATCTCGTCGACGGGCAGCACGTGGAGCGCGCCCGTGTCACCCGCGAGGAGCGCAACGGTGTTACCGCCCCGTTGCACGGTGGACCCGGCCGGCACCTGGACATGCCCGTCGAGGACCATGCTCGCGCCGTTCACACGCGCGATCTTGTCGTCGCCGTGATCGAAGATCACGACATCATCGCCGCGCTGCATGACGTCGACCTGATCGTTCGTGATGCCACGCAGCTGGCCGTCGAGCAGGGCCGACGACGCGTTGAGGTGACCCATGACCTCGCTCGACGTCTTGGTCACCCAGACGCTGCCAGCGTCCAGCTCGACCTCAGCCGAGGGGTTGCCGTCATACGCGACCGCGAAGCCCGCGAGCGTGACGGACGCGGCGACCACAATGGCCGCGCCGGCGAGAGCGCCACGGCGCTCGTTCGCCCAGCCCATGAAACTCATTGAGCCGCTTCCCCCAGGCAGTCGCGTGCGATCCGTCTATCAAACTCGCCCATCTTATCGATAGCGACATTCCGAACACTGAGAGCATTCGTAGCTCGCGCCCGTCGCGACGAGGCCGAGCGCTCTGGATCAGCGAGAGGAGTCGGCGCCCGCGGCGTCGTCGCCGGCGTCCGTGTCGTGCGCGTCACCGCTCGCGTTCTCGCCGTCACCGGCTGCGGCGTCGCGATCGCGCAGCAGGACGGGGCCGTCCTTCGGGTCGGTGACCTCGCGCGGATCCACGACGAGCAGCAGCAGCGCGAGCATGAGCACGACGACGATGAAGGTGATGCCCGCGACGATCGCGGCGAGGCGCCACGCGTTGCCGACGACCTCCGCACCGGCCCCGGTGAAGGCGCCGGTCGACAAGGCGGTGACGAATCCGGCGAACAGCGCTGCGACGAATGACCAGCCGAGGAGGTGCACAGGCTTCATGAGATCGCGGCGCGTGGGCTTGTCGGTCATGCGGGTTCCTTTGTGGCGACGGGGGTGCGAGCTGCCGGCGAGAACGCGCCGATGCCGAGGTAGACGGCGATGACGGCGGCCCAGCCGCCGAACAGTCCGACGCCGATGATCGTGCCCGTGAGCGTGAACCAGCTGTTGGCCTCGGCGACGAAGTAGTCGAGCGCATACCCGGGCGAGACGAGCAGCGAGGCGATCGCGAGCACGCAGGTGAGGACGCCGACCGTGATCGTGTCGCGTGCGTCGACGGATCCGGCCCGCCGCGCGACGAGTCCGCCAGCGAGCTCGACGATGCCGGCCGACGCCGCCCAGATCAGCAGCGCGAGATGGAAGCGCTCCGCGGCCGGTCCCGGCAGCATGAACGCGAGGGCGGCGCCCCCGACGTATGCGACGGCCAGCAGCAACCGCGCGACATCGCCGCGGCGCAGCACGAGCTCGATGACGAGGATGACGGCGGTCGCGAGAGCGAACGACTGGAAGACGGCGAGTGAGAAGTCGCCCGTGCGCGCCTGCGTGAACGTCACGATCGCCGCCGCGACGGCCGCGACAACCGCCCGCAGCACCATCAGCGTTCTGCTGGCGCTGGGCTGCAGGGAACGGGGCATGCGGATCCTTGTGACGATGGAAGGGGGCTGTCCCATCCTATTCCGCCCCACCTGAGAGGGGTCAGGCCACCCTGCGCCCTGCCGCCAGGCGCACGATCCGATCGGACGCGGCGGTGTCGGCCTCGTCGTGCGTGACCCACGCGACCGCGCGACCGCGCGCCGTCTCCCTACGGAGGAGCTCGCGCACGCTCCGTCGGCCCTCGGAATCGAGCCCCGCCGTCGGCTCGTCGAGGAGCATGATGCCGGCGTCGCGAACGATCGCCTGCGCGATGAGCGCACGCTGGCGCTGACCCCCCGAGAGCGCGTGAATCGGTCGGCGCGCGAACGCCGACAGCCCGACGCTGCAGAGCGCGGCGTCCACCGCCCGTCGCGATGCGCGCCGCGCGGTGCGAGCACCCCACGTCCCTATCGCGACCGTCTCGCGCACGGTGATCGGCAACCTCTCCGGGATCCGGCTCCGCTGCACGACGAGGGCGACGGACTCCGAACGTTCGACGCTGCCCGAGCGCGGCGGGCGCAGGCCGGCGAGGATCTCGATGAGCGTCGACTTCCCGGATCCGTTCGCACCGACGATCGCCGTCAGGCTCCCGGCACATAACTCGATGCCGACGTCGTGGAGAACGTCCGGCCCGTCGAAGGCAAAACAGAGGCCGGAGGCCCGAACGAGAATCTCGCGAGACATTTCTCCACCTTAATTGATATTCATTCTCATTATCAGGTAGCGTCGACGATCGTGATCCTTCTCGAGCCGTTCTTCGCGGGCTTCATGTTGCGCGCGCTCACCGGTGGCGCGCTTGTCGCCGCCACGTGCGCGATCGTGGGCACGTGGGTCGTCATCCGCGGAATGGCCTTCCTCGGCGAGGCGCTCGGTCACGGCATGCTTCCCGGCGTCGCGATCGCGACGCTTCTCGGCGTACCCGCGATCATCGGCGGCGCCGCAAGCGCCGTCGTCATGAGCGCGGCGATCGGTGCCCTCCAGCGGCGCGAACGCCTCTCCTACGACACGAGCATCGGACTGCTGTTCGTCGGCATGCTGTCACTCGGAGTGATCATCGTGTCGCATTCGCGCAGCTTCGCGACCGACGCGACGGCCATGCTCTTCGGCGACGTGCTCGCCATCACCGCGGGGGACATCGTCGTGATGGCCATCGCACTCGCCGTCACCGCCGCGGTCGCCCTCGCGTTCCACCGGTCCTTCGTCGCCGCCGCCTTTGATCCACGTGTCGCGCGCACGCTCGGACTGCGGCCGCACCTCGCGCACGTCGCGCTCACCGGCCTCGTGACGCTCGCCGTCGTCTCGGCTTTCCAAGCAGTCGGGACGCTCCTCGTTGTCGGCATGCTTTTGGCGCCCGCCGTGGCCGCCGGCCACTGGACGCGCAGCATCGGGTCCACGATGGCGCTCGCCACGGCATTCGGTGTCGTCGCGGTGGCCACCGGGCTCGCCGTCTCGTGGTTTGCCGCGACGGCCGCGGGCGCCACGATCGCCGGATCCGCGATCGCCTTCGCCGCCCTTTCGTCAGTCGCGGCGCGCGCGACCCGACGACTTCGCCTCGCGCGCGGCGCTCACGTCGACGCACGCCCCCTCGACCTCACGGAGAGCCACGCATGAAGATCCGCCTCGCCGCCGCGCCCGTCGCTGTCCTCGTGCTCGCAGGCTGTGCGCCTGCCGCCACGAGCGCCCCGCCGTCCCCGGATACGTCGGCGCCCGCCCCGCACGGGGAACGCGCCGGGGCGATCGAGATGGCTACGCCGCAGAGCACGCTGCTCTCCGTGGCGGCAGACGGAACGGTCGGCCTGCTCGACCTCCTGACGGAGGAGACCCGCGAGCTCGGTGCGATCGGCGCACCCACCGCCATCGACAGCGACGGCCGGTTCGGCTTCGTCTCGACGCAGCAGGGCGTCGACGTCGTCGACAGCGGCGTGTGGAGCTGGGACCACGGCGACCACTTCCACCATTACCGTGCCGAGCCGCGACTGACCGGCTCGCTTCCCGGGGAGGGACCCGTGTCGGTCACGACACCGCCGCTGTCAACCTCCGGTGCCACCGGGCTGTTCTTCTCCGGCTCGGGCGACGCCGTCGCCGTCGACATGGCATCGCTCGACGGCGGCGAGATCTCGGAGTGGTTCCGCCTGCCGACCGAGGCCAACAGCGGCGTCGTCGCGCCGGCGGGAGACTACGCGGTCGTGGCGGTCGACGATGGATCCGACACCGCCGTCGTATACGACGACGAAGGCGAACTCGTTGACGGCTCCTCCGCGCCGTGCGTCGATCCTGCCGGTGCGATCGCGACGCGCGCGGGCACCGTGATCGGATGCGCCGACGGTGCGCTCATCGCCATGACGGATTCCGGTTCGGTCACGTTCGACCGCGCCCCCGCCCCGTCCGACGCGCCACGCGCCACGGAATTCGCGGGGCGGAAGAACCGACCGACCGTCGCCGCGCTCTCCGGCGACCGCGCCTTCTGGCTGCTGGACGTGCGCGAGCGCGAATGGGAGCGAGTCGAGGTGTCGCACGACCTCGTTGCTGTCGCCGCCGCTGACGATGCCGACGGGAACGTCGTCGCAATCGATGCCGACGGCGTCGTGCGCGTGTTCGGCCCCGACGGATCCGACCGCGGATCCACGGATCCGATCGCGCACGAGAACTCGACGCTCACGGTCGACACGGAGCGCGCGTACGTCGCGTCCCCGGCGGAGGGCGTGGTGTACGAAATCGACTACGCCGACGCGGCGCGCATCGCTCGCGTCTTGACGACGGCGACGTCCCCCGATGCCGCGGTCGAGGTGGGACGATGAGCGGCCTCGTGCAGCGACGGCGCCCGGTCGGCACCGCCGCCCGGCGCCGGCGTCTTCTGGCGCACGCCGTCTGGCTGGCCGTGACGGTCGCCGTCACGGGATGCGCGGCGAACACCGACGGCGGGCCGCGCGCGGAGATCGTCGTGACAACGAACATCCTCGGCGACGTCGTGAACGAGCTCACCGGCGACGTCGCTCGGGTGACGACGCTGATGAAGCCGAACGCAGATCCCCACTCCTTCGAGATCTCGGCTCAAGCAGCCGCGCACCTCGCGGATGCCGACCTGGTCATCTCGAACGGCTTGGGCCTCGAGGCCGGCGTGGAACAGCACCTCGAGGCGGCTGCCGCTCAGGGCGCGCCGCGCTTCGTCGCCGGAAATCGCATTGACGCGCTCTCGTACGCGGGCGAAGCGTCGGGGCCCGACCCGCACTTCTGGACGGATCCCGCGCGCATGCTCGACGTCATCGATGCGCTAGAGGAGCGTCTGTTGGAGATCGACGCGATCGACGCCGCTGCGGTCACGCAGAACGCCGCCGACTATCGCGCCGAGCTGAAAGTGCTCGAAACCGAGATGACCGCGGCGTTCGCGGAAATCCCCGACGACCGCCGGGCGCTCGTGACCAACCACCACGTCTTCGGCTACCTCGCCAAACGATTCGACTTCGAGGTCATCGGCGCCGCGATTCCCGGCGGGACGACTCTCGCCTCCCCCTCGGCGGCGGATCTCGCGGAGCTCACCGACGCGATCGAGAAGCACGGCGTGCCGGCGATTTTCGCCGAGTCGTCGCAACCCGATCGGCTGATGCAGGTGCTCAGTTCCGAAGCGGGCATCGAGGTCGACGTGATCGAGCTGTTCACAGAATCGCTCACCGCGCCGGGCGACGCCGCCGACAGCTACCTCGCCATGATGCGCGAGAACACCGACCGCATCACCACCGGCCTCACGCCGTGAGCGCCGTTTCCTCCGGAAAGGAACCCATGAGAATCATCACTCGAAAGCGACTGTTCGGCGGCGGATCCATCGCCGCGATCGCGCTCCTGGCCGCGGGCTGCGCGTCGGGCCCAGCCGCCGAGACGCCCGCCACCGACACGCACGGTCACGACGTCGAGGCGGGATCGCGCGTCGCCGTCTCGCTCGAGGGCGAGGTAGCAGTGCTCGACGCGGAAACGCTGTCCGTCATCGACACGTTCGAGACGGAGGAGTTCACGCGACTCAACGCGGTCGGCGACGGCCGGAACGTCCTCGTCACGACATCCGCCGGATTCCAGGTCCTCGACACAACAACACCGGAACTGACCCAGACGGTGTTCGACGCGGACGCCGCTGGCCACGTCGTCCGGCACGCGGGACAGACGATCCTGTACTCCGACGGCTGGGGCGAGACGACGATCTTCGACTCGCACGCGCTCGTCGACTCCGACGGCGCGATGCCGGAGGTGCGCCAGCACCAGGCAGATGCGCCGCACCACGGCGTCTCCATCGTGCTCGAGGACGGCACTCTCGTCACGACCGTCGGCGACGACGCGGCACGATCCGGCGCGGTCGCGCTCGAACCCCACGACGATCATTACCACGAGCTCACGGTGTCGGACCAATGCCCGGGCATCCACGGCGAGGGAACCGCGAAGGACGAAGCCGTCGTCTTCGGCTGCGAGGACGGCGCGCTGATGTATCGGGACGGCGCGTTCCACAAGTTCGATGCGCCCGAAGAGTACGGCCGCATGGGGAACGCATACGTCTCGGAGACGAGCCCCATCGCCGTCGGCGACTACAAGAACGATCCCGACGCCGAGGGGTACCTGCTGAACGACGTCGCGCTGATCGACACCGAGAACGAGACCTACGACGTGCAGAACCTCGGCGACGTCGAGTACACCTGGCGCGGCGCGGGCCGCGGACCCGGCGACCGGTTCTTCGTGCTCGGCACCGACGGATCCATTCACGTCATGGACCCGCAGAGCGGTGAGTTCGACGACGCGTACCCCGTCGTCGACGAGTGGGAGGGCCCGGGCGACTGGCAGCAGCCGCACGCCGCGATGATCACGGCGGGCGACATCGCGTACGTTGCCGACGTCGCGAATCAGCGCGTCGTCTCGGTGGACCTCACCACGGGCGAGGTCCTGGCCGAGGGCGAGAGCCTGTCATCCGCTCCGAACGAGATCGCGGTGAACCTCGGCTAGGCAGATGGTGGGGCGGGGTTGGCGACGGCACCGCCCCACTGCCGCGTCAGGCGGTCGCGTCAGCGAGCGGGAGGAACTCCAGGTACTCGTCGATCCGGTCATCGGGCGTGATCGCACGCAGGACGACCTCGTCGACGGCGTCGAGATAGGCCGTGAGCCGCGGAGCGATCTCGCGTTCTCCGGGGGCCGGCAGCACCGTGTCGCGCGCGCCGAAGCCGAGTCGCGCGAAGTGGGCGGCGTAGGCGCCGAAACCGGCGTAGCGATCCGCCTCCTCTTCGAGCCGGCCGCGCGCCTGCTCGTGCACGTTCGTACGCACGTAGAGCGTGGCGGTGCCGTCGGCGTTGCGGTCGTGGAACGCGGCCGCCTGGTCAGCAGCGGTCGGCGGCGTCAGCCAGCTGAGCACGACACCGTCCGAGCGATCCGCGGCGAGCGCCCGCATCTTGGGCCCGAGGGCGCCGAGCGCGAGTCGCGCGGCGGTGCCGGTGCGCAGATCGTCGAGGGTGCGCTCGATCATCGCGAGCGCGCCCTTCCGCGTCTGCCCTGATCCGATGCCGAGCGTCAGGCGATCCTCGGGGATCTCGAGCCGCGCGATGTCGTCGAGCAGTTCGCTGGCGGGGCGTCGGTCGACCGCGACGACGCCGGTCGCGACGCGCAGGCGTTCGGTCTCCCTGGCAGCTGCGGCCGCGACCTCCAGGGCGTTGATTCCGGGGGTCTCGTTGATCCAGAGCGCGTGGAAGCCGGCCTGCTCGAGGCGCGGCGCGAGGGCCGCGGCCGCGTCGGCGCCGAGCTTTCCGGCGATTCCGAGGGATACGTGTTTCGGGCGCATGGCCCCACTCTGCCACGAGTTACGGCGTCGGGGCGGGCTGGGCGGACGCTACTTCAGCAACCGGGAGAGCCGCCGGTCGGCGAGAGTCTTGCCGCCTGTCTGGCAGGTCGGGCAGTACTCGAGCGAACGGTCTGCGAAGTACACGCTGCGCACGGTGTCGCCACAGATGGGACACGTCTCGCCGGAACGTCCGTGCACGGCCATGCCCCGACGTTTCGCGTCCTTGAGATCGGCCGGTGGGCGACCCGACGCGGCCTTGACGGCGGCTCCGAGGGTCGTCCGCATCGCCTCGTACAGGCGATCGATCTCGGCCTCGCTCCTCTCGGCGGCCAGCGCGTAGGGCGACATGCGCGCCGCGTGCAGGATCTCGTCGGAGTATGCGTTGCCGATGCCGGCGATGATCGACTGGTCCCGCAGCAACCCCTTGATCTGCGTGCGACGCCCGGCGAGGATCCGCGCGAAGGCGTCGCGCGTGAAGGCGTCGTCGAGCGGGTCGGGCCCCAGTCGTGCGACTCCCGGAACGTCAGCCGGATCGCGAACGACGTACACGGCGAGTGACTTCTTGGTTCCCGCCTCGGTCAGGTCGAAACCGGATCCGTCGTCGAGCGCGACGCGCAGCGCGATCGGCGACCGGCCGGGCTTGATCACCGTCGCGGGGAGCTTCTCGTACCATCGGAGCCAGCCGGCCTTCGCCAGGTGGAAGACGAGGTGTAGCTCGGCTCCCGCCGCGATGACGGCGAACTTCCCACGTCGGGTCACGTCACTGATCTCGCGGTCGACGAGCGCGTCGAGCAGCGGGTCGTAGGTTTTCAGCGCCGAGATCGCCGCGACCTGCGCGCGACGCACGGTGCGGCCGGCCGCGCGCTCGCCGAGGAAGTCGACCAGACCCTGGACCTCCGGCATCTCCGGCATGGGGCCATCCTCCCCCATGTGGCGACCCTGCCGCCAGGTCCACATGTCTCCGACAAGTCCGGCGTGAATCGCAGCGGACTTGTCGGAGACATGTGGATTTAGGTGCGCATCAGCTCGCAGCCGCCGGGTGGGAGCGGCCGAACGCCGCCAGCACCGCCGCGGTCTTCGCGAGCGTCTCGTCGAACTCGTCGTCCGGGTCGCTGTCGATCGTGATCGCACCACCCGTGCCGACCGTGACCTCGCCTCCCGCAACCACGGCGGTGCGGATCACGACCGACAGGTCGACGGATCCGCCGTAGGAGAAGAACCCGAGCACGCCCGCATACGCCCCGCGCGGCTCCGCCTCGAGCTCGTCGAGCATCTCGACCGTGCGACGCTTCGGAGCGCCCGTCATGGATCCGGGCGGAAAGAGCGCCTCGGCGGCCATCACGCCGCTCGTCAGCACGCGAGAGCGCACGGATGTCACGAGCTGGTGCACCGTCGCATAGCTCTCCACTGCCATGAGCGCCGGAACCTCGACGGATCCGGGCGCGCTGATGCGCCCGAGGTCGTTGCGCAACAGGTCCACGATCATGAGGTTCTCGGCGCGCGTCTTCGGATCCGCGGCGAGTGCCCGCGCGACGTCGGCGTCTCGTTTCGGATCCGCGTGGCGCCGCGCGGTGCCCTTGATGGGCTTCGTCTCGGCGCGACCGTCGGGGGCGACGGCGAGGTACCGCTCGGGCGAGCACGACAGAATCTCGCGACCCGGCAGCCGCAGGTACGCCGCGTAGGGCGCGGGGTTGGCGCGCCGCAGCGTGCGGTAGACATCGAGCGCGTCACCGTCGAACGGGAAGTGAACCCGGTAGGTGTAGCAGGCCTCATAGGAGTCGCCCGCCACAAGCCAGGTACGCACGTCGGCGAGATCGCGGCGGTACTGCGCGGGGGTAACGGAAGCGGCAGCGGGGCGCGTCTCCACCATGTGCGCCGTCACCGGATTCGCCCCGCTCGCGCGCCGGCCCATGCCGCGGATCCGCTCCCCGGTCTCGGCGATCCAGCGCCGTGCCTCGGATGCGTCGCCGTCGAGGCCACCCGCCACGACGTGGAGGGTGTTCTCGACGTGATCGATCACGAGGAACCGGCTGAGGTGCACGAGCTGCGCGTCGGGCTCCCCCGCGTCGCGCACGCGCCCGATCGCCTTCGTGCCGTAGCCGACGGATCCGACGTAGCCGCCGACGAAGGGCAGGCCGGGGGCCGGATCCACGGCATGCGCGCCGATGCGCACGTCGAGTTCGCGCCACAGGTCGTCGCCCACCGGCTCGCCGTCGATCGTGACCTGCGTGTCGGTCGCGCGGTAGGTGAGCACATGGTCGCGCGGGGCGTCGGGCGCGCCCAGGATGGAGTAGCGGCCCATGTCGTACGCCTGCTGCGCGCTGTCGAGCCACACCGCCGTAGGGGCATCGCCGTAGAGCTCCGCGAACAGCGACTCGGCGTCGACCTCGAGTGGGGTTTGCTCCGACCACACGCGCCAGGTCTCCCCGGCTGACGCCACGAAACTCGGAGATCTCACGTATTTCGGATCGTCTGCGGGGATCGGCCCGCGTTTCGTGAGATCTCCGAGTTTCGTGGCGTCGATACCGGCCCGGTCGCCCTTCGCGCTGCCGAGCGCGAGGAAGTTCTCGATGAGGCGCCGGCCGTGGGCGGATCCGATCGACTCGGGGTGGAACTGCACGCCGCACCAGCCGCGGTCGGCCGCTTCGCCCGCCATCGGGGATCCGTCGCTCGCTCGCGCGGTGACGCGAAACGGCGCGGGCTCGGCGACGACCAGCGAGTGGTAGCGCACGGCCTCGAACTGCGCGGGCACACCGTCGAAGAGCGCGGATCCGTCGTGGGTGATCGTCTCGATGACGCCGTGCGCGGGGCGGTCGGCGGGGTCGACGCGACCGGCGAGCGCGACGGCCATCTCCTGGAACCCGAAGCACACGCCCAGCACGGGCACGGTCGCGCGCCGCAGGATCTCCAGTCCCCGCCCGGCGTCAGAGGCGCGGTGCGGGGTCCCCGGGCCCGGGCCGAGCACGATGTGCGTGTAGCGGTCGAGCGCGCCGAGGTCGACGGCGTCGCTCTGCACGAGGTGCGGGCGCGCGCCCGTCGCCTGCCACAGCAGCTGTTCGATGCTGCCCGTGTACGAATCGTGGTTGTCGACCAGGAGCACGCGCGCGGGGGAGGTTCGCGGCGTCATCTACCCATTCTCCCAACACGAGGCGGTCGATTCTGCCCCGTGTCGTCGCAACACACCGACATCCGCCGCGATGTCCGCGGGTTCGACGGCGTCGTGCGGTGAGAATGAAGGTATGGAGCAGCTCGACGGCACACCCGCCACCGCCGCGGATCTGCGCGCGCTCGCATTCGCCGGCCTCGGCCACTTCACGACGATGCGCGTGGAGTCAGGCTGTGTCCGCGGCCTCGGCCTGCACCTCGCCCGGCTCGTCCACGACAGCCGCGCGCTGTTCGACGCCGAACTCGATCTCGACGCCGTACGTGCGCGGATCCGCCTCGCGATCGCTGATGAGCCCGCGATCGTGCTCGTGCGGGTGACGGTCTTCGACCCCGCGCTCACGCTCGAGCGTCCGGGCGCCGATGCCGCGCCGCGGATCCTCGTCTCGCCACGGCCGGCGTCGACGGGAGCGGTCGCTCCCCTCCGGCTGCGCTCCACGCGGTTCGGTCGCGAGACCCCCGAGATCAAGCACACCGGGCTGTTCGGCTCGCTCTACCAGCGCCGGCTCGCCCAGCGCGCAGGGTTCGACGACGCCGTGTTTATCGACGACGCCGGGCAGCTCTCGGAAGGGCCGACGTGGAACATCGGATTTATCCGCGGTGACGCCGTCGTGTGGGCCGATGGCGACGCGTTGCCCGGCATCACACGCGCGCTGGTCGGTGGCACCTCGGAACCCGTGTCGCTCGCACACCTGCCCCAGCTGGACGCGGCGTTCGCGACGAGCTCGGGGGTCGGGATCCGACCGATCGCTTCGATCGACGGTCACACCTGGGAAACTGACCATCCCGTGTTCGACCAGCTCCGTGCGGCGTACGCTGCCGTTCCCCTCGAGCGCCTCTGAGTCGGCTCCCGCGGCCGCACCGGAAGGCGGCGACGTGACCTTCACGCACCCGACCGAAGACCTCGAGATGACGTTCGAGGCTGTCCGATGACACGGCATCTGTAGTTCTTGTCATCGATGTTGTGGAGGCGATCCGCGGGATCTCCGCTTTCGAGCGCCGGTCCAAGAGCGCCAGTGGCCCTATTCGCCTGTCAACGGAACTGTAGTTTTGAGGAGCCGGTCGAGCACCTGAGCGACGCCCTCATCGGCACACGAGGGCGCACCGTGCTGCGCGACCATCTGGACGGACTCGTGCGCGTTCGCCACTGCATAGCTTGTCCCGGCCCACATGATCATCGGGATGTCGTTGGGCATGTCGCCGAAGGCGATGACATCGTCTGATCTGACATCGAGGCTTTCGCACAGGCTCTGGAGAGCGCTCGCCTTGGTGATACCGGCGGCGCTGATCTCCACCAGTCCGGAAACAGACCAGGTGACCGTCGCGGCGTCTCCGACGATCGCAGCAATCTGATCGTGGAGCAGATCGGCGTCTACGTCTGGATGCCTCACGAGAAGCTTGACCGCGGGGTCTGTCCAGATCTTCTCGAGCGGGCCGCGCGGTGCGCCGGGCGCGGGATACGGCTCGACGTACTCAGGGTCGAGGCGGATGCCATCGGTGCACTCGATCGCGAACCGGGCGCCAGGGAGCGCTCCGGTGATCGCATCACAGACTTCCAACCCCACGTCCGAGCCGATGCCGACCAGCGACACGATCCGGCGCTCGTGTGCGTCGTACGTGATTGCGCCGTTGGAGACGATGGCTATGCCGTGATTGCCGACGTGAGGCCAGAAGGCATCCATCCAGCGGAGCGGCCGTGCTGTGACGAAGACGACTGGCACTCCTGCGGTGTCCAGCCGGCGCAGCACACTCGCGGTGAACGGCGGCAACGCGACAGTGTCGTTCGGCACGAGTGTGCCGTCGAGATCCGTTGCGATCAGCATCCGACTTCCGCGGCCATGTCTTCCCGCCTCGGAGCGTCGGCGATCACCCTGTCGATCCACGTTCGCCTGGGCAAAGTCCCGATCTGCGATCTTTCGAACCATCCGAGCTCCAGGAGCTCCTCCATGTCTGGCTCCGCATCGCTCAGGAGCTCACATTCGTACGCGGTCGTGATGTAGCCGACGCGATCACCGTTGGGGTACTCGACCATCATCGGCTCACCGCCGTAGACGCCCACGATTCCCGTCGCGCGAATCTTCGCCCCGGTCTCCTCCATCACCTCTCGGAGCACAGCCTCTCCCGGTTCCTCCCCCGGCTCGACCGCTCCACCGATCAGGCTCCACAGTCCAGAGTGCTCATGGCGGGCGAGCAGGAACCTCTCTCCCTCGCGAATGACGGCGGTCACCCCCGGCAAAAGCAGGAGATCCTGCCCGATGCGGCTGCGGATCGACTCGACGTACTCGGACCGGGGCATGCCGGTCAGTCTATTGAGGGCCGGCGCTCAGTCACGTCTACGATTCCCTTCATGGACTACGTCGAGCTGACTGAGCGCTTCATCGAGGAGAGGTTTCCCGGTGCCGAGGTTGCTGTGATCGGCGGGAGTACAGCCCGAGGCACTCGCACCAAGACGAGCGACATCGACCTGCTTCTGATCGGCGATGAGGTCTTCGCCGACGGCGCGTCCAGCCTCGCGGGCGCATGGGAGTACGACAGCGAGGTCTTCGAGGTGTTCGCTTACACCTACGACGCCTACACGAAGTGGGCGCGCGGCGGGATCGCGCAGTACCGTCCTGTGATCGTCGACTTGCTCCTCGACGGGCAGGAAGTGCGCGGTGGCGACGCCCTTACTCGACTCCGTGAGGAATGGGGCGCGAAGCTCGCCGAAGGTCCGCCGATAACCGACCATGAACTCGCGATGCGACGCTACGCGATCACGGACCTGATTGACGATCTTCGCGACGCAACCGATCCACTGGAGCAGAACGTCGTCGCGTGGGATCTTTTTGAGAAAGTCGCGGACCTGATGCTGCTCACCGACAAACACTGGATCGGCACGGGAAAGTACCTGGCGCGACGACTCCGGGAACTGAGCGTGAGCCGTACAGAACACCTCACGTCTCCCCTGCTGCAGGGAGATCTCATCACATTCGCGGACCGTGCTGAGCAGGAACTGATGCGCGCTGGCGGGCGAGTCCACGCAGGCTTCGTTCGCTGAGGCTATGCATCGACCATCACAAGATCCGGCAACGGCCGGTGACGATCGAGCACGCGACTCCGCGGGACAGCGAGCCCAGGCTGATACGGCAGGATCTGGATCCGTACAGTGCTGAGGTGGCGAAGCAGACAGCTGCGGTGCCGCTGCGAAGAGGCGACGAGCGCCTTCTCGAGGGTCGCCGGGCGCTTGTTGTGCGCGTTCTGACGCATCCCGAACGCCGTTTCGACAGCGGCCTTTCCGCGAGTGACGATCTTCTCGGCGACGTCGTGCAGTCGCGCTGTTGTGGAGCCGCGCATGACCGTGATGACCGCTGCTTCGAGCGCCCATACTTGCTCGGCGAGACTGAATCGCGGACTGAGCAGGTAGCTCGCGAACGACAGATCGGTCAGCACGGTGGCCAAGCGGACGACCTCGGGATATGCCGCGAGGAGGACAGCATCGGCGTCGAGCGTTCCCACCTCGAGCGCGGACATTCGGTCCTCGATCCGGGCATCTGGGCGCTCATCGGTCATCCAGCAGCGGATGAGCGTGGCAGCGAGTTGGAGCTCGCCGGTCGCAAGCCCGACGCCTCGCTTCCAGAGCGTGCCCGAGAGGCAGCGCTCGGCGTGCGCGTACTCGGGAAAGCTCGCGAGGTCGACGTCGGCGGCGTCGAGGTGCCATCGGCGGTGGCGGTTGCAGACAGCGCCACCTCTGCTGCGCACGGAGGTCTGGTCGCCGTCGGCGCAGCGTCGGCACGCAGATCGTGGAGCCTGCGTGTAGCCGCATCGTTTGCAGAGCGCGGGTTGCCAGCCGTAATGCTGGCAGCGGACGTACATGGCGTTTCGGCGCGCGTCGGCGTCGAAGTGGCCGGGGGCGAGAGCACCGAGTCGTTCGGTCCACGCGGCTGCGCGCTCGAGGTTCGGACGTGAGGGTGAAAGCCCAGCGAGATCGGTGACATGGAGCCGGAGATCACGCGGCGTGAGCGAGTTCGCGGTCGCGAGCCTTCCGAGAAATCCGGTCACCGTCTCCGCCGCAAGCGGCCGCACACGCAGCGGCAGTGCTCGCACATCCGCAGGCGGTATCGGACCTCTCATGTCGTGGCGGATGCCGTCCCGGACACGGGTGCAGGAACCGTGCCGAACACGCTGTCAAGATCGAGCCGTTCGCCTCCGCTGTCGATCGCGTCGATCGCGAGCATCTGCAGCATCCCGGTGAGGTCGCCGATAACGCCGCCGGTCGCGGTATGGAGGTGGCTCGCGTGGCGGAGGATCGCCGCGGGCTGCTGGTCGATGAGCCCCAGGGAGCTCTCGACCGCGACCAGTAGATCAGCCCACGCCGCCTTGCCCTTACCGGTGTTCTCAAACGTGTGCAGGTGCATGATTTGGAACCTGCTGCTGATCTGGCGTCCGCGGGTGCCGTCGAGCAGGCCGCTGGCTTCGACGTCTACGCCGGCGTAGACGAACGTGCCCGGGCACTTTTCGGACAGTTGCTTGAGCGTGTCGGAGGCTTCGCCCATCTGCTTGTACTTCTGGTTGAGGTTGTGGATCTCGTCCACGATGATCAGCTCGGTTCCGCATGCGGAGATCACGCTCGCGACGGTGTTCATCAGCTCGCCGGTGTTGTAATGCGGGCGGATCGGGAGACCGAGGAAGTGCGCGAACTCGCCGAGCATCAGCTTCGGCGTGCACGACGGGGGCACACTCACGTAGATCACTGGCACGGAGTTCGCACCACCGGCCCGGCCGATGTCGCGGCGGCGTCGCTCGAAGCGGCGGGCGATGTGTGAGACCGTCGTGGTCTTGCCGATGTTCGGTTCGCCCGACACGATGACGCCGAGTTTGCCGTGCGACTTGTACTGGTTCAGCATCAGCCGCCGGAGGATCTCGGTCTCGATCGCCGCGGAGCACCGGGCCGTTATGCGCGCGGCCGACGATGGGCCAGCCATCGCGGAGGTCGTGCTCGATCTACGACCGGCCTGACGCCCAGAACCACAGATCGGTTGGCGAAAACTACAGGTCGTCTGTCACGACCACAGAATCGATGGCAGAAACTACAGATGCCTTGTCATCGGACAGAGGCGCAGCCCGAGACGATCATCATGGACTGCTACGCATACAGCTCGCTGCACGAGTACGGCATCGAGCCCGACGCGCTGTTCGGCTTCGATTGTGAGAACTCGTTCGTGATGGGCGACATCGACACCAGCGGCATCGAGCGCGTCGGCCAGGACGGCGAGATCGCCGCGCGCTACGCGGACCACGTCGTCGCCATGAAGGGCGGTGCTGTCGTGGGCACCGGCGATCCAGCGACCGTGATCACCGAGGATCTCGTCGCCGACGTGTTCGGCTTGGACGCGCGCGTGATCCCCGACCCGGAGTCCGGC
Source organism: Microbacterium faecale (assembly GCF_014640975.1). Classification (NCBI taxonomy): domain Bacteria; kingdom Bacillati; phylum Actinomycetota; class Actinomycetes; order Micrococcales; family Microbacteriaceae; genus Microbacterium; species Microbacterium faecale. The sequence goes on from NZ_BMHO01000001.1 coordinate 292,252, forward strand.
AGTCCGCTCGTGGTGCCGCGCTGGCGGCACTGATCAGAAGCGGCCCACAACCTGCACGCCACCGAGCGCGAGGAGCGTGAACGCGACACCCCAGAGGATGATCGAGATGATCTGCCAGAAGATCACCTTGTTCTTCGAGGCGCCGAAGCTGACGATGAGCGCCGACGTGATCTGACTCGGCAGAACCGCCTGACCCAGGAGGCTCACCCCCGCGATGCCGAACTTGTCGAACCGTTCCTTGAGCTTCTGCTTGCGGGGCGAGAGTTCCTTCGGCGCGTTGTTCTTGGTCGCGGCCGTCCGGATGCCATGCGCGGACAGGACGAAGATCAGCATCGAGACCACGTTCCCGATGATGGCGGCCGCAAGCGCGACGACGGGGTGGATCCCCGCGATCACTCCGATGAACGCGCCCAGGTACGACTCGACGAACGGGATCGCCGAGATGAGGATGATCCCGACCCACTGAACGGCGACAGGGAGAGTTTCGGTGAACGACTGCAGGTTCTCGAGCATGTTCCTATTCCACCGCATCCGGCCGTAGGCCACTTCCCCCTCCGGGAGGAAAACGCTCCGCCGTCAGTCGGAGCTCGCGCGCGGATCCGCCTTCGGCGTCCAGTCGCGCTCGGGGCGGAACGCCCGGGTGACGAGAAGCACGCCGATGACGACGGCGAGCAGGATCCATCCCGGCACCCCGACGGCGGAGCCCAGCAGCGGATCCAGGTCAGGCGTCGCCCAGAGGAGCGGGTAGGTGAAGGTCGCGTTGAGGGCGCCATGCCCGACTGCGGCCGGCCACACGCTGCGGGTGAAGTAACGGCTCCACTGGAGGATCACGCCGACGAGCAGGCAGAAGATCACCATGTACACGAGCCCGAGCGCGTCGGTGCGACCGAAGTTGTAGCCGAGCAGGATGATCGGCGCGTGCCACAGGCCCCAGACGACGCCGATGATCGCGGACGACGGCCAGAACCCGAGCGGCGACAGCGCCGTCGTGAGGTAGCCGCGCCAGCCGAGCTCCTCGCCGAAGGCAGTGATGGTGGCCTGGATCACGATGAGCGGCAGGGAGAGGAACTGGATGATGAGGAACACGTCGACGTCGGCGCCGCCCAGCTGGGCGGAGAGCGTCGCGAGTTCGCCATCGATCGTGAGCCACCCGAGGGCCGAGGCAAGGAACATCGCACCGAAGGCGACGGCGAGGAAGATGACCGGCCACAGCAGGATGAGCCAGATCTTGCGCGACACGGGCCGGAACGGCAGCAGGCCGAGGTAGCGTGCGCGGCCGCCCTTGGGGACGGCGATGAACGTGATGATGAGGGCCGCGATGGTTGGGGTGGCCATGAGCCCGGCCGCGAAGAGCTGGAAGAACGGGGAGGCGAGGCCGTCGCCGAACCAGAGGGGAAGGCAGACGAGCCAGCCCAGTGCGAGTGCGATCGCGGCGAACGCGCCGACGGGCCCCCAGGGCACACGCGTAGGTGGCACGCCGGGGCGGTTGTCATGGGGCGAGAAGAGATCGGTGGCGTTCATGGCTCCATGCTCGCGCGGAGTCTCGCGTCGCACATCCGTCACGCGGGGGAATTCGGGTACCCGTCGCGCGGGGGACGGCGCGCGTTCGGTTACCCGGCGAACCGGTGCACGGGAGCGCCCTGCAGGGTCGTCTCGATCTCGTACACGAGCCCGGCGTGAGCTTCCGCGTCGACGTCGATCCCCTGCTTCGACGACGTGATGAACAGCGTGCGTCCCTCCGGTCCGCCGAACGCGCACGAGGTGGGGTTGGTCACGTCGAGAGGAATGGTGTCGGTGCAGCGCCCGTCGGCGTCATACCGGCGGACGCACGCCCCGCCCCAGAGGGCGATCCAGAGGCCGCCCTCGTCGTCAGCCGCCATACCGTCCGGTTTCCCGGGCTCGTCGCCGAGGTCAAGGTGAACCTCGCGGTCGCCGAAGATTCCGGTCTCGAGGTCATACGCGTACCGGTACACCGTCGCGGCGGGGGTGTCCACGTGCAGTGCGCTGCGGCCGTCGGGAGTCCAGACGAGACCGTTGGGAATCGTGAGGTCGTGCAGCACCGGCGCGACCGTGAGGTCGGCGTCGAGGCGGTAGAGCGTGCCGGCGCCGGGCGTGGCGTCATACGCCATCGTTCCGCAGAAGAGACGGCCGCGCGGATCGCACGCGCCCTCGTTCATGCGGATCCGCGCATCGTCGAAGACGGGGATCTCTCGCACGCTGTCGAGCGCGTCGTCCAGAAGGGCGAACCCCTGTTGGAGGGCGACGACGAAGCCGCCGCGCTCGCGTCGCCGGATCACCGCGGCGACGTCGCCGAGGGTGCGCCGCGATGCTTCGTCGCCGTCCCAGGTGATGACGCCACCCGCGAGCATGTCCACGTGCCGCAGGACATCGGCGTCGTCGTCCCAGAACGCGCCTTCGCCGTGAAACGTCGCGGGGTCGCCGATCCAGCGACCGGGCCCGCGCACGTGCGGGGCGTCGGTTCCCGTCATCGGGTGATGCATTTGGATCGGAGTGCGTCAGTCGTCGTCATACCGCGATCGTACGACGTCGCGTGCGATGGCTACTCGTCACCGAAGCCCGCGTCCATGTGCACCATGTCGTGGAAGCGGCTGTAATGGCCCTGGAACGCGACCGCGATGTCGGCCGTGGGGCCGTTACGGTGCTTCGCGACGATCAGGTCGGCCTCGCCGGGGCGCGACTGCCGGTCGTACACCTCGTCGCGGTGGAGGAGGATCACCATATCGGCGTCCTGCTCGATCGATCCCGATTCGCGCAGGTCGCTGACCATTGGGCGCTTGTCCTGGCGCTGCTCGGATCCTCGGTTCAGCTGCGACAGCGCGATGACCGGCACCTGCAGCTCCTTCGCCATCAGCTTGAGCGCACGGGAGAACTCCGAGACCTCCTGCTGACGTGACTCGACCTTCTTACCGCTCGTCATGAGCTGGAGATAGTCGATGATGATCATCTTCAGACCGACGCGCTGCTTGAGGCGTCGGCACTTCGCACGAATCTCGACGAGCGTCATGTTCGGACTGTCGTCGACGTAGAGCGGTGCGTCGTTGATGCGGCCACGCGTCGACGCCAGCGTCGTCCAGTCACGCGAATCGAGGTCGCCCTTGCGCAGCTTCTGCAGCGGGATCTGGCCCTCGGCGCTGAGCAGGCGCATCGCGATCTCGGTCTTGCCCATCTCGAGCGAGAAGAAGATCGCGGGCTGGTCATGCTTGATCGCGGACGCCCGAGCGAAATCGAGAGCCAGGGTTGATTTACCCATAGCCGGTCGTGCGGCGACGACGATCATCTGGCCGGCGTGCAGGCCGTTCGTCAGCTCGTCGAGGTCTTTGAACCCCGTCGGCACGCCCGTCATCTGGCCGTCGCGGCCCTTGGCCATCTCGATCTCCTCGAGGGCGGCGGAGACCGCGACCTCGAGCGGGACGTAGTCCTCGGTCTGATCCTGTCCCGTGACGGAGTAGACCTCGGCCTGGGCCTGGTTGACGAGCTCGACGGCTTCTCCCTCGCCGCTATAGCCCATCTGCACGATGCGCGTGCCAGCGTCAACGAGGCGACGCAGCAGCGCGCGCTCCTGCACGATCGATGCGTAATATCCGGCGTTGGCCGCCGTCGGCACGATCGACGTCAGCGAGTGGAGGTAGTCGACGCCACCGGCACGCTGCAAGTCGCCGGTCTTCATCAGCTCATCGGTGACGGTGATGACGTCGGTCGGCTCGCCGTGCGAATAGAGCGAGAGGATCGCCTCGAAGATCACCTCGTGCTTCGGGATGTAGAAGTCACCGCCGCGCAGCGTCTCGACGACATCAGCGACGGCGTCCTTCGACAGCAGCATTCCGCCGAGGGTCGACTGCTCGCTCAACAGGTCGTGGGGCGGCGTGCGCTCGTGAGCCGGCTGCCCGCCGTCCAGACGCTCGGTCACGACGTCGTTGATCGACACAGACTCTCCTCCCGACGGATCTCGCTCCGTGATCGGCGATTCGGGGCGAACCGCGACAGTCATGTCACCAGCGACGACCGACATTCGAACGGGGCACCCGACACGTTCCGACGACTCACCTTATGAACAGATTTTGCGCGCCACAACGCGCCCTGTGGATAACCCTGTGGATGGTTCTGGGTAAAACGCCGCTCGGCCTGTGGAATCAGCCTGTGGACAACGGTGTGGAATGCGGCATACTGCGTGATTTTTATAACCTCTGACCAGGTATTTACCCGTTGCACACAGTGTGGATAACAGTCGACTTGAACCGCTGCTTGAAGGTTGAACGGCAGATGAACGGATGTGGAAGAAACACACCTGTGTCGCCCCGTCCAGGCATGAGAAACCGGCGCTTCTCCACAGGGGAGAAGCGCCGGTTTCGAGTGCGAGAAGACTACTTCTTCTGCGCGATGACCTGCAGGTTGATCACGGCGGTCACGTTGTCGTGAAGACGCACGAGCGCCTCGTGGTCACCGACGGCCTTGATCGGCGACGGCAGCGTCACACGACGCTTGTCGAGGTCTCCGAGACCCGCCTCCGCAACGGCGTTCGCGACGTCGGCCGGCTTGACGGATCCGAACAGGCGCCCCTCGGCGCCGGCCTTGACCGTCACCTTGACGCGGGCCTGCTCGAGCTTCTGCTTGAGCTCCTCGGCCTCTTCGTGAGTGGCGATCGCGCGCGACTCGCGTGCAGCGCGGATCTGGTCCACCTGCTTCTGGCCGCCGCGCGTCCACGTGACGGCGAAGCCCTGCGGAATGAGGTAGTTACGGGCGTACCCGTCCTTGACCTCGATCACGTCACCGGCGCTACCCAGCCCGTCGACCTCATGCGTGAGAATCAGCTTCGACATGCGAGGGCTCCTTACCGGCCTGCGCCGGCGTACGGCAGGAGAGCCATCTCGCGCGCGTTCTTGATCGCGCGGGCGATGAGGCGCTGCTCCTGAACCGAAACACCGGTGATACGACGGGCACGGATCTTGCCGCGCTCCGAGATGAACTTGCGAAGGGTCGCGACATCCTTGTAGTCAATGACGCCGACCCGAATGTGCTTCGCGGGGGCGGCGTTCTTCGCGCCCTTCCGCGTCTTGCGGCGATCGCCGCTCGACTTTCCAGCCATGAATGGATCCTTTACGAATGTAAGAGATTAGAACGGGGTGTCGTCAGAGAACGACCCCGGAGTGCTCCACGCGTCACCGCCGGACGAGCCGGGCGTCGCCCAGGGCTCGTCGGAGGACTGCTGCGGAGCCTGCTGACCACCGGAGACCTGACCGGAGTTTCCGCCCCGGCCATAGTTTCCGCTGCTCGCCGCACGGGTGACCTGTGCCGTGGCGTAGCGCAACGACGGACCGATCTCCTGGACGTCCAGTTCGATCGAGGTGCGTCGCTCGCCCTCACGCGTCTCATAGTTCCGCTGACGGAGGTTGCCCTGCGCGATCACGCGCATGCCCTTCGTCATGGACCCGGCGACGTGCTCGGCGAAGTCGCGCCAGACACTGGCGCGCAAGAACAGGGCTTCGCCGTCCTTCCACTCGCCCGACGCGCGATCGAACGTGCGCGGGGTCGAAGCGATCGTGAAGTTCGCCACGGGGATCCCGGACTGCGTGTACCGCAGCTCGGGATCGGCGGTCAGATTGCCTACGACGGTGATAACGGTTTCGCCTGCCATGCGCTTACCTTAGGCCTTCGCCGCAGACTTGCGTGCAGCCTTCGCTTCGGCCCGCTTGGCCTCGGAGGCGACCATCGCGATGGCCTCTTCCGCACGAAGGATCTTGGTGCGCATCACGTCATCGGCAAGACCGAGCTGGCGGTCGAGCTCATGCGTGGCGTCGCTGGTGGCCGTGAAGTCGACGACGGCGTAGATGCCCTCGGTCTTCTTCTGGATCTCGTAGGCGAACTTGCGCTTGCCCCAGATGTCCACGTTCTCGATCGTGCCCTTGGCGTCAGTGATGACCTTGAGGTACTTATCGAGGTACGCGGGAACCTGGCGCTCGTCCACCTCAGGCTGGATGATAACCATCATCTCGTACTGGTGCGTGTGCGTCACTTTCCCACCTCCTTCGGACTCGAACGGATGCCGGGCATTTCCCGACATCAGGAGGGTGTGTTGCACGTCGCCCGGATGTGGGCCGAACGGCGGCACAGCGGACAACCGGTTTAGTCTAGCGGATCCTGCTGGCTGCCGCGAGCGCGGGCGCGGATTCACCACGATGCCATTGACACGACCGATATGCAGCGGAATGGTGGGGCCCGTTAAGGGCCGTGGATCGACCACGGCGTCGTGACCGAGAGAGGGTTCGATCATGAGTTTCTCTGACATCGACTGGGTGGGCATCCTCGGCAAGGTTGTCCTCGCGATCGTCATCATCGCGGCGACATGGATTCTTGCCGCCGTCGTACGGTGGGCCATCGGCAAGCTCGTCTCGCGGGTGACGTTCCTGCAGCGCGAAGGCAACGACGGCAAGGCCGTCGGCGACTCGATCGGATCCGTCGCCTCCCTGCTCGTCTGGCTGTTCGGCCTGATGGCAGTCCTCCAGCTCTTCTCGCTCACGCAGGTCCTCGAGCCCATCCAGTCGTTGCTCCAGGGGGTCCTCGGCTTCCTGCCCAACCTCATCGGTGCGACGTTCGTCTTCGTCATCGGCTTCGTCGTGGCGAAGATCGTGCGCCAGCTCGTCGAAACCGCGCTCGGCGCGGTGAACTTCACGAAGCTGACGCGCAAGGCCTCGGCGGGCGCGAACACCGTCGTGAACGAGGCGTCCGGCGCCCCCGCCGATCCGACTCAGGTCCCGGTCGGTGACCCGGCCCCGCCGAAGACCGGCCTGTCGAACATCCCGAACGTCGTCGGCAACCTCGTGTTCGCGATCATCCTGATCGTCGTCGCGATCGCGGCGCTGCAGATCCTCGGCATCTCGGCGATCTCCGATCCCGCCGAGCAGATGCTGCAGATGTTCCTCACGGCGTTGCCGGCGATCATCGCGGCCGCGCTCATCCTCGGCCTCGGCTACCTCATCTCGTCGTTCCTCGGCGGACTGCTCGAAACGACGCTCGGCGGCCTCGGCGTGGACCGCTCAGTCGCGAAGCTCGAGATCCTGCCGGCCGGCGCCAGCGCGACGAAGATCATCACGCGCATCGTGCAGGTCGCGATCATGGTGTTCTTCGCGATCATGGCCACGCGCGCGCTCGGCTTCCCCGAGGTCACCCAGATCCTCAACGAGGTCCTTGAGCTCGGCGGCCGCGTCCTGTTCGGCGGCGTCATCATCGCCGCGGGCTTCCTCATCGCGAACCTCATCGTGAAGTTCATGGGCAAGGGCACGCCCGCGACCGTCATCAAGTGGGCGACGATCGCCCTGTTCACGGCGATGGGCCTGAGCTACATGGGCATCGCCGACGAGATCATCACCCTCGCGTTCGGCGCGGTCGTCGTCGGCGGTGCGCTCGCCGCGGCGCTTGCCTACGGCCTCGGCGGCCGGCAGGCCGCGGCCGAGTCGCTCGAGAAGTTGAAGGTGAAGAAGGCAGCGGATCCAACGGAGTAGAACGGATGCGCGGCGGGCCCGGTTCCCTGAGGGATCCGGGCCCGCTTCATCTCCGAAAGGCACCACCCGAGGAAGAAGGCCATGGGCGAGCTGCGGATCAAGCGGGCATACGACGACGCGAACACGGCCGACGGCTATCGTGTGCTGGTGGATCGGATGTGGCCGCGCGGCGTGTCGAAGGAACGCGCGGCGCTCGACGAGCACCTGAAGGACATCGCTCCGTCGCCGGACCTGCGCACCTGGTGGAACCACGATCCAGACCGCATCGATGAGTTCACGAAGCGGTACCGGGCGGAGTTGGACAACAACCCCGCCGTCGAGGATCTGCGGTCGCGGGTGCGGGGCCACAAGACGGTCACCCTCATCTACGGGGCGAAGGATCCTGACGTGAATCACGCTCGCATCCTGCGCGACTACCTCCGCGAGGCAGGCGCTTCAGGAGAAGAGTCGCCGTAACGACGGATCCGATCGCGCTCTCGATCCGCCGGAACGACACGTCTCCTTCTGAACGGCTCGGCGTACGCTGGGCACATGGAGTGGACGAGCGACGTCGCGGCCGGGGACTGGATCCGCGAGAGGCTTGAGACTGCGTGGACGCTGCACCACTTCGTGCCGCGCGGCTTTCCCGCCTACGCACGTATCTTCCACCCCGCCTATCGCGAGCGGCCGGTCGGGACCGACTGGCCCGCCGACGGAGACACCGAGGTGTGGGAGCAGCTGCACGGGCGCGAGATCGACGCCGAACGCATCGGCTGGCGCGACGCGGCCACCGCATTCGGCACCGAGATGCACGCGCGAGCAGCGTGGCACCGGATCGCCCTGACGGATCCGCCGAGCGAGACACCGGTGGACGCCGACGGCTGGCGCTACGACGCTCCGGAGGAGGGCACGCTCGAGCCCGACGTCCTCACCAGCGTCGGCGCGCACCTCGCCGAGCACACCGCGACGCCCGACGACGGACACGCGGCGGTGTGGGCCGGATGGGGCGGCCTCGTCGGGTTCATGGGAACGCGCGGATCCCGCGTGGGGCTCAGCGCCGCATACACGGACGACTCCCACCACGCGAACCTGCTACGCGAAAGCTACCGCGATGCGTTCAACAACGTGTTCCGCAAGAAGACCTGGCAGCCGGGGATCCTCAGCGACGAGGCCTCGCGCGGTCCGCACCTCGAGCTCCCCGATCGCGAGCACGTGCTGTTCCGCGCGGCACCGCGCGCGTGGGCGGATCCGTCGTGGCCGCAGACGGTGCCGTGGAGCGAAGACGGGCACACCCGCTCGCCCAGCCTGATCTGGCCCGAGGGCCGGGAATGGGTGCTGGTGACCGAGATCGACCTCGCCTCCACCATCGTCGCCGGCACGCCCGACCTCGTTCGGGCGATCTGCACGGATCCCGCCATCGAGGCGCATGCGATCCGCCCGGGCGAGGACATCCCCCTCACGACATGAGGTGAACGCGCAGCGCCTCATCGATGGCGGCCATCGTCTCCCGGCTGACAGATCCGAGTTTTCGCAGAACCCGCTGGGGTGAGCTCGAGCGAATCTGCTCCGCCTGTGCCTTGCTCGGGCGTGCGAGGCCGTTGGACGGAGCCGGATGGACGAGCGTTTGACACGCGAGGACGTGGTCAGCGTTGCTGGTGAGGGGTACGACGGTGATCACACCGTGCCCGGTCTGAGCGATCGACGCATGCCGGGCATCGTTCGACACAGCGACGCAGCGACACAGGGTCGAGCTTTGCCTTGTTCGCTCCGGGCCGATGGATCCAGGATCGTCAGCAGGACGTCTCCACGCCTACAGACCGTCGGCATCGGTGTTGCTCCAGAGAAGTGATTCCTCCGAGTCGCCCCATTCGCTGTCCGCCTCCGTGTATTGCGACACGAGATCACCGAATCGCAACCGCTGCACGGCAGCGGCGAGCGCGGCGACTCCTCACGGCACCAGGCGATTCTCGCTCGGGAGTTCGATTGTCTCGCGATGGCCCACGGACCTGGAGCGGCCGAAGCGCATCGCGATTCCGATCGCGACAATGCCGAGCGCGCTCGCGAGCGCCAGGGTCGGGATCCATCCGGGATTCTCGTAGTGGACTCCCTGCGACCACACCCAGCCGAGCGGGAACCACCGCCATGGACCACGTGAGCTCATCGGGAGGTCCTGTGGGCCCGCCGGTGACACATCCGGGGCGGGTGCCGCAACGGCGTAAATCACGGATCCGATCGCCCCAAGCGCGCCGAACAGGATCCATACGTACGGAACCCAGCCCGGTGGACGTGCATGCCGTCCGGGGAGCACCCGCGCGGCGACGATACCTCCCGCGACGGCCCAGATCCCGCCACCGCCGACGAGGAAGATACCCGACGCGTATGCGAAGGCATACACAGAGAGGAGGAGAGCGCCCAGAGATCTGGACCCGGGGGCCACGATGACCCCGATGACGAGAGCGACCGCTCCGATCGCGAGGACGCAGGCGGCCAGCGTCTGCGCTGCGGCACCAGTGCGCGTCCGCGGCGGCCACGCGAACGCGAGGAGTCCGCCGACGAGGATTCCGACCGCGGCGGCCGCCGGCGAGATCAGGAGCACGAATGCGGGGAACCCATCGACGTCCCCGGGAAGCACCGTCAGGAGGACGGCGATCGCGGCGCAGATCGCCCACGGTGCTCCGACCGCGAGTGCGCTAAAACCGAGTGCACGCCCCCACGTGATCCGCTGCCGCCTCATGCCCCCAGGTTATCGGCGCCGTTCTCGCCATCTCGTCCGCCGAGCATCTGGGAACCTCGCCAGATTCGGCCGGATCCGGCGAATCCGTCAGATGCTCGCCGAATTTCCAGACGCTCGGCGAAGGCGCGACCGCGTCAGCGCGCGCTCATGCCCCGCCAGGCGATCTCGAACGCGCGGCGGCAGCGCTCGAGCGCCGCATCGTCGCGCAGCGTCGCACCGCGCACGACCGACTGATAGTAGAAGACGCCGTTGATGAGGTCGATAGCGGCGTCGACGTCGACGTCGTCGCGCAGGTCTCCCCGGCGAATCGCCTCGGTGAGCGCGGCGTGCACCGAGACCCGGCGCCGGCGCACGTGCGACGACCAGTACGCGTGCTGCAGGTCTGGATTCTGCATCACGAGGGCCAACCGCGCGCGGAACCGCCGGTCGCTGTAGGTCGACCCGCGCGCCGCCCGCGGATCGCCGAAGTACAGGGCGACGATCGCCTCCTTGATGTCGCCGGAGGTGTCGACCTCGAGCGCCAAGCGCCCCCGGTCGAGGGCGGCGGCGACGAGATCCGGCAGGCTCGGCCAACGCCGGTACAGCGCGGCGCGGGACACGCCGCTCTCCTCGACGACGGCGCCTACCGTCACGGGGCGGTCCGCGTCGATCAGCTTGTCGACAGCGGCGAGGATCTTCTCGTCATGCCCCTCGGCGCGCGGGCGGCCGGGGCCGCGCACGGCGGCCCCGGCGTCCCTGACCCCTGAACTCACACGACCGCCAGGGACCGGAGCGTCTCGATGAGGCCGTCCGTGAGTCCGGCCTCGCGGAGACGGCGAAGCGGATCCGCGTCCTCGCGCGAGAGATGGGCGAGCAGCCCCTCCATCGGCGCCGGCGAGAACTCGGGGCGCGAGGCGGCCTTCGCCGCCGCCTCGAGGTCGATCCCCCGCTCAGCCATGAGCGGCCCCATCACGGGTGCGATGCGCTCGACGATCGCGGGCGAGTTCTGACCCGTGTGCGTGTAGTCCTCGACGATGTCGTCGTGCGAGGCGCCGAGCACGAGCAGCAGGGCCGCGGCGAGCACGCCGGTGCGGTCCTGGCCGGCTGCGCAGTGGAAGGCGGTGGCGCCCGGCGACGTCGCGATCACGGCGAGCGCCTGCACGATGCGCGGTGCGGCGCTGTCGAACATGCGCACGTAGAGGCGCTCGAACGACGCCTGGTTCATCGCGTCCTCGGTGGCGTCTTCCAGCGACGTGAGGAACGGCACGTGGTGGTATGTGACGGGCATCGAGCCGAACGGGCCGCGCCCGGTGAACGTCGCCTCTGCGTGCGAGCGCAGGTCGATGATCGAGGTGAGACCGCGCTCGACGAGGTCGGCGGCCGAGTCGGCGTCGGAGGTCGACAGGTCGTCCGCGCGGATCGCGAACCCGCGGCGCACGGATCCGCCCGCGACCCGGATCCCGCCGAGGTCGCGCAGGTTGACGGGGGCGGTGAGCGGAAGTTCGATGGTGTCGATGCTCATGTGATCTTCTTTCTGATGATGGCGCTCGCCTGGTCGATGATGGTGACGAGCACGATGATGCAGATGACCATGGCGAACAGGTGGCCGTATTCGTAGCGGTTCATGGCGGTGGTGAGTTCGAGGCCGATGCCGCCGGCGCCGACGAGCCCGAGGATCGTGGCCCCGCGCACGTTGCCCTCGAACAGCAGCAGCGTGTAGCTCGTCAGCAGGGGCAGCGCCTGCGGCACGATCGCGTACTGGATGATCTGGCGTCGCGACGCGCCGACCGACTCCATCGCGGTGATGGGGCCGCGGTCGACGGCCTCCATCGCTTCCGCGAAGACTTTGCCGATCGAGCCGATGGATCCGATCGTCATCGCGAGAATGCCCGCGAACGGGCCGAGGCCGACGGCGGAGACGAACATCAAGGCGATCACGAGATCCGGGAGGGCGCGGATGATGTTCATCGTCCATCGGCACGCGTAATACACCCATGTCGGAGCGATGTTGCTCGCCGCACCGAAGGCCATGATCAGCGACAGCACGGCGCCGATCGCCGTGCCCACGATCGCCATCTGCAGCGTCTCGGTCAGCAGCGCGAGGATCAGACCGATCTTCGAGAAGTCCGGCGGGAACATGCGCAGGATGAACTCGCCCATGTTCACCGCGCCGTCCCCGAGCTTCAGGAAGTCGAACTGCGCACCATTCGCCGACCACAGAAAGATCGCGACGGCGAGCACCGCTCCGACGATGAAACGGGCACGCGGGATGCGGAACGCTCTCTCCATGCGCTCGCGGGCACGCGGGTCGAGTTGCGGGGCAGGTTTGCGGCGCCGCTTCTCCTCAACGGTCAGCATGATCTAGTCGTCCTCGCCCTCGTCGTCGAGCTCGTACACGGGCGCGAGCTGCTCGGCATCGAGGTCGGCCGTTCGACCGGAGATGACCATCTCACCGTGACGCAGCCCCACAATGCGATCGGAATGCGCGAGCGCGAGCGGCAGCACGTGCAGGCTGACGAGCACGGGGATCCCCTCGTCGCGCGCGATGGACTGCAGAAGTTCCAGCACCGTGCGGCTCATCTTCGGGTCCAGCGACGCCACCGGCTCGTCCGCGAGGATCACGCGCGGATTCTGCATGAGCGCGCGTGCGATCGCGACGCGCTGCTGCTGACCGCCCGACAGCGTCCGCGCTTCGGCGTTCGCCTTGTGCGCGATGCCGACGCGGTCCAGGAGGTCGAGCGCCTTCTTGCGGTCTGCGCTCCGAAACGTGCCGAGCACGTTGACCGCTCCCGCACGGTGCAGCGATCCGGTCAACACGTTCGTGAGCACGCTGAGCCGTCCGATCAGGTTGAACTGCTGGAACACCTGCCCGGTCTGCGAACGCAGGTCGCGCAACTGCCCGCGACGCAGATTCGCCACGTCGATCTCGCCCATACGCACGGTCCCGGACGTGACGGGAGCGAAGCCCGTCAGCGACTTCATCAGCGTGGACTTTCCGGATCCGCTCGCGCCGAGGAGCGCGACCATCTCGCCGTCGTGCAGATCGAGATCGACGCCGTCCAGTACGAACGGCTCGTCAGGCGCGTACCGCACTCGCAGATCGCGGAGGTGGACGAGCGCGGTGCCCGTGGCCGCCGCCGGACGCATGGTGACGGTGTCACTCACGGCGTTCATTCGAGGTCCCCGATGTCGACGCCCGCTGCGGCGGCGATGTCGACGATCGGCTGGAACACATCGGTGCCGGGCTCCGCGATCGGCTCGATGCCCTCCGGCATGCCGTCCATGTACATCCCCAGAACGTCTCGGTTCTCGTCGCTGAAGACGCGCGGGATGGCGTCGACGAGCGCCGCGCGCTTCTCGGCGCTCATGTGCTGACTGCCGAGCACTCCCATCGAGACGGGCATCGAGATGCTCTCACCGATCGAACGCGTCTCTCCCTCGTCGAACGGGAACATCGGATCCCCCTGGCCAGCCATCGCCGGGAAGATCGTCGACGTGCAGGCGATATCGGCCTGGCCCTCCTTCAGCGCGATGAAGCTGCGGTCGTGTCCGCCAGCGAAGAGCACCGTGAAGTCCCCTTCGTCTTCGCGAAGGCCGTGTTCGTTCAGCATGTAGGTCGGCATATAGAAGCCGCTCGACGAGTTGGGGTCGGCGAACGCGATCGTCGTGTCGGCGGTGATGTCGTCGAACGACTGGATGTCCGCATCGTCGAGCACGAGGCAGGTCGATACGGGTTCGTCGACGCCGGGCCACGCGACGAGCGCGTCGACCTCGCCGGTGTTCACGGCGAGCGCGGAGGGGAAAGCGCTCATGATGCCGATGTCCTCATGACCTGCGCGCACGGCCTCGATCACCGCTGAATAGTTGGGGACGTCGGTCATCTCGACTCTCATCCCGGTCTCCTCTTCGAGGAGCGCGGCGATCTCATCGATCGGTGTTTCGACCGACGGGTCATCGACGAGCGGAAGGGTGGCGAAGCGGATGACGTCGTCTTCGGCTGCAGCAGGATCCGCGGACGTGCCGGAGCAGCCAGCGAGGAGGATCGCGGACGCCGCGGCGAGAGCGCCGAGGGCGAGAGGAGCACGAAGTCGCATGGAGGGCCTTTCAGAGGTGTTCTCCGGGTGGGGACCTCCTCATGAAAGGCGCTCAAGGTGACGTCGAATTACGAGACTGGTGGTATCAGAACAGAAGAGTCGGTGAACGGCAGGTTACAGAACCGCCGGTCTTGTGACGAGCGCGGCGGCATCACGCGCGACCCGCGTTCGGCAGTGGCGCGATCGACCGCGTGGGTTACGTACCGTGGAGGCATGCACAACTTCGACGCGAGCGCCCTCAGCGAGCCGATCGATCGGAACGAGCTTCGCGCTTTCAAGGCCTCCGTCGCCCAGCGGTTCCCGCACTCGCATCAGGGGAAATCCTCCAGCAGCATTTTCGCGCTGATCGTGCTCAGCCTCATCGGGGTCGCGATGCTCGTCGCGGGCATCGTGATGCTGGCGGCCGATGCCAGCCTCATCACGGGCGGCATATTCACCGTCGTCGGTCTCGTGTTGGCGGCCCTCGGCATCGGCACGCTCGTGGTGGGCGACAGCGACAAGCGGCAGTTTCGACTCGATCGTTTCGCGCGTGCCAACGGCATGCAGTTCCACCCCGGGTTCAACAACCCGAAGCTGCCCGGCATGCTCTTCGACATCGGCCGACAGCGCAACTCGCAGCTCCTCGTCCGCGGCGACACGCCCCGTTTCGTCGAGTTCGGCAACTACCGCTATACGACCGGCTCCGGGAAGAACTCCACGACCCACACGTGGGGGTACATCGCCGTCCAGCTCGATTCGCCGTTGCCGCACATCGTCCTCGACGCCGAGGGGAACAACAGCTTCTTCGGGTCGAACCTGCCGATCGGGCTGAAGAAGGACCAGCGCCTGAGCCTCGAGGGCAACTTCGACGAGCACTTCAGCCTGTACGCACCTGTCGGCTACGAGGCCGACGCCCTGTACCTGTTCACGCCCGACATCATGCAGCGCTTCATCCGCAACGCCGCTCAGCTCGACGTCGAGATCGTCGACGACTGGCTGTTCTTCTACACGGGCGACGACGTCTCGACGCTCAACGCTGATCGGTGGGCGTGGCTGTTCTCCGTGGTCGGGGCGATGCTTCAGAAGATCGAGCGCTGGGGGCGCTGGCGCGACGAACGCCTGCGCGTGGCGAACGCCGCTCCGCTCGCCGCTGGCTCCTCGGACATCCCCGCCGTACAGAACCCGGAGATGCTGCGTCCGCCGTCCGGCGTGGCGGATCCCGGCAAGCGCCTCAAGCGCCGCGGTTTCACCTGGGTGACCTTCATCATCATCGCGGTCTTCGTCGTCCTCCAGGTGGTCTCGCGCCTGTCGTGACGCGGCGGCGTTAGACGAGCGCGAGTTCCGCGTCGATCGCGTGCGTCGCGTCGCGCAGTGCCGGCAGGTGTTCGCCGGTCAGGCGTTCGAGGTCGACGCGGCTGGCGGCCGTCGAGACGTTGACGGCGGCGACGACGCGACCGCCGCGACCCCGAATCGGCGCGGCGACCGACCGCACCCCCTCTTCGAGCTCGCCGTCGACGAGGGCGTAGCCCTGTTCGCGGATCCGCTCGAGCTCGCGTGCGAGGGCTCGCGGATCCGTGACGGTCGTCGGGGTCACCCGTGCGAGCGAGCCCGTCAGCGCCTCGCCCGGATCTTCGGCGTGCGCGAGGAGGACGCGCCCCATGCTCGTCGCGTGCGCGGGGAAGCGCGTGCCGATCGTGATGCCGACGCTCATGATGCGCCGGGTCGGCACACGGGAGATGTAGACGATGTCGGAGCCGTCGAGGACGGCCGCGGACACGCTCTCGTCGACCTGCCGTGAGAGCCGTTCGAGATGCGGGTGGACGATGTCTGGCAGGCTCAGCGCCGAGAGATAGCTGTGACCGAGCTCGAGCACGCGCGGGGTGAGGGCGAAGTCTCGCCCGCTCTCGCGCACGTAGCCGAGTTCGACGAGCGTGTGCAGGAAGCGCCGCGCGGCCGCTCGGGTCATCTCGGCACGCTGGGCGACCTCGCTGAGCGTGAGCACCGGGTGCGTCGCGTCGAACGCGCGGATCACGCTGAGCCCGCGGGCGAGGGACTGCACGAACTCGCGAGAGCCCTGCTCGGTCATCGGATCACCCCGCCCACCGACGATGGGTCGCCAGAGTTTGCAGGTGTGCGGCGCACAAACCTGCAAACTCTGGCGACCCATAAGGGGGCCGTGCCCCCCGCGTCATCGTTCGAGAACCACCGCGAGTCCCTGGCCGACCCCGATGCAGATGGCTGCGACGGCAACGCCGGATCCGCGGCGCGCGAGCTCGTGCGCGGCGTGGCCGATGATGCGCCCGCCGGACGCGCCGAGCGGGTGGCCGATCGCGAGCGCACCGCCGTGGATGTTGACCTTCTCCGGGTCCAGGTCGGGCCAGCCGGCGATGCACGCGAGGCTCTGCGAAGCAAACGCCTCGTTCAGCTCGACGATGTCGACATCGGCCCACGTGCGGCCCGCGCGTGCGAGCGCCTTGTTCGCGGCCTCGATCGGCGCGATCGGGAATTCGTCCGGATCCACGCCGTGCGCGCCGCGACCCGTGATGCGAGCGAGCGGCTCGACGTCAAGCACGCCCTCCGCGCCGAGCAGCACCGCGGAGGCGCCGTCATTGATCGACGACGAGTTGCCGGCAGTCACGGATCCGTCGCTCGCGAACAGGGCCCGAAGCCCGGCGAGCTTCTCGACGGTGCTGCCGTCGCGGATCCCCTCGTCGCGCGCGAGCTCGGCTCCGTCGACCTGCACGATCTCGCGGTCGTACACGCCCTCCGCCCACGCGCGCGCGGCGAGCTCGTGGCTGCGCACCGCGAACTCGTCCTGCTGCTCACGGCTGATGTTCCAGGAGCGGGCGGTCTTCTCCGCGGCCTCGCCGTTCGAGATCGTCCAGTGCGTCGGCAGGTTCCGATTGACCATGCGCCAGCCGATCGACGTGTTCCACATCGTCGGGTTGCCGCCCGCCGGGAACGGCTTCGGCGACTTCTCGACGACGAAAGGCGCGCGTGTCATCGACTCGACGCCGCCGGCGAGGATCACGTCGGCGTCGCCCGCCTCGATCGCGCGGGATCCCTGCACGACCGCCTCGAGCGACGAGGCACAGAGGCGGTTGACGGTCACGCCGGTGACGGAGGTGGGGAATCCGGCGAGCAGCGCGCCGAAGCGCGCGACGTTGCGGTTGTCCTCCCCGGCCTGGTTCGCGTCACCGAAGATGACGTCGGCGATGCGCGCCGGGTCGATCCCCGTGCGCTCCACGCTCGCTTTCATCACGGTCGCGGCGAGGTCATCCGGGCGCACGCCCGCGAGGGCGCCACCCGCCCGGCCGAACGGTGTGCGAACGGCGTCATAGATGTAGGTGCCGGACATGTCATTCCCCTCCGAGATCGAGGCCGGTGAGCTCTTCGAGCTCGGTGACCGTGTTGGATCCGAACGCCTCACGCACGCGGAAGCCCTCGTCCGTGACGTCGAAGATCGCGTGATCCGTGTAGACGCGCGTGACGCAGCCGACGCCCGTGAGCGGGTAGGTGCACGCCGCGACGAGCTTCGACTCGCCGGTCTTCGTCAGCAGGTCGGTCATGACGTACACGCTCTTGGCGCCGATCGCGAGGTCCATCGCGCCACCCACGGCGGGAATCGCGCCGGGAGCACCGGTCGACCAGTTCGCAAGATCGCCGTTCTGCGCGACCTGGAAGGCGCCGAGCACGCACACGTCGAGGTGCCCGCCGCGCATCATGCCGAACGAATCGGCGTGATGGAAGAACGCGGCGCCGGGCACGGCCGTGACCGGCTGCTTCCCGGCGTTGATGAGGTCGGGGTCGATCCATCCGTCCTCCGGAGCCGCGCCCATGCCGAGCAGCCCGTTCTCCGTGTGGAGGATGATCTCCTCGTCCTCCGGCAGGTAGTTGGCGACGAGGGTCGGCGCCCCGATCCCGAGGTTCACATACGCGCCCTCCGGGATGTCCGCGGCGATCCGTGCCGCGAGATCCTTGCGACTGATGCGGGTGAGCTCACTCATCGTGCGTCCTCCTTCGCCTCGAGCGACCGGCCTTCGATATCGACGCCGCCCACGAACTCGCGATCGTTCAGCCAGCGCCGCTCGCCGACCGCGACGACGCGATCGACGAAGAGGCCCGGCGTCACGACGCGCTCCGGGTCGATGGATCCGAGCTCGACGACGCGGTCGACCTGCACCACACTCGTGGCCGCGGCCGACGCCATGATCGGGCCGAAGTTGCGGGCCGTCTCGCGGTAGATCACGTTGCCCCAGCGGTCGGCCTCGAGGCCCGACACGAGCGCGAAGTCCGCGCGGATCGGGTACTCGAGCGCGTACGTCCTGCCGTCGATCTCGCGCGTCTCCTTGCCCTCGGCGAGCTGCGTGCCGACGCCGGTCGGGGTGAAGAAGGCGCCGATGCCGGCGCCCGCGGCGCGGATCCGCTCGGCGAGGTTGCCCTGCGGCACGAGCTCGAGTTCGATTCTGCCGTCGCGGTAGAGCTCGTCGAACACCCACGAGTCGGTCTGGCGCGGGAACGAGCACACGATCTTGCGAACGCGGCCGGCCGCGAGGAGCGCGGCGAGACCCGTGTCTCCGTTGCCGGCGTTGTTGTTCACGATCGTGAGGTCGGTCGCCCCCTGTGCGATCAGCGCGTCGATCAGCTCGACCGGCTGACCGGCACGACCGAACCCGCCGATCATGACGGTGTTCCCGTCTTCGATCCCCGCGACGGCGTCGGCGACGCCCGCGACTTCCTTATCGATCATCCGAACCTCCACGGTGTTCGCTGTGCGAACAGGCGTTCGCTGTGCGAATCCAGGGTACCGCGCGGCGGCGCGATTAGCCAGGGATTGCGCCGCCGACCACGCGCGCGGATCGACCAGGCTGATATCTCGCATCATCAGATCAGCGGATCGGATCCGCCGCGCCCGGGCTAGATTCCAGTCAGGTCATGCCGTGTCGACGTGGATGCGGCGATCGGACAAGGGAGTTCGCATGTCTTCAGTCGTTCACGCGGGAACCGCGCGGCGCGCCGGGCTGGCGCAGGTCATCATCCTGTTGGCCGCCGCGTGCATGCCCGTGATGGCCGCCACGCTCATCACGCCGGTCCTGCCGCAGATGCTGCAGCACTTCTCCGACGTCGACGGCTACCGGGTGCTCGTGCCGATGATCGTCGGCCTTCCCGCACTCATGGTGGCCGTGTTCGCGCCGTTCGCGGGACAGATCGTCGACCGCGTCGGCCGCAAGACCCTCATCGTCGTGGCGCTCGTCGCCTACGCGTTCATGGGCGTGATCCCCGCATTCGTCGACGGCCTCACGATGATCCTCCTCTCGCGCCTCGCACTCGGCGTCAGCGAGTCGGCGATCATCACGGTCGCGACCGCGCTGATCGTCGACTACTTCCACGAGGACCACAAGCGCAACCGCTACCTCGGGCTGCAGGGCGCGGCCGGCGCGATCGGCGCGACGGTGTTCATCATCGTCGGCACCATCCTCGGCACGCAGGGCTGGCGCGCACCGTTCTGGATCTACCTCATCAGCCTCGTCATCGCGCTGCCGGCGCTCTGGCTGCTCTGGGAGCCGCGGGCGGCGGCCACGGGCGAATCGGTCGAGCGGGGCCGGATCCCGTGGGGGCGCCTCTGGGGCCCACTGATCGTGACCGTCTTCGGCGGCATCACGTTCTACGCGCTCGTCGTCAACCTGCCGGAGATCGTCGCCACCGTCGGCCAGCTCGACGCGGCGAGCCCGGCGATCGGTGGGCTCGCGGCTCTCGCCTCGGCCGTCGTGGCGACGGGCGGCATCGTGTTCCCGGCGATCAAGCGCCGACTCGATCACCGGGTCGTGCCGCTCGCGTTCGCGCTCCAGGCCGTCGGCCTCGTGCTGCTGTGGCTCCTCAGCCCGCTCGGCATCCCGGGCGTCGTCGTCGGTGCGCTGATCGCGTCGTTCGGATCCGGCCTGTTGCTGCCCGGCTTCCTCACCTGGGTCGTCGTCCGTGCCGGCTTCGCGGAGCGCGGCCGCGTCACCGGTCTGTGGACCGCGGCGTTCTTCCTGGGCAACTTCCTCGTCGCCCCGGTCGTGAATGGCATCGGCGCGAACATCGGGATCGTCACGGCGATCGGGATCTTCGGCATCATCGCAGCCCCCATCGCGGTGATCACCTGGGTGGCCTCCCGGCCCGGACGCTGAGCTGGATGCGGCCGGGGAGATCCCCGGCCCCGCGACCCAGAAGAGGGGCGCCGGACACGGTCCGGGCCCCTCTTCTGTTTCATCGTGAGTGCAGACCCCGACGCTCGTTCAGCGCCATGAGGCGCGCGGCGATCTGATCCTGCACGTGCGGGGGCACGTCGAACAGTCCTGCCGGAAGCGCATCCTGCAATGTCCATTCGATCCGCCGTCGCAGCGTCGCCGCGAGCTCAGGACTGAAGGCCTCGATCGGTTCCCAGATCGCCGCTCGCGCCTCGGCATCGTCGACGACGTCGCGGAACGTCGACCAGAACGCGACGGGAGCGAAGACCTCACTCTGCTCGACGATCGTCCACGAGTGGTCGCCCGATCCGACGGACAACTTCCGCCCGTCAGGGAGCTCGACGTCGGCGGTGGCGTGCGCCGGCACGCGCAACCGCAGCCGGACCTGTGCGCCCTCGCGCCGCCAGCCGCCCTCGATCCGACCGGAGGGCGAGAACAGAGTCGCCTCGACATGGTCGAGCTCGCGGCACACCACCGGCGCGAACCGAATCACCCGGTAGGCGTCTGCCGCAGGCGAGATGCCCGCCAGCCTGCGGTAGAGCCAGTCTGCAACGGCACCGAACGCGTAATGGTTGAACGACGTCATCTCGCCGGAATTGATCGTGCCGTCAGGCTGCAGCGAGTCCCATCGCTCCCAGATCGTGGTCGCGCCCATCGTCACGGGGTACAGCCAGGAGGGGAAGTCGGTCTGAAGCAGCAGCCGGATGGCAGCGTCTCCATGTCCGGTGTCGGCGAGAGCATCGAGGATCAGCGGCGTCCCGACGAAGCCGGTAGCGATGCGGTAGCCGTTGCGGCGGGTGAGATCGGCCAGCCGCTCCCCCAGCTTCTCGCGCATCGGCTGGTCCGCCACGATACCGAACTGCAATGCGAGCGAATAGGCCGTCGGCGAATCCGACGCCATCCGACCGGCGGGCGTGACGTAATGCGCCAAGAACGCTTCGCGGGTGCGCTCAGCGAGCGCACGATAACCGTCGGCTCCGTCGACCTCGAGCCGTGCCATCCACCCGGCCACCAGCGAAGCGGAGCGGAACAGGTGTGCGGTGGCGACGATGTCACGGGCGGTCTTGGCCGCTCCGGGCGCGTCCGACGGGGCGTCCGGGTCGAGCCAGTCGCCGAACTGATTGTGGTTCTCCCAGACGCCGGCGGGCCCGACGAACGGCACGATCGCGTCGACCCACGAGCGCATGCTGTCCAGCTGCCGCGCGACGATGCCGGTGTCGCCGAGGCGCCCTGCGAGGACGTCCGGGATCACCGTCGCCGCATCGCCCCACGCAGCCATGGGACCGACCGGGAAGCGAAGCACATCGGGCACGACGAATGGCACGATGCCATCTCGCTGGGACTGCTCCGCCGCGAGATCGTCAAGCCAACTGGCGAGAAAACCGGCGCTGTCGAAGAGCGTCGTAGCGGTCGGTGCGAACACCTGTGCGTCGCCGGTCCACCCCATCCGCTCGTCGCGTTGCGGACAGTCTGTGGGCACGGAGAGGAAGTTTCCGCGCATCGACCAGAGCACATTCTCATGCAGCCGGTTGAGACCTTCATGCGACGAAGAGAACCAGCCGGTGCGGCGCATGTCGCTGTGCAACACGACCGCGCGTACGCATTCGGGGTCGAACTCGGCGGGCCACCCAGTGATCTCGGCGTACCGGAAACCGTGGAAGGTGCCGCGCGGCTCGATCGTGCACTCGCCGCCGCCCAGAATGATCCGGTCGGTGGCGGCAGCCCGACGCAGCGGACGCGTCGCCAGCTCGCCGCCGTCGAGCACTTCTGCGTGCCGAATGACGACCTCGTGACCCGCCGGCCCGTCGACGGTGATACGGAGGCGGCCGACCAGGTTCTGCCCGAAGTCGAGGATCAGCCCGCCCGATGCCGAGCGCAGCACCTCCTGCACGGCCAGCTCGCCCGTGCGCCGCACCGGCTCCGAGATGCGCGCGACGGGGACCAGGTCGTCGAGGACCACCGCAGCCGGCGAGCCTGATTTCTCTCCGACGAGGCGCAGGTCGATGCGCTCGCCCTGGTAGATGCCGGATTCGACGATCTCACCGTCGCCAGCGGCCGTCCAGTCGGCGCCGGTGCGGATCACCTCACGCGAGCCGTCGCCGTATCGCAGGTGCAGTTCGAGAGCCGCCGACGGCTGGTCGCCGTAGACGCGAGTGCCCGTCGGACCGAAACCATATTCTTCGGTGTACCAGGCCCCGGTGACCTCGATCGAGAGCCGATGCTCGCCCTCCACGAGCCGGGCGGTGACATCGACCGAGTCGTGCAGCACGCGCGAATCGTAGCTCGTCCAACCGGGCCCGAGCACGCTGTCGTCGATCTCGCTGCCGTCGATCTCGACGGTCGCCGCGCCGAGGGCGGCGACGTGTACGACGGCGTCGACGAGACCTGGTCGGATGTCGATCGTCCGACTGAGCAGGACGGGCTGAGCGGGGCGCTCCGGAGCGGCGAGGCCGATGAACGGAGCCTTCCAATCAGCGACGATCGCGGAGCGCACCGGCAGCGGCGCGGACCACGGCGTCCAGTCGCCGGCGGCCGACTGCGCGCGCACGCGCACCTCGTGGGGTGCCTCGTCGAGATCGGCAAACGGCCAGCCGACGAAGACGTTGGCGGTCGTGTCGAGGACGGCTGCTTCATCGTCGTCAAGGCGAACCTCGACGCGCCGCTGCGACCAGCCGGGCTCGTCGGTCTCGACGACCCACGAAATCCTCGGGCGCGCGGTTGCGACGAATGGAGAATCGCTGCGGTATTCTGCGCGGAGCGCGATCGTTGTCATTCAGGCGTCCTTCATAATGTCGAGTCCATGGCCGAGCGGGAAGAGCGGGTCGACGGTATCGGCACCGGCGTCCGGGGCGGCTGCCTCGACGGCCGCCATACTGCGCGGCAGCTCGAACGGGAGTCGACCTTCGGGCGGAACGACGCCGGTGAGCGCATCGATCAGCGCCGCATCGCTGGCGCCGAAGTCACCGACCAGCGCGGCCGCGTGCGGCTCGATCTCGGTGAGGATCGCGGGCCGTGTCAGCGTCACGACGACCACGGTCGGCGCGTGCGCGGCGACGCGAGCGATCTCGGTGACGTCCTCGTCTGGAAAATCGAGCGAGCCCTGCTGCATACCGGCTTCAAGGAAGTAGGTGTCGCGCGGCTCGAACGGAGCGGTCCGGCGAATGAACGCCAGTTCCGCCTCCTCCAGCGAAGCGACGGTCCAGCCGTCTGGGAGGGCGTCGGGCGACACCCCGTCGAGGTAGACGCGGTGAGCCCTCCGGATCGGCAGGGTCGCGGCCTCGTACTTCAACACGGTGACCGCCCGACTCTGCGCCCGCCGACCGGCCGCGACGTCCGCAACCCGCGGCAGCACGTACGCGTCGGGCCGCCGCGCTAACTCGGTGTCGGCCAAGCCCATCCGAATGAGCACGGTCGCGGTCCGGGCGGCCGCGGTCGTGATCGTCTCCTCCGAGACGGCGCCGGAGGCGACCAGGTCGAGCACCGCGGCGGTGTCGTGCTCACCGCCGAACTGGTCGACACCGGCTGCCAGCAGGGCCGCGTATCGCTCACCGACGCTGAGGTGTTCCACTCCCCAGGCACGGGCCGGGAACGGCTTGCCGAATACCTCGGCGTCGGTGACGAGGCCGAAGTCGCTGAGCACCATGCCGTCGTAGCCGAGCTCTTCGCGCAGCAGCCCGGTGATGATGTCGCGGTTATACCCGAAGCCGACCTCGGGAATGGCGCGGCCGCCACGGCGCAGCCCGACGGGCACGCCGTAGTAGGGCATGATTGCCGCGGCGCCCGCGTCGATCGCCGCACGAAACGGCTCGAGATGCTCCTCGAAGCGGCCCGCCGGATAGACCTGCTCGCGTCCGTAGGGGAAGTGCGGGTCCTCACCATCGAGTTGCGCGCCACCGCCAGGGAAGTGCTTGACCACCGCCGCCACACTCTCCTCGCTGAGATGCTCGCCCTGTAGCCCCTCGAGGAATGCGCGCAGCAGGCGGGAGGTCTCGCTTGGCAAGGTACCGAAGCTCTGCGCCTGACGCGCCCAACGTGCCTCGGTGGTGAGATCGACCTGCGGGTGCAGCGCCATCCGAATTCCCATGGTGCGATAGTCGTCGCGGACGGTGCGGCCGAAGCGACGCACCTCATCCGCGTCGCCGATTGCACCGAGACCGAGCGGCTCGGGCCACTGCGAGACACCGTGGGCGGCGTGCGCTGCGCCGGCGTTCTGCACGAAGGAGTGGCGCGGATCGGTCGAGAAGACCAGCGGCAGGCCGTTCCCCTCGTCGCGCGCGAGGGTCTGCAGCCGGTCGGTGACCTCAGCGGTCTCGGCAGGCGACGGTATCGCACTGAGGCAGAAGAAGCGGATGCCGCGATCGATGATGAGCTCGCGCAGGGACGGCCCCAACGGCGAAGGCTCGTCGAGGTCCTGTCCGGCGCGGAGCATCACGATCGGATGGAAGAGCAGGCCGACGCGATCGGCGACGGGCAGCGCCTCGACGAGGGTCCGTGCCTGCTGGTCGATGGCGAGGGCTTCGATGGTCATGCAGCGGCCTTTCGGAGAGCGAGCTCGGCGCGGCGCTCGGCCTGTCGCGCGGGGTCGGCGACGGGAGAGGCCAGCAGGAGCCGCTGGGTATAGGGGTGTTGGGGAGCTCCTGTGACGGTCTCGCCGTCACCCCATTCGACGATCTCGCCGCCCTGCATCACAGCGACGCGGTGGCTCAACGCGCGCACCACGTTCAAATCGTGCGAGATGAAGAGATACGCCACGCCGGTGCGCTGCTGCACCTCGAGGAAGAGTTCGAGCACGCGGGCCTGCGTGGTGAGGTCGAGGGCTGAAACCGGTTCGTCGCACACGATCAGCTTCGGCTCGAGCGCGAGCGCCCGTGCGATCGCGACGCGTTGGCGCTGGCCGCCGCTGAACTCGCGCGGCAGACGTCCAGCGGCATCGCTCGGCAACCCGACCAGGTCGAGCAGGTCGGCAATGCGGCCGCGAGCAGCGGCGGCCGAGACGCCGCGGGCGCGCAACGGCTCGGCCAGTGTCTCGCCGATGCTGAGCGCGGGGCTGAGGGACGAGTACGGATCCTGGAAGACGACCTGGATGTCGGCGGCGAGCGCGCGACGGCGCTCGCGGGGACGCAGCGTGTCGATGCGGCGGCCGTCGAACGCGATCTCCCCGCCGGTGACCGGCGCGAGCCCGAGCACCGCCCGGCCGAGCGTCGACTTGCCCGAACCGGACTCGCCGACCAGGCCGACGGTCTCGCCAGCGCGCACATCGAGGCTGGTCCCGTGCAGGATCTCGGGCGAGGAACGCCGCAGACCGCGGCCCGGGTAGGCGACGCGCAGATCGCGCACGTCGAGCAGGGAGGCGGTGGTTGCGGTGCTCATGACAGCTCCATCGGCTCGAGGGGCCCGCGCGCCGGCGCGTCATCGAGCAGCGCGTCGAAGAGGCCCCGGGTGTAGGGGTGTCGCGGGTCGGCGAACACATCGGCAACGGCGCCGCTCTCCACGATCGCGCCGTCGCGCATCACAGAGACCGAGTCCGCGAGGTCGGCGACGACGCCGAAGTTGTGCGTGACGAGCAGCATCGAAAGACCGCGTTCCGCGCGGAGCTCACGCAGCAGCTCGAGGATCTCGGCTTGGACGGTCACATCGAGGGCGGTGGTCGGCTCGTCGGCGACGATCAGGTCGGGCTCGAGCGAGACCGCGCCGGCGATCAGCACGCGTTGTGCCATGCCGCCGGAGATCTGGTGCGGGTAGAGACGGAACGTGCGTTGCGGATCGGCGATGCCCACGCGCGCCAGCA
The DNA here is from genome assembly GCF_014640975.1 of Microbacterium faecale. Lineage (NCBI taxonomy): Bacteria > Bacillati > Actinomycetota > Actinomycetes > Micrococcales > Microbacteriaceae > Microbacterium > Microbacterium faecale. The sequence goes on from NZ_BMHO01000001.1 coordinate 318,552, forward strand.
GTTCCAGCGCGCGTCCGCGCGCCCCCGACCTCGACAATCCGAGCGCGAGGCGCAGCGGTTCGGTGAGCTGGGCGCCCACTGTGCGCGCGGGATCGAGGTTCGACATCGGCTCCTGCGGGACATAGCCGATCCGACGGCCGCGCAGACGTGCGCGCTCGTTCTCGTGCAAGCCGCTCAGGTCGCGTCCGTCAAATCGGATCGAGCCGGCGACGATCTCGCCGCCTTCAGGGAGCAGACCGAGCACGGACCAGGCCGTCTGGGTCTTGCCCGAGCCGGACTCGCCGATGAGCGCGTGCACCTCGCCCCTTCCGATCTCGAGAGAGAGCTCGTGGACGACGGTCTTCCATCCGGTGCCCTGCCGGTAGGCGACAGCGAGGCCATCGATCTCGACGAGCTTCTCGCGCGCATCTGATGCGGCGTGAACGATCGACGATGCGGCCTCTTGCTGCGGCTGCCATGCGTCGGCGCGGCGGCGCGGGCTGTCACCGGTCTGCTCGAGCTCGTCGCGCAGTGCCGTGCCGAACAGGTTGAGCGCGAGGCAGGTCAGCGCGATCACGGCGCTCGGCCAGATCATCAGCAGCGGCGTGCGCGAGATGTTCGTGAAGCCGTCGCTGAGGATCCCACCCCAGGTCGGCAGCGAACTGTCGCCGACGCCGAGAAAGTCGAGGCTGGCCTGGATCGCGATGGCGACCGAGAACAACCCGGCGGTGAGCAGGATCGCCGGCGCGCGCACCACGGTGAGAACATGCCGACCGAGGATTCGCAGATCGCTCAGACCGGCGACCCGCGCGGCATCGATGTACAGCTCGGCGCGCACTCCCTGCACGGCGCCGTAGACGATGCGGTGGTATGAGGGCGCGAGGATCACGCCGAAGACGACCATGATCGCCCAGATCGAGGGGCCGATCACCGCGCGTGCCGCGAGCAGCACGACGATCGCTGGCAGGGACAATACGGCTCCCGCGAACCAGTTCGAGACCAGGTCGAACCATCCGAGCCGGTAGCCCGCAATGAGGCCGGACGTCACTCCGATGACGGCCGCGACTGCGACCGCGACGAAGGCACCGGCGAGACTGACCGACGTGGCCACGACAAGCCGCGAGAGCACATCGCGCCCTGCGCTGTCGCCCCCGAGCAGGTGGTCGCCGCCGGGCGGCGCGAGCACCGATCCGAGGTCGACCTCGTCGGCGCCGAACGGGACGACGAACGGCCCGACCACGGCGACGAGAGCGAGCAGCGCCAGATAGGCCGATGCAACGGCGCCGAGCGGATTGCGGATGAGCCGCGCCGCGACGGGGCGGCGGCCGTGGTTCACGGACGTCATGAGACACGCACCTTCGGGTTGAGAACGCCCTGGAGCAAGTCGACGATGAGGTTGATGACGAGCACGAGCAGCGCGGTGGACACAATGATGCCCATGACGAGCGGAACGTCGCCCTGTAGCGTCGCCGCGACGGCGGCTTGGCCGAGACCCGGCAACGAGAAGACCTGTTCGACCACGACCGCGCCGCCGAACATCACGATCACCTGCAGGCCGAGCACGCTGAGGGCGGGACCAGCGGCGTTGCGGAGCACATGCCTGTAGACGACGCGGCCATGGGGGATGCCGCGCGAGCGGAGGGTGCGGACGTAGTCGAGGCGGAGCGAGTCGATCATCGCACCGCGCACCTGCTGCGCGACGCTCGCGATGGCGCCGAGCGCGAGGGCGATGACCGGCAGAGCGATCGTAGAGAGCCAGCCGACGACCGATGTGCCGAACGGGATGTAGCCGGTGGCCGGAAAGATGCGCAGAGTGAGGCCGAAGATGAAGACGAGGAAGAGCGCGATGAGGAAGCCCGGCACAGCCGAGACGACGACGATGATCACCTGGATGATCCGGTCGGCCGTTCCGCGCTGGCTGGCCGCGAGCACGCCTACGAGCACACCGACCACGGCCGTCAGAATCGTCGCTCCGAGGGTGAGCGAGAGCGTCACGGGGAGGCGCGTCGCAAGCGCGTCGGTGACCTCCTGGCCGGAGAACCACGATCGTCCGAGGTCGCCGACGAGCGCGCTGCCAGTCCAGTCGACGAACCGCGTGAGCAGCGGTCGGTCAAGGCCGAGCTCGATCTCCTTGCGGGCGACGATCTCGGGATCGGCGGTACTTCCGACCAGGCGCCGAGCGATGTCGTGTGCGCCGAGATAGAGAAGGAAGAACCCGAACACGCAGATCGTGATGACGGTGAGAACGCCCGCGATCAGGCGTCGGATGATGAACGAGATCATGTCGTCTCGGGCGGCGGACCCGGTTCTCACCGGGTCCGCCGGTCCTTTCAGTTGGCGGGCGTGATGTTCCAGAGGTAGGGCACGGCGTTGTCGCTCTGCACCACGGCCTCGGTGTCAGCGTTGGTGATGAACGCCGAGTACGGACGATAGATCGGCGCGTACCACGCCTGCTCGACGATGTACTCGTTGAGCGCCTTCGCCGCGGCATCCGCTTCAGCGCCCTCGCTGGCGCGCACCGTCTCGGCCAGTTCGAGCATCTCCGGGTCGCTAGCTTGGAAGACGTTCCACGTCGACTCGGGGAGCATCGAGAACTGGATCGTCTGCCAGGGCGTCGGATCGATCTGCAGGACGAACGAGAACGCCGCCCAATCGCCGCCGAGCATCCGGCCGAACAGGTCGTCGCCGGTCGACTCCCACTCAACGTCGATGCCGACCGCGCCGAGCTGCTCAGCGTAGATCGCGAACTCCGACTCCGGCACGAAGTCGTTACTCGGCATCACCAATGTGAAGCCGTCGGGATAGCCGGCGTCCGCAAGCAGCTCCGTCGCCTTCTCGGGATCGTACGGGTAGCGCTCATCGAGCTCTGCGTCATAGGCAGCTGAGTTCGGCGAGAACACCTGCGTCGTCGTCGTGCCGAGGCCTCCGGCGAGCGCCTCGAGCAGACCCTCGCGGTCGAGCGCGTGGTTGAACGCCTGCCGCACGCGCACGTCGCCGATGGCTTCGTTGACGGCACCGTCGCGGTCGGAGAGCAGGAAGCCGGTCCAGTTCTGCTCGTAATTCTGCACCGTGAAGCCGGCTGCCTCAGCATCCGCGCCCTGCGTCGGCGACTGCGTGTTGGCCGCATCGACCTGACCGCCCTTGACGGCGTTCATGAGCGCGGTCGGGTCGCCGTAGAACGTCATCTCGATCTCGTCGTAGTGCACGCTCTCGGCGTCCCAGTAGTCAGGGTTCGCGTCGAAGACGTACTTCGAGCCGACGACGCTCTCCCCGGCATCGAGCGTGTAGGGACCCGAGCCGATCGGCGAGGTCTGCGCGTCCTCAGCGTCGAACATCGCCGGGGCGCCCACCAGGCCCGCGTTCTGGCTGAGGTAGACCGGCAGAGCGGGGTCGGGAGCCTCGAGCGTGACAACAAGGGTGGTGTCGTCGGGCGCCTCCGCGGCGGTCATCCCGGAAAGGAAAGCGGCATTCTCGCTGGTGCCGTCGCGGAAGCGCGTCAGATTATCGGCGGCGACCTGCGCCGTCAGCGCGGTCCCGTCACTGAACTCAACACCGTCCCGCAGGGTGAGCGTTAAGGCCGTACGGGAGTCGTCCCAACTCCATTCGGTCGCCAAGCCCGGAACGACCGTGCCGTCAGCGTCGGTGCGGAGCAGCGTGTCGTACACGGCCTGCAGGTACGGCGACTGATTCGCCCAGGAGGCCTCCCAGGGCGCGAACGAACTGAGCTGGGTGACCACGCCGAGGCGGAGCTCGGTTTCATCATCACTATCGGCGTCGCCCGGAGAGGCAGCGGGGTTAGCGCAGCCAGACAGGGCCAGCGCGGTGATCAGGCCGCCGGCGACGACTGCTGCGAACTTGGTGCGGTGCGACATTGCACATCCTTCCGATGGAAACGGGCGCGGCCACGGGCGGACCACTGAAGGGAAGCTAACACGAAAATCTTACTCGACAAACATTTTCAAAGAATTCGCCAATCTGCTAGCTTCACCGGGTGAGCGCACGTCGAAAACCCCGCGGCGAATACGCGAAGACGCCGAAGACACGTGAAGCGATCCTCGCGTCGGCGTTCGCCGTGTTCTCACGAGGCGGGTATCTCAACAGTTCGATGCGCGAGATCGCCGAAGGCGCCGGGATGACCGTACCCGGCATGACCAACCATTTCCCCACCAAGGCGGTGCTGCTCGAAGCTGTGCTGCGCGAGCGCGACGTCGACGCCGGTGCCCACCTCGCAGAGCGCACCGGCGCGGACCTGTTGCGCGGCGTGCTCGAGATCGTCACCCGAGACGAGGCCGACCATAACCTCACCCAGCTGTTCGCCGTGCTCTCCGCTGAGGCGACGATGACCGAGCACCCTGCGCACGAGTATTTCACGCAACGGTACGAGCTCGTGATCGACACCGTGCGGCGCGGATTCTCGGAAGCGGCCGAAGCCGGCGAACTCCGCGAGGGCATCGCCCCGGACGCTGCCGCGCAGTACCTCGTCGCCCTCTCGGACGGCCTGCAGTTGCAACGTCTGTACCGCGTCGGAGAACACTCGCAGGCACACCTCATGCGCGGGTTCCTCGAGGGCCTTCTGCGCTGACCGAGGCGCGCGCCTCGGCGCGCCCGAAACTCACCTCACCTGTCCTCACGCACGGCGCCACGTCGGCTGCGAAACGACTCACGCAAGGTCGGTTCGCAGCCATTGACGTTCCCTACCAGTCATGCACCGTTCCGTCTGCGAGGCGGTTGTATGGCAAGTACGCCCGCTCGTACGGATACCTGCCTGCCTCGTCAACATCGAGCTCGACGCCAAGCCCGGGTTTGTCGCCCGGGTGGAGCAGTCCGTTCTGCCACGTGTAGGACTGCTGGAAGACCTCGTTCGTCTTGTCTCCGTGCGGCATGTACTCCTGGATGCCGAAGTTGTGGATGGAGAGGCCGAGGTGGGCTTGGGCGGCCATCCCGACCGGCGAGATGTCGGTCGGACCGTGAAAGCCAGACTTGACCTGGTACTGCGCGGCATAGTCGATCGTCTTCTTCAGCGGCGTGATGCCTCCCATATGCGTGACCGCGCCGCGCACATAGTCGATGAGTTGGTCACGAATGAGATCTTTGAAGTCCCAGATCGTATTGAAGATCTCACCGATCGCCAGTGGCGTGGTGGTGTGCTGTCGCACGAGGCGCAGCGCCTCCTGGTTCTCGGCGGGCGTGCAGTCCTCGAGCCAGAACAGGTCGTACGGCTCGAGTTCCTTTCCGAGCTTCGCCGCCTGGATCGGCGTCATCCGGTGATGCCCGTCGTGCAACAGCGGGATCTCGGGACCGAACTCGTTCCGGACGGCCTCGAACACCCCGGGAAGGTGCCGCAGGTACGCGCGGGTGTCCCAGTCCTCCTGCACGGGCAGTGCGCCGCGCCGGGCGGGCTCGTGGTCGTAGCGTGCCGCGCCGCCGCCAGCAGCGGCGGACTGGGAGGCGATGCCGTAGATCGCCTTCAGGCCGGGGATCCCGGATTGGATCCGGATCGCCCGGTAGCCCTCGTCGAGATGCTCACGCACGGAGTCGAAGAGCTCCGGGAGCTCCTTCCCCGACGCGTGCCCGTACGCGAGCAGTCCATCGCGGGAGGCCCCTCCGAGCAACTGGTGCACGGGCATCCCCGCGAGCTTGCCCTTGATGTCCCACAGCGCCATATCGACCGCGGCGATCGCTGCCATCGTGACGGGGCCACGGCGCCAGTATGCTCCCCGGTACAGGAACTGCCACGTGTCCTCGATGCGCTGCGGATCACGTCCGAGCAGCAGCGGCACGACGTGCTCTTTCAGATACGCCACGACCGCGAGCTCGCGCCCATTGAGCGTCGCGTCGCCGAGCCCCGTCACGCCGTCGGAGGTGGTGATCTTGAGCGTCACGAAGTTGCGATCGGGACTGGTGACGATGACGTCGGCCTTGTCGATCATCACGCGTGGTCTCCTGGCTCGGGGGCGGCATTCCGCGTCGGAGCGGTCGCCCACCGAGAGCGCAACAGGTGCGCCGCTCGCTTCGGACGGCGATCGCGTGTGAACACGCCCTTCTTGTTGCCATCGACGCGGATGATGCCCGGCGACGTCTGGAAGTCGGCAAAGTTCCACACCTGTTCCCCGACGACAGCGGGCACGCGGTCGAACACGCGATGGTACATGTCCAGCAACTCGGCCTGGTACTCCTCCGTCCACGACTGAACGTGGACGGAATGCAGTCCCGCGAGCGTATCGGCGCCGTACTCAGCGATGATGATCGGCTTACCGTGGGTCTCTTCCCACCCGCGCAACTCGCGCTCAAGACGCGTCTCCGCCGCACTGAGGTTGGCATTGTCGACGTACCAGCCGTAGTAGCGATTGAGGCAGATAACGTCGAAGAGATCGACGATCGCATCGTTGTGGAAGCTCGCTCGTAGCTCGTTCACATAAGCGATCGGCCGTGTCGGGTCGAGCTCGCGCGTGAGGGCCGCCAGCGGCTCGAAGTAGTCGCGCGCGGCCGGCTCGACGGCCTCCGGTTCGTTGGCGATCGACCAGAGCACGACGCTCGGATGATTCTTGTCACGGGCAACGAGTTCGCGGATCGCCTGCGCGTGTGCGTCCCTCGTGCGCTCGTTGAACATCGTCGGGCTGAACGCCGGTTCGCCAGCCTGACCGTGAACACCGCCCCCGAGACCGAGGTTGAGACCGACCGCGGCCGTCTCGTCGATGACGACCATGCCGTGCTTGTCGGCATAGTCGAGCACCTCCTCCGCATACGGGTAGTGCGATGTGCGGAACGAATTGGCGCCCGACCACTCCATGAGGGCGAAATCATGCACCAGCAGGGCATCGTCGTGTCCCTTGCCGCGCACGGCACTGTCCTCGTGCTTGCCGAAGCCCCGGAAGTAGAAGGGCTCGCCATTGATCAAGAACTCGGCGCCGCGCACCTCGACCGTGCGCACGCCGAACGGCTGGCGATACACGTCGACGAGCTCTCCGTCGTCCGCGAGCAGTTCGACGCGCAGGTCGTAGAGGTTGCCCTCGCCCGGGTTCCAGAGGCGCGGTTCCGAGAGCTGCAGCGTTCCCGCGGCCCCGTCGCCGTGGGCGACATCGCGCCCGTCCTCGTCGACGATCGCGACGCGGACCGCCGATCCGCCCGCCGTGTCGACGCGGTAGGAGACCGTTGCTGCAGATCCCGACGCCTCCTCCGTGACGATCGTGACGTCCGTGACGCGCTCCTTCGGCGTCGCGACGAGACGAACGTGCCGAGCGAGACCCGCGTAGTTGAAGAAGTCGTGGCGATACTTCTGGTGCACGGCCCCGTTCTCGTCCTCCTGCAGGAATCCCGGCGGGATCGTCTCGTTCGTGAGCTCGTTGTCGACACCGATCGTCAGCCGAGCGGTTCCGCCGGCCTCGACGAGGTCGGTGATGTCCGCCTCGAATGGCGTGTAACCGCCGATGTGCTCGGCGACGAGGTCGTCGCCGAGGTAGACACGACCACGGTGGGTCGCTGCGTCCACGCGTACGACGATTCGCTGCCCTGCCCAGCCCGCGGGGATCCGGATCTCACGCTGATACCAGACCCAGCCGACGTGCATACGCGTCGCGTCATCGGTGAACAGATCGTTGTAGCTCGCAGGGACAGCCGCGTCGCGGCCGCCGGCGAGCGGCGCCGTCCACGGCCGTGCCCCGGGCGACGGTCCCGCACTGAACGACCAGATCCCGTCAAGCAGTCGTGCATCGCGCGTCTCGGAGTCCTGTGGTTTCAACATGTCTTCTCCCTCTCTCATCTGCATTGTCATCGACGGCGGCGGAGCGCATCCACACGCTCAACGACCGGCGTGAAGTCTTCGGACACTCTGGCGAACAACCGCGATGAGTCGATGCCCTGTCCCTCGGCGTCCGCCCACGCGGCGAGCGCCGCGAGACAGCCGGACGCATCCCGGCCGGCCGCCAGCTCTCGCTGGAGCACGGGGAGGATCCGTGCCCGCACCTTGATGCCGGCACCCTGCGCGATCTGGGCGAGGCGGTGCTCGATGCGCGGGTTGAGAAACCGCGCCATGAGCGCATCGCGATAGTTGTCCGCCTCGAGTTCGGGCGCCAGGTGCCGGCTCGCCTCGTCCCAGAATCGCTCGACGAGCCCGCGCACGGTTGCGTCCGCCATGGCGCTCGCAACCGTCTCGTGCCCTCGCGCGGGGCCGACCGACGCGAGGATCGTGTGCGCCCCGTTCAACATCCACAACTTGCGGTTCTCGAAGGGCTCGATGTCGTCGACGAATCGCGCGCCGGCGCGCTCCCACGCAGGCCGCCCCGCGGGGAACTCTCCGGCGAGGACCCAGTCGTGGAACGGCTCGGCGACCACGGGCGCGTGATCGACGAATCCGGTGAGACGCTCGGCAAGCGCGTGGTCGTCGTCCGTCGCGGCGGGGGTGATGCGATCGACCGACGTCGACACCATCGACACCTCCGCCTCGATGTAGGCGCGCAGCTCAGGGGCATCAGAGGCGAGTCCCAGCAGGGCCTCACGGACGACCCGGCCGTTACCGGGCAGATTGTCACACGGCACGACGGCGATCGGGCCCGCACCCGCCCGACGGCGCGCCTCAAGTGCCATCGCGAGGCGTCCGAGTGCGGTACTCGGACGAGGTGCACGAACGGGATCGCGCGTCGCCGCCCGGAGTGCAGCCCGATCCGCGATCACGGCGTCATCGGATCCGTCGAGGCGGCCATCGGGCCCCAGCAGATACCCGGCCTCGGTGATCGTCAGCGTCACGATGGCCGTCGTCGGTGCGGCGATGGCGGCGGCGAGCGCCTCGAGATCTCTTCCGTCGTGCGCGCGGGCGATGGATCCGATGATCTCGGCACTGTCGCCGTCCGGCCCGCGCTCGACGAGCGTGAACAGGCCGTTCTGCTCGGCGAGCGGCACGGCCGCGGCGGGGCTGCGGCCCGTGAAGGCGGCGATGCCCCAATCATCTCCCGCACGCGCGGTGAACCAGGCCTGGTGGGATCGATGGAAGGCACCGAGCCCGAGATGCACGATACGAACGGGCGGGGCGGATCCGAGGCCCGCAGCGACGCGGGTGAGCCGGGTCACAGCTTGAACACCTCCCGGGGCTGGCGGTCGACGAGATCGACGATGATCTCCCTCGCGCGGGCGAGGGAGATCCGCCCCTCCGCGACGTAGCGCGCGAGGAAGGCGGCCTCGGAACGGCGGGCGACGTCGTGGCGCGCAGGGATCGACAGGAAGGCGCGCGTGTCGTCGATGAACCCGGATCCGCGGGAGAACCCGGCCGTCTCGGTCACCGCCGCCCGGAAGCGACCGATCGCGTCGGGCGCATCGAGGAACCACCACGGCGCACCGATGAACACGGATGGATAGAAACCCGCGAGTGGCGCGATCTCACGCGAATAGGCGGTTTCGTCGATCGTGAACAGCACCAGATGGAAGTCGCGTTCGAGGCCGTGCCGTTCGAGCAGTGGACGCAGCCCGCGGGTGAATTCCACACGAACCGGGATGTCGTGGCCTGAGTCAGGACCGAAGTCGCGGAACGTGACACTGCTGTGATTGCGCTGCACGCCGGGGTGCAGTGTCATCACCAGGCCGTCGGCGACGCTCATACGCGCCATCTCGACGAGCATGTGACCACGGAACTCGCGCGCCTCGGCAGGTGACAGCTTCCCGCGCACAGCCCGCCGGAACAATGCCGCGGCGTCGTCGGCGTCGAGCACGGTCGTGTAGGCGTCGGCGACGCCGTGATCGGCAGACACCGCGCCGCGGGCGACGAAGTGCGCCCGCCGCTCCTCGAGCGCGGTGATGTACCCGCGGTAGTCGTCGACGGCGATACCGTGTTGATCCGCAAGCCGCGCGACGGCATTGGCGAAGCCGGGCGCCTCCGGATCGATGTACTTGTCGGGGCGGAAGGTCGGGAGCACGCGACCGCGGAACGTCGGATCCGCCGAGATCCGCCGGTGCGCGTCGAGGTCGTCGAGCGGATCATCCGTCGTCGCGAGCGCCTCGATCCGGAAGCGCTCGAACAGCGCACGGGGCCGGAACTCCGGCGTCGCGAGCGACCGGGAGATGCGGTCATAGATGATGTCGGCTGTCGCGGCCGAGGGCACCTCGGAGACAGCGAACACGTGCGAGAACACGTGCTCGAGCCAACCGGCCGATGCGGTCCCAGTGAACAGGCCCCAGCGCGCGCAGAAGATGCGCCACGCCTCACGCGGATCCGCCGCGGTGCCCCCCACGCCGAGCTGAGCGAGGTCGACGCCCGAAGCGTGCAGCAGCCGAGTGACGTAGTGATCGGGCGAGAGCAGCAGACTGGTGGGATCCGCGAACGGTTCATCGTCGGCGATCCACTCGGCCGGGACGTGGCCGTGCGGCGAGAGGATCGCCAGATTCGCGACCTCCGAGAACAGCTCACGCGCGATGTCACGGGTGCGGGGGTCGGCAGGGAACAGCCGGTCGGGGTCGAGATGCAGGTGCTCGGTCGTCGTCATGTCACTCATGTGCGCACCCCTTCGAACTCGGCAGGGTCGAGCCGCTGGAACGCCTCGCGGCGCGCTCGTTGCTCATCGGGGTCGATGACGGGCGAGGCCAGCAGCAGCCGCTGCGTATATGGATGCGTCGGCGCGCCCGCGATCTGCGCGGCCGGCCCCTGCTCCACGATATTCCCGCGGAAGAGGACGGCGATGTCGTGGCTCATGTGCTTGACGACGTCGAGGTCGTGCGAGATGAACAGATACCCGACGTCCGTGTCCTGCTGAATCTCGAGCAGGAGGTCGAGCACGCGCGCCTGCGTCGACAGATCAAGCGCCGAGACCGCCTCGTCGCACACGATGAGCTTGGGCTTCAATGCGAGGGCCCGAGCGATCGCGATGCGCTGCCGTTGGCCACCGGAGAACTCCCGCGGAAGGCGGGAGGCGGCATCGCTGGGCAGGTGCACGCGGTCGAGCAGCTCGCCCACGCGCGAGTGCGCCGCCGAAGCCGCCGTGCCCTGCGCGACGAGGGGCTCGGCGAGGATGTCGCCGACCTCCATCGCCGGATTCAACGAGCCGTACGGATCCTGGAAGACGACCTGGAGGTCGCGGGAGATCTCCCGACGGCGGCGGCGCCGCGAGATGCGACTGATATCGCGCCCGTCGAAGGTGATCGTGCCGCCCGTGACGGGCGCGAGACCGAGCGCAGCGCGCCCGATCGTCGTCTTGCCCGAGCCGGACTCGCCGACAAGCCCGAGCGTCTTCCCGGCCGCGACGGACAGGGAGACTCCGTGCAATGCCCGAAACGGCTTACGGAGGAAACCCGAGCCGGGGAACTCCACGACGAGGTCGTCGACGGTGAGCAGCGCGGTCATTCCGCACCTCCCTGATCGGTGGTGGCGAGCAACGGCGTCAGAGGCTCGCGCCCCGCGACGGTCGACGCCAGCAGATGCTTCGAGTACGGGTGCTGCGGGGCGAGGAGCACGTCGCGCACCGCGCCCTGCTCGACGATCTCGCCCGCGCGCATGACGACGACGCGGTCCGCGAGATCGGCGATGAGCCCGAAGTTGTGGCTAACGACGATGATCGCCATGCCGAGCTCCTGCCGCATCTCGCGGAGCAGCTCGAGCACCTCGGCCTGCACCGTGACGTCGAGGGCCGTTGTTGGCTCGTCCGCGATGATGAGGTCGGGATCGCAGCTCACGGCGCCGGCGATCAGCACGCGCTGGGCCATACCGCCGGAGAGCTCGTGCGGGAAGGCGCGCATGGTGCGCTCGGGGTCGGGGATGCCGACCCGCTCGAGGAGCGCGACGGCCCGGCGGCGGGCTTCCGCACGCGAGATCTTGAGGCCCTTCACCATCGGGCGGGTCAGTTGGGCTCCGACCGTGAACGCCGGGTCAAGGTTCGACATCGGCTCCTGCGGGATGTACGCGATGCGCGTGCCGCGCAGCGCGCTGAGGGCGCGCTGGTCGGTGCCGCCGTCGGCCGAGGCGGTGCGCACGCCGTCGAAAGCGATCTCCCCGCCGACGATGCGGGCGGTCTCCGGGAGGAGGCCGAGGATCGAGAAGGCGGTCTGCGTCTTCCCTGAGCCGGATTCACCGACGATCCCGAGCACCTCTCCGCGGTCGACCGCGACGCTCACGTCCTTCACGACCGCGTTCGTGGATCCGTCGGCACGGGGGAAGCCGGTGTGAAGCCCTCGCACCTCGAGCAGGTGCTCGGACGACACCTCGACCAGCGGGCCGCTCTTCCGGCCGCCGCCACGCTTCGTCGGCGGCGCAATCGTCGATCCGCCCTCCAGGGCGTCGCGAATCGCGTTTCCGAGCAGCACGAGCGAGCCGATGGTCAGCCCGATCGCGAGCGCAGGCCAGAGAATGAGTTGGGGCGCCGTATAGATATTGCGGAACCCGTCGCTGATCATCGCGCCCCACGTCGCCGTGAGCGGATCGCCGATGCCGAGGAACTCCATGCCGTTCTGGATCGAGATCGCGACACCGCAGATGATGGCGGTCTGGATGATGATCGGCGCGCGGACGACCGACATGACGTGGCGGCTGATGATTCGCAGATCGCCGAGACCCGCCACCTGGGCCGCATCGACATACAACTCGTTCCGCACCGACTGCACGGCTGTGCGCGTGAGACGGAAGTAGCTCGGGCTGATGAGGATGCCGAAGACGATCATCGTGATCCAGACCGAAGGGCCGAACACAGCCCGTGCGGTCAGCAAGACGATGATCCCGGGCAGGCTCATGATGAGACCCGCAAACCAGTCCGCGATGCCGTCGAACGCTCGCCCGTAGTAGCCGGCGATCAGACCAGACGGGAGCCCGATCGCGATCGCGACACCGGCGCAGAGGACCGCGGACGGGAGAGTGATCTGCGCGGAGAAGACCAGTCGGCTCCACACGTCGCGGCCCGCGCTGTCCGTGCCCAGAAGGTGATCCGCGCTCGGCCCCGCGAAGGCGTTGCCGACTTCGGCATAGTTCGCACCGTAAGGGGCGAGGAGTGGGGCCAAAACGGCGATGACGACCGCAGTCGCGAGGATCGACAGGGAGACGAGTCCGAGCGGATTGGTGAGGAGGCGACGGACGGGAGACGTCCGTGCACGCATGGAGTCGAGGACGATCATGTCGGTGCTGCTCATGAGACACGCACCTTCGGGTTGAGCCAGCCGTTCGCGATGTCGACCAGCAGATTGACGATGATGACGATGATGACCGTTGCGATCACGACGCCCATGATGACCGGAATGTCGCTCTGAGACGTCGCCGAGACAGCGGTGGACCCGATCCCCGGGATCGAAAAGATCTTCTCGACGATGACGACGCCGCCGAGCATGCCGATGAACTGCAGGCTGAGGACCGTCAGTCCCGCCGGCGCGGCGTTCTTCAGCACGTGGGCGAAGAGGATCTCGCCCTCGCCGATGCCGCGGCTGCGCAGCGTCCGAACGTATTCCTTCTCCAACTGCGCGAGCACTGCGCTGCGGAACTGCTGCGTACTGCCGGTCACCGCGCTGATCACGATCGCGATGACCGGCAGGGTCAGCGACGCGATCCATACGCTCGGAGGCGCTCCCGGCGCGATCGTGCTGACCGCGGGGAAGACATCCAGGTTGATCGCGAAGATGATGACGAGCGCGAGCGCCAGCACGAAGTTCGGCACGATGTCTCCGGCGATCGATCCCACCTGCACGGCGCGATCGACCCATCCACCCCGTACGGCGGCGGCGACACCGATCGCGGCGGCAACGAGCGCAGTGAGCAGGATCGACACCGTGACGATCACGAGTGTCACCGGCAGCCGGTCTCCGATCGTCGCGGTGACCGGCTGGGCCGTGAACCACGACGTGCCCAAGTCGCCCGATGCCGCACTCGCGAGCCACGAGAAGAACCGCTCGACGAGTGGCCGGTCGAGGCCGAGTTCCTGTGCGCGGTACGCGACCTGCTCTTCCGTCGCCTGGTCGCCGGCGAGATTACGCGCGATGTTCGTCCCGGAGAAGAACAGGAGCGTGTATGCGAGCGCGCAGATCACAAGGAGGAGGATCGCCCCCGAGACGACGCGCTTCGCGATGAACGTGAGCATTCCCCCTCCTCTCTGTTCAGAGCCCCGTTACGCGGCCGGCGTGAAGTTGTACATCGACGGGAATGCCTGCTGCGGCTGCTTGACGACGTCGATCGCGTCGCTGTCGTAGGCCACGACCTGGTCAAGACGGTAGAGCGGCACGAACCACGCGTTCTCGACGACGTATTCGTTGATCTCCTGGGCGATGGAGTCACCGTCGGGCGCGGCCTGCAGCTCCTCGATCAGCGCCGTCAGTTCAGGATCCGCGGTCTCGAAGGGGTTGTAGAGCGTGTTCTCGGCGAGCAGCTGCTGGACGTTGACCCACGGCTCGCTTTGGAAGAAGTTGAAGTAGAAGATCTCGAGCTTCTGCTGTCCGATGTCGCCGAAGATGTTGGCCATCTGCGCCGGCACGGACTCGAGTGTGATGTTCGCTTCGCTCAGCTGCTGGCGCAGCGCGGCGTGCATGGCATCCCATCCCGGGACGAGCGGCACGCTGATCGTGACGCCATCGGCGTAGCCGGCCTCGGCGAGAAGTTCACGTGCTTTCTCGGGGTCGTGCGGGTAGCGCTCGTCGAGCTCCTCGACGTAGGCGCCACTTTCGGGCCCGAACGGCTGCGCCGTCGCCGTGCCGTGTCCACGCTCGTTCTGCTCGACGAGGGCTTCTCGATCGACGGCGTAGTTGATCGCCTGACGCACGTTCACGTCACCGAGCGCCGGGTTGAGGTCTCCATCGCGATCCATGAGGATCAAGCCGTGCCAGTCGACCTGGTAATCGTCGACGATCTCGAAGCCGGCGCCCTCAGCTTGGTCGATCGTCGTCGCGTCGAGGATCGTCACGTCGATCTGCCCGGATTGCAGCGCGTTCAGGCGGGCTGACGTCTCGTCGAGAATGCGGAACTCGACGCGCTCGAACTCCTGCAGCTCGGGCGCCCAATAGTCCTCACGGGCCGTGAACACGACCTGGGTTCCGGCCACCGTCTCGCTTTCGGACATCACGTATGGGCCCGAGCCGACGGGGACGGTGTCGGCTTCCGGGGTCCCGACCGAGTCGGGGCTGGCCATGAGACCCGCGGCCTGGCTCAGGTTGAACTCGAAGGCCGGGTCCGGATCGGTGAGGTGGAGCACGACCGTCGCGGCGTCGACGACCTCGACGCTGTCGAGCGCCGCGAGCTGCGACGCCTGGCGCAACGCGTCCTGCTGAAAGTGCTCGAGGTTCGCCTTCACGGCGTCGGCATCGAACGCAGCGCCGTCGCTGAAGGTGACGTCGTCACGGAGTTCCAGCGTGAGCGCGGTACGCGTCTCGTCGTACTCCCACGACGTGGCCAGCATCGGCTGCAACTCGCCGTTCTCGTCACGACGAATCAGGCTGTCGTACGGCGCCTGGTACGGGAAGAGGGTGTGACCGACATGCGCATCCTCCGATGCCCACGAGGGGAGCGTCCCGCTGGTGCCGATCCTGAGTGTCGCGCCGTCGCCGTCCGCGGACGGATCCGATGCTCCTTCCGCCGCGCCGTCGCCTCCCGAGCACGATGCGAGGGCGAGTGCGGGCACGAGCAGCGCCGCGGCTGCAAGCTTTCTGAACGTCATTGTTCGTTTCCTTCTCTTCAGAGTATGTCGGGTCGATCGTCAATCGGTTGCCATGAGCGACCATAGTTGACGACGCCGCGCACGTCAACGACAGAATGGCCACCGGTTGTCGTATCGCGGCGAAGCACGCAGAGTTCGTGTGGCACCATGGTGAGCATACGGATCCTACGGAGGGCGAGAGAAACCGCATGGTCGACA
Organism: Microbacterium faecale; assembly: GCF_014640975.1. Classification (NCBI taxonomy): domain Bacteria; kingdom Bacillati; phylum Actinomycetota; class Actinomycetes; order Micrococcales; family Microbacteriaceae; genus Microbacterium; species Microbacterium faecale. Next base: position 334,328 of record NZ_BMHO01000001.1, read on the forward strand.
CTGGGCTGAGGCACGGCGCGAATGGCAACCGGAAGCCTTCCGCGACGATCTATGACATCGCCCGCGAGCTTGCCCTCAGTCCGTCGACGGTCTCGCGCGCACTGAATAAACCGGGGCGCATCGCGGCGAAGACCGAGAAGCGGATCCGCGATACCGCAGCCGAACTCGGCTACCGCAGCAATCCGATGGCGCGCGCCCTGCCGACGGGCCGCACGCGGATGCTCGGGCTCGTCGTGTCCGACGTGACGAACCCTGTCTTCTTCCGACTCGTGCGGGGCGCCGAGCACGCGTGCGGCGAGCTCGGGTACACCCTCGTGTTCGCTGAGTCGCAGGAGTCGGGCGAAGTCGAGTACGGCACACTCGACCGGTTGTTGCCCGCTGTCGACGGCGTCGTGCTCGCCGCGGCCCGCCTCGACGACGAGCAGATCTCGCAGATCGCCGCGACCAAGGATGTCGTGCTCGTCAATCGCCGCGTGGGGGATCTCTCCGCGATCGTCCCCGATCCGAATGTCGGCGTGACACAGGCCGTCGACCACCTCGCCGACCTTGGCCACACGTCGATCGCTTACCTCGCGGGACCCGCGACGTCGTGGATCTCGCGCACACGCGGCGAACTGCTGTTGGAGCGCGCCGTCGCACGCGGCATGACCTTCGTCGAGATCGGACCGAATTCCCCGACGCGCGACGGCGGCGAGGCGGCGCTCCGCCGCGTACGCGCGTCGGGCGCCACTGCCGCCCTCACGTACAACGACCTCATGGCGATCGGACTCCTGCGCGCCTGCCGCGAAGCGGGCGTCAGCGTGCCGGGCGGCCTCAGCGTTGTGGGCTTCGACGACATCTTCGGCGCGGATCTCACGACTCCGACGCTCACGACCGTGCGCAGTCCGCTCGGCCTCGCCGGCGAGGCCGCCGTACGCGACCTCGTGGCGACGCTCGATGGCGCACAACGGGACACCTCCGAGACCCTCGCGACGGAGCTCATCGTGCGCGAGTCGACCGGCGCGCCGGTGTCCTGACGGCGCCCTGCTCGCCGACGGTGGCTTCGACACCTCCGATGGGTGAGAGCGCGTGACACCTCAGCTGCGAACGCGATCCCGGGGGCGCGAGCGAGCCCGTGGGAGCGGCGGCGCGGGGACCCGTTCCCCGACGATTCCGGCCAGCTCGCCGACGCCCTCGATCGTCATGTGCACCTCGTCGCCCGGTTCGAGTGCGGCGATGTCGCTTCCCCGACCCCAGAGCTCGCCGAGGCAGCCGCCGTTTCCGACAGTGCCGGATCCGAGCACGTCGCCGGGCACGATCCGCGCGTTGCGGGACGCGTACGCAACAAGTTCTCCGAACGGCCACCCCATGTTGGACACGAGATCCTCGCCCACGAGATGCCCGTTCACGAACACCTCTGCGCGCAATGCGAGGAAGCCCTCGTCGTCGCGGAACGATTCGAGCTCATCCGCCGTGACGATCCACGGACCGAGCGACGTCCCGAAGTCCTTGCCCTTGCACGGCCCGAGCCTCACCTTCATCTCGCGGGCTTGCAGGTCACGCGCCGACCAGTCGTTCATGATGGTGTAGCCGAAGATCGACCGCTCGCCCTCGACTGCGTCGAGGTTCGCAGCCGGGGGTCCTCCGATGACGGCCGCGAGCTCGAGCTCGAAGTCGAGCCGCGCCGTCTCGGGGATGGCGACGACCGCGCCAGGCCCCGCCACGGTGTGCGGGTTGGTGAAGTAGAACGTCGGGGCCTCGTACCACTCGTCGGCCACGTGGCTCTTGCCCTCGACGCCCGCTGAGACACCTTCGACGTGCTCCTCGAACGCCACGAAGTCGCGCACGGAGGCGGGGGCGAGCGGTGCGCGCAGCACGACGTCGTCCACCGCCGCCACGGGGTCGCCGGAGCGCGCGCGCAGCTCGGCGAGCGCCGAGAGCCCGCGGGCAAGGACATCCGTCACGGTGAGACCGTCCGGGAACGGGATGACACCGGCGTCCTCGATGAATCCGTCCTCGTCGGCCCCGGCTCGGGTCCAGCGTCCGATCCTCATTCTCGCGCTCCCTTTTCCGCGCCCGCGGCGAGCGCCGCGGCGTTGTCCTCCAGGATCCGGCTGCGGGCCTCGTCACCGACGCCCGCGCCCGTCACGAACGCGACCGGATCGTCGAGCCCCATGTCGAACGGGAAGTCGCTGCCGAGCACGACACGGTCGGATCCGACGATCTCGACGAGGTCGCGGAGGCCCCGCTCGTCGTGCACCACCGTGTCGTACCAGATGCGCGAGAGATAGCTGGAGGGTGCGTGCTCGCATCCCTGTGCCTCGGGGCGCACCTTCCACGCGCGGTCGGAGCGGCCGATCGCGGTGGGCAGGTAGCCGCCGCCGTGCGCGGCGACGATCTTCAGTCCTGGATGCCGGTCGAGCACACCGGCGAAGATGAGGTGCGACAGCGCGACGGCGTTCTCCGCCGGCTGGCCGACCGTGTTCGACAGGTAGAAGCGGTCGAGCCGTTCGTCGAGGGAGCATCCGAACGGATGCAGGAAGATGACGGCGCCGAGCTCGGCGGCCCGCGCCCAGAACGGTTCGAGCCGTTGGTCCGACAGCTCGACCTCGCCCGCGAACGACGAGATCTCGACGCCGAGGAGTCCGTGAGTGAGGACCGCGTCGTCGAGCGCCTCGACGACGCGGGACGGATGCTGCAGCGGCACGAGGCCGAGGCCCTTCAACCGCTCGGGCGCGCGGGCGATGTGTTCGGCGACGCGGCGGTTCGCCTCCGCTGCGACCCACACCGCGAGGTCCTCGCCGGCCCACGGATAGTAGTGGTTCGGCGACGGGCTCACCCACTGCTGGGCGATTCCCTGCTCGTCCATCGCCGCGAGGCGCGCATCGACGTCGGTGAGCAGCCGGATGCGGGATCCGACCATCTGGCCGGAGACGGCCAGGCTCTCTCGACCGTTGCGCTTCGCCTCGAGCGCCTGCGACGCCGCGAAGCCGTCGGGATCGCGGCGCACCACCTCTTCCTGCACCGGCGGCATGATCAGGTGGGCATGGACGTCGATCGGAGCCGTCACGCCGGTTCCGCCATCTTCTGCGCGACGCCGAAGATGAGCCCGGGGGCGTCGGCTTCGCGATTGTGCTCAAGCTGCCACGCCCCGAGCTGCACGGACGCGTCGACGACTGCCTTCGCGCGCTCGATACGACGCGCATGGAACGCTTCCCACAGATCGTCGTCGACGGCGTCGGCGGCGATCAGCAGCTCGGCGAGGACGAGTCCGTCCTCGAACGCCTGCGCCGCGCCCTGCGCGATCGTCGGAGGGCAGCTGTGCGCGGCGTCGCCGATCACGACGACGCGGCCGCGGTTCCACGCGCCGTCGATGAGGTGCGACGTGAACCAGGTGTAGTTGATCCGCCGCGTGTCGTCGAGGTTCTCGCGTACCTCGTTCCACGGGCCGCCATACGCGCCGCAGATCTCCCGCATGATCTCCGCGCCCTCGGCGGGAGGCACATCGAAGCGATCCTGCGCGTCCTCGACGAAGAACGCGTACATCGTGTCGTCGCCCGTGGGCGTGTACCCGGCGATGTACGCCGGACCGCCGTAGTACAGCTGCGTCTGCGTGACCTCGGCCGGGCGCGGCACGAACGCGCGCCAGATGCCCATGCCGGTCGGCTCGGGTCGCGTCTCGATTCCGATGAGCTCGCGCACGGTCGAGTGCAGCCCGTCGGCGCCGATCACGAGGTCGAACTCGCCGACGGGCGCCCCGCCGACGTCGACGCGCACGCCGGAGTCGGTCTCGGTGACCGCCGTCACCTTCGCACCGAAGTGGATCCGGACGCCCGCGGCCTCGGCGCGCGCGGTGAGGATCCGTGCGAGATCAGGCCGGTACATCCCCATGCCCGCGGGGAAGTCCGGACCGCCCGTCTTCACTTCCGGCAGCTCGGCGACGACCGCGGCATCGGGCCCCGGCGCGCGGAGCGTGAGCCCCTCGAACGCGTACCCTTCGGCAGCGGCCTGCTCCCAGACGCCGAGCTGCCCGAGCGCGCGAAGCGCGTTGCCCTGCAGCGTGATGCCGGAGCCGAGCGCGGACACCTCCCGCTTGAGCTCGTAGACGTCGACGCTGACCCCGGCTTCGGCGAGCGGGATCGCGGCGGCGAGACTCGCCGCGCCGCACCCGGCGATGGCGACCGTGGTGACTGCGGTCATGATCGGAACCTCCTCGTTCTCGGAAAACTCGTGTTCAGAAGATGGCAAGCGGATTCACTGGCGACCCGACGGCCCCCGTGATCCGCAGCGGTGGCGCGGTCAGCAGGAACTCCCAGCGCCCACGCTCGCGGCAGGCGTCCGCGAGGGCGTCGAGATCCCACATCTCGCCGATCGTGAGTCCCATGTTCGGGATCGCGATCTGGTGCAGCGGCTGGAACGATTCGGTGAACTCGTTCGGGCGCACCTCGAAGCCCCACGTGTCGGTCGCGATCGCCGCGATCTCGGTCCGATGGAGCCAGCCGGCCGTCGTGACCGAGAGCCCGGGCGCGGGGCCGCCCGCATAGTCGCCCCACCCCTCGCGGCGGGCGCGGGCGAGCCGTCCCGTGCGCACGAGGACGATGTCGCCGCGACCGACGGCGCTCGTTGCGCCCTGCGCCGCGATGCACGCCTGGATATCGGCCGTCGTGATCGCGTACCCGTCGTCGAGCTCGCCGGTCTCGGGGCGCAGGAACGCGCCCATGTCGAGCAGCACGCCACGACCCACGATCCGATCGGCCATGTGCTCGATGCCGGTGACCTTGTCCCCGTCGCTCGTGACGACGTCGCCGGCTCGGCGGCCGTTCCACGCGAAGCCGCGGTCGAAGATGTGACCGAGGCCGTCCCACTGCGTCGAGCACTGGAGCGGCATGGCGATCACGTCGTCCGCGCCCCCGATGCCGTGAGGGAAGCCCTGCAGGCCGCGCTCGGCGTCGGTGCCGGTGTCGAGCATCGTGTGCACGGGGTTGGTACGGCGACGCCACCCCTTCTGCGGACCGTCCATGTCGAACGACTGCGACAGCGAGACGACGTGGCCGTCACGCACCATCGCCGCGGCGCGGGCGCGGGTGGCGTCGTCGATGAAATTGAGTGTGCCGACGCGGTCATCGTCGCCCCAGCGTCCCCAGTTGCGGTACGCCTCGGTGGCCGCCGCGAGGTAGCCGTCGGGGTCCGCGGGATCGATCGATGTCGGGTCTTCGAGGTTCATGCCGTCTCCTCTGCGACGCACCGGACGACCTGCGTGCCGAGTCCGGCGATGGATCCGGTCATCACGTCGCCGCCTTTCAGGAATCTCTTCCAGTGTTGGCCGTTGCCGGCGGGGCTGCCCGTGAGGAGCAGGTCGCCCGGCAGCAGCGGATGGGTCTGCGACGCCGCCGAGATCAGGGCGGGGATGTCGAAGAGCAGGTCGGAGGTGTTCGCGTCCTGCTTCACCTCACCGTTGAGCTCGAGACGCACGTCGACAGAGGATCCGTCCACGAGCGGCGCCGGCACGAGGAAGGGGCCTGTCGGCAGGAAACCCGGCGAGTTCTTGGAGCGGTACCAGTCGGATCCGATCTCCTTCATGTCCTTTCGGAACGTGAACTCGCGTGTCGAGATGTCGTTGACGATCGTGTAGCCGGCGACGTGGTCGAGCGCCTCGTCGCGGCTGACGCGGAACGTCTCGCGCCCGATGACGACCGCGAGCTCCAGCTCCCAGTCGTGCGTGTCGCTCACGGCGGGGAGCACGAGGGGAACGTCGTCGCCAACGACGCACGCGGGCAGGCCGATGAAGAAGTAGGGGGCGCCGTTCTCGCGGCGCTCGTCCATCATGCGCGCCGCCAGATCGCGCGCCTCCTCGAGGTTCGTGTCCGGATTCGCCGACAGGCCCGACGCGACGAGCTCGATCACGTGCTCGCGGTAGTTCGCACCGGTCTGCAGCACCTGGCGCGGCTCGACGGGGGCCGTCAACTCGACCTCGTCGAGGGGACGCCACGGGCCGTCTGAGTCCGCGAGCGCGGCGATCCGGTCCCAGTCCCCCGTAGCGAGGAAGGCGTTGAGGTCTTCTGCGCCGAGGTCGTCGGCGGTGAGCGGGCGGATGCTCGCGCCCGCGACCAGGCCGAGGCGAACGGTGTCGCCGTCGCGGAAGCGCGCGAGGGCGAAGCGGTTGTCGAGTTGTGGGTGTGACGTCATCGTCCTGTCCTCATGATCCTCAGTGTTGCGGGAAACGAACGGAGCCGCCGCGACCGTAACGAGACGGTCGCGGCGGCGGGCCGTCAGCCCCGGCCTTCCTTCGCGTAGGGGTTGAGCAGGGCGTCCTTGATCTCGTCGGGCACACCCTCCTCGGTCGCGCTCGGGCCATCGGCGGGCGGGAACGACTCCGTCATCGACATCGGCATGGTGCCGTTGCGATAGAAGTTGTTGGATCCGAGCGACGGCTTCCAGGTGTTCGGCTGCCAGTCCGGCACGTAGTTGCGGTAGCCGCCCGTGTTGAGCTCGATGCGCAGGCTCGACGGCTCGCGGTAGTAGAGGAAGTTCTGCTCGCCGATGCCGTGGATCGAGGGACCGTATTCGATCGCCGTGCCGTTCTCCATGAGCACGTCCGCGGCGATGAGTAGTTCCTCGCGGGTGTCTACCCAGAACGCGAAGTGGTTCACGCGACCGGCGCGCGTGGATCCGTCGAGCACGACGCCGAGGTCGTGCGACTTCTCGTTCGTGGTCAGCACGCTGAACACCGAGATGGGCGCCTCGTCGAGGATGGTGCGCGCCATGATGCGGAAGCCCAGGACGCGCTCGTACCAGGCCGCGAACTCGTCGACGTCCTTCGCCGCGATCGTGACGTGGTCGAGCTGACGCGGAGCGCCGGCGTGCGACGAGCGACGCTGCGGACGGTCGGGGTAGATCGACGCGATGTCGGATCCGCTCTGGTAGTGCTCGACGTCCCAGTGGAGCGTCATCGGGTGGCCCTGCGGGCCGATGAAGCGGTACGCGCGTCCGATGGTGTGCTCGTCCGACCACTCGCCCTCGACGCCCTCGGCCTCGAGTCGCTTGACGGCCTCTTCGAGCGCCTCCGGGCTCGACGTGCGCCAGCCGGCCGTGTGGAGCGCGGGCTCGTCACCCGGCATGACGACGACGCTGTAGCGGTAGTAGTCACCCCAGCAGCGCAGGTAGACGGCGCCGTCGATGCGGTCCGTGACCTGCAGGCCGACCTGCTCCTCGTAGAACTTCACGGACGCGTCAACGTCAGGCGTCGTGATCGCCACGAACGACAGATGCGACAACAGCTTGATCATCTTCGATCCCTTTCATCGGGTTGCTATGGTTCCACTCTCGACGATTCGGGCACATCAGGGAACCCGAATCTGTGTATTCGGCGAATCGACGCGATTTATACCCCGGTGGCGGCTTCCTCGCCGGGCCGCGACGGGCCCGACGCGCGGTCGCCCGGCAGCCGCGCCGCCGCATCGCGCGCACCGCGTACCGCGATCGCGACCGACATGAGCGTCGGATTCATCGTCGTCGCGGTGGGGATCGTCCCGTTCCCGCCGACGTAGAGGTTGTCGAACCCCCACACGCGCGAATGCGGATCCGCGACGCTCGTGCCGTCGTCGGTCGAGCCCAGTCGTGTCGTGCCCTGGTAGTGCAGACTCGACCCCGCCGGCATGAGGCGCGGATCCGCGATGAACTCGCCGAGCGCCTCGCCCGCGCGGCGTAGGTGAGCCGTGCCGTCGGCGATCTCCGCCTCTTCCTCGGGCGTGAGCGCGTACTCGATCGTGAAGTTCGGCATGCCGCGATAATCGAGCTCGGAATCGGAGAAGACGATCCCGTCCTCGACCCGCGGACGCTTGCGCATGCCGTACCCCATATTGACGTACCCCCAGGCGTTTCCTGCGCGCGGATGGTCGGCGGACAGCGGGAACGGCGGCTGTTCCGCATACATCACCTGGAGGGAGAACGGATGGTAGGGCTCGGAGAACGGGATCCGATTCACGGCCGCCACCGGGTCGACCGGGTTCGCGGCGCGGCGCGCGAGCTCACCCGCGAGGTCGTCATCGGTCGAGAAGCGGCGCATCCGCTCGGCGTCGAGCGCGACGGTCGAGATGACGACGGGGTGCTCCGTCAGGTAGCGCCCGAGGGCCGCTGGGCGGACGCCGGACGCCCAGAGCAGCTGCGGCGTGCGGAAGGCGTCGGCCGCGACGACGACGAGGTCAGCGTGCAGGGTCTCGGTCTCCCGCGTGCGCAGATCCTCGACGACGACGCCGGTCGCGCGGGACCCCTCGTGTGCGATGCTCCGCACGAGGGAGAGGTCGCGCAGGGTGAAGCGCTCGGAGATCGGCGACGACGCCTCCACGAGCGGGCCGAGGACGACGTCGGCCCCCGCCCACCGCACCGTGCCGTCGGGCTGCGGATCACCCGCGACCGGCAGCGTGCTCGGCCCGAACCCCTCGGGGAGCTCGCTGGCGAACTCCTCGGCGAGCAGAGACCGGATCGCGGCGCCGACGGCCGAATCCGCGAAGGCGGCGCTCTGCACGTGGAGGAGCCGCTCGGCGTCGTCGATCAGCCGACTCCACTCGGCGTCGTCGATGAAGTCGACGCGCTCGGATCCGGTCGGCCGCGGCGTCGCGCACGTCCAGTGCGCGCCCATGCCGCCGACGTTCGTCGACGCCGCCGCGGCGGGAAACTGCGGGGCGTGCGCGGATCCGCTGCCCCCGAAGTCGAGCAGGTGCGTTCCCTCGCGTGCCGTGAACATGCCCTCGACGACGGTGCCCTCGGGGATCCCGAGCGTCTCGCGGTGCTCGCCCGACTGGGGCCCCTGGGAGACCTCGCGGGCGCGCGCCTTCTCGGCGGGATCCGCGATGTTGCGGACACTTTCGCCCGGCTTCTCCGTAAGCTGCGGCCCCGCCTCGAACATCACGACGCGAGCCGTCGGATGACTCTCGAGGATGACGCGGGCGTATGCGGATCCGACGGGTCCGCTGCCGACGATGGCGACGGTGGGCGAAGCGGTCATAGGGGTCTCCTCAGGTGGTGGTCTGGTGGGACGGTGTGGGGGCGGGGTGTGCATCGTCGATGCGGCCGGCGGGAAGCAGGAGGGCGATGAGGAAGCCGATCACATAGACCGCGGCGAGCGCCCCGAACACGGGGCTCACGACGGTCGCGTACGCGTCGACGACGGCCGCCTGCACGCCGTCGGACGCGGCGCGGATCTCGCTCGGGGTGAGGGACGCGATGTCGGCTCCGAGGAGCGCGGCGACGCCGGATCCGATGATCCCGCCGACGATCGCGGTGGCGACGGTGGATCCGATCTGGCGCACGAGATTGACGGCCGCGGTCGCGGCGCCCGTGCTCTCCCGCGGCACCGAGCTCTGGGCGACGGCGACGACGAGGCTCATGAAGGCGCCCGTGCCGATCCCGACGACCGCCATCGCGGCCATGGGCACACCGAGCGGCAGGCCCGTGGGGAGGAACGCCATCGTCGCAAGACCGGCGGCGGAGATGAGGGGGCCCGCAATCGCGTAGCGACGGTAGTGGCCCGTGCGCCCGACAAGCCATCCGGTGCCGAGACTCGCGACGAGCATGCCGAACACGGTCGCGATGGGCACGAAGCCCGAGACGGTCGCCGTGACTCCGTACGCCATCTGGATGAACGTCGGGACGTAGGCGACGATCGCGAACAGCCCGACGCCGATGATCGCGGACAGCGCGGTCGCGGCGGCCATACGCCGGTCGCGGAAGATCTCGAGGGCGACGAGCGGGTGCGTGGCGCGGCGCTCGATCGCGACGAAGGCCGTGAAAGCGACTGCGGCGAGCACGACCGCCGCGACCGCCGGTGCTCCCGCGCCCTCGCCGAACCACGTCACACCGAGCACGAGTGCGGTCATTCCGGTCGCGAAGGCGATGGCGCCGGGGACGTCGATGCGGGGGCGCCGTTCGGCTCGCGCCACACGGGGCAGGGCGGAGGCCGCGAACACGAGCGCGATGCCGCCGACCGGGAGGTTGATCCAGAACACCCACGGCCAGCCCCAGGTGTCGGTGATGACGCCTCCGATGAGCGGGCCGGCCACGATGGCCACGGGGAATGCGGCGCCGATGACGCTCATGTATTGCGCACGACGGCGCGGTTCGGCGATGTACGCGACGAGGGTCTGCGACATGAGCTGAATCCCGGCGGCGCCGATGCCCTGCACGACGCGCGCGACGACGAGGCTCGTCATGTTCCAGGCGAATCCGCACGCGAGGGACGCGGCGAGGAAGAGCGTGATCGACGCGAGGAAGACGGTGCGCGGACCGATCGCGTCGCCGAGGCGCCCCATGACGGGGAGGAGCACCGTGCTGGCGAGGGTGTAGGCGACGATGATCCAGCTCATGTGCGCGAGCGCGCCGAGATCGCCGGCGATCGTCGCGAGCGACGTCGCCACGACGGTGTGATCGAGCGCGCCGAGGAGCGCGACGACGAAGAGTGCGCCGACGACGAGGCGCGTACGGAGCGGTGAGAGGTTCATAGGATGTGGCCCGAAACGACCGGGCTGTCGACTCGACCAGGTGTGCCTCACGGACCTCGTCGGCGGTGAGGACGGGCCCTCGGGGCCCCGATGTCGATGCCACCCTACCACCCTTAGGTAGCTTTACGACATAAGTGTGCCTGATGCTGACTATAATGAATTCACCCGACGGTGATCGACGCCTCTGATACTCCTCTTCTGCTCGATAGATCAGACGGATAGAATGGCGCCACCTCATCGATGAGAGAACCCGACAGGAGGAGTATTCCGCCGTGTCCGACGCCCCCCTGCTGTCCCGACTGGACCTCAATCTCCTCATTTCGCTCGACGCCCTGCTCACCGAGCGCAGCGTCACGCGGGCCGCCGAGCGCCTGCACCTCAGCCAGCCCGCGCTCAGCGCGTCGCTGTCGCGCCTGCGCACCCACTTCAACGACCCGATCCTCGCCCGCCGCGGCAACTCCTACGAGCTCACGCCGTTCGCCGTGCGACTCACGGACCACACGGCGACGGCGCTCGAGGCGGCGCGCCGCGTCTTCGAGGCCCAGGCCGCGTGGGATCCGGAGCAGTCGACGCGCGAATTCTCGATCTACGGATCCGACTACGCCTTCGCGACGCTCGGGCGCGAGGTGAGCCGCCTCGCCAGCCTGCGCGCGCCGGGCGTGCGGCTGCGGTTCCAGATGCACAACCCGCTCATCGTCGAGGAAGCCGCAACCCGGCTCCGACAGGCCGACGCGCTCCTCATCCCCCACGGCTTCCTCAACGACCTCCCGTACACCGACCTCTGGCACGACCGGTGGGTCGGGATCCGCAGCTCGGACGACCCGCGGGTGACCGCGCCCGTCACGATGGAGGATCTCGCCGAGCGGCCGTGGGTCCTCACCTGGCATGCCCGCGAGGCGTTCACCTCCGCCCAGCGACAGGTGCAGCAGCTCGGCATCGAGCAGCGGATCGAGGTGGTGGTCGAGAGCTTCCTCGCGCTCGGACACTTCGTCGAGGGCACGGACCGGTTCGGCATCGTGCACGAATCCCTCGCATCGTCCCTCGAGGGATCCGCGAAGGTCGCCCGCTTTGAGCTCCCCTTCGAAGCGACTCCGGTGCTCAACGCGATGTGGTGGCATCCGATCCACGAGCGAGACCCCGAGCACGCGTGGCTGCGCGAACTGTTCGTCGAGGCCGCGGCGACGCTGGGGGCGCGCGCCGCCGCGTGACCGCACGGGTCGAACGGCGCACCATACGTGACGACGGATCAGCCGTCGAGCGCCTCCGCCACCCGCAGGTCGGCCGCGAGGTCCCCGAGATCCGTGACCGGCCCGCCGTTCAGTGCGGCGAGCGCGCGACGGAGGGCATGGCGCTCCGTCGTCTCCCAGCGGCGCGGCGCGCGGAGCGCACCCGCGGACGTGGTCATCGTCACGTTGAGGTCACCGCCCGTGCCGTCCGCGGCGATCGTCACGCGCGCCTCGCCGAGCGCCTCGACGCGGAGGCTCGCGCCGCGACTGCGGGCGGACGGCGACGCGACCGTGAGCGTGATCGCCTCGCCACGCGGGCCGTCGAGCAGGGCGAGGCCGACGGGATCCACGGCGCGCACCGTCGGGACGCCTCCGGTGAGGATCCGGATCCAGCCGGCCGCGTCCGCCACGGCGGCCGCGCGTTCGGGCGGAGTGGCGACGACGTCTGCGACGACGTGTCGCGGCTGCTCCGCACGGGCGCTCACCGAATCGGATTCATCGGCTCGCAGGCGCGGGCGGGCGAGGACGATCGGCACGCGCGCCCCGGTGACTTCTGCCGCCTCGGCTGACGTGGCGCTGGAGACGTCGGCGACGACCACGGCCGCCGCACCCTGCGCGATCGCCCACCTCACGGCAGCGAGGCTGGGGACCACGACGACCGCCCCGGCCGGTTCCGCACCGAGCGACGCGCTCAGCGGCAGCTCCGCCGCCGCCGCGCGATACGCGGCCAGCTCGGTAGTGATCACGCGCGTCACGACGCCGCCTCGGCGCGAATCCACTCGGCGGCGGCATCGGCGAGCGCGATCGCGAAGTGCGCGTCCGCGGCAACTTCGTCGTATTCCGTGGTCTGCCCGCCATCTATGAGTGCCGCCAGCGCTCGCCACTCCGCGACGTACCCGTCCTCGGGATCCGTGGGGTAGCGAATTTCCCGCCCATCCGCGTCGCGCACGGTGACCGCCGCGCTGCCGCGATGCACGAACGCCGGTGGGAAGTCGATATCGATCTCGTCTCCGTCGGTGAGGATCCGGATCCGCCAGAGAGCGTCGGCGCCGCCGGCCAGCATGACGGCGGTGAGGCTGACGGGTACGCCACTCGCGACGAACCCGACGGAGCACCCGATCGGCGGGGCGGGGCGCGCGAATGCGACGCGCTCGAGGTCCGGGGCGAGGTCGCGCACGAGGGGCAGGTCGTGGATCGCGAGCCCGAGGATCAGCTGGCGCACGATGGCGGCGACCACCGCGGGGTTCCCCCAATCGGGGGCGGGACGCCTGCCCCCAGGCGCCATCGCGGGCAACTCGGTGACGGCCTCGTGGTATCGCCCGTTCGGCGGCAATGCGAGCGTGACCGATATCCCGCGCACGCGCCATTCCCGCTCCAGCATGTAGTGCTTCGCCCGCCCCCACGCGGGGTCGTGCAGGTGATTCGTGCCGACCACGAGCGCCGTGCCGTGCGCGCGGCACGCCTCGATCACTCGATCGACCTCGTCGTGCGTCGTGCCGAGGGGCTTCTCGCAGAGGATCGCGCGCTTGCGTGCGTGCGCTGCGGCGATCGCCTGAGCGGCGTGCAGCTCAGGCGGGCTGCAGATCGCGACGACCTCGACGGCGGGGTCGGCGATCACATCTGCCGCGTCGCTCGTTGCCCGTGCGCCGGTGCGCGCCGCGAGGTCGGCCGCTCGCCCGCTGCCGCCGTCAGCGACGCGCACGACGCGAAAGCTCTCGCCGAGGCGCGCCAGCGTCGGCAGGTGCAGCGCGGAGACACCAGGCCCCGCGCCGATCATCCCCACGCCCCATTGAGCAGCCATACCCGACTCACTTACGTAGAAAATCAACTTAAGCGGCAACGAATTCGACGATAACGCATACACTCGGTGAGATACGTCACTCTCATCAGGAAGATTCCATGGGCACCGGATCTACGCTGCGGTTCGCCGCACAGACCGACGAGGTCACCAGCCTCCTCAGGATCGTCAACCTCGTCCGCACACGCGAAGCGGTCACCCGGCCCGAGATCGGGCGCCTCACGGGCCTCGGCCGCGGCGTCGTCACGCAGCGCATCGACCACGCGATCGACATGGGCTTCCTCGAGGACGCCGACCTCGCGCCCTCCACGGGCGGACGCTCGGCGCGCACCCTGCGGTTCCGCGCGGAGCGCGGTCGAATCATCGTCTGCGCGCTCGGCGCGCAGCACATCCACGTCGGCATCACGGATCTCGAGGGGAACATCGTCGACGACACGCACGTCGTCTGGCAGATCGCCCAGGGCCCCCAGGCGACGCTCGAACGGGCGATCGTGCTCGTCGATGAGCTCGTCACGCAGCACGGCGAGCGCGACGTGTGGGCCGTGGTCGTCGGCCTTCCGGGCCCCGTCGACTTCGCGACCGGCCGTCCCGTCGCGCCCCCCATCATGCCCGGCTGGAACGAGTTCGACGTGCGCGCGCCCTTCGAAGAGCGGTACGAGGCGCCCGTGTGGGTCGACAACGACGTGAACATGCTCGTCCTCACGGAGCGCGAGGGCCGCCGAGCGCCGCATGAAGACATGATCTACATGAAGATCGGCTCGGGCGTCGGATCCGCCCTGCTCTCGCGCGGCCGTCTCCACCGCGGCGCGAACGGATCTGCGGGCGACATCGGCCACGTCCGCATCGCGGGCGCCGAGGAACAGTGCCGCTGCGGAAAGACCGGCTGCCTCGAGGCGGTCGCCGGCGGTTGGGCCCTCATCCGCGACGCCGAGCGCGCCATCGCCGACGGCGCGACGTCAGTGCTCGCGGATCGCGTCGCCGCCGGTGAGCCGCTCCAACCCGAGCACATCACGCTCGCGGTGCGCGACGGGGACGCACTCGCGCTGAAGCTCGTGCAGACCTCGGCGCGGGTGGCGGGCGATGCGCTCGCCGTGCTCGTGAACATGTTCAACCCGAAGACGATCATCATCGGCGGGGCGATCGCGAGCGCCGGCGAGGTGATGCTCGCCGAGGTGCGGCAGCGGATCTACGAGCTGTCCCTCCCCCTCGCGACGCGAGACCTCGTGATCGATACGTCGCGCAAGGATCAGTCGGCGCCCATCTCGGGCGGTGCGGAGCTCGCCATCGAGGAGCTCTTCGAGACCACCTTCCCGCGCTGGTTCGCGGACGCGAGGCCGTCGCCGGCCCTCACGCGGGTGTGACGTGGCTGCCCCGATACTGCGCGACGACGCGCTGACCGCCAGGCCCGACGGATTCGAGCTGCGGCTGTCGCTGCCGTGGATCCGGTCGATGCCGCTCGCGTGCGTGACGGAGCTGTCCGTCGTCATCGGCGGCGCGCGCTGCGACGTTGCCGTCGCCCTCGGAGACCGCGAGATCCCGCCCGCGGACCTCGCGCGGGAGGACGCGTGGTGGTTCCTACAGGATCGACTGGTGCTGCGCGGATCCGCCTCACTCGGGCCTGGAGCGCATCGCGTCGAGGCCTTGTTCCGGCTCGTCGTGCCCTATCTCGCGGGCGGACCCGACGGACCGCTCGTGCTCCCGTTGCGCGAGGAACGCGAGCTGGACCCGTCCGTTCACCGCGCGTCGGCTTCGCGTGATGTCTGCGGCGAGGTCGCACCCACGACGGGAGCGTCGCCCGCCGCCGAGGCGAGCATCGGGGCGACCGGCGGGCCTTCGGGTTCTGATGACGCCGGGGGCGGCGCAGGGCCAGCGCACGGTGGGTCTCCGATCTCCGGCACCGCGGATCGCGCCCCGGCCACGACCCTGCCGGACGAGTGGCGCCTCAGCGCCAACGCGTTCAACTGGACCCCGGACGTCGTGGGCGCGCACCGGCCCGCCCACGACATCGTCGTCGGGATCGTCGCCGACGGCGTCGCATCCGTGATCGAGGTCGAACCGGGGCAGGTGTGGCCTGCCTTCCCGGCGCCCTCGTCCGACGACGTCTTGCGGCTCCGGAACGATGTCGCCGCGGTAGGCGGATCCGTGAGCATGGTCGGCGCGAGCATCGACGATTGGGTGGGGACGGCTCGACGCCGTGACGACGATGAGCGGCTCGCCTTCCTCCTTCCGCAGCTCCGTGCTGCCTCTCTCGTCGGCGCCGAGGGCGTGCGCCTCCCGCTCGGGCATGCCGGGCGCCCGCTGCTCGAGCGCCTGCTCCCGGTTCTCGAGGAACTGGATCTCGTGCTGTACGAGGAGATGCAGGGGCAGCAGGCCCCCTCGGGCGCTGCGTTCGACGACATCGCCGACCTCGATGACCCGCGTCTGCGCGTTCTCGTCGACACGAGCATGCTCATGCCGGCGCTCCCGGTCACCTACCTCGAGCGGATGACGTCGCTTCCGGCGGAGCTGCACGCGCGGCTGCGCGAAGAATGGCGGGACCCCGCGACCCATGAGGCGGTGATCGCGGCGCTGCGAGGCGGATCCGTCCCGCCCGAACTGCGCACGACGTTCATGAATCTCATCGTGCGCTTCGGCCGTTCGACCGCCGCCGACCTGCGACCGGTCCTGTCGCTGGTGGGCGCGGTCCACCTGAAGTTCTGGGATCTGGACGATACCGACGGGCGCGTGAGCACGCCCATCCGGGAGCTCGGATCCGAGCTAGCCCGCTCCGGCTTCGCCGGCGCGCTCTGCAGCGAGTGGGGCGGACACGACTGGCTCGACGCCGACGCGACCGACATGACGCGAGCGCACCTCGCGCTCGCCCGCCAGGCACTCGCGGAGGGCGCCGCTGCCTGAATCCTGTGCACGCGGCCGCCGCGAGGTGTCAGTCATACTTTTATTCGAGCTGCTCCGCCAGCTTCTCCTTCGTTTGTCGTATGTCTGTTCTATTCTGACAGCATGACGACGATCCTCGAGGCACCCGCGGAAGCGCCCGCGATACTGCCGCCGCGGCGGCACGTGGGAGCCGCCGTCGCGCTCGTAGCCGGGCTGATCGAGCGCGTCGAACAGCTGCCGGATGCTGCGCTGGCCGACGCATCGAGGACGGTCGAGGAGCTGGGACGCTTCGTCGACGCGTTACGCGTGCGGATCGCGGGCGAGGTCGACGAGCGGTCGAGCTCGTCGCTGCCTCCCGAGGAGCGCCTGTCTCAGAAGTATGCGTGCCCGAACGCGGCCGGGCTGCTGGCGCTGACCACGAAGGCGTCCCGGCGCGAGATCCAGGAACGGATCCGCCTCGACCGCCGCACTCGCGCGGGAACGACCCTGACGGGCGAGCCCCTGCCGGCGGCGTTCCCCTCGGTCGCGGCAGCCTTTCACGACGGAGCCCTCGGTGTCGACGCGGCTCTCACGATCACGGACGCGCTCGCGAAGGTGACCGATCGCGGGGTCGCCGATCCCGCCGATGTCGATGCGGCCGAGGCGAGTGTCGTCGCCCTCGCGACGGGCGACGTTTCGGCAGAGGAGACCCCCGCCGAGACCCACGACGATGTCCGCGCCGTCACGAGCCTGTGGGCGACGGCGCTCGACCAGGACGGCGTCGACCCCGACGCCGCCTACGCGGAACGCAGGCGCGGCGTCACACTCGGTCGCGAACGCGACGGACTCGTGCCGCTCAGCGGCCGGCTGATGCCGGAGACCGCCGGCCTGCTGCAGCGACTCTTCGACGCTCACCTGGCCTCCCCGACCCGATCGGTCTCGTTCGCGCCGTCTCCCGAAGATGCAGACCACGACGAACCGTGGTCCGACACCGAGCACGTCCTCGACCCGCGCACGGTCCCACAGCGTAAACACGATGCGCTCATGGGCATGCTCTCTGCCGAGGCCGCGTCACGCGTGGCCCCGACGATCGGCGGCGCCGCCCCCACGCTCGTCGTCACCGCGACCGTGAATGACCTCGACGGCGGCGTCTGCCGGGCCGACGGCGTCGACATTCCGATGCCCGCGCGCGTCGCGCACCGCATCGCCTGCACGGGCGCCGTGCAGAAGGTCGTCTTCGACCGGGGCGGCAAGATCCTTCAGCTCGGCGTGCCAGAGCGGCTGTTCTCTGCGCACCAGCGGCGGGCGATCGCCGCGCGCGACGGCGGCTGCATCATCCCCGGATGCCAGGTCCCCGCGTCGCAGTGCGAGATCCACCACGTCGAGGAGCATTCGCGGGGCGGAGCCACGCACACCTCGAACGGCGTGATGCTCTGCTGGTGGCACCACCACCGCCTCGACGACGGCGGGTGGCTCATCCAGATGCACGACGGCATCCCCTACGTCGCCGCCCCGCACTGGATCGACCGACATCGCCGATATCGACCGGTCCGCAATCACGCGGTAGCGAGGGTCCGCGTGCCAATTCACCCTTCGCCGTTGTAGTACGGCCAGGGCAGGAAACGACGCTCGCCCCGGCGATCTGGGCCGTTCAGCGACACCTCGCCGGTGGCCGCCCATTCGACGCCGCGCGGGAACATCCGGATGAACTCGATGCGACGGAACGTGTCGATGTCATGGCCGATGGTGATCGTGAACGAACGGCCCTCGCCGTACTCGTTGATCCAGGCGATCGGCTGATCGGTGTTCATACCGGGCAGCGCCGCCACGCCCTCCTCCGGGATCGCAACCGGATAGTGCGGCATGGGCCAGACGGGCGCATTCTCGTACGCCTCGAGATCGTCGAACGTCGTGAGCAGCACCTGAGCGCCGTCGAGGATCTCCACCCCGACGAGAATGTCGTCACCCGTCACGGTCCAGCGTGCGCTGATGCCGTCAGTAATCGGATGCCGCGGATCGACGGTGTCGAGTTGCGCCTCGCCCCACGGGCGAGGCCGCAGACCGCCGTCGACGGTCAGCCTCGAGCCGCGCATGACGTTGTACTCGTCGGGATAGCCCCAGTCGTCCTCCTGTGCAGCCGACCCGTGGAACCACACGATGCCCTTGCCGTCGTCGTGGACGAACTTCAGCAGCGCGGCGTCCGTCTCCGCGCCGAAGCCGACCGCCTTGTCGTGGTACCCGTCGCGGCCCTCGAACACGACGATCACGACGTCGTACTTGTCGATGATCTCAGGCCCGAGCCCGCGCGGGTCCTCGACGACTCGCACGCGGAAACGCCCGGTGTCCTCGAGGACCGTCGTCAGCCACTGATTGTGCTGACGAAAGCTGCGGAACTCGTTGTCGTGCTCCCTGGTCATGTGACCCGAGAGGATGAGCACGTTCAGCACGTCAGCCATCGGTCGATGTCCTCACGTCAGCACAAGTTCGCGCTCGACGGGAACGCGGTTCGTGACGTAACGACCAGGCCCTCCGTCGACGCCCGGTGCGATCTGCATGTAGAGCAGGCGCATCGTGAGCACGACCTCGACCGTGATGGTCTCACCCGCGGCTGGCACGTCGTCGAGGCGGATGAGCACGTCGGGTCGGTCGGCGACGAACCAGAGCGTGTCGAACTGCTCAGGCAGCTCCTCCACGCGGTACTCGCGACCACCGAGGGCGAAGCGCAGGTTCTCGGTCGGCACCTCGGTGCCGTTCACGGACGCCGCGACCCCGTCGACCGCCGACAGCCAGAGGCTGCGGTACCAGGGAATCTGCACCGACACCGCCAGCCCGTCGTCGGTGCGGCGCACGTCCTTGTCGGAGAAGAGGGAGTTGTGAGTGGCCATGATAGGTCTCCTAAGCGAAGGTGTCGGTGAAGTGGTCGTGCGCCACCGGCGGCACTGGCTCGAGCTTCTGCGCGGTTTCCGGGCTGTACGGATGGTTGGTCGTCGGCACCGGCTCATCGGCCGGCGGCATGAACACCGGCTTACCGTCGTCGCCGAAGTACATGAGGTCGAGATCGAAGGCGCCCTGGTTCTTCAGGCCGAAGCTCACCCAGTTCTCCTCGAACGGCGCGCGGGCGAGCTCATAGCAGCGGAACTTCCAGAACTTCCACTCGCCGTCCTGCTTGAGGAAGTCGATCGCGTACTTGCACCACACCCAGTGCGCCCAGACCTTCTGGCCGAGCACCTCGTCGGGCGAGTACATGTCCGGGAAGGTCTCGGCCACCTTCGGGTCAGTCAGACCCGACTCCGTACCGGCCATCAGCCAGACACCCTTGGCCGTCTGTCCGTCGCCAGCCACTTCGATCACGGGCGTCGTGGTGGCGTGCAGGATGAGCTTCCCCGGCGGCGTGGGACGGTCGCGGTGATAGCGCGTCACGCTCTCCCACGTCGTGTACTGTCCCGCGTTGGTGTATCGCGCGCGGATGCCCTCGGTGCCCTCCTTCACCCACAACGGGATGATCTGCTCGTCCTGAAAGGCGTTGTGCAGATACATGTAGCGGTTGAAGAGGTTCTCCACCTGCCCGCGGTCCTCGGCGCGCTGCGCGAGGCGCTGCGCGCCAGCGACCTGCTCACGCAGTCGCGTGATCTCGGCGGCCAGCTCGGTGATGCGTGCATCGACAACGGTGTCGGTCATGTCACTCCTTGAGATTGATTAACGCGCCGTTCGACTCACACCGTCTGGCGCTCGGCCACGGCCTCTTCGATGGCGCCGCGCATCAGCGCGTGCTGCTTCTGGACGAGGTCGATCGGATCCGCCTCGCCGAGATCGGAGAACGCGTGGCCCTCCCACTCGCTCGAGAGGTATCCCTCGAATCCGCCCTTCACGAACTGCTTCACGATGCGCGGAATGTCCATCGCGGGTTCCTCGCCGTCCGGCCCGATGTCGTAGAACTTCGCGTGGACGTGGAACATCTGCGGCATGATGTCGAGCCACTCCTCCGGCGGCACGAGCCCGTGCATGTTGAACGCGAGCCTGGTGAACGGCCCAAAGCGCAGGAAGTCCACGCCCTCGCCAGTCAGGTAGTCCTCGAACTTCTGATTGCGCACATGCATGGGCGTCGGTTCGCGCCAGATCTCGTCCATGACCGAGAAGTGCTTCTCGTCCATCCCCATCTCGCGAAGCGTTCGCAGCAGCGTCGGCGAGAGGCTGTGCATGGTCGACGAGAAGTCGGCCGTGAAGCCGAGGCGCTCGGACTGCAGCTCGTCATACATCTCGCGGATCTGCAGCACCTCGGGGGAGTTCGGGCCCAGCGGAGCGTGGATCTCCAATCCGAGCTGCTGGTCGTACTTCTCCGCCAGCGGCAGCAGGCTGCGCAGCAGCTCCTTGCCGTGGGAGCGGATGACGATCCGCTTGAAGCCGAGTGTGTGCGCCGTCTTCAGCTGTCGCGCGAGGAACTCGTGCTCCTCATCCGGCGTCATGTCGCGGTGCTTGCGGCGCCCCATGTCGAGGTTCGTGCCGACGGCGCTCGGCTCGAGTTCGCACTCCTCGAGCGTCTTGAACCAGAGGTCGACGAACTCCTTGTCGACGTCGGGGTAGGTGCGCAGCAGCTGCGCGATGTTGAACTCGACGCCCGGCCCGATGCCCTGCTCCGCCACGGCGCGGATGAGGGTCTCGGGCGTGTACTGCCCGGCGGCGAACTCGCTCGTCATCGAGTACAGGGTGGTACCGAGTTTGATCCCGGTGCCGGCGATTCCGTCACTCATCGGGAGACCTCCTTCTTGTCTGCAAGAGCGTGGTGTGCGGCAAGCACCGTGCGCGCGTCTGCGGCGCCGGTGACCATGCGCGATCCGGCGTTCTCGGCAGCCGAGCGCTGCACGGCCTGCTCGTCGCGGACGATATCGAACGGGCTCTGCCAGTTGTTCCAGTGCCATCCCTCGTACTCGCTCGAGACCGCACCGGAGTAGCCGTTCTTCACAAGCAGCTCGATGAGATCACGCACGGGCACGGACGGCTCTTCCCCGTTCTCATCGATGCCGAAGAACTTCGCGTGCACGTGGTGGATCCACGGCATGATCTCGAGCCAGTCGTCCACGCGCGCCGGCCCAAACAGGCCGGTGCCGTTGATGCCGAAGTCGATGCCGAGGTCGGGCCGGCCGTGCTGCGACGCGAGGCCGATGAAGCGACCGAAGCGCTCGTTGTGCTCCTCCTGGTCCGCGGGCGGCCCTTCCCGATAGAAGTCGTCCCACAGGTTCACGACGGCGGTGAGGAGCTCCTCGCTCGCGCCGCGGCGGCGGTACGACTCCACGAGCGACGGGGCGAATCCCGAGACGGTCGCGCCCCAGTCCATCGTGAAGCCGAGGTACGGGGATCCGACCTTCTCGTAGCGGTCGCGGAGGGCGAGGATCCGCGGGTGCGAGGCATACTGATCGGCGTGCACCTCCAGCGCGAGCCTGACGCCGTGGCGCTCGGCGATGGGGGCGAGCTGCTCCATCGAGTCGGGCGTGATCGAGATCTGCACGCGCGCGACGGGGAAGCCGAGCTTCGCCGCCGCCTCGATCTGGCGGGTCATGTATGCGATCAGCTCGTCCTGGTTCAGCAGACGGTCGCGGTGGATCCCGATGTCGGCGTTGATCGCGAGCGACGTCGGCACGAGGTCGACCTCATCGACGAGGTCGCGGAACCAGCCGGCGAAGCGATCGTCGACGTCGGGGAAGCCGCGCAGGCTCGAGAAACCGATGACCTCGAGCCCCGGGCCGTATCCGTCGGCCGCGACCTTGCGGATGAGGCTCTCGAGGTCGTATTCGCGTCCGTGGAACGCGCGGGTGAAGCTGTAGAGCGTGACGCCCTGGATCGGGGTACCGAGCGCGGTCATGCGGCCACCGCCTTCATGGTCTTGGCATCGTGTTCGTCGATGTGCAGCACTTCACCGTCACCGATGACGATGTACGGGATGAACAGGGTGAGATCGACGGCGACCTCGTGCTCGGCGCCGGGGTCGATCGCGAGATCTCCCGACAGCACGGCCGAGTCGAGGGGGAACCACCACGATTCGGTGTCGTCGACCATCTCCGCGAACGTGCGCGAGCGGCCGTTCATCTCCCAGCGGAGCGAGTCGGCCGGCGCCGTGACGCCGTCGATGGTCAGGGTCGCGCCGGAGATGCACGACGCGGGGAGCGCGCGATACCAGGGAATGCGCACCTCGACCGATGCGCGGGATCCGTCGCTGGTGAGCGTGCCCTGCTCGATGATGCGGTCGGGAATCACCGGAGCCTCCTCATCCTTGTTGTTGTTTCATACATACTATTGTCTCTTTTCTACGTAAGTCAACGAGTCGTCCAGACGGGAGGAGTCTGCGTCAGCCCAGGCGAGCGGCGATGCGACGGGCGCCGCGCACCGCAAGAGCAACCGACGTGAGGGTCGGGTTGCAGGCGGTCGAGGTGGGGATCACGCCATTGCCGGCGACGAAGACGCCCGGCGCCTCCCACACCTCGCTGAACGGATCGCAGACGCTCGCGCCGTCGTCGTCGCGGCCCATCCGGACCGTGCCCTGGTAATGCAGCGATGATCCGAACGGCAAGACGAAGGGATGTTCGTCGAGCGGCTCTCCAACGGCGCGACCGAGGCGAGCGATCTCCTCCTTCGCGCGCGAGATCACCGCGTGATCCGTGTCAGTGAGGGTGTAGTGGATCCGCATGGCCGGCATACCGTAGGGGTCGAGTTCGGCCTCGTCGAAGGCGACGCGGTCCGACGCCTGCAGGTCCTTCGCGCAGAAGAACCCGAGCCCCACGATGGAACCGGGCACGACCGGATCGTCCTCGGCGAGCGGGATGGGTGACGCGTCGAGTTGCATGATCTGGCCGTGGAACGGGAGCGCGTCGCTGTACGGCACCCAGCTAACGCCGCTCGTCTCGCTCAGCACGCCTGCCTCTGCGGGCTCTTCGGCGGGAGCCGAGACGTCGCGCAGCCGCGACGCGAACACGACCTGGGTCTGGTCATTGAGATAGCGGCCGAGCGCGGCGGGACGGATCCCGGATGCCCACAGCACCTGCGGGGTGCGCAGCGCGTCGGCAGCGACGACGACGAACCGCGCCGCGACGGTGTGGAGCGAGCCGTCGCGCACGTCACGCACCTCGACGCCGGCGGCGCGGCCGTCCGCGAGGAGAACCCGCGTGACGAGCGACTCATCGTGTAGCGAGAACGCCGGGTTGGCGCGCGTGACGTCGCCCAGCACGACGTCGGATCCGGACCAGACGAGTCGTCCGTCGTCGCGCCTGCGGACGGCGAGCGGCATGCGCTGGACGCGACGGTCCTCCGGGCGCCCGTCGTCGACCGCCGCCGCGAGCCGTTCCCGCACGAGCTCTGAGAACGGCGCCGCGTCGAAGGCGTCGGCCGTGACGCCGAGCAGGCGGTCGCCCTCGGCGAGCAGCTCGTCGAAGACGCCCTCCTCGTCGAGGAAGCCGATTCGTTCAGAATCGCCCGGCCGAGGGCACGCCGCGGTCCAGTGCGCACTCATCCCGCCGACGTTGCTCGAGAACGCGGCGACGGGCAGCCCGTCCTCGCCCTCCTGGATGTACCCGTCGTCGAGGAGGTACGTTCCGGGGCGTGCCCGGCGGTCTCCCGCTTTGACCGCACCCGGTGAGCTCACGGTCGCGGCGCCCGCGCCCGGCCCCTCGGATCGTCGCTGCGCTTCGGCGAGCCCCTCGGGATCCGCGATGTTCCTGACGTGCGCACCCGGCGGGTCCGTTACCGTCGGCCCGACCTCGAACATCGCGACCGTCGTTCCCGGTGCCGTCTCGGAGAGGATCCGCGCGTATGCGGCACCCGTGGGGCCGGACCCGACGATCACCACGTCGACCGACTCCGGGTATCTGGTCATGCGACGGCCGCCCATTCCACGATCCGCCGCACCGACGCCGCCGAGGCCGACTGCGGGTAGTACTCGAGCCCGATGGGTCCGTCGTATCCGGAGGCGCGGAGAGTGCGGAGGCGCGCGGGCCAGTCGAGCTCACCCGTCCCCGGTTCGCCGCGGCCCGGCGCGTCCGCGAGCTGCACGTAACGGATGAGGTCGCCCGCGCCCTCGAGCTCGGCGGCCATGTCCTCCCCCTCGACGGCGGAGTGATAGATGTCGTAGAGGATCCCGAAGTCCGGCGAGTCGACGCCGCGCGCGACGTACGCCGCCTCCGCGGTGCGGTCGAGCAGCGAGCCGGGGTGGTCGACGCGGATGTTCACGGGTTCGAGGACGAGCGTGATGCCGGATCCGTCGATCTGCGTGACGGCCTTCTGGTAGATCTCGACGAGCTTGTCGAGCTGCACGTGTCGTTTCCAGCCGCCGAAGCCCGTGCCGCTGCCGACGACGATGCGGGGGCAGCCGAGGTCGCGGGCGATCGCGACGCCCTCGTCGAGCTTGCGGAAGAACTCGGAGTGATCCCACGGCGGGATCATGAACTGCGTGCGCGGTTCGGACAGTTGGGCCGTCAGCTGCGTCCCGGTCTCCTCGAGCGCCGCCTTGAGCGCGGGCACGTCCTTCGGCTCGGCCGGGGCGTCGACGCCGGTGGGCCCCCACATCTCGACGGCGTCGAAGCCGGCCGCGGCGGCTGCGCGGACGCGGTCCGGATAGTCGCCGGTCTCCGTGAAGAGGAGTTCGATGTTCGGTGCGAGTTGGTACATGTGGTGACCTTTCGATGTCGGGAGCGCTCAGCGGACGTCGCGCGTCAGCCCTTGAGCCCGCCGGCGAATCCCTGGATGAACTTCTTCTGCGCGATCAGGTACAGCGCGAGGATCGGGATCATCGACACAATGACGATCGCGAAGATCTTGTTCCACTGCGAGACCAGCGATCCGACGTAGTAGTACATGGCGACAGGCAGGGTCTGGTTGTCGGATCCGCCGAGGAAGATCAGCGACGCGAAGAAGTCGTTCCACACGATGAGACCCGTCAGAATCGCGACCGTGCCGGTTGCCGGAGCGATCAGCGGGAGCACGATGCGGAAGAACACCTGTGTGCGTGATGCCCCGTCGATCGTCGCGGCCTCTTCGAAGTCGGTGCCGAGACCGCGGAAGAATCCCGCGTAGATGAAGATCGCGAGCGGCAGCATCATTCCCGTGTAGAGAACGATCATCCCGTGGAGCGTTCCCGTGAGGCCGAGCGCACGGGCGCCGATGTACAGCGGAACCGTTCCGAGCTGCGTCGGAAGCACGATCGCGATGAGGAACAGATAAAACGCGCCCCTGCTCCACCTCCGGGTCGAACGGCTGATGACGTATCCCGTGAGCGATCCCAGCAGCACGAGCGCGAGGATGCTCCCGCCCGTCAGGATCACGCTGTTCATCAGACCCTTCAGGATGTTGGAGTTGCCCTGGGCCGTCAGCACTTCCGTGAAGTTGCCGAGCGTCGGCTGCTCCGGCGGGGTGACACCCGACGTCGTGAACACCTCGCTGTCCGGCTTCAGCGCCGTGACGACGAGAATATAGAAGGGCAGCAGGTAGACCAGCGCCGCGACCCACAGCAGGATCTCGCGGACGAGCGTGCGCTTCGTGTAGCGAAACATCTCAGACCTCCTTGGGGCCGCGGGTCGCGCGCTGCTGCAGCACCGCGAAGAAGAGGATGACGATGGTCAAAAGCAGGGCGAGCGCTGCGCCGTACCCGAAGTTGCCGAGCGAGAATGCCTGCTTGTACATCTCCGTCGCAAGAGTCTGCGTCGCGTCGGCCGGACCGCCACCTGTCAGCGCCATGATGTGGTCGAAGATGCGCAGTCCGTTGACGATCCCCAGCGTCGTCGCGATCGCGATCGCCGGTCTGATCGAGGGAAGGACGATGTTCCAGAACCGCTGCCACAGGTTCGCGCCATCGATCGCGGCGGCCTCCTCGACCTCCACCGGTACGCTCGCGAGCCCGGCCATGTAGATGACGAGCGCGAAGCCGATGTTCTGCCACACGATGACGATGAGGATCATCCAGATCGCGAGAGACGGATCCGCCAGCCACGGGCGCACGAGTCCGTCCAGTCCGATCATGGCGAGGAGCCCGTTCAGGGGGCCGTCGAACTCGTAGATGAACTTCCAGATGTACGACACGGCGAGCGGGCTCAGCACCGTCGGCATGAAGAAGAGCGTGCGCAGCACGTAGCGGGTCTTGAGGATTCGGTTGAGGCCGACGGCGAGCGCGAGCGCGAGGACGTTCGATGCGATCACGGATCCGAAGGCGAGGAAAAGGCTGTTGCCGAGCGCGAGGATCTTCGACGGATCGCGGAAGATCCTGACGAAGTTGTCGAACCCGATCATGTTGAACGAGCCGATGCC
The DNA here is from genome assembly GCF_014640975.1 of Microbacterium faecale. Lineage (NCBI taxonomy): Bacteria > Bacillati > Actinomycetota > Actinomycetes > Micrococcales > Microbacteriaceae > Microbacterium > Microbacterium faecale. Next base: position 360,964 of record NZ_BMHO01000001.1, read on the forward strand.
CGACCAGTCGGTGAACGCGAAGAACCCGCCGACCGCGTTGGCGGCGTAGTGGACGCCGAAGACGAGCACGATGCCCGGGAGCGCCCACCACCAGTGGCCGAAGCTCAGCAGGCCGCCCGAGCGCGGACGGGTTCCCGCAGGGCCCCGTCCGCGCCGTCGGCGTGGCACCGTGACGATCTCAGTTGCTGACGTGGTCATCGCCGTTCCCCTCTCTCGTCGCGGTGTATCGCGGTGCGGGTCAGTTGTCCCAGGCCTGATCCATCGCGGCGAGCACGTCGTCAACGGTGCTCTGTCCGGTCAGCAGGCCCTGCACGCCGGAGCCGAGCTCGTCGTAGACCGACTGGTTCACCCACTGCGAGTTGGGCAGCGGCGCGAATCGATCGGCCTGCAACGCGTCGGCAACGGGGGCGTACGCCGTCCCGCTCAGATCGAGCTCGGCGTATCCGCTTGCGGGAAGGACACCTGCGATGTCTGCGAACGTCTGAGACTGCTCAGGCTCAGCGACCCACGCGAGGAAGTCCTGCGCCGCTTCAGACGCCGCATCACCGGCAGCCGCGTTGAGCGAGAGCGAATAGTTCGAACTCGCGAGGATGAAGTCCTCCTCGCCGGCCGACGGGAAGGGCTGGAGCGTGAGCTCCTGGCCCTCGGCCGGCCCGCTCATGATCTCGTGAACCGCGCCGCTGGGGACGAAGGCGGTCAGCGACGACTTCGCCGCGAGCCCGTTGGTGATCGCCTCGAAGCCGGCGCCGGCCGCGCCGGGCTGGAAGCAGTCCGCTTCGTTCATCTCCACGATCAGCTCGAGCGTGTCGTGCCACCCCTCGCTCTCGGCGAAGGTGACCTCACCGTCGATGCGCTTCTGGTTCCAGGCGGGATCCTCGGCGAAGACCTTCGTGGCGGAGATGGACAGCGCCATCATCCCCGTGTTCGGCGCCGCCGCCCCGGCGAGAGCGAAGGCAGAGACCGGTGCGCCGCCGAGATCGGCGCACGTCGCGAGCAGCTCGTCAGTGTCCGCGGGGAAGGTCACGTCGTTCTCAGCTGCCGCCGTCTCGTTGAACGCAGTGGCGACGATCGTGTAGTCCATCGGGACGCCGTACACGCCGTCGGCGCCGAAGAGATCCTCGCTGCCCTCGGGAACGAGCGCCTCGGCACCGGAGCCGAGCTTCGTGAGGAACCCGGCATCGGACAGCTCGATCAGGCTCTGGCCCTGTCCGCTCCCCGGAGCGGTCTGGATGATGTCTGCGGCATTGCCGCCCTGCAACTGAGTGCGAAGCGACTGCGCATAGTTGTCGTTCGGCTGCGGGTTGAGTTCGATGTCGACGTCGTGCGTCTCCATGTACTCATTCGCGAGCGTCTCATAGGGGCTCTCGAGGTTGTTCGACGTCGCGTACGTCATCGAGAAGCGCGCAGTGTCGCCTCCCTCGTCGGACCCGGAACAGCTCGCGAGCACCAGCGTGCCCATCGCTGCGACCGCGACGGTACTGACCATGCGCGTGCGGCGGGAGTTCTGCGTTGACATGTTGTGCCCTTTCGACGTCTTCGTCTGATCGCGATCCGGGTGCCCCAGGGTGGGCGTGCCCCGCGATAACTCGATTGTCGCAAAGTTATGCGAGAAACACACATAACCGTTGCGGATGTATGACATAAGTGGGGTTCGACCCCATTTGGTCCAGCTAGACGTGCGCCCGTAGAGCGGCGGCGCTCGCCCGGATCAGGTCGTGCTGGCGGCGCACGAGTACAAGCGGATCCACCTCACCCAGTTCGGCGAACGCGTGACCTTCCCACTCGCTCGAGAAGTAGCCGCGATAGCCGCCCTCGACGAACACGCGCACGAGCTCCGGGTAGTCGATCGCGGGCTCCTCGCCCGACTCGTCGATGTCATAGAACTTTGCGTGCACGTGCATGATCTGCGGCATGATGTCGGCCCACTCGGTGGGGTCGACGTGGCCGTGCATGTTGAATGCGAGGTGCGCGAAGGATCCCAACCGTCCCGGGTCGAAGTCACGTCCGCGCAGGTACCCGATGAACTCGTCCTGGCGTTCGCGCATCGAGCGATCGGTCGCCCAGATCTCTTGCAGGCGCTCGAGCGCCGCGCTGTCGAGGCCGGCGCGCGCGACCGCGCGCAGCAGGGTCGGCGACATACGGCGCATCGTCGACGAGAAGTCGGCGACGAAGCCGAGCAGCGGCGAGCCCAGCTCCTCGTAGACCTCGCGCACGCGCAGGATCTCGGGCGAGTTCGGCCCCAGGGGTGCGTGGATCTCGTACGCGAGCTTCACGCCGAGCTCTTCGGCGAGCGGGAGGAGGCGACGCAGCAGCTCGGGCTTCGCGCTCTGGATGCGGATGAGCGGGAAGTCGAGCCGCGCGGCACTGGCGAAGAGCGTCCGAGTGAAGTCGTACTCTTCGTCCGGCGTCATGTCGCGGTCGCGGCGTCTGCCCATGTCGAGGTTCGCGCCAAACGAGCTCGCGACGAAGCCGTGGCGGTCGAACGCCGACCGCCAGCGCCGCTCGAACTCGTCGGTGACGCGCGGATACTCGGGGAGCATCTGCGAGGCGACGATCTCGATGCCGGGCCCGATGCCGAGATCCGCGACGCGATCGAGCAGCTGATCGAAGTCGAACCAGCCGGCACGGAACTCCGCGCTCGCCGAGTAGAGCGTCAGGCCGAGCGGAAACGGATCATCCTCGGCGGGCGGCCGCGGATCCGTCACGCGGGCGAGCTCGGGCGCAGGCGCGTCGCGATCCGTCGCCGTGAGACGCTCCTCCTGGTGGACGATGTTCGGCACGTACATGCCGGGCCCGCCGTTCTCGCCCGCCGCAATCTGCATGTACGGCAGGCGCAGTTCGCCGTGGATCACGACGTCGCGCTGGTCGCCGACGACCACCGGCTCGTCGAGCGCGACGACAAGGAGCGGGTGCGACTCGAGATACCAGAGCGTCTCGCTCTGGGCGGGCAGCTCCGACAGCGCGTAGCTTGTGCCGTCGAGTTCGAAGGTCAGCTTCTCCTGCGCGACCTCGACACCGTCGATCGACAGCGTGATCGACGTGACGGACGACAGCCACAGGCTGCGGTACCAGGGCACCTGGAGACGGAGGGCGGCGCCGGCGGGGTGGGCCCGCAGACTGTCGTGTGCGATGAGTCCGTTGGGCATGGGGTGCTCCTTACAGCGACGAGGCGATGCGGCGGATGAGGGAGTGCTGACGGCGCACCTGTTCGATCGAGCGCCACGGATCGCGTTCCCCCTCGTACTCGCTCGAGAGATACCCCGTGTAGCCCGCGTCCTTCATGGCGCGCAGCACGGGTTCCCACGGGATCTGCTGATCGACGAGGTTCTCGTCGATGTCGTGGAACTTCGCCTGCACGAAGACCGTGTACTTCGCGACGTCGGCGAAATCGGCGGGGTCGACCCCGATGCCGTCGAGGAACGCGGGGCGGGTCTCGCGGGTCTCTCCGGCGCGCAGCGGGATGGGACGATCCTGGAAGATGCCGGTGTCGATCAGCAGACCGAAGTGCTTCGTGCCGGTGCGTTCGATGAGCGAGATGTAGTCGTCGACGACGGGGTGCTTGATGGGCGTCGGCGAGTGGATCTCGGGGCAGATCACCACGTCGAGTTCGTGGGCGAGGTCGAGGGAGCGCTCGACGGATTCCGTCCAGATCGGGTGAGGGACGAGGTCGCTGGAGACGACGCCGATCTTCGGGCGCACGAACCGGAAGCCGAACTGCTTCGCGAGCTTCAGGTCTCGTTGCAGCGCGGCCGCGCCCTGCTCTGCCGTCATGTCCTGGTCCGGGTGCAGTCGCGTGTCGATCCAGGATCCGTAGTTCGTCGGCTCGAGGGCGTACTTCTCCAGCAGCCGGAACCACTCGTCGATCCAGGCGGTCGTCGGGTTCGGATACCCGGCGACGTGCGCCTCGCCGAGAATCTCGACGCCCGTCGCGCCGACGTCCGCGACGTGCCGAAGCGACGTCTCGAGGTCGAGCACGGTGCCGTAGTCGTGCATGAAGCTGTACAGCGAGACGCCGTACTTGAAGGGGCCGCCATCGCCCTCGGGCGCGAGCGTGACGTGCTTCGTCTCGCGCGCGAGCGTGGGCTGGTGCTCGATCGGGATGTAGGACATCCGCAAGCGGATCTCCACCGAGAGCTCGTGCACGCCCTGGGGGAGCCCACCGTCGAGCGGCACCGTCACGAGCGCGCCATCCTCGAGCGACCAGCGGTATCCCTCGCTCGCCTGGACCTCGGCGAGGGTCATCGTGCGGCCGCCGAGCGTCCAGAGGGGAACATCGGGCGCGACGTCGACGAGACCGGGGATCCGCACCCCGATGCCGTCGATGAGCGAAGCGGCCATCCCGCGATACGAGGGAATGCGCACGCGGAATTGGAATCCCGTCGCGCGCCCACCCTCATAGACGTTGCGGAACCCCGTGGATTGGATCAGGTCTCGTTCGAGCAGCATCGGCACTCCCTCGTCGCAGGTGATGGGTGTGCCTTCACGCTATCCCACTTATGCATCTTTGATGCATAAGTCTTCCTGATAGAGGAAAAAGGTCCCGCCGATGCGCGAACGACGCGACCGCCCTACGGTGTGCGGATCCGGAGGAACGGCACCCGCCGCCGCAGCACGAAGCCGAGCTTCTCATACGCCGAGACGGCTGCGGTGTTCGTGCCCGATGCGTGCAGGAAGGCCTCGTCGCCGCGCGCGCGGATCGCGTGGGCGATGTCGAGCGTGAGGGCGGAGGCGAGACCTTGCCGACGCGCCGATTCGTCCACCGACACGGCGCTGATCTCGGTCCACCCGTCGGCGCGCAGGCGCTCGCCCGCCATGGCGACGAGGCGTCCGTCACGCCGGATCCCGACGTAGCGCCCGAGCTCGTGCGTGCGCGGCAGGAAGGGACCGGGCTTGTTGCGCTCCACGATCGCGAGCATGTCGTCGACGTCGTCGGCGCCGAGCTCGACCGCCTCGGGGTGGGGCCTCGTCTCGAGACGCTCGGTCGGCACCAGCTGCACGCCGAGGCCGCGACGCAGGTACTCCCACCCGTCCGGCAGCTCCGGCTCGGCATGCGAGGCGAACACCTCTGCGCCGTGCCCGTACACGTCGATGATCGCGTCCCAGACGTCCGGGTCGTCCCACGACGCGACGCCGCCGAACGCCGAGATGTCCTGCGGATAATGCTTGACGAGGTCGTTGCCCTCGGCGAATGCGGCATGAGGACCGGTCAGCGCGGACCAGGCGGGGTTGTCGAGAACGTGGCGGCTCGTGGCGACGACGGGCTCATCCTGTGCGTGATGGGAGGCGGCAGAGCGAGGCGTGAATTCAAGCATCGTCGCCATTGTGCGCCTGTCGCCTGAGAGCCGACACCGGATCCGGGCGCCGCTCCGCCGCCGGACACGATCATCGGGCCGCGAACGACACCGTCAGCTCGTCGCCGGAGAATTCCGCCGCCTTCTCGCCGGCCATCTCGAGTCCGCTGCCGTAGAGCATCCCGACCTCGATGTCGCCGCTGACGCTGAGACCGACCTCGGTCGTATCGACCGGCACCGCGAGGGAGGCCGTCTGGTCGCCCTTCGCGTCCCGCGTCTCGTCCTCGACGTGGATGGTCTCCTCCGTGACCTCGCCGTCGACATCGATCGCGAGCGCCGCATCGAGCTTCTCGATGCTGCCAGGAATCACCGGGTGCTCGGCCGTCACCTCGTAGTTCCAGTCGACCTCGAGCCACGCCTGGCCGGGAGACGCCCAACCGTCGTCGGCGGTCCACGCCGTCAGCGTCGCCGTGACGATCTGGAACGAGTAGTCGATCGTCACGTCCTCCGCCGGCGAGCTGTGGGTCTTGGTCGGGAAGGCGTCGTCATCGATCGCGAACGTGTGGTGGAGTTCCTGGCGCGCGGTCGGCAGGTAGTAGGCGGCCGCGACCTCGTCGTCGACGCGTTCGCCGGTGAGCACGTCGACGTACTGGTCGTGGCCTTCGGAGGAGACCACGAGTCGTGTGGATCCGTCGTCGGGAGCGGAGACCAGGATCCGGTGGTCCTGCTGATCCTCCAGCGCAGAGAGGTGCTGCTGCGCGCCTCCCGCCACGAGGGAGAGGTCACTCGTGGCGACATCGTCGCCGGGCGCTTCCGAGTGGGGTGTGTACGTCACGTCAACGATACGAAAGGCCTCACCCTGGGCCGCGCCGTACTCGGCCGCCTCACCGTCCGTACCGGGGGCGGGATCGAGTCCGACCTCCTCGGCGGCGACGGCAGTCACTTCCTGCACTTCATTGACCGTGAGCGTGCCGCTGGGGGTAATGATCTCGCCCTGCTCCGGACGGATCGTGCCGGTCATCGTCACGTCCTTGGAGATGTCTTCGTAGACGAACCCGGGGTCAGTCGTCAGCGCCGGCGCAGCGTCCTCGCTCGCCTGGGTGGGTCCCTCGGTCGTCTGCGCGGGTTCCTCGCTGTCAGCGAACCCGGCGGTCTGCGTTTCGGTCCCGCAGCCCGCCAGCACGAGCATCGACAGTGCCGCGATACCGATTCCGCCGCGAGCCAGCATCGCGCGCTTCGCCGTGTGTGTCATGAGTCTCTCCTTCAGAGGCGTGGATGGTTCGCCTGTATGTCGCGGACCGGCACCGATTGGTTGCATGAGATCGGAAGAATTCTCATTCCACGACGCGGACGATGTGACGCGCCTCGAGTTCCACCCCGTCGGAAGTGCGCGAACGCAGCACGACCTCCCCCGTGCCCGGGCTCGTCGCGACCATCGTGACCTCCGCCGAGTCGGTGACGAATCTCTGGGTCGGCAGCGACCACGACCATGACGTCACGCCGTCGACCGTCGCAGTGAAAATCGCCTCTTCGCCGACGTCGATCTCGGACGGACCCGAGATGCTGATCGACGCTCCGGCCACCGCTGCGGGGGGCGCGGGTTCGTCGCCGAGCCACAGACCCAGTGTGAGGGCGCCCGCGAGAGCGAGCAGGACGGCACCGATCGCGGCAGCGCGCGACCGCCATGCCCGGGTCGGGCGAGGAGGATCCGCCGGTGCCGCCGGCGCGGAGTCAACCGGCGCCGTGGGTGCCGGCGGCGCGAGGGCCGCCTCGACCTCGCGGAGCCATGCCTGAGCGCCGAGTTGACGGCGTTCAGGCCGGACCGACATGCCTCTGCTGAGGACGCGCCTGAGCTCGGGCGGGATCGCCGCGCCCTCGGCAAGCCACGTCAGCAGCGCCGACATCGCCCAGATGTCGGCCTGCGTATTGACGACGCCGACGGCGTCCTGTTCGGGCGGCCGGAATCCGGACGTCCCACCCGCCACCGTCAGGCCGGAGTTCAGCGCGAGGTCCTTGCACATTCCGAGGTCGGCGAGCAGCAGCCGCTCGTCGTCGCGGACGAGGGACGATCCGCTCGTGCCCTCGTCGCCAGGCGAGCTGTGCGCGCCCGAGGCGAGCAGCAGGTTCCGGGGGCTGAGGTCGCGGTGCACGAGGCGTGCGCGGTGGACCGCCTCGACACCCGCCGCCAATGGACGCGCGACGGCGAGCAGATCGGCGGGCGACGCGCGCCAGCCCTGGTCGCGCAGCCACGCGACCCGATCATCGAGCGACCGCCGGTCGGCGTACTCGAGCACGAGGTAGGGCTGCTGCTCCGCGGACTCGCCGATGTCGTGGATCGCCGCGACGTGCGCGCCGCCTACCCGCCGCAGCGAACGTCCCTCCGCGATGAACCGTTCGCGGATCTCGGGATTCAGGCTGTGGTTTTCGGCGAGGATCTTGATCGCGACCGTGTCGTCGAGCCGTTCGTCGACGGCGCGGTACACGGTGGCGAAGGATCCGATGCCGATCGGGTCTTCGACGCGGTAGTGGGACAGCCGCCAGTTCACGGATCCACCTCCGCCCCGTCGAGTTCCCGAAGGGTTCCGGCGATCAGCGCGCGTCCGCGACTCACCTGCGATTTCACCGTGCCGACGCTGCGCTCGAGGTGCGCCGCGATCTCGGCGTACGACATCCCCTCGATGTCGCGGAGGGTGACAGGGATGCGATAGAGCTCGGGCAGGTCTGCGAGGGCCTGTCGCACCGTCACTCGCGTCGCGATCAGCGAACTCATCCGGGCCGCCGGGAGCAGGTTCTCGTCGATCGTCGATGTGTCGCGCTGGCGGCGGAGGTGGTCGGCGACGCGCCGCCTGACGATCGGGTGCACCCAGCTCGTGAACCTGCTTCCGCGCCGATACGAGCCGATGGAGCCGACGATCGAGATCAGCGCATCCTGCGCGACATCGTCGATCGCGTCGCGGTCAAGCAACATGGATCCGGCGAACCGGTGTACGACGCCCGATGAGTCCAGCGTCTCGACCAGGAGCTCCAAGGCCGCCGAGCTGTCGGCAGCATGCCTCGCGAGGACATCGAGCGCGTCGTCGGCGCGCCCCGCGTCGACGAGCGCGGATGCTGCGCGAGACGCGGCCCTCATGTTCGCCGCGCGAAGGGCGGCGCTCAAGTCCTCCACCCCGCGCTCCCCCATACGCGGAAGTCTATCGAGGTCCTTTTCGCCCCCTGCGCGCGGCTGCGCCGGCTCGCTCTGTCGCAGCCGCATACCCTGGAAGCATGCGCGAGATCTCCTGTGTCACCGTGTTCACCGGATCCAGCCCCGGAGCGGAACCCGCGTTCGCCGACGCCGCCGTCGCGGTCGGCACGGCGTTGGCGAAGGCGGGGATCGGGCTCGTCTACGGCGGCGGCAACGTGGGCCTCATGGGCGCGGTCGCGACGGCGGGGCGCGACGCGGGCGGCGCGGTCGTCGGGGTGCTGCCCGAGGCGCTCGTCGACAAGGAGATGGCGCACCCGGACCTCACGCGACTCGAGATCGTCGCCGACATGCACGAGCGCAAGCAGCGCATGGCTGATCTCAGCGACGCGTTCGTGATGCTCCCCGGCGGCATCGGCACGCTCGAGGAGTTCTTCGAAGCGTGGACGTGGCAGCAGCTCGGGATCCACGACAAGCCGATCGCGCTGTACGACGTCGGCGGGTTCTGGGATCCGCTGCTCGAGATGATCGACCGGCTCGCGGACCAGGGATTCGTTCGGGAGCACTTCCGCAACGGGCTCATCGTGTCGAGCGAGCCGCAGGATCTGCTCGAGAAGCTGCGGGCCTGGCAGCGGCCGGCGCCGAAGTGGGAGCCCACCGCGGGCATCGTGTAGCGGCGTGCTCGATGTCTATGCACCCGTCGTGCACGGCATCGGGGTGCGCGACCACAAGGAGTTCGCGGAGGACTCGGTGCGCCGCGTCGCCCGGCATCTCGAACGTGCGAGCTGGCGTCGCGATTCATGCCCGACGACGTGCGACGGCTTCGCGATCGGCCACGTGCACCTCGTCGACGACGGCGACAGGAGCCTCGTCGTGGATCCGATCACGTGGTTCGACGAGATCCGCACCCCGTCGCGATGGCGCGCCGCGTGGTGGTTCCTGCGCGCACTGTTCGTGCTGTGCGCCGTCCACCTGCTCGTGAACGGTCAGGTGCTGTTGAGCGCGCCATCCGTCGCCGGACTGCCGCGCTACGTGTGGCGCGCGCTGCGCGCGATGACGTGGATCCTGCTGCTCGGCGCGCTCACGATCGCGCTCGCCGTGCCGCTCACCCTCGCGGTCGCGCTCGTTCCCCGGGCACGGATCCTCGCAACCGACGCACTCGGTTGGACGAGCGATCCGGAGACGCGCGAGAAGGTGATCGCGCGTGTGACGTCTCGCGTGGTCGCGACCCGGGCACGGCACACCGTGCTGATCGGGCATTCGCAGGGCGGCGCCATCGCGACGAACGCGTGCCACGTGCTGGAGCCGGCGACGACGACCCTCGTGACCATGGGCAACGGTCAGGCGCTCCTCATTCCGCTCCGCGCATCCCGCGGCATCCCGTGGACATCGTTCGCCGCCCTCGTCGGCGCGATGATCGCCTATGTCGCGGCCGCGCTCGTCATCATGCGCACCCTGCTGCTCGGCGCGATCGAGCTGACCGCGGCGGTCGTGCGCGGGCTCGCGCTCCTCGTCCGCGCGGCGACGGATCCGGGCGCGGCCCCCGATCACGTCGCGGCGGCCGGCGCGGGAATCGTCGCGGCGGTGGAGTCGCTCGCCCTCTCGCCGCAGCTGTTCGTCGTGCTGATCGCAATCCCCGTGGTCGCCGTCACCGTGCTCGTCTACGCGCGACTGCTGGCGCCCATCGTGCGCGACATCCGCGGCCTCTTGGATGCGGGAGTGCTCGGCATCGACCTGTGCGCGCGCTTCGACGGCGTCTCGCACCCGTTCGCTGTGCTCGGATCGTCGCGACGCGTCGCCACGATCACCCAGTCGGCGTCGCTGCTCGACCACATGCTCTACTTCGACAACCGCGCGGAGGTTCTGACCGAGATCGAGCGGTGGATCACAGGCGCGGGCGGAGAACGCACGCCGGATCCGCGCGCATCGGTGGCACGGCGACGGATGCGACACCTCGTGCGCAGCCTGCGCGCCGCCCGCGCCGTGGTCGCGCTCGCGGCGATGGCGATCGCCTCACTGCTGGTGCCCAGCGCGCTCGCGGCCGCGACCATCGGCGGCGCCGCCTACGCCGTCATGACGCTCGTGAAGCACCTCGCGTGGCGGGCCGTGCAGCGAACGCTGTGAAGCGGCGACGTGACCCCGCTGTCCCCCGCCCGCCTAGACTGGGAGGATCCCGCCCCGCCTGACTCCTGGAGCCTCCGCGTGACAACTTCGCCCGTCGCTGACACCGTCTCGAATGCCGCTGCCACGCCGGAGCGCGACCAGCCCTACGAGACGCTGGGCCTCAAGGCCGACGAGTACGCACAGATCCGCGAGTTGCTCGGGCGCCGCCCCACCTCGGGCGAGCTGGCGATGTACTCGGTGATGTGGAGCGAGCACTGCTCGTACAAGTCGAGCAAGAAGTACCTGCGCCGCTTCGGAGAAAAGGTCACCGAAGAGATGACCGAGCGGTTGATGGTGGGCATGGGGCAGAACGCTGGCGTCGTCGACGTCGGCGAAGGCTGGGCCGTGACCTTCAAGGTCGAGAGCCACAACCACCCGTCCTACATCGAGCCGTTCCAGGGCGCGGCCACCGGCGTCGGCGGCATCGTGCGCGACATCATCTCGATGGGCGCGCGTCCGGTTGCCGTGATGGACCAGCTGCGCTTCGGTGCGATCGATGACCCCGACACGGCGCGCGTGGTGCACGGCGTCACGGCGGGCATCTCGTCCTACGGCAACAGCCTCGGCCTGCCGAACATCGGTGGCGAGACCGTCTTCGACTCCTGCTACCAGAAGAACCCGCTCGTCAACGCGCTGGCCGTCGGCGTGATGCGTCACGAGGACATCCGCCTCGCCAACGCGACCGGAGCCGGCAACAAGGTCGTGCTCTTCGGCGCGCGCACGGGCGGCGACGGCATCGGCGGCGCCTCGATCCTCGCGTCCGACTCGTTCAGCGACGGCGGACCGACCAAGCGGCCGGCCGTGCAGGTCGGCGACCCGTTTGCCGAGAAGGTGCTCATCGAGTGCTGTCTCGAGCTCTACCGCGACGAACTCGTCGAGGCGATCCAGGATCTCGGCGCCGCCGGCATCTCCTGCGCGACGAGCGAGCTCGCCGCGAACGGCGGATCCGGGATGAACGTCGAGCTCACCGAGGTGCTGCTGCGCGATCCCTCGCTCACGCCCGAGGAGATCCTCATGAGCGAGTCCCAGGAGCGCATGATGGCGATCGTCGCTCCCGAGAAGCTCGAGAAGTTCCTCGAGGTCACCGGCAAGTGGGAGGTCGAGACGAGCGTCCTCGGCGACGTCACCGGCGACGGGCGACTCATCATCACCGGGGACGGCGAGACGATCGTCGACGTCGACCCCACGACCGTCGCGGTCGATGGCCCCGTCTACGACCGCCCGGTCGCCTACCCGTCGTGGATCGATGCGCTGCAGGCCGACTCGGCGGCCCGCCTCCCGCGGCTCACCAAGCCGGAGGAGCTGAAGGAGCAGTTCGCGCAGCTGATCGCGAGCCCGAACATCGCCGACACGAGCTGGATCACGAACCAGTACGACTACTACGTACTCGGCAACACAGCGCTGTCGTTCCCCGACGACGCCGGCATGATTCGGGTGGACGAGGAGTCCGGCCTCGGTTTCGCGATCGCGACCGACGCCAACGGCCGCTATTGCCAGCTGGACCCGTACGCTGGCGCCCAGCTCGCACTCGCCGAGGCGTACCGCAACGTCGCCGTGACGGGAGCCGTTCCCACTGCCGTCACCGACTGCCTCAACTTCGGCAGCCCCGAGAACCCCGAGGTCATGTGGCAGTTCTCACAGGCCGTCGACGGTCTCGCGGACGCGTGCCAGGCGCTGTCGGTTCCGGTGACGGGCGGCAACGTGTCGTTCTACAACCAGACGGGCGACATCCCGATCCATCCCACGCCCGTCGTCGGCGTGCTCGGCATCATCGACGACGTCTCGCGCCGCATCCCGAGCGGTTGGCAGGACGCGGGCGAGAACATCTACCTGCTCGGCACGACGGCCGACGAGCTGGACGGATCCGCGTGGAGCGACGTCATCCACGATCACCTCGGCGGCCGGCCGCCCGCTGTCGACCTCGACGGCGAGAAGCGCCTTGCCGAGTTGCTGCAGGCGGCGCGGGACGAGTGGCTCATCTCGAGCGCGCACGACCTGTCCGAGGGCGGTCTCGCGGTCGCCGTCGCGGAGGGCGCGATGCGGTTCGGTGTTGGCGCGCGCGTGTGGCTCTCCGAGCTGATGTCTCGCGACGGCGTCGACCTCACCAGCGCCCTGTTCTCGGAGTCGACGGGCCGCGTCATCGTGACCGTGCCCCGCGAGGAGGACGTGAAGTTCCGCGGCCTGTGCGAGGGGCGCGGCTATCCCGTGCTGCGCATCGGCGTGACCGACACCCAACCCGACCTCGAGGTGCAGGACGTGTTCACCTACCCGGTGGCCGAGCTGCGCGCGCTGTCGGCGGCGACGCTGCCAGCGCACTTCGGCGAGACCGTCGCGGAGGCCGTGTGAGTTCCATTCCCCCCGAGCTCGAGTTCGCCGACGACGACGGCGACAATCGCCTCGAACGCCGCAACCGGCGGATCCGCGTGGTCGCCTGGGTCGTCGTCGTCTCGCTCATCATCGCCGGAGGCGGATCCACGGTCCTGCTGACCCTCTTCGGCTGACGCCCCTAGGGTGGGCGCCGGCCGCTCCGGATCCGCGGGGGTCTGCCGCTTCCGCGGACGAGAACCCACATTCGGGGCGGCGGGCCTGGCCCACCGCCGCCGTTGTGATGCGCGCTACTCGTCGCAGGTCGCGCAGATGCCCGTCGCGGGCAGCACCATGAAGCAGGTCATGCAGACCGGTTCGGGCTTCTCTGGCGCCGACGGGCGCGCGGGTCGGCGCGGGGCCGTACGCGTCGGCGTGCGGACGCGATCCTCGGGATGGGTGACGCCCCACGCCCCGTGGAACCGACGGCTCGGCCAGCGCTCGACGTTGCCCGCTCGCCGGATCGCGTCCTCCTCGGAGCGGAAACCGGTCGTGTACCCCACGTGCACCTCGAGTGCTGGCCCGCCACCGCGGCGATTCACCCGGAAGTACGAGCCGTAGCCCACGAGGTCCGAGGCGTCCGTGTTCTCGACGATGCGGCGGATGAGCTGCTGGTTGGCGAATGGCGTGCGGTACCGCTGGAAGGCTTCGTCCAGGGTGGCGAGCGGCGTCGCACGCTCGCGGATCTTACGCGCGCCGACGAGGTCGGCGGTCTCGGGAGTCTCGGTCATTTCCTCCACACTACGGCGTGCGGGTCACCAGCGGGGCGCCCGGATCCACGGACGAAACACGAATGGGTCGCCAGACATTGCACGTTCGTGCGCTCCCCCGCTGCAATGTGTGGCGACCCACAGGGCCGGGCACCGATGGGTCGCCAGAGTTTGCAGCCTGCGGCAAGCCGCGGCTGCAAACTCTGGCGACCCTCACGCGTGGGGAGACCGCGCACGCGGAACCCCACCCAGCCGAGATGCGGGCGGCACATTGCCCGCGCGCTGACTATCAGGCGCTGAGCTCACCCGCGACGCGGCGCTTGAGTTCGGTCTCGGCGGCGTCCGAGAGCACGAGGAGGCCGTCGAGTTCCTCGCGGATGCGTCGATACGCCGTCTGCCGCTCCGCCGCGGTCGCCGAGGTGTCCACCGCGACGTTGAGCATGTGCTGCGCGCGCGTCAGCCGCTGCCGCTCCGCCTCACTGAAACCGGTATCCCGCACGCGCCGGGCCTCCTGCTCGGCGACGTCGAAAGCAACCTCGTAGTCGTGCACCGCGTCGCGATACTCCGCGTAGGCTTCAGCGTCGACGCGCGCGTGCGCGGATGCCGGGCGCAACCCGTCGGCGACCTTCTTCGCTCGGAGGAACGCGGCGGTGTGCCGGTCCCTGCCGTCGCTCATCGTCGGGAAGGCGATGAGCTTCGCCGCGTCGAGCTCGTAGTCGAGCCAGCGACGCGAGACGTCGTCGTGCGTCTCCATGAGGCGTTCGAGACGGTCCGCGCGGCTGGCGGCATCCGCCTGGGCGATCGCCTCGGGATCCATGGACTGGTTCGCCTGCGCGATCTCGGCCTTGGCGCGCATGACCTCGAGTCGCTGTTTGTGGCGCTGCTTCGACTGCTTCGACCACCAACTCCCGAGCGCGCTGAACCCGCTCGCGATGGCGCCGCCGAAGACGAGAGCGAGCCACCAGTAACTGCCGAGAAAGCCGAACAGGGCGTCCATGTGCACAGCCTACGACGCGAGGCGCATGCGAACCGAGGATCGGAGAGGTGGTTGACACATTGCTGGGTTATGTGGTTCATTAGTCGAGTAACTAACCAGACAACCCGGGAGGGCGCGATGGACGAGGGCAGGCCTCTCTTCATGCAGATCGCTGATCTCGTCGAGGACCAGATCGTCGACGGGACTCTCTCCGAGGACGAGAAGGCACCTTCGACCAACGAGATCGCCGCCTTCTCACGCATCAATCCCGCGACCGCGGCGAAAGGAGTGAACATGCTCGCTGAAAAGGGAATCCTCTATAAGCGTCGGGGCATCGGCATGTTCGTCTCGCCGGGGGCCCGCGAGCGCGTCCTCGCCGAGCGCAAGGCCGCTTTCGCCGACAGCTACATCGCCCCCCTGTTCGCCGAGGCCCGCAAGCTCGGGCTCGGCCCGGACGATGTCGCACAGCTCATCAACGAGCACGCGACGCCCCAGACATCGTGACCCGCGGCGCACGCCGCCCGTTCAAGGAGAACCAGATGGACCCCGTGATTCAGGTCCGCGACCTCACGAAGAAGTACAAGGAGACCACGGCGCTCGACAGCGTGAGCTTCGACATCGAGCGAGACGCGATCTACGGCTTCCTCGGCCGCAACGGCGCCGGCAAGACGACGGCCATGTCGATCCTCACGGCACAGAACTTCGCGACGAGCGGATCCGTGAAGGTCTTCGGCGAGGACCCGTACGAGAACGCGCGAGTCCTGCGACGGGTCTGCTTCGTCCGCGAGAGCCAGAAGTACCCCGACGATGCGACGCCGACGCACGCGTTTCGCACCGCGCGACTGTTCTTCCCGAACTGGAGCCAGGAGCTCTGCGATGAGCTGATCACCGAGTTCCAGGTGCCGGTGAAGCAGACGATCAAGAAGCTCTCGCGCGGACAGCTTTCTGCAGTGGGCGTGATCATCGGGCTCGCGGCGCGGGCAGAGATCACGTTCTTCGACGAGCCGTACCTCGGCCTCGACGCCGTCGCGCGTCAGATCTTCTATGACCGCCTGCTCGCCGACTACGCGGAGCATCCGCGCACGATCCTGCTCTCGAGCCACCTTATCGACGAGATCGCGAACCTCATCGAGCGCGTCCTCGTGATCGACAAGGGGCGGATCATCATGGACGAATCGGCCGACGACGCCCGTGAGAAGGCAACGAGCATCGTCGGCGACGCCGAGGTCGTCGAACGCTTCGTGAAGGGACGCGAAGTCCTGCACCGCGAGAGTCTCGGCCGCGTGACGTCTGTGACGTTCCTCGGGAAGCTCTCCCCGACGGAGGCGTCTGCCGTCGCGGAAGCAGGTCTCGAGCTCGCGCCCGTGTCGCTTCAGCAGCTCATCGTGCGCCGCACGCAACATGCTTCCGCAGGTGACTCGCACAACCTCAACGACATGGCCTCCGAGGCCGACCAGCAGGAAGGAGCCCTGCGATGACCACCGCACACCCCCTCTCTTCCCTCGCGACGCGTGAGCGTCAGACGGGAAGCCGGATCTTCAGCGTGATCCGACTGCAGTTCATCAATACGCAGACCTTCATCTGGGTTCCGCTGCTCGTGCTCGCGGGCGCGATCATCTGCTCGCTGCTGATCTATCTGATCATTCCGATTGATGAGCCGCTCTACGGCGGTGGCGCCCAGGCGCCGATGTGGGTGTTCCTCACGGTAGGGATTCAGGCGCTCACGCTCTCGCTGCCGTTCTCGCAGGCGATGAGTGTCACGCGCCGCGAGTTCTACATCGGCACGATCGCCGCCGCCGCCATCAGCGCGGCCGGTCTCGCGACGGTCTTCCTCATCATCGCCGGAATCGAACAGCTGACGAACGGCTATGGCGGCATCGGGTACATCGCCCACCTGCCGTGGTTCTTCGCCGACGGCTGGGCGCAGGCCTGGCTGGCGTTCTTCATGTTTACGCTGTTCGCATTCGTCGCGGGGTTCTGGTTCGCCACGGTCTTCAAGCGCTGGGGACCTCTGATGCTGACCGCCGTCATCATCGGGCTGTCGCTGCTGCTGATCCTCGCGGTGTTCATCGTCACGCGCCTCGAGCTGTGGCCGGCCGTGGTCACGTGGTTCGCGACGACCGGCCCCGGGCTGTTCGCGGTCTACGGACTGCTCGTCACGGCAGTGGTCGCCGTCGGCTCCTACCTGACGCTGCGCCGCACCGTGGTCTGAACCGCAACCCGACACAAGTCCGCAAGTCTCCGACGAGTCCGGCGCGATTCGCGCCGGACTCGTCGGAGACTTGTCGACTCAGGGTGCGTTGCTAAACCTGGAGCCGTCGCGAGCAACCGTGAGACGCCCTCCGGCGCGCTACTCGTCGCGGGCGCGCTTGTGGTGCTGGATGACCTCGGCGACGACGAAGTTGAACCACTTCTCCGAGAACTCCGGATCCAGGTCCGCGTCGTGCGCAAGCTGGCGCAGCCGGGCCGTCTGTCGCTCCTCGCGCGCCGGATCGCTCGGAGGCAGGTCGTGCGCGGCCTTGAGCGCGCCGACCTGCTTCGTGCAGCGGAAGCGCTCGGCAAGCATGTAGGTCAGCGCCGCATCGATGTTGTCGATGCTCGCGCGCAGGCGCAGCAGCTCGGCCAGGGGATCCTCGGGCGCATCGCTCATTCCTGAATCGTACCGACGCGGTCCGTGCATCGCCGCGCGGCGGGATAGCGTGGACGCAGGACGGAAGGATCCGGATGACCGACGCGACCACGCCCCTGGACGATGCAGGACTCGCGCCCGCGCGCGACATCATCGACCGCATCTCCACGGCCTACGCGGCGAAGATGGTGGGCCAGGACAGACTGCGCACGAGCCTGCTCATCGCCCTCATCGCCGGCGGGCACATCCTGCTCGAATCCGTGCCGGGTCTGGCGAAGACGACCGCCGCGGCCACCCTGGCCGACACCGTGCAGGGGTCGTTCCGCCGCATCCAGTGCACGCCGGACCTCATGCCGAGCGACATCACCGGCACGCAGGTCTACGACGCGACGACCGGCGCGTTCCGCACGGTGCTCGGCCCGGTGCACGCGAACGTCGTCCTGCTGGACGAGATCAACCGCTCCAGCGCCAAGACGCAGTCGGCGATGCTGGAGTCGATGCAGGAGCGCCAGACGACGATCGGCGGTGAGGCACACCGCCTGCCGCGTCCGTTCCTCGTCATCGCGACGCAGAACCCGATCGAGCAGGAGGGCACCTACGAGCTCCCCGAGGCGCAGCTCGACCGGTTCCTCTTGAAGGAGATCGTCACGTATCCCAGCCCCCAGGAAGAGGCCGAAGTCCTCACCCGCATCGACTCGGGCGCCCTGGATCCGGACCATCACGTCGAGGCCGCCGCGAGCCTCGCCGACGTCGAGCTGCTGCAGCGCACCGCGGCGCGGATCCACGTCAGCGAGGCGATCCGCAACTATATCGTCGGGTTGGCATATGTCACGCGGAACCCCGAGCCGTACCTCGGCGGCGACCGCGCGCGCTACATCAAATACGGGGCGAGCCCTCGTGCGTCGATCGGCTTTCTGCAGGCGTCGCGCGCGCTCGCGCTGCTCAAGGGCCGCGCGCACGTGCTGCCCGAGGATGTCCGGGATCTGCGACACGTCGTCCTGCGCCACCGCGTGCTGCTCACGTTCGAGGCCGAAGCCGACGGCGTGCGCAGCGAGGACCTGATCGACGAGATCTTCGGCGCCGTCGCGACGCCCTGACCCTCATGTCGTCGCTGCTCCCGGCCGTCGCGTCACGCCTGTTCGTGCGCACGCGACTGGCGTCGGCGGATCCGCTCGACGGCGCCTACGCGTCGCTTCAGCGCGGCCGCAGCGACGATTTCGAAGATCTGCGCGAGTACGAGTACGGCGACGACGTGCGCGACATCGACTGGAACGCGACCGCGCGCCAGGGCGAGATCTTCGTCCGGCGCTCGCGTGCGCGACGCATGCACACCCTCCTCGTGGCGGTCGACACGGGACGCGGAATGGCGGCGCTCTCGCCCGACGAACGTCCGAAGCGAGACCTCGCGGTGCTCGCGACGGGCGTCCTCGCTCTGCTCGCCCTGCGCCACGGCGACGCGGTCTCCGTCGTCTACGGCGACGCGAACGGCACGAGGCGGATCCCTGGGCGACGCTCCGAGGGCGCGATCGAGCACGCGCTGCGCACGATCCGAGACGCGACCACCGAGGCGGTCGCGAGCTCGCGCACGCAGCTGCTCGGCGACATCGCCCGCACCGTGTCGCGTCGCGCGATCCTCGTGATCGTGACGGGCGAGGATCCGATCACGGCGGACGAGGAGCGTCTCGTGCGGCGCCTGCGCGCGCAGCACGACGTGCTGTGGCTCGCGATCCGTGATGCGGATCCGACCGGACCCGGCACGCGCGCCGACGCCGACAGCGGATGGCGGGTTCCCGCCTTCCTCCGCGGAAACGACCGCGTCGCCAGCGAGCTGGCCGACGAGCGCGACCGCGCCGACGCCGAACGCGCCCGGACGCTCGACGCGCTCGGCATCAGCCACGCCGCGCTCGAGCACGCAGACACCGCCACCGCCGCGATCCTCGGCATGCTCGCGGGGAGGCCCCGTGTCAGCTCCTGATGGTCTCTACCCGCCCGTGCAGTACGAGGGGTGGTGGCTCGCGCTCGCGTTGGGCATCCTCGTCCTCCTCGCGGCCGCCGCGTGGATCATGTGGGCCGCGGTGCGTCCGCGCCGGGAGCGCGCGCCGGAGCCGGCCCCGCTCAGCGTGCAACTCGACTCCCTCCGCGCGCACCACCTCGAGCGGATCGACCGCGTCGAACGTGCCTACGCGGACGGCACGATGTCCCCCCGCATCGCGAACGCGGAGCTGAGCGCGATCTCGCGATCATTTGTGAACGCGTTCACGGGGATCGAGACTCCCGTCCTCCCGCTCGAAGACCTCGAGGCGCGCGGCGCCAGCCCCGAGCTGGTCGCCGCGGTGCGTCGCCACTTCTATCCGAGCGTCTTTGAACGCGACGTTCCCGCGGATCCGGCCGCCGGCATCGCCGCCGCCCGACAGGTGGTGACCGGATGGCACTGACCAATACGTGGGTCGCGATCGCGGCGGTGGCGGCCGTCATCGCGGTGATCGTCGCGGCGCTCGTCTGGCGCGGGCGCGCGGCACCGGGCTCCGGATCCCTCGTCGCGCGCGCCGAGCGTCTGCGCCGGCTGCCCGCCGTACGGCGGGCGGCGCAGCTCCGCGTGGTCGCGCTGATCGGCGCCGCGACCCTCGGGGCGATCTCCGTCGTGGCCGCGGGCGTCGTCGCCGCCCGGCCGATGGCCGCGCAGGTGATCGAGCCGAGCGCGCACAGCCGCGACATCATGCTCTGCCTCGATGTCTCGGGATCCATGACCGACGTCGACATCGAGATCCTCGAGGTCTTCGACGCACTCGCCGACGGCTTCGACGGCGAGCGCATCGGCCTCACGATCTTCAACTCTTCGCCCGTGCAGGTGTTCCCCCTGACGGACGACTATCCGTTCATCCACGACGCGATCGAGAGCCTGCGCACCGGCATGGAGGAGGGCACCGCCTCCGGCGGCATCCCGGAGCATTGGGCCGGCACGCTCGACGGACCGGGGTCGTCACTCATCGGCGACGGGCTCGCGGCGTGCACGCTGCGGTTCGACCACGCCGACACGGATCGGTCGCGATCGATCATCCTCGCGACCGACAACGAGGACTTCGGCGAGAGCATCGTCACCCTCGATGAGGCCGCCGCGCACAGCGCCGAGAAGGGGATCCGCGTGTTCGCACTGAACCCGGTGCAGGACTCCGCCTCGGAGCCCAGCGAGCGGCTCAGCCGCGCCGCCTCCGCCACGGGCGGCCACGCCTACGCCCTGCGCGGCGAGACGACGGTGGCCGACATCATCGCCGAGGTCGAGCGGGAGGAGGCGACCGCGCTCGACGCCCGACCAGAGGTCGTCGTCAGCGACGCCCCCGAGCCGTGGATTCTCATCGCGATCATCGCCTCGGTCGCGACGGTCGTCATCGCCGGGAGGATCCGCGCATGACGTTCCTTCCCGTCCTCCCGCTCTGGCTGCTTGTGCCGATCGCGTTCGCGGCCCTCGTCTTCGCCATCTGGTCGCTCGTGCGCGCGGAGTCCGGCGAGCGCCTGACGTGGGGGATCCGCATCGGCCTGGTCATCGCGTGCGGGCTGCTCGCGCTGCGCCCCGGTATCCCGTCCGGGTCGGCGAACGCCGTTGTCACCGACCTCGACGTGCTGATCGTCGTCGACAGCACCACGAGCATCACGGCGGAGGACTGGGGAGAGTCTTCGCCACGCCTCGAGGGCGTGCGCGCCGACGTCGAGCACATCGTCGACGCATACCCCGGCGCGCGTTTCTCTCTCATCACGTTCGACAACCACGCCACGCAGCGCCTCCCCCTGACGACGGACGTCAACGCGGTGTTCTCCTCCCTTGACGTGCTGCGTCCGCCCACCACCTCGTATGCGCGCGGATCCGACATCGCCGAAGCCGCCCCGCTCGTCGCCGAGGTCGCGGAGCGCGCGGCGGACCGCGATCCGGACCGCCCCCGCATCGTGTTCTACTTCGGCGACGGCGAGCAGACGGCCGAAGGCGAGCCCGGATCCTTCGCTGACGCGGCCGGTTCGATCGACGGCGGCGCGGTGTACGGCTACGGCACGGCCGACGGCGGTCGGATGCGCGTCGTCGACGGTTTCGACGGGGTGACGGAGTACCTCACGTATGAGGGCTCCGACGCCCTCTCGATGATCGACGAAGACAATCTGCGCGCCGTGGCGGAGGAGCTGGGCGTGCCGTACGAGCACCGCGCCGCGGCGAGCGCGCCGACCGTGCCGGATCCGCCGCCCGCGGCCACCCGGGCAGCCGAGGCCGAGTCGCTCGGCGCGCGGACCGAGCTGTCCTGGGCGGTCGCGCTCGCCGTCGGCGCCCTCGCGCTGATCGACCTCGGCCGGGCGGTGCGGCTGCTGCGACGCACGGCGAACGTGCCGCGGACGGGAGGCGCGTCGTGACGCCGCGTACGCGAACCTGGGTTGCTGCCGGCTCGCTCCCCGTCGCGCTCATCGCGCTCGTCCTGGTCGTGAAGCTGCTGTCGATGTACCTGCTCGCACAGACGACGATCGCGGCGCACGCGCGCGACGACCCCACAGGCGCGATCCGCGCCGCCGAGGCACTGCAGCCTGCGAACTGGTTCGAGCCGTGGAAGGCGCCATACAACCTCGGCGTCGCCTTTGCCGGCGCCGGGCTGCTCGCGGAATCGCGCGGCGAGTTCGAGCGCGCGCTCCCGCTGGTCGAGGGCGTCGACGCGTGCTCCGTGCACATCAACCTCGCCCTCGTCATCGAGCGTATGGGCGACCGCGCGCGGGCCTCCGACCCGGCGGGCGCCGCGCAGCACTACGCCGACGCCCTCGAGGTATCCGCGGACACCCCGGCTCACTGCCGCACCGACGAGGCTCGCCAGCAGTCGCCGGATCCCGAGCGGGATCCCGCAGAGACGCTCGACGAGCTCATGGAGCGGCTCCGCGGGAAGCTGCAGCAGGAGCCAGCGCCGGAGGACGGGGGCGGGCAGGACGACGGGGACGCGCGCCCCGACGGCGACAGCCTCGACGAGATCGAAGAGCGTCTGCAGAACGGTCAGCGCTCGCGCGACGAGCTGCGCGAGGATCGGGCGCCCGACGAGGGCACCGGCACCGGAGGGCGACCATGGTGAGGATCCCCGGAACCGGACGCGGCTACACAGGGGGGCACGCGGGCGCGCCGCCCGTGCCCCCTCCCGGCGGCTACCGCGGCGAGCGCCGCTTCCCGGAGCACCCCGTCGCGGGCCACTTCCTCGCGCAGGCGCCGCCGCCGCGATCCGGCCCTCGCCTCCACCCGGTCGGCTGGATCGCGCTGCTCGCCGCCGGGCTATTCTCCGCACTGCTCCTCGCCCTCGCCGCGGCCGGGGAGGCGCACAGCGCGCTCGGCACGTCGATGCTCGTGCTGCAGGTCGTGGTGGTGGCCCTCGTCGTCGCGGCCCTGTGCATCCGCCGCGCCCGCCTGGGCGCGGCGATCGCGCTGACCGTCTCGCTGCTTGTCAATGTCGGCACCGTCGGCGCCGTGGGCGCGCTGTTCGGCGATCCGCCGGTCCCGCCGTCCGCGGGAACGACGACCGAGGGCACCGCCGACGGCGACTACGCGGGCATCAAGGACGTCGACCCGCAGTCCGTGCTCCGGGCGCCGTCACTTGAAGACGTCCAGGACCACACGAACGAGCTGTCAGAGCGGATCCGCGAGCGTCTCAGCGCGGAGTTCGGCTTCACGTGGACGCGCATCGCCGACGCGAGCGAAAGGCCGGAGCGCAACGGGTACGGCGGCGAATCGATGCTGCAGCAGTACACCTCGTCGACGTGGCGAACCGACCAGCCGATCCGCGAGCACGACCAGAAGATCGAGGTGATGGCCGCGATCGACCGGGAGCTCGCGGTCGCGGGCGAGTACTACGCGCTGTATCCACTGAACGAGCCGGACGGCTCCATCGATCCGCGCGCACTCGAGTCGCTGTACGGCAGTGCGGATCCACGCGAACAGACCGTCTGGGAGTATGTCGCCCAGCGGTACGGGACCGCCGGGATCTCGAGCCCCTCGCCCACCCTGCTGTACGCGACGCTGACGGATCTCAGTAACGATGACGACGGCCAGGTCCGGGCGCGCGAGGAAGCCGAACGGTCCGACGGCGAGCCGCTCGAGGGTCTGAACCTGATGTTCATCTCTGCGCAGCTGCTCGCCGAGGGCGACCGCGACGCCTTCTCCGATGCCGTTCGCTGACGGGCGGCGCTCACCCCATCAGGAGCGGGCGAGCCAGCTCACCGCGTTGCCGAAGAGCGTCGCGTATCCCGACCACTCCATGAACTCCGTCGGCGCCCAGTGCGGCGATACGTCCGAGGCGAACGCCAGCGTCCGGCCATCGCCGACCTCGCGGACGGCGACCAGCGGGTCGCCCTCGACGGTCGCGAGGACCGTCGCGTCGTCTCGCGCCTCGAGGCGCTGATATCCGAGCAGGATCGGCCAATCGGCGTCGAGCCCGCGCGTGACGTCGTGTTCGACGTCGGTGAGAGCGCCCGTGACGCCCTCCGGGGTCTCGACGCGGTCGTCGTACCGAGAGATGGTCACGGGCAGGACGTCCTCGAGGGGCGTGCCCGCGTAGTTGGCCTTCGCCTGGAACCCCTGGAAGCTCAGGTAGCCGCCGGCCATCATCAGGCCACCGCCGCGCTGCACCCACTCGCGCAGGAGCTTGAGGCGGTTCGGCGTCGGGCGCCCGTGCGTGAACACGGACGGCGGGAGCAGCAGGGTGTTCGCGCCGACATCCGAGAGCAGCACCACGTCGTACGCGTCGAGCTCCTCGAGGGTGAGGGGAAACTTCTCGGCCACGTCGTGGGAGAGCATGTGCGTGACCTCGTGCCCCGCCCCGTCGAGGGCCTCGAGGAGCTCGGCACACCCGATCTCGACCTGGGTATGGGGGAACGGGTCGAATCCCTTGTGGTCGACCGTCGCGCTCACCCAGGACTCGCCCGCAAGCAGTACCTTCGCCATTCGTACATCACTCCATCACACTCATGCGCATGCCATGCGCGAAGGCTTATGTCCTCCCATCCTAGGTCGGCCCGCGAGCGCGGCTGCGCCTCGACAGGAGCATTGCGCCTCGCCGGGCCGGATGCAGGGTTCTGACCCTTCCGAAGGCGAAATCTCCTTCCGAGGCGCGGTGCGTCAGCGACCCTTGGGCGGGGCGAGCTCCGGAGCGGTCGCGGCGGGCACCTCCTCGAGGTGTGCCAGGGCCTCCGCGATCGCGCGATCGAGCTGCGGATCCGCGTCGGAGAACAGCGCCGACGGATCGTGGATCACCTCGATGTCGGGGTCGACGCCGTGATTCTCCACGCCCCAGCCCTTGCCCTCGAGCCAGTAGCCGTAGCGCGGCTGCGTGACGCGCGTGCCGTCGACGAGGTCGAAGCGGCCGTCGATGCCGACGACGCCTCCCCACGTGCGCGCTCCGACGACGGGCCCGAGCCCGAGCGCCTGCGCGCGGGCGTTGACGATATCGCCGTCGGATCCCGAGAACTCGTTCGCGACGAACACGACGGGCCCGCGGCGAGCGCGATCCGGATCCGGGACGAGATCATCGAACTGGCGCGCCTTCGTCCACGCCACCACGCGCGCGGCGAGGCGTTCGATCACGAGCTGGCTCGTGTGACCGCCGCGGTTGTACCGCACGTCCGCGACCACTCCCTCGGCGGTGCTCGCGGTGCGCAGGTCGCGGTGCAACTGCGCCCAGCCGGGCGCCCCCATGTCCGGAACGTGCACGTAGCCCAGCCGGCCGCCCGACTTCGCGGCGACGTAGTCGCGGCGCGAGTGCACCCAGTCCTGGTAGCGCAGCGCGTTCTCATCCGCGAGTGGCACGACGACGACCCGTCGGTCCTCGCCATCGCGACGCAGCGTGAGTTCCACGGGCTTGTCGGCGGCGCCGATGAGCGACGCGCCGGGCCCGTACGCCGGATCCACGGGCGCCCCGTCGATCTCCGTGACGAGGTCGCCCTCCTGCGCGCCGACTCCGGCCGCGCGCAGCGGCGAACGCGCCCCGGGGTCGCTCGACTCGCCCGGCAGGATCCGATCGATGCGCCACCCTTCTGCGGCGGGAGACAGGTCGGCGCCCAGGAACCCGATCGCGCGCGACGGATCGCCGAGCGGCGAGGCGGGCATCACGTACGCGTGCGACGTGTTGAGCTCGCCGACGTGCTCCCACATGAGGTCGACGAGGTCGTCGTGCGTGCGCACGCGGGAGACGACTTCGCGCCAGCGGGCGGTGACCCGGTCCCAGTCGATGCCGTCCATGTCCTCGCGCCAGAAGTGGTCGCGCATCAGGCGGGCGTTCTCGTCGAACATCTGGTGCCACTCGGCAACGGGATCCAGCTGGAAGCGCAGGCGTGCGAGGTCGACCTGCACGGGGTCGTCTCCCCCGTCGGCCTTCCGCGTCGCGCGCACGATCGAGACGTCGTCGTCCTTGCGCACGACGATGCGCTCTCCGTCGCCGGACACGTCGAACGAGTCGATGCCCTCGACGACCGTCCAGCCCTCGCGGTCGTCGAACGACCAGCGCACGAGACGATTCGGCTGCTTCTCGCCCGGCACACCTGCCCGACGCGAGCCGAGGGTGCCGACGTCGCCGCCCTCCGCGATCCATACGACCCCACCGGCGGTCGCCGACAGGTCGCGGTAGTCATCCGAGACGACGGGAAAGGGAACGATGCGCTGCTCCGCGCCCTCGACGTCGAGGTCCGCCGAGGAGGGAACGCGCTTGGTCGGCTTCTTGGGCGTGGACAGTCGCCAGCCGTCCGACGACGGGCCGAACGGCGCGGGCTCCGTCGCCGACAGCGGCAGGAGCCACGGCCGGGTGACCCCCGTGAACGACAGGTCGAACGCCTGCCCGTTGTAGGCGGGGTCGAAGGTGCGATTCGACAGGAACACGAGGTGCTTGCCGTCACGCGTGAAGTCGGGGTCGTGGTCGTGGAAGCGCCCGTCGGTGAGCTTCACGGGGGCGTCGTCGGACGCCGCCTCGACGATCCACAGCGCGTGGAGTTCGCCCTCGCCGTCTGTCGGCTGCGACCAGACGAGGTAACGGCCGTCCGGCGAGAATCGCGGCGAGAGGGCCTCGCCCTGCGTGCTCCGCGCGACATCGCGCGCGGTCGCGGCCTCGACGTCGATCAGGCGAACCGCACCGTCGTGCGAGATCGCCGCGAGGCGCTCGCCCTTCGGATCCGCCGCGAGGTGCAGAACTCGCCCGAGCTGGCCCGTGAGGACCGGCAGCGGCGCGTCGGATCCGTCGACTGCGGCCACCTGGATCCCATCCTCGCCCTCCACGTCGGTCACGTAGGCCACGCGGCCGGTCGTGCCGAGGACGACGGGCTCGCGCGTGCGCACGCCCGAATCGGCGCCGGGCAGGGCGCGCGCCGGACCCGACCGGTGCGTGAGCCAGAACGGCTTGCCCCGCCAGATCGCCACGCTGCCGTCGGCGCCCGCGTCGGGGGCAACCTGCGTGAGGTTCTCGTTCGGGTCCAGCGCGACGGGCTCGGGGGTGACGCCGGGCACGTCGATCTCGATCGTGCGTGGCTCGGCGTCGAGCGCGTCAAGGATCCGCAGCTGGCCGCGACTGTGCCACACGATCCGCTGGCCGTCGGTCGTGGCGTCGCGCACGTAGCCCTCGGCCGCGGTCTGGAAGGTGAGCTGGGTGGGCGCGCCGGTTCCGGGCTGGTCCCAGATCCACACGTTCGCCTGCTCGTCAGCCGTGTCGGGGAAGCGCGCGGCGCGGTCGGACACGAAGCAGAAGCGGTCGCCGATCCACATCGGGTCGACGATCGAGGCCGTGTCGTCCGCGAGCAGGCGGGCCCAGTCGCCGCCCTGCGAGCGGATCCACAGTCGCGGGGCGGTGCCGCCTCGATAGCGCTTCCACCATGCCGGCGGGCGGCTGCCGGGTGTGACGAGCGCGTCGCGCCCGTCCGGGTGTCGCGCGACGCCCGACGCCATCCCGAGATCGAGGCGCTCGGCGGCGCCATCGAGGGCGACGGCCTTCACGACCGTGTGTCGCATCTCGGATTCTCCGGCGCTCGACCCGACCAGCACCGTGTTCTCGTCGCGCCAGCCGAAGACCTGCAGCATCGTGCTGCCCCAGTAGGTGAGGCGGCGCACCGCGCCCGTCGCGATGCTCGCGACCATCCCCTCGGGCTGGCCGTCTCGGTGAGAGACGAAGGCGATGTGCGCGCCATCAGGAGAGAATCGCGGCTGCCGCACGGGGGCGCCATCGCTCGTGAGCCGCCACGCGCGGCCGCCCGTCACCGGGGCCAACCAGATGTCATCTGCCGCGGTGAAGGTGACGTAGTCGCCGTGAACGTGCGGATACCGAAGGTAAGCGGATGCCATAGCACTCACGCTAACCCCTCCCGGCTTACGTGCGGGGGCAACGAACGCTTCGTTCCTCCTGGCCGGCAGCCTCCGCGCGCGACAGACCTAGTCGGTATGTCCCGGAACTGGGCGTCTCACGCCGGTTCGCGTGCGCGGGCTGCCACAGGCTGACACGTCACCGGATCATCGTGTCGCGCCGCGGCGGCTGTGGACCAGCCGTTCAATCGCGACATCACCGTGGGCGCTCTTACGGATCCGCCCTCGGTGATGTCGCGAATCGTCACGACGCACCCTGTTTAGGTTCCGTCTGGACGACACGATATCGGCCTCCTCGCAGCCCTCGCGGGCGATACCGTCCGCGTCTAGACCTGCCCACGTGCACCGACCAGGTTCGATCCGCGCCCTCCCCGCCGCCACACAGCAGGTCACGCTCGCGCGTTGCCCGCGGTCGCGACAAGGTCAACAGCGATGACTTCGAAATCGGTGATCCCCTCGACGGTCATCAGAATCTGATCGTCGATGATCTCGTAATCAGGTGTCGCAGACGCGCGCAGGCATCGGACCATCTCGACCCGCGAGCCCTGCGGGATCCGAATGCGCACATCCTGGGGTGGGCTGGGCAGGAGTTCGTGAAACGGCCCCTTCAAGTACATCGGGTTCGTGTGATTCACGAGGAACACGGTCATTGAATCACGTTGATGCCATCCAGTGACTTCGATGACGCCCGCACCGTTGACAACGACGTCACGCTCACGCGCACGCGCCCACTCCACAACGCCCGTCATCAGCAGAAAGTGATCGCGCGCCAACACGCTGTGGAAAGCCCTGTCGAGCGCCGCGGGAAGATACGCGACGCGACCACGTCCGTGCTCGCTCAGATAGACCTGCGGCGACCCTTCCGTTCGGTCGCGGATGAATACCTCTTCCATGGGCAGATCAGGAAAGCTGTCCACCAGCGTCACGGGCGCGAGCGCATCGGTATCTGGACGGGGAGCAGTCGGCACGAGAACCTCGGCGTTGATGATCCGACGGGTCGAGCTGAGACCACGCAGAATCGGGCGGACTCCGTCATCCCGATCGTGATGCAACTGTAGATAGGAGTTCATGACGCCCTCACGGAGGTCACCGGTGACGCGGGCGCCGAACAGATCGCCAAGGGCGAAGTCCTCTCGGCGGCTGCCGTCCTCGCGATAAAGCGATGTCTCCGCTGTGGCGACGAGCGCGCCGCCGGATGCCACGAAGTCCCCCAGCTGTTCCACCTGTTGGTCGTCCAGTACCGCGATGTTCGGCAGGATGAGAGCACGAAGGCCTTCGAGACCGTCAGCATCCAACCGTCGATCGTGAATCATCCGGAATGGAACACGAGCTTCGGTGAGTGACTGATACCACCCCGAAATCGGAGCCTCCACACGCTCAATCGCCTCATCCCGCGAGTAGATGCTGGCTGTTCTCTGCGAATAGACCAGGCCCACATCGGCAATCGGCGCGGTGTTGCGCAGGTATCGTTCGTTGTCCGCGTGCCAGTGGTACATCGACTCAATCACGGGAAGCCACCGTCGGTCGACAAGCACCCCACCGAACTTCGTGAACCATGGCCGGAGGCCGTTCGCGGTCGCAGACGCGATCCACATTCGGATCTCTTCTGCAGTCTGCACGGAGTCCTTCCACCGCGCGCGCTCTTCGATGCCCACACTGACGATTCCGCCGACAGGCTTGTTCCCCATAACAGCGAGAAACTCTTTACCGTGTCGTCCCGCCGTCCATGACGGGCTCAGACCGCTTCGTGCCTGCTTGTCAGCGAAGAGAGTCTCGACCTGCGCGGCAAGACTGCTCATGTCGAGTTCGCTGAGAACGCCACCGCCTGAGTTCGGTACAAATCGCGCTTCCGGTCGGATCTCGCGGGCTTCTCGATCCCAGCGCTGCGCGATCTCCAGAAGGGAGATCTCGCGCCATTCACGATACGCCCGCTCGTCCGCAGGGAGTCGGCCGCCGCGAGCGGGCACATCGGAAGACTCGGGAATACCCAGGCCCGTCGCCTCACGAAAGCCGTCGCGGCACCAGGCACAGAAACATCGCACGCTCCCCGCCCAACGGTTTGCGAAGATCGCGTCGACATCATATGAGGTCAAGATCTCGCGATTGACGTCGGAGATGAACTGATTCCAAGGCCCGAATGGGCACGTGAGCCACACGCCGGGCGCAGACCAATGCGGCACCGGATCCCCGGCCGCATCACGTGCGACCCACTCCGGATGCTTCTGAAACACCTCGTCGTGGATGGCGTGCGGATCGACGCGCGCCATGACGACCATGTCGAGCTCTCGACACCCGCGAACAAGATCTCCGAACGGGTCGCTCGCGCCGAGATGCGTGCTTCGCCGGTGATCGGCTACCTCGGTCGGGTAAAAGGCCAGATATCCACCGGCGGACAAGCACGCCGCATCAGCCCTGATATCCCGAATATAGTCAATCCACTCTCGTGTCGAGTACCCGCTATCGGGTCGAGTGTCATCGTCGACAAGTGTGAGCTGCGCCCAACGTGTCGCGCGTTCCCACCATGGCAGCCGCGCGCCTGTCATCGGGCCGTCTCCAATGCCGCTGCCAGCTCCCCGGGTGTCGGAATCGACCCCTCGGCGACGAACTCCGCTCCCACATAGCCCTCGTAGGCGATCCCACGAAGAGCGGTCCCAATCGCGACGAAGTCGATATCGCCTGTTCCCGGCCTCCCACGACCAGGAAAGTCAGCGATCTGCACGTGACCGACGTGATTCGCATGAGCGGCGATTGCAGCCGGCACGTCCACTCCGTTCGCCGAGAGGTGAAATGTATCCACGAGCAGCTCGACATTGGGTTCACCGATCTCAGAGCGCAGATCATCCGCGTCATCGAGCGTGAGTACGGGATAGTGGCCGTTGTCAGGGTACTTGAGGGGCTCGATCACCACGGTTCCTCCGACGCTTGCGGCGGCTCGCGCTGCTTCACGGTAGTTGGCGACGGCGACTTCCCTGCGCTGGGTCTCCGATGCTCCAGACCGGCCCTTCCCATAGAGTGCGTTGAAGGTGCGGCAGCCTGTCCGCCGCGCAATGCCGATCACGATGGCGATATTCTCCCGAAAATCCGACAACTGCTCTACATCGTCCATGACGCCACGGTCGCCCGCTGCCATGTCTCCCGCCCAGAAGTTGAGGGCACGAAGCGAGACCCCGGAGTCCCTCAAGGCGGTAACGAATCGGTCGATCTCCGCGTCACTGGGGTTCGCATCAGGCCACGGCCACCAAGATTCAACGTTCGCGAAACCCGCGCGCGCTGCCGCATTGAATCGTTCCGGTATGGGGAGATCGCCGAAAAGCATCGACGTATTCGCTGATATCTGCATCACAAGCACGATTGTATGACAAGAATGCTTGACGTACCAGTACTCTCGTAGCACTATGGTTGATACGGCCACGATTCAATGAAGAAGCGGACACGAAATGACACGCAGCAAGCTATCTCGACCCGTCACGTTCCTCGGCATCGCCGCACTGACCATCGGTGTCAGCGGCTGTGCGGCATCGGAAGCGACCGATACCGCCGGCGTAACCATCAGCGTGGTGGACTCCATCACGAGCGAACCGGGAAGTACAGACCTCGCGGCAATGCTCGATGCATGCGGCGAACCCGAAGGCATCACCATTGCCCGAGAACAAGTGCCATCTTCGGAAGTCGTTCAGAAGGTCCTACAGCGCGCGTCGTCACAGACGCTCCCCGACCTCTTGCAACTCGATAACCCCGACGTCGTGCAGTTTGCCGACATCGACGCCCTACACCCTCTCGCTGACTTCGGCATTGATCTCGAGGCATACAACGAGGGAATGCTCGGAGCCTCGACGCTGGACGGGGACGTCTACGGTTTGGCGCCCAGCATCAACACTCTCGTGCTCTTCTACAACAAGGATCTCCTCGCCGAAGCGGGCGTTGATGTTCCGGCTACATGGGATGAGCTTCGCGACGCCGCGGCCGCTCTCACCACGGCGGACAGGTATGGCTTCTCGATGTCTGCAACGGCAAGCTATGAGGGAACTTGGCAATTCCTCCCCTACATCTGGTCGAATGGCGGCGACGAGAAGGACATCACAAGCCCAGAGACCGTGGAGGCGCTCGAATTCGTAGTTGACCTCATGAAGGACGGATCGATGTCCCAAAGCGTCGTCGGCTGGGGTCAAGGCGATGTGCTTGACCAGTTCACCGCTGGTGAAGTTCCCTTGGTCGAGGGTGGAATTTGGACCTTCAAAACGCTGAACGCTGTGGAGGACCTCAACTGGGGTGTGTCGACATTCCCCACGCCCGACGGCGGTAATCTCGCCACCCCACTGGGCGGAAAAGTCTGGACTCTGCCTGTCACCGGCGACCCTGAGAAGGCAGCGGCCGCGGCGAAGATTCTCGAATGCCTGAACTCCGACGAGAACCAGACGGCGAACGCAGAATCTAACGGTGCGATTCCGTCGAACGTCTCCGTTGCGGCGGAATTCGCCAAGCAAAATGAGTTGGATTACATCGAAACGTCCGTTGAAGCGGTTAAGCATGTTCGCGCCCGCACCCGCGAACTCGGCGTCGATTGGCCTGCGACAGCGACCGCCATCCACACGGCACTCCAATCCGCTCTTACAGGGCAGCAGACCGCTGAGGAAGCTCTCAACTCTGCCGCCAGCACGATCCGCTGAGGTCGACAATGAGCGATCCTTCCGTCATTTCACTACGCCGGCGCGCGATCGTGCGCGACAGGTCAGTGAAATGGGCCTTCCTCCTGCCCGCAATGATTTTCGTCGCGATCTTCTTCGGGTATCCGATCGTGCAGAACGCGGCCATGAGCTTCCAGGAGTACACGACGCGAACCTTCTTTACGGGTGAAGCGCCCTTCATCGGCCTTCAGAACTATATCGACGCCTTCACCGCCCCCGTATTTCCTCGGGCTCTGATGAATACCTTCCTATTCACCGTCGGCAGCATCGCCCTGCAGTTCTGCATCGGATTGGGGCTGGCGCTGTTCTTTAATCGCCGGTTTCCGCTCAGCATCATCCTGCGCTCTCTGCTCCTGCTGCCTTGGCTGCTACCCTTGCTGGTTTCGAGCACTGTCTGGCGCGGCATTCTCGACACCGACAGCGGCATCTTCAACGCGGCGCTCGAATCACTCGGGCTGTCTGCCATACCTTGGTTGACGAACCCAGATGTCGCGCTGCTGGCGGTGATCCTGGTCAACGTCTGGATCGGCATCCCATTCAACGTCGTCATCCTCTATTCGGGGCTCCAAGACATTCCGACCGAGTTGTACGAGGCCGCCTCTTTGGATGGCTCATCACGCGCGCAGACATTCTGGTGGATCACGCTTCCGATGCTTCGTCCGGTCGTGATGGTGGTCCTGCTGCTGGGTGTGATCTACACGGTCAAGGTATTGGATATCGTCCTGGCATTGACTGGCGGAGGCCCGGCGAACGCAACCCAGACACTGGCGCTGCAGGCGTACGAAGCGTCCTTCGTCAACTTCAACTTCGGCCTGGGTGCGGCGTTCGGCAACGTCCTCATCGTGATCTCACTCATCTTCGCGGCTGTCTATCTGCGTCTGAATCGGAAGGCGATGAACTCATGACCACCACCATGGCGCATGCGAGAACGTCACCGTCCCTTGATCGGCGCAGCCGACTCAGTCCGCGCCAGGCAAGGCGCATCGGCAACACTGTCCTTGGTTTCGCCCTCGTGGTAGCGATGCTGTTCCCGTTCTACTGGATGGTCAACAGTTCATTCGCCCCTACCGGCACCACGTTGACCCGCAGCATCATTCCGCTCGAGCCGACCTTCGACGGTTATATCAAGGCGTTCTCCCAGCAGGGAAAGGCGCTCGCGACCAGCGCCACGATCGCGGTGAGTTCGGTCGTGCTATGCCTGGCCATCTCCGCACCGGCCGCGTTCGCCGTGGCGCACTTCCGATTACGAGGCATACGACTCATCCTCGGGTTCATCCTGATCACGCAGATGATCCCGGGCATCATCGTCGCCAACTCCCTGTACACCCTCTACAACTCGTGGGGTCTGCTCAATTCCATACCGGGGCTCGTCCTCGCGAACGCGACCACGAGCATTCCGTTCGCCGTGCTTGTCATGAGCGCTTATATGCAGGCCCTTCCCAGAGAGCTGATCGAAGCCGCCCGCGTCGACGGAGCCAGTTACTTTCGCGCGTTCGTGTCCATCGTGCTACCGGTCAGCAAGAACGCGATCATGACAGCCGCCATCTTCACCTTCATGGATGCATGGGGCGATTTCCTTTTCGCGCTCACACTGACCACGACCGACGACGTGCGACCGGTGACGCTGAGCTTGTACAACTACATCAGTTCCGACTACATCGAGTGGAATGCGGTGATGGCAACAGCGACACTTGCCTCCATCCCCGCTCTGGCATTCCTCCTTTTCGCCCAGAAATACATCGCGGCTGGCACGTCCTCGGGCGCGCTGAAGTGACCTCACAACCGAAAGGCACGTAATGTTGACCACTTCAACACGCACGACCACCAACGTCATCGTCTGGGTGGAGGGGCGCCATGAGCAGACCGATGCCATCGTGCAGCAGCTCTACCCTGACGGCATGGCAGCCGCGATCGCCGAGGGCCTTGAGAATCATTTCGATGGTCCGATCTCGATCCGCACGGCCTCGATCGACGAACCTGAACATGGGCTCAGCGAAAGTGCCCTCGCCAACGCGGATGTTGTGCTGTGGTGGGGCCACAAAGCTCATCATGAGGTGTCCGACGAAGTCGTCGCGAGGGTGAAAAGACACGTCCTCGGAGGAATGGGACTCATCGTGCTCCATTCTGGGCATTGGTCGAAGATCTTCATGTCGCTCATGGGCACGACGTGCACGCTCAAGTGGCGCAACGAAGCCGACCGAGAACTCGTATGGACGGTCGACCCCAGTCACCCCATCACTCAAGGAGTGCCGAGCCCCATCGTCCTTCCAGAGCAGGAAATGTATGGTGAGTTCTTCGACATCCCCACCCCGGATGAACTTGTCTTCATCAGTTCATTTTCGGGAGGCGAGGTGTTCCGCAGTGGGTGCACATTTCGCCGCGGGAAGGGGAGGATCTTCTTTTTCAGCCCCGGCGACCAGGCCTACCCTGTGTACTTTCACTCGAATGTCCGGCAGGTTCTCGCCAACGCGGTGAGGTGGGCGCGTCCCGATTCGCGCGAAAGGGACGTGCCGACGCTCGCCCGCTTCTCCGAGGGCTGGTTCGAGTCGCAGGTGGACGCGTGACGTCGTTGAAGCTGGACGAGCCCGGTAAATTCTCACCCGTGGTCGATGACGGCCCGCTACGACTCGTCGTCGCGGGCGCCGGCCCGATGGGAAAGCGGTGGATCGATGCGATTGCGCGCAACCGCGAAGTCGACCTCGTCGGAGTGGCAGATCTGGTCCCGGAAGTAGCAGAACGCGCGCTCACCGAACTCGGCGTGGAAGCACGCGTTGGCTCGGACGCAACGGAACTGGCCACGGAACTAGGAGCGCATGCGATTGTGGACGCTACCGTCCCAACTGCTCATCACGCTGTCACCTGGAAGGCACTGCGTGCACACATTCCGGTGCTCGGCGAGAAACCAGCGGCCGCGACCGCGGCGCAAGCTCTCTCGCTCGCCGCGACGGCGCGAGACAGCGGAACCCTGTTCGTCGTCAGCCAGTCGCGTCGCTATAACCGGAACGTGCACGCGCTCCGCGGGACCGCGCGTGCGGTCGGGGAGGTGGGCATCATCTCAGTCCAATTCTTCCGCGCACCGCACTTCGGCGGATTCAGGGAGTCGATGTCGCACCCGCTCCTGCTGGACATGGCAATCCATCCGTTCGACACCGCACGCTATCTCCTCGACGCCGAACCCGTCTCCGTGGTGTGCGAGGAGTTCAACCCGTCCTGGAG
Organism: Microbacterium faecale; assembly: GCF_014640975.1. NCBI lineage: Bacteria > Bacillati > Actinomycetota > Actinomycetes > Micrococcales > Microbacteriaceae > Microbacterium > Microbacterium faecale. The sequence continues at coordinate 396,521 of NZ_BMHO01000001.1, forward strand.
CTGGTACGCCGGCGACGCATCGGTCGTGGCCACGTTCACGATGTCGAACGGCGCACGGCTCGCCTATACCGCGAGCTGGTGTAGTCCGGGACTCGAGACGTCGTGGAACGGCGAGTGGCGGCTCAGCGGACAGCGTGGCACGACGCTCTGGGATGGCGAGGGAGCCCCTCGAATTCAATATGACGACGGGCCCGAGCAAGTGGCCGAAGTTCCCGACGTACCGGGCGAGAGCATCCACGGCTCCCTGATCGAATTCGTCCGAACCCTTCGAACCGGCAAGGCGACGCGCGGCGAGATCGGCGAAAACATCCAGAGCTTACTCATGGTCGAAGCCGCCGTCCGCGCGTCGGAGACGGGGGAGCGCGTGATCATCGCGGACCTGCTCAACGAGGCTCTGGCAGATGCCCTTCACGACGAGGCGGATGCGTCGACTCGCCAGGTCCTCGAGAATTGGTCCCGCAATGGTCTCCTCGCACGAGGAAAGGACTAAGTTCACTTCACGGCGCGGTGAGGCGCGCAAGCTGTTCCGCACTGAGGACCAAGTCAACGGCAGCCGCGCAATCGATGGCCTGCTCCGGTGTCGTTGCTCCTGGTATCGGTATTGTCGTGCCGCTCACCGTCAACTCCCACGCCAGCGCGACGCGCTGCGGGCTCACGCCCAGTTCCTCGGCAACCGACCGGAACGCGCGCGCAGCTTCGCCGAGAACAGCAGCCTGTCCGACGCCGCCAAGCGGTGCCCACAAGAGGTAGGCGAGGCCTCGGCTGTCCGCATACCGTAACTCCGCCTCATCAACACGTGCCAAAGGTGAGTACTGATTCTCGATCGACACCAGGTGCTCACCGAGAACCGACTGAGCGATCTCGATCTGCGCCACGGTGACGTTCGAAAGGCCCACCCTCCTCACCGTGCCGTTCGCGACGAGGTACGCCAGTGCATCGACTGAGGCACTGAAGTCGCGATCGGGATCCGGACGGTGGAAGTGGTAAAGGTCAATAGTGTCGACGCCGAGACGATGGCGGGACGCCCCTGCGGCATCGATGAGATGCGCTGGTGACCCGTCCCGAATCCACGGCCCTTCATCTCGGAAGATGAGTCCGCCTTTGGTTGCGACCAATACGTGCGAAGAGTCGCCGGAATACGATGCAAGTGCTTCGGCGATCAGCAACTCATTGTGCCCCTGGCCATCAGCCTCTGTCGTATAGGCGTCGGATGTATCGAGCAGGCTGATACCGGAGTCGAGCGCCGCGTGGATCGTCGCAACGGCCGTCTCTCGGTCTGGTCGACCCGCGACCGATAAGTTCTGCGTCCCGAGACCAATCGGCCCGACGAGGCGGTCGCCCACTTTCCGCTGCTTCATCGCGTAGTCCCGTTTAGCTCACGGGCCAGAAGAAGGAGAGCTCCATGATCGAGGTCGCCCCGCCCGGTGGCTTTGAGAGAGGCCACGATCTGACTCACAACCGCGAAGAGCGGCAGTGCGATTCCTGCGCTTCGCGCGGTGGATTCGACGATCGCAAGATCCTTGTCATGAAGCGCAATTCGAAACCCCGGCCTGAAGTCATCCGAGAGGAATGCCTTCTTCTTGCGCTCCAGCGCAGTCGAACCGGCCAGCCCTCCACCGATCGCCGTGAGAGCGGCTTCCACATCGACACCGGTCGCCTCGAGCAAGACGATCGCCTCGGCCAGAGCCTGAAGGTTCGCGGCGACGACAAGCTGATTCGCGGCTTTCGTCGCTTGTCCTGCTCCGGGGCCACCGACATGAGTGATAGTTGTCCCTAAAGACGTCAAGATCGGCCGGACCTGATCGAGTAGGCCAGCATCGCCACCAACCATGATGCTCAGAGTTCCATCGATCGCGGCGGCCTCGCCGCCGCTGACCGGGGCATCCAGCATTCCAACTGATGCGGGCGCAAGCGCAGCGTGGATCTGCCGCGCCATATCTGGCCGTATCGTGCTCATATCCACGACAATCGTGCCTCGGCGCAAATGGTCGATGAGGCCAGAATCAATCACGGCGTCGTGCACGTCCGGACTGTCGGGAAGCATCGTGATGACGACGTCGGATTGCTGAGCAAATTCGACAACTCCGTGTACCTCCATCGCCCCAGCCTCGGCGGCGCGTTCTCGCGACCTGTCGGAACGCGGCAGAGTCACCACCTCGACCCCTGCCTTGGTGAGGTTGGCGATCATCGGCGCACCCATCACGCCAGCACCAATGAACCCGATCCGTGGAAGCACACGTTCTCCAATCATGACGGCTGGGAATGTTGGCTTGAACATCCAGATTGGTTAGAGTGTATTGCAAATGCACTTGTATAACAATCAATACATTGGGGTCTCAATGACGACGACGTTGCGGGTGGTGATATGGGGGCATGGGTTCGCGCACGCGGCGCGCCCGTACGGTCGGCGATCCACGCACAAAGTCCATCCTCCAAAGATCACCGCGGCATCACGGCAACCCAGCGCGCCCTCGAGGCGATCGGACGTCACAAAGCGTTCGCCATGACTCAGATCGGGTGCGAAGACCCAATCCTCGTCGACTCGGAAGACACCGGGGCGGATAGAATTCTCGTGGCCCTCGAAACGCTCCAGTTTGTCAACGCCAACGCTTTCGAAGCACCTTCAGTCGCGTTAAACACCGCTTCAGCACGCGCCGGCGAAGCAAGTCGCTTTCGTCACAGGGCGGCCGTGTCCGGGTGGGCAAGCGTCGTGGTCGGCTGCCCGCGTGAGATATTCAATGATCAAATCTGGAGTGTGAGAAGGTAAGCAAATGGCAGCAGATTCAGGATTCATGCTGAGTACTGCATCGCTAACGGATGCACTGTATGACGCCGTACGCCGACGCATCGTCGAAGGCGACATCGCGCCGGGAGAGAAGGTCACCGAGGCACGCCTGGCGGCCGAGTACAACGTGGCTCGTCCGACAGCACGCGCAGGATTGGAACGTCTCGCCGCCACAGGCCTCCTGACTCGATCGGCCCACAAGACAGCAACCGTGCCAACGCTGAATGGGGCTGACGTTGTCGATATCTTCGTGGGTCGTCAGGCGGTCGAATCCTGCGCCGTCAGTCTCCTGGCGGGTTCGAACATGGCACCCCGTGCCGCATTGCGGGCTCATGCGGACTTGGAGGCAGCCGTGGAACGCTCCGACTTCTCCGATCAGGTGACTGCCGACATGCGTTTTCACCGGTCTCTCGTCGCCGATTCCGGCAGCACCCGCCTGGCAAGAATGCACGAACTCATTATGGGTGAAGTGGAATTGACGATGGGGCAGTATCTCGCCCATCGAACGAGCCCCTCGGAGACGATCGTGAGCGAACACGACCAGATCCTCGCTGCGATCGCCACAGGAGACTCTGCAGCAGCGCAAGCGGCATTGCTCGCGCATTTGGAGCGCGCGAAGACACGACTCTTGGATCGAATCGAGTCGACGACGGGCCCCTCAACGTAGCGAGGCTGATGCGGTGAGGTAGAGCCAGCGCCCGCTCCTCACGTTACCCGTCGCTCGTGGACCTGATTGCGCTGAATCGCCTGCACACACATGTGACGTAGGCCGGTACCCCACCCCCATACCGGCTATCGCAGACCGGCGTCGTGGACGTGGCGCGCAAGCTGCACCCGGTTCGCCGCTCCGAATTTCGTGAACAGGTTGCCGACGTGGGTCTTCACTGTCGCGACGCCGATGAACAACTCCGCGGAGATCTCGCTGTTGGACAGGCCGCGTGCAACCGCCGCGGCCACCTCGCGCTCGCGCTCGGTCAGCGACGCGACGACCTCGCGCACGCCGTCGTTCGGGACGTGGGCGTTATTCGTCGCGGCGGCGATGAGCTGGGTCGTCACGCTCGGCGAGAGCATCGGCTCGCCCCGCGCGACCCGATGCACCGCGTCGACCAGGTCGGCCGGGGGCGTGTCCTTGAGGAGGAAGCCGGCGGCGCCGTCCCGGAGCGCGTTCAGCACCATGTCGTCGGTGTCGAACGTCGTCAGCACGATGACGCGCGTCGGATACCCCGCCGCCACGATCTCGCGCACCGCGGCGAGGCCGTCCATGATCGGCATCCGGATGTCCATGAGCGCGACGTGCGGTGTGTGGCGGGCGACGAGCTCGACGCCCGCGCGACCGTCCGGAGCCTCGCCGACGACCTCAATCCCCGAGCCGCCGCCGAGCATCATCGTGAGGCCGGCGCGCACCAGCGGATCGTCGTCCACCAGCACGACGCGCGTGACGTCAGTCATCGGTCTCCCCTTCCCATGGCAGCCAGGCTCTCACGGCGAAGCCGTGCTTGCCGTCCGGGCCGTAGTCGATCGTGCCGCCCGCGAGGTCCACCCGCTCGGCCAGGCCTGCGAGCCCCAGCCCCGACCCGTCTGCGACAACGGGGCGCACGCCAGGCGCGGCAGAGCCGTTCGTCACCTCGATCGCGAGCAGACCTCCGGGTCGCCCATCGACGCGCACGCGGACCGGCGCGCCGGGTGCATGCTTGCGCGCGTTCGTGAGCGCCTCCTGCACGAGGCGGAACGCCGTGCGGGAGACGAGGTCGGGCGGGTCGCCCTCCGCGAGCGAGCCTTCGAGGTCGACGTCGACGCCGGCCTCGCGCACCTCGGCGATCAGGGCCGGAAGCACCTCGAGCGTGGGCTGCGGCGGCTCAACGCCCGACCCATCGGGCCGCAGCACGCCGAGCACCTGTCGCAGTTCGGCGAGCGCGCGTCGGGCGTTGTCCTGGACGAGTCTCGCCGCGGACGCGGTCTCCTCCCGCGAGAGATCGTCACGATAGGCAAGGCCGCCGGCGTGCATCGCAACGAGCGAGATTCGATGTGCGAGGACGTCGTGCATCTCGCGTGCGATCCGCGTGCGCTCTCCCGCCTGCGCCGCGTGGACCTCGAGCGCCCGCTCGCGCTCCGCCTTGACGGCGCGCTCGTGCAGGGAGGCCAGCAGCGCGCGGCGCGCGCCGATGAACAGCCCGAACCCCGCCGGAACGAGGAAGGTGATGATCGCGCCGACGAACATCAGGATGTCGGGCGTCGGACCGAACGCCTGGGAGGGGAAGAGCACGTAGAAGGTCATCAGCGCCGCGACGAAGACGACGCCGTTGATCACGATCGGGCCCCACCGGCGATGCGTCGCGTTGGAGACTGCCGCCAGCATCGCCGGCCCGGATCCCGTCGCCGACGAGATGCTGCTCAATGCGGCGATGATCGTCGCGATCGTCGCCGGCGCCCGCCGCCGCAGCGGGAGGAGAGCGATTGCCAGTACGCAGACCAGCGCGTCGACGCCCGCCATCAGCAGAACGATCGCCATCTCGGGAACGTCCTCGGCGTTGACGGTGAGCGCACCGACTTCCGCGACCAGGATCAGGGATCCGTACATCATGGCATGGCCGAACACGGCCATCAGCACGACGAGCAGATAGCGCCACACGCGCGACCAGGCACGCAGGCGGGTGCCTGTCGCGTACTCGAATCGTGGATCCGCTGTCGTCACGCGTCGAGCCTACTGAGGTGGTGCGCGCGTCTCCTCCGCCTCGAGGCTCGAACCGCTCCGCCCATCGGTGGAGACGAACCAGCCTGCCGCGCGATGTGGCCGGGGGTCGTTCCGCGGGAACGTGGAGACATGATCGAAGCGAATCAACTCACCAAGAGGTATGGAAACACCGTCGCCGTCGACAACGTGTCGTTCACGGCGAAGCCCTACCGGGTCACGGGATTCCTCGGGCCGAACGGCGCGGGCAAGTCCACCACGATGCGCATGCTCGTGGGTCTCGCCCGACCGGACTCGGGCGAAGCCCGGATCCTCGGGGTGCCGTTCGTCGACGTCCCCAATCCCGGTCGCCATGTCGGCGTGCTGCTCGACGCGTCCGCCATGCACAATGGCCGCACCGGCCACGAGACGCTGACGCTCGCGGCGATGACGATGGGCCTCGGGCGCGGTGCCGTCGACCGCGCCCTCGACCGCGTCGGGCTGTCGCAGAAGGAGGCGAAGCGTCGTACCGGCGGCTACTCGCTCGGCATGCGTCAGCGGCTGGGCATCGCGCAAGCGCTGCTCGCAGACCCGGCCGTGCTGATCCTCGACGAGCCAGCCAACGGTCTGGATCCGTCCGGCATCCGCTGGATGCGCGACATCGTGCGCGACTTCGCGAGCGAAGGCGGAACCGTCCTGCTGTCTTCGCACCAACTGGCGGAGGTCGATCAGACGGCCGACGACATCGTGATCATGGGCCACGGCCGCGTGATCACGCAGGGGTCGCACCAGGAGCTCACCGCCGACGGATCACTCGAGGACCTGTTCTTCACCGCCACGGCGGGAACCGACCGCGCGGAGAGTGCCGCATGAGCACCATGACCACGACACACACACCGGCTCTCGAGGGGACCCGCCCGTCGTTCGCGCGCCTCGTGCGCGTCGAGCTGCGCAAGATGGTCGACACGCGTGCCGGGCTGTGGATCCTGATCTCGATCGCCATCATCACGGCGGGCGCGTCGGCCCTGCCTCTCTGGATCCTTCCCGCGGAGGGACTCACCTGGTCCGCGCTGATCGACTTCGCCTCGGCGGGGTGGGCGCTCCTGCTGCCGTTCCTCGGCGTCCTCGCAGCGACGAGCGAGTGGTCGCAGCGCACGGGGCTGAGCACCTTCACGCTCGAACCGCGACGCACGCTCGTCAACATCGCGAAGCTCGTCGCGTCGCTGATTCTCGGTCTCGGGATGCTCGTGGCGACCTTCGGCGCCGCGGCGATCGCGAATCTCGTCGGCATCGCGGCGTTCGACGGCGGCGGGTCCTGGTCGCTGTCACTCGGATCCGCCCTCGGGTACGTCGGCGGCATGGCGATCTACGTCACGATGGGCGTCGGTCTCGGCCTCGCCCTGCTGAGCACCCCGCTCGCGATCGTCACGTTCATCATCGCCCCGGTGCTGCTGAGCGTGCTCGTCCTCGTGCCGGCGCTCAGCGACGTCATCCCGTGGATCGATCTGTCAACGGCGAGCATGCCGCTGCTTGCCGGGACGTTGGCCGGTGAGGAGTGGGCGCGCCTCGCGACGGCGACGGCGCTGTGGTGCGGCGTGCCGCTCGCCCTCGGCCTCTGGCGCACCGCGCGGCGCGAGGTCGCGTAAGCGGCAGGCGTGGCGGCGATGTGGGGCGGGTTCGCGAGTGCGGATCCGCCCCGCGTCCGTTCGCGAGTGAGGTTCTGGGGTTGACCCCGAATTCCGGACACTGACCAGGCGGGTTCTGCGTGTTCGCGGGCTTGTCGGGGAGGTCGTCCGTGATGGGCACGAGCAAGAGGAAGACGTATACGCCGGAGTATCGGCGTGAGGCTGCGCGTTTGGTGATCGATACTGGTCGCACGATCGCGGCGGTCGCGCGGGAGATCGGCGTCGGTAAGCAGTTGCTGGGCTGGTGGGTCCAGCAAGAATGTGCCCGCGCCGGGGATGGGTTGACGCGCGGCTGGATCTGGATGAGCGGTCGGAGCTGGAACGGTTGCGCCGCGAGGTGCAGGAACTGCGGATGGACAACGAGTTCCTGGGGAAAAACGGCCGCCTTCTTCGCATCGAAGAAGAAGCTGCGTCTTCCGCCGGACCGTCGTGCGTTTGGGAGGCCATTTGGCGCCGATATCGAGGCGAACGCACGGCATCACGCGGATTCGCCGCGGCGCAGAGAAAGAATGGCCTGCCGAACGCACGGGCGCTCACCCGGGCCATCCCGTTCTGCTGGCGCGAGCGTCAGTCACCCGTCTCCGACGGTGGTGTTCGAGCTATCAGGGCGGGTGCGGCCGCTCGATAGCGTGGGCGGCACCACTGATCTGTCGAGGAGACCCACCATGACCGATGTCGTTCATGACGCCCGGGCGCGCGCAGAGCGCACCGCACGAATTCGCCAACTAGGGCAGAATCTGAGCCCCGACATGGTGGTGGGCACGCAGAAAATTTGCGCCGAAGCGCTGCCGACGGCCCCCTTTGATGACGTCGCAATTGTGCGCGACATCGCATACGGCTTGCACGAGCGCCACGTTCTCGATGTGTACTCACCGGCACCCCCGGCCTCGCCTGGTGGACGGCCAGTGGTTGTGTTTGTGCACGGCGGCGGATTCGTCGCGGGCAACAAGGGAAGCGATGATTCCCCGTTCGGCACGAACATCGGGGTGTGGGCTGTGCGCCATGGCCTGGTCGCGGTCGGAATCAACTACCGACTCGCCCCCGAGGCGTCGTGGCCCGACGGCGCGGATGACATCGCGGCGGCGCTGGAATGGGTACGCGATGAAATCGGATCGTTCGGCGGCTCCGCCGACTCAGCGTTTTTGATCGGGCAGTCGGCCGGTGCCATGCACGTGGCCGACTACCTCGGTCGGGCGTCTCGCGTTGCCCCGCCACTCGAGCTCGTGGGGGCGGCGCTGATTTCGTGCCTGTACGACGTCGGCTCGGCCGCAGACCTTCCCATGCACCGCGCCTACTGGGGCGATGAGTTGAGCCGATGGGCCGACATGGGGTCGCTCTCGACGGTCATCGAAACGACCACTCCGCTGTTTCTCGCCGTTGCGGAGTTCGATGAGCCGCAGTTTCTCGCGCACGCGCTCACAATGGCTCAGCAGTGGACCGACACTCACGGCACCTTCGCGCCGCTGCATCTCGTGCCGGGCGAGAATCACCTCTCGACGGTGTACCGGCTCGGTTCGACGGATGACATTCTCGGACCCCCCCTGCTGACATTCATCAGCGAAGCGCTGGCGATCAGTCCAAGCCGATAAGCGACGTCGTCTCCACGGCGAACTCGTGCGTTGCGCCCAGATACTTCTCCTGCACCTGTTCGCGAGACGAGTCGGGAATCGTCGCGATAACGCGAGTGTCGGGGGCGACCTCGACTTCGACGCGGTACGCGTCACCGAGGTAGCTTGACGCACGCACGACTCCTCGGAATGTGACGCACGACGAAGGCGCCAGCTCTTGGGCAAACCGCACGTCAGCACTCCGGAATGCGATGGATCCGTGCCGCCGGAGCGTTGACTGTGACACATCGCCCGCGAGTTCTCCACCGCCCACGAGAGCGATGCGCTCTTCTGAACTGTTCGCGGTGTCGACCTCGAAGATGTTGTCAAAGCCTACGAAGTCGGCGACCCAGGGTGAGACCGGCTTTGCGAAGATCTCGTGCGGACTGCCTGCCTGCTCGACGCGCCCCTGATTGAGCACGACGATGTAGTCGGAAATCGCGAGCGCCTCTTCTTGGTCGTGCGTGACGTACACCGAGCTGTAGCCGAGTGCGTCATGCAGGCGACGGATTTCGGTGCGCATGCTCAATCGCAACTTGGCATCGAGGTTGGAGAGAGGCTCATCGAACAGAAGAAGGCCCTGTGCCGAAACGAGCCCTCGGGCGAGAGCCACTCGCTGTTGCTGGCCGCCCGACAATTCGTGCGGGTAGCGGTGCTCGTATCCGACGAGCCCTACCGTGCTCAGCGCATCCCGCGCCTTGCCCTCTGCGTCGGCGCGGCCGGTGCCGCGCAGACGCAGAGGGTAGGCAACGTTCGCCATGACACTCTTGTTGGGCCAGAGTGCATAGCTTTGAAACACCATGCCCAGGTGACGCTTGTTCGGGGCGGTGTAGTGACCGGCCTTCACGTCAACGAACACGTCGTCGCCGAAGGTGATGCGCCCGGCATCCGGCACCTCGAGTCCTGCCAAGCAGCGCAGGGTTGTCGTCTTTCCGCACCCGCTCGGCCCGAGCAGGGTCGTGAACGACCCCGGCTGCAGGTTGAGGCTGATGCCTTCGACGGCGACGCTGCCGCCCGGAAAGTGCTTGGCGAGACCTTCGATGCTGAGCGCATGCATGTTGTTTGCTCCGGAGAAGTGGTCGTTGACAGCGATGGACTAGTTTTTGAACGCCTGCTCGATGAGTGGCAGCAGGCGGCTACGTGACTCGTCGATGACGGTGTGGTCGACGATTTCGGTCGCTCCGCTCTCGGTGATCGAGGTCCACGGTGCGGCCGGGTCGGCGGCGCGTTCGTCGAGAGGCATGAAGCCGACCTCAGCGAGCAGTTCTTGCGCGCTGAGCAGGTTCATGAACTCTATGTAGAGCTTGGCGGTGTTTGGGTTCGGTGCGCCCTGCAGCAGCACGTGCTTGTGCGAGATGAGCGGGTTGTACTCCGAGAAGACGCGGAACTCGACCGGGGCGCCGGCATCCGCTGCCTTCACGACGGCCGATACAGGAGCTCCGAACATGAACGGGAACTCGCCCTGCATGAGGCCACCGATCGCCTGACCGTAATCGCCCTTGAGGCTGGCGTTTGCGCCGAGACCTGTGAGGTCTTCTTCGGTCAGCCCACCGCTGTTGAGCAGGTAGAGAAGCGCGGCCTGCTGCGGGCCGGGGATGGTGGGGTCACCCATGCCGATCAGCCCTGTGAATCGCGGGTCTGAGAGGTCGGCGAACGACTCGGGTGGCGCACCGGCTTCGCTCGACCGCGGCAAGAAGGTGCCCAACCCGAAATACCCGAGGAAGGGCACATTGAACCGGTGCTCGGGGTCGATGATCGAGTCGGCAGAGCCCGCGAGTGCCTCCGGCACCTCGAGCGTCTGCACTTCGTACGGCTCGCCGAAGTCGCCCGCCGCGTTCTCGTTGACGTAGAGCTGCGCGTCGGGGTTGTGCAGGATGTCAGCGACGTGATTGTTGGATGCATTTTCGGTCGAGAGCGCTTGCACGAGCGGGGCGCCAATCAGGCCCTCGGCGGTGACCGAGACGCCCGGGAAGGTTTCTTCAAAGAGGGCGTAGACCTCGACGAGGTCGTCTGGGGTGCCGGAGTAGATGGTGAGGCCACCCTCGTCCTGTGCGGCTTCATACAGTTCGGTCAGGTATGCGGCCTGCTCTTCGGTGATGCCTTCGGCCGCGGCATCGACGATGTAGTCGGTGTCATCGGGGGTGCTGGTGTCGCTGGGTGCGTCTGTCGTGCCCGCGCATCCAGAGATGACGAGGGCGGCACCGAGTAAGAGCGCTGCGGTAGACAGTTTCTTGGATTTCATGTGAATTACTACTCCATCGGGGTGGCCGGGTGGTTATCGGGTGTGGGTGGATGTCTGACCTCGAGGAGCCGCGGGTGCAAGCGCGCTCTTCGAGTCGTGCGGGGGAAGGGCGACGCGGGTGGCGCCGGTCCAGTCGCGGTCGACGTCTGCTGAGGGGAGTCGCCGGGGGAGGCGCGCGCGGGTGAGGAGGCGCTTGGCGATCTCGACGAGAAGGGTGATGACGAGGATCTCGACGACGAACAGCACGAAGATGGCGGCGGCGGTTACCACGTTGGCTGACGTGTAGAGGTCGTACACCTTGACCGCGAGCAGGGTCTGCCCACGGGGGCTAAGCAGCAGCGGGACGGCGAGCGAGCCCGAAACGACGACGAAGCAGAGCAACCAGCCGTTGAGGGCGCTCGGAAGCAACAGGCGGAAGACGACGCCCACCAGGGCGCGACCGCGAGATGATCCCGAGACGCGAGCGGCTTCTTCGAGTTCTTCAGGTATCTGCGCGAGGGCGCCGGCGACTGCGCGGCTCGCGAGCGGAACGATGGCGATAAAGAGAGCGACCATCAGCAGCCAGTACGTGCCGTATGCGCTCGCGAGCGGGGTGAACAGCACCACGGTGATGAGTCCGATACCCAGCAGCAGACCGGGCACGATCATCGGTGCGACCTGGCTGGTGTCGATCACCGTCGCGAGGGGGCCGCGGCGCATCCGCGTGGCCCACCCGAAGACGATCACGGCGACGACGGCGATGGCGGCGGCGGCCGCAGCGACGCTCGCCGTGTAAGCGAGGATGCCGATAATTGCCGGGTCGCCGAGCACAGTGGCGAAGTTGTCGAGGGTGAACACTCCCTGAGCGCCGAAGTACGGGGCAAGCGAGGTCAACACGAGCTGCAGTGTCGGCATGATGACGACGACGAGGGAGAACACGATGATGGTGATCGCGATCGGCATCCGCCATGCGCCAAGCTTCCAGAGCGCGGTGCGTGCGCCCTTGCCGCTCACCGTGGTGAAGCGCCGTCGCCCGTGGAGTCTTCGTTCGACGATGAGCAGCGCGATCAAAATCAGCAGGAGGATGACGGCGACGCTGCTCGCTTGCCCGTAGAGAGGCCTCGTGGAGTCATACAGATATGTGAAGACTTCAGTGGGCAACACGTAGATGCCCGCGGGAACCCCGAGCACAACCGGAACGTCGAACGCTTCGATCGATGCCACCGTGGCGATGATGAGCACGCTCGTGAGTGTCGGCAGAAGCAAAGGCAGCTGCGTGCCGAAGAAGGTGCGGATGGCGCCGGCGCCGCTCACGCGCGCTGCCTCTTCGAGGGAGCGATCCATCTGGCTGAATGGCCCGAGCAGCAGCAGGTACATAAACCCCGTGCCGCGGAAGATCGACACGAGAATGAGACCCAACCACGATTCGACGTTGAGGGGACCCGAACCCCACGGCTCACCGCCGCGCAAAATCACGTTGAGGATGCCGACCGTGCTGTTGCCGAGCAGGCCCCACGCCACGGCATAGAACATCGGCGGGGTTGCCACCAGAATCGCCATCGTGATGGTGACGACCCACTTGAGGGGCGAGTCGGTGCGGGTCACGAGCACCGCGAAGAAGGTCGCGATGATCATGCTGGGGATGACGCTGGCGACCGTGAGCAACACGGAGTTGCCGAGAGCGACCCAGGTGTCGGAATCGGAGAAGACCTGAGTGATGGGTTCGAGTGACCATTCACCGTTGAACGGGGTGGTGCGAAAGGCGCTGATGACAACGGCGATGACGGGCGAGGCGAAGAGCGCAAGGGCAACGATCGCGATCGCGATCTGAATGTTGCGCACGGGGTAGAGCGCCCACTGGCGCCGCCACCAGTTCGCCTGATGCGAAGGTGGGGGTGCAGAAGTGCGGGTCATCGCTTCCTCTCCATTGAGGTGTGAACTCGGCGATCGCGACGTGCCGGAGGTATCGTGCGGGATCGGGGTGTGGTCAGTATGACTGCGGCGGGCGGCGGCTTCGCTGGTGTCTCGCACCAAGGGGCCGCGAGTCGTTGTGTCTGCGCACCAGTCGAGAGTTCACCCGGCGTCAGCGAAGGTGATCACGGGTTTGACCGTGCGGCCGGATGCCATATCGGCGAACGCCTCATTGATGTTTGCCAGCGGATAGGTGGTGATCAGGCGGTCGATGGGATAGTCCCCCGCCTCGTACGCGGCGACCAGGTCGGCGAGAAAGACGAGTCCGGTCGCGTCGCCGCCCATGATGCCGCGAAGCTGCGCGCCCTTGACGAGCATCGGGCCGAGATCGATGTCGATGTGCGCGCCCATCCCTGCGACGAATCCGCACACGCCGCGGATGGCGAGCGCATCGACGGCTGACGCGATGAGCGCGGGGACACCGGTCGTATCAAGGGCGCGATCGGTGCCTCCACGAGTGAGGTCTTTCAGTGCCGTGGCGATGTCGGACGCCTCGTCTGTGTTGAGGGTGGACGTCGCGCCGAGTGTCTTGGCGAGCTCGAGGCGCTCGGGATGCCGATCGATGGCGATGATCGACCGCATCCCCGCCATCCGTGCGGCCATGATCGCAGCTAGACCCACTGTCCCTACACCGAAGACCGTGAAGGAGTGCGCCGGACGCACATCGAGGGCGAGAAGGGCCGATGCTGCCCCGGTGCTGACGCCGCACGCGAGTGCGGCGAGCTCGTGCCACGGGGCATCCGTTGTCACCTTGAGAACGTTGCGCTCTGTGACCAATGCGTAGCGCGAGAAGGAGGACTGACCGAAGAAGCCCGCCCGCACGGGCGCACCATCGCGGTGCGCTTTCGTGGAGCCATCTTCGCGCGTGCCGGCAAAGATGAGTGCGCGCGACTTCTCGCAGTAAGTCGTGAAGCCGGTACGGCACTGGTCGCAGCGCCCGCAGAAGTCGGGCGCGAGAATCACACGGTCGCCGGGGGCGACGCTGGTGATGAGCGAGCCCACCGCCACCACGACACCCGCTCCTTCGTGCCCCAGCACGACCGGCATCTGGACCCCCAGGCGTCCCGCCGCGGCCGACATGTCGGTGTGGCAGATGCCGGTGGCGCGCACATCGACGAGTATTTCGTCATCGCGCGGGTCGTCGAGCGTGATGTCTGCAATCTGAAGGGGTTGACCCGGTTCGACGGCGATGGCAGCTGAGGTCAGCATGCGCGGGCTCCTTCCGGTGAGCGATGGTCACCGGAAGGCATCGGCGCCCATCGGTTGAGATGGTGGTGGAGTTCCGACACTCGATCACTGTCGTCGACACCCGAGGTCGCGCCGGTTTCTGCGCGCCGCCCACAGTGACGGGGCGCAGGTCGCTGCATGAGAGTGTGCGGGTGACACACATTCCCAGCGCAATGGTGCGCCCGCAGTGGCGCGATGCAACCGCCTACATCAACGGCATCTCTCGCGACGAGGGCGCGTATGTGCCCGTGCTTGATCCGGCATCCGGCCAGCAAGTCGGTCGTGTTCAGTTGGGCGATGCGGATGCCGCCGACGACGCCGTCGCGGCGGCCGTCGCCGCTTTTCCCGCATGGCGAGACCTCTCCCCGGCGGAGCGCGGTCAGCAGCTTCGCCACGCCATCACGGTGGCCGAGAAGGAGGTCGGTGAGCTCGCCGCGACCGTCAGCTTCGAGGTCGGAAAGATCCGACACGAGGCGTTCGGCGATGTCGCGGGGTCGCTCGCGCTGCTTCGCGGCTTCATCCGGCTTGTCGACGAGGAATCTGGGCGCGAGGACTACACGGGCGAAGACGGCACGTCGGGGGCGACTCTCGTGCGAATCCGTCACGTGCCGGTGGGCCCCGTGAGCGTGATCGGGCCGTGGAACACACCCCTCTTCTTAACGTTCAATGGTGTGGCGCCCGCGCTCGCGTCGGGCTGCACCGTGGTCGTGAAGCCGCCCGTCGAGGCACCGTTGGCGCTCACCGCACTCGTGCGCATTCTCGCCGCTGAATTGCCACCCGGCGTGCTCAACATCGTGCCCGGACGGGGTGCCGTCGTGGGGCAGAGACTTGCAGAGCATCCCGACGTGCGCGCCGTCATCTTCACCGGTGGCACCGCGACAGGCCGCTCGATTGCCGCTGCCGCGTCGAGCACGGTCAAGAAGGTGGCGCTCGAACTTGGCGGCAACGACCCCGCGATCGTTCTCGAATCCGCGACTGTCACGCCGCAGCTGATAAGCGAACTCATCGCCGGCGCGTTCTCGATGACCGGTCAGATCTGCTTCAACATCAAGCGACTGTATGTGCACCGCGACCGCTACGACGAGGTCGTGGTGGGTTTGCGCGACGTGCTCTCGCGAGTCGTTGTGGGCGACCCCAACGACGAAGCCACACATATCGGCCCGCTCACCACCCGTGACGGGTATGAGAACGCACTGCGCCTGCTTGCCGCCGCACGGGATGCCGGAGCGCGAGTCGAAGAGCTCGGCACTCGCGGCGCGACCGCCCGGTGGGAAGACGGGTTCTACGTGCGCCCCACCCTCGTCACCGACATCGCCGCCGATCACGAGCTGGTGCTCGACGAGCAGTTCGCGCCGATCTTGCCGATCATTGCGTTTGACGACGATGACGACGCCGTGCGAGAGGCCAACCGCACGGAGTTCGGACTGGCGTCGAGCATCTGGTCAGACGACCTCAGGCACGCCGAGGCTGTGGCGCGCCGCATTGAGGCCGGGAGCACCTTCATCAACGCGCACCGCCTCGGCGCTTCGGTGCCGCGTACACCATTCGGCGGGGTGAAGCAGTCGGGGCTCGGGCGCACGCACGGCCTGTACTCACTGCACCACTGCACGCAGGAGCACGCGATTGTCGGGTTTGAGGATGCCGCTCGGACGCTACCGGGCTTGGACCGCTGGATGCAGCTCGCCCAGAAAGAAACCACGGTCAAGGGAGATCAGAAATGAGTACTGAAAGCTCAACCGCGCGCGCGTACCGCCGGATTGCCACCGAAGAGGCCTACGCGCCGCAAGAACTCATCGATGAATATCTGCGTCTGTTGAAGACGGACAACGTCGAGATCGGCTTTCGATCACTCATGGGCTACTTCTTGCAGTCGTCCCACCCGCAACCCCAGCAGGTCGTGTCGCGTCTCGCCGATCTCGGCGAGCGACGCATCGCCGACATGGATGCTGCGGGCATCGACCACCAGATTCTCTCGCTCACCTCGCCCGGCACTCAGGTGCTGTCGGTGGATGCCGCCCGCGACTTTGCGAGACTCGCGAATGACCGCATCGCAGAGGCGGTGCGGGCACATCCCACGCGCTACTCGGGCCTTGCCGCCGTCGGATTCGAAGACGCGCCGTCGGCCGTTGAAGAGCTCGAACGCGCTGTGACAACGCTTGGCCTGAAGGGCCTCATCGCGAACTCGCATATCAAGGGCACCTACCTCGATGCGCCGCAGTACCTGCCGATTCTGCAGGCGGCCGCCGATCTTGATGTGCCGGTGTACCTGCATCCTCAGACGCTTCCTGATGCGGCGATCTCGCCGTATGTCGAGGCTGGTCTCGACGGTGCCGTGTGGGGTTTCGCCGCTGAGACCGGCCTGCACCTGCTGCGCATGATCACGAGCGGCCTGTTCGATCGCGTGCCGAATCTGCGTGTCGTGGTGGGGCACCTGGGTGAGGGGTTGCCGTACTTCTTGTCGCGTATTGATCACATGCATCAGAAGCAGGTGGCATCCGGTCGCTATGAGGCGATCAAGCCTCTGCAGCAGAAGCCGAGTGAGTACCTGCGCACGCACATCTGGTTGACGACGAGTGGGATGCCGTGGGAGCCCGCGATTACCTTTGCGCGCTCGGTGCTCGGCAACGACCGGGTGATGTATGCGATGGATTACCCGTACCAGTACGAGCTGGACGAGGTGGCGCAGATGGATGCGCTGTCGTACAGCGAGCAGGAGCGGTACGAGTTCTTCCAGGGGATCGCGGAGCGGGTGTTCAAGCTGCCGCGATTGTAGCCCCCGCGGCTGTAGGCGGCGACAAACGCCCCGACCGTGCGGTCGGTGAATCGGCCTGAATTTCGTTCCGTTTTCAAGCAACGATGGAACTCGATGAACAGGAAGTATTCGCCGGAGATGCGTGAGCGGGCGTTGCGGATGCTCGTGGAGGCGCGGCCCGAGCATCCGAGCATGATGAGCGCAGTCCGGCACGTCGCGGGTGTGCTGGGGATGAGTCCGGAGACGTTACGGTTATGGCAGCTGGGGCTCCCCTGATCCATGCGGACCTGCAGGTTGCCGGGGTGGCGATCGCACGTAAGACCGTCGCGAAACTCATGCAGGCAGACGGGATCACCGGAATCAGTCCGGCCACCTGGCACCCATAGACATCGATCCACGCCGCCCGCCGCGGCGCCTACGTCTGGATCGACGGCTGGTACAACGCCCAGAGGCGCCACTCCGCGATCGGCTACCGCAGCCCGCTATCGTACGAACGACGCCAGCTCACGCTGGCAGCCGGACCAACCAACCACCTGTCCGGGAAACGAGGTCAGCCTCACCCCGAGCGGTGTCGAGATTCACTTCACTGAGTTCGGCGGCAGCGGGGTGGAGCTTCACCGCCCCTGAGCCCCCGGCGCAGCACCCGCTGAAGGATCAGAGGTGCTGCACCCCGCCTCACACGTTGTGCGCGAAGCTGCCGTGGAATGTGAAGTGCGGTGCGAAGGGGATCTTCGCCCGTGCGATGGGGCCGGCAGCCAGGTCGGTCGCATCGAGGATCAAAAGCTCGCCGCGGTTGGTGTGATAGTGATTGACCACCGTCACGATGAACCCGTCGCCCTCGGCTGCGTCGGCCGATCTCGGCACAAAAATCGGCTCGTGCGCGAGTGACGGGGGAGCCATGGGGAACGTCGCGATCTCACGCGTGGCCCAGTCGATGCGGGAGATCCCCTCGGCACTCTTGAAGAACCCGTAGCGGTACTTCTCCATCGCGAAGCGGTCATCGATGCGGGGCATCTCGCCCACTGCACCCTCGATGGGCTCGACGGTGGGTTCGTCACCGTCTGCGCCCAGGTCAAAGGTGAGGCGAGTGATGAGACCGAAGCTTTCGTCGACCGGGGTCGGGTTGCCGTCCACTCCGGTGAAGAAGGGGAATGGGTTTCCGGGCGAGACGGGAGCATCTACGATGACGGTCGATCCCTCGGTGTACGCGTTCATGATGTGACCAACAACGACGTCGGGGGCGCGGAACCAACGGATGTCGGCGACGGTTCCAGAGCGCGGCATGATGCCCCACATCGACGGCAACTCGGGATCGTAGGCGTAGAAATCTCCGCCCGCCTTCGCGCGCTCGATGTCAACCGTCAGCGGTTGGATGTCGAAGATGACGTGCTCGCGAGTGACGGCGAAGTCGTGCATAAGGCCCGGATACGGAGCCTGGAATTGCTCTTCGCGGATCAGGTTGCCATCGGCATCCGCCACGATCAGCGCCACCTCGCCATCGAAACGGCGGTCGGCGAAGAGGCCGAACGCCCACCACTCACCGGTGACGGGGTCGATCTTGGTGTGTGCCGAGAGGGCCTTGCTCTTGAGTTTGCCGTCGAAGTCGAACTTCTCGAGCGTCTCAAGGGTGTCCGGGTCGATCTCGTACGGGTGCGAGTCTTCACGCAACGCGAAGAGTCTGCCGTTGAACCACTGCGCGAACGTGTTGCCGGTGTTGTCGCGGTCGGCGATCTGCGGGGCGTCGGGCTCGTCGGTGTAAGGGTTGCGGTATTCGTTGTAAAGGCGGCGGCGCGCAGCGCGCTGGGTGAGGTAGCGCTCGGTCTTGACGTACCGCGAACGGAAGTCGACGTGCCCGTCTTCGATGCGGAACTTGAGCATCAGCCCGTCGCCGTTGATGATGTTGTCGTCGTCGCCAAGCACCGGATACAGGGTGTCGCCACCAAGACGGTAGAGCGTGCCGTTGAGCTCGGCCGGCACGATGCCCTCGATCTCGCAGTCGTAGACATCCGCTTCCAACCGCACGGTCGGGAGGCTCTTGCCGTAAAAGCTCGGAATCGGGTGGAAGGCGGCTTGCCGGTACGAAGCCGAGGCAGTGCGATCGGTCATCAGTGGGTACTCCTCATCGTTGAGTGCGGTTGTCAAGCGAGCGGGTTCGAGCGCGTGTCACGCCGTGCGATGCACGTCGCTCGCGGGCGGCATCGTGTACTTCGGGCGGCCCTTGAGGTGCAGTTCCCCCTGCCAGGGCACCTGGTCGAGCGAGGTCCACGCGTTCACGGTCAGCGACTGGAACAGCCACCGGCCGTCGCGCTTGGTCACGTGATCGGTGCGAGTGCCGATGCCGAAAACAAAGTTCGTGCCGTAGTCGACGTTGAACTGCAGAATCTGAAAGAAGCACCGCACCTTCGCCTCGCCAGGCTGATCGAGGGGATCCATGATGAAGTGATCCATCAGGTGCTGGCGTCCGTACCACCAGTGCTGGCGGTCGTTCCACAGCGAACGCAGGTTCTCGCGGATCGCATCGTGACCCTGCACGCGCCCCTGCCAGAGGTGCTCAAACCAACCGTCGTCGGCGAACGCCGACAGCGCCATCTCTTCATCGGCGAGATCGATGCCCCACGCGTACCGCGCGTAGAGCTCCATGATCTCAAGGCGGTCTTCTGCGGTCAGCTTCCAATCGGCGGTCATTGCTTCACTCCAAATCGGTCGTTCTGAATATCGGCGGGCGTGCCGTGGTTGGTCATGAGCGCCTTGCGCCGCAGAAACCGCAGGATCGCGTCGGGCCCGGTGCGCGCGCCGCCGATCCCCGAGTTGCCGAACGCATTCGTGCCGACCGTGCGCATCTTGCCGAACGTGAGAAACGTGTCTTGCAAGAAGAGTGACCCTGCATTGATCTGTCGCCCAATCGCGAGAGCTTCGCTCTCGTCGCCCGCGATGACGGATGCCGTCAACCCAAAGTCGGTGTCGTTTGCGAGCGCGATGGCCTCGTCGATGTCGCTGTAAGCCATGACCGGGATCGTCGGCCCGAACGTCTCATCGCGCATGATCAGCATGTCGTGAGTGACGTCGACCAGGATCGTCGGTCGCAGGTATAGGCCCCCGCCGAGCGTTTCGATCTGACCGGCCTCAACGATGCGCGCCCCCCGCGCCACCGCGTCATCGAGGTGGCGCTGCACGACCTCGGCCTGGCGTTCGAAGATGAACGGGCCGAGGTGGCCGACCTTGACATCCTCGTCGTTAAGCGCGACTGCGCGCGCCTTCTCGGCGAGCAGCGCTACGAACTCGTCATGGATGCTCTCATGCACGTAGACGCGCTCGATCGAGTAACAGACCTGGCCGGTGGCGTAGACGCCGCCGCGGAGCACGGCCATCACAGCACGGTCGAGGTCTGCTGACGCCGTGACGATTGCGGGATCTTTGCCGCCCAGTTCGAGATACGCCGGAATCAGGCGTTCGGCGCACGCTACGGCGACCTTGCGGCCGGTCGGGACGCTCCCGGTAAAGCAGACCATGTCGACGTGCTCAATCAGCGTCGCACCGACCGGCCCATCGCCCTCGACGTAATCAAAGACGGCCGCCAGCTCGGGCACCGCGCGCACCGACGCGAACAGCGGCTCCAAGAATCGAGGTGTGACCTCCGAGGGCTTCAGCAGCACGGCCGAGCCCGCGAACAAGGCGGGAATCGCATCGAGAAGAGCGAGCATCATCGGCGCATTCCACGGCGAGATCACTCCGACGAGCGAGTAAGGCACAAGCTGCGTGCGCACCTCGACGTCGGGCATGGATGCCGAATGCCGGTGCACGGATGCGCGATTCAGCGCCTCTTCGGCATCCTGCACCCAGCCGTCGATGTTGGTCATCGTGATGTACCCCTGTGACCACGAGGTGGAGACACCACCCGTATCAGCGGCATCACGCTCGCCGATCTCAACCGCACGTTGAGCGACCTCGCCCAACCACCGGCGCATCACGGCGACGCGCCCGGCAATGCCGAGGGCCTCCCACGCGGGCTGCTGCGCGCGAAGCGCTGCGGCCTTGGCTGCGACCTCATCGGGCGTGGCCACCGTGATCGTTGTGTCGGGCGTACCCGTGCGGGGGTTTCGTACCGGAAGCGTTCGTGCGCTCACCATCGCACCCGTCTCCTCGTCGTTGAAGTGTGTGCCGTCGAGCGCGTTCGGAGCCCGACGGCACTGAGTGAACCAGCCGCGACTTCGGGGTGTCACGGTGCCCACGACATGACTTTCTCGATGCTCATGTCGCGGGCGACAGTGGGCAGAGATCACTATGGGCAAAGGCTTAGACTGTCCACGCCACCGGTACGAAGACGAACGGGATGGAGCACACATGCAGTGGCTGACGCGATTACAGCCCCGTGGCGGTGAGTGGTCGTACGATCAGCTACACGAACTCAGCGCCAGCACTCCCGTCTTGCTTGCGCAAGCGTTCGAGACGCTCGGTCGGCAAGCGACCGCGTGGGCGGTGGAAGCGAGCAGTCACGCGTCAACCAGCTTCTTCGAGCGGGAGCGTGTGCGCGGTCTCCCCGCATCGACGACAGGCCGTGCCCGGCAGGCCACCGAACGAGCACTCATGACGATGCTGATGTCGATGCGCGAGGGAAAGTCGGCATTCCGATCGGGGTTGCCGGAGGAATTCGTCGACATCATCCGCGCGGATGTGCGCCATGGCATCCCCCTCGACGCCCTCATGAACCGGGTGTGGAGCGTGCATTCGATGGCTAAAGACATCCTCGTTGAGTCGCTGCGAGAGGTGGTGGAGCCGACCGAGTTTCCGCAGGTCATGCGAAGCGTCGGAGACGCCGCGTTCGATTTCGCCAACGACTTCGTGCGGCATGTGTCGACCGCATACGACGCCGAGCAGCGTGCATGGCGCGGACGGCGCGGTGAGGAACAGTTTCAGATCGCCGAAGCCGTGGCGTTGGGATCTGACGCGGCTTCGGACTCGGACGGGGTGCTTCCCGCGCACTGGAGCGGCTGGCATGTCTATGCCGTGAGTTGGATCGAAGACCCTGGGTTCGCCAAGAAGTACGATACCGAGCTTGCCGAGTTCACCGCCGCTGTTGCGACCATGCTCGATGCATCGAACGTGTTTATCTTCGAGCGCGACGGATTCACGCACCTGTGGTGGAACGTCGAGGCGAGAGCGTCGAAGCCCGAGGTTCAGGCGATCCTCGGAGTCGAGCGGCCCGACTGGCTGCGGCTCGCGGTCGGGCCCGCCGCCCGCGGCGTCGAAGGCTTTCGTGACACTTACGGGGCGGCGGTGCAGGTCGCCGACATTCGTGCGTACAACACGGTCGACACGGTCTTTTTCTCTGACGAGGTCGGACACCTCCTGCTGATGCTCGCCGACCACGGACGTGCAGCTCGGTTTGTGCGCCGCGAACTCGGGGGCCTCGCATCGACCGAACCTCGCGTCGTCGAGATTCGTGAGACCGTGCGGCTGTACCTCAGCAGCGGCAACAGTCGCCTCGCGGTGGCTAACGCGCTGCACCTTGCCCCCAATACGATCGCCTACCGGGTGGGTCAGGCGAACGAACTCCTGCCGCAACCCGTGAGTGAGCGGCCAACCACGATCCTTCTTGCGCTCCAACTGCTTTACCTCGTGCCGAATCTGATCGCGGAGGCAGGCGAGTAGGTCACTTTCCGAGGCCGCGGGGGTCATAACTGGCGTGCGTTGACCCCGAGTAGGCCTTTCCACGCCCCGGCGGTGTGGGGTCTGATGCAGGAACTGTCACCTGTTCCTGCATCAGACCCTTTATCGTTCCGGCTTTCTTGTGACGTTTGGCCCTGTCGCCTCGTCCTAGTTGTAGAGCGTTTCCCTTCGCTCGTTGGATGGTGCGGTTCCAAGCCGTGCTAATTGATTGTGGAGGTAGTTCAGATGGCTGCGGATGAGACGAGCACGGCGGTTACTGCTGAGGACGCCGTGCCGGAGACGCGGCCCGCGAAAGCTCCGGGCTACACTTCGCGGGTTGACCGCGCGCCTTCGACCGCGCGTGTCCCTGCAGGCGGCGAAGCTCAGCCGGCGGGTCGTACGACGATCGCCGAGGGCGTCGTTGCGAAGATTGCGGGTATCGCTTCGCGCGAGGTGCCCGGTGTCCACGCCCTCGGTGGGGGCGGCGCGCGGGCTCTGGGCGCGATCCGTGACGCGGTAAACGCGACGGATCTGTCGCAGGGCGTGAAGGTCGAGGTCGGGGAGACCCAGGCTGCGGCCGACATCACCATCGTCGTGGAGTATCTGGCGCCGATTCAGGCCGTTGCGGAGGATGTCCGCACGGCCGTGACGGACGCGATTATCCGCCTGGTCGGTCTGCAGGTCGTCGAGGTGAACGTCAATGTCAACGACGTGCACCTGCCCAACGACGACGCTGACGACGACACCGAGTCCCGCGTCTCATGAGCGCGACACTGACCGGGGCGCTGGTCGGCGCGATCCTGGCATTCACGGGGCTGATCTTCGGATTCTGGGGATTCCTGCTGGTCGCGTTGCTGATGGGAATCGGTGCTCTCACCGGACGGATGCTGTCCCGGCAGTTGGATCTGCGTGCTCTTGCGGGCGCGTTCACAGGTCGGCGCACCTCGTCGTGAGCACGCTGATCGCTGATTCGCCCAGGGGGGCCGTGCCCGTGGTTCGGGGTTCGGTGCACGTGCGAGAGCGGGTGTTCGAAAAGACCTTCCGCGAAGTGTCTGCGGCCACGATCGGCGTCTCACGTGGGGATGTGGACGTCGAGGTGGCCGAGTGGGGTGGCGGTCTCGCCGTGCGTGTCGCGGCGAGACTGCCGATCCCAGAACTGGACGACACCGGAGCCATCCAGGCCGCGACGCCCGTGATCGAGAGAGTTCGGGAAATGCAGGCCGAGCTCGCCAGCGAGCTCGGCCGGTTGTCCGGGCGGGATATTCAGCGAGTGTCGTTCATTGTGACGGGCGCGGTGGTTCCGGAGCGAAGGCGGGTGAGATAGATGACGAACCCGGTGTTGACGCGTGTCGTGCGTCGCGAGGCGCACTCTCCGCGCACGGTGATGACGGTGGTCGTCCTCGTCCTTGTCGTGGCGGCAGCCGTCTATGCGGGGATCGAGATCGTGCTGCATCTATTGCGAGCGGCTCCGTTGCTGGTCACGCCAGGTGCGGCGCTCGCATGGCTGGCGGCGCTGCCCACGGCCGAGTCGCGCGCGGCAATCATCCTCGGCGCGGGAGTGGTGGCGGTGGCCGGTGTGATCCTGCTCTGGTTCGCGGTCGCTCCGGGCCGCCGTCCTCAGCATGCTCTGGGGGTGTCGGGGCACGCGGTGATCGTGGACAACGGGGTGATCGCATCAGCGGTCGCCGAGCGGGTGCGGCTCGAGCTCGACCTCCCGAAGGGGGCCGTGAACGTGGGGGTCGGTCACCGCACCGCGGATGTGACGGTTCGTCGGGCGACCGGCCAGGTTGTCGACCGAGCGCGTGTGCGTTCGGTCGTGGAGCGCGAACTGGATGGGTACGCGTCGTCTCCTCGCTTGAAGGCGCGGGCACGGGTACGGCGAAGCGCGGAGAGGGGCGGTGTGTCATGAACTCGACGAATCGGGGCGTGAACCGGACTGTCCTCTTCGGTCTCGGACTGGTTCTTCTCGTGGCCGGAGGCGGCGCGGTTCTGGCGTCCGTGTGGTCGGTCGCGACCGGGATCTGGGAAAGCTGGACGGCGACCGCGGTGTCTTGGATGCAGGACGCAGCTCACGCGTCCCGCGTGTCTGAGGCGACGACGTTGAGCGGGGTCACGATCGCCGCGCTGGCTCTCGTGCTGGTCATCGTCGTGGGAGCGATGGTGGTGATCGTCAGTCTGGGCGGTGGTCGCAGCAGCGTGGTGGTCCGGGACGAGACCGGAGACGGTGCTCAGGGGCCGGTAGTGATCCGCCAGCGTTTCGCATCCGACGCGATCACCCGCTCGCTTGCCGCTCGGGGAGAGATCCTCACGTCCCAGGTGAGCGCGAGCAGGGTGCGTGGGACGGACGTGCTGCATGTGAGCGTCACACCGAGGCGAAACACTTCGCCCGTCGATGTCGCCGCAACGGTGACCCGACTGGTGGACAATCTCGCGACCCTGACAGGCCGAGAGACTCCGACGCTGATCTCGATCCACTCCAGCGTCCGAGCACGGCTCGCGGCCGATCAGTCACGGGTCGACTGACCCCTCATTTGCACAGAGAAGAGAACACCGCGATGAGCGGAAACAAAAGAAAGGGAAACAACACCATGGGTGCTGAAAACAAGATCAAAGCCGCCGCCGACAAGGCCACCGGCCAGGTCAAGGAGACCATCGGGAAGGCCACCGACAACGACAAGCTCGTCGCCGAGGGCAAGGCCGAGCAGGCCAAGGGTGCGGTCAACGCCAAGGTTGAAGACGTCAAGGACGCCTTCAAGAAGTAGCCACCGTGGGGTGGGCATCATCGCCCACCCCACCCCGCCCCTCCACATCTTCATCCGATTCCTTCAAAAGGACTGCTCTCATGGGCTTCTTCAGTTTTCTGCTTCTCGGTCTGATCGCCGGCGCCCTCGCGAAACTCATCCTCCCCGGCAAGCAGGGCGGCGGATGGTTTGTCACCCTGCTGCTGGGTGTCGTCGGTGCCATGCTCGGTGGGTGGGCAGGCGGGCTGATCTTCGATGTCAATCTGCAGGGGTTCTTCCACCTCTCCACGTGGCTGCTCGCCATCGGCGGATCCATCGTGGTGTTGCTGATCTACGGCCTGCTCACTCGACGGCGCGCGAAGCACTGACGATTCGCACAATGCCAAGCGACGTGCTGATGGTTCTCGACACAAGCTGGAGTCAGCGGGCAGCGACGACGCTGTCCGCTAGCCCTTCTCGGGGAGGGCGCCTTCGCAGAGGGGGGACGAAGGATGAGCGACTACCGTGATCCGTTGGAATCGGCGGACGACAGAATCGTTGCTGGCCGCGCGGCCGACGGCGATGCCGCAGCATTCGCCGTGCTCGTGCGCAGGTATACGCCGATGATGCGCGCGTACGCCCGCCGAATCCTGTCCGGCACCGCGGATGTTGATGATGTGGTCCAAGATGCGTTCATCACCGCCTGGGGACAGTTGCCGAAACTCGACGACCTCGGCAGGGTGAAGAGTTGGCTGATGCGAATCACCAGCCGAAAGGCCATCGACCGCATCCGCGCGACACGTCCACGGGCCGACCTTGAGGGAATCGACCCGCCCGCTCCGGACGTGTCCGCTCCTGCCAGGCAGGCAGAAGCGCGAGCCGGGGTAGCAGCGTTGAGCGACGCGCTGCAGGAGCTGCCGGGGTCGCAGCGCGAGTGCTGGGTGTTGCGGGAGATCGGCGGGTACACGTATGAGGAGATCGCCGAGGAGCTCGGCATCCCCCTCGCCACGGTGCGCGGGCTGCTGGCCCGGGCGCGAAAGGACATCATTGTCCGGATGGAGGACTGGCGATGAACACGCACGACACCTCCGGCCCCCTGGGCATGGAGCCGGAGCACCTCGACGGACACACCATCGAAGAGCTCTCCGACTACCTCGACTCCGGGCGCTCTCCTGCGGACCGATCTATTGACGAATCTGCGGGATGTCAGATCGCCCTGGACGCGTTGGAACGTCTGCGGACGCTCACGCCGGAGCTGATTGCTGCCGACACGGCCGCCGAGCCGGAAGCTGACGAAAGCTGGGTGCACAGCATCCTGGCGGGTATCGCTCTGGACGCGCGCGCTGGACGCCGCATCCCTCTCGTCGTCGAGCCTTCGGACGCGGACGCGGGGATCACGGAAGGAGCCGTCCGGGGCGTGATCCGCGCGGCGGAGAACACCGTACCCGGCGCCCTGGTCGGCAGATGCCGGCTCGACGGTGACGTCACCGTTCCCGGCGAGCCTGTCCTCGTACGAGTGGACGTGAGCGTGCCATACGGGACGCCGATCCCGGACCTCCTCGACCGCCTGCGCGCCGAGATCAGCACCCGTCTCGCCGCACACACCACACTGAATGTGACAGGAATCGACATCACGGCCACAGACCTCCGGCAATTTCCGAACCGGATCGGGGAGGACCGATGACCGCTTCACAGGAGCACACCCTCGCGACCGATGTCGAAGTTGCGGTCCGAGCGGTCCCCGGAGTCTCCACCCTCTTCCGCGCCGGGACACTCGCCTCCAACGCGATCGATGTCGGTGCGCGGGTCATCGGCATCCGCGACAAATCCGCACCGCTCATCCGTGTCGAGCAGGACTCAGACGGCCTGCGGGCGGACATCGTGATCGGCGTCGAGGAGGATGCAGGTGCGGTGGAGACCATCCGACGTGTCCAAGCAGCTGCGAGAGCCGTCCTCGCAGAACAGCACCCCGCACCAGCAGATATCCGCATCACCGTCGTCCACATCAACGAGACCGCAACGATGTGACGAATCCGGTGCTCCCCACGTCCTAGAGGTAACCGGCCGCTCGGCGCCGTGTCGCCGCTACGGGTGTGCCAGCACCGGAGACGGTTCACTTCGAGGTGTGGCGTTGGGCGGATCCGCACTCGCGAACGATGGACTGCTACCCGAGTGGCCGGAACTCGACGATGGGGATCCGGGCATCATGCCCCTGCACGACGTCCATCGCGCCTTTGAGTCGCTGCGCCGCGTCGGGATGGGCGTCACGATAGCGAGCGAGCACCTCGTCAGACGCCTCTTCGTCGAGCAGCTCGACGGCGACGCGCGCGCGTCGCACGCCACCGGTGCTGACGTAGGCCACGCCGTTCGCCCGCAGATTGCGATACCACTGGGCCTTCGTGCCGAACCCGGAAGCGACGCGCAGGGCGCGCCCTTCTCGCTCGACGATCTCCACGACGACGAAGCGCGGCTCACCCGATGACCGTCCGAGGTGCTCGATCATGACGAAGCGCGGCCCGAGGAGCCGACC
Organism: Microbacterium faecale; assembly: GCF_014640975.1. Lineage (NCBI taxonomy): Bacteria > Bacillati > Actinomycetota > Actinomycetes > Micrococcales > Microbacteriaceae > Microbacterium > Microbacterium faecale. The sequence continues at coordinate 424,333 of NZ_BMHO01000001.1, forward strand.
GAGCCCGGCGCGGTAGATCGGGATGGGCAACCGCATCAGCCACCGCGTGCCGAGCAGGCGGGCGATTATCCGATCAATCATCGTGCCATTCTCCCGCACACACGATGGAGGCGCATCGCACTCGAGGACGAAACTGCCTGATCCCGGCATGGAAAGGGCGCCCGGGTCGGCGTCGGACCGTCAGCGAACGCGCGGAGACCGCGTCAGTCGATGAGGTCGTGGCGCACGATGACCTCATCGCGGCCGGGGCCGACGCCGATCACCGAAATACGCGTGCCGCTCATCTTCTCGAGGGCGAGGATGTAGTCCTGCGCGTTCTTCGGCAGGTCGTCGAAGGTCCGGGCGGAGGTGATGTCTTCGCTCCAGCCGGGGAAGTTCTCGTAGATCGGCGTCGCGTGGTGGAAGTCACTCTGGTTGACGGGCACCTCGTCGATGCGCTCGCCGCCCACGTCGTACGCGACGCACACCGGGATCTCGTCGAGCCCGGTGAGCACGTCGAGCTTCGTGACGACGAGGTCGGTGACACCATTGATCCGGGTGGCGTAGCGGGTGATCGGAGCGTCATACCACCCGACGCGGCGTGCCCGACCGGTCGTCGTGCCAAACTCGTGGCCCTGCGTCGCGAGCCACTCGCCCTGCTCGTCGAACAGCTCGGTCGGGAAGGGGCCCGCGCCGACGCGGGTCGTGTAGGCCTTCACGATGCCGACGATGCGGTCGAGGCGGTTCGGGCCGACACCGGATCCGGTCGCCGCGCCGCCCGCGGTGGCCGACGACGACGTCACGAACGGGTAGGTGCCGTGGTCGATGTCGAGCATCGTGGCCTGTCCGGCCTCGAAGACGACGACCTCATCGCGCTCGAGCGCCTCGTGCAGCAGCAGGCTCGTGTCGCACACCATGGGACGCACGCGCTCGGCGTAGCTCAGCAGGTCGTCGACGATCTCGTCGACCGTGATGTCACGTCGGTTGAAGACCTTGACGAGCAGGTGGTTCTTCTGGTCGAGGGCCCCCTCGACCTTCTGGCGCAGGATCGACTCGTCGAAGAGGTCCTGCACGCGGATGCCCACGCGGCTGATCTTGTCGGCGTAGGCCGGGCCGATGCCGCGACCGGTCGTGCCGATCTGCCGCTTGCCGAGGAAGCGCTCCTGCACCTTGTCGAGCGTGCGGTGCGCCTGCGTGATGATGTGGGCGTTCGATGAGATCTTCAACTTCGACGTGTCGACGCCGCGCGCCTCGAGCGCCTCGATCTCCTCGAACAGCACGGCCAGGTCAACGACGACACCGTTGCCGATGACCGGCGTAACGCCGGGCGAGAGGATGCCGGACGGCAACAGGTGCAGCGCGTACTTCTCGTCGCCGATCACCACGGTGTGGCCGGCGTTGTTGCCGCCGTTGAACTTCACGACCCATTCGGTTCGCCCACCGAGCAGGTCAGTGGCTTTGCCCTTGCCCTCGTCGCCCCACTGGACGCCGACGATCACGATTCCTGGCATGGGTCTTCCCCCTGAGACTCGGGTGTTGGACACCCCATCCTATCCGGGCGGGGCGGGCGACGCGACGGCGCAATATGATGGCGGCATGGACGGCCGCGCGCTCGTCGGGCGTGAACGCGAACTGCAGCTGGCGTCTCTCGTCCTCGGCGAAGCGATGGGCGGCGAGGCGCAGGCTGTCGTTGTCCGCGGTCCGGCGGGCATCGGAAAGAGCGCGTACCTGAGGGTCGTTGCCGCCTCGGCGAATGGTTTCCGCGTCGTCCGCATCGCGGGCCATCCGGCCGAGTCCGAGATCCCGTACGCGGGCGTCGCGCAGGTGCGCACCGCCCTCGGTGAACCGGATCCGCTCACCGCGACCGCGGATCCGCTCGCGACCGCGACGGCGCTGCTGCGGCTGATCGCCGCGAGCGCCCCGCTCCTCCTCATCGTCGACGACGCGCAGTGGCTCGATCCCGCGTCACGACGGGCGCTCGTCTTCGCCACGCGACGCCTGGACGCGGACGCGGTGTGCGTGATCTTCGGCGAACGTACCGACGGCGAGGAGACAGCCGAGCTCGCGGGCCTGGGAAGGGCGCTCGACCTCACGCCCCTCTCCGACGACGCCGCGACAGAGCTGCTGCGCCGCGTCGCGCCCGACGCGGCCGCGCTGGTCGTGCGGCGTCTCGTCGCGCACGCGGCCGGGGTCCCGCTGACGCTGACCGAGATCCCTGTCGACCTCGCCCCCGCGCAGCTCTCCGGCGCCGCGCCGTTGCCCCGAGAGCTGCCGCTCGGCGGACAGCTCGGACGCCTCTTCGATCGCCGCATCGGCGCGCTCTCCGATATCGCGCGGCTCGCGCTGCTCGCGCTGTGCTTTGACCCGGTACCACGGTCCGAATGGGGCCGGCTGCTCGCGCGACTCGACGTGTCGCCGTCGGACACGGATCCGGCCGAGCGCGCCGGCCTCATCGACCTCACCGGCGAGACGCAGGCGTTCGCGCACCCGTCGATTCCCGCAGCCGTGCGACGCGCGGCCCGGAGGACGGAGGTCGCGACGGTCCACGCCGCCCTCGCCGCACACTTCGCCCCGGATCCGTTGCGGCACGCCTTCCACCTGCGTCGCGTCGACGATCAGGATCCCGCAGTCGTCCGGCGCGCACTGGTCGCCGCAGCCGAACACGCCGCGAGCCGCGACGGCCTCGCCGAGGCGGGGGACCTGTTCGAACAGGCGGCGCGGCTGGCGGATCCGCCGGACGGGGAGCTGCTGCGGCGCGCGGTCGACGCCTGCACGCGGGCGGGAGCAGGGCCGGCCGCCGAGCGTCTGCTGATCGAGTTAGCGGAGCGCACGCCGGACGCGACGGACCGCGCACGCCTCGGTGCGGCGCGTGCGTACGTGTCGATGTGGACGCGCGCGGTGCCGCCGCCGGACACGGCAGAGCTGCTGTCGCTCGGGCTCGGCCTGCTGCCCGGGCCGGCACAGGAGGAGGGCCGCCGGCTGGTCACGGCGCTCGCGACGACGTCGTTCGGTGCCGCGCGGTATCGGGACGCGCACGAGATGTGCCGCCAGCTCGACGCTGGCCTGACGGGGGCGCTGTCGCTGGACGAGTCGCTCATCGCCGACGTCGCCGCCGTGATGGTCGGCGCGGCCAGCGCCGGCCAGGTGCTGCGCGGCGACTGGCCGGACCGCTACCCGTGGCAACGGATGGCGACCGGGATGACGCCGGTCCCCTTCGCTGCCTTCGTGCTCGTCTGGCTCGGCGAGCTCGATCACGCGGAGGACGTAGTCCGGCGCCACACGGCAGCCGGGTCTGCGCCGACCGCGGAGGGCACCTATCTCAGCGGCACGGTCGCAGCTCTGGTGGCGCGTGCTCGCGGCGAGTGGGACCGCGCCGACCACGAGTTCGAGGCGCTGGAGAGATTCGTGATCGAGACCGATTCGATCGGTCCGTATCCGTTCATCGCGCTGCATCACGCGCACCTGCTCGCATCGCGCGGCCAGGGCGCCGCATCCGACGACCTGCGCGAGCGGGCACGGCGACGGACTCCGGTCTGGACGCAGATGATGGACCATCTCAGTCACCGCGTCGCCGGCCACGCGCGGCTGATCGAGCGCGACTTCGCCGCGGCCGCCACGCATCTCGCCGCGTCGAGTGCGATCGAGCAACAGGTCGGGCTCGTCCCGTCGGGCTATCTCACGGCGTTCACCGATCGATACGAAGCGGCGTGGCACCTCGGCACGTCGAGCGAGCTCGCCGAGGACCTCAACCGCTATGAGCGCGCGGCCGAGGCCGTGGACCACGACGAGATGCGGGCGCTCGCGCTGCGGTGCCGCGCGCTTGAGGCGTCGCACAGATCCGCGCCGCGGGCACGCGCGGATACGCTGTTCGCCGAGGCCGTTGAACGCCTCGACGACGTCAGCGCCTTCGAAGCCGCGCGCACGCGCCTGCTGTGGGGTCAGGTCCTGCGGCGCGCGAAACGCAAGGCGGACGCGGTCGCGCAGCTGGCACAGGCCGAGATCGCGTTCGCCCAGCTGGGGTGTTCGATGCTGCGCGAGACGACGCGCGGCGAGCTCGCCGCGTGCGGGCGGCGTCAGGCCGCGGTTGGTGCGGCGGGCTCTCTCGTCGCCCAGCTCACCCCACGTGAGTTCGAAGTAGCGCGCGAGGTGGCCGCGGGGGCGAGCAACGCCGACGCCGCACGGCGCCTATTCATCTCCGAGCGCACCGTGGAGTTCCATCTGTCCCGCGTGTTCCGCAAGCTGCAGCTCGCCGGACGCGGCGAGCTCGCGGGTGTCCTGGGTGATCCGACTTGACCGCTGGTCAGCCCGCGGTCACTCCAGCTCCTGCGCGACGAGCGCCGCGAGGGCGATCGCTTTCAGCTGCTCGGCGTCGCGGTCGCCGGTGCGCACGGACGCGTGCACCACGGTCTCGCCGACCGTAGCGACCGCGGTGCGCCCGCCACTGGCGCGGAATGGCCCGACAGCGCCGTCGTACACTTCGACGTCGACCCCGTCCGCCGCGACGGTGTCGAGAAGCGCGGCTTCGCCGAGAATCTGCCCGGACACCTCCGCTGCGCTCACCGTCAGCCCCACGCTGTTCTCGCCGTCATCCCATGTGCAGTCGGAAGTCGCGCCCGCCCACCGCATCGATTCGCCCTCCGGCACCTCACCGGCGAACACCGAGGAGAGGTGCATGGGATCCACTGCGATGCACGCGTCATCGAACGCCGGTTCCGTGAGCCCGAGGTCGAGGCCGCATTCGCGCTGGAGTTCGACGCCGATCGCCTCCATGAACCCCGGTGCGGTCAGCACGAGGAAGAACGCATCCTCGCTGTCGGAGGAAAGCGCGTCCCTCACGTCATCCTCCGTCGCGACCTCGGCATCGGCCAGGGCGTCCGCAGACAACGTGAGCAGCTCAGACACGGCACCCCATTCGCGCTCGACGTTCGCGGGCGGTTCCACCGACGTGAACAGCTCCGCGGAGGACATCATGCGCTCACGGTAGGCCGCGGGATCTGCGATCGAGTCGGTGCTGACGATGTCGAGGGTGCTGGCGATGTCCTCACCGGCCGCGCAGAACGCATTCTCGCCGTCGGGCGCCTCCGTCGGCTCCGTTGCGGCGCCCTCCTCGCCGCTCTCGGCGCCCTCTTCGCTCCCGCCGATGTCCTGGGCGGCGGTGGTCGCCTCGGGGCCGACGCCGGCGGGCTCTGGCTGCGTCGCGCACCCCGGAGCGGCGGCGATCGCCACCGCGAGGATCCCCACGATCACGCGGCCTGCGGGGGTGTTCGCCGCCTCTGAGACGCTCATGGCCCGACGGTATCCACGCGGCGAGCGCCCGGAATCCGTGGACGCCACCAGAGCGTGCGTCGTGCTATGCGATCCGGCTGCCCGGAGGGGTGCGTCGCGCGGGCGTCGTCGTGCGCGCGCCGCCCCACAGCATGAGGCCCACCGCGAGCAGCACCTGCACGCCGAGACCCACGAACCAACTCGGCACCGAGCGCTCGATCAGCTCCCGCGAGGTCTCGCGGTCGGCATCGCTGCCGTAATACTCGCCCTCTCGCGGCGGCTCGCCATCGCAGGGATCAATCCAGTCCTGTTGCACGAGCTCGGGCGCGTGCTGCGCGCTGCGCACGCCGTACTTGATCTGCCCGAAGAGGTCGATCGGATACCCCTCGCGGTTGTACGTCGTCGGCGTCGCGTCGGCGAGCACGACGAACGGGTTAGCCGCCAGCAGCCACCAGACATGGTCGTAGCGCGGCACGTCGCCGGTGCCGTGCACCGCGACGCACTGTGCCGAGACATCCGGGCGCGGTTCGACGCACGGCTCCCCCGCGTCGTCACACGAGGGCAGGGATCCGAGCACGCCGTCAGCCACGTACACCTCGTCGGGGCTCTCGCTCAGCGTCACGGTCGAGGAGCGTGTCGCGAAGGTGCCGAGCGCGAACGCGATGACCGTGCCGATCACCAGCAGCATCACCACGAGGTAGGTCGCGGCGACGGAGAACAGCGGGCGGGCGATGATCGCGCTGAGCCCGACGCCGATCGCGGCGATGATGCCCACCTCGACGATCAGGACGACGATCGCGACCGCGAGCATGGCGGGGCTCGTCGCCCCCATCTCGTCGGATCCGAACCATCCGGCGGGCACCGGATCCACCAGACCGCGCAGGAGCGCAAAGAGGAGCGCTGGCAACGCGACGATCAAGTAGACGATGCCCGCCGCCCACCCCGCGAGGAGCTTCGCCAGGAGAATCTCCGTCGTCGTCGCGAGCGTCACCTGCACGGGAGCGAGGGTCGCACTCTCGCGGTCGCCGTTGATCGCGTTGCCGGTGAACGTCGGCGTCACGAGTGTCGCCATGAGCAGGACACCGTATATCGCGACCGAGATCATGCCCGACGACCCAGAGCCGTCGCCGCCGAAGATGAGGGAGCCGAGCCAGGTGATGCCGACGACGACGAGGAAGAAGACGCCGAGCAGCACGTAGAAACCCGGTCGGCGGAGGCGTTGACGCAGCTCGAGCTGGGTGAGCACGCCAATGCGGGTCACGTTCATCGCGGTCCCTTCTCGAGGTCAAGGAACGCGTTCTCGAGCTCGCCCGCTGCCGGCGCGAAAACTGCCACAGGCACACCGGCGCCGACGAGCGCCGTAAGCCCGGTGGCGGCGGCGGTCTCGTCGGCGAATGCGAGCAGCAGGTCGCGTCGCTCGACGCGCACCTGCGCATGCGGCAGGATCCGTGCGATCTCGTCGCGCCAGGGCGCGGATCCGGAGTGCGTCGCCCCCGCGATGCGGAGCCGCCAGTCGCGCCGGCCCACTGTCGCGCCCACGTCGCGCGCGACCGTGGCTCCCGCGGCCATGAAGACCGCATCGTCGACCATCTCCTCCAGCTCACTGAGCACATGGCTCGAGACGAGGATCGCCGCGCCGCCGTCGGCCAGTCGTCGCAGATGGTTTCGCAGTGCGATCCGCGCGGCGGGGTCGAGACCGGACGCCGGCTCGTCGAGCAGCAACACGGAGGGACGATGCACCAGGGCGCGCGCGAGCCCGAGCAGCTGCTTCTGGCCTCGCGACAGCACACGCGCGGGCGAACGTCCGTGGTCGGCGAGACCGACTTCCTCGAGCAGTTCCTCAGCGCGCTGGCGCGCCTCGTGTCGCGTTGCGCCGTACAGGCGGCCCGCGGTCACGAGCGTCTCGAGCGCGGTCAGCGAGTCCCACGCGCCCAGCGCGTCGGGCATCCACCCGATCCGCGCGCGTGCGGCAGCCGGGTCGGCAACCGGGTCGGCGCCAGCGATGCGGATCTCGCCGTGGTCCGGGGCAAGGAGCGAGGCGAGGAGGAGGAAGAGCGTGGTCTTGCCCGCGCCGTTCGGTCCGACGAGTCCGGTAATCCGACCGGGGCGCGCGTCGAACGTCACGTCGCGCACAGCGTGGATCGCCCCGAACGAGCGCGCGACGTCACGCGCGACCACGCCCTCGTGCGCGACGGTCGATGGGGCCGCGCTGGGCGGTGGCGAGCTCATGCGCTCACGCTAGCGGCAAACTCCCCGCGCGGGGAGACTCACGCGTCGTCGACGACTTCGAGCCCGACGAACTTCATGCGGTCTTCGCCGTAGAAGCACGTCTGCAGCGCAAGGTCGCCCTGGAGGCCGACGAGGTCGTCGGTCGAGGCCCAGATCTTGGACGTGTAGCGAATGTCGATGACCTCGTACACCTCGTCGCGGCCCTCGATCTGGATCTGCTGGCCCTCGTCCCACGGCAGGAGCACGTCGCCGCCGCAGTTGTTGTGCGCGGCCGCCGTCTCAGGCACACCCTCGCGTTCGTACGAAGACATGATCACGAAGGAATTGTCAGCGCACGCCTGGTCGAGTTCCGGCATGCCTCCCTCGACGCCGATCTTCACGGTCGGCAGATTCTCGAAGACGTCCTGCTGCACCTTGTCGACGGTGCCCGTCACCTGCGTCTTGAGCGTTCCGTAGGTCTTCTCGACCGCCTCGGGAGCGAGCGCGACGGCCACGAGCAACGCTCCGCCGCCGACGATGAGAACGCCGCCGAGCGCACCGAGGATCAATCCTCCGCGCTTCTTGCGTGCCATGCGTTCCCCCCTCCCGGATGCTCCAGCGGCGATTCTACCGTCATTTCGGACCCGACTCGAGGCCTTCCCAGCGAGCGCATAGGAGCGGGCCTCGAAAATGGTCACCGCCTCATCACGCTGGCACGCGATCGCTCCGCGTCGAGGGTGCGCTGATGACGAGAAACCGCACGTCCTCGGGACCGGCGTTCGTGAATCGGTGGGCGAGCCCCGGCTCGATTTCGACCCCCGTGCGCGGTTCGAGCGCGACGTCGCCCTGGGAGGTCTGCATGACGGCGTGGCCCTCGAGCACGTAGAAGAACTGCCGCGCGCGTTCGTGGACGTGCCACTCCTCCGCGCCGTGCGGAGGCACGCGCTCCTCGATCACCGAGAGATCGCCGCGGTCGACGAGGCGCCAGCCGTCGCAGACGGCGCCCCACACGTAGTGCTCCGCGAAATCTCTCTCGATGCGATGCGGCATCTGCCGAGCGTAGCCCCGGGCGCGCTGGCGCGGATCCGTTCCTGCCGGCGATTCGAGGCGATCCCGGCCAGCGCCTAGAATCGAAGCCATGTCGAATGTTCTTGAGGACCTGCCCGTCGGCGAGCGCGTGGGCATCGCCTTCTCCGGGGGTCTCGACACCTCCTGCGCGGTCGCGTGGATGCGCGATGCGGGCGCGGTGCCGTTCACCTACACCGGCGACCTCGGGCAGTACGACGAGGACGACATCGAGTCGATCCCCTCCCGGGCCCTCGAGTACGGCGCGGAGAAGTCCCGCCTCATCGACTGCAAGCCACTGATGGTCGAGGAGGGCCTCTCGGCTCTCGCGACCGGCGCATTCCACATCCGCAGCGGCGGGCGCACCTACTTCAACACGACGCCGATCGGCCGCGCCGTCACGGGCACGCTGCTCGTGCGCGCGATGCGCGAGGACGGCGTCGACATCTGGGGCGACGGATCCACCTACAAGGGCAACGACATCGAGCGGTTCTACCGCTACGGCCTCCTCGCCAACCCGCGCCTGCGCATCTACAAGCCGTGGCTCGACGCGGCGTTCGTCAGCCAGCTCGGCGGACGACAGGGGATGAGCGAGTGGCTCGTTGAACACGGCTACCCCTACCGCGACTCCGCGGAGAAGGCGTACTCGACCGACGCGAACATCTGGGGCGCGACGCACGAGGCGAAGACGCTCGAGGATCTCGACGTCTCGCTCGAGACGGTCGAGCCGATCATGGGCGTGAAGTTCTGGGATCCGTCGGTCGAGATCACGACGGAAGACGTCACGATCACCTTCGACGCGGGCCGTCCGGTCGCCATCAACGGCGAGGAGTTCGGCGACGCCGTGCAGCTCGTGATGAAGGCGAACGACATCGGCGGACGCCACGGCCTCGGCATGAGCGACCAGATCGAGAACCGCATCATCGAAGCGAAGAGCCGCGGCATCTACGAGGCTCCGGGCATGGCGCTGCTGCACATCGCCTACGAGCGCCTCCTCAACGCGATCGTCAACGAGGACACCCTCGAGACGTACCACGAGCTCGGCCGCAAGCTCGGTCGCCTCATGTACGAGGGCCGCTGGCTCGAACCGCAGTCGCTCATGCTGCGCGAGTCGATCCAGAAGTGGGTCGGCTCCGAGGTTTCCGGCACCGTCGCGCTCCGTCTGCGCCGCGGCGAGGACTACACGATCCTCGACACGAGCGGCCCGTCGCTGTCGTACGCCGGCGAGAAGCTGTCGATGGAGCGCGTCGAGGACGCGGCCTTCGGCCCGGTCGACCGCATCGGCCAGCTCACGATGCGCAACCTCGACATCGCCGACAGCCGTGCGCGCCTCGAGAACTACGTCGCTCGCGGGCTCATCGGCGGCACGACTGGCGACCTGATCGGATCCCTGGAGAAGGGCGAGGCGAAGCAGATCGCAAAGAACGCGACGACGACCGACTACGACGAACTCGACAGCCTCGGCGAGTCCGCCGCCTTCGACACCGGCACCGACTGACGCGCGACGCGCCGTCTCCGTCCGAACGCGCCAGACCCAAGGGGCGTTGATCGGACGGCAGAGCTCCCGACGCGTGACTCAGGCGCCGGTGGCGACGGGCCTCCCGTCGCGGGACGCTCCGCGCTGCCATGGCAGCAGAACCGGCTCGAGCACGCGGAAGACGAGATTGATCAGCAACCCGAGCACGCCCGTCAGCACGAGGCCGGCGTACATCTGATCGACCGCGAACTGCTGACCGGCCCTCCGGATCATCGCCCCAATACCGGTCTCCGCCCCGACGAACTCCGCGGCGATCAGCGTGATCAGGCACGTTGCCATGCCGAGCCGCAGGCCGTTGAACAGCGGGCCCGAGATCGCGGGGAACAGCAGTTTCGTGACGTACTTCCGTCCAGTCGCGCCGAAGTTGCGCCCCGCCTCGATGATCTCTCGGTCGATGTCTCTCACGCTGCTGCGCGTGCTGATGATGATCTGGAAGAACGCCGTCGCGAAGGCGGTCAGGATGTAGGCGATCTCGCCGCGCCCAACGATGATGATGAACAGCGGCAGCACCGCGATCTTCGGCAGCGGATACAGGGTGTCGGTGACCGGGCGGATGAGCAGTTCGAAGGTGCGCCACACGCCAGAGGCGATGCCGATCCCGACGCCCAGCGCCGCCGCGATCCCGAATGAGATCACAAGCCGCTGGATCGTGATCGCGATATCACCGCCCAGGCGCCCCTCGGACAGCTGCTCGACGATCGTCACGACGACCTCGCTCAGCGGCACGAAGAAGCGCGGGTCCAGCAGGCCCACCCGCGTGATGATCTCCCACACGGCGATCACTGCGACAGGGATCGTCCACGTCTGCAGCGTTCGCAACGCGGCCGGCCTCACGAGGTGCTCCCCGCGTCGGCCTGCCACGGCAGGATGCGGCCGGCGACGCCGTCGAACCCGACCGTCGTGAGCAGGCCCAGCACCGCGATGCACAGCAGGGCGACATACATGTCCGTCACCCGCAGGATCTGCCAGTTCTCCCAGAGGAAGTTGCCGAGACCGGAGGGCGCGCCAACCATCTCGATCGCGATCACGGCGATCAGCCCGAAGCCCAGCGAGATCCGGATCCCCGTGACGATCGAGGGCAGCGCGCCGGGAACCAGGATCCGGAAGAACCGCCGCGCGCCGCGGCAGTCGTAATTGTCCGCCACCTCGATCAGCGTCTTACTGATGCTGTTCACGCCCGCGACGGTGTACAGGATCATCACGATCAGCGGCGTCACGAGCGCCGTCAGGAGCACCGCGGTCTCCGTGCGTCCGAGGATGAAGGTGAGGAACGGGAAGAACAGCACCCCGGGGATCGGGTAGACGAATGCCAGCACGGTGCTGATGCCGCGCTCCGTCCACTGCGACGCCGTGATCGCGATCCCGATCCCGACGCCGATCAGCACGGCGAGCACGACCGTCACGATGAGCCGGAAGACCGTCATCATGAGGTCGATGCCGAGGCCGGTCTCCGCGTCGGCGATGATCGTGATCCCCGCGATGATCCGCGTCGGTTCTGGGAAGAACGTCTCCGGGATCACCCCCGTGCGCGACAGCAGCTCCCACACTGCGAGCAGTGCCAGCGGACCGACGACGAGCGCCCACCGCTCGCGCAGGAACCGCGCGATCGACGTCACTGTTCCCCGCCGGTCATCGCCGCCTGCACCTCGTCGCGCAGGTGGTTCCAGATGTTCTGCGAGAGCTTCGCGAACTCCTCCGTTCCGCGCAGCTCGGGGCCGCGATCGAGCGGGAAGTCCAGCTCGATGATGTCGCGGATGCGGCCGGGTCGCGCCGACATCAGCATGACGCGGTCGGAGAGGAACACCGCCTCGTCGATCGCGTGGGTGATGTAAAGCACCGTCGGCCGCGACTCCTGCCGAAGTTCGAGGATCTGCTCCTGGAGAAGCGTGCGCGTCTGTGCGTCGAGGGCGCCGAGAGGCTCGTCCATGAGCAGGATCTCGGCGTCCTGCGCGAGGGCGCGCGCGATGCCGACGCGCTGCTTCATCCCGCCCGAGAGCTGGTGCGGATAGAAGTCGCCGAAGCGGTCGAGGCCGAGCCGAGCGAGCTGCGCATCAGCGATCTCGGCCGCCTCCCGCTTCGACACGTCGCGGTTGCGCGGCCCGAACGCGACGTTGTCGCGCACCGACAGCCACGGGAATAGCGCGTGCTCCTGGAACACCATCGCCGTCTTCGGCCGTCCGGGCTTCGACTGACGGATGTCGACCGTTCCGGCGGTCGGCGGCTGCAGACCCGCGACAAGTCTCAGCAGCGTCGACTTGCCGCATCCGGACGGCCCCACGATCGAGACGAACTCCGACTCGTGGATCTCCAGAGAGACGTCCTCGAGCGCCGTCACCTCCTCCGCTCCGGGGAATCGCTTCGTGACGCCCGTCAGTCGCACCTTGGCGTCCACCGTCCGGTCGCTCATCCGCGCTCACCCTTCCTGTCAGTTCCCGAGCGCGGCGTCACGCCACGAGAAGTCCCAGATCTGCTCTTCCGGGATGAGCTCGTCGTAGTTCAGCGAGCCCTGTTCCATGTAGAACTCCTGAAGTTCGAGCACCTGAGCGAGGTCGACGGTCAGGTCGCCGTGGATGTGATGCTGGCGCGACTGGGCGACGATCTCCGGGTCGGCACCCGTGTACTGCTCGATAAGGTCGAGCATCTCCGGGGTGTCCCAGCCGCCGGTGTCGAGCTCCTCGGCCGCCATCGCGTATGCCCGCATGAAGTCGGTCGCCGCGTCGGGGTTCGCCTCGGCCCAGTCGGTGTTGAACAGGATGCCCGTGAACGGGATCGGCGGCTCATCGGGCGTCGACCAGGGGCGGTATCCGGCGTCGTTGTTCTCGGCCTGCGTCGGGAACGGCTCGGAGAGGATCCCTCCGACGATGCCGCCGTTGGCCAGCGCGGGCACCTGATCGGGGAACGGGATGTACTCGAGGTTGATGTCGGACATCGACAGACCGACTTGCTCGAGCGCGAGCCCGAGCACAGCCTCGGTGACCACGCCCGGTCCGTTGACGGCGAACGTCTCGCCGGCATAGTCGGACATGTCTTCGGCGATCTCTGCGCCCTCTTCTGCGGAGCCGGCGACCTGCGAGGACAGGATGAAATAGTCCTCGACGTAGCCCATGTGCATGGGGGCGACATAGCGCACCGGCAGGTCCTCGGCGAACGCGTTGTACGCCGCCGACCCGATCCCGGCGAAGCCCGTCTCGTATTGCCCGGTCGCGACGCCCGTGATCGAGTCGTTGCCGCTCGAGACCTCCACCATCTCGACGTCGATCCCGACCTCATCCGCGTACTTCTCGGCCATGAGGAACAGCGGAAGCGACGACCCGGTCGCGAGATACGCGATCTGGATCGTGTCACCTCCGCCGTTCTCGCCGCCCTCGTCCTCGCCGCCTCCCGCGGCGTTGCCGAGCCCGTCTCCCTCCGCGCATCCGGCGAGGACGAGTGCCGTGGCCGCGCCGATCGCGGCGAACGCGAGGCGCCGTTGTGTCTTCTTGCTGCTGCTGATCATGCCGAAACTCCCTTGTTCCTGCGGTGCGTACTTCTGGGGGTGTGGAGGCGGTGATGCCTCGTTCAGGTGTGGTCAGGACCGTCGCCGGCGGCCATCAGCCATGACGCCCGGCCGGTGATCTTCGCGTCCACGATGAGCGGACGTTCGCGCGGTGAGTCGAGCCAGGCGCGCACGGGGGCGAGGTCGTCCATCGACCGGACGGTCACGCCGTCGCAGCCATACCCGCGGGCGATGGCGGCGATGTCGGTGTCGGGGAAGCGCACGATCTCCTGTTCCTCTTCCGTCGAGTCAGGAAACAGGTGGACCTCGGCGCCGTATGCGCTGTCGTTGTACACGACGATGAGCATGCCCAGCCCCAGCCGGGCGGCCGTCTCGAGCTCGGCGGCCGCCATCAGCAGCGAACCGTCGCCCACGCCCAGCACGGTCAGCCGGTCGGGGCGTGCGATCGCCGCGCCGACGGCGCTGGCCAGTCCCATTCCGATCGCTTGGAACGACAGCGGCAGCACGAAGCCCGCGTCATCCGGCACCCTCAGATGCGCGCCGGGGTAGCAGTTGACGTTGCCGCCATCGACGACGACGGTGCGCTCCATCGGCGCAAGCGCGTCGATCGCGTTGGTGAGCTCGGCGGGGTCGACGAAACCGGGCTCGTCGACCTTCTCGACCGGCTGATCCTTCCAGTAGCGCACGGACTGCACCCGCTCGGCGATCTCCGGTGTGCGGTAACCCGTGCGAGGGGGGCCCGCCGACAGCAGTGCCTCCTGGGTCGCCCGCGCGACCGCCCCCGCGTCGCCGACGATTCCGAGATCGACGAGGCGATGCATGCCGATCGCCTCGGCGCGGTCGTCGATCTGCACGAGACGGATGCCATCGGTCAACGACCCGTTGCGGGTCGTCCACGTGTTGAGCGCTGCGCCGAAGACGACGATCAGGTCGCTCTCACTCACCAGTTCGGCTGCGCCGTCGGTGGCGAATCCGCCAATGATGTCGAGGGCCCAGTCGTCGCCCTCGAAAACTCCGCGACCGCCGCCCGAGGCGATCAACAGCGCACCGGATGTCGCCGCGAGCTCGCGGATGTCGCGCTTCGCCAGCCGCGAGCCGCGACCGCCGATGATGACGGGGCGTTCGGAGGAGCCGAGCAGGCCGGCGAGGGCCTCGACGTCGGCGGGCGCGACGGCGACGGCCGGTTGGCTCAGTTCGGTCGCGGGGCGCGCCGCCGGGTACGCGGTCTGCTCCTCTTGGAGGTCGATCGGCATCGACAGTACGACCGTCTTCCGCTCCACCTGCGCGACGCGATACGCGCGGGCCGCGTCGGCGACGGCCGAGGCGGCGGAGTGGATCCGCATGGGCGTCGCACCGACCGCCGCCACCGCCGCGTCCTGGTCGATGTAGAAGTTCGAGGTGACGTCACCCTGCGCCGTATCCGCCGCCAGCACCAGGACCGGCGTGTGACACTTCGCGGCCTCCGCGATGCCAGTGAGCCCGTTCGTGAGACCGCAGCCCTGATGCAGCGAGACCGCAGCGACGTCGCCGGTCACCCGCGCGTAGGCATCTGCCATGGTCGCGGCGCCCATCTCGTGGCGAGCGGCCGTGAACGCGACTCCCCCGCGCAGTAGCGCGTTCGTCACCCGGAAGTTGCCGCTGCCGACCACGCCGAAGATCTGCGCAAGCCCCAGCTCACTCAGCACGCGTCCTACTGCGTCGGCGACCCTCATCGTCTTTGCCATACCACCCGATGCCTCTCAGCCGGTCCTCGTCGACCGGTTGCTGAACACGCTAGGGACCTGATTGACGTGCGTCCAATAGATATTCAGCATCGCTCTTATGCAGGTGACTAATATCAAGGGGTGGAGCTCACCGTTGATCTCAACCTGCTGCGCACCTTCGTGGTCGTCTATCGCGCGCGCAACATCACCCGCGCCGCCGAGACGCTTCATCTGTCGCAGCCCGCCGTCAGCCACGCGCTGAAGCGACTGCGCGATCACTTCGATGACCCGCTGTTCATCCGCACGCGCGCGGGCGTCGCGCCGACCCGATTGGCGACGAGCGTCTACGCCGAGGTCAACGGGCCGCTCTCGCAGCTCGTCGCCAGCACAGCGGACCGCACCCGCTTCGATCCCGCGAGCTCCACCCGGCGCTTCCGCATCGCGCTCACGGATCTCGGCGAGGCGGGGCTCCTCCCGCGCATCCTCCAGGCGACCGGGAGCGCGGGGTCGGGTATCGAGATCGAGACCGTTCCCCTCGACATTGCGACGGTGGCGAATGACGTCCTCTCCCGCGACGTGGATGCCGCGATCGGAAGCTCGCCCGTGCCGGGGCCCGTCGCCCAGGAGGTGCTGTTCCACGACCGATACGGCTGTCTCGTGCCGGAGGACCTTGAGGCGCAGGACAACACGGTGAGCGTCGAGGATCTCCGCCGCCTTCCCGAGGTGCGGGTCGGTCCCTCGGCCGGTCACCGGACAATCACGGAGGCCGTCACGACCCTCGGCGCCGGCATCCTGTCGGACGTGCCCCACGTCGAGGTGAACCGCTTCACCTCACTGGCGCGCATCGTCGCGCAGTGCGGGTTCTTCGCGATCGTTCCGGTCGACGCGTTCTCCCGTCTCATCACAGGTCTCGAGGGAACCAAGCTGCTCGAGCTGCCCTTCGCCTCACCGCGCACCGGCGTGCACCTCATCTCGCACCGCGACGCCGAGGGGTCCTCAGCGCACGCCTGGTTCCTCAGCACCGTGCGCAGAGCGCTCATCAACAGCTGACGCCCGCTCCGTATCGCTCACCCCGGCAGCAGTGCGGCCCCGATCGCGGGCACGTGCGAGAAGGCCGGTTCCCGTTCGATCCGGTCGGCGAGCCGCAGTTCGGTGAGGAACGGGGAGGCCGCCGCCGCGCGGTCGAGTTCACGGGCGACCGCGCCTCGCAGCCGCTCACCGAGGCGGGAGACGCCGCCGCCGAGCACGACGCGCTCGACGTCGGTCGCGAGCACGAGGATCCGTGCGGCCGCCGCGATCGCGTGCACGGCGTCATCGCGGATCCGGATCGCGCGTTCGTCGCCCGCGTCGGCCGCGTCGAAGACGACCAGCGGCGCGGGCGGGATCGCGGGAGGGCGGTCGGTGGCTGGCAGCACTGGCGAGACGTCGGTCGGTGTCCGCGCGGCCGCGTGCGCGCCGACGACCTCGGCGAGCGCCGGTTCTGTCGCATGCCAGCGCCGCGCGATGGCCGCCCCGCCCGCGAAGGCCTCGATGCAGCCGCGCTGGCCGCAGGCGCAGACCGGGCCGGCGGGGTCGACCGGGATGTGGCCGATCTCGCCCGCGGCACCGGAGGCGCCGCGTCGGACCGTCCCGTCGGTCACGATCCCGGCCGCGATGCCCGTGCCGAGATTCAGGTAGGCGAGCGATCCGCCCCGCGTCGCGTGCGCGCCGAGTGCCGCGGCCCGCACGTCGTTGTCGATCGCGACCGGCACGGCCAGCCGCCCGCGCAGCGCGGCCGCGAGATCCGTCTCCCGCAGATCGAGGTTCACGGCGTGCCGCACGATGCCGTCGGCGACGATCCCGGGGATACCGACGCCCACCGAGACCAGCTCACGGCGCCCGTCGGCGAGCTCCGCGACCAGCCCGCGCACGGTGTCGACGACGCCGTCCGGTCCGATGCGCGTCGCCCGCCGTGCCGACGCGACGACGCGACCGCCCGCGGCGAGCGCGACCGCTTCGGCGTTCGTTCCGCCGACGTCGACGCCGATACGGACCCGGTTCATCCCTTCACCGCGCCGGCGACCATGCCCTGGGCCATCCGCCCCTGCACGATGAGGAAGAAGATCACGACGGGGATTGCACACAGCGTCGACCCGGCCATGATGACGGCCCAGTCGGTCTCCTTCGTCGCCTGCACGAACGCCCGCAGCCAGACCGGCAGCGTGCGGGTCTCGGGGCGGGTCATGATCACGAGCGCGTAGATGAACTCGTTCCACGCCTGGATGAAGCAGAACACTCCCGTCGCCGCGAACCCCGGTCCGAGCAGGGGGAACGTCACGCGCCAGAAGGCGCCCATGCGCGTGCACCCGTCGATCATCGCCGCTTCCTCGAGCTCGATCGGCACGCCGCGGACGAAGCCGCGCAGTGTCCAGATCGTGAAGGGAAGCACCATGGCGACGTACACCGCGGTGAGTCCGACGGCGCTGTTGAGCAGCTGCCATCCGTCGAGCACGCGGTGTGTCGAGATGATCAACGCCTCGACGGGGATCATCTGGATCACGAGGATTCCGACGATGATCGACTTCCGACTGCGGAAGCGGAAGCGGCTCAGGGCGAGCGCAGCGAAGAACGCGAACAGCAGCGCGACGAGGACCGCCGTGACGGTCACGACAATGCTCATCGCGAGCGCGGGCAGGAAGATGATGCTGCCGCTCGGCTGCGTGATCACCTCGGCGAAGTTCGACAGTGTGAACTCATCGGGCCAGAAGTGCGGCGTCTGCTCGCGCACCGCCGAGTTCGGCAGCAGCGCGGAGTTGATCATCCAGTAGACGGGGAACGCGCTCGCGAGGATGACGATAGCCGCCGCGGCATTCAGCAACGCACGTGAGGGGCGCGCCCGTCGGCCACGAGGGGCCCGGATCCGTGCGTCGCCCGTGACGAGCGTCCGGGTCTGGCTCACAGTTCCTCTTCCTTCACGGTGGCGAGCACGTAATAGCCCGAGATGACGAGCATGATGGCGACGAGGATCACGGAGATCGCACCGGCCGCGCCCTGGTCTCCGCCGGCGGTCGCGACCTCGTAGATGTAGGTGCCGACGACGTTCGTCTCGCTGCGCAGTCCGCCGATGGTCTGCAGCGTGTAGATCTGCGTGAAGACGCGCATGTCCCAGATGATCTGCAGCACGAGAACGACGAGCACGACGCCCCGGATGAACGGGAAAGTCACGAGCCGGAAGCGCTGCCACGGGCTGGCGCCGTCAAGCGCGGCCGCTTCCAGCACCTCCTCGGGGACCTGACTGAGCGCCGCGTAGGTCGTGAACGCCGCGAACGGCACACCCATCCACGTCACGATGATCGTCGCGACGAAGAAGAAGCTCAGCGGCTCGTACAGCCAGGAGTGCCCGATCATGTCGACGCCCGGAATCAGCGACAGCACGTAGTTCGCGAGCCCGGACCGGGCCTCGAAGATCCAGCCCCAGATCGTCGTCGCCGAGATCGGTGGCATGGCCCACGCCAGCAGGAGGCTGAGCGACACCGCCACGGTCATCACGCGTCCGAGCTTCGTCATCATCACCGCGATGCCGACGCCGAGCACCATGGTCAGCGCGACATTGACGCCGGCGAACGCAATCGATCGCGTCAGGACGCCCCAGAACACGGGATCCGCGAGCACGCGCGCGTAGTTGTCGAGGGCGACGAACTCTGGCTCGGCGCCGAAGATCTGCGCGCGGCCGAACTCCTGGAACGACATGATGACCAGCTGCAGGAGCGGCCATCCGGTCAGCGCGGCGACGATGAGGCCGGCCGGGATGAGCAGCGGAGCCGGTCCGCGCAACAAGGACCCGCGGCCGGCGGGGCGCCTCGGTGGACGCGGCCCCGGCGCGGTCGTCGCGCCGCGCCGGGGTGGGGAAGCGGTCAGGGTCATGCGGTCAGCCGTTCAGGACCTGTTCGATGTCGGCGTCGAGCGCCTCGGCGAGCGCCGGTATGTCGCCGCCATTGGCGATCTGCACGAAGAAGTCCTGCAGCAGCTGCGCGGCCTCGACGTCCGCCCACATGGGCGAGGCGGGCGTGAGCTTCGCCTCGGCGGCGGCCGCCGCGACGTCGGCGGCGAGCTCGGGCGTTGCGCCCGCCGTCTGGTCGCCCATCGAGGCGAGCGCCGGGACGAGGCCGTTCTCCGCGAGGATGGCCTGGTACTCCTCGCTCAGCATGATCTCGAGCGCGCTCTTCGCCTGCTCGGGGTGGGCCGAGTTCGCGGAGATCGCGATGTTGGATCCACCCGCGAACACCTGTGCCGCGCCGCCGTCCGCGCCCGGCAGGGCGAAGGACCCGAGCGACTCGGTCAGGTCGGTGTCGTTGCCGTCGTCATCCGCGACGATCGACCAGTACGCCCAGCTCGGCGCCGACAGCATCGCCGCCTCGCCCTCGCGGAACGGCACCCACGCGTCGGTCTCGTCGCCATCCTTCGGCGCCGTCGACGTGTTCATCAGTCGCGCCACCTGCTCGAGACCCGCAATCGACTCCGGACTCGACAGCTGCGCGTCCCACGTGTCGCCGTCGAGAACGGCGACCTCGCCGCCGTTCTCCCAGATGAAGGGCAGCGCGTTGTACCAGTCCTTGCCGGGGTACCAGACGCCGGAGACGCCCGTCGCCTCGGCGAGCTGTTCGGCGCCGTCGACGTACTCGTCGAGAGTGGTCGGCTCCTCGAGCCCGGCCTCGTCGAACATCGCGGTGTTGTAGAACACGACCCGCGATCCGGAGTAGTACGGCGCCGCGTAGAACGTGTCGTCGTACGTACCCGCCTCGACGAATCCGGGGAGCAGGTCGCCGCCGCCCAGCCCGTCGTACATGTCGCTGATGTCGAGGAACGCGCCCGCCGAGGTGAAGGCTGCCGCCTGCGTGTTGCCCACCTCAACGACGTCCGGGCTGTCGGATCCGGACAGACTCGTCGTCAACAGGTCGACGAGACCGGTCCACTGCTGCTCCTCAATGGTGAGGGTCCAGCCATCGTTGTCGGCCTCAAAGGTGTCGATGAGGTGCTGCCGTGCGTCGTCGGGAGTGTCAGCGCCGACGAGCCAGACGCGCAGCTCGCCGCCGTCCGCCGTATCCGAGCCGCCCCCGCCGCCGGCGTCGGCATCGGAGGCGGAGCCACAGCCACTCAGGACGAGGGCCGAGGCGCCGAGCAGGGCAGCGCTGCCGATGATCGTTCGCTTCATGATTGCTCCTTGGTGTCGCGCCCGCGGCCATCGCGGGCGATTCTGCATGTGTCGGGTCACGAGACGCCGAGGCGCCCCGAGATGACCATCGCGACAGCGCCGTGGGCGACGATGTCGTCGCCGTGCGACGAGCGCACGACCCGGATGCCATCGCTGAACGGCCAGAGGGTGCGATCGCGGATGGTCTCGAAAGTGCGGGTGAGGAAGTCGTCTCCGAACGGGTCCCGGGGCGCGGCGACAACGATCTCAGTGATGTCGAGCATGCCGATGACGGGCGCGAGCGCAATCCCGAGGCGTTCGGCGGCCTCGCGGACGACGACGCCCCGATCTTCGCCCGCGGCGATGCGATCGGTCACGGCCTGCGTAGAGACCCACGCCTCGAGGCAGCCGTCCTTGCCGCACGCGCATGCCGGTCCGCCGTCGGTGCCGACAGTGACGTGACCGATCTCGCCCGCGGCGAATCGGGATCCCGCGACCGGCTCGCCGTCGGACAGAAGCGCCGCGCCGAAGCCGCGGCCCGTGCGCACGAGCAGGAGGTCCGGTCCGCCGTCGCCGAGGACCCGCTCGGCGAGCGCGGCGGCGTTCGCGTCGTTCGCGACGAGCGTCGCCTGACCCGTGGCCTCGTGCACGCGGTGCTGCAGGTCCACGCCGGTCCAGCCGAGATTCGGCGAGGTGAGGACGCGGCCGTCGTCGTCGATGACACCCGGCGCGCCGATGCCGATGCCGAGCACCGTCGTCGTCGCTGCCTGCGTCAGGCGGCGGGCGAGCTCGATCGTCGCCTCCACCGCGGCCTCGCCCTCGCCATCGGCGGGGCGGGGCACGCTGTCTCGTGCGACCTCGTCGCCGTCGAGATTGAGCACGATGCCCACGAACCGGTCCGCGCCCGAGAGGTCGAGGCCGACGACCTGGTGGCCGGGGCGGTCGATATCGACGAGGATCCCCGGTTTGCCCGGACCCGCGGCCCGCTGCGCGCCGTGCTCGACGACGATGCCACGGTCGATGAGCTCACCGATGAGATCGGAGATCGTCACCCGCGTCAGCTCGGTGCGGCGCGCGAGATCGGCGCGGCTGAGGGCGCCGTCGCGGAAGAGCGTCCGGAGGACGAGAGCGCGGTTGTGGAGCCGTGCGTGGGCCGGCATCACCTTCGCTCCGCTGCGCGGCGATCGGGTCATCTGCGTCGATGGCATGTTTGGAAGTAGACCTTACAAACTCGACGCGCGCAACCCTTTCCCTCGAAAAGGCAGGGCTCTTTACAAAACCGTGACCTCGCTGTTAGCGTGCCTCGCTATGAGCCCTCCCCTCGTACCCGCGCCCGCCTCGGCCGTCGTGCGAGACGCCCCCGCGCCCGACCTGTCCGCAGGGATCCGTATCGAGGCCGACCCGGCGTTCGCCGCGGAAGGCGAACGCCTCGTCGTCGCGCTCGGCCGCGGATCCGCGCCGGTCACGATCCGGCGCGGCGACCACCCCGAGGAGGGATACGCGCTGCGCGTCGCGGAAGACGGCGTCGTGATCGAGGCAGCCACCGCAGCCGGGGTCTTCTACGCCGGCCGCACGCTGATCCAGCTCGCCGAGGCGGCCGCGCCGACCGCGGTCGAGATCCGCGACGAGCCGCGCTTCGCGTACCGCGGGATCATGCTGGACGTCGCTCGGCACTTCCATCCCGTCGAGACCGTGTTCGCCGTCATCGACCGCGCCAGCGACCTGAAGCTCAATACGCTGCATCTCCACCTCACCGACGATCAGGGGTGGCGCCTCGCTCTCAGCACGCGCCCCGAACTCGCGCAGCTCGCCTCCGGCACGTCGGTTGACGGGGATCCAGGCGGTTTCTACACGGCCGACGACTACGCACGGATCATCGCGTACGCCGCCCATCGGCACATGGCCGTCGTACCGGAGATCGACGTGCCGGGTCACACCCACGCCGTCGGCCTCGCGTATCCGGAGCTCGTCGCGGACCCGGTGATCGGCGACGAGGTACGCGAGGTGACGGCGGAGTCCGGCGGAGCGCTGCCCGTCGCCGGCGAGCCGTACACGGCGATCGGCGTGGGCTTCTCCTCGCTGCGCGCCGATGCGCCGGGCGTCGATGCCTTCCTCGCCGACGTCTTCCACGAGCTGGCCGCGCTCACGCCCGGGCCCTACCTGCACCTCGGCGGCGACGAGGCGCTCGGCACCTCCGCCGACGACTATCGCTCTCTCGTCGACCGCGCCGCCCGGGCCGTCGCCGCGACCGGCAAGACGCCGATCGCGTGGCACGAGGCAGGTGCGGCGCCGCTGCCGCGAGGGACGATCGGCCAGTACTGGGGGTTCCTCACGCCGACCGACGGGCACGACGACAGGGCGCGCGCATTCGTCGCGAACGGCGGCCGGATCATCCTCTCCCCCGCGGACGCCATCTACCTCGACATGAAGGACGCCCCCGACGCCCCGCTCGGACTGACCTGGGCGAACGGCCCGACGAATGTCGAGCGCTCCTACCGGTGGGACCCGGCCGGCGTCATCACCGGCATCGATGAGGCCGACATCCTCGGCGTCGAGGCGGCGCTGTGGACCGAGACCCTCCGCACCCGCGCCGACGTCGAGCGGCTCCTGCTGCCCCGGCTCGCCAGCGCGGCGGAGGCCGCGTGGTCGCCCCCGTACGGATCCATGCCGGCACGCACGTGGGAGTCGTTCCGCGAGCGGGTCGCGGGCCGCGGATCCGCCTGGGAGCGTGACGCACCCGGCTTCGGCCGGTCCCCCGAGATCCCGTGGGCGTGACGCGGCGTCAGGCGAGACGGCGGGCGCGGAAGCCGTCGCCGATGCGATCGAGCAGCAGCGTCTCGCCGTTGAGAATCCGGGGGCACTCGGTGCCCGTCAACTCGCCGATCGCGAGGCGCAGCAGCGTGCCGTGCGCGACGACAACCGCGTTGCGCCCCTCGTCCGCGAGGTCGCGAATCGCCTCCGCGCCGCGCCGCGCGACCTCCTCGATCGGTTCGGAGCCCGGGAAATCGTGGCTCGGCCAGCGCTCGTACGCCTCCGCGACAGCGAGCCCCTCCGCCTCTCCGTAATCGCGCTCGCCAAGTCGCGCGTCGACGTCGTGGCTCAGATTCGGAAGATGAGCGGCGACGATCGCCGCGGTCTGCCGTGCGCGCGCGAACGGTGAGCTGACGACCCCGTCCCACACGGCCACCGCAAGGGCACGTCCGGCGGCGTCCGCCTGTGCGCGACCGTGATCGTCGAGAGGGATGTCGCTGCGACCCTGCATCCGTCGCTGATGATTCCATGCGGTGCGGCCGTGACGCACGAGCGCGAGAGTCACGCGACCACCGCCGCGCGACGGCCCACCGGGAACACGCGCGCGGCGTCGATGGACACCGCCACGGTGTCGCCCACCTGGAAGCGCTCCGCGGATCGCGCCCGCATCGGCACGCCCCGCCACTCGACGATCAGGTCGCTGCCGGTGGGCGCGAAAAGCGCCGAGCGCACGCGCGCGTCTCCGGCGATGTCGTGCCTCACGCGTACCGCGTCGGGAACGATGGCCGCCTGAGCCGGACCATCGGGCGCGCCGTCGCACGCGGCTTCGAGCGCATGGTCCGTCGCCCGGAAGCGTCCCGCCGTGACGGCCCCGTCGAGGAGCGTCGCGTCCGAGAGGAACCGGGCGACGAACGCGTCGACGGGATCCTCGAGCAGCCGCGCCGGGGTGTCGATCTGGCGCACGCGCCCCGCCTCGAGCACGGCGACGCGGTCGGCGAGCGCGAGCGCCTCCGCGCGGTCGTGGGTGACATGGATCACGGTGAGCCCCAGCTGGCGAGTGAGCGTACGCAGCTCGAGGCGGAGCCGGTCGCGCAACGGCTCGTCGAGCGCCGACAGCGCTTCGTCGAGCAGCAGCACACGCGGACGCGACACGAGGGCGCGCGCGAGGGCGATCCGCTGTCGCTGGCCGCCCGACAGCGTCGCGGGGTTGCGATCTTCGTAGCCCGCCAGCCCGACGAGTTCGAGCGTCTCGGCGACACGACGGCGCCGCTCCGCGCGCGGGACGCCGGCGCGACGCAGCGGATACTCGACGTTGCGGCCCGCGTTCCAGTGCGGCCACACGGCGTGCTGCTGGAAGACCATGCCCAAACCCCGCGCCTCAGGTGGGTCGACGCGCGCCCCCTCGGCGACGACGCGATCGCCGATGAGCACGCGGCCGCTGGTCGGCGCCATGAACCCCGCGATGCTGCGCAGCAGGGTCGTCTTTCCGGATCCGGAGGGACCGACGAGCGCAAGGAACTCACCGTCCGCAACGGCGAGGTCCACGGCGTCGAGGCCGACGGCGCCGCCGCGGAACCGGACGAAGACGTTCTCGAGGGTGACGGATGACATGAAACGGATCCCTTTCAGGCCTGTCGGCGGGTCGCGAGCCCGATGAAGCCGATGCCGACGACCGCGACGATGAGCGACCAGGCGGACGCGGTGCTGAACGCCCCCGCCTGCTGGAAGTTGAAGATGGCGACGCCGAGCGTCTGGCTGCCCGGCGACAGCAGCAGAACCGAGAGCGTCAGTTCGCGCACCGCGGTCACGGCCACGAGCACCGCACCCGACAGCGCCGCGGGAAGCGCCATGCGGCACGAGATGTCGATGAGCGCGCGGAGCCGGCTCGCCCCCGCGACCCGCGCGGCCTCCTCGGCGCTCGACGGGGTCGCCGAAAGCGGGGCGGCGACCGACTGCACGACGAGCGCGAGGAACGAGGTGATGTAGGCGGCGAGAATCAGCCAGGGGGTATTGAACAGCCCGAGTCGCGGCGCGAGGATCAGCCACGCGACCGCGATGACGATGCCGGGAATCGCCTGCGGCAGCGTCGCCGTCGCCGCGAGGCCGCGCCGCGCGCGCCCCGTCGTCCGCGCGGTGACGACGCCGATCCCAAGCCCGAGCACGCCGCACACGACAGCCGCGAGGCCGGCGAGCATGAGCGAGTTCGCGGCGCCGGTGAGCGCCGTCTGCGATCCCAGCGCCGTGATGAGGTGGTCGAGCGTGAGGTTCTCCCACGCGAGCGGGACGCCCGGTGCGCGCAGCAGCGTCTGTGTCAGCAGCGCGACGAGCGGCAGTACGGTGATCAGCAAGACGAGGATCCACATCGCGGCGCCCAGGGAGGTTCGCGCGCGACCCAACGAGATCCGTTCGACCACCACGGCCGACGTGTCGAGTTCATGCCCGCCGCGGCCGACGACCGCGTCGACGACGAGTCCGGCGAGCGCAACCAACAGCACGACGACGCCGATCGTCGCGACGATCCCGAGCGGATCCTCGACCGTGCCGGATTGCAGATATCGGTAGACGAGCGTGGCGAGCGTCACGTACCGCTCGGGAAGCCCGATGATCGACGGGATGCCGAAGTCGGCGAGGTTGCCGACCGCCACGAGGATGAACGACGACAGCAGCGCCGGGCGCAGCAGCGGCAGTGTCACCGCGACGACGGTGCGCAGTGGACCGGCCCCGCTGATGCGCGCCGCGTGCTCGAGATCCGAAGGAATGCGCCGGAGCGCCGCCGAGACGACAAGCATGACGATCGGGTAGCTGTGGACGGTGAGCAGCAGGATCACGCCGTCGGCACCATAGATCGACCACAGCGGCGCGCCGAACGCTTCGCGCCACCAGAGGTTGACCGGGCTCGTCGGCCCCGCGATCCCGAGCCACGCGATCGCGCCGACGAATGGCGGCATCAGCAGCGGAGTGAGTGCGAGCAGCCGGAGCCCGCCGCGGCCGGGCAGGTCAGTGCGGTCGAGGAGCAGCGCGAACGTCGTGCCGAGCACGACGGCGAAGAACGCGGATGCCGTGGCGGAGACGACGCTGTTGAGCGCCGCCTCGAGAACGTCGCCCTGCAGGAGGGTGTGGATCCGCCGGCCGTCGCCCGCGAGGACGATGAGGGCGGCGATGGGAAGCGCGACGAAGACGGCGCATGCCGCCCACAGCACCCCGGTGAGGGCGCCGACGCCGTCGACGCGCCGCCGCGCACCGCGGACCCGGTTCGAGGCCGGATCCGCGGTGCGCGGCGCGAGGGTCGTCATGCGATTCAGAGGAACAGGTCGCGGAACGTCTCGACCGCGGCGTCCTGCGCGTTCTGCACCGTCTCGAGGTCGGGCGACAGGATCGCGATCTCATCCATCGTCGGCGCGCCCTCGGGGGTGCCCACGTCAGAGCGCACCGGCAGGTACGACTGCTCGACGGCGAGCTGCTGACCGCGCTCACTGACGAGGAAGTCCACGAAGGCCTTGGCCGCCTCTTCGTTATCGGTGTCGGCGAAGATCCCCGCCGGCTGCGAGACGTACGGCACGCCCTCGCTCGGGTACGACACGTCGATCGGCGACCCCTGCGCCGCGAGCTCGCGCACGAGGTAGTCCACGACCACACCCACCGGCTGAGCACCGGTCGCGATCGCCTGCGACGTGGGGCCGTTGCTGTCGGCGATCACGGGGTTGTTCTCAGCGAGCGCGGCGAGCCACTCGTCGCCGAGCTCCGGCGTGGTGCTCCAGACGGCGGCGTTGTACGCGGCCGCACCCGACACGTCCGGGTTCGGCATGACGAGCTGGTCGGCGTACGCCGGATCCGCGAGCTCCTGCCACGACTCCGGGGGCGCGTCGATGACGCTCGTGTTGTAGGCGATGACGGTGGGAATGATGCGGGTGCCGACGTAGTAGCCCTCGGGGTCGACGACATCGGTCAGGAGCGCGTCCGCGTCTGCGGGCGTGTACTCGACAAGGAGCCCCTCAGCGGCGTAGTCCTCGAACGTCGCGGCGTCGGCGGCGAGGAAGACGTCGGCCTGGATCTCGCCGGCGGTGCGCTCGGTGGCGACGCGTGTGGTGAGGTCGCCGGTGCCGGCGCGGAAGACCTCCACGTCGACGTTCGGGTGGTCCTCGCCGAACGCCGCAACGATCTCGTCGATCTTCTCCTGCGGCTCGGACGTGTAGACGGTGAGGGTCGTCGTCTCGCTCGCCGCGTCGGACGAGGCGGATTCGGTGTCTCCGCTCGTGCCGGCGCATCCAGCGAGTGTGACGGCAGCGGCGCCGAGGGCGGCGAGCGCGAGGGTGGTGCGGGAGGTGTGCATGTGTCAGTTCCGTTCCATCGGGTCGGGGTCAGGCGATCTGCGAGGTGAACAGGGGGTCGGGCGATCTCAGACTCACGCTCGTCGCGGCGACGCCGCCGGCGAGCAGATGAACGAGCGAGAACATCGCCGAGTCGTGGCCGCTCACGCGGTCCGGGCCGGCATCCATCACCTGGTGGTAGGCCAGCGACGGCCCCACGGAGACCGGGATCCCGCGCAAAGTCGCGGACATCGGGTGATGGAAGTGCCCAGCAAGCACGGCGCGCACGTCGGATCCGTCAAGCGCGTCGAGCAGCGCGTCGGCGTCGCGCAGGCCTGCGCGAGCGAGCGTCGGCATCGGGGACGCGACGGGAGGGTGGTGCAGGGCGACGACCGTCCCGGATCCATGCGGCTCGCGCAGCGCGCGGCGCACCCACGCGATCTGTTCCTCGCCGAGGTCTCCCCGCGAGGAGTCGAGTAGGAGGAACCTCAGGTCATCGACGAGGACGACGCGCGCGTGGCCGCTGCCGTGTCCGCGGAGCATGCGTGCGGCCTCGGGGTCATCGTGGTTGCCGAGGACGGTGAGGACGGGGACACCCGCGGCGCGCTCCAGCTCGTCGAGCGCGTCCTGCACGATCGCGTAGGCGTCGCCATTGCCGCGCTCGACGAGGTCGCCCGTCACGACGACCGCTTCCGGGGTCACGCCTGTCTGGCGCACCCAGTCGGCCGCCGCGCAGAGCCGTGCGGCTCCGTCGACGCTGCCGTACAGGCGACCGGATCGCGTCACGTGCACGTCGCTGACGTGCAGGATCGTCAGTCGCCCGGTCTCGCGGCTCATCCCGCGGATCCATGCTTGGTCCGGAGCGCATCGAGCTGATCGTCGGTGAGCCCGTGGGCGCGCAGGTACGCGGCCGCGCCGCCCAGCTCAGCAACGTGGTGGAGCAGCTGTCGCATGGCGTCCGGAGGGCTGTCGAGATGCAGCCGCAGGGTCTCTTGGCGCAGTTCGGCCGGTGCTGCCGCGGCGATCTCACGTGCGACGTGCTCACGCACGGGGCGCACGTCGCGGCCCGAAAGCGCGTAGTCCGCCACGACATCAGCCGGGTCGGCGCCGGCCGCAAGCAGCGCGAGCGCCACGACGAGGCCGGTGCGGTCCTTTCCCGCGGTGCAGTGCACGAGCGCCGCGCGCTCGGCGTCGGCGATCTCGGCGACGGCGCGCGCGAGAGCATGCCCGCGATCCCGAATCAGCGCCGCGTAGATGTCCTCGAGGCGGCCGATGCGGGGCGGTTCGGCGTCGTAGATCGGCACGGATGCGACACGGATGCCGTGCGCGGCACGGATCGCCTCCTGCGGTTCGCGAAGGTCGACGATGACGGAGACGCCGAGCTTGCGCAGGCGCTCGACGCCGGTGGGCGTGAGGTCGTCCACGGCGCCGGACCGCAGCAACCACGGCGCGTCGATGCCGCTCGCGCGCACGTTGAAGAGGCCGCCGACGTCGATCGCATTCATCCGATTCGGATCCCCTCGCGTTACGCGTGTTTCATGAGACATGAAACGTGATTACGTCCCGAGTGTGACGGGGCGAGGTGACGCGCGGGTGTCTGGCGGTCGACGTGGCGATGAACAGCGCTGGCCCGGTCGGTGACCGGCCCGCGATCAGTCGTCGGCGAGGGCGTCGGCGATGACGTGGCGCATCTCGGCCACTTCGGGCGCATCGACGTTCGCGGCGAGCGCGGAGACGAGCGTGTGCAGCACGATCGTGTGGCCGAGGCGCGCGAAGAACGGATCGATGTCGTGGCGTTCCCCGACCGGGCCCGTTGTCACCACGACGTCGGCGATGCGGCCGAGCGGCGAGCGCGCATAGCTCGTAATGAGCGACACCTGCGCCCCGCGATCGGCGGCCGCCGTGCACGCACGGAGGGACTGCACGTTCGCGCCCGAGTAGCTGAGGGCGAGGCACAGGTCATTCGCGCCGAGCGTGTGTGCTGCGAACTGCTGCGCGAGCGGATCCACGGGCGCCTCGACCGATCGGCCCAGGGTACTCAGCCGCATCGCGAAGTCCTGCATGGGAGGCCCCGAGAAGCCGTTGCCGACAAGCACGATGCGGCCGGCCGCACGGATCCGGTCGCAGAGCGCGTCGACGCGCGCGAGGTCGACGCTCTCCTGCGCCAGGCGGATCGCGTCGACTGCGTCATCGAACGTTCCCGCCGCGTCGTCCGCGTCACGTTCGGCCATCGGAGCGGACCGCGCGAGCTCCAGACGAAGGTGCTGAAAGCCACGGAAGCCGAGGCTCTGGCAGGCGCGAATGACGGTCGCCGTCGACGTGCCGGCCGCCTCGGCGAGCTCGGCGGTCGACCAGCCCGTCACGTGCTCCGGACGCTCGAGAACGATCGCCGACACGCGTCGCTCGCTGGGGCCGAGGGAGCCCGATGCGGACCGGATCCGCGAGAGCACGCTGATCTCGGGCCGCGCCGTCATCGTCCCCATCCCGTCAGCATCGGATCACTGTATCGGAGCGAGGAGAACGCCGACGCGCGGGGGCAGAGACGCGGCCGGGTCAGACGCCGCCACCGCCGCCACCACCGCCGCCGCCTCCCGCAGAGCCGCCTCCCGAGGATCCGCCGGACGAGCTCGATGAACTGGAGGTGCTCGTCGAAAGCGACGACATACTGCTCGAGAACGACGCGGCGCTGAAGGCCCCGACCCCGTGGTACCAGTCGGGCGACGTGTCTCCATAGCGCACGGCGAGGTCCTTCGCCCAGCGTTCCTCGATGCCGAAGATCACGGCGAATGGCAGCAGGTCTTCATAGAGGTGCAGCACCTGGCGGTTGTCGGACGGGTCGATCGGCCGGCGCTCGGCGCCCTCGGGCGACTGCAGCATGCGGATCCGGTCAGCCTCCGCCCAGTTCATGAACATCTGCAGCCCGCGCAGGTGGTCGCGTACCTCGGCACCCTCCGGGCTGAGCGGGGTGCGCACGAGGAGGATGGTCGTGACGATGAACGTCAGAATCCCGAAGAAGAGGAGGATGGTCGGCAGGGCGGGGTGCACGTGCGTCACGAGCGCGATGATGCCGAAGATGACCGCGCCGGCTCCGACAACAGCGCCCGCGAGGATCGGCCAGGCGACCGCGCCCGACGGCGGCTTGCGGTACCAGGGCTTGATGTTGCGCGCGGCGGTGGAGATCACCGCCTGAGCGACCTTCGCAAAGCGGTTATTGGTCCGTCCGAATGTGAAGGTGGCGCCGGGCTGCAGCTGCGGGAACAGACCCGTG
This sequence comes from Microbacterium faecale, assembly GCF_014640975.1. Classification (NCBI taxonomy): domain Bacteria; kingdom Bacillati; phylum Actinomycetota; class Actinomycetes; order Micrococcales; family Microbacteriaceae; genus Microbacterium; species Microbacterium faecale. The sequence continues at coordinate 455,082 of NZ_BMHO01000001.1, forward strand.
AGCACCGCTCGGCCGTTCTGGTCGGCCCGGCCCGGATCCAGCAGCTGGGCATAGAACTGAGTGCCGCCCATCAGGAAGCTGCGCTTCTCTCCCTCGACGATGCGCACTGATCCGGCGACCGCCTGCTCGAGGATCTCCGCGGGGATCGCCTGCGCCTTCTTGCCCAGCAGCACGGCCGACCGGATGGCGTCCCAGCCACGAGGCGGGCCGAACTCGGGGATGATCGTCGGTCGTCCCGGCGAGTCCCGCAGGTGGCGGGAGCGCATGATGCTCGCCCACACGAGCACGCCGACGCCGAGTACCGCGAAGCCCATCTGCGCGATCGCCCATCCCGACGCGAACGGCGAGGCGTCGAACTCCGTGAAGGTGTCGCGTTCGAACCCGATGCCGACCGTCATCACGCCGTAGGGACCGATCCCGGTTGCCTCCGCGGTGTAGACGGTGCGTCCCTCCGGATCCTGCGAGCGGAGGATGCTGCACTGGTCGGTCGCACCGGCTGCGCCGGCGTAGCACGCCGCGTCGTCGGTCAGGGCTCCCTCGAGCGTCGGGTCGACGCGAACCTCGGCGGTGATGCGGTCGAAGGCCTGCGCCCACTCTTCGCCGTTGACGTCCCAGTAGAACTCGTCGAGCCCGTTGTCCATCGTGCTCGCGACGTTCTCGAGCGTGTACGTGAAGACGTACGTCTGCGGGCCGTGCACGTACTCTCCCGCGTCGGAGGTGATCGAGTAGTACCCGTCCTCCGTCTCGGTCGAGGCCGGTCGCGGCGTTCCCGTCTCATCGGTGACGGACACGAGGTCGGGCTTGAGCGGCTGACCGAACGACGACGTCAGGATCGCCCGTCGCATGCCCCGGTTCTGATCGTGCTCCGGGAACTGCGCGACGAACGTCTCGGTCACGGTCGCGACCGCGGCACCGTCCTCGTTCTGCGACAGCTCGTAGACGACGTCCAGGCTCGAGAAGGTGAAATCGTCGACGTCCGCGGCCGCGGGCGCTGCCGCCACGAGCGCGATGAGTGCCGAGAGGCCGACTCCAGAGAGGATTCTTGCGATTCGACGCATGAATTCACCCTATGCGCGTGACCGCCGCATCATGTCATCCGGAGTCGCGCATCACGTCGATGTCGTCGGCGAGCTCGTCGATGATCATCGAGTCGTCGTCGACGCTGCGGTTGCGGTATGCCTGTCGTCCAACCATATGTGCGGCGAGCGGGGCCGACGCCATCTGGATGACGATGATCGGGACGATGAAGGCGAGCGCCGCCCACGAGCGCAGGCCCACGGCCACCGCGATCGCGATGATGAGCATCCCCAGCACCTGGGGCTTCGTGGCGGCGTGGAGGCGCGTGACGACATCCGGGAACCGCAGCAGGCCGATCGACGCCGTGAGACAGAGGATCGCGCCGAGGAGCACGAGCACGAGCGCGACGATGTCGAGGATCATCGCTCCCCCCTCTCCTGGGCGCGGTCGCGGCGCGCGACGAAGCGCGCGACGGCGATCGTGCCGAGCACGCCGGTGCCGGCGATGACGAGCATTGCCGGCAGCGTATAGGTGTGCTGATTGATGACGGCCTCCGCGCCCATGATGCAGAGCACCTCCGTGAGCAGCACATCGCTCGCCACGGCGCGGTCGAGGATCGACGGGCCCTTGATCATTCGGATGATCGCGAGGATCGCGGCGACGGCGAACACCGTGCCGATCGCGGTGATGAGGATCGTCTCGGTCATGACGCGCCACCTCCGCGCGGGCGCTCGGCCCCGACCCGTATCCGGCGCTCGACGAACGTCTCGCCTCCCGCTCGGACGGTCTCGAGGGCAGAGCGCGATCCGACGGCACGCACGATCCGCGCTTCCCAGCGCAGCGCGCCCTCGCGGATCCCAACGAGCCCGCGCGCTGAGGTCACCCCGATCACGTGGAGGAACAGCACGCGGTTGCGGCGATCGGATTCGATGACCGTACTACCGGGAACGAGCGAGAGCGCGACGCCCACGTGCGTCATGATGAGGTCGTCATCGATGCGCAGGGGTACGCGCACGATCGCGGAGGTCGGCACACCGGGTGTGATCGCCTGCCACGCGACCTGCAGTGCCCCCGAGATCAGCTCGAGAACGAACTGGAGGAGCGCGACGACCAGCCACCACAGGTTCACGCGGCCCGACAGCTCGGCCGCAGGCAGCCGGAAGGCGTTCGTGACGAAGACCGCGACGGCGATCCCTGTGACGAGGGCGAGCACCGTGAATTGGCCCCACAGGAGCATCCAGAGCACGACGAGCCATACGAAGAACGGCAGCTGCGTCCACAGGTGGTGGAACGATTCGCGCGGGCTCATGAGTCCTGCTCCACGTCGACGAGCTGAACAAGCGAGATGGGTTCGAGCAGCGCGTCGCCGACGCGCTGACACACATCGTAGATCGGCCCCGCGAACACGGTCAGGGCGAGGCTCGCGACGACCATGCCGATCGTGGCGCCCGACATGACGCGAGGAATCTCACGGCGCCGGGTCTGGTGGTCGGCCGCCGGCGCATCGGTGAGGTGGCCGAAGCGGTCGACGGTCTCCGCGGTCTCCTCCTTCACGCGCCAGAACGCGAGGTTCCACGCGCGCATGAGTGCGTAGAGCGTGAGGAGCGAGGTCACCACGCCCGCCCCGATCGATACCCACATGATGGGGGTGCCGACGTCGGCGGCTGCATCGAACAGCGCCACCTTGCCGATGAAGCCGGAGAACGGCGGCAGGCCGCCGAGGTTGAGCGCCGGGATGAAGTAGAGCCCGGCGATGAGCGGCGACGCCGTGAGCAGACCCTTGATGCGCACGATCGACGTGGATCCCGCGTAGCGCTCGATCAGCCCCACCGCGAGGAACAGCGTCGTCTGCACCACGATGTGGTGGATGATGTAATACACCGTCGCGCCGACCGCGGCCTCCGTCGCGATCGCGATGCCGAAGATCATGTAGCCGACGTGACTGACGAGCGTGAACGAGAGGATCCGTTTCAGCTCCGCCTGCGCGATCGCGCCGAGGATGCCCACGATCATCGTCGCGACCGCGGCGATCGCGAGGGGCAGATTGAGGTCGCTCACCCCGAACAGCTGCGTCTCGGTGCGGATGATCGCGTAGACGCCGACCTTCGTGAGCAGGCCTGCGAACACCGCCGTGACGGGCGCGGGCGCGGTCGGGTACGAGTCCGGCAGCCAGAAGGACAGCGGGAACACGGCGGCCTTGATCGCGAACCCGAGCAGCAGCATGATGTGCAGCACCATCTGCACGTCCGGTGGGATCTCCTGCATGCGCTCGGCGATCTGGGCCATGTTGACCGTGCCGAGGGCGCTGTAGATCATGGCGATCGCCGAGAGGAAGATGATGCTCGACACGAGCGAGACGACGATGTAGACAGTGCCGGTGCGGATCCGCGACTCGGTGGAGCCGAGCGTGATGAGCACGTACGACGCGACGAGCAGCATCTCGAAGCCGACGTAGAGGTTGAACAGGTCGCCCGCGATGAAGGTGTCGAAGATGCCCGCGGCGAGGATGAGGTAGGACGGGTGGAAGATCGACACCGGCGTGTCCTCGTCGCCGTCAGCGGCGCCCTGTCCGACCGAGAAGAGCAGAACCGCGAGGAGCACGATGCTCGACACCGCCACGAGCAGTGCCGCGAGGCGGTCGACGTACAGGACGATTCCGAAGGGCAGCGGCCAGCCACCGACCGACACGGCGAGGGGCGTGCCGAGATCGACCGCCACCAGCATCACCAGCGCGAGCACGAACGTCGCCGACAGCGTGATGACCGACACGGCCACCTGCGCCCGGCTACGACGACCCAGGAGCAGCGTGAGGGCCGCGCCGAAGAGCGGCAGGATGACGAAGAGCGGAACGAGCAAGCTCACGATCGGCCCTCGTCCCCGCGAATGATGTCGTGCGACGACGTGACGGGCTTCGCGGTCCCGGGAGCGAACTCGGTCGTCTCCTCGTCTTCTTCTTCGGCGTCCTCTTCTTCGACGTCGAGCACGTCCTCCGTCTCGACGGCGCGCTCGCGCAGTGCGATGTCTTCCTCGTCGTCGACCACGGTGTCTGCCTCACCGAGCTGCCACGAACGGTAGATGAGCGCGAGGAGGAACGCGCTGACGGCGAAGGTGATCACGATCGCCGTCAGCATGAGCGCCTGCGGCAACGGATCGCTCGTATTCTCAGACCCGGCGAACGGCGCAACGCCGGGGAAGCCGAGCGAGATGAGCAGCAGCAGGTTCGTCGCGTTGCCGAGGAGCAGGAACCCGATCAGCACGCGCGTCAGGCTGCGCTCGAGCATCGAATAGACGCCGCACGCATACAGCACGGCCATCACGACGACCAGGGTGCCCGAGATGCTCACAGTCGCGCTCCCTCCTTGGCCATGCCTTCCGTGATCTGGCGGTCGACCTCGGCGCCGAGCGAGCGCAGCACGTCGAGCACGAGGCCGACGACGACGAGGTAGACGCCGATGTCGAAGAACGTCGACGACACGAACTCGATGTGTCCGAACACGGGGATGTCGGCCTCCCAGACGGCGCGCGTGAGGGGTTCTGCGCCGAAGAACATCGGGGCGACCGCCGTGCCGACGGCGATGAGCATGCCGGCGCCCAGCATGTAGCCCGCGTCGGTGGGCGCCGCGATGCCGAGCTCGTAGCGCCCTCCCGCGACGTAACGCATGACGAGGGCGAGTCCGGCAACGAGGCCGCCCGCGAACCCGCCCCCCGGCAGGTTGTGGCCGGCGAAGAGCAGGAAGATGGAGATGACGATGATCGTGTGGAACAGGATCCGCACGATGACCTCGAGGATCATCGAGCGCGACTCCGAGGCCATCGACGTCCCGCCAACGAGCCAGGCCCGCTGTCCGTACCGCGTCTCGCTCGTCTGGAACCGCAGACCCTCGGTCGTCTCGACGAGCGGGCGTCGGCGTGCGGCGCGCCGGACGCCGGACGGGAGTCGCTCGCGGATCGTGTCGCGTACCGCAGAGATCCGGTCTCCGCGCGCGGTGATGAACACGAGAGACGCGACGCCGGTCGCCGCGAGGACGAGGACGCTCAGCTCGCCCATCGTGTCCCACCCACGCAGGTCGACGAGCGCGACGTTGACGACGTTCTGTCCGTGGCCGATCTCGTATGCCATCTCGTTCCAGTCGGCCGAGATGGGCGGATGGATCCGCGCGCCCGCCGCGACGATCGCGAGGATCGCCATCGTGACGCCGACGCCGGCACCGATCACGGCCCGGAGCACGCGCGATCCCGACCCGTTGTGACTGCCGAGACGCGACGGGATCCGCCGCAGCACGAGCGAGAAGGCGATGAGCATCACCGTCTCAATGAGCACCTGTGTGACCGCGAGGTCGGGGGCGCCGCTCGTGCCGAATAGCACGACCATGCCGAGCCCCGTCACCGAGACCAGCACGACGCCCGTGAAGCGCTTCTGCGCGCGCACACCCGCGATGCCCGCGACGATCATCAGCACGGCGGCGACGGGCTGCACCGGATGCTGCCAGGTGTCGACGAGCACGGTCCATCCCTCGCCCGTGAGCAGCGTCGCCGCCTCGGCGGCGATGAGCACGATGAAGATCGTGCCGACGTAGATCGGCAGGGATCCGCTCTGAGTCGTGCGCGTGACGAGCACGGCAAGTCGATCGACGGCGCGCGTCACGATGTAGTAGACGTCGTTCGCCTGGAAGGGCAGCAGACGCGGACGGCGGTGCCACTTCGTGCGCTGGAGGAGCCAGAAGATCGCAGCGCCGACGGCGAGCGCGACCGCTGAAAGTCCGAGCGCCGGTTCCCATCCGTGCCACAGCGCGAGGTGGTAGCTGCCGTCGCCGACCGTGTCGGCGTAGCCTTCGAGAATCCCGCCCCACCAGCTGGCGGTGACCCCGGCGGCCGCCGTCGCCGCCGCGAGCGCGAGGGGGCTCGCGACGAAGCCCATCGGCGCTCCGGGCCACGCGACGTCGGCGACGGCGCGCCCGTCGTCATCCTTCTTGCGCGCGAACGCTCCCCACACGAAACGCGCGGCGTATGCCGCGGTCAGCATGGATCCGACGACGATGCCGATCAACGCGACGAGACCCCAGACGGATCCGTCGAGCCACGCCTCGAGAAGCGAGGTGAGCGCGGCTTCCTTCGCGACGAATCCGGCGAGCGGCGGGATCCCGGCCATCGAGGCGGCCGAGATCACCGCGACGGTTGCGAGCACGGGTGCCTGGCGGCCGAGTCCGCTGAGCTGATCGATGTCGCGCGTCGACAGCTGACGGTCGATGATTCCGACGACGAGGAACAGTGCGGCTTTAAACAGCGCGTGAGCGAGCACCAGCGACACCCCGGCGAGCGCCGCATCGCGCGTGCCGAAGCCGACAACCGAGGCGATAAAGCCGAGCTGGCTGACCGTGCCGAAGGCGAGCAGTCGCTTGAGGTCGTTCTCGCGCAGGGCCTGCAGTCCGCCGATGAGCATCGTGAGGATGCCGAGCCCCACGACGATGGGCCGCCACGGCGCCGTTTCCGCGAACGCCGGCGCGAAGCGGGCAAGCAGGTAGATGCCCGCCTTCACCATGGCCGCGGCGTGGAGGTACGCGCTGACGGGGGTCGGCGCCGCCATGGCGCCCGGCAGCCAGAAGTGGAACGGGAAGAGGGCGGACTTGCTGATCGCGCCGATCAGCAAGCAGATGACGGCGGCTTCCACGAGCGCGCCCGTGGGCGGGGACGCGAGGATCGCGGCGATACTCGTCGTGTCTGAGACACTGACGAGGATGACGGCGCCGACGAACATGACAAGGCCGCCGAGAGTCGTCGTCAGGAGCGCCTGGAGTGCGGCGCGGCGGGCGGCGGCGCGGGCGAATGAGTGGCCGATCAGCAGGTAGGACAGGATGCTCGTGATCTCCCAGAACATCACGAGCATGATCAGGTCGTCCGTGAGGACGAGGCCGTACATCGCCCCGGCGAACGCCGTCATCACGGCGGCGAAGCGCCCCGTGCTGTCGCTCGCCCCGCGGAAGTAATTCCGGCAGTAGAACACCACGAGCGCGCCGACGCCCGTGACGATGAGCGTCATCAGCCAGCTGAGCGTGTCCATCCGCATCGAGATCTCGATGCCGAGTGGGCGGATCCATTCGTATGTCTCGAACGGAATGTCGCCGTCGACGACGCGAGGGCCGAGCAGCGCGGCGTGGACGAAGGCCGCCAGCGGCACGAGCGTCGCGACGTAGAAGACGCGCCCACCGATGAGTCGCCCGAGCGGCACGCAGAGAATCGACGCGATGGCGAACACGAGGAGCAGCGCGAGCATCGGTCTCCTCGTCGTCGTGTCGGACACAGGGGCACCGACGGCGGGTGTGGGGGTTATGTCAATTCTAAGGGCGGGCGGAAACGCCGCGGCGCACACGGGATGACATTCGGTCGCAGATTTCCCGCACGCGGCCGTGCTCCACACGGTTAGGCTCGTACGGTGCGCCTCGTCATCGCCCGCTGTTCCGTCGATTACACGGGACGCCTCAACGCCCATCTCCCGCTCGCCACTCGCGTGCTCATGCACAAGGGTGACGGCAGCCTGCTGATCCACTCGGATGGCGGCAGCTACAAGCCGCTGAACTGGATGAGCCCGCCGTGCCGCCTCGATCAGCTCCCGATCGACGAGGAACTCGAATCGGCGGGCGTCGTCGAGGCGTGGAAGGTCACGCACCAGAAGTCGGGCGACGCGCTCACGGTGCGGCTCCACGAGATCATCCACGACACGACGCACGACCTCGGCGTGGATCCCGGCCTCATCAAGGACGGTGTCGAGAGCGACCTGCAACGCCTGCTCGCCGAACAGGTGGACCTCATCAGCGAGGGCGCCACGCTCGTTCGCCGCGAACATCCGACCGCTATCGGCCCGGTCGACCTCCTCATCCGCGACGCCGATGGTCAGGCGATCGCCGTCGAGGTGAAGCGCCGCGGCGAGATCGACGGCGTCGAGCAGCTGACGCGCTACCTGGATCTCCTGGGACGGGATCCGCTGCTCACGGGCATCCGCGGCGTGTTCGCGGCCCAGGAGATCAAGCCGCAGGCGCGCACCCTCGCGACGGACCGTGGCATCGAGTGCGTCACCCTCGACTACGAGGCGATGAAGGGCATCAATTCGGGGATCCCCACCCTGTTCTGACGAGACGGGGAGCCCCGCGGCGTCCCAGTAGGCTGGGGGCATGGGGAGTTCGCGCTGGTCTTGTGTGCTGTGGGATGTCGACGGAACCATCGCAGACGCGTCTCGCGGCATTCTGCCCCGTATTGCGCAGGTGCTCGACGAGGGCGGCCACCCGCCGATACCGTCGGATCAGGTCGAGCGCTGGATCGGTCCGCCGATGCTCGATTCGTTCCAGGATCTGGCCGGTCTCTCGCTCGATGACGCGAAGCGTTCCGTCCGCCGCTATCGCGAGCTCGCGGGCCAGCAGGGGTATGCGGCGTCGGTGCGGCTGTACGACGGCGTCGTCGACGTGATCCGCGATGTGCACGCCGCGGGGGTCCCGCAGACCACGGCGAGCACGAAGCCGGAGAATCAGGTCGAGACGATCTTCTCCCACTTCGGCGTCACCGACCTGTTCGAGGCGGTTCACGGCGCGATTCCGGACCCGGAGACGCTCGACACCAAGGCGAACGTGCTCGGCCGGGCCCTCGCCGACATGCGCGCGCGCGGCATCGACGTCAGCAGCCCCGTGCTCATCGGCGATCGGCACCACGATGTCGAGGGTGCCGCCGAGCACGGCGTGCCGGTCATCTTCGCGCGCTGGGGCTTCGGCTCGCGCGAGGAGGAAGAGGGGGCGATCGCTGCTGCCGACACGCCCGCCGACCTGCGCGCCCTGATCCTCACCGACTGACATGTTCGAGCTCTCCGAGATCGACACGGCCGCCCTTCTCGACTGGGCGGCCCCCGCGCTCATCGGCGTCGGCATCGCGGCGGTCGTCATCATCGCCGTCGTGCTCATTGTGCGGCAGTCGATGCGCGGGCGGCGCGCACAGGCCAAGGCCGCCGAAGCGATCGCCGCGCTCGGTGCGCACCTCGTCGAGCTCGACGATGCGACCGAGGACCTCCAGCACGAGGTCGACATGTCGCACGCGCTCTACGACGGGCGCCCGCCGGCGTCGTTGCGGCGCGCACGGCTCACCGCGCAGCACACGCGCGATGATGCGTTCGCCGCGTACAGCGAGATCGCGGCCGACGACGTTCACCCGCGCATCCGTCGCCGGGAGTCGCGTCGCCTCATCACCGGAATCGACGAGGCCATCGCGATCATCCGACGCGCCCGCGACGACAACGAGACCTGGATCGCCGAGCATGCCCCGGCCTCCGAGCAGGTCGCCGCCATGCGACGCCGGTTCGACGACGTCGTCACGCAGGTGGGGGATCCGACCGCGCTGCGCACGGAGCTCGCACGCATCGCCGACGAGAGCGAATGGGAGGACGCGGCGCACGCCGATGACGAGGTCCGGACGGCGATCGACGAAGCCCGCGCGCTCCTTGCCGAGGCGGAGCAACAGGCGTCCGATCCGGCGGCGAAGCCGCGCGCGTCACTTCGCGCGTGCGCCCACGCCCTAACCCGCGCCGAGCAGGCATCGCGCCTGCTCGAGGAGACCCACCGTCTCGTGCGTCACGCGCATGCCGCGGTCGATGACGAGCGGATGGCGGCCGAGTCGGCGATCCGCGCGGCGATCGGAACGCAGAAGACGCTCGACGCCGAACGGGCACCGCGGCTGGCCGAGGCGATCCGCGTCGCGGGCGTCGCGCTCGAGCAGGCCACGCGGATCGCCGAACGGCGGCCGGTGACGGCGAACGAACGCATCGCCCGCCTGCGCGACCGGCTAGACGAGGCCCTCGCGGAGATGCGCACGCAGCAGCAGCGACTGCGCGGCGCCCGCAGCGCGCTCCCCGGATCCCTCAACGCGGCGCGCAGCGCACTCGCTCGCGCGGAAGCGGTCGTTCTCGACGCGGAGGTCGATGCGCGGGTGCGTCTCGACAGCGCGCGGCGCGAACTCGCGTTCGCGCGCCAGTCGCACGATCCGATCGAGGCACTCGATGCGTCACGGCGCGCCCGTCGTGACGCGGAGGAGGCCGCAGTCCTCGCGCGTTTCCGCAAGCGGCGCCACTGATCGCGGCCCCGTCGTTCGTGTGACACCCCGGGCCCTTCGTGACCGCGGGAAGGGTCCCGGGCGTCACACGAAAGCCATGGAGATGACCTCAGACGCGGAAACGCCCCGCATCTCGTGATGAGATGCGGGGCGCGGTTCGGCTCAGATCAGAGCGGAACGATGTTGTCAGCCTGCAGGCCCTTCGGGCCCTGGGTGACTTCGAACTCCACGCGCTGGTTCTCTTCCAGCGTGCGGTAGCCATTCGACTGGATCGCACTGAAGTGCGCGAAGACGTCCTGGCCGCCCTCGTCAGGGGAGATGAAGCCGAAGCCCTTCTCCGAGTTGAACCACTTGACGGTGCCCTGGGTGCTCATGTATTGCCGTTCTATCGGGGCGAACGTCGGCGCAATTTCACGCCGACGGTCACAACTTAGCCCACCAACATGTCTGCGCAACAGGGTTAGGCCAAAATTGTCACCTTAACGAGAAACAGCCCTCACCGTTGGGGGGAAACAGTGAGGGCCGGACGACCGAGAGAGGACGTCTCTAAAGAGGGTACAGCCCATGGCTAGCGGGTGGCTTCGCTCTCAGCGAGACCGTGGGTGAAATGAGACTTTCTGGGGTGAAAGGTGCCGACGTCGACCTCACGCCACGTCCGCGCGATGGATCCCCAGATCCGTGCGCCCCGGTGCGAGGTCATGCCGCAGCGCACGGGTTCCGCGATACTCGCCATCCCGCAGTCGACGGAAAGGGCGCGTGGGCTCGGCGTCCACGTGTCGCAGGCGCTCTCGCAGCCGCTCGGCTTCCCGGTCCACCCCCGCGCCGTCGATATCGTCTGCGTCAAAGATGACGTGCAGGTCGACCGCCTCGATCCCGATGTACCAGAGCACCCCGTGGGTCAACGGGAACAGCAACGAGTCGAGGTCGCCGCTGATGCCGCGCGGCCCCAACGTGCGCGCGTCCTCGCCCGCCGTCACGACGACGAGCGCGCGACGCCCCGCGAACCTCCCGTCGCCGTAGCGGACCGGGATGCCCGACTCCGGATCGACGTCGCCGAAGGCGAAGCCACCGGTGATGACCCGGTCGAACCACCCCTTCAGGATCGCGGGAGGCCCGTACCACCACAGCGGGAACTGGAGCACGAGGAGGTCGGCTGCGGCGAGCTTGTCCTGCTCCGCTCGGATGTCACTCGGCAGCTCGCCGGCTTCGTAGGCGCCCGCCAACAGGTCGCCCATATTTCCCGGGTCACCGGCGAGCGATCCGAGGTCGTCCTCCCGCAGCACGGGGTCGAAGCGCTGCTCGTAGAGGTCGCTGCTCGTGACGTCATAGTGCGGCGCGAGCGCGGTTGTGCCGACGTCGAAGAGCCGCCCGTTCAGGGATCCACGCCTCGGGTGCGCGTGCACCCACAGGGCGGTTCTCCGCCGGTCGTCGCTGGTTTCGCCCATCATTCCGCTCCCCGCTTCGCATCGATCCCCGATAAGTGACGCTCAGTAACTTACTATACGTAACTACGAGGCGGGGTGCGGCCGCTCACCAGGCGATGGGACCGAACTCGTCGCGCAGCGTGCCAGACCGGACTGCGCCGCCGAGGTCGATGATGCGCGTGATCGCGTTCGCGGTTTCGGCGGGCGGGCGTCCGATCCCGAGGCCCGCCGTCAGATCGGTTGCGGTGGTCCCCGGCTCGACGGCGACGAAACGGATCTCGGGATGCGCCTTCGCGTACTGCAGCGTGAGCATCGTCGCCGCCGCCTTCGACGCCGAGTAGAGCGGCGCCGCCAGGGCGTACTCGGGCCGATCAGGGTGAGTCACGGCCCAGAACGATCCCGCACTGCTGGAAATTGTGACCACCGCCGGATCCGCTGACGCACGCAGCAGCGGAAGCGTCGCCTCGGTCACGCGCACGAGACCAGCGGCGTTCGTGTCGAACGCTCTCAGCGCCGCGCTCCCCGTCAGTTCGAGTTCGAGAACGCCGGCGTTGTGGATCACGAGATCCAGCCGCCCCTCGGCCTCGGCTACCACTGTCGCCGCCGCCGCGACGGACGCGTCGTCGGTGACGTCGAGCTGCACGAAGCGGGCTCCGATCGATTCCGCCGCGGCCGTGCCGCGCTCGACGTCGCGGGCACCCAGGAACACGCGATGGCCCGCGTCGACGAGGCGCTTCGCTGTCTCGTAGCCGATGCCCTTGTTCGCCCCGGTGATGAGCGTGATGGTCATAATCGTCCTTTCGAAATGAATGGTCGGGAGGGGGTGTTGTTGACGGTATGGGCGACACGACGTGGCAGACAGAACCCCGATCAGCCGGGGGATCCGCAGGGCCCCCTTCGCGCGACCGTCGCGCCGTCACGGCGTCGACCGTGGCCCGCGAGCGCCGCAACGCGCTCGGCTCCTACCTGCAGGCGCGGCGCGCGCAGATCACGCCCCAGTCCGCGGGAATCCCTCCCACGGGGCATCGCCGCGTGCCCGGCCTGCGGCGCGAGGAGGTGGCGCTGCTCGCGGGCATCAGCGTCGACTACTACCTGCGCCTCGAGCGCGGCAGGGACCGCAACCCGTCGCCGCAGGTGCTCGAGGCGCTCGCGCGCGTCCTCCAGCTCGATGACGAGCACCGCGCGCACGTGGCCTCACTCGCTCAGGGCTCGCCACGCGGGTCCGACCGCGTCCACGAGACGCCATCACCCGCCGCCGGACTTATCACCCTCGTCGACACGATGTCGCAACCGGCCTTCCTTGAGGACGGCGCCTCCGACATCGTGGCGTCCAACGCGGCGGCCCGTGCCCTCTCGCCCCGTCTCGCCCCCGGCGGCAACCAGCTGCGCGACGTCTTCCTGGATCCCGAGGAGCACGCGCTTTTCCCCGATTGGCACGACGTCACCGTCTGTCTCGTGACGGGTCTACGCCGGGCGGCACCGCACGCCCTCGAGGATCAGCGCCTCGGTGCGCTGGTCGCCGAACTTCTGCAGCACAGCGCGCGGTTCCGCGAGCTCTGGGCACGCCATGACGTGCGCGGTCAGCACGGGGCGCCCGTGCGCGTCGACCACCCGATGGCCGGCCTCATGACGCTGCACCGTGAGCGACTCGCGATCACGGGCAGCGAGGGGCTGACGCTCGTCATCCTTCACGCCGAGCCGGGGTCGCCGGACGCCGACCGACTCTCGTTGCTCGGACGCGAGCCCGCGGCGGTCGCTTCGAGGTGACCTACCCTGCGGCGGTCGAATCAGCCGGAGCCGCCGCGACCGCGATGATGACGCGTTCGAGCGTCACCCGCGCGGCGGCCTCGGGGATCCGATCGGTCAGCGCCGCCCGAGCGAGGGCCTCGCCGGCGCCGACGATGGCCTGGAGTGCGGCGGTGTCCACGGATCCGACGTGCGACTCGAGCGCCACGCGACACATCGCGAGGTACGCGCGCTCGGCTTCGAGGCGCACCCCCGAAAGTTCGTCCGACTCCGTGAGCGCCGCGACGACGTCGGCGAGCTCGCGCCCCTCGGCGAGAGAGCAGACAATGTAGGCGTCGGCGATGAGGTGCGCGACCTTCTCGAGGCTCTGATCGGCCTGCTCGAGCGCGACGGCGAGCGTTTCGCGCTGCCGCTCCTCGAACTCACGATAGAGCTCCGCGAAGACGCCCGACCTGTCGCCGAAGTGGCCGTAGACGAGCGGCTTGGTGACGCCGGCGCGGTCAGCGAGCCGCGCGAGGGTGAACTCGCCCGTGCCGGCGTCGCGGATCAGGTCGCGCGCGGAGTCGAGCAGCTGCGCGCGGCGCTCCGCCTTCGACAGTCGGCGCCGCGTGGCGCCGGACCCCTCCGCCATCTTGACCCCCTGAGACGCTGCCCGAATCGCTAAGTTACCATCCGTCACCGGTCCGACGGCGCGCGAGCGACGCTCGCCGAATTCGTCGGCCGATCCGGGATCTCGAAAGAGCGATGTGCCCTGCCACGTCGGTTACGGCAGCGCGGTCAGTGCCGCCTCCGCAATCGCCGAGACCTCGGCGGTCGACCCGCCGTCACGCGCGCGCGCCGCCATCCCGCTGTGGACGGCCATGATGAAACCGGCGAGCTGCTCGGGATCGCGTTCCGCCGGAACGTCGCCGTCGACGACCCCCTGTGCCGCACGGTCAGCGAGGCGCCCTCGGAGGACCGCTCGCCGATCGGCGAGCCGCGGTTCGAGGGCGAGGAAGCACCCTGGCGGACTGCCGTCACTGGTGTGGGATTCGGCGCTGAGGCGGAGCATTTCGGCGACGCTCTCGCGAAAGGTCGGGAGCGCGAGCACCACGTCGAACTGGCGATCGATCATCTCGACGTAGCGATCTGCCGCCGCCTGAAAGAGACGATCTTTGTCCCCGAACGCCGCGTAGAGGCTCGGCGCCGCGATCCCGATCGCGCCGGTGAGCCGAGCGACGGTCGTCGACTCGTAGCCGTCCCTCCAGAACTGCTCCATCGCGACGAGGATCGCCGCCTCACGGTCGAAGGACCGCGGTCTCCCGGGGGTCATCCCCCCATTCTATATCGTTCGCTACAGATGTGCTAGCGTGGCGCCGTAAATCTTTATCGATCACTACAGAAAGCCCGCCATGCAGATCACCGACAGCATCGCCCTCGTCACCGGAGCCAACCGCGGAATCGGCGCGGAGTTCGTTCGTCAGCTCGCCGAACGCGGCGCCCGCAAGGTCTATGCGACCGCCCGAAGCGCCCAGTCGATCACGGCCACTGGAGTCGAGGTGATCGAACTGGACATCACCGACGAAGAGGCGATCGCCCAGGCGGCCGCCGCCGCGAGCGACGTGACCCTCCTCATCAACAACGCCGGCGTGGCCTCGGGCGCCGACCTCTTGACGGGCGCGATGAGCGCGATCCGGCGCGATATGGAGACCAACCTGTTCGGCACTCTCGCCCTCTCGCGCGCCTTCGCGCCGGTCCTCAGACGCAACGGCGGCGGTGCGATCCTCAACGTGCTGTCCGCCGCGTCCTGGTACACCGCGGTCGGCGCCGGCGCGTACGCCATGAGCAAGGCGGCCGCGTGGAGCCTGACCGATGCGACGCGACACGAACTCGCCGCACAGGGCACACAGGTCGTCGGCCTGCACATGGCGATGGTCGACACCGAGATGACTGCCAGCATGGACGTTCCGAAGATCTCGCGTCACGACGCCGTCGCGGCGGCCCTCGACGGCATCGAGGCCGGCGCCGACGAGGTGATCGCCGACGACGTCACCCGGGCGGTCAAATCAGCGCTCGACCTCGCACCGACCGCGCGTTACGCGGCCTGAGCGCGCCGCGCCGAGGGCGGCCGACGGCCCGGATGCCTCGGGGGCATCAGGAGCGACGAGCGCGCTCCGCATGCGCGCGCGCCTTCATCCGATTGCCGCACGTCGCCATCGAGCACCACTTGGCCGTCCCCGGCCGACTGTGATCGATGAGAAAGAGGTTGCATTCCGTGTTGGCACACGGTCGCAGGCGATTCGGCAACTGCCGCTGCGTCTCGGACCAGGCGACGAGCGCGCGCGCCGCGAGACGTTCACCGGCGGGGGCGACCAAGCGCCACTGAAGACCCGTCGGCGCAACCTCCGGCTCGAGAACGATGCGAGCGGCGAGAGGCGTCAGTTCCCCGACCGCGCGATCGTCACCGCGAATTATGCGCTGGAGCGCATCACGCACGCCGCGAAGGTGGACGAGCTCCCCCTCGGATCCATCACCACCGAAGCGTCGGGCGAGGCTGCCGCCGGCGCTGCCCGCCAACTGCTCCTGAAGGTGGCCACCCTCGACAGGACTGCTGTTGAGAACGGCCAGTAGCAACTCCTCGTCTTCCACCACGAGCACCTCCGCGTTCGCCCTGGAGCACCGACCGTTGCCTGCCCGATGCCCTCCTGCTACATTACGTTCTAACCAGTTACCTTAGTTTAAGGGGTTAATCATGGCACGCGTTCACCACCGCACCGTCTCGATCAACGGACTCGATGTCTTCTACCGCGAAGCAGGCCCGCAGGACGCCCCCGTACTCCTGCTGCTGCACGGATACCCGACCAGCTCGCACATGTTCCGACACCTGATCCCCGCACTCGCAGATCGATATCGCGTCATCGCGCCGGACCACATCGGCTTCGGCCGCTCGTCTGCACCGTCAGTCGAGGAGTTCTCTTACACATTTGACAGTCTCGCGACGGTCACGCACGCGTTCCTCGCCACGGTTGGCGTGGAACGCTACACCGTGTACGTCCAGGACTACGGCGCGCCGATCGCGTGGCGTCTCGCACTGTGGGAGCCCGCCGCAGTCGAGGGCATCATCTCGCAGAACGGCAACGCCTACGAGGAGGGGTTCGTCCCCGAGTTCTGGGCTCCTCTCTGGGCGCACGCCGAGACCCCGACGGCCGAGACGGAGAGCGCGCTGCGCTTCGCGCTCTCCCGGGAGGCGATCGAGTGGCAGTACACCCACGGCGTACCCGACGTGACGACGATCGCCCCCGAGGCGTGGGAACACGACATCGCGCAGATGTCGCGGCCCGGAGTCGATCATGCCCAACTGGCGCTCTTCGCGGACTACGTCACCAATCGCGCGCTGTACCCGAAGCTGCAGGACTGGATGGCGCGATCACAGCTCCCCGTGCTCGCGCTGTGGGGCGCGAATGACGAGATCTTCGGGCCGGACGGCGCGCGGGCGTTCCGACGGCACGCGCCGCACGCACGCATCGAACTGCTCGATGCCGGACACTTCCTGCTCGAGTCGCACTTCGACGAGGCGGTCGCCATCATCCGCGACTGGCGCGGCGAGTTCTGACCCCCGCTCGACACGTGGTCGCGCCGCGCGCGCAACCGCTCTCCGCACGCATCGCACGCGCGTTCACTATCCGAACTTTTTGATTGCATGGTGCACTCAATGCTGGTTGACTGAGGGCGGGCCCACCGCTGCGCCCCGAACGGAGTCGCCACATGAAACGCCACGATTGCCCGAGCACGTCCGCTGCCGGAGTCCGTCCCCGACTGCTCGAGACGGACAAGCGATGATCAACGAACTCGCCCGCGATGTCGAACGCGTCGAATCGCTCCGCGAGGCGAAGGATGTGCAGCGCGCGTATACCCACCTCGCACAGTACGGACTCTGGGCCGAGATGGCCGCGCTTTTCACGGCGGACGCCACCGTCGAGTCGCGCGGCCGCACGATATCCGGACGCGACGAGATCGCGGCTTGGTTGCAGAACACTGTCGAGGGGGCGTCTCTGCCTGGCGCGCTCTACACGGAGGTGATCGAGCAGCCACTCAGCAACCTTTCCACCGACGGCCGACGTGCCCAAACGCGCTGGAACGCGATCCGGTTCATGAGCGACGGCGTGCGAAGCGCCCGGATCGAAGGCGGCGTCTACGAGAACGACTACCGCCTCGACGAGGGACAGTGGCGGATCTGCGCGATGCGCTTCCATGCGATCTACGAGGGCGACTACGCCACGGGGTGGACGAACGTCGACGGTGCCCCCGTGCCGATCGTGCCACCCCATTTCACCCTCGACGAGGCCGGCACCCCCCTTCCGGCGCCCGCCGGCACAGCGCCGCCCACCGCCGCCACTGCGCCGCAGCTGGCCGCGCGCATCCAGCGCCTGAACGATGAGGACGCGGTCCGGAACCTGCAGCACAGTTTCGGCTATTACGTCGATCGCAGAATGTGGAGTGACGTCGTCGATCTCTTCACCGCCGACGCCGTGTTCCTCGTGGACGGCGAGCCGGCGGAGGTCGGGCTCGCTGGCGTACGGCGCGCTCTCGAGCGCATGGGGCCGGAGGGCCTTGAGGACGGCCAGCTGAACGACCGCCCCCTCTTCGACCTCATCGTCGAGGTCGCCCCCGACGGCCGCGAGGCCGTCGCACGCGGCCTGGAGATCGGCATGCTGGGGGACGCGAACACGGGCACCGGCGCCTGGTCTTTCGCGGCCTTCCGAAACCGCTTCGTGAAGGACGGCGCCCTCTGGAAGCTGACGGAGGTTCACGTCGCACCGCTGCTCGAGGCCGACTACCAGCGCGGCTTCGCCCACAGCGGTCATGCGGCGGCAGAGCGCACCGCTCCGCCCGCCTTCATCGACATCCGCGGGCGCGCCGCACGCGCGACGCCCGATCCCGCTCACCACGGTTCACCGCCCGACCTCGCCGACCTCAGTCGACGTCTCCGACGCTCGGCCGCCTACGAGGGAGCCGAGAACGTCTCGAGCGCCTATGGCTTCTACATCGACGACTTCCAATGGCGAGAGATGGCCGGAATCTTCGCCGTCGAGGGAAACAAGCAGAACCCGTTCGCGGGCTACTTCATCGGGCGCGATCGTATTCACGGCGCGGTCGACGCCTTCTACGGCGGGGCACGCACCTTCGACGCGCTGCGCGAACGAATCTCGTTCCACTGGCGCATCCAGCCCGTCATCTTGGTGTCGCACGACGCTCGATCCGCGACGATCCGCACGCGTCTCCTGCAACCTCGCACGGCGATGGACGTGACGCCCGATTTCACTGGATTCTTCGGCGGAATGTACCCGAACGACCAGGCAGTGCTCGAGGACGGGACATGGCGACTGTGGAGCCTCACGATCGACGAGCACTACTTCGATTCACCGACGTGGCACGGCGGCTGGGCGTCGGCGCAGAAGCGCCCGCGCGACGCCCCGAACCCGCCGCCCAGCAGGCTGGTCGACATCTACCCGCCCGACATTCTGCTCACTGAGCTCGGAGAGCGCATGGAGGGGTTCCGCGGCGGACCCGGCCGAACGCGCGTCTGGCCGGAGCTCCTGACGATGTGGTTTCACTATCGCAACCCCGTCTCGGGCCGCACGCCGGAGCATTTCTGGCCAGACTGCGTGCCGAGCGGCAAGCGCCCGGCGACGCGCATGACCGCTCACGGCTACGAGCTCCCCCCTGCGGGCCCGTCCGCCGACGGCATCGCTCTCGACGAACACTGACAGCGCGCCTCGATACCTGATCGTAATGTGGACAAGCATTGCGTAGTGTGAACACGCGCACTAGCGTAACAATCGACGAATGCCCGAAGATGCCCGTTCACCCGTGGTACTCGGGAACGACGACAAGGAAGTCTCATGTTTCGAACTCGGCGCTTGATCGCAATTGCGGCCGCGGCTGCGGCCAGCCTCGGCCTCCTCGCGTCCTGCGCGGACTCGTCCTCTCCGCAGGCCGACGGCTCACAGGATGGCGACGCGGGGACACTAACGCTTTATTCGTTCACCGAACCGACGAGCTGGGACCCGGCCGGCTTCGGTGAGAGCCCGTACCTCCCTTACGCACTGGCGGTCTACGACACGCTCTTCGTCATCGGCGCCGATGGTCAGGTGACCCCCAAGCTCGCCTCGGGGTACGAATACAACGATGACCGGACGGAACTCACACTGGCGCTCGAGGAGGGAATCGCCTTCGACGACGGCACTCCCTTCGATGCCGCCGCGGTCAAGGCCAACATCGAGCACTTCCAGGCCTTCGCGACGCCGGCGGGCCCCCTGCTTCAGCACGTCGCCGACGCCACGGTCGTCGACGACGAGACGGTGCAGCTCACTCTCTCCCAGCCGGATCCCGGGCTGCTGTTCTCTCTCACGCAGGCCGCGGGGCTGATGGGGAACCCGAACACGCTCGGCACGGACGAGATCGCGAGGGAACCGGACGGAACTGGTCCATACACGCTCGACGCTCAGGGGTCGGTGCAGGGGTCGCAGTACGTCTTCGACCGGAAGGATGAGTACTGGGGACAGGACTACCCATACTCCACCGTCACCTATTCGGTCTTCCCGGATGAGGTCGCGCGACTCAACGCCTTCGCCTCGGGCCAGATTCAGTATGCCCACACCACAACGGCCGCGGCTGCGATCGACGCCAGGGATGCCGTCGCCGACGCGACCATGCAAGACACCGCGGTGACATGGGAGGGGCTGTTCTTCTTCGACCGTGACGGCGAGCTGCAGCCCGAGCTCGAGGATCCCCGCGTGCGAGAAGCGCTCGCGCTCGCCATCGACGCAGACGCCATGATCGAGACGATCCGCGGCGGCTACGGCGAGGCAACCGACCAGATCTTCTCGCCCACGATGGATGCCTTCGACGACGCGCTGGAAGGCAGCCACGATTACGACCCGGAACGCGCGAAGCAGCTTCTTGGGGACGCCGGATATCCCGACGGATTCACGCTGCCGTGGCCGCGCACCGGCACGATCCTCCCGGAGATCTACACCGCGATCTCCCAGTACTGGAACGAGATCGGCGTCACGACGGATGACGTGCAGTGGGGCCCCGGAGAAGCGGTGGCGTCGATCATGGCCGGCGACTTCGGCGTGGTGTACTTCTCGAACCTCCAGCTTCTGGACACCTGGTCAGTCATCCAACTCTCGGTTGCTCCCGACACCCAATACAATCCGTTCGGATCCGAGACCTCCGAGCTGAATGAGCTGATCGAGGAGCTGCAGTTCGCCGCCGACGACGAACGCGCCGCAGCTGGCCAGGCAGTGAATGAGTACCTCGTGGAAAACCATTGGTTCGCGCCGCT
Organism: Microbacterium faecale; assembly: GCF_014640975.1. Lineage (NCBI taxonomy): Bacteria > Bacillati > Actinomycetota > Actinomycetes > Micrococcales > Microbacteriaceae > Microbacterium > Microbacterium faecale. The sequence goes on from NZ_BMHO01000001.1 coordinate 475,683, forward strand.
GTATCGGCCCGCGATGTTCTACCTGACTGCCCCCGAGATCAGCCTCACGGTTCAGCCCGGCTATGTTCAGCCGCCGATCTGGGCGTTCGCGCCAGCCTCGTGAGTACGCTGCTCCTCAAACGCGCGCTCTCGGGTTTCACCCTCATTCTGGCGATCTCGTTCATCGCTCAGCTGCTCGTTCTTCCGGGGATCGACAACATCGCCCGCAACGTCCTCGGTGAGCTTGCGAGCGACGAACAGGTCGATCAGAAGGCCGTGGAGCTTGGCTTAGACCGTCCGCTCATCGTGCGATACGGCGACTGGCTGCTGCGTGCGACGCAAGGAGATCTCGGCAGGTCCTATTTCACGCCCCAACCGGTCACGGAGGCGATCGCCTCGCGCCTTCCGGCGACGCTGTCGCTGGTGATCGCCGTGACCGCACTGACCGCGCTGATCGCGTTCGCCCTCGGCATCGTGGCGGCCATCAACCGCGGCAGCGTCGACCGGATCCTGCAGGTGCTGGTGACGGTCGCCGATGCGCTTCCCGCCTTCGTCATCGCGATCTTCATGGCCACCGTGTTCGCCGTGCAGTTGCGGTGGCTGCCGGCGACCGGCTACGTGCCCCTCCATGAATCGCCGGTCGGATGGCTCGCGTCGCTCACGCTGCCGGTCATCGCGATGACCATCTCCGGCGTCGTCGGCGTCGCTCAGCACGTGCGCTCGTCGGCGATCACGGTGGTGAAGAGCGACTACTTTCGCACCCGGCGCAGCCGGGGGCTTCCGAGCCGGTATCTGCTGATGACAACGGTGCTGCGGAACTCCGCGACGCCGGGAATGGCGGCGCTGGCCGTCCAGGTCGTCGGGCTCCTCGGCGCCTCCGTCGTGATCGAAGTCGTGTTCGCCCTGCCGGGCCTCGGTTCGCTCGCCGTTCAAGCGGCACTGCGGTCCGACATCCCCGTCATCCTCGGCATTCTGATGACCTACGTCGTGATCGTCGTCATCGTCAACCTGCTCGTCGACCTGCTGATCGCATGGATCAATCCGAAGGTGAGGATGAACGCGTGAACGCCGTAGCCACTGTTCCGGTTCCGCGGTCCGGCATCGCCCGTCGCTTCTTCGGGAATCCGCTCGGCACCGGATCAGCTGTCACACTCGTGCTCGTCGTGCTGATCGCCGCGTCGGCGCCGCTCCTCCCCCTCGCCCCGCCAGAGGCAGGCAATCTCTCCAGCGCGATGCAAGGGCCGTCAGGAGAGCACTGGCTCGGGACGGACACCACGGGGCGCGACATCCTGAGCCGCTTGATCTGGGGAGCGCGCATCAACCTTCTCGGCGCGGTGCTCACGGTCGTCGTGGCGCTGGTCCTGGGGGTGCCCGCGGGAATCCTGGCGGGCTACCACCGCGGATCCGTCGACACTGTCACGAGCTGGGTGAGCGATCTCGTCATGGCCCTCCCGGGCATTATCGTGCTGCTGGCCGTCAGCGCCGTCATGGGGCCGTCGATCTGGTTGGCGATGGCGATCTTCGGGGCGATGCTCGCGCCGGCCTACTTCCGCATCGTGCGCGCCTCGGTGCTCGCCGTACGCGGCGAACTCTTCGTGGATGCCGCCATCGTCTCGGGGCTCTCCGACACGCGGATCCTCTTCCGACACATCGTCGCTGTCGTGCGCGCGCCCATCCTCATCCAGGGCGCACGCCTGGCGGTCATCGCGATCGCCATCCAGGCGGGCCTCGAGTTCCTCGGTGTCGGAGACATCAGCGTGCCGTCGTGGGGCGGAATGCTGAACGAGGGATTCCGGCGCATGCACGACTCTCCCCGGCTCATCCTGTGGCCGAGCCTCGCCATCGGGGTCGTCAGCATGGCGCTCGTGCTCTTCGCCAACGCGCTCCGGGACACCCTGGAGGAGCGCAGCCAATCGCAGAGCCGGAGGCGTGGCCAGCGGCCCGAACGCGCAGGACGGCAGTCGGCGGCACTCGGTTCGCCGGCGCAGGATGAGGACACGCTGCTGAGCGTCAGCGGGCTGCGAGTCGCTTACGGGTACCGCAGCGGAGACGTCGAGGTCGTCCATGGCGTCTCGCTGGACCTCCGCCGGGGCGAAGTTCTCGGTCTCGTGGGCGAGTCCGGCTCCGGAAAATCGCAAACGGCTCTCGCGATGCTCGGGCTCCTGCCGCACGGCGGACGCATCACGGACGGATCCATCCGGCTCGGCGAGACGGAGCTGACCCGCGCCAGTGAGCGCGCGTACGAGCGGATCCGCGGCGGGGACATCGCGTACGTCCCCCAGGAACCGATGTCGAACCTCGACCCCACCTTCACGATCGGCAGCCAGCTCGTCGTCCCGATGCAGAAGAAGCTCGGGCTCACACGAGGCGAGGCGCGCGATCGCGCGCTGGAGCTGCTCGGAACCGTAGGGATCCGCGACCCCGAGAAGGTGTTCTCGTCCTACCCCTTCCAGCTGTCCGGCGGCATGGCCCAGCGCGTCCTCATCGCCGGCGCGGTGTCCTGCCGGCCACGGATCCTGATCGCCGATGAGCCGACGACGGCGTTGGACGTGACCGTGCAAGCTGACGTGCTCGACATCCTGCGAGCACTCCAGCAGGACAGCGGCATGGCGGTCCTCATGGTCACCCACAATCTCGGTGTGGTCGCTGACATCTGCGACCGCGTCGCGGTCATGTCCCAAGGCGAGATCGTCGAGACCGGAGACGTGCGCGCCATCCTGCGTGCACCCCAACACGACTACACCGCTTCGCTGCTGGAGTCGATGCTCAACGACGCCACCACACGAGACGACATCGATGAACGTATGAACGCTCTGCACGGAGAGGGCAGCCAATGATCGAGGAACGCGTCCGTGACACCGCCTCTCTGTTGAGCGTCCGAGACCTCGCTGTCGGCTACGGCAGCAGGCGGCGCCGGTCGTCGCAGGCCGTCGTGAGTGACGTGAGCTTCACGGTGCCGAGCGGCACCACGCTCGGCCTGGTCGGAGAATCCGGTTCCGGGAAATCGACGATCGGCCGGGCCATCTTGGGGCTGGCAACGCCCCTGGAGGGCTCCATCACCTTCGACGGACAGGACATTACGCACCTCTCCCGTCGTCAGCGCCGACCGCTCACGAGCGAGATCCAGGTCATCTTCCAGGATCCCTACTCGTCGCTGAACCCAGCGATGGAGATTCAGGAGATCCTTGCCGAGCCGCTCATCGCTCAGGGCGGGTCCGCGCGGGACGCGCGGACCCGCGTCCGGAAGCTGCTGGATGCGGTGCACCTGCCCTCAGACGCCGCCCGCCGTCTCCCGAGCGAGTTCTCCGGGGGCCAGCGCCAACGCGTCGCCATCGCGCGCAGCCTCGCGACGGATCCCCGCCTCATCGTCTGCGATGAGCCCGTGTCGGGGCTGGACCTCAAGACGCAAGCGCATGTGCTGGACCTGCTCATCGAGCTGCAGCAGCGCACCGGTGTCGCGTACCTCTTCGTCTCGCATGACCTCAGCGTGATCAGACACATCAGCCACGACGTGGTGGTGCTCCTCGACGGCAGGATCGTGGAATCCGGCCGCGCACGCGAGATCACGGAGAACCCGCGCCACCCGTACGTGAAGCGGCTGTTCGTGTCGTCCCCCGTGGCCGACCCTGACGAGCAGGCACGTCGGCGCGAAATGCTCCGGGATCTGGCGCGGGGCGATCGCGTCGACGCTCGGTGACCGCGGACAAGTCCGCCTCGTTCTCCGACGAGGGAGCTACGCGGTGAAGCCGCCGTCCACGGGCAACACAACGCCGCTGATGTGGCTCGCGCGATCACTGAGCAGCCAGGCGGCGCTTTCTGCGACCTCGGAGGTCTCTGCGGCCTTGCGCAACGGAGTCGACGCGATGCGGGCCTTCACGCCGTCCGGGATCACACCGTCGGTCTTGACCAGCATCGAGGTGAGCACGGGCCCCGGCGCCACCGCGTTGACCCGTACGCCCACGGGCCCGTTGTCATGGGCCGCCGTGCGAGTGAGCCCGATGACCGCATGCTTCGTCGCCTGATATGCCCCGAAGCCGGGGCTGCCGCGAAGCCCGCCGACGCTGCTGACATTGACGATCGCTCCGGCACCCGCGGCTCGCATGACGCGCGCCTGCTCGCGCAGGCACAGCCAAACGCCCTTGACGTTGACGTCCATGATGCGGTCGAAATCGGCTTCCGTGACTTCGTCGAGACGCCCGCCCTGGGTGATCGCCGCGTTGTTGAACGCGCCGTCCAGGCAACCGAACCGCGCGACGGTCTCGTTTACGAAGCGGGCGACATCCGCCGCCACCGCCACGTCGCCGACGACGTACGCGGCTTCATGCCCCGCGCCGGTCAGCTCGTCGGCCAGCGCGCGCAGCGTGTCTTCCGAGCGCGCGGCCAACATGACCGACGCTCCCTCCCGCGCGAACAGCCGAGCTGAGTCGGCGCCAATGCCGGTGCTCGCCCCGACCACGAGGATGGACTTCCCCGCAAGCAGGCCTGTTAGTTTCGCGTGATCCTCCGGGGCCATCACGTCGTCGCCTCGCCGTGCGCTGCGCCGTCGACATCCGTCGCGTGCCGTGCGGGGTAATCGTCGGCATTGAGCACCCAGCCGGAGAGCGAGAAGTCTTCTCGCGGCGGGGAAAAGATGTCGAGCAGCTGCTGGTGCGCGCCGACGCCCTGCGTCGTATGCGTCGTGGGCGGCGGAATCACGCATATCGACGGCGTCGCGATCTCGCGGTGCTCATCCTCGCGCCACTGCGTCGAATCGGGCCCCCACGGGTAGCGGATGTGATGCACGAAGCTTCCCTTCACCGCGAGGGAGATCTGCTCGAAGTCATCGTGATGATGTGGCGAAAGCTTTCGCTCGTTGCGCGGCCCGGGTTCTTCGGCCAGGAAGTTCACCATGAGGTTCGTCGTGCGGAAGATGCGTCCGAACCGGCCCTCCACGATCGGAGTGTCGGCGAGCCGGTAGACGCGGAGCCGAAAGCCGCCGACCGGCTCGGGCCACGGCTCGAGGGGCGCGGCGCGCTGGTCGGGCTCGTCGTAGGCCGCGGCGTTCAGCGAGCCGACTCGGAGATCGTCCGCGACGGCGGAGAAGAGGCGGATCAGCGTTCCGTCACGACGCACTTCGAGCGTGCTGTCGCCGGGCGGGACGACGACGAACGCTTCCTCGTCGACCTCGGCTGTTTCGCCTCCCGCTTCGACACGCACGGGCGCGCTCGCGGAGTACATCAAGACCGCGTACTCATCGGGCTGCGCGGTGCGCGAGAAGACGTCGCCCGCTTTCGCATCCGTATAGGCGACCACGAGGTTTGCGGCTCGCGCGAACCAGGTGCGACTGCCGTTCGGCGCGACCTCGCTCGGTTCCAGCGTGAGGAACTCGATCCACTGCGACCTCTTGATGGGAGTCGCGGGATCGACGGTGGCCGCCGGAGCCGGCGCCGCCAGCGTGGAGCGGATATCGTCTTTGGCATACATCGTCATGACGTGCTTCCTTTCTGGAGCGGCGCCTCGTCGACGCCCTTGAGCTCGAGCATCCGGCGAGCGTCCGCGGGTGTCGCGATCTCACGGCCGAGGTCTTCGACGGCCGCACGGATCTTCTTCACCTGCTGCGCGTTGCTCGTGGCGAGGCGCCCCTTGCCGATCCACAGGTTGTCCTCTAATCCGACGCGCACATGCCCGCCGAGCCACGCGCTGTGCGTCGCGAACGGCATCTGCTCGCGGCCCGCCGCGAACGCGGAGAGATAGTAATCCTCGCCGAACAGCTTGTCCGCCACGGCGACCATGTGTGTCAGGTTCGCATGATCCGCGCCAATGCCCCCGAGAACGCCGAACACCCCCTGGATGAGGAACGGCGGCTTCACGAGCCCCTTGTCGACGAAGTACGCGAGCGTATAGAGGTGGCCGATGTCGTAGCACTCGAATTCGAAGCGGGTGCCACGCTTCTCACCGAGCTCGCGCAACGCGTACTCGATCTGCGCGAACGAATTGATGAACGGGTGCGAGTAGGTGTTGAGCACGTACGGTTTCTCCCACTCGTGCTTCCACTCTGTGATGCGGTCCGCGATCCCCGAGTAGACGAAGTTCATCGACCCCATGTTGAGCGAAGCCAGCTCGGGCCTGAGGTGCTTCGCCGCGGCAAGGCGTTCGTCAATGGTCATCGATGAGGCACCGCCGGTCGTGATATTGATGACGGCGTCCGTCTCCGACAGGATCGGCGGGACGATCTGCTCGAACACGGCCGGCTCGAAGGCGGGCCGCCCGTCCGGGTGTCGCGCGTGCAGGTGGATCACGGCGGAGCCCGCGTCGACGGCATCGAGCGCGTGCCGGACGATCTCGTCCGGGGCGAGAGGCAGGTGGTCGCTCTGCGACGGCACGTTGACGCTGCCGGTGATCGCCGTGCTGATGATCACCTTGTCTGCTCGGCGCATCAGGAAGTCCCTTCTTTCAGCTCTCGCCCGATTCGGACGGCGGTCCGAGCAGCGGGCGGGAATACGACGGGTCCGCCGGGGTCCGGCGAGCCCACAGACGGTGATGCGGGTAATCGATCGCGTCCATCGCCGCGGAGAACTCCGCGATGAGCACGCGAGTGGCGATGCGCCAGTCTCCGGCGCGGCGCTCGAAACGATCGACGTACCGGCCCCCGGTGAGGTGCAGCCGTGGCTGATCGTCGGCCGCCTCCGCGGACAGACCGGTGACGAGCTGGAAGTACGTCTCCGTATGGGCGACGTCGCCGTCGAGATCGATCGAGCAATTGAGAAGCAGGTGGTGGCTGAAGGTGCGCTTCGCATCTCTGACGCTCCAGTCCTCGATGAGCGCCTCGCCCGCCGGGTGATACGCGATCGGGCCGCCGTGATGATCCGTCGCGTCGCGATGGAAGACGGAGCGGATCATCTCCAGGTCCTTGCGGTCGAGCCCGCGAGCGTAGCGATTCAAGCAATCGCGTATCGCTTCGCGGTCCAGCATCTGCTGGACCTTCTTGTGGAACTCGTCAGTCGTCATTCGACCACCGCCCTCCGGTCGTGTCGTTCAGGTCAAGGGGTCTCTTCCAGCCCCAGGAGGAACGCGGTGTTGTGACAGATCATCTGGCGAATGTCCCGCTCCGGAACCCCCTCGTCGAGAAGCCTCTGGATGACGTTGATGTACCCATCGACGGGGAACGGATTCACCTTCTGGCCGAGATCAGAGTTGATCACAGTCCGTTCCGGGCCCACCTTCTCGATCCAGTCGACGAGTCGCGAGATAGGAAAGCCGGGAGCCGGGACGTCCGGGTGATACATCGACATCTCATGTTCGACGAACGCGCCGTGACTCAGCATCGCCTCGAGGTCGCCCTCTGCAGCGTCGATGATGTAGTCGGGGTGGTGGACGAGCATGCGACGCACGCCGTTCCGTTTCGCGGTGGCGAACAGTTCGGCCATCTGCGGCGCATCGAGGTGACCGCCGGTCAGCATGATGTCTGCTTCGGCGACGAGCTGGGTCACACGCGTCGTCTGCTCGGAGACGTTGCCCGAGTCGTCGAAGATGGTCACCTCGTCTTCTTCGAGATTGCCGCCGGCCGCCGGAAAGCCGTCTCCGTCACGGTGCGCCTCGATGTGCTGGCCGGCCGACACGGTGGGTCCCCAGACTGCGCGGCCGCCCATCTGTATCGCGACTGCGACCGCGGACGGGTTGATGCCGCCGACCTCGGAATTGAGCGCCACACCGCCGAAAGCAGGCGTCGGCGCATCCTTGAGCTGGTCGGCCATCGCAAGGAGGTCCATCACCGTGTTGTGGTGGTGCGACTTGATCAGGATCGCTCGCAGGTTGATACGCGCAGCGTCGTATGACGCCTCGACATGGTTAAGCTTCCGCGGAAACGGGCTCGGACCGGAGTGCACGTGCAAATCCACCGCCCCGTCAAGAACCTTCAGGAGCGCGGGGGAAACGGTGGAGTCTTCTGCGATGAGCATCCTAGAACCTTCTCGCTTGTTCATATTTCGGACTATACGTTCACCATATGGCATGCGACTTCGTCCTGTCTAGGACGCGGACACCACCGGCCACGTCGACCGCGCAACGCGAAACATGCCGGAAGCCCGCCGCTCCCCACGCATATCAGGCGACGACGCTGGCGGGAGAAGCTGGTGCCCAGCAGAGGATTGGTTCATATCTTGTATCGCCTGACTGCATGGCGCCACGGGCGGCGCGCCCGCGCGCCCAACCGTGTCGCCCCCGACGCGCGACACGGCGCCATTGTTCGGATTGTGGCTCGGGCAACTACGGTATGAACAACGTGTTGTCACGCGGAGCTGAAGCGCCCCCGCGAGCGAAGGACGGTAAAAGTGATGAACAAGCGACCCGACGTCCCCGTCGGACCAGAGCAGTCCGCGGCCGCGCCACTCCCGGGCAACGACCGCGGTCCGATCCAGTCGATCGACCGCGCGGCGAACATTCTGGCGCTGTTCGACGAGAACACCCGAACGCTCACGCCGCCACTCGTGTCCGAGCGACTCGGCCTCAACCGGACGACGGCACACCGCTACCTCCAAGCGCTGCAGAGCGCCGGCTTCCTCTCGCCCGCCCTCTCTCCGGGCCCACTGTTGGACCAACTGTCCGCGCTTGTCTCGACACGGCAGCAGATTGTCACGCTCGCCCCGACGATCATGCGACACCTGTCCGATGAGACCGGCCTCACCGTCGTGCTGAGCTTCCTCGGACGATCGGGCGCCATCGTGACACTCGTCGAAGAAGCGACCGTCGGCACGATCCTCCTGACGGTCCCGGTGGGCACCGTGCTCGAATTGAAGGCGGCACAGTCGCGCATCCTGCTCGCGTTCCAGTCAGATCCGGATACCGTCAGCCGGGCGCTGGCCGCCCTCCCTCCGGCCGAGCTCCCCGCCGAACAGGCGGCGCTGGCTCGCGCGCGTCGCGAACGCGTCGCCTGGGCCGACCTCAATCGCATGGGCCTCGCGTCGGTGGCGGCACCCATCTTCAGTGACCACGACGTGCAGGCGGCCATGGGTCTCCTCGGAACGACGACGATGCTCTCGACGGACGACGAGGGTGCGCGCAACAGGGTGGCGTTGCTCAGCGACGCCGCAAGCGAGCTCAGCTCGCTGATCTCCACCTGAATTGCCCAGCGCGGGTTCGCATTGTGTGTGCCATGTTCGCATCCTGAATCTTTCCACTCGCCATTCCGGGTCAGCACCCACCCGCGCCCGTCAAGGCGTCGCGGGAGGTTCACATATTGAACTAGATGATTGCAATTCGCACAGGTGGCTGTTTTACTGAACTGAGCGCGCCTGACCAACCGCTCCCCCAACGAGAGAGACGACGATGTCTGGAATCCTCCGCCTTCCCGCACGCGTGCACTTCGGGTACGGCGCCCGCGCACAGATACCCGCGCTCCTGAGCGCTCACGGCACACGCGTGTTCGCCCTCGTCGACCCGTTCCTCATCGGAACGGAGCTGCTGGACGAGGTGCTCACGGCGGCGCAGTCGGCAGACCTGACCGTCGAGGTGTGCGCCGACGTGCAACCCGAGCTGCCGGTGGCCTCTCTCGACGAGGTCGCCGCGCGGGCACGTGCCTTCGCCCCCGACGCCATCCTCGCCATCGGCGGTGGCAGCGCTCTCGATGCCGCCAAGCTTGTCGCGCTGCTGCTCGCCCACGGCGGACCGCTCTCGCGCTTCTACGGCGAGAACGCGGTCCCGGGCGCGATCACGCCCGTGGTCGCGGCACCGACAACAGCAGGCACCGGATCCGAAGTGACGCCGATCGCGGTCGTCACGGACCCTGACCGTGCGCTCAAGGTCGGCGTCTCCAGTCCGCATCTCGTTCCGGTTGCCGCGGTCGTCGACCCGACGTTCACACTCGACGCGCCCGCGAATGTCACCGCGTTCTCCGGGATCGATGCTCTCGTCCACGCCGTGGAGTCGTACACGGCCGCGGCCCGCGAGGCCAACTGGACAGACACTCTCCCCGTCTTCATCGGCCGCAATGTGCTCACCGATCCACTCTCCCTCGCGGCGATCGAGAAGCTCGGCACCTGGCTGCCGACTGCCGTCGCGGATCCATCGGACCGCCGAGCGCGCGAGGAGGTCGCGCTCGGGAGCCTCCTCGCCGGCATCGCCTTCGGCTCCACCGGCACCCACCTCTCGCATGCGCTGCAGTATCCGATCGGGGCCGAGACGGGGACGCCGCACGGGCTCGGCACGGGTCTGATGCTCCCGTACGTCCTCGACGCCGTCCGCGCGGATCCGGCGGTGACGGAGCGGCTGGCCGTCGTCGGATCGGCTCTCGGGTCGCCTGCGGACGATATCGCGAGCCGCGCCAACGACGCCATCGCCGCCGTCGCCCGCATCAACCGCCAGATCGGAGTGCCGACGTCACTCGCCGACATCGGCATCACGCGGGATCAACTCCCCCGTATCGCTGAGCTCGCGCTCGCTTCCGAACGCCTGGTCACCATCTCCCCGGCCCCCGTCACCATGGCGATGCTCGGGGAACTCCTCGAACGCGCCTGGGCCGGCGACCTCCGAACGTAAAAACGTCGGGGCAACGAATGAACGAGGCCCCGACGTTTGACGGTGGTGCGCAAGGGGGGACTTGAACCCCCACGTCCGTAAGGACACTGGCACCTGAAGCCAGCGCGTCTACCGATTCCGCCACTTGCGCGTGTTCGCTTCGACGCGAACTCAACCTCCCGAGAATAACACGGTGCTCGGGTGCCGAGTAAATCGCGTCATCCTTCAGAGGTACCTGAAAGTCCACCACGGTTAGATTCGGCTTACCAGCAGCGGCCAGTAGCATGACGCTATTCATCGATCCGATACCGAGGAGCACCGTGGGATTGCTTGACAGCTTCGAGAAGGGGCTCGAGCGTGCCGTCAACGGCGCGTTCGCGAAGACCTTCCGCAGCGGCGTCCAGCCCGTCGAGATCGCATCTGCCCTCCGGCGCGAGATGGACACGACGGCAGCCGTCGTCAGCCGCGAGCGGATCCTGGCGCCCAACAGCTACGAGGTGTTGCTCAGCCGTGTCGACTCCGAGCGCCTCGCGTCACTGGGGCAGTCGCTGCACGACGAGCTCCACGAGATCGCGGCGAAGCACGCTACGGCGCAGGGATACAGCTTCTCGGGCCCGCTGACCATCTCGATCGGCGCCTCAGACGACGTCGCCACGGGCACGATCGACGTGACGAGCTCGTCGGTGGAGGGCGACGTCACGTGGCAGGCCGTGCTCGATGTCGACGGCGTACGTCACCGCGTGACCCGTGCGCGGACGGTCGTGGGCCGCGGATCCGATGCCGATATCACCGTCTCCGACTCCGGCACGAGCCGTCGCCACGTCGAGATCCTGTGGGACGGCAAGCGCGGCATGGTGCGTGACCTCGGATCCACGAACGGCTCGCGTCTCGACGGACAGAAGGTCAAGCAGGCGGCGCTGGCCGATGGCCAGACGATCACGATCGGGCGCACGAACATCGTGTTCCGGGTGATCCCGACGGCGCAGCCGAAGGCACAACGCCTCCCGGATCACCAGGACGCGACGCAGATTATCGACGCCTTCACCCGGGGCGCGAATGAGTGAGCTGACGCTGTTCGTGCTGCAGTACGGATTCCTCCTGCTGCTGTGGATCTTCGTGTTCGTGCTCATCTTCGCGCTACGCGCCGACGTCTTCGGCGGGCGCGTGCGCCGACTGCCGGAGTCCTCCGCACCCAGCCCGCCCGCGGCCGCACCCGCCGCGCCGGTCGACAACCACGCCGAGACGGTGGCGCACGACATGCCGCGCGGATCCGCGTCATCGGGATCCGACATCGGCCGCGTCGTCATCACCTCGGGGCCGCGCGCGGGACTCGAGATCCCCCTCGGCACGGATCCCCTCACGATCGGGCGCTCGAGCGAATCCGGACTCGTGATCCGCGACGACTACACGTCCAGCCACCACGCGCGCCTCATCCGCTACGACGGCCGCTGGATGCTCCAGGACCTCGATTCCACGAACGGTACTTTCCACGACGGCGAACGCGTCACGTCCGGCTCCCCGGTCGCGATCCGCCCTGGCGCCCCGATCAAGGTCGGCGCCACGACCTTCGAGCTGCGGAAGTAGCCACTGACCGATGGTCTTCGAAGGCTCCAGCGCCGCGATCAGCCACACGGGGCGCGTGCGGTCGAACAACCAGGATTCGGGCTACTGCGGCTCGAACCTGTTCGTCGTCGCCGACGGCATGGGCGGCCACGCGGGCGGCGATGTCGCCTCCGCGGTCGCGATCGACCGACTGCAACCGCTCGATCGGCCGTTCGAGAACCCCCCGGAGGCCGAGGAGCTCCTGCGCACGACGATCGCCGCGACGGCGAGCGACCTCGTCGAGATCGCGGGCCGCCGACCCCAGCTCGCCGGGCTCGGCACCACCGTCAGCGCGGTCGCGATGGTCGACGAGTACGCGGTCATCGGACACATCGGCGACTCGCGGATCTACCTGTTCCGCGATGACGCGCTGACGCAGATCACGGCCGACCACACCTTCGTGCAGCGCCTCGTCGAGACCGGCCGGATCACGCCGGAAGAGGCCCGCTATCACCCGCGGCGCTCCGTGCTGATGCGCGTGCTCGGCGATATGGACGTCAACCCCGAAGTCGACACGTTCATCATGCCGACGCGCCCCGGCGACCGCTGGCTGCTCTGCTCCGACGGGCTGTCCGGGGTCGTGGACGATTCGCATATCGCGAAGGCGCTCAGGCAGGAGATGCCCCCCGGACGCACCGCAGACACCCTGTTGCGGCAGGCGCTCGACGGCGGCGCGCCCGACAATGTCACCGTCGTCATCGTCGACGTGGGCGGTCACCACCCGCTCCACACGGGAACACCCACGATCGTCGGATCCGCGTCGAACCCGGACGGCGTCGACGTGCCCGCGTCGCGCTCGCTGCTGCCGACCGGCTGGCTGCACCCGCAGCGCGCCGCCGCGAACGAACCCAGCCACTTCGAGCCCGACACCGACTACCTCGAAGAGCTCATCGCCGAGGACCGGCGCCGGTCGCGACGGCGCCGCATCGTCGGAGCGACCGCGTTCGTCCTCCTCATCGGCGCGCTCGTCTTCGCCGCCGTGTCGTTCTACACCTGGACCCAGACGCGGTACTTCGTCGGCGTCGATCAGGACAGCGTCGTCATCTATCAGGGCATCCAGCAGCAGATCGGTCCGATCTCCCTGTCGACGCCCTACGCGGACACCGACATCATGCTCATCGACCTGCCCTCGGCGTGGCAGTTCCGCGCCGAGGAGACGATCCCGGCGGAATCGCTCGAGCACGCCCAGCAGATCGTCGAGAACCTGCGTTCGCGCGCGATCGACACGGGAGGTGACGAATGACCGAGACCGCAACCGACACGGCCGACCGCCGGGTCAAGCGCGATCTGCGACGGATCCGCCGCGCGCAGCGCCTGCGCAACCGCGAGCTGATCCTTCTCACCTTCGCGGTCGCTCTCACGGTAGGCGCCTTCACGCTCGTGCAGCTCGGGGCCCTCGGGACCCTTGACCTCGGGATCCTGGCGATCGCGGTAACCCTGTGTGCCCTCGCGGTGGCGCTGCACATCGTGCTGCGCATCCGGGCGTCCCAGGCCGATCCGTTCCTCCTTCCCGTCGCGCTGTTGCTGACGGGGCTCGGCACGGCCATGATCTACCGCATCGATCTGGCCTATGAGGCGAACGGCATCGCCGAGCAGTCGAACGCCGGCGCGCACCAGCTCCTCTACGCGATGCTCTCGCTCGGACTCTGCGGCGTGCTCGTCTGGCTGCTCACGAACTATCGCGTGCTGTTCCGATACACCTACATCTTCGGCTTGACGGGCGTCGTGCTGCTCATCCTGCCGTTCGTGCCGTTCCTCAACGGCGGCGGTAACGCCGTGGTGTGGATCCGCATCGCCGGATACAACTTCCAACCGGGCGAGATCGCGAAGATCTGCCTCGCGATCTTCTTCGCCGGCTACCTGGTGCGCACGCGCGAGTCGCTCGCATCGACGGGTCGGCGCGTGCTCGGCTTCACCTTCCCGCGCGCGCGGGAGTTCGGTCCGCTGCTCGTCATCTGGCTCATCTCGATGGGCATCATCGTCGCGCAGCGCGACCTCGGCACGGGGATCCTGATCTTCGGCATGTTCGTCGCGATGCTGTACGTCGCCACGGGCAAGACGGGCTGGGTGCTTATCGGTGTGCTCCTCGCCGGAGCAGGCGCCGCCGTCGCGAGCGCCGTGATGCCCTACGTGCACGGACGCTTCGACCAGTGGCTCAACGCGTTCGACCAGGATCTCTACAACGCCGACGTCAACTCGAGCTTCCAGCTCGTGAACGGCATCTTCGGGCTCGCGCACGGCGGCATGTCCGGCACCGGGCTGGGCCAGGGCCGGCCGCACCTCACGCCGGTCGCCAACAGCGACTACATCATCCCGAGCCTCGGCGAGGAGCTCGGCCTCATCGGTCTGTTCGCGATCCTCGCGCTGTATCTCGTCTTCGTCAGCCGTGGCGCGCACGTGGGCGTCGCCGGCCAGGATGATTTCGGAAAGCTGCTGTCGGTGGGCCTGGCGTTCACGATCGCGCTTCAGGTCTTCATCATGGTGGGTGGCGTCACCCGCGTCATTCCGTTGACCGGTCTGACGACGCCGTTCCTCGCGGCGGGCGGCAGCTCGCTGCTCGCGAACTGGCTCATCGTGGCGATCCTGTTACGTGTCAGTGACGCGGTGCGCCGACAGCCCCGGGCGGTGATCGGATGACCAAGGAGATCCGGCGGCTGAGCATCATCGTCGCCTTCATGTTCGTGGCGCTGTTCGCGTCGACGAGCGTGATCCAGGTGTTCTCCGCCAGCGAGCTGGCGGGTAACGAGAACAACCGTCGCACGCTGTACGACTCGTACGAGGTGAGGCGCGGCACGATCATCGCCGGTGGCGAGCAGATCGCGCGCTCCCAGTCGACGAACGACCGTTACGCCTATCAGCGCGTGTACACGGATCCGCTGATGTGGGCGGGCGTCACGGGGTACTTCAATCCCGCGCTCGGCTCGGCAACGGGGCTCGAGCTCGCCATGAATCAGGAACTGAGCGGTTTCGCCGACTCGGGCTTCCTCTCGCGCCTGAACCAGGTCGTCACGGGGCAGGAGCCGCGCGGCTCCTCCGTCGAGCTGACGCTCGACCCCGCCGTCCAGCGCGCCGCGTACGACGCCATGATCGGGATGGGCTTCTCGGGAGCCGTCGTCGCCGTCGAACCGGACACCGGGCGCCTCCTCGCGCTCGTGTCCACGCCGGGCTTCGACGCGAACGCCCTCGCCGTACACGACTCGGAGCAGGCGCAGGCAGCGTACGACCAGCTCGAGGGGGACGAGCTTCACCCGCTGGTGAACAAGGCCCTGCGCCAGACGTACCAGCCCGGATCCATCTTCAAGATCGTCGTTGCCGCAGCTGCGCTGGAATCGGGCGACTTCACACCGGACAGCACGTTCGACAACCCCGCCGAGTACACGCTCCCGGGATCCGGCACCACGATCTACAACGCGACCCGCGGGACCTGCGGCGGCCTCGGCTCCGACGAGGTCACGCTCGCCGAGACGATCGAGTACAGCTGCAACATCCCGATGGCACAGCTGGCGGACGAGCTCGGCGCCGAGGCGATCCGGGAGCAGGCCGAGCGCTTCGGCTTCGGCAGCGAGTTCGCGGTGCCGCTCACGTCGGTGCCATCGGTCTACGACCCGTCCGGCGCTGCCCAGACGGCGCAGTCCGGCTACGGCCAGAACCGGGTCCTGTCCACTCCGCTCCAGGCCGCGATGTGGACCGCGGCGATCGCGAACGGCGGCACGCTGATGTCGCCGTGGATGGTCGACCAGGTCGTCGGCGAAGACCTCTCGGTGCAGCAGCAGTACACGGCATCCGAGATCGGACGGGCGCTGGACGAAGACGTCGCAGAATCCGTTACCGAGATGATGGTGTCAAGCGTGACAACCGGGGCCGCTTCCAATGCAAGAATAGAGGGCGTTGACGTGGCCGGGAAGACGGGCACGGCGGAGAACGACGATGCACCGCATACGCTGTGGTTCACCGGCTTCGCTCCGGCGGAGGATCCCGAAGTAGCGGTCGCGGTCGTGGTGGAAGACGGCGGCGGCCAGGGACAGTCAGGTTTTGGAAACACGATCGCGGCTCCCATCGCGAAGAAGGTCATGGAGGCGGTGCTCGCACAATGAGGCCAACGCAAGGTGTGACGTTCGGCGGGCGTTATGAGCTGAGTTCCCGCATCGCCATCGGCGGCATGGGCGAAGTCTGGGAGGCGACCGACCACGTCATCGGACGCACGGTCGCGATCAAGATCCTCAAAGACGAGTACATGGGGGATCCCGGCTTTCTGGAGCGCTTCCGCGCCGAGGCCCGCCACGCGGCGCTCGTCAACCACGAGGGCATCGCGAGTGTCTTCGACTACGGCGAGGAGAACGGATCCGCGTACCTCGTCATGGAGCTCGTCCCCGGGGAAGCGCTGTCGACGATGCTGGAGCGCGACACGTCGCTCGCCTCCGACAAGGTGCTGGACTACGTCTCGCAGACAGCCTCCGCGCTGCAGGCCGCCCACGCCGCGGGCCTCGTGCACCGTGACATCAAGCCCGGAAACCTGCTGATCACGCCCGACGGCCGCGTGAAGATCACCGACTTCGGCATCGCGCGCATCGCCGACCAGGTGCCCCTCACCGCCACGGGCCAGGTCATGGGCACGGTGCAGTACCTGTCGCCGGAGCAGGCGTCCGGCCACCCCGCGAGTCCCGCCACGGACATCTACTCGCTCGGCATCGTCGCGTACGAATGCCTGGCCGGGAAGCGTCCCTTCACGGGGGAGTCGCAGGTCGCGATCGCGATGGCGCAGATCAACGACACGCCTCCTCCGCTGCCGGAGTCGATCCCCGCGCCCGTGCGCCGCCTCGTGATGGCGATGATCGCGAAGAAGCCCGCCGATCGCCCGGCCTCGGCGGCCGCCGTCTCACGCGCGTGCAACGCACTGCGGCGGGGCGACATGAGCGCCGCCATCGCCGCCGCGCCGATGCTCGCGGCCGGTGCGGGCGGATCCGACGAGATGACGCAGCTGCTCGCCGGCACGGGAGCCGCCACGCAGATGATGCCCGCGACCTCGCCGCTGCCGATGGACGCGAATCAGCCGGCCCAGAAGCCCAAGAAGAAGCGCAGCCCGTGGACGGGCCCGCTGATCGCCCTCATCGTGCTGCTCGTCGTCGTCATCGCCGGCGCCGTCTGGGGCCTGACGACCGGGTTCTTCGACGGTGACGATGGTGGGGCGGCCGCGACGCCGACGCCGACCATCGAGCCCACACCGCAGCCGACGGAGACCGAGACTCCCGAACCGGAGCGCGTCGACGTGCTCGCGCTCGGTCTCGAAGGCCGCACGTGCGACGACGCGCAGCGTGTGATCAGCGAGCAGGACGCGCAGATCACGTTCAGTTGCGACGTCGGAAACGCCGCGAGCACCGAGGACGAGGTCGGGACGATCTACGAGGTCTCGCCCGGCGGCTTCGTCAACGAGGGCGACACGATCACGGCGACCTATTACGCCGAGCTTCCCGAGATTCCCGCGCCGGAGAATCCGCCGTCGTTCAGCGAGACCGAGATCCAGCGCGGCGCCGTCGTGCAGCTGAACTGGGAGCCCTTCACCTGTCCCAGCGGCACGGGCGACCTGCAGGGCTACGAGGTCACCGTCGAGGGCGGCATCTTCGACGACGGATCCGAACAGCGCACCTTCGGTGCCGGCGGGTACGTGACGCAGGTCGCGATCAAGGAAGACGCGCAGTACGTCGGCGCCTCCTACCGAGCCATCTGTGCGTCCGGTGACACGCAGCGCACCTCCGATGCCGCGTCGATGGACCCGATCGAGACCGTCGCCCCCGACGACTCAGACGGACCCGGGGGGCCCGGCCAGTCGCCCAACCCCAATCCGAGCGGACCGCCTTCCGACGGTGACGCCACGTGACAGACGACCCCACTGAGGCGATCGGCACGCCCACGCAGGCCGAGCGCATCCTCTCGGGTCGGTACCGCGTCGATGCGCTCATCGGACGCGGCGGAATGGCGAGTGTCTACCGCGGTTATGACCTCACGCTCGGGCGCACGATCGCGATCAAGATCCTCCGCAGCGACCTGGCGCAGGACAACACGTTCCGCACGCGGTTCCGTCTCGAGGCGCAGGCCGCGAGTCGGATGGCGCATCCGTCGATCGTGCGCGTCTACGACGCCGGCGAGGATCTCGACGACGACGGCTCCGGCGGCACGACGCACACGCCGTACATCATCATGGAGCTCGTCCGGGGGCGCCTCCTCAAGGACGTCATCGCCGCGGGGCCGGTGTCGGCGGACGATGCGGCGGGCTACATCGACGGGATCCTCGAGGCCCTCGAGTATTCGCACCGCGCGGGCGTCGTGCACCGCGACATCAAGCCCGCGAACGTCATGATCGATGACGACGGTCAGATCAAGGTGATGGACTTCGGCATCGCGCGCGCCGTGAGCGATACGTCCGCGACCGTGGCCGAGACGACGACGATCCTCGGCACCGCGGCGTACTTCTCCCCGGAGCAGGCACAGGGTGCCCCGGTCGACGCACGAGCCGATCTCTATTCGACCGGCGTCGTCTTATACGAGCTCCTTGCCGGCCGTCCGCCCTTCGTGGGTAACTCGCCCGTCGCGGTCGCGTCGCAGCACGTGCGCGACGCGCCGACCCCCCCGACCCAGGTCGGCGACGACGTGCCCGCGCAGCTGGATCCCGTCGTGCTCCGCGCGCTCGCGAAGGATCCGGCGCAGCGCTTTCCCGATGCGGCCACCTTCCGCGAGGCGCTGGACGCCGCCCTCGACGGCCGCGCGCCCTCGCAGCGCCAACTCACCCATCTGACGGAGGAGCTATACGGCGCGGGCCAGCGCGCCCGCAACGAGGTCGCGCACACGCTCACCCAGCTCTCCAGTGAGACGGGCACAACGCGCACGCAGTCCGGGCCGCCCGTGGCATGGGTCTGGGCGGCGATCGCCCTCGTCATCGCCCTGATCATCGCCGTCGGCTACTGGGTCGTCCGCACGGATCCGCTCGACTTACGCGCCGCCGACACGGTCGACGTCGCCAATGTGTCGGGCTGGTCACTTGAGGCCGCGACAGCCGAGCTCGAGGGTCGCGGACTCGAGGTGACCCTGTCCTCCGAACCGAGCGACACCGTCGCCGCCGACATCGTCATCGGCACGGATCCGGCGGCCGGCGTCTCTCTCGGCATCGGCGCGACCGTCGAGATCGTCGTGTCTGCCGGCCCCTTGATGGCTGAGATTCCCGAACTCGAGGGGGACAACGAGGATGCCGCGCGCGCGGCGATCGACGGCGTCGAGGGTCTCATGCTCGGGCGCGTCTTCCCACAGAACGAGCCCGGCGTCGAACGCGGCACCGTGCTGAACGCCCAAGTCGGTGGATCCGATGTCGAGCCGGGCGACGAAGTGTTGCAGGGGTCGTCGGTGGATCTCACGGTCGCGACCGGCCGCGTGACGGTCGCGGACCTCACGGGGTTCACGATTGACGCCGCCAAGCGGATCCTCGAGGAGGAGCTGCAGCTCGACGTGGAGGTCGAGAAGGACAACACCTGTGAGGAGTCGGATCTGGTGACGAAGCAGGATCCGGGCGTCGGCGACGTGCAGATCGACGAGACCGTGACGCTCACACACTGCTCGGGGGACGACGACTTCGTCGATCCCGATGGCGACGAACCCGGATACCGGCCGTTGCAGGAAAGCACTGCGCTCGTTCTCCCATAGACTGACGTCATGGCACGAAAGAACCGCGAGGAAGACGACGACATCACCCACATCCCGGGTGAGCCGCTGCCCAACCCGGTGTGGTTCAAGCCCACGATGGTGGCCTTCTTTCTCCTCGGGCTCGCCTGGGTGCTCGTGTTCTACGTCTCCGGCAGTCAATTCCCCATCCCCGACATCGGCGCATGGAACCTCGCAATCGGCGGCGGCCTGGCCTTCGTGGGCCTGCTGATGGCAACACGCTGGCGCTAGCGCCCCCTTCACTCACACCCAACGCCCCGGCCGGATCCCTCCGACCGGGGCGTTGCGCGTCTGCCGCGGAGTGAATTACACCGGTGTGATTCTCCACAGCGGTCTCCCCAGGTGTGAATAACAACGGTGTGATTTCTCCCCACCTGGGGACAGACCTGTGGATAACTTCGGGGATAACTCGATCTCACCGCGCCGACGCGCGGGCCGCTGTGGCGCTCAGGGGAGCGTGAGAGCGATCCCGGCGAGCGGGAGCAGCAGGATGCCCACGATGAGGACGCCGACGCCGCAGAGCAGGGCGATCTGCAGACGCTGCTGTTTCGGTCGGCGCGTGCGCGTGAAGATGAAGCCGATGAGCGCCCCGAACACGAGACCGCCGACGTGCGCCTGCCAGGAGATGTTGAACCCGGGCACGAAGCCGAGGACGAGGTTGATGCCGAGCACGACATAGATTCCGGTCATATTGGCGCCGAGGTGGCGACCGATCACGAGCAGTGCGCCGAAGAGGCCGAAGATGGCCCCGGATGCGCCGACGACCGGTGTCGCGAAGGACAGCACTGCGACGGCAGCGGACCCGCCCGCCGCGGTGAGCACGTACGTGACCACGAAGCGCCACGTCCCGAGCAGGGGTTCAAGCGATCTGCCGATCATCCACAGCGCGAGCATGTTCATCGCGACGTGCCAGAATCCGGAGTGCACGAGGGCGGCAGTGAGCACGCGCCAGGGCTCGATGTACGTGATCGGGGCGTAGAACATGAGCCACCGCTCGACGTCTAGGCCCGGAACGACGTTGCTCAGCATCTGGACGAGGTACATCACGGCGGTGACGACGAAGATGGTCGTCATCCCGCGCGTAGTCGAGGATCCGAACGAGACGGTCGTTCCCCCGGTACCGCGGCCCCAGGTGCGCGCGGCCCGCTTCTGCGCGGGCGTGCGCTTCTTGCGCATCTCTTTCATGCACTCGGGGCAGATGACTCCGACCGAGGCCGGGGTCTGACATTCCGGGCAGACGGTGCGTGTGCACCGCTGACACAGCACGAAGCTCTGCCGCTTCGGGTGCCGGTAGCAGTAGTTGTCGCGGTTCTCGGTATAAGAGTTCGACGTCACTGCGTGCGGATCCTTTGCTGGCAGAGCCTCGTGCGGAAAGAGGAACTCGTCAGAGCTTCTCGATGTCGATCGAAGAGATCACGACGTCCTCCGTCGGACGGTCGTTCGCGCCCGTCGGAACGGCGGCGATCGCGGCGACGACCTTCTTGGAGTCGTCGTCGGCGACGGCGCCGAAGATCGTGTGCTTGCCCTGCAGCCACGGCGTCGGATCCGTCGTCACGAAGAACTGCGAACCGTTCGTGCCGCTCATGCCGCCGAACGAGTTCGGGCGCTTGCCCGCGTTCGCCATGGCGAGGATGTACGGCTCGTTGAAGTTCAGCTCGGGGTGGATCTCGTCGTCGAAGTTGTAGCCCGGCCCACCGGTACCCTGGCCGAGCGGGTCGCCGCCCTGGATCATGAAGCCGGGGATGATGCGGTGGAAGATGACGTTCTCGTAGAGCGCACCCTCCCCCTTCTCACCGGTCGCGGGGTCGGTCCACTCCTTCTCACCAGTCGCGAGGCCGATGAAGTTATCGACCGTGACGGGGGCGTGGTCGCCGAACAGGTTGATCACGATGTCGCCGTGGTTGGTGTGAAGCGTGGCGACGGCGGTGTGCTGAGTCATTTCTCCATTCTCTCAGAGAACGCCGATCACATCGCCGCGATCGCACTCGACGTGGCAGGATGGAAAAAACGTACGTCACTACGCGGGAGGGCACACACGTGAGCGTCAACCTCAGCCGAAAGCGCAAGAAGGAGCTCCGCAAGCTGCAGGGCACCGCCAACCAGGTGTTGGAGGCCCAGCGCGCTGTGGCGTCTCAGGCCGCCGATGTGGCGCGTGCAGCGGGCAGGCAGCTCGGCGCCATCAACCAGGAGGTTCTTGCTCCTGAGGCCCGAAAGAAGTACCACGAGTACGTCGAGCCTTACGTCGACCGTGCCGCGCCGTACGTGCGCGACGGTTACGGCAAGAGCAAGAAGTTCTTCGACAACCGCGTCATCCCCGCAGCCGGGGGCGCCGTCGGACGCGCGCTCGGTGCGTACGACGCGACGGCGGCGAAGCTCGGCAAGCGCCAGCTGATCGTCGAGCCGCCGAAGAAGAAGTCGAGTGCGGGCGCCGTGATCGCCGCGGTTCTCGGCATCGCGGCCGCCGTCGGCATCTTCGTCGTCGCGTGGAAGACGCTCAGCGCCGAGGATGAGCTGTGGGTGGCCGACGAGGCCGTTGCAGCCCCCGACGCGTAAGAGAGACGGTCGTGAGGGGCGTGGGATCCGAGGATCCCACGCCCCTCACGCGATAAGAAGGCGGCCCTGACAACGATGCACGACGGATCCTCCGATAACGACACGACCCTCTCCGACCCGGCCCTGCGCGTGCGCGAAGCGGCCGTAGCACGCGGTCTCGACATCGAGATCCGCGAGTCACCTCGTGCCGGATCCCTCGAAGAGGCGGCCGCGGCACGCGGCATCACGCCAGCAGACATCGTCAAGACGCTCGTTGTGAAGGGCAAGGGCGATCAGTACTACTTCGCTCTCGTCCCCGGCGATCGCGCGATCTCGTGGGGCAAGCTGCGCGGCGTCGTCGGCGTGAACAAGCTCCGCATGCCGGAACCCCACCTCGCGCTCGAGGCGACAGGCTACGAGCGTGGCACGATCGTGCCCCTCGGATCCACGACCGACTGGCCCGTCTTTGCGGACGAGCGCATGGTCGGCAAACGCATCTCGATGGGCGCCGGGGTGCACGACTACTCCCTTTCGGTCGACGCCGACGCATTACTGGCCGCCTACGGCGCGACGATCGCCGACATCACGGACCCGATCGACGGGATCCGCGGCAACCTGCCGAAAGAGTGATCAGACGATCGCGGCGAGGCGCTCGACCGCGAACCCATAGCCCTGGATCCCGGCGCCCGCGATGACGCAGGAGGCGAGGCCGCTGAGGTACGAGCGGTGGCGGAACTCCTCGCGCGCGTAGACGTTCGACACGTGGATCTCGACGAACGGCATCGCGACGGCCTCAAGCGCGTCGCGGATCGCGATCGACGTGTGAGTGTAGGCGCCGGGGTTGATCACGATGCCGACGCAGTCCTCGCGCGCGGCGTGAATCGCGTCGATCAGCGCGCCCTCAGAGTTCGACTGGACGAAACGCGTGGCCAGACCGTGCGCCTCCGCCGCGGTCGACGCGACGCGCTCGACATCGGCGAGCGTGTCGGTTCCGTACACCGCCGGGTTGCGCGTCCCGAGCAGGTTGAGGTTCGGGCCGTTGAGCACGAGGATCCGCTTGTCCATGCCGCCAGCGTACCGGCGTGGCGAAATCGTTGTACGCGCCTCTCCCTCTCCCGCGCTCGCGGCGAGTAGTTTATGGATGCGCCGTGAATCCGCGGCGTGCACGCACACCGTGACCTGTCACCGTCGACAGAAGGGCACCTCCATGGATTCCGTGATCCTGATGCTCATCGGGCTCGCGATCTTCGCGGCCGGATATCTCGTCTATTCGAAGTACCTGGGGAAACGAGTTCTGAAACTCGACCCCGCGTTCCGCACTCCCGCGCACGAGAAGAACGACGGCATCGACCACGTGCCGACGAACAAGTTCGTGTTGTGGGGCCACCACTTCACGTCCGTCGCGGGTGCCGCCCCGATCGTCGGGCCTGCCGTCGCCGTGATCTGGGGCTGGCTGCCAGCCTTCCTCTGGGTCACCATAGGCACCGTCTTCTTCGCGGGCATGCACGACCTCGGCGCGCTCTGGGCGTCGGAGCGCAACAAGGGCCGGTCGATCGGCGCCCTTGCGGCGCGATACATCGGCAAGCGCGGTTCCTACGTGTTCCTCATCGTGATCGGCTTGCTTCTGCTCATGGTGATCGCGGCGTTCGCCGTCGTCATCAAGGATCTGCTCATCGCCAGCCCGACCGCCGTGATCCCGGCATGGGGCGCAATCCCGGTCGCGGTATTGATCGGACTCGCCGTCTACAAGCTGCGGTGGAACCTCACCGCAGTCACGGTCGTCGGCGTCGTCGCGCTCTACGCCTTGATCGTGGTCGGTGATGCGGTTCCGGTAGTGCTGCCGGATCCGATCCTCGGCATGAGCCCGGGGACCTTCTGGATCGTCGCGTTGTTCGTCTACGCGGGCATCGCGTCGCTGCTGCCGGTGTGGCTGCTGCTCCAGCCGCGCGACTACATCAACGGCGTGCAGCTGTTCATCGGTCTCACGGTCCTCTTCGTCGGCACCCTGGTCGCCGGCCTGTTCTTCGGCAACAGTTTCGTCGCGCCGGCGATCAACACGGCGGTTCCCGATGGCACACCGGCGATCTGGCCGCTGCTGTTCGTCACGATCGCGTGCGGGGCCATCAGCGGTTTCCACGGCGCCGTGGCTTCCGGCACGACCTCAAAGCAGCTCGACAAGGAGACCGACGCGCGCTTCGTCGGCTATTTCGGTGCTGTGGGTGAGGGCCTGCTCGCGCTCGGTGCGATCCTCGCGACGACCGCGGGGATCCAGTCGGTCGCGCGTTGGGAAGAGGTGTACAGCGCGTTCAATCAGGGCGGCGTGAACGCTTTCGTCGAGGGTGGCGGCAACATCATCGAAATGGGCCTCGGACTGCCGCAATCTCTCTCCGCGACCGTGCTCGCGACCATGGCGGTGCTGTTTGCGGCCACCACGATGGACACCGGCGTGCGCCTGCTGCGTTTCGTGTTCCAGGAGGCCGCCGAGGTGATCGGCTTCAAGCTGAACAACATCATCGGCACGCTCGTCGTGCTCGTCGTGTGCGTCGCTCTCGTCTTCAGCCAGGGCGTCGACGGATCCGGTGGACTCACGATCTGGCCGCTGTTCGGCACGACGAACCAGCTGCTCGCGTCGCTGACGCTGATCATCGTCTCGATCATGCTGATCCGCAAGCGCCGCAATGCGCTCGTCGCGATGATCCCGCTCGTGCTCGTGTTCATCGCGGCCTTCTGGGCGGCGATCGTGCAGGTGGGCACGTTCTGGAACGGCGGTCAGGACACCAACTGGCTGCTGCTGATCCTCGACGTGATCATCATCGTGGCCACGATCTGGGTCGGCATTGAGGGCATCGCGGCCATGCGGCGCGCGGCGAACGAGCCTCCCGAGGAGGAGGACGCCGACCTCACCGACCACGTCACCGGCCGGATCCCGATGGTGAAGTGACCGTGTCGTTTTCGTCGCGCTGGGCCGCCTTCTCGAAGGGGCTGAACGATTTCTATGCGGGCCCGTACCGCAAGACGTTCGGCGTGGCCCGGCGCGACGAGGACGATCACTTCATGCTCGTCGTCCTCGCCGAATCGCTCGGGGTGCCGGATCCCGCTGCGTACTACACGGCCGAGCTGCTGCCCGCCGTGTACGAGGACTTCCATGACTGGCACCAGCGTTCCGGCATCCCCCGCAGTCCCCTGGATCACATCTCGTGCTGCTGACGGACGCCGCGACGCGGCACGCGATCTTCGTGGGAGGCAAGGGCGGCGTCGGAAAGACGTCGATCGCCTCTTCGCTCGCCCTCGCCCGCGCGCAGCAGGGCGCACGCGTGCTCGTCGTGTCGACGGATCCGGCTCACAACCTCGGTCACCTCTGGGAGCGACCGATCGGCGACGACATCGTGACGCTCTGGAGGGCCGATGGACAGGAGGGCGCAGGCACGCCTGGTTGCGTTGACGGCATCGAGATCGACCCGGCGCGCACCGTCGATGCGCATCTGGCGGCGGTCTCCACCACCATGACCCGAATGCTTCCCGAGCGACTGCACCGCGCGGCGCGAGACCATCTGGAATCGGCGCGCAAGGCCCCGGGCACCTACGAGGCGGCCGTGCTCGAGCGTGTCGCGGAGACCCTCGAGACCGGCCTCGACCGCTACGACCTCGTGGTCTTCGACACCGCGCCCTCAGGCCACACCCTGCACCTGCTGTCGATGCCGGAGGCGATGACCGACTGGACCGAGAAGTTGCTCGCGAACCGCGACCGCTCGGAGCGGTTCTCCGTCGCGTACGGCGCGCTGGGCGGCACAAAGGACACCTCGGACCGCGACGCGGAGCTGCGACGCATGCTGCTGCGCCGCCGCGCACGCTTCTCGCTCATGCGTGACACGCTCGCGGATCCGCGGCGCACGGGCTTCGTGATCGTCACGGTCGCCGAGCCAATGCCGGTCGCCGAGAGCCGCGAGGTCGCGTCTCAACTCGAGTCACTGGGCGTAACGCTCATGGGCGTCGTGGCCAACCGGCTCTCCCCTGCCGAGCTCATGCCGGTGCGGCGCGAACGCGAGGAGGCCTTGCTGGCGAACCTCGACCTCGGCGCTCCGATCACGCGGATCCCCCTCATCGACGAGCTCGTCGGCCTCGCCGCCCTCGAACGGCTCGCGGGGGTGCTCGCGTAGCGAGGCCCGCTCAACGACCACGCGCGCACACCTTGCTGACCATCTCGAAATCCGCCGAGAATGCCGCGAGACCGCAGAAATTTCGCGATGCTCGGCGAATTTCGAGATAGCTGACGAACCGCCGCTCGCCACCGCGCGCTACAATGCCTCGCGCGTGGCCAGACGGCGGACCGTCTCCTTCGCACCGCGCTCATGGAGCGAGGCGAGTGCGGCGAGGTAGGGACGGGTGAACTCCTCGCGAGCGGCGAGGTCGCCGAAGAACTGCTCGTTCCGCACGAAGGCGAGCGGATCCTCGCGCTGGCGCGCCGCGGCGGCCATGAGGTCGTCGGCGTAGCGATCCACGACTGTGATCGGCGCGCCCGCTTCATCAACGCCCTCGTCGTAGCGTGCCCAGGATGCGCAGATCGCCGCGGAGACCTCGACGGGTGCCCCCGAGGCGAGGTTGTCCTGGATCACCGGCACGAGCCATTTCGGGATCCGGTCCGACGATTCCGCGCCGAGCCGCGCGAGAGTGTCGCGGATCTCCGGATTCGCGAACCTTTCGATGAGCGTGTCCTTGTAAACGTCGAGGTCGATTCCCGGTACGGGGGCGAGGCTGGGCGTGCCCTCCTCGTCCATGTAGCGACGCAGATACGTCGCGATGTCCGGATCCGCCATCGCTTCGTGCGCGTAGGTGTAGCCGGCGAGGATGCCGAAGTACGCCAGGCCCTGATGCGAGACGTTGAGGAGGCGGAGCTTCATATGCTCGTAAGGGACGACATCGTCGACGACCTGCACGCCGGCCCGCTCATACGGCGGGCGCCCGTCGACGAAGTCATCCTCGACAACCCATTGGAAGAACGGCTCGGCGACCACCGGCCAGGCGTCGTCGATGCCGACGCGATCGCGCAGCTCGGCGCGGTCGACATCGGTCGTGACGGGCGTGATCCGGTCGACCATGGCGTTCGGGAACGCCACCTCCGACGCGATCCATGCGGCCAGGTCGGCGTCGACGAGCTCGGCGAACGCGCAGAACATCTTCTTCGCAACGTGGCCGTTGCCCGCGATGTTGTCGCACGACTGCAATGTGAACGGCGTCGTCCCGGCCGCGCGCCGCCTCCGGAGTGCCTCGAC
Source organism: Microbacterium faecale (assembly GCF_014640975.1). Classification (NCBI taxonomy): domain Bacteria; kingdom Bacillati; phylum Actinomycetota; class Actinomycetes; order Micrococcales; family Microbacteriaceae; genus Microbacterium; species Microbacterium faecale. The sequence goes on from NZ_BMHO01000001.1 coordinate 503,264, forward strand.
GACGTAACCGAAGACGGATGCCGGCGGGCGGCCCTCGCGGAGCGCGGCGACGTCGCGGACGATCGCCTCCTCCTCCGTGACGAACTCGCCCGTGACGGGGTTGACGTTGTACCCGCCTTCGGTGACGGTCAGCGAGACGATGCGGATCGTCGGATCAGCCATGAGCGCGAGAAGCGCCTCGGGATCATCCGGCCCGTAGCGATAGTCGATGATCGATCCGATGACACGACTCTCGCGAGTGCCGTCCGGATGCTTGATCACGAGGGAGTACAGGTGGTCCTGCGCGGCGAGTGCATCGCGCATCCGCACGTCGCCCGGCAGCAGCCCGGCGCCGACGATCCCCCAGTCCATCGCGAGCCCATCCGAGTGCAGGTCGTCGAGCGCCATCGCCATATGCGCGCGATGGAAGCCGCCGACGCCGAAGTGCACGATTCCCGGGGTGACGGCCTCGCGATCGTACTGCGGGACGGCGACCCCTCGCTCCGCGAGGACGGGCAGGGCGGCCGCGGACGGCCGTAGAAGCGGGTGCGGTCGCTCGGACGACATGCTTTCTTCTCCTCGGGACGGATCGATCATTTCACGGCACCCATCGAGAGGCCCTGCACGAGCTTGTCCTGCGCCGCGATTCCGGCCACCAGCACGGGAACCGAGATCACGAGCGACGCGGCGCACACCTGCGACAGGAACAGTCCCTGCGAGGTGACGAAGCTGGTGAGGAAGACCGGCGACGTCGCCGCCGACGTCGAGGTGAGCACCGAAGCGAACAGCAGCTCGTTCCAGCTGAAGATGACGCAGATGAGAGCGGTCGCCGCGAGGCCGGGGGCCGTGAGCGGCAGCAGAATCTGCACGAAGATGCGCGGCAGCCGTGCGCCGTCGATCTCCGCGGCCTCGAGGATCGCGACCGGCACCTCGGCCAGGAACGATCGCATCATCCACACCGCGATCGGCATGTTCATCGCCGAGTAGATGATGATCAGCAGCAGCCAGGTGTCGAGGATCCCGAACATGCGCGCCACGATATAGACGGGCAGCAGACCCGCGACCATCGGGAGCATCTTCGTCGACAGCAGGAAGAACATCACGTCGCTCCAGCGGTCGATCTTCCGCACGGCGAGCGCGTACGCCGCCGATGTCGACAGGATGAGCACGATGAGCGTCGACACGAGTGCGGCGACCGCGGAGTTGATGAGGAACGGCCACGGATCCAGCCCGCCGCTCGCGCCGAAGAAGTCGGTGAACGACTCGAACGTGAGCGGGGCGAGGAAACTGGGCGGGTTGGTCGCCGCGTCGACCTCGGAGTGCAGACCCGTGAGGATCATCCAGAGGATCGGCGTGACGAAGATCAGCCCGACGAGCCAGGCGACAATGCCGAGCACGACGTTCGTCGGGCTGCTGCGCTTCCGCCGTCGTGGCGGCGCGTTCGGCGTGGCGGGTGCCGGGGCCGCGGCGGGCGCGGTGAGGGTGGTCATCAGTTCTCCTCCTTGAGCAGGCTCGACGCCGTGCGCAGCGCGACCGTGGCCACGATGAGCGATCCGACGACGACCACGACGCCGACGGCGGATGAGACGCCGTAATCCTGAGCGACGAAGAACTCCTGATAGATCACGTACGGGAGATTCGCGGTGCCGAGTCCGCCCGAGGTCATCGTGAACACAGTGTCGAAGTTCTGCACGATGTAGATCGTTCCCAGCAGCGCGGCCAGCTCGATGTAGCGGCGCAGGTGCGGCAGCGTCACGAAACGGAATGCCTGCCACGGCGTGGCCCCATCCATCATCACGGCCTCGTACACGTCGAGGGGGCGTGACTGCAGGCCCGCGAGCATGATCAGCATCATGAACGGCGTCCACTGCCACACGAGCACCGCTCCGATCGCCAGCAGCGGAGCATCGGTCATCACGTCGAGCTGCGGCGCGCTCTCGCCGAAGATCGTCGTGAGCATGCCGTTCAACAGACCGTAGTTGGGGTTGAAGATCGCGTGCTTGAAGACGAGTGCGGCGGCCACAGGCACGATGAGGAACGGCGTGATCATCAGCGTACGGACGATGCCGCGGCCGACGAACTTCCGGTCGAGCAGCAGCGCGATCAGCAGTCCGAGGACCGCCGAGACGACCACGACACCGACGGTCAGCCCGACCGTGACGCCGACGGCGCGCAGGATCCCGGGATCCGTGAACACGGTGCGATAGTTGTCGAGCGTTCCGAACGAGATGTCGTTCGGGTACGCCGCGTTCCAGTTCATGAACGAGATCACGATCGTGATCGCGAACGGGACCTGGGTGACGAGGATCACGAACAGCAGGGCCGGGAGCAGGGGCGCCCTGCGGGCCCAGCGGTGTGCACCGCCGGACCCGTCAGGCGCCTGAACCACGGCACGCGTGTCCGGTGCGAACGCGGTCGATGTCGCGGACATCACAGTCTCCGATTGTGAGAGGGTCCGGTCATTCCTGGTACGACTCGCCGACCGACTCGGCGTCGGACTGTCCGCGCGCCAGCGCATCTTCGACGCTCATCTGTCCCGCGATCGCAGAACTGATGTCCTCGGAGATGCCGGTCGCCAGATCCGCGAACTCCGGGATCGCAACGAACTGCACACCGAGCGCCGGTCGCGCCTGCACGCCTGGGTTCACCGGATCCGCCGACTCGATCGCGTCGACGGTCTGCTGGTAGAACGGCGCCGCGGCCTCCTGGTACTCGGGGTTCTCATACGTGGAGGCTCGCTTGCCCGCAGGGACACGTGCCCACCCATACTCTTCGGCCACGAGCTCCTCGTACTCCTGCGACGACGCCCACGCGACGAACTGCTGCGCGGCGTCCTGGTTGTTGCCGGCGGCCTGGATCCCCCACGCCCACGTGTACAGCCACGAGCTCGACTCGGTCTCGGCGACCGGCGCGGCGACGTAGCCGATGTTGCCGCTCACGGGCGAGTCCTCAGCCTCGAGCGTGCCCGTCGCGGCCGTGGAGTCGTACCACATGGCGACGTTGCCCTGCTGGAGGTTCGTGAGGCACTCGGTGTAGCCAGCCTGCGCCGATCCCGAGGGTCCGTGCTCGCGGACGAGGTCGACGTAGAACTGGACGGCCTCCGTGAATTCCGGCGCGTCGACCTGGGCGTTCCAATCCTCGTCGAACCACGTGCCGCCGAAGGTGTTCACGACCGTTGTCAGCGGGGCGAAGATCTGGCCCCAGCCGGGCAGGCCGCGAAGGCAGATGCCGCTCATGCCGGACTCCGCCCCGTCGACGTCGGCCGCGAGCTGCGCGACCTCGTCCCAGGTCGGGTTCTCCGGCATCGTCAGGCCGGCCTCGTCGAAGACGTCGGTGCGGTACATGAGGAACGAGCCCTCGCCGTAGAACGGCTGCCCGTAGATGTCGCCATCGACGGTGAGCGACTCTGCCATCGGCGCGAGGATGTCGTCTTGGTCAAAGTCGGCGTCGGGGGTCATCGGGCTGAGCCAGCCGTTGCGCGCGTAGGTCGGGATCTCGTAGTTCGACAGCGACGCGACGTCGTACTGTCCGGCCTGCGATGAGAACTCCTGCCCGATCCGCGCGCGCACCTCGTTCTCCGGCAGGATCGTGTAGTTCACCGTGATGCCCGTTTCGGCAGTGAAGTGGTCGGCCGTGAGGCGCTGCAAGTCCTCCATCTGCGGGTTGTTCACCATCAGCACGTTGACCTCGTCACCTCCTCCTCCGCCGCCTCCGCCTCCGCCGGCGCCGGCGCACGCCGTCAGCGCGAGCGCACCCGTGGCAACTGCCGCGACGAACGCGGTGCGAGTTGTCCTGCTGCGATTCATGTCCTGAGCTCCTCGTCTGTGAGGGTCTATGCGAAGCCCGGCTTCGCTGCCGTCATCAAGGGATTCGAGTGATTGGTGCACATATGAGCGGGGGTGCTCATGTGAGATATCGTGGCATGGACTGCTCATGTGCGCAAGGGGTATCATCTGAGCAGCCTGCCGCTCGCCGGTGGGAACGATCCGGCACGAAGGCAGGTTCATGACCGCGAGTACGTCCGCACGACACCGTCGTCTGCTCGTGCAGCTCGCGCGCGCGTACTACGTCGAGCGTCTCTCGAAGGTGCAGATCGCGAACGAGTTCGGGCTGAGCCGTTTCCAGGTCGCGCGCATGCTCGACGAAGCGCACGACGCTGGCGTCATCACGATCACGATCGAGTCGGGCGAGGCGACGGGTGACGACCGGGCCACCGAACTCGCGACCCGCCTCGGCGTCCGCTCGGTCATCATCGTCGACGAGACCTCGCGCGACGTCGCCACCACGATGGGCCGCGCCGCGCTCCGGTTCGTCGACGCGCAGGCCAAGCCCGGCCAGCGGATCGGGATCTCGTGGTCACGCACCCTCGATGCCGCCGCAGACTTCGTCCCCACGCTGCCACGCAGCACCGTCGTGCAGCTCGCGGGCGCACTGCAGCTCGGCGACGAGCCACCGCGACAGGAGACGTTCACGCGGCTGGGCCAGGATCCGGCCGTGCACGTCACGCGCCTGTACGCGCCGCTACTGGTCACCGCGGCCGAGACGGCCGACGACCTGCGCGCACTGCCCGAGATCAGCGGGGCCCTCGCCGCGGCCGACGCCCTCGACCTCGCGATCGTGTCGATCGGTGCGTGGGAGGGGGAGCTCTCGTCTGTCCGCCTCAAGTGCACGCCCGAGCAGCGACGCGAGGCCGCCGACGCTGGCGCGGTGGCCGAGATCTCCGGCCGGCTCGTCGCCGCCGACGGGTCGCCGGTCGAGACGATCAACGATCGCGTCATCGCCGTCACGCTGGATCAGCTGCGCGACGCCGGCACGACCGTCGGCGTCGCGCACGGCAAAGCGCGTGCGCCGGCCGTACGCGCAGCCGCGGCGGCGGGCGTGATCGACGTGATGCTCATCGACGACGCGCTCGCGACCGCGCTGTCCGAGGCGTAGCCCCGCCGAACGCACTACGTGTCGTACGGCTTCGTGAGCGGGTGCGGGTCGTCCGACTCCGCGACCGCATCCTCGTGCTCGACATCGTACTGCGGCGCGTCGACCGGCTCGGTGCGCACCACCTCGAACGCCGCCGTGCCGCCCGCCGCCGACACCGGACGCGCCTTGGAGCGCATCGTGACGGTGCGGTTTCCGAGCCGCAAGCGCAGCGGGCTCCCGATCATGATGCCGAACGTCGCCCCCGCGGCGAGCGCGATCCCGATCATGCCGGCGGTGAAGAGCGAATCGAAGGCTCCGATGAACTGCGCCTGATCGGCGTCGGCGCTCACGAAGCCGAGCAGCCCGAGGAACACCGACGTGCCCGGCACCATCGGAATCATCGCGGCCGTCGTCACCGCGATCGACGGGACCGAGAGCCGGTCGGCGACGACGGATCCGACGAAGCTCGCCACGAGCGCGCCGCCGAACACGGCACCCGCATACGGCACCCCCGAGATCGAACTCAGCACGTACCAACCCGCCCACGCCAGGGCGCCGAGGGCCGCGCTGACGAGGATGATGCTGATACCGGATCCGTTCAGTACCGCGACTGCGGCCGCGATCAGCATCGCGCCCGCCACGTGCCCAAGGGGCGGCCCGAACGCGAGCACCTCGCGCGGCATCTCGAGTCCGATCCCCAGCTGACGGGCCGCCTCGAGCCCCACGATGATCCCGACCACGAGGCCCATCGTCATCACGGCGATGTCCAGGATCCGGCCGCCCGCCGTCAGCGAGAAGCCGTCGATCGCGTCCTGCGCGGCTCCGACGACAGCGAGCCCGGCGAGCATCATCACGATGCCTGAAGAGACGAGGACGGAGGGCCGCACCGCCGCGAGGGCGTCGACGCCGTTGGATGCGAGGGCGAGCACACACACGGCGAACGCGACGAGGACGAGACCGCCTGCGGCCTGGGTGAAGAAGATCGGGACCCGCAGCCGCACAAGCCCGAGCTGCGTGAGGGCGACAAGGAGGGAAGCGACGAAGACGATCACGAGCGTCAGCCATCCGGCGCCGTACATGAGCGCGATCGCGATGCCGAGCATCGCCTGCACCCCCACCATCACGACGTTGCTGTACATGAAGGGGGTGCGGCGGATCCGCTGGAAGTCGCTGATCGCCTCGTCGAGCGGCATGCCGGACTCGACGTCGTTGACGAGGCCCTGTAGTCGCTGCAGCTTCGCATGATCGGGCGCCGCCGACCGCACCACGCGCATCAGCGTGATCGGATCGCCGGACCCGGCGCGGTGGTCCGAGAGAATCACCGAGTTGAACGTGACGTTGACGTGCACGCTCTTGAGCCCGTACGCGTTCGTGATGCGCAGGGCCGCGAGCGTGACCTCTTTCGCGCTCGCGCCGATCGACAGCATCACCTCGGCGACGCGCATCGCGAGGTCGATGATCCTCTGCGCGAGCCGGTCGTCGATGATCGGCAGCTGCTCGGTCATGTTCCGGCGCGCGGGGTCGTTCCAGAGAACGCGCTTCAGCCCGCCGAGTACGCGGCGGTGTCGCCGGTCACTCATCGCCCCACTCTCCCGTGTCGAGGAACGTCTCCATACGCGCGTGGTGCGGCGCGAGGTCGAATCCTTGCTGGCGGATCCACTCGTCGTCGTAGTACGTATTCGCGTACCGCTCGCCGCCGTCGCAGATCAGTGTGACGACGGATCCGCGCTCGCCACGCGCGCGCATCTCGGCGATCAGGCCGAACGCGCCGTAGAGGTTCGTGCCGGTCGAGCCGCCCGCCCAGTGCCGCGTGCGTTCGCGCAGCAGCCGGATCGCCGCGATGGACGCGGCGTCGGGAACGCGGATCATGTGGTCGATCACGCTCGGCACGAACGACGGCTCGATGCGGGGGCGGCCGATGCCCTCGATGCGGCTCGGCATGCCGGTGGCGTAGTCGGGAGCCCCGGTCTCCCAGCCGCCGAAGAAGGCCGAGTTCTCGGGGTCGACGACCGCGACGCGCGTCGGGTAACGGCGATAGCGCACGTACCGGCCGAAGGTGGCCGAGGTGCCCCCGGTTCCGGCACCCACGACGATCCAGGAGGGAAGCGGTGACCGCTCCCGCTCGAGCTGGGCGAAAACGCTTTCGGCGATGTTGTTATTGCCCCGCCAGTCTGTCGCGCGTTCGGCGAACGTGAACTGGTCGAGGTAGTGACCGCCGCACTCCGCCGCCAGACGCTCGGCCTCCGAGTACATCTCCGGCGGCGCATCGACGAAGTGGCAGCGACCGCCCCAGAACTCGATGAGCTCGATCTTCTCGGGGCTCGTCGACCGCGGCACGACCGTGACGAACTCGAGGCCCAGCATGCGCGCGAAGTACGCCTCGCTGACCGCCGTGGATCCACTCGACGCCTCGACGAGGACGGTGTCGGGACCGATGTGGCCGTTCACGAGCCCGAAGAGCATGAGCGAACGTGCCAGGCGATGCTTGAGGGATCCCGTCGGATGCACCGACTCGTCCTTCAGGTACAGGTCGATGCCCCACTCCGCGGGGAGCGGGAAGACGTGCAGGTGGGTGTCGGCGCTGCGGTTCGCGTCGGCCTCGATCAGGCCGATCGCATCGTTCACCCACGCCCGACGATCGCTCATACCTCGAGCGTAGTTGCCGAGCGGGCCGCCTTCAGGTGGTGATCAGCAGGTCGTAGGCGAGTTTGAGGGCGAGCGCCGCCACGACCGCGACGAACACGACGCGCACGAAACGGTTCCCGCGCGAGAGGGCCATACGCGCGCCGAGGTATCCACCGACGAGGTTCGCTACGCCCACCGCAATGCCAAGCGGCCAGAGCACATGTCCGGCAGGGATGAAGAAGATCAACGCCCCGAGATTGGTGCAGAGATTCGCGATCTTTCCGAGCGCCGACGCGGGCATGAAGGCGTACCCGAGCACGCTCACGATGAGAATCACGAAGAAGGATCCGGTGCCCGGGCCGAGCGCGCCGTCGTAGACGCCGACAACCGCGCCGATCGCGCCCGCGGCCGTCGCGTGCCGCCACCCATGCCAGCGACGACGGGCGTGCACGCCGAGCTTCGGCTTGAGGACCGTGAACGTTCCCACGCCGATGAGCACGACGAGGATGATCGGCGTGAAGGCCTGCGCAGGGATCGACGCGGCGATGATCGCGCCGACGATCGCCCCCGCGAGCGCCGTGCCCGCGAGCGGCAGCGCGGTCATCGGATCCGGTCTCACCCGCCGCGCGTACGTAACGGCGGCGACCGACGTGCCCATGATGCTCGCGATCTTGTTCGTCGCGAGCGCCTGCAGCGGCGCGATTCCCGGCACGAGCATCAGCGCCGGCAGCTGGATGAGTCCGCCGCCACCGACGACCGCGTCGACCCACCCCGCGATGAGGCCCGCGCCGATCAGCAGCACGAGGGTGATCAGGTCGATATCCGGCACCAGGCGAGTGTATTCCCGGTGCCCGAGCGGCGCTGATGTCGGCACATCGTCGCCCTCGTGATTGTCGGGTATCTGCGGGTGACGCCGGCGTGCAACAATATGCGCACCACGACCGGGAGCTCTTCAGATGATCGTTTACGCTGCCAGCACCGACTCGTCCGAAGGAGTCATGTGGCTCGTCTTCGTCGCCGTCATCGCGATTGTCATCGCCGGCGTGGTCTTCCGCGCATGGCGTGAGGGCAAGAGGATCCGTGCGACCAGGGAACAGCACGCGGCATCCGAGGCAGCGGCGCTCGCTGAGCATCACCGACCCCGCTGGTCGCCGGACGCTGACGCATTCGGCTCCCGGTACGTCGATTGGGGTGTCGCCGTCGGTGCGCCGTTCGCGCTCTGCCGCGGAGCCGACCAGGATCGGCTGACGTTCGGCGACCCGCAGGAGGAGCGCCAGATCCTCGCCGAGGCGTGGGGAGTGACCGATCGCTCCAGCATGCTGCAGGCGATCTTCGACCTGCTGCTGTCGGGCCACCGTGACGACTTCGCCGGGGAGATCGCACGCTGGAGCGCGCTGAGCGACGACGAATGGAACGCGCTCGAGGTGGACCTGCGCAACGCCGCCAAGCACTCCGTCGACGCCACTGAGGCGCTGTGGCGCGCACGTCGGGTGCGCGCCGACGATCGCGGTATTCGATCCGTCGACTTCCTGGCGTGGGATTTCGTGCGTCTCGCCATGATCGTGCGGGCTGGCGCGACGGCGGGATACCTCTCCGAGTCCGAAGCCGCCGACGTCCTTGTCATGATCTCCGAAGACCTCCGCGAGCACTACGGATCCTGGGAGGAGCTGGGCGAGTCGTTCCGACTCGGCCGTTGGTACTGGAACTCGCAGGGCGGCGAGAACGAAGCGCAGATGGACGCCCATGACCTGAGCCGCCAGGAGGTCCTCACCTCGTTAGCGAGCCCGTGGGCGCGAGTCGCCTGGGACATGCCGCTGCCGGCATCCCGGATGCTGTTCGTCGACGCACTGCGCGACGACGGCGTGTACGCGCCGGATCCGGGCGAGTACCTCGAACCGGGCGAGCCCGTCTGGTCGAAGCGCATCCACGACGCGCTGCGGCAGCGCGAACTGGCCGACGACGACCGCTGATCCCGATGGCCTGGATCCCTCGCCCGCGCGGCGACTTCGACGTGACGACGTTCGTCATCGTGCTCGGGATCCTCGCCGTCTGCCTGCTCGTGCTCTGGTGGTACCGCCGGAAAAAGCGCAACGATCCCGACCGCGGCGGCCCCGGATACGTCGCGACCGCCACATTCGTACCGACGGCGCCAGCGCCGGATCCGAACCCTCTCAGCGATGACGAACGGTGGCTGCTCGGATTCGCGGCGCCGCGGGTCGTGTTCGAAGGGCTCGATGCGAAGCGATGGGATCTCGGAGGAGGCGCGGCAGCGTCAACGTCCGCGGGAGAAGAGGCGTGGGAGCGCCTCGCAGACGAGCTCACGCGCACCACGTCGTGGGACCTGTCACGGGTCCGCCTCGCAGCCAATCTCGAGGGCGCGACGTCCGCGCAAGATCGTGCATTCGCCGCGGTCGAGCTCGCCTGGTGGATCCGGGCGGGCGTCGCGACCGGTCACCTCACGGAGTCCTCGGCGCGCGACGAGACCCACGGCCTCGCGGAGTCGCTTCGACACGACGCGGACGATTGGCTCGCCTTCGGCGACCTGCTCGGCGATCACGAGAACATGGCGCGGGCGCACACGCTTTACCGTCCGGGCGCCCCCTGGTCGGATCCGCAGTGGCCGCGGCCATAGCCGGCGACGAGCCGTCTGTCGAGGGATCGGCGTCCGTAACGCGCGACGATCTGCAGCGTTCACTTCCCACCAGCGACGACGCGCGATATAATAGAGAGATGTCTCTAAAATGTTCGAGTGGAGGTGGCTCCGTGTCGTCTGCGTCGTTCGGGCGGTTGCCGTGGGTGTGGAGCGAATCCGTGGCGCTCGATCCGCCTGTCGTATTGCGCGAGAGCGGGGGCGTGCGGACGGCAACGCGCGCGGTGGTCACGAGCGCCGAACCGGAGATGTTGTTCCTGTGGTTGTGTCAGCTGAGGCGTGCGCCATACAGCTATGACTGGATCGACAACTTCGGGAGGCGCAGCCCCCGCACGGCGAATCCGGCGTTGCGGGAGCTGGCGATCGGTCAGCGGTTCATGACGATCTTCACCCTCACCGACTACGACTCCGACCGGTCGCTGACCTTGCGGATGAGACCGGGGTGGCCGACGCGGGCGTTCGGCGCGATCACCGTGCGATACCAGGTCGATCCGCTGCCCGACGATGCGTTGCGACTGAGCGCGGTGCTGTGGATGCCGCGGAACGGGCGATGGCTCGGCGGGGCACACCGGTATCTGCTGGCCTGGGGCGACCTGTTGATGATGCGGAAGCAACTGCGGGTGCTGGCTGGGCTCGCTGAACGCGACACCGTGACAAGGTCGCACGGCGCAGGCATGGGGGTGCGTGGTGGGTAGGACGGCAAAGTACTCCGACCAGCACATCCTCGATGCCGCGCTTGCCGTGGTTGCGGCAGGGGGTCCGGGGGGTGCGTCGGTGGTCGCGATCGCGAAACACCTCGGTGCGCCGTCGGGATCCGTGTATCACCGCTTCGCCTCACGCGACCTGATCCTGGCGACCCTGTGGACCAGGACTGTGCGGCGGTTTCAGGAGGGATTCCTCGCCGCGCTCGACAACCCCGCTCCGCTGGCGGCGGCACGGGCCGCGGTGGCGCACGTGCTGACCTGGAGCGCGGCACACGCGGCCGAGGCGAAGTTGCTGACGCTGTATCGCCGCGAGGACCTCATCGCGTTGTGGCCGGAAGAACTCGGCGAGGATCTTGCGACCCTCAACGACGGGGTGAAGGGCGCGGTCATTGCTTTTGCCGCTGCGCACTTCGGCAGCGTGGACAATTCCACCCTGGGGAGGGCGCAGTTCGCGTTGATCGACATCCCCTATGCCGCAGCCCGCCGCATCATCGATTCCGGCGACCGCGCGCCAGGACTGGAAGAGGCTGTGGTTGCGGCATCGCTCGCGGCGCTCGGAGCGACGGGAACAGAATCGTGACGCTGGCAGAGCGCATGGGGTACCGGCTGGCGCACACTCTGTTCCATCCCCCGCGTAAAAAGCATCACCGGCATCCCGGCGACCTCGGCCTGCCTTTCACGGAGGAGATCGTTCGGACACCGGATGGGATCAACCTGCACCTGTGGCTCATCCCCGGCCGGGCAGCGGGCACGGGGGCGGGCACGGCGATCGTGGGACACGGGATCGGACTGACAAAATCGGCCAGCCTGCGGCAAGCGCGGCTGTTGCACGGGCTGGGCTGGAACGTGCTGGTTTTCGACCACCGGAACCACGGCCTCTCCGCCCCGGATCCGGCCCGAGAGCACCTGGCCGAGCGGTACAGCGCTGACATCACCACCGGTATCGACGTCGCTCGCACCACCTGGCCCGGCGCTCGACCGCTCGTGGTGTGGGGGTTCTCCTTCTCCACCTTCCCCACCCTCCACCAACTACGCCACCCGACGTCGCCGGTCGATGCGATCCTCTGTGACAGCGGCCCCGGTCTTGACCTGGACGCGATGTTGCGCGACTTCCTGACCACCGGCGGCGTGCCCGTCCCTGCCCCGATCCGTGCGGTGCTGCGCCGCCCCGACGTCGTGTCGGCGTTCGCGCGCAGTGCAGTGACCATGCTCGGCACCGACTGGCCACCCAAGCGGGAGTCTTCTGCCTCCGGAACCACCCCGATGCTGTACCTGATCGGTGCCGACGACACCCTGGTGCAGCCGGCGCAGGTCCGCGCGCTCGCGAGCAGGTATCCGCATGCCACGGTGGCCGAGTTCCCCGCCGCCCATCTGGAAGGCATTAAGACCGCACCTGCGGAGTACGAGGCGGCGGTCACGGCTTTCCTTCACGCGCTCGCCCGCCCGACCGAATGAGGTCAGCGCGAGCCGAACACACTGTGAGGGTCGTTGTACTCGGCGGGCGTGCGGTAGTCGAGCTCGCGGCGCGGCTCCGCACCACATATCGGCGCACACATCGCGGATGAATCGACCATCGCGACGCGCCCAACCGCGACCGTAGGCTGACGCTCAGCAGCCACCGACGGAAGGACGCCGATGAACCGCTTCGACGAGAATGTCGCGACGCTTCTTCCGGGTCTGGTCGCGGTCCGGCGCGAACAGGAAACGACCCTTCCCCAGCCCACCGACCAGGTCAGTTACCTCGCCTACGACACCAGACTCGACGCCACAGAAGACCTCTGGCCGCGATCAGGATGGGCAGGCAGACACTGACACGCCGAACCCATTCACTCCTTTTGGCCGGTAATCCCCCGACCCGCGGATACTGGCGCAACCAACAACGAGAGCCCGGCCAATGGCCGAGCTCTCATCTGTGACACATGTCGCGACTCAGGTGAGACCCATGTCGCGACTCATCACATTGTGGAGCCTAGGAGATTCGAACTCCTGACATCCTGCTTGCAAAGCAGGCGCTCTACCAACTGAGCTAAGGCCCCGGGATCGGGTGGTGGGGCTACCAGGACTTGAACCTGGGACCTCTTCATTATCAGTGAAGCGCTCTAACCGCCTGAGCTATAGCCCCGTACGTCTCGGACCGCCGGTCGTCAACCTTCAAGAGCATACCCCACGAAATCCGGCCTCTCCAATTCGTGTCTGCGTCCCGGGCGTGGCGGCTTACCGAGCGAGATGCAGACCCTGCGCGACCGCGGTCGAGATGACGTACTCGACCTCGTGCCAGCGGTCGACGATCTGGTGGTACCCGACCCGGATCACGTGATAGCCCATCAGCATGAGTTGCGCGTCGTGACGATTGTCCTCAGTCCGCTGCGGGCCGACGTGGTGTCCGCCGTCGACTTGCAGCACGAGTCGGTCACCGATGAGCAGGTCGACGCGATGTCCCGCGATCGAGATCTGGGGCCGCAACGGCACGCGGAGCCAGCGCAGCCGCGGCATCACGACCGTCTCGATCCCGGAGTCGGAGAACCAGCACATCTCGTCGAGGATTCGCCGGGCCTGCGGACCGAGAGGGAGTCGCTTCAGAACACTGCGATCGACGAGTTCCTTCCGGGCCGCGGACTCCCAGATCACGAGGGCCTTCTCGAACGGCTGACACGCGGCGACCTGCGCGAGCGTGTTTTCGATACCGTCCTCCAGCGCCTCACCGCGGCGGGGAACGATCGGCTTCGACCAGTGCACGTGAGCGGAAGTTCGCTCACGAAGGCTCGCGTGCGGCTTCGCCGCGACGTGCGGGGTGTCCACACCGAACGACCACAGCCCGAACCTCTCGGCCTGTGTGACGCATGTCAGCGCGACTCCCAGCCTCGCAGCCGCGCTGAGATGCGGATCGCTCTGTGGATGCGCAACCCAACTGCGTCCGACCCGCGCGACCTCCCCGCGATCGAGCGACTGCCGGATCCGATGCCGTGAGATTCCGGCGTCGATGAGCGTAGACATCCGGGCGATGCCGTTGTACTTCGAGAGATAGAGCGCGAGATCCATACCGATACCGTGACGCGGGGTGATCCCGTCCGCGCAGGCGATTCGACGATCCTGCAACAAGTCGGCAGCTCCACGCACTGTGGACGCGCCGACCCGGCCACGCGGCGCGCCCGCGGTGCCGCACGCGACATCCGATGCGCGCTCTTGCTCTGTCCGCCGTCACGAAACAAGGAGATCTCACGAGGCGAGGAGGTTTCGCACGGATCCCTCCTCGGCTCGTGAGATCTCCTCGATTGGTGAGAGGCGAATGCAGGAACCGCGCAGCACCCCCGACACACACGCGAGAGCCCCGGGCCGAAGCCCGGGGCTCTCGCGGAGAAGCTCAGTTCGAGGTGAAGCCGACGAGCAACCCGCCCGTGATTTTCACGCACATGTTGTAGATGCCCGCGCCGACCGCACCCATCACGGTCACGACGATGAGATTGAGGATCGCGACGACCGAGCCGAACGCAAAGACCTGCGGCAAGCCCACGGCCGCCTCGATTGAGAGGCCGTCACTGAATCCGGCGAGGAACTCATCGACCTGGCTGATGAGGCCGGTCGACTGGATCACCAAGAACAACAGGATGAACGAGACAAGCGTTACGATCGCGATCGCGATAGCGACCAGGAATGACAGCTTGACCGCCGACCAGAAGTCAACGTAGACGAGGCGCAGCCGCACCTGCTTCGACGACGTCTTCTGCGCCGACTTCTTCGCGAGCTTGTCCGCAACCGTGCTCATTCGTCACCTTCGGAGTTTTCGGGTTCTGGTTCGTCCTCACCCAGACCGCGCTCGCGATTTCGAGCGATGGTCAAGATGTGGTCACCCTTGTCGGGACGGGCGAACACGACTCCCATCGTGTCGCGGCCCTTCGCAGGCACCTCGGCAACGGCCGAGCGTACCACCTTGCCCTTGGCGAGAACGACCAACACCTCGTCATCTTCCTCCACGATCAGTCCGCCGGCGAGCTCGCCGCGATCGTCGTGCAGTTTGGCAACCTTGATGCCGAGGCCGCCACGACCCTGCTGGCGGTACTCGGAAATCGCCGTGCGCTTCGCCCAGCCGCCGTCCGTGACGGTGAACACGAAGGTGTCGGGGCTCGCGACCGATGCGCTGAGCAATTCGTCACCGCCTCGGAACGCCATACCCTTCACGCCGGAGGTCGAGCGTCCCATCGGGCGCAGCGAGTCGTCCGCCGCCGGGAACTGCAGCGACATGCCCTTGCGGCTGATGAGGAGCAGGTGGTCGTCGGCATCCACGAGCATCGCGTCGACGAGCTCGTCCTCATCGCGCAGGTTGATCGCGATGATGCCGCCCTGGCGGTTCGAGTCGTACTCGGTCAGGCGCGTCTTCTTTACGAGACCGTTGCGGGTCGCGAGCACGAGATACTCGTGGTCCTCGTAGCTCTTGAGCTCGATCACCTCGGCGATCTGCTCATCGGGCCGCATCGCGAGCAGATTCGCGACATGCAGCCCCTTGGCGTCGCGCCCCGCCTCGGGGAGCTCGTACGCCTTGACGCGGTAGACGCGTCCGGCGGTCGTGAAGAACAGGATCCAGTGGTGCGTCGTCGTCACGAAGAAGTGCTCGACGACGTCGTCGGCGCGCAGCTGTGCGCCACGCACGCCCTTGCCACCACGGTGCTGGCTACGGTAGAGGTCGCTCCGCGTGCGCTTGACGTACCCCTCGCGCGTGACGGTGACGACGACCTCCTCCTCCGCGATCAGGTCTTCCATCGAGACGTCGCCGTCGAAGCCGTGCAAGATCTCGGTCCGGCGGTCATCGCCGAACTTGTCGACGATGCCGGTCAGCTCGGTCTTCACGATGTCGCGCTGGCGCTCGTCGGAGGCGATGATCTCCTTGAAGTCGGCGATCTTGGCCTCGAGCTCTTCGGCCTCGTCGATGATCTTCTGACGCTCAAGAGCAGCGAGGCGACGCAGCTGCATCGCGAGGATCGCGTCTGCCTGCACGTCGTCGATGTCCAGCAGATCCTTCAGTCCCGCGCGCGCGTCGTCGACCGTCGACGAACGGCGGATCAGCGCGATGACCTCATCGAGCGCGTCGAGCGCCTTGAGGTAGCCGCGCAAGATGTGCATCCGCTCTTCCGCCTTGCGCAGGCGGAATCGGGTACGCCGCACGATGACCTCGAGCTGGTGATCGATCCAGAGCGTGATGAACCGATCGAGCGGCAGCGTGCGCGGCACCCCATCGACGATCGCGAGCATGTTCGCACTGAAGTTCGACTGCAGCTCGGTGTGCTTGTAGAGGTTGTTCAGCACGACCTTCGCGACGGCATCACGCTTGAGCACGATCACGAGTCGCTGGCCGGTGCGCCCGGACGTTTCGTCGCGGATGTCGGCGATGCCCTGCACGCGTCCTTCACGCGCGAGCTCACCGATCTTGACCGCGAGGTTGTCGGGGTTGACCTGGTACGGAAGCTCCGTCACGACGAGGCACGTGCGCCCCTGGATCTCCTCGACGCCCACGACCGCGCGCATCGGGATCGAACCACGACCCGTGCGGTACGCCTCGTGGATCCCCTTCGTGCCGAGAATCTGCGCCTTGGTCGGGAAGTCCGGTCCAGGGATCCGCTGCATCAGCCCGGCGAGCAATTCCTCGCGCGGGAGCTCGGGATTGTCGAGGACCCACAGCGCACCGTCCGCCACCTCGCGCATGTTGTGCGGCGGGATGTTGGTCGCCATGCCCACGGCGATGCCGACGGATCCGTTGACGAGCAGGTTCGGGATCCGCGCGGGCAGCACGACCGGCTCCTGCTCGCGTCCGTCGTAGTTGTCATCGAAGTCGACGGTGTCTTCTTCGATGTCGCGCACCATCTCGAGCGCGATCGGAGCCATCTTCGTCTCCGTGTACCGCGGGGCTGCAGCACCCTGGTTGCCGGGCGTACCGAAGTTGCCCTGGCCGAGCGCCATCGGGTAGCGCAGCGACCACGACTGCACGAGACGCACGAGCGTGTCGTAGATCGCGCTGTCGCCGTGGGGGTGCAGCTTTCCCATGACATCGCCGACGACGCGGGCGCACTTCGAGAACGACTTGTCGGGGCGATAGCCCCCGTCGTACATGCCGTAGATCACGCGGCGGTGCACGGGCTTGAGGCCATCGCGCACGTCGGGCAGCGCGCGCCCGATGATGACGCTCATCGCATAGTCGAGATAGCTACGCTGCATCTCCGACTGCAGGTCGACCTGGTCGATCCGGCCGTGGTTGTGGCCGGCGTTGATGTCGGGACGTTCTTCGTCAGTCATGTTCTCTATCTCTCAAACAAGTTGCGTCGTCGATCAGATGTCGAGGAAGCGGACGTCCTTCGCGTTGCGCTGGATGAAGCTGCGTCGCGACTCCACGTCCTCTCCCATCAGCACCGAGAAGATCTCGTCGGCCGCCGCGGCATCATCGATCGTCACCTGCCGCAGGGTGCGCGTCTCGGGATCCATGGTCGTCTCCCACAACTCGTGGGCGTTCATCTCACCGAGACCCTTGTAGCGCTGGATGCCGCCCTCGTTGCTCTTCGGCAGGCGCCAGCCGCGCGCCTGACCCGCCTCGACGAACGTGTCGCGCTCCCGGTCCGAGTAGACGTACTCGTGCTCGGCGTTGGTCCACTTCAGGCGATACAGCGGCGGCATCGCGAGGAAGACGTAGCCGGCCTCGATGAGCCCGCGCATGTAGCGGAACAGCAGCGTCAACAGCAGCGTCGTAATGTGCTGACCGTCGACGTCCGCATCCGTCATCAGCACGATCTTGTGATAGCGCGCCTTCTCGATGGTGAAGTCCGGCCCGATCCCCGTGCCGAACGCCTGGATCATCGCCTGCACTTCCTTGTTGGCGAGCGCCTTGTCGAGGCGCGCTCGCTCGACGTTCAGGATCTTGCCGCGCAACGAAAGGATCGCCTGCGTCGTCGGGTTGCGGCCGTCCACAGCGGATCCACCGGCCGAGTCACCCTCGACGAGGAAGATCTCCGAGATCGACGGATCCTTGCTCGTGCAGTCCTTGAGCTTGTCGGGCATCGCGGCCGATTCGAACACGCTCTTGCGGCGTGCCGTCTCACGCGCCTTGCGCGCCGCCAACCGGGCGCTTGCGGCGTCGATCGCCTTGCGGATCACATTCTTCGCGTGCTGCGGGTTGCGCTCGAACCAGTCGCCGAGCTCCTCGTTCACGATGCGGTGGACATAACCGCGCGCCTCGGTGTTGCCGAGCTTGGTCTTGGTCTGGCCCTCGAACTGCGGTTCGGAGAGCTTCACCGAGATCACCGCGGTGAGCCCCTCGCGCACGTCGTCGCCCGTGAGGTTGTCGTCCTTCTCCTTGAGCAGACCGTTCGCCCGCGCGTAGCGGTTCATGAGCGCGGTGAGCGCGGAACGGAAGCCCTCTTCGTGCGTTCCACCCTCGTGCGTGTTGATCGTGTTTGCGTACGTGAACACGTTCTCGCTGTAGGAGGTGGTCCACTGCATCGCGACCTCGAGGGCGATCTTGCGGTCGGAGACCTCGGACTCGAAGCTGATGATCTCCTCATGCACGCGATCGGCGCGGCGCGCGTTGTTGAGGTAGTCAACGTAGTCCATGAGGCCACGCTCGTACAGGAAGACATCCTGACGCTGCTGCGACTCCGGAGCGCCCTCCTCCGTCGCGACCTCTTCGGTCGAGGTGGGGCGCGCGTCGTAGAGCTCGATCTTCAGGCCCTTGTTGAGGAACGCCATCTGCTGGAAGCGCGTGCGCAACACTTCGTACTCGAAGTCGACGGTCTCCGTGAAGATGTCGGGGTCTGGCCAGAAGGTGATGACGGTTCCGGTCTCCTCGGTCGCCTCGCCCTTTTCGATGGGCGCCGTCGGGTGGCCACCCTCGGTGTACGTCTGCCGCCACACGTGTCCATCGCGCTTGATGACCGCGTCAAGGCGGGTCGAGAGGGCGTTCACCACGGAGGATCCGACGCCGTGCAGTCCGCCGGAAACGGCATACCCGCCGCCACCGAACTTGCCGCCCGCGTGCAGCACGGTCAGGACGACCTCGAGGGTCGACTTGCCTTCCTTCTTGTTCTCGGCAACGGGGATTCCTCGCCCGTTGTCCTCGCAGCGCACGCCGCCGTCCTCAAGCAGGGTGACGGTGATCGTGTCGCAGTAACCGGCGAGCGATTCGTCGACCGAGTTGTCCACGATCTCGTAGACGAGGTGGTGCAGGCCGCGCGGGCCCGTTGAGCCGATGTACATGCCCGGACGCTTGCGCACCGCCTCGAGCCCCTCGAGCACCTGGATGTCATCTGCGCCGTAATCGTTCGTGACCTTGTGATGAGGGGTCTCGCTCGTCATAAAGGTGATGCTCCTTGTGGTCTTCGTCGCGACCACCAGCTTACCCGGTCGGGCCTCCAGAAACGACGTAACAGGCCCTCTAACGCGATAAAAAGACCTCAGATAGGATCGGACCCGTCTCAGCCGTAGGTATCGCGCGGTCCGCGCCCCTGAACGCGCCTGAATCCGTGTTTCCAGGTGGGGACCTCCGGGCCGAAGAAGCGGATCTCTTCCACACCCGCGTCCGGGTACAGCTCGATGATGCGCGTGAGAAAGTTCGCGCGCATGAGGTGCATCTGCTTGCTGCGCGCCGTCGAGTCGCACCGCACGACGACGAGGCCGCGCGCGAACGTCTCGATGTGCGAGTGCTCCGCGTTGTCACTGCCGGCGATCTCTTCCCAGTTCAGCGCGAGGTCCTCGCGCTCAAGCTGCGGCGCCCATCCGCTCGCGGTCGTCAGCGCGGAGATCGCATCGCCGAGCGTCCCGGGATCCCGCCCCTTCGCGAACGGCTGGCTCCCGTCCGGATCCCCGCGCCGGCGCTTTCTGCGGCGGGCCGCCTTACTGAGCGGCAGGCCGCGCAAGCGCAGATACGTGGCGACCGTCTCGGGGATGCCCGGCGGGCGCTGTTCGCTCACGCCTCCTCCTCGAGAGGGTGATCGGCGAGTGCGCCCAGGATCCGGCCGTCGTCGATGCGGATCGCGTCGGCGCGGAGCGCCGCGGGGATGTCGGTCGCCACGGCGGCCGTCACGAGAACCTGCTCATAACTCGCCACGACGCCGGCCAGGCGGCCGCGACGCGCGGCGTCGAGCTCGGCGAAGACGTCGTCGAGGATCAGGATCGGGTCTCCGCCCGGCGATTCCGCGCGCAGCAACTCGGCGGAAGCCAATCGCAATGACAGGGCCACCGACCAGCTCTCGCCGTGGGACGCGTATCCCTTCACCGGCAGACCCCGAAGATGCAGCACGAGGTCGTCGCGGTGTGGCCCCACGAGAGTGAGGCCACGGTCGAGTTCCTGCGTGCGCCGAGCAAGCAGAGCCTCACGGAATCGCTCGCTCGTTGCGCCCGCGGCACCGATCTCGACCGACTCGGGGTCATCTTCGGGGTCGGATCCGCCAATCGAGAGCGCCCAGCCGATGCGTGGCGAGTGATCCTCGCCCGCGATTGCCGCGTACGCGCGCGCCAGCGGCTCGGTCATGTCGGTGGCAAGCCGCTGCCGCGCGTCAATGATCTGCGATCCGAGCTGGATGAGCTTGTCGTCCCACACCTCGAGCGTCGTGAGCTGTTCCGCACGCATTCCCCTCGCGCGCGCGGATTTGAGCAGCGTCGTGCGCTGTTTGAGCGTGCGGTCGTAGTCCGACATGACGCTCGCGAGTCGCGGCGTGCGCTGCACCAGCAGCTGATCGGCGAACCGGCGACGCGACGACGGATCCCCGCGGACGATCATGAGGTCTTCGGGAGCGAAGAGCACCGCGTGCATGTAACGCGGCAGCTCGCTGGGACGCACCGGATTGCCGGAGATACGCGCGCGGTTGGCTCCCTGCCGATTCACCTGCAATTCGAGCGCGACGCTGCGGGATCCGTGCGCGAGACGCGCCCGAATGAACGCGGCATCGCGGCCTTCCCGCACGAGCGGAGCGTCGGACGACACCCGATGAGACCCGAGCGTCGCGAGGTACGCGACCGCTTCCGCGAGGTTCGTCTTGCCCTGACCGTTGCGACCGACGAGCAGGTTCGTGCCCGGCCGCAACGGCAGTTCCGCCTCGGCATAGTTACGGAAGTCGACGAGGCTCAGGTGCTCGACGATCACGCCTATCGCAACAGAAGGTTCGGCTGCAGGAGGTACTTGAAGTTGTCGCTCGAGGCGTCGTCGACCGACGTCTGCGCGGTCACGAGGATCGGGCTGAGCTTGTTGGCGTTGTCGCTGGAGGTGAACGTGATCCGCGCGAACTCGCTCTTCACGGCGCCGAGCGCCTCGAGGAGGTACTGCGGGTTGAGCCCCAGCGTCGTCTCGTCACCGCCAGTGAGGGTCGCGTCGACCGACTCTGACGCGCGGGCCTGGTCGCCGCCGGCTGCGTCCATCGTCACGTCGGTCGGGCCGAACGTGAAGCGCAGCGGAGCGGAGCGGTCGAGCACGAGGGCGACGCGGCGGACAGCCTCGTTGAGATCGCTCGTCGAGACGACCGAGTAGTGGCCCGTCTGATCGGGGAACAGACGCTGCACGGGCGGGAAGTTTCCCTTGATCAGCAGCGACGTCACCGTCTTGTTGCCGGCCGTGAAGGAAATGATCTCGCGGTCGCCGGATCCGCTGAACGCGATGGAGATGTTTCCGCCGTGCGAGAAGGTCTTACCCACCTCGATGAGGGTGCGGGCCGGGACGAGCGCCTGTGCCTCATGCTGGCTGCCGTCCCAGTCGATAGCGCGGAGCGCGACGCGGTAGCGGTCGGTGGCGACGAGCGTGAGCGTGTTCTCGCTCACCGCGAGCTGGACGCCCGTCAGCACCGGCGTGACGTCGTCGCGTGAGGCAGCGAAGGCGACCTGCGAGATGGCGGTCGCGAAGTCCTCGCCCGGGACGAGGCCGGACTCTCCGGTGACCTCGGGAATGGCCGGGTACTCCTCGACGGGCATCGAGGCGAGCGCGAAGCGAGCCGGTCCGCAGACGACGGCGATGTTGCCGTCATCCTCGGTGGAGATCTCGATGGGAGCGTTCGGGAGGCGGCTGGCGATGTCGCTGAGCAGGCGGCCGTGCACCAGAATCGTGCCCGGCTCATCGATAGTCGCCTCGATCGTCGTACGTGCCGAAGCCTCGTAGTCGAAAGCTGACAGAGAGAGGGATCCGTCTTCGGTCGCCTCGATGAGGACGCCGGCGAGGATGGGCTGCGGGTTGCGCTGCGGCAGCAGCTTGACGACGAACGAGACTGCCTCGCTGAAGACATCCCGGTTGACGTGGAACTTCACGTAGCTCTCCCTCACGTGACGGTAAAGCGGATACGACACGCGCACTTCGGTGCGCACATGTCGCGGAGAACCAATGCTAGTGCGTTCGAGGGTGTTCCCACGAACGGTCGTCGCGTGAAGGTGATCGGATCGCCCCGTAATGAAAGAGAGATCTCTTAACGGCGTTAACAGCTGTGGAGAATGTGGATAACTCTGTTGAACGTAGCGCGCACTAGGGAACTACATGGCTGTGAGTTGTGGATCAGGTGCGGAGAGATCGTGGAGGCGTGATCGCCGCTCGAGATCGCGTTCACAGCTGAGTTCACAGTCATGGCGCGTGTCGTGCACAACGGGAACGGCGTGTTTCCACAGTTATCCACAGGTTCTCCACACGGGCAAACGCGCTACCTGATCGGTGGGAAATCTGTCAAGAGCTGTTGGGGATAACGTCCCGAATCTGTGGATAACTCAGCGGCGTCCGAGCAGCGCCGTGATCTCCTGCACCTGGTTGTAGACCTGACGCTTCTCCTTCATGAGCTCGGTGATCTTCTTCGTGGCGTACATGACCGTCGTGTGGTCACGGCCGCCGAAGAGCTGCCCAATTTTCGGAAGCGAGAGGCTGGTGCGCTCACGGCAGAGGTACATGGCGATCTGACGCGCCTGCGCGACCGCCTGCGCGCGGCCGGGCCCGTACAGATCCTCGACGGTGAGCTTGAAGTAGCCGGCCGTCGCTTGGATGATGTCGTTCGGAGAGACGACGGTGTCCTCCGGCTGGTCGACGATGTCGCGCAGCACGCCTTCCGCGAGCTCGCGGGTGACGTCGGACCTGTTGAGGCTGGCGAACGCGGAGACGCGGATGAGCGCCCCCTCGAGCTCCCGGATGTTCGTGGAGACCATCGACGCGATGTACTCGATGACGTCTTCCGGGATGTAGATGCGCTCGCTCGCGGCCTTCTTGCGGAGGATCGCGATGCGCGTCTCGAGGTCGGGAACCTGCACGTCGGTGATGAGACCCCACTCGAAGCGCGACCGCATGCGGTCCTCGAAGCCGGTCAGGAGGCGTGGGGCGACATCGCTCGTAATGACGACCTGCTTGTCGTGGTCGTGCAGCGTGTTGAACGTGTGGAAGAACGTCTCCTGCGTCTCCGACTTGCCCTGGAGGAACTGGATGTCGTCGATCAGCAGGATGTCGAGGTCCCGGTAGCGCGCGTTGAATGCCGCGCCGCGGTTGTTCGCGATCGAGTTGATGAAGTCGTTCGTGAACTCTTCACTCGAGACGTATCGGACTCGGACGCCCGGGAAGAGGTTCTGCGCGTAGTCGCCGATCGCGTGGAGCAGGTGGGTCTTTCCGAGCCCGGAGTCGCCGTAGATAAACAGCGGGTTGTAAGCCTTGGCCGGTGCTTCGGCGACGGCGACCGCGGCCGCATGCGCGAAGCGGTTGGACTGCCCGATGACGAAATTGTCGAAGGTGTACTTGGGGTTCAGACGCGTCTCGCTGCGCGGTTGCGCCTGAGGCTGCTCGATGGGGCGTGGACCGGTGCGTTCCACCGCGCTCTCACGGGTCTGCGCCTCCTGCCCGATCGGATTCGGCTCGGGTACGTACGGCTTCTCGGCGAGCTCCGGGTTCGTCACCACGCGGAACGAGTTGGCCTCGCCATCGATCTTCGCGAGCGCGTCCATGATCGGCTCGCGCATGCGCTTATTGATCTGGCCGGCGGTGAGATCGTTCGGGACGTCCAGATAGAGAGCACCGCCCATGACGCCCTGAGCCACGGCGAGACTGAGGAAGCCTTTGAGTTGCGGCGTGATGCGCTCGTCCTGCTCGAGTTCAGCGAGAACGAGGCGCCAGATCGGTACGTCCGGGGCATCTGTCATCCGTCACTCCCTCATTCTTCACAGCCTGTGGATAACTTCGAACACGCTAGCTAGGTACCGGCCCGGGCGCAAACGGTCGGTGGTCGGATCCGCGTGTCCCTGCCGCTGCGGGTGTGCCCCTGTGTGGATACTGACAGGTTGGCGCTGCGGTTTGCGCCGAAGGCTGTGGTCGACGTAGTCTATTTCGGTTGACTTGTGCCCATTTTGGGCATTCATGTAAGACGTCTCCGGCCCTACGAGTTCCGGCGACACATCCTCCCGGAGTGAGAAGGCTATGAGCAAGCGCACTTTCCAGCCCAATAACCGTCGTCGTGCCAAGAAGCACGGCTTCCGCGCCCGTATGCGCACCCGCGCCGGCCGCGCGATCCTGAACGCGCGCCGCGGCAAGGGCCGCACCGAGCTCTCGGCGTAACGCGCAGACGTCGCGTCGGGCGTGCTCTCCCAGCAGCAGCGCATCACCCGCGGGATCGACTATCGACACGTCGTCCGGCGGGGAGCGCGCTGTGCGGGGACAACCCACGTGATGCACGTCGTCCGCACCAACGAGGCGCGGCCGCCCCGATTCGGCTTCATCGTGAGTAAAGCGGTCGGTAACGCGGTCACGCGCAACACCGTACGGCGTCGCCTCAAGGCCATCTGCCTCGAGGCGACGCCGCAGGTGCGTCAGGGCGCCGACATCGTCATCCGCGCGCTGCCGATCGCGGCGACGACGCCGTTTGCCGAATTGCGCAGCGACATCCTCCGCAGCATCGCCCGGCGGGCCGCATCGTGAGCGTGCTTCCGGCGTCCGCGATCGGATCCGCGCCCTTCCGCATGGCGGGCGGATTCCGGTTCCTCCCGCGCAATGCCGGGATCCTGGTGCTCATCGCGTACCGCGCGACGATTTCGCGCCTCTACGGTGATGTCTGCCGCTACTACCCGTCGTGTTCGGCGTATGGCCTGACGGCCGTGCAGCAGCACGGTCTCGTGAGAGGATCGGGGATGGCGGTCTCTCGCATCGCGAGGTGCCACCCCTGGGCCGTCGGCGGCGAGGACGATGTGCGTCCGAACCCCGATCTCTCGTTCGACTTGACTCCCCGCGGCTTCGTTGTGCCGCGTCGAAAGGACTGACTCCCCAGTGGAAGACTTCTTCGGAACGATCCTCTTCCCCATTCGGTGGGTGATCGAGGCCATCCTCGTCGGCTGGCACTGGCTCCTGACCGCGATCGGCCTGCCCTCCAGCAGCGGCCTGACCTGGGTGCTTTCCATCCTCGGCGTGGTCGTGGTCGTACGACTGGCGATCTTCCCGCTCTTCGTCAAGCAGATCAAGAGCCAGCGGAAGATGATGGAACTCGGTCCTGAGATGAAGAAGATCCAGGAGAAGTACCGAGGCAAGCGCGATCAGCTCTCGCGCGAGGCGATGGCCCGCGAGACGCAGGGCCTGTACAAGAAGCACGGCACGTCTCCGGTGTCCGGGTGTCTGCCGCTGCTCGTGCAGATGCCGATTTTCCTGTCGCTGTTCTGGACGCTGCGTGACATCAACTCGTGGGCGGGACGGGACGAGCCGGGCCTGAACCAGTGGCTGTTCACCGCCGAGCGCGTGCACGACTTCAACGACGCGTCGCTGTTCGACATCGCGCCGCTCAGCAATACGCTGATCGACCACTTCCAGTCGCCGATGGGGACGTCGACCGCGGCGATCGTGCTGATGGTCATCCTCGTCGGTCTGATGATCACCACGCAGTTCATCACGCAGCTGCAGATCGTGTCGAAGAACCTCTCGCCCGCGGCGAAGCAGGGTCAGGCGTACCAGATGCAGCGCATCATGCTGTACATCATCCCGTTCGCGATGATCTTCTCTGGTGTCTTCTTCCCGCTCGGCGTCGTGACCTACTGGTTCTTTAACAACCTGTGGACGATGGCGCAGCAGTTCTACATCATTCACGAGAACCCGACCCCCGGATCCGAAGCCGCGCTCATGCGTGAGGAGCGCCTGCGGAAGAAGGGCAAGGCGGTCAACCTGGAGGGCAAGGTCGTCTCTCTCGCCGAGTATGAGCGCGAGCAGGAGGAACTGCTCCGCAAGGTCGAGCTGGAGCGACAGGCCAAGGCCAAGCGCGTGCAGCCGAAGAGTGCCAAGCGGGCGAAGCGCGACGCACAGCGTGCCGCGCAGCAGAACAAGCAGCCGCAGAGCGGCAGCGAGCCCGACAAGCAGAGCGGATCCGATGACGCCGGGGAGAAGACGACGTGACGATGAACAGTGACGAGCCGACAGTCGAGCAGCTTGAGCGCGAGGGGGACGTCGCGGCGGACTTCCTCGAAGGCTTCCTCGACATTGCCGACGTTGACGGCGACCTCGAGCTGGACGTGCGACACGGTCGCGCTTACGTCTCGGTCGAGAGCGATGACGACTCGCTCAAGAAGCTCGCGCACCCCGACACGGTCCAGGCGTTGCAGGAGATCACGCGACTCGCCGTGCAGCGCGAGACCGGTGAGTTCTCGCGGCTCATCCTCGACGTCGCCGGCTCGCGCGACGCCCGGAAGGATCAGCTGTCCGTGCTCGTCGAGCAGGCGATCTCTCGTCTCGAGGATGGCGCGACGCAGGCGTCGCTTCCCGCAATGACCTCGTACGAGCGGAAGATCATCCACGACATCGTCGCCGAACGAGGCTACGTCTCGGAGTCGTACGGCGAGCGTGACGACCGTCACACGGTGGTGCGCAAGGCGTGAGCATTGAGCCAGAACCCTCCGCCGCGGCCGCACTGTTCGGCGAAGGGATCGATCGCGCGCGCCAGTTCGCCGGCGCTCTGGCCGACCACGGCGAGGAACGGGGTCTGATCGGACCCCAGGAGCTGCCGCGGCTCTGGACCCGCCACATCCTGAACTCCGTCATCGCGGCACCGCTGTTTCCTGCCGGACGGGTCGGCGACGTGGGATCGGGTGGCGGACTGCCTGGCATCGTCCTCGCGATCGCGCGCCCGGACATCGAGTGGGTGCTCATCGAGCCGATGGAGCGTCGCTGTGTCTGGTTGAGCGAACAGGTTTCGACGCTGGGGCTGGAGAACGTCGTCGTAGAACGTGCACGCGCCGAGGAGGCCGGCCGCTACGAGGGGATGCTGGACGCGGTGACGGCGCGAGCGGTCTCGGCGTTGCGGACGCTGATCCCGTGGACTGCGCCGCTCGCGCGGGACGGAGGCGAGTTGATCCTCTTCAAGGGACAGAGCGTCGACGCCGAGATCGAGAAGGCACAGAAGGTGATCCGCAAGCATCGGTTGACGGATGTTCGCGCCGAGATCGTCGGTGAGGGCGAGATCGCGGAACCGACGCGCGTATTCCGCGCGACGGTCCGCTGACGCCGCATTCTCAGCGCAGGGTGCGGCTGATCCCGTCAGTCAGTGCCGTGACCTGCACCCACAGCACGACGCGGCGCACGGGACGCAGTAGCAGGCGGGCCACGGCGACGAACGGCCGGATCCACGCCCGGACCGGCGACGTGCGCTGCCACGAGAACCGAACGGTGACGCGTGTCCCGTTCGTTGCGGGCTCGAAGTCGACCTCGATGACGC
The DNA here is from genome assembly GCF_014640975.1 of Microbacterium faecale. NCBI lineage: Bacteria > Bacillati > Actinomycetota > Actinomycetes > Micrococcales > Microbacteriaceae > Microbacterium > Microbacterium faecale. The sequence goes on from NZ_BMHO01000001.1 coordinate 530,797, forward strand.
GAGCGTTCGCCCGCGGGTCGTCGATCATTCGCATGCGCCACACCACACGCGAATCGCCGCTCTCGACGAGCTGGACGTGCTGTCGGCGATGACGGTCGGCGACCTTGAGCCGTTTTCCGTTCGGCGCGACGGTGCGGGTCTCCCCCATCCACGCCTCATCCTGCGGCGTCACGGAGCCGAGATTCATCTCCCATTCGGGAAGCCGCTCGGCATCGGAGACGAGACCGCGTACGGCCTCGATGGGTGCGGGAACGAATGCCGTGTGCGTGCGCGAGAGCGGTGGCTGGGGTGACGCCGCGCGGGAATCGCGCTGACGGACGTCGGACTCGTCGTCGCGCTCCGTGCGGTCGATGCGCGCGATGATCTCGTCAGCGCTGGTGCCGAGGTGGGTGAGGACCGCGCCGATGCTGCCAGTGGGTTCGGTGACGAGCGAGCGTAGTACCTCGAGTGAGTCGGCGGCACGCTGCCACCCGCCCGACTGTGACATCACGCGCATGGCGCGTTCGGTGTAGTCGTAAGCGCCCTCCTCGTGGAAACGGATCGTGCCATCGCCCGGAAGCGACGTATCGATCCCGAGTGTCGCGAGCTGCTCGCGGTGGTATTCGGCGACGGCGTCGCGCGCGTCGTCAAGCGTGATTCCCATCTCCCGCAGCAGGTGACCCGCGGGACGCTCGCTGATCGCGAGGGCCAGGAAGATGTGCTCGAGATCGACGTCGCGAACGCCGAACCGGGACGCCTCCTCGACGGCTGCGATCGCGAGCGTACGGCTCGAAGCGATGATGTCTGTGAGCTTGCTCATGTCGCCCTCCGGGGCACGTCGATTGTCGGGTCGATTCGCTTCGCGTATTTCTTGTGCACCGCTTGCCGGCTGACGCCGAGGCCGTCGGCGACCTGTTGCCACGTCATCCCTGCGCGCAACGCTGCCTCGACTTGCCGCAGTTCGAGCGCGTCGGCGAGGGTTCGCAGCGAGGCCACCGCGCGGAGCCCCGCGTACGGGTCGGTGGTGTCTGAGGCCGCTTGCGCCACCTGCGTCGATTCCATGGTGTCAACCTACGTTGCTTGATTGTCGTTGTCAACCTGGGTTGCGTGGCGCGGTGAATCGTGATGTCCGATTTCCGCTGACGGAGGTGTCCCCGGCGTGACAGAGTGGAGGAGTGACGATGAGCATGACGTTCGACGAGCGGTATCGCGCGATCGCCGCGCGGGATCCCCGATTCGACGGGCAGTTCGTCACGGCTGTGCGGTCAACGGGAATCTATTGTCGGCCGAGTTGTCCCGCACGGACGCCCAATCCGCAGCACGTCTCATTCTTTGCGACGAGCGCAGCGGCTCACGAAGCCGGGTACCGGGCATGTAAGCGCTGCCTCCCCGAGGCGACCCCGGGCTCCCCCGCGTGGGACGTCCGCGGTGATGTCGTGGCCCGTGCGATGCGACTTATTGCGGATGGGGTGCTCGAGCGTGAGGGTGTGGCTGGGCTCGGCGCCGCCCTTGGCTACTCGAGCCGGCATCTGTCCCGGCTGCTGACGGCGGAGCTCGGCGCCGGCCCTCTCGCGATCGCGCGGGCACATCGCGCGCAGACTGCGCGATCCCTGCTGATCGGCACCAACCTGACCATGGCGGACGTCGCGTTCTCGGCGAGTTTCGCGAGCATACGGCAGTTCAACGACACGGTGCGCGAGATCTTCGGTCTCACGCCGACGCAACTGCGTGCGAGACGAGCCACCGACGGCGTTGCTCCATCTGGGATCTCTCTCGCCCTTCCCGTGCGGCCTCCGTTCGACGCACACGGGGTCTTTGCGTGGCTGGCGGAGCGCGCCATTCCCGGTGTCGAGGAGGCCACGGCGACATCCTTCTCGCGCACGATACGGATGGAGGGTGGTGCGGCGTGGTTCGAGGTGCGCTCCGATGCGTCGAGCTTGCGTCTGTCGGCGCGACTGGAGAACCTCGCGGATCTCGGATCGCTCGTGTCGCGCGTTCGCGGACTCTTCGATCTCGACGCCGATCCCCTGGCGATTGATCGCGCGCTGTCGGAGCACGCGGCGGTCGCGCCGCTCGTGGCGCAGACGCCGGGTATTCGCGTTCCCGGTGCGTCGGATCCGTTCGAGCTTCTCGTTCGCGCCATGATCGGCCAACAGATTTCGGTTGCGGCGGCGCGCACCCATCTCGGCCGGCTCGTGGATCGCCTTGGCGCCGCGACCGACGTCGCCGGCGCCGCAGCACGACTGTTTCCCACGCCGGAGGCGATCGTCGAGCGCGGGACTGACGTGCTCGCCGGCCCCGCGCGGCGGATCGAGGCGATCGTCGGCGCGGCGCACGCCATCGCGACGGGCACACTGCGGCTCACGGTCGCCGACGACGTTTCCGAACAGCGAGCGCGCCTTCTTGCGATGCCCGGAATCGGGCCGTGGACTGCTGACTACGTGCGCATGCGGGTGTCGCGGGATCCGGACGTCCTGCTGCCGGGCGACCTCGCGTTACGACGCGGCGCCGCCGCGATCGGCCTCCCCGCTGAACCGCGGGAACTCGCAACCTGGGCGGGCCGGGCGGCGCCGTGGCGTTCGTATCTGTCAATGCATTTGTGGCGGGCGGCCCAGCCGCCGGAGGGAGAGAGATGACCGACGACATGCTGTGGGAGACGATGGAGACGCCCGACGGACCGTTCACGGTCCTGGCCGATGATGAGGGCACCGTGCTGTCGGCGGGGTGGTCGTCGGATCCGGAGGTGGTGATCGCGCGGGTGCGGCCGGCCGATCGCCCTGATCGTGCTCGCGCGGGCGTCAGCGGCGTGGCTCCGGCGGTACGCGCCTACTACGACGGGGATCTCGCTGCGATCGACGAGGTGCGTGTGCGCCACTTCGGCACGGAGCTGCAGCGGCGTGGGTGGGCGGCGCTTCGACAGATCCCTGCCGGCACTCCCCTGACCTACACGGAGTTCGCTGCGGATCTCGGCTCCCCCTCCGCGGTACGGGCTGCTGCGGGAATCTGTGCGCGGAACGCACCGGCGCTCTTCGTGCCGTGTCACCGCGTGCTGCGTTCGGACGGCACCCTGGGCGGGTTCGCGTGGGGTGTGGAGGTGAAGCGGGCATTGCTTGCGCGCGAGAGCCCCGGCGGGGCGCCAGGGTTGTTTGAACTGATGTGAGGGTCGTGGCCACACGCCTCGACGGGGCGCCCGCGGGGGGTCAGTCGAGCACGGCTGCCGTCGCCTCGATTTCGACCAATTGGTGGTCGTATCCGAGGGCGGCAACACCGACGAGCGTGCTCGGGACATCGTGGTCACCGAACGCCTCTCGCACGACGTCCCATGCGGCGACGAGGTCGCGCTGCTCCGCCGACGCGACGAGCACACGCGTGACGATGATGTCGTCGAGTGTTGCCCCGGCGTCGCCCAGTGCGACGGTCATGTTTTCGATGCACTTCGCAGCCTGGGCGGCGTAGTCGCCGATTCCGAAGGTCGTGCCATCACTGTTGAGCGGGCAGGAACCCGCGAGAAAGACGAGGCGGGACTCAGCCGGAGCGGTTGCCGCATAGGCGTACTCGGCGACGCCGGACAGCGTGTGTGAGCGGATGAGGGTCACTGCCTTCGCCATGTGCTTCTCCAGATTGATGTACGGGAACATCTAGCTTCGCACGCCGACCTCTTCCGTCGCGTCACTCACGTCCAAAGATGATGTTTCACGTGAAACATGCGCCCGGAGCTGCTGCTGTGTGGCGCGATGTGGCGCGACGCGGCGCTGCTCGCGGCCGGGCATCGGCCGGCTCTGTGGTCGTGCCAGCGGAGTGGCTCTGGGAGCTCTCGACAACTTGAGCCGATGCGCAGACGCGTGGTGGTTGAGCACGGTGGGCTGGCACCGTCCTCCCCCGCCGGTGCGCGCCCCAGCTTCGTCGGTGTACCTCGGTGGTGATTGACGGTCGTGTCTCGCGGCGATCGGCGATGACGTGCGGGTCGGTAGCCGTGAGTCGGGTGGGTAGCAAAGTCCATGGGACGCTTCACGGAAGGGATCACAACGCGACACGACTGTTCGGGGCGCCCGACGACCTGGATGTGCCGTGAGGAAGGGCACCTCATCTGCCGAACGATTCGCTGCGCGCCTCACGACAGTCGGCAGCGATGTTTCACGTGAAACGTCGCTCGCGGCTGCGGCTGTACGTGGGATACAGCGTTGACTGCCACGTTCTCGGTACCGGCGAGTTGGTTCCTTTGTCGGACCGTTCCGCGCTGGGCATCACGCGTCAGGGTCGTCGATGTTTCACGTGAAACTCTCGGTCCGAGGCAGGCAACTTCTGCGCCGGAAGCTGCGTGAAACGCCAGTGGTCAAGGCTGTCGTGATCGCCCAGCGGTGGTCAGTGCCGGGGTTCTGGTGGCCAATCGGTGTCCGGCTCGTGGGGTGCGACCCGTGACGCGTCAACATGTCACGTATCACCCGGCAGTCGTTGGTGTCTCGCTCCGGATGCCGATCGTATCCGTTTAAGCTGTCGCGCGATCTCGGTGGCACGCTGGCGGACGCACCCCAGCACTTCCAGAACCGGAGGAGCGTGTGACGCCGGAGTACGCCGAGACCCGACGTTCGGGCGCGGCCTGCGTTGTGGAGTGAGTCGTGGCCGGTCCCTCGAGTAGCCGAGCCCGCACGTCCGCAGGACCGCCCGGACACCACCCGGGCGCGAATGATCTCGACGGCGGTGGCCGGATCAGCAAGGGCCGCAACGGGGGCACGAGGAGCGGCGCAATGGAGACTCGCTCCGCTCGCCTGTCGTGGCTCATCATGTACGAGCGTGGTGCGGAAAGATCCTGCCGAAGAGTCAGCGTGTCAGGCAGTCGGCCGCTTCTGCCGCGTCGATGTTTCACGTGAAACATCGACGCGGGTGCGGGTGCGGGTGCGGGTGAAGGTTCGGGTTGCGTGAACGTGTGGCCTCAGGTTGTGAGGGTCGGCCCAGTGTTTCGGGTGAGGGTCGGACGGCACAATGTGCCGAACACTCCTCTCGCGCTTCTGCATCGCGAATGCCGCAGATGGTCATGTGATCATGCCGGTTGCGGGGCGTGGCGGCCGGTGGAACATCGGGCGAAAAGGCGCGGAGGACAACCATCGCGCGTGATGCGCGAGATCTCGCCTCGTTCGATATGTTTCACGTGAAACGCCTCGGGCATCGTCATTGGCGACGCGGGCGTCTCAGGAGGCTGCATAGGGACGGTGTCGACAGTCGCTGTGAGGTGAACAGTCAAGCGTTCGATGGCGTGTGTCCCGCTCGCGACGCCCGGTGAGCATCTGTTAGGAGATGGACGATCCTACTCCCTGGGTTCCGCCGTGCTGGATCCGTCGCGGGATTCGGAGCCGCACTGGCATCGGCGATTGGCGGATGTTTGATCGAGAGCGTCGGGCGTGTGCGACGTTTCACGTGAAACGCGTGTCTCCGTCATCGTTCGGGTGGAGGCGGACCCGATTGTCGGTGATAAAGGGCGAGAGCGCGGCCCAAGAGTGTCGGATATTCCGCGCTCATAACCTCTCGCGCCGGTTTCGGCGCACGGGACGGAGGTGATGTTGTCGCTGTCGTACTTCGGCGCGTGTCACGGTTCTGTGATCAGGGAGCCATCTATCGTGATCTCGCCACCAAGAAGGCGATGTTTCACGTGAAACATCGCTCTCCTGCGCGTGACGGGACGCCTCCCCCGCGCACTCACTGAGTCACTGAGTGCGGAGAGGCAATCAGTGGCGAGGCCTTGGTTACGCGTCGTTGCGAGCGTCGCTTCTGCCGTTGCGGTGAGCTGTTGTGCGTCGCAGCGGACGGGCGGAGTACAGCGCCACAGTGTGCCTTGCACACGGGAGAGAAGCGCTCCTTCCGCGTCCCGGGCGTTCGCCGCTCCATCGGAGAGGAGGATGCCCCCACGGAGACGCACGCGCCACGACAATGCGTGGGTATGTGTGCGTGTGCGCTGGTGTGTGCGTGCGTAGAGGCGCGTGGGAGCGTGTGCGTGCGTGTGTGTGTACGTGGGTGCGGGTGTGGGTGCGCGGGTGCGTGGGTGTGGGTGCGTGGGTGTGGGTGCGCGGGTGCGCGGGTGCGTGGGTGTGGGTGCGCGGGTGCGGGCGGCGTGCGCAGGTGCGGGTGCGGGGACGTGGGGGGTGGGTGCGGGTGTGCCTATGCGGGTGCGCGGGCGCGAGCGTGCGTGCGGCATGCGAATGGGGGCGGGCGGATGTGGGAGGCCGCACTTGCCGACATACGTACGAACGGTGTGAACGCGTGTGCGTGTGACCATGTGTGCGTGTGGATGGTTCTTGTGTCTGCGAGTGCAGGGAGGCGTGACGTGGTCTGAGGAGCCTCACACGGGGATCGGGGAGGCGCGGCACTGTACGGCGTGAATGGGCCCCGTGGGGTGAACGCGGGATGACGGGGCATCCCATCGAGGGGAGCGCCGACATCGCGCCTGACCATCGGGCGCACGCACGCCGTTTCACGTGAAACATTCACGCTCGCCGAGTACGCAGACTGCTGTTCGTGCCCAGGCCCCCGCAGAAAGCATGCCTGTGCTTCGTGCGGCGGCTGCCTGGGAATGGGCCCCATATGTTTAACGCGTCGCCACGACGAGACTCGATGATGTTTCACGTGAAACATCACGCGAATCCCCTTCTCGCGCGGGAGAGCCATGCCGACGGCACGTGCACAGCGCAGCCCATCGGTACTCGCTCGTGGCGCGCCCGGATCCTGTCGTCGGGTGTCGGTTGTGCGGGTTAGAGTTATGAGGTCACCCCGAGCGAGAGGACGCGCGTGAGTCAGCACTCCAGCAACATCGCCGCTGCCTTTGACGACAGCCCGATTATGCGGCAGTTGCAGGACCTGAGCACGCGCCGCCAACAACTCGAGGACGTCGATATCGAGTTCACCGGCCAGACCCGCGTGCTCACCGTCTCGAACCAGAAGGGTGGCGTCGGCAAGACGACGACGACCGTCAACACAGCTGCAGCGATCGCGGCTCTCGGTGGGCGTGTGCTCGTCATCGATCTTGATCCGCAGGGAAACGCGTCCACGGCACTCGGTGTGCCCCACAGTGCTGACATCACGAGCATCTATGACGTGCTGATCAACGACACGTCGATAGCCGACGCAGTGCAGCAAAGTCCCGAGAACGAGCGGCTGTTCTGCGTGCCGAGCACGATCCACCTTGCTGGTGCGGAGATCGAGCTCGTCTCGCAGGTGGCGCGCGAGAAGCGCCTCGACACCGCACTGCACGAGTACCTCGAAGGGCTCGACGAGCCGCTCGATTTCGTGTTCATCGACTGCCCGCCGTCGCTCGGCCTGCTCACAATCAACGCGTTCAGTGCCGCAGACGAGGTCTTCCTGCCGATTCAGGCCGAATACTACGCACTCGAGGGGCTGAGTCAGCTGCTTGGCAACGTCAAGATGATCCAGAAGCACCTCAACACGCGTCTTCGGGTCTCGACCATCCTTCTCACGATGTACGACGGACGGACGAAGCTTTCGCAGCAGGTGGCCGCGGAAGTGCGGCAACATTTCCCTGATGAGGTGCTAAAAACGGTCATTCCCCGGTCCGTGCGGGTGTCGGAGGCACCAAGCTTCGGCCAGACGGTGATCGGGTACGACGAAGCGTCCGCGGGCGCTGTCGCCTATAAAGAGGCCGCTGTAGAGATCGTAAAGCGCGGAGCTCCGCGCAGGAAAGGGCGGAGATGATGGCGAAGCGCACGGGCCTCGGTCGAGGAATCGGAGCACTCATTCCGACGGCGACTGAGGCGAGGGAACGCCCCACGGATGTGTTCTTCGCCGGGTCGGCGATGCCGATAGAGCCGACGCACGACGAGACCGCACCGAAGAAGACACCCTCCCGCACGTCGACGGCGACGTCGAAGGGCTCCGCGAAGAAGACTCCGGCGAAGAAGACACCGGCGGCAAAGTCGACAGCAACGAAGTCCTCACCGACGAAATCGGCCCCGAAGGCCACCAGTACACGGGCAACCGCCGCGCGCGCGGCGAAGCCGGCTACCGCCCCGGCTGAACCCGAGCAGAACCTCACGGAGGTACCCGGTCTGCACTTGGTGCAGGTCGACCCGAACACGGTCGTGCCTAATCCGCGTCAGCCTCGCACACACTTCGACCCGCACGACCTCGGAGAACTCGTTCACTCGGTGCGAGAGTTCGGCGTGCTCCAGCCGATCGTCGTGCGCGACAAGAAGGACGGCACGTACGAGCTGATCATGGGCGAGCGCCGCACGCGCGCCGCACGAGAGGCGAAGCTCGAGAGGATCCCCGCCATCGTGCGGGAAACGGCGGACGAGGATCTTCTCCGCGACGCGCTGCTCGAGAACATCCATCGCGCCGAGCTGAACGCGCTCGAAGAGGCCTCCGCGTACCAGCAGCTCATCAACGACTTCGGCATCACACAGGATCAGCTCGCCGACCGCATCGGGCGCTCGCGGCCGCAGATCTCGAACACGATCCGGCTGCTTCGACTGCCGGAGGCCGTGCAGCAGCGCGTCGCGGCGGGCGTCCTGACGGCCGGGCACGCGCGGACGATCCTGTCTCTCGAGGATCCCGAGGCGATGCAGAAGCTCGCCGACAAGATCGTCAACGAGGAGCTCTCCGTGCGCGCGGCGGAGGCCGCCGCGAAGCAGATGCTCGGTGGCGGCGGACGTGCGCCGTCGAAGCCACGCGCGGGAGCGCGCCGCGCGTACCTCGATGAGGTCTCCGATAAGCTCGGCGACCGCCTCAACACCAAGGTGAAGATCGATCTGACGGCGCGAAAAGGCCAGATCAAGATCAGTTTCGCAACGATCCAGGATCTCAACCGCATCCTCGGCGAGATGGGCGAGTCCGGCTACGACCAGTAGCCGTTTCCGGGCCGTCACCCCGCTGGCGGGACGTACGCTGGAAGGGTGAGCAACCCCGATTCCCTCCTCCCCCGACGCGCGAGCGTCGAGGTGCTGCGCGCGGAGGCGATCGACGAGCTCTCCACGCTCCAGCACGAACGCCTGCGCGCGGGCGAGGATCCGTGGGACTTCATGGAGGAGCTGCCCACGGTCGATGAGCTCGTCGTGCTGTCGTTGCGCGCGGAGCACATCGAGGCCGACGGCGGTCTCATGCCCACGCACGCACGCAATCAGCGCTTACTGCGGATCATCGCGGCACAGTACCCCGAGCTTGCACCCGCCGTCGACGGCATGCTCGGAGCGTGGAACACGCATCGCCGCTGGGACGCTGTCGTGCGCGTGATCGGCGACTGAGACGACACAGGCGCCCACCCGGTCGGAGCCGGATGAGCGCCTGGGCGGCACGAGTCTTACGCGAGGTACTCGGCGAGATCCTGCTCGAGAGCCTGCTTCGGCTTCGCGCCGATGATCGTCGTCGCGACCTCGCCGTTCTGGAAGACCTTCATCGCCGGAATCGACGTGATCTGGTACTTCATGGCGAGATCAGGGTTCTCGTCGACGTTGAGCTTCATCACGGTGATCTTGTCGGAGTTCTCCGACTGGATCTCGTCCAACACGGGGGAGACCATGCGGCACGGGCCGCACCATTCCGCCCAGAAGTCGACGAGCACCGGGCCGTCGGCCTTCAGGACGTCCTGTTCGAAGGTTGCGGAGGTCGTGGTCTGCGCGGTCATAGTGTTCTCCTTAGATCTCAAACTGCGGCGAGGGCCGGCTCGTTGTCGTCGAGGGCCGCGAGGAAGTGCTCGGCGTCGAGGGCAGCCACGGTGCCGGTTCCGGCAGCGGTGACAGCCTGGCGGTAGGTGGGGTCGATCACGTCGCCGGCCGCGAAGACGCCCGGGAGTGACGTGCGCGACGAACGCCCGTCGACCGCGATCGTGCCGTCGATGGTGAGGTCGAGCTTGTCGTGCACGAGGTGGGTGCGCGGGTCGTTTCCGATGGCGATGAACATGCCGTCGAGAGCGAGCTCCCGCTTCTCTCCTGTCACGGTGTCTGCCAGCACGACGCCCGTCAGACCGCTCTGTCCCTGGATCTCAGCGACCTCGCTGTTCCAGATGACTTCGATCTTCTCGTTGGCGAGGGCGCGCTTCTGCATGATCTTCGACGCGCGGAACTCGTCACGGCGGTGGACGATGTAGACCTTCGAGGCGAACTTCGTGAGGAACGTCGCCTCTTCCATCGCCGAGTCGCCGCCTCCGACGACCGCGATCTCCTTGTCGCGGAAGAAGAAACCGTCGCACGTCGCGCACCAGGAGATGCCGTGGCCGGACAGCTCGTCCTCGCGCGGTAGACCGAGCTTGCGGTAGGCGGACCCGGTCGCGTAGATCACCGAGCGCGCCTCGAGCACGTCGCCGGATCCGAGCGTCACCTTCTTGACGGCGCCCGCCAGATCGAGCTCGGTCGCATCGTCGTACAGCACCTCGGTGCCGAACCGCTCGGCCTGCTGCTGCATCTTCGCCATGAGGTCGGGGCCCATGATCCCCTCGGGGAAGCCCGGGAAGTTCTCGACATCGGTGGTGTTCATGAGCTCACCGCCCACTTCGACCTGGCTTGCGACGACCACCGGATTCAGGCTCGCGCGCGCGGTGTAGATCGCGGCGGTCCATGCCGCGGGGCCGGAGCCGATGATGATGACGTCTCGCACGTGCGGTGCCTCCCTCGAGAGCGGGTATAGGTGCTACAACCCATGCTACGTCGCGCGTATTCCCTCGTGGACGGCGATGACGCGCTCAGACGAACAGTGAGAGCGCCGCGGCGCGATCATCGGCCGCGGAGGCGCCGGCGGATCTGGCCCGTCGTGGCCTTGAGTTCCGGAGATCGCAGTACCGCCAACACGACGGCGTAGACGACGACGCTCACCGCGCCGATCATCAGGCAGCCCGCGAACGCCGTGAGCTTCGACGTCGTCATCCACCCGTCGGGTCCGCCTGCTGCGAGGTGGATCGCGTAGCCGGCGACGCCCGCGGGGATCGCAGCGGCGACGAAGCGCAGATAGGCGGTCGCCGTCTGCGCGAAGCCGAGTGAGCCGATGCGCCGACGCAGCAGGACCCACGCGACGATCAGCTGCAGCACGCTGGAGACGGACTGCGACAGCGCGACCGTCCACGTCAGTGAGCCGGATCCGATGAGAGCGGCGGCCACGAGGGATCCGGAGATCGCGATGATCGCCTGGAACACCGTGAAGAAGAAGGGCGTGCGCGTGTCGCCGTAGGCGTAGAACGTGCGCTGGATGATGAAGAGCGCGGCCATCGGCACGAGTGCCGCGACGAACGCGATGAGCACCGGCGCCATCGCGTGTGCCTGCGTCGCGGAGTTCGCGAACACGCGCGCGACCGGCAGCGCCGCCGCGATCATGGTGGCCGCCGCGATGACGATCAGCAGCCCCAGCACGCGCATCGCGCGACCGATGTCTGCGCGCACCTCGTCGTCGCGTCCCGCGTGCGCGTGCTCGCTGAGCTGCGTGAAGTAGGGCGTCCCGATGCTCATCACGATGAGCGAGTAGGGAAGCATGAACACGAGCCACGAGTTGAACCAGATCGTGCTCGAGGCGTCGTCACCCGACGCGGTCGTGATGACCTGCTGCTGCACGGCGGACACGACGAGGCCGACGAGCAGCATCCCGACGCTCCAGCCGGCGAGGTTCCGGATCTCGCCGAACCCGAAGCCGCGCCAGCGGAAGTCGGGGCGCAGCCGCAGGCCGGTGCGGCGCCAGAAGATCGCGAGGGTGACGGTCTGCGAGAGGATGCCGAAGGTCGCGGTGCCGCCGAGCACCGCGACCATTGTGGGATCCCAGCCGGCGATCTCGCCGCGGTCGCCGCCGAACAGCCACATGAAGACGCCGAAGCCCGCGCTCGACACGACGTTGTTCGCGATCGGTGCCCATGCGTACGGGGCGAAGATGCGGCGCGCGTTGAGCGTCTCGCCGATCAGCGCGAACATCCCGTAGAAGAAGACCTGCGGCAGGCACCACAGCGCGAACGCGACGGCGAGATCGCGTTGCTCGCGTGAGTCGAACGACGAGAACAGCGAGACCAGCACCGGGGCGAGAGCGACCGAGACTGCCGTGACGCCGAACAGCACGACGGTGCCGAGCGTGAAGAGCTTCGAGATGAGGCGCTGCCCGCCGTCCTCCGCCTGCGACCACTTGACGATCTGCGGCACGAGCACGGCCGTCAGCACGCCGGTCGAGATCACCTGGAAGACGTAGTTCGGCAGCTGGTTCGCGATCGTGAACGCATCGGCCGCCTGCCCCATCGCGCCGAGTGCGCTGACGAGCACGATGCTGCGCAGCAGGCCGGTGACGCGCGACGCGAGCGTGCCTGCCGCGATCACGGCACTGGATCGCCCGAGGCTCATGCGTCCGTCTCCTGTATGCCATCGTCGGAATGTGCCACGGACTCGCGTCGACGGCGGCGCACCTGTCGGTAGATGCCGAGGCCGAACAGCCCCACCACGACGACGACGAGGATGCCGATGCCGATCCGCTCCCAATCCGCTCTCACGGTGACGTGCAGGTCGCGGGTCGGGCCGATCTTGCCGCCCGACCGGGCCTCGAGCGTGTAGTGCACCGTCACGTCCCCGGAGCCCACCCGGGCCTCGATCGGAATCGTCGTGCGGGTCACGCTGTCGGGCTGCGCGATGACCTCGGTGCGCCGCTCGATCGAGAGCCGCGGGTCGTCCGGGATCGCGACGACCGTGACGATCGCGGTGAACGGAAGATCGTTGCGGATCCACACGGGCATCGGAGCCTCGGCGCTGAGCAGCTGCACCGGCTGCTGATCCTGCAGGTCGATCGCGACGGCGCGATCGTCGTTGAGTGACGCGAAGTCGTCCGCGGTCTGCTGCCAGCCCTCGGTGTTCGACGCCCACGTCACGGCGAGGATCCGGTGGAGCTCGCTGCGGACCTGTCCGGTGAACAGATCGGGATTCTCGAGAGCCGTCGCGATGTGGTCGAGCGCGGGCTCGGTCGCGAGATAGGTCGCCACGGCGTCCACGCGACCGGCGTCCGCGGCGGTCTCGGTCAGCTCCACGGCGCCGCCATCGACGGACAGCACGTCGTCGAGATGGGCGAACTCGGCAACCGCGCCGTCCGTCGTGGCGGCGACCGCGTCGATGAGGCCGCTCGCCGACAGCGGCAGCTGCGTGTCCGCGACGATCGCGCCGTCGTCGTTCGTCGCGAGCTCGTCGGATCCCATGCGGTCCAACGCGAGCAGCAGCGGTTCGTCGCGCTCGGCGGCCGCGGCCCACACGCGCACGGTCGCGGCCGCTAGCGCCCGCTCCCTCGCATCAGGGTCCATCTCGCGCGCGGCATCGAGCAGCGCGTCCGAGAGCGCGTCGTCGTACGCGAGCACCTGTCCGCCGAGGCGCGCGGATCCATCGGTCGTCGACGAGGACGGCACCATGACGCGCGCGGATCCGTCGCCGACCAGCGCCTCCACCGTGTCGGCTCCGGCGGAACCGGGAGCGGGCCAGAAGATCGTGCTGTTCGCGGACGGGCCGATCCGCGTCAGCGAGTGGAGCGAGGGATCGTCGTCCGCGGCGCTGTCGTCGAGGAACGCGCCGAGGTGCGTCTGCGCGAGCGGGGCGTCGAGTCCCGCGGCGATCTGCGGCGTGACGTCGGCGTCGGCGAACTGCAGCGCGAACCGGTCGTTGTCGAGCGAGGTGAGGCGCTCCAGCCAGTCTGTCGCGCTCGCCGGCGCCGCGTCGCCGAGTGCGCGGATGGAGGCGGGGATCGACGGGTCGACCGCGAGAATCGCCGGGGTGCCGTCGACGGCATCGAGCTGCGCCGTGAGCAGGCCGTCCGGGCTGGTGAGGATCGCGAGCGCGTCGGAGGCGTACAGGCCGCGCGTCGTGACGGGACCCGTGATCGGCACGACGAGCGAGACGGATCCGCGCTCGTCGCCCGCGACGACGAGTGCCGCACGGTCCGCCTCGGGCTCCGTTCCGGCGTCGTACGTGGCCTCGACGGGATATACGCCCTGCGGCATATCCGCGAGCGGCAGCGTCGCCGAGACGGACTGCGTGGCGCCCGAGACCACATCAGGGGCATTGATCTCGTCGACCTCCTCGAGTCCCGAAGCGGCACCACCGCTGAGCCACGTGTCGACGGCGTCGGCGCCGATCGGCTCGCCGACGGAGATGCTGATCGTTCCGGCGGCGAAGTCGTCGGCCGTCTCGTTCGCGAGCGAGAAGGTGGCGGTTGTCGTAGACCCGGTGGCGATGCCACGGTCCGCGAGCTCCATCGTGAACGGGCGCTCCGCCGGATCCTGATCGTCGTCGATGCCCGCGACCGTTGCGGGGGCCGGGTCCAGCACCGCGCCCGCGGCCGGCGTCGCGCCCAGCGCAAGCAGCAGGCTGGCGCTGGCGATGGCGCCTATGCGCAGCCGCGTGTGCCTGCGTCGCGGCGAGACGATCGAAGAGTCCATAGGAGAGCGGCCCTGCGTCGGAGGACCGCATGTGATTCTACGGATGAAGACACGGGGAGGCTGGGAGGCGGGCTCCGCATAACGATTGGGATGACCGCGAGCGCGCCGTCGGGATGCTGGGCCGCCGTCGATAGGATCAGAGCATCCCCCTCCCCCTCAAGGAACACTGGAATGCCCGCTGACGCATCCGCCTTCGTCTCCGACGCGGCCACCGAACTGCTGGCAGGGGTCGTGAAGCGGCCCTCACGTCTCGCCGACGGTCGCGAGCTGATCTACTTCGACGACGCCGAGACGACCCTGCCAGCCGAGCGACGCATCGACGCCCGGGAGCTGGACGCGCGCCCGGGGACCGCGACGATGCGGCGGGACGTGCTCACCGGGGAGTGGATCACCGTCGCCGCGAACCGACAGAACCGGGCGATGCTGCCCCCGGCGGAACTGGATCCGCTCGCACCGCAGAGTGAGACGAACCCTTCCGAAGTGCCGGACCAGTACGACGTCGCCGTCTTCGAGAACCGCTCCCCCTCGCTGGGGCCGGCGCTCGCGCGCGCCGCCGGTGACGCTCCCGCCGCAGAGGATGCGCCACGCGATCTCGACGACCTGATCGCGCCGGGTATCGGCCGGACGCGTACCGCCGTCGGCCGCTGCGAGGTCGTGTGCTTCAGCCCCGAGCGCACGGGCAGCTTCGGTACGCAGACCGTGCGCCGCGCCCGCACCGTCATCGAAGCGTGGGCCGATCGCACGATGCACCTCGGCGCCCTGCCCGGCGTGCAGCAGGTCTTCCCGTTCGAGAACCGCGGCGAGCAGATCGGCGTCACGCTGCAGCACCCGCACGGCCAGATCTACGCCTACCCGTACATCACGCCGCGCACGCGCGCGCTGCTGACGCAGATCGATCTCGAGGGTGCCGATCTGTTCGCGCGCATCGTCGATCTCGAGGACGCCGGGCCGCGCGTCGTGCTCTCCGCCGAGCACTGGCTCGCCTACGTGCCGTTCGCGGCGCGCTGGCCCGTCGAAGTGCACCTCGTGCCGCGGCGCCACGCCGCCGACTTCGCCGAGCTCACGAGCGCGGAACGGGACGAGCTGGCCCGTGTCTACCTGCGCCTGCTGCGCGGCGTGGACGCGCTGTACGAGACGCCGACCCCCTACATCGCGGCGTGGCACCAGGCGCCCGTGTCGGTCGGGAGAGAGAGTGTCCGCATGCACCTGCAGCTCACCTCACCCCGCCGAGGAGCCGACAAGCTCAAGTTCCTCGCGGGATCCGAGGCCGCCATGGGTGCGTGGACCGCGGAGATCCCGCCGGAGGTCGGTGCGGAGCGGCTGCGCGCGGCGCTCGCCGCCGTCGGCGAGGTGACGACATGACAGCCCTCTCGCGGGCGACCGAGCTGTTCGGGCGGATGACGGGATATGCTCCGACGCGCGTCTGGTCGGCCCCGGGCCGCGTGAACCTCATCGGCGAGCACACCGACTACAACGAGGGCTTCGTGCTGCCGTTCGCGATCGAGCACCGCACGTACGCGGCGGTGGGCCACCGCGGCGACGGGATCATCCGCGTCGCGTCGACCTTCGACGACAGCCCGGTCGAGGTCGCACTCGTCGAGCTCTCCGCGCTCTTCGGCGGCGCGCCGGGCGAAGCGGTGCGCAGCGGATCCGTACCGGAATGGGCCGCGTATCCGCTCGGCGTCGCGTGGGCCGGGCTCGCTTTCGCCGGTACGCCCCACACCTCCGGCGTCGACATCGCCATCTCGTCGGACGTGCCGATCGGCGCGGGACTGTCGTCCTCGGCCGCCATCGAAGGCGCGGCCGCCGGAGCGTTGAACGACCTCTGGTTGCTCGGACTCGATCCGCTCGACATGGCGAAGATCGGCCGCACCGCCGAGAATCAGGCGGTCGGCGCCCCGACGGGCATCATGGACCAGGTCGCCTCGATCATGGGCGAGAACGACGCGGCGACATTCCTCGACTGCCGTTCGCTCGAGACCCAGGGCGTCGACCTCGGCTTCGCCCGCGAGGGCCTGAGCGTGCTTGTCATCGATACGCACGTCTCGCATTCCCATGCCACCGGCGGCTATCGGGATCGCCGCGACGCGTGCATGCGGGCCGCGGAGACGCTCGACGTCGCCGCCCTGCGTGACGTGACGACGGGCGATCTCGAGCGCGCGAGCGCACAGCTCGATGACGTCACATTCCGGCGCGCGCGGCACGTCGTCACCGAGAACCAGCGCGTGCTCGACGCGGTCGACACGTTGCGCGCCGAAGGTCCGCGTGCGCTCGGCGGCCTGCTCGTCGCGTCGCACGTATCGATGCGCGACGACTTCGAGATCTCCACCCCCGAGCTCGACCTCGCGGTCGAGTCGGCGCTCGCCGCCGGTGCGCTCGGTGCGCGGATGACCGGCGGCGGATTCGGCGGCGCCGCGATCGCGATCGTCGAGTCCGATCGCGTCGGCGAGACCACGGCCGCGATCGCCGCCGCGTTCGCGGATGCCGACTTCACGGATCCGCACCAGTTCACGGTCGTGCCCTCGCACGGCGTGCTGCGCGACGTCTAACTCTGCGTTCTCATCGGGGCCGCGCGAGCAAGGACACTAGAACCGCAGGAAACCGTCGACGAGTAGCGTGCGCACGGCGGGCAGCAGCGACGCGCGGAGGTCGTCGACGTCGACGTCGAGCAGGTGGGCGAGCGCGCCGACGATCTGACCGACCGTGAGTTCGCCCCCGCACGCCCCGACGAGGCCCGCGAGCGCCGGATCCGCCGACAGAGTGCGCGCGAAGCCGCCGCCCTGACGCAGTTCGATCACCGTGGGGTTCTCCTCGCCGGGCAGGTGGTGGCGGGCCTCGGTGACATCGGACGCCGCCACGAGCGCGCAGTCGACGAGCTCGTCGTCGGAGAGGTCCGCCTGCCGGTCGTGCGCCGCGAGCGCGTCGGCGAGGTGGGATCCGAGTGCTCCCGGTGCGGGAATCGCCTGCGGTAGGTGCTCGTACCGCGCGAGCGTCGGATCCGCGTGCGGACGTCGCAGCAGCACGTAGCCGAAGCCGATCTCGGACACGTCGCGCGCGGCGAAATCGTCGAGCCAGGCGGTGAGCAGTCGGTCGTGCTCCGGCGTCCCGGGCGCGGTGCCGCCGTCTCGGATCCACATCTCCGCGTACGCGATCGGTGACAGCCGCTCGCGTTCGACGACCCACGCATCGAGGGGAACATCGGACGCGGCGATCCATGAACGGAAGCGGTCGAGTCCGTCCTCGCCGTCGGTCGTCTCCCAATTGCCGAGGAACTGCGCCACGCCGCCGGGGGCGAGGTGCGCGCCGACGCCCGTGACCACCTGCTCCACGAGCGCATCGCCGACGAGGCCGCCGTCGCGGTACTCGTAGGTGGGCACGCCGGTCGCACGTGGGGTGATGACGAACGGCGGATTCGACACGATGCGGTCGAACGTCTCCCCCGCGACGGGCGCGAACAGGGACCCGTGACGCAGGTCGAGGTCGAGGTCGTCGTTCAGGATCGCGTTCATGCGCGCGAACGCGAGCGCGCGCTCCGAGATGTCGGTCGCGACGACGTGGTCTGCGTATCGCGCGGCGCGGAGCGCCTGGATTCCACATCCCGTCCCGAGATCGAGCACGCGGGTGGCGGGGGTCGGCAGCTGGAGGCCCGCCAGGGTGATGGAGGCGCCACCCACGCCGAGGACGTAGTCGGCGGCGAGCGATCCGCCGCCCGTCGCGAGTTCGTCGAGATCGGCCGCGATCCACCATTCGCCGTCGCCGCTGTCGTCGCCGAACGACTGCGGTCGCACCGTCGCGGTCGGGGTGACGCTCTCACCGTCCGTGACGGCGAGGCCGAGCGTGACGAGCCCGGCGGATCCGGTGTGCGGGAGCGCTCGGTCGACGTTGCGGACAGGTTGTGCGATTCCGAAGACGAGCAGGCGCGCAAGCACCGCCTGCGGGTCGTCCGCGTCGTCGAGCCCGCGGAGGGCGGGCGTGCGCAGCGTGCGGCCGATCGCGTCGTCGGCCTCCTCGCCCCATCGCGCGCGCAGCGGGGCCGAACGGAGGTCTGCCGCGGCCAGATCGCGGGCGAGGAAGCGGCAGAGGTCGGGATCCGGGTTCACCACGTCACCATTCTGCCCGCCCAGGTCCGCGGGCGCCGCGCCGCCTGGTGCCGGCTGCCCCCGTCGCCCGCGTTATCCTGGAGATCATGCTCAACATGGCCGCCGGTCTCGCTGCGCTCGGTGACCTCGCGAGATCTCCCGTGGTCGCGATCCTCGGACGCGCGTTCGCCGAAGCCGGACGCGAACTGGCGGTCGTCGGCGGACCGGTGCGCGACGCTCTCATCGGTCGCCCCACGCACGACCTCGACTTCACGACCGACGCGCACCCCGACGAGATCCTGCGGATCGTGACCCCCGTGTCGTCGACCCAGTGGGACATCGGGCGCGCGTTCGGCACGATCGGCGCGCGCGTCAAGGGCGAGCAGGTCGAGATCACGACGTACCGTGCCGACAGTTACGACGGCGAGACGCGCAAGCCGGTCGTCGCGTTCGGCGACAACCTCGAGGGCGACCTCGTGCGACGTGACTTCACGGTCAATGCGATGGCGCTCAAGGTACCGGAGGTCAAGCTCGTCGACCCGACGGGCGGAGTCGAGGATCTTCTTGCCGGCGCGCTGCGCACGCCCGACGACCCCCGCGTGAGCTTCGGCGACGATCCGCTGCGCATGCTGCGGGCCTGCCGCTTCTCGGCCCAGCTCGGGTTCGAGATCGAACAGGGCACGCGCGACGCGATCGCGGAGCTCACCGACACCCTCGAGATCGTCAGCGCCGAACGGATCCAGTCGGAGTTCGTGCGCACGATGCAGACGGACGACCCCGTGCGCGGCGTCCGGGCGATGGTCGACACCGGCCTCGCTGATGAGTTCCTGCCGGAGCTCTCGGCGATGCGGCTCGAGGTCGACGAGCATCACCATCACAAGGACGTCTATGAGCATTCGCTGACGGTGCTGCAGCAGACGATCGACCTGGAGCGCGAGCGTCGCCCCGACGCGGATGCCGATGTGACACTGCGCATCGCGGCGCTGCTGCACGACATCGGCAAGCCGCGCACCCGCCGGCTCGAGCCGGGTGGCATCGTGAGCTTCCACCACCACGACATCGTCGGATCCCGGATGGCGTCCAAGCGGTTGAAGAAGCTGAAGTTCGACACCGCGACCACGCAGTCAGTCGCGAAGCTGATCGGCCTGCACCTGCGGTTCTTCGGATACTCCGAGGGCGCCTGGACCGACTCCGCCGTTCGGCGCTATGTGCGCGATGCGGGCGACGAGCTCGAGCGCCTCCACATCCTCACGCGCGCGGACGTGACGACGCGCAATCAGCGTAAGGCGCGGCGGCTGAAGGCCGCGTACGACGACATCGAGGATCGCATCGCGCAGCTGCGCGAGCAGGAGGAGGTCGACGCGATCCGCCCCGATCTCGACGGCAACGAGATCCAGCGGATCCTCGGCATCTCCCCCGGTCCCGCGGTCGGCAAGGCCTACCGTTTCCTCCTCGAGCTGCGGCTGGACGAGGGGCCGATGAGCCCCGAGGACGCCGAGGAACGTCTGCGCGCGTGGTGGGCGGAGCAGCCGTGACGGCGTGTTTCTGGATAACCCCCGAATTCTCGGCGATTGGGTGACCCATCCGGGGTCGCACCGGTAGCGTCTCCTAACGTGCCAGAGATCACCCACCGCCCCATGACGGTTCTGCTCGGGTGTGACACGTTCGCCCCGGACATCAACGGTGCCGCGCGGTTCGCCGAACGCCTCGCTGCCGGTCTTGTGCGCCGCGGACACGCTGTGCACGTCGCGGCACCGAACGACCGGTGGCGACGTGTGCAGCCGCGCGCCGAGCGCATCGAGGGCGAGGACCTCGCCATGCACCGGCTGCCGTCGGTGCGACTGTGGGGTCACGACTGGCTGCGCTTCGTGTGGCCGTGGCGTTCGCGCCACTACGCGCGCCAGGTGCTCGACCGCGTGAAGCCGGATGTCGTGCATATCCAGTCACACATCGTCATCGGCCGCGGCCTCGCGCGCGAGGCGCGCCGCCGGGGGATCCCCGTGATCGCGACGAACCACACGATGGCCGAGAACATCCTCGACTTCACCCGTCTGCCCGCGTGGGGCAACCGCCTCTTCGTGAAGGCGGCATGGGCCGACGCCACGCGGACGTTCGACATGACCGCGGCCGTGACGACGCCGACGCGCAAGGCGGCCGACTTCCTCGAGCGCACGATCGACGTCTCGGGCGTGATTCCGATCAGCTGCGGCATCGATATGGCGCAGTACACGGCTGAGTTGGCGCCGCGAACCGAGAAGCGCATCGTCTTCGTGGGGCGCCTGACGAGCGAAAAGCGCGTGGATGAGGTGCTCCGCGCTGCCGCGCGCATCGATGGCGCGACCGTGGAGCTCATCGGAGACGGCGATCAGCGAGTGGCGCTGGAGAAGCTCGCCGAGGAGCTCGGGATCCGCGACCGCGTCGTGTTCCACGGGCACGTGACCGACGAGGAGCTGCGGACCGCCCTGACGCGCGCGTCGGTCTTCGCGATCGCGTCGATCGCGGAGTTGCAGTCCATCGCCACGATGGAGGCGATGGCCTCCGGTCTCCCCGTCGTGGCAGCAGACGCCGTGGCGCTTCCCCACCTCGTCGAGGACGGCGTGAACGGCCATCTGTTCGAGCCGGGTAACGTCGACGCGCTCACCGCGCGCCTGCGCGACGTGCTCGATGCCTCTCCCGAGAGTTACGAGCAGATGCAGCGGGCGTCGCTCCGGCTCGTGGCGGTCCACGACATCACCCGCACGCTCGACACGTTCGAGGCGCTGTACCGGGGCGATACGCTTCCTGCATGACTCGAGGGCTGCACGTCGTGATGTTCGGCG
Organism: Microbacterium faecale; assembly: GCF_014640975.1. Lineage (NCBI taxonomy): Bacteria > Bacillati > Actinomycetota > Actinomycetes > Micrococcales > Microbacteriaceae > Microbacterium > Microbacterium faecale. The sequence continues at coordinate 552,048 of NZ_BMHO01000001.1, forward strand.
ACCAGCACGTCGAGACGTCCGGCGGCGCGCAGGTCGCGATGCGTCTGCAGCGCAAGTTCCTCGAGCGCGCCGGGCACACCGTCACGATCGTGGGTCCGCGCCGCCACGGCCGGAATCTGTCGAACATGCATGATGAGGCATACGTTGATTTGCCGTCCGTTCCGGTGCCGTCCGATCCCGAGTATTCCGCGCTCTGGCCCGGCGCTCGGGCTGATCGGCGCGTCGATGCCGCGCTCGCGCGCCGCTTGCGGCGGGACGGTATCCGACTGCCCGACGTGGTGCACGTCCAGGCCGACTACTGGGGCGCGGTCCTGGGTCACCGCTTCGCGGTGCGGTCTCGTCTCCCCGTGGTCCACACGATGCACAACCGCGTCGATGTGGGGATCGAAGCGACAGCGCCGCTGCCGGGTCTCGTGCTCGCCGCCCTCAACGTGTGGCGACGCCGCGCGCTGCCGGGCTCGGGCCGCGGATCGGACGGCTGGGCGTACCTGCGCGGCATCGCGGCCGGTGCGGCGGCCGTCACCGCGCCCTCGGCGCACTTCGCGCGCCGCCTCGAGCGTCACGGCGTCTTCGATGACGTCGACGTGATCTGGAATGGCATCGACGACGACGTGCTGGCCGATCTCGCCGCGCCCGCCCCGTCGGGCGGGCTGATCTGGGTCGGGCGGATGAGCGCCGAGAAGCGTCTGCTCCCGTTCCTGCAAGCATATGCCGCGAGCCGCATAAGACTCCCCGTGGAGATCGTGGGCGCGGGCTTTCAGCGGGAGGACGCCGAACGTTTCGTCGCGGCCCGCGCCCTGGGCGACCGCGTGCGGTTTCTCGGCCGACTGCCGTATCGCGAGACGCTCGAGCGGATCGCGGCGGCGACGGCGCTCGTGCAGACGTCGATCGGATTCGAGACGCAGGGGATGACGCCCTTCGAGGCGGCGCAGCTCGGCACCCCGTCGGTCGTCTCGGATCCCGACGTCGCGCGCGAGATGCGCGGCGGCGTGTGGCGCGTGCACCCCGCTCCCACGCACACGGGGCGGATCCAGGCCCTCGCGGCGACGCTGCGCGCCGTCGAGCGCGACGCGCAGTCTGGATCCCTGCCGGAACCGTCGCAGCGCGTGCGGCGCGAGTTCGTCCAGTCCTCGCGCACCGAGGCGATGATCGCCGTCTACGAGCGGGTGCTGCGCGGCTGACGCGCGTCGGGTCAGATCACCACGAGGGAGAACAGCGTGGTGGTGACCGTGCCGAAGATGTGTGCCGCAGAGATGCCGACGGCGACGCCCGAGACGGCGGGCCGGGATCCGCGCAGGGCGAGGATCCCGAGGATGAGCGCGACCAGCGAGACGATCGCCGAGACCACGTTCGTCGCGCTCGCGATGAACGCCCACAGCCGGATGGTCTCGAAGGACGCGTCGTACATCGTGAACTGGACGACGGACATGCTCGTGCTGATCGCGACCGCCACGATCGCGATGACGAGCGCCGTGATCGCGAGCCCCGATCGACCGGATCCGCGCGGCGTGGGGCTGGCGTACCCGTAGGGCGCGGGTGTGGCTGGAGACGTCATCTTCACACCCTATGCGTCATCGAATCGGTGCTAAACTTGAGTCGACCCCACTCAAGTTCGCACCGTAGGAGGCATTCGTGGCGGAGAACGAGGAGCAGACCAGCGCCCTCGAGCAGTTCGGCATCAACCTCACCGAGCGCGCTCGAAACGGCAAGCTCGACCCGGTGATCGGGCGAGACGCCGAGATCCGACGCGTGAGTCAGGTACTCACCCGTCGCACGAAGAACAACCCCGTGCTCATTGGCGAGCCCGGCGTCGGCAAGACCGCCGTGGCGGAGGGCCTGGCGCAGCGCATCGTCGCCGGCGACGTGGCGGAGTCGCTCAAGGGTCGTGAACTCATCACGCTCGACATCTCCGCACTCGTGGCCGGTGCGATGTACCGCGGCCAGTTCGAAGAGCGGCTGAAGAAGGTGCTGCAGGAGATCACCGAGTCTGAGGGGCGCGTGATCACCTTCATCGACGAGCTGCACGTCCTCATGGGTGCGGGCGGCGGCGAGGGATCCGTCGCGGCCGCGAACATGCTCAAGCCGATGCTCGCGCGCGGGGAGCTGCGCATGATCGGCGCCACGACCCTAAACGAGTATCGCGAGTTCATCGAGAAGGACGCGGCGCTTGAACGTCGTTTCCAGCAGGTGTACGTGGGCGAGCCGACGGTCGAGGACACGATCGCGATCTTGCGCGGCTTGAAGCAGCGGTACGAGGCGCACCACAAGGTGGCGATCAGCGATGGCGCGATTGTCGCGGCGGCGTCGCTCTCGCATCGGTACATCCCGAGCCGGCAGTTGCCCGACAAGGCGATCGATCTCATTGACGAGGCCGCGAGCCGACTGCGTATGGAGATCGACTCCGCGCCTCTCGAGATCGATCAGCTGCGCCGCCATGTCGACCGTCTGAAGCTCGAGGAGCTCGCGCTCAAGAAGGAGAAGGATGAGGCGTCGAAGGAGCGCCTCGCCGCGCTGCGCGAGAACATCCAGGCGCAGCAGGCCGAGCTCGACGAATTGCAGGCGCGGTGGGAGAAGGAGCGTTCTTCCCTCAACCGCGTCGGCGACCTGAAGACGCGCCTCGACGATGCGCGCGTCGACGCGGAGCGTGCACAGCGTGAGGGCAACCTCGAGCGCGCCTCTCGCCTGCTCTACGGCGAGATCCCGGACCTCGAGCGTCAGCTCGTCGAGGCCGAGAAGGCCGAGCAGTCGGACGACCGGATGGTCGGCGACCAGGTCACCGACGAAGACATCGCGGGCGTCATCGCCGCGTGGACGGGGATCCCGGTTGGCCGTCTGATGCAGGGTGAGAGCGAGAAGCTGCTGCACCTGGAGGCCGAGCTGGGGCGTCGCCTCGTCGGCCAGCGCGACGCGGTCGTCGCCGTGTCGGACGCCGTGCGCCGCTCGCGTGCCGGGCTGAGCGACCCGAACCGGCCCACCGGATCCTTCCTGTTCCTCGGGCCGACAGGCGTCGGCAAGACCGAGCTCGCGAAGGCCCTCGCGGAGTTCCTGTTCGACGATGAGCACGCGATGGTGCGCATCGACATGTCGGAGTACGGCGAGAAGCACTCGGTCTCGCGCCTCGTCGGCGCCCCTCCGGGCTACGTCGGCTACGACCAGGGCGGCCAGCTCACCGAGGCGGTGCGCCGCCGGCCCTACAGCGTCGTGCTGATGGACGAGGTCGAGAAGGCGCACCCCGAGGTCTTCGACGTCCTTCTGCAGGTGATGGACGACGGCCGGCTCACGGACGGCCAGGGCCGGACGGTCGACTTCAAGAACGTGCTCCTCATCCTGACGAGCAACATCGGATCCCCGGTGCTCGTCGACCCCACGATCGCGCCCGACGTGAAGAAGGCGCGAGTAACAGATCTCGTGAACGCCTCGTTCAAGCCGGAGTTCATCAACCGCCTCGACGACATCGTGATCTTCGACGCGCTCGGCCAGGACGACCTCGCACAGATCGTGGAGCTGCAGGTCGACCTGCTGCAGCAGCGCCTCGCGGATCGCCGCCTGACGCTGGCCGTCACTCCGGACGCGCGAGCGTGGCTCGCGGATCGCGGGTACGACCCCTCGTTCGGCGCGCGGCCGCTGCGCCGCCTCATCCAGAAGGAGATCCAGGATCTGCTGGCCCGCGGGATCCTCGCCGGCACGATTCACGACGGAGACACCGTGAAGGTGGATGTCGCCGCCGACGGCTCGGCGCTCGCCCTCACGGGCGCCTGAGCCGCGCGGCGTCAGATCGCGGTGTAGCCGCCGTCGATGCCGAGCACCTGCCCGGTGACGTACGCGGAGGCCTCGGATCCGAGGAACAGCGCGAGACCGTGCAGGTCGGCGGGGTCACCCATTCGGCCGAGGGGGATACGAGAGGTCCAGTCCCGCGCGAGCTCGGGATTCTCATCGGTGAACTGGCGCGTCATGTCGGAGAGGAAGTACCCGGGAGCGATCGCGTTCACCCGGATCCCGGAGTCTGCCCACTCGACCGCCAGCGACTTCGCGAGATGCGACACGGCCGCCTTCGAGGTGTTGTAGGCCGACTGTCGCTGCGGGACGTTGACGATCGACCCCGACATCGAGGAGATGAACACGGCGCTCCCGCTCGCTCCCGTGGAGAGGAGGCCGCGGGCGAAGGCCTGCGCGGCGAAGAACGTGCCGTCGACGTTCACCGCCATCACGCGGCGCCACTCGTCGGGCGAGACCTCGAGCGCGTCTTTCAACTGCGTGATGCCCGCGGCGGTCACGAGAATCCGCGGCACGCCCAGGCGCTCACGCACGAGCGCGAACGCACTCTCGAGGTCGGCGGGGTCGGTGACGTCCGCGTCGACGCCGATCGCGTCGACGCCATGCTCGTCTCCGAGCGCGCGCGCCACCTCGCTGGCGCCCTCCTGGACGTCGAGCAGCGCGACCGACGCACCCTGCGCCGCGAAGGCCGACGCGATCGAGTGCCCGAGCCCGCGCCCGCCACCCGTCACGACGACCGGGCCGAGTGTCTGATCCATCTGATCTCCTCTCGTCGCGGCGCTTCCGCGCCGCACGATTCGCTCCCTGGCTGACTGTGGTCGATCGACCTCACACCGCGGTGTAGCCGCCGTCGACGACGAGCACCGATCCGGTCACGAAGGACGCCGCGTCGCTGGCCAGGAAGACGACGCTCGGCGCGATCTCCTCGGGCATCGCGAACCGCTGCTGCGGGGCATCGTCGATCCAGTATTTGCGGAACTCAGGGCGATCGACCGGGGCCATCTCGGTCTTGACGTAGCCGGGTGCCACGGCGTTGACGCGGATACCGTACGGGGCCCACTCGACCGCGAGCGATTTCGTCAGCTGGTGGACGGCGGCTTTGGAGGCGTTGTACGCCGGTTGCATCTGCGGGCGGTTCACGATGAGCCCGGACATGCTGCCGATGTTCACGATCGCGCCGCTGCCGTTTTCGCGCATGTGCGCGCCGAACGCCACCGTCGCCTTCCACAGCGCGCGGACGTTGAGATTCCACACGTCGTCCCACTCCTGGTCCGTGACCGCGAACGCCTCGTTGTGGTAGCAGGTGCCGGCGTTGTTGACGAGGGCGTCGACGCGCCCGCCGAGCCCCTCCACCGCCTCGCTCGTCATGCGCTCGACCTGAGCGTCGTCGGTGATGTCGGCCGTGATCGTGACGAACGTGTGGCCAGCCTCCGCGGCCTCTGCTGCCACGGACGCATTGCGTTCGGCACTCCGGCCGACGATCGCGACGCGCGCTCCCGCCTCGGCGAGGCCGAACGCGAACGCCTTGCCGAGTCCCTGATTGCCGCCGGTGACGACAGCGGACCGGCCCTCCAGGCTGAAGACCGAGGTCATGGCGTGTCCTTCGTGGAGGTGGGGTAGACGATGGATTTCAGGCCGGTGGGATCTTGGTCGCTATCGAGTGCCTCGGCCACGTGATCGAGATCGAACTTTCCGGTCACGAGCGCGTCGAGATCCACCTGTCCCGTGGTGACGAGGTGGATGCCCGCGGGCCACGTGTCGGTGTATCGGAAGACACCGGTCACCGAGATCTCGAGGTTCTGGATGTGCTCGACAGGAAGCGGCATCTCAGCGTTCCCGAGCCCGACCAGCACGGCGTGCCCGGCGGGTCGCACCGCCTTGATGCCGTCGAACACGGCCCGCGGCGCGCCGCTGGCGTCGATGAACGCGTCGACGTCGAAGCCCGCCGTAGCGACGTCGACCTCACGCGGATCGAGCGACTGCGTGGCGCCGAACTCCAGTGCGCGCTCACGACGTTCGGCGACGAGGTCTGTCACGATCACCTCGGCAGCGCCGAAGGCGCGCGCCGTCTGCGCGCAGATCACGCCGATCGGGCCCGCCCCGGCGATGAGGACGCGCGACCCCGGCACGACGTGCGCCTTGCGCATCGTCGTGATCGCGACCGACAGCGGCTCGAGAAGTGCCGCGGCCTCGTCCGACATCGAGTCGGGGACAGCGTGGGCGAACTCAGAATCGATCACGACGTACTCCGCGAACGCGCCGTCGATCGGTGGGGTCGCGTAGAACTCCATGCGCGGACACAGGTTGTATCGACCGGCGAGGCACTCGCGGCAGCGGCGGCACGGCTTCTGTGGCTCAACCGCGACGCGCTCGCCGACTCGGGCGGCGTCGACGTTCTCCCCCACGGCGGCGATGCGCCCCGACAGCTCGTGGCCGAGGACGAGCGGCTCGTCGAGGACGAAGTCTCCGATGCGGCCGTGCCGGTAATAGTGCACGTCCGAACCGCAGATGCCGACGGCGGCGACGCGCACGAGCACCTCGCCTGGTCCTGGCTGGGGGACCGCACGCTCTTCGACGGTGAGTTCGTTCTCGCGGAGCAGCACGCTGGCGCGCATGGTCGTGGCAGGCGACGGGGTGGTCATGGCGAAATCCTCTCGGTGGATACGGCGGTAAATCCGGGCTCGCGAGGCGCGTCGGCGCCCCGTGAGCCCGGACGAGGCGGACTATTCGCCCTGGCCCGTCAGGCCCTCGAACGCGATGTCACCGGACTCGAGGTTGCTGTTGATGAGGTCAGACAGCCCGTCGAGGAACGTCTCGCGGTCGGTGACCACGTGCTCCATCGCCTCGGGGACGTTCTCCTGCGTGATCTCGGGCATCAGATAGACGGGGTTGAGATCGACGTCCTCGCCACGCACGATCTTGGCGGCGACGGCGACACCGGTCGCCAGCTGCACGGTGCCGTTCTGCAATGAGGTGCCGATGAAGTCGCCGCTCTCGACGGCGCGCAGTCCGTCCTCGATGCCGTCGATGCCGACGATCGGCACATCGCCCATGTTCGCCTCGCGCAGTGCCTGCAGCGCGCCGAGGCCCATGTCGTCGTTCTGCGAGATCACGCCGTCGATGTCGTCGCCGAAGGCCGAGATCCAGTTCTTCATCTTGTTGACGGCCTCATCGCGGCTCCAGTTCGCGGTGTCCTTCGCGAGCACCTCGACGTCGGGGTGCTCCTCGAGCACCTGGTCGATCCCGGCACCGCGGTTGATCTCTCCGGAGCCGCCCAGTGGGCCCTGGAGGATGACCACGTTGCCCTCTCCCCCGAGCTCCTCCATCATCATCTCGGCCTCTTGCGCGCCCGCGGCGACATCGTCGGGCTGCACCGAGCCCGCGACCTCGTCGTTGTTGAGCGTCGCGTTGACATCGAGCAGCGGGATGTCGGCCGCGGCGGCCGCGCTCACCTGCGGCTCCAGCGTCTCCGCCTGCACCGGCACGACGATGATCGCGTCGACAGCGGCGTTGATGTACTGGTCGACCTGGTCGGCCTGGGCGCTGACGTCCATGCCGGCGGAGTTCCACAGGATCTCGATGTCGTTGTCCGCGGCGTAGCGGTCGATCCCCTCCTTGCCCTCCGTGATGAAGGACGACATGTCGTACACGCTCACGCCGATGGTGATGGTGTCGTCGTCGCCCGCGTTCGGATCCCCGGCGCCGCAGGCGACGAGGGCCATGGCGGCGACGGCGGCGGTGCTCGCGCCCGCGACGCCGCGGGCTTTCGAACTGAGTGTCATGAGATTCCTCCGTAGCAATCTATGCAGGGGTGTGCGACGGTCGTCGCGTGTCGGAAATGGTGTCTGGTGGGATCATGTGCGCCTCTTCGTCGCCCACACGTCGACGGAGACTGCCGCGACGATGAGCACACCCTTGATCACGTCCTGCCAGTAGGCGGGGACCGTCAGGATGTCGAGACCGTTGTTGAGGGTCTGAATCAGGAGCAGGCCGAGCGCCGTGCCCCAGACTGTGCCGCGCCCGCCGAGCAGACTCGCGCCGCCGATGACGACGGCCGCGATGGCGTCGAGCTCGTACCCGACGCCCAATGAGGGCGAGCCCGTGATGACGCGCGAGGCGAGCATCACGCCCGACAGTCCGGCGAGCGCGCCGCTGATGGCGTAGACGCTGAAGAGGACGCGGCCGGTCTTCACGCCGGCGATGCGGGCGGCCAGCTCGTTGCCGCCGACCGCGTAGATGCGCATCCCGAACGCGGTGCGACGCATGATGATGCCGAGTCCGAGGATCCCGACGATCATGAGAATGACCGGGATGGTGAGGCCGAAGAATTCGGTGTTGGCGAGATTGCCGAACCCCGACGGGAGCCCGTTGATCGGTGCGCCGCTGCCGACGACATACGCCAGACCGGAGGCGAGCGTCAGCATTCCCAGCGTCGCGATGAATGGGGGCACTTTCATCACCGAGACGACGAAGCCGTTGACGCTTCCGGCGGCGGCTCCCACCACCACCGCGGCGATCAGCGCGAGCCAGATCTGCTCGGGATTGGTCTTCGCCACGAGCGCACCCACCATGGAGCTGAGTGCGATCACGCTGCCCACCGACAGATCGATACCGCCGGTGAGGATGACGAGTGTCTGGCCCAGGGCGATCAGGGCGAACGGCGCAGCGGCGACGAGAATCGTGACGACGTTGTCGACCGTTCCGAAGCGGGCGCTGCGGTAGGCGAAGAACGCGATCACGAGGAGAAGTACGATGACCATCGCATAGCGGATCGCAAGACTCTGAAACCACGCAGTGCTGAATCGACGGCGGCTCGTGTCCACAACTGTTTCGGTGCTCATCGCTCCGTGTCCTTCCCGAGGTCCTGGGCGGTGGGTATGGGGTTCCCGCTGGTGGTGAGGCCGCTTGACAGCCGGAAGATGCGATCCTGCACGTCGTCGGCGTGCAGCTCCTCGCGGGGGAGTTCGCCGACGATCTCGCCGCCGCGCATCACGAGCGCGCGGTGCGAGAGGCTCAGGATCTCGGGCATATCGCTGGACGCCATCAGCACCGCCATGCCGCGCTGTGCGAGGTCGACGATGATGCGGTAGATCTCGCTGCGGGCGCCGACATCGACGCCGCGCGTGGGCTCGTCGAGCAGGAGGACGTCGACGTCGCCGACGAGCCAGCGCGCGAAGACGACCTTCTGCTGATTCCCTCCGGAGAGGGTCTCCATCTGCTGCCCCAGGCCGCGGCTCTTCAGCCGGACGGAGCCCGTCGCGGTGCTCACGGCTTCTCGGCGCGCGCGCTGGCGCAGCCACCCGGCGATCGTGAACGATGACAGCCGAGGCAGGCTGCCGTTGTCGAGGATGTCCATGGTGAGCACCCCGCCCGTGCCCTTGCGGTCTTCTGGCACGAGCGCGACGTTCGCGGCGATGGATGCGGCCGGCTGATTGCGGATGATCGACTTCCCGGCCACGCGGATCTCTCCGCGATGAGTGCGGCGATTGCCGAAGATCCCCTCGATGAGTTCGGTGCGACCGGCGCCCACGAGTCCGGCGAGACCGACGATCTCGCCCCGGCGGACGGTGAGGTCGATCGGTTCCGGAGCGCCGTCGACCTCGAGGCCGCGCACGTCGAGGACGACCTCGTCGCTGCGCGGCGGGAGGTCGGGGAACAGATCCTCGAGCTCGCGGCCGATCATGGCCGTGACGATCTCGTCATCGCTGATGTCGCCCATGGCCGAGTCGGCGACGAGCCGGCCGTCGCGCATCACGACGACCTGATCGGCCAACTCGCGCATCTCCTCCATCTTGTGCGTCGTGAACAGCAGAGCGACGCCGGAGTCCCGCAGGGTCCGCATCACGTGGACGAGCCGCGAGACCTCGCGCGCGGCAATGGCGCTGGTGGGCTCGTCGAGCAGGATCGCGTGGGCGCCGGTGTTCGTCGCCTTGATGATCTCGATGATCTGTCGGACGCCGACCGGGAGCGTCGCCATGACGGTGGTCGGGTCGAGATCGAGCCCGAACTCTGCGAGATTCTCCCGCGAGCGAGCGATCATGTCGCGCCGTCGCAGGCCGAGCGGTCCGCGGAGCTCACGCCCGATGAAGATGTTCTCGTAGACGGTCATCTCCGGCAGCGAGGCGAGCTCCTGCGGCACGATCGCGACGCCGGCGCGCGTCGCCGCCTGGGGGTTTCCCGTCGGCAGCTCTGCGCCGCGCACGAGGACCTCCCCCTCGTCACCGCGGAGCTGGCCGGACGCGATCTTCATCAGTGTGGACTTGCCCGCGCCGTTCTCCCCGGCCAGGGCGGTGATGCTTCCGGGGCGGAGGCTCAGGGAGACGCCGCGCAGCACAGGAATGCCGCCGAAGGCCTTGTGGACGTTGCGTGCCTCGAGCGCGACCGGGTGGTCGCCTGCACGAGCCGAGACCGCCGTGGTCTGCGGATCCGTCATGCCGAAGTCCTTTCTGCGACAGTCGCGTCATCGCACCGTGCGGAGATTCGCACCGCCGTCGAAGACTGTACCGCATGACGCCCATATGCGCAGAGGGGCCGCTCATATGAGCACACAGGAAGACCGTGTTCGGTGCGAGGGTAGAGTCTGCACGAAGGTCGCGGGACCGCGCGAGAAGCGAGAAGGGAAGCCATGGGACCCGATGAGCTGATTCGCGTCGCGTACGTCGCGCAGCGCCATTACCGCGACGGGCACAGCCGCATCGAGATCGCGGCGGAACTCGGTTTGTCTCGCTTCAAGGTGGCGCGCATGCTCGACAAGGCCCGCGACCTGGGCATCGTGCGAATCGAGATCGCCGCTCCCGACACAATCGATCCGGAACTGTCGATCGGGCTGCAGAATCGGTTCGGGCTGACGCACGCGGTGGCGGTGACGACCGCCGGCGAGGCGCCGAAGACGATCCAGCAGGCGCTGGGCAAGGCGGCGGCGGGCCTGCTTCGCGAGATCGTCACGGAGGAAGACCTGCTCGGGTTCACCGCGGGTCGCACCCTCGGCGCCGCAGTCAATCACCTTGAGGAGCTGCCGTCCTGCGACGTCGTCGCGCTCGGCGGCGTCGCCGGCCCTGTCCGGGAGCACGGTGTGGAGATCATCCGCCGCGTCGCACGGGCGAGCGGCGGGGAGAGCTACCCGATCTTCGCACCGATGCTCGTCCAGGATGAGCAGACCGCCCACGCCCTGCGAAACGACCGCATCATCGTGGACGCGTATGCGAAGTTCGATGCGATCTCGAAGGGCGTCGTCGCGATCGGCAGTTGGGATCCGGCCGACTCCCAGCTCTACGACGCCGCGGCCGAGCAGGGCGTCGCCGACGATCTCGTCGCCGCTGGCGTGGTGGGCGAGGTGTGCGCGACGCTGTTCGATCGCGACGGCCACATCATCGACGCAATCGATCATCGCTCGATATCGATCACGGCCGACCAGTTGCGCGCGGTCCCGGAGGTGATCGCCGTCGCGGGCGGACCGACGAAGACGGACGCGGTGCGCGCGGCTCTGCGCACCGGCCTCATCGATTCGCTGGTGACGGACGCCGCGCTGGCGGAGCGGCTTCTCGCCACCCCCTGAATTGCTCCACACAGGCCTCCGACGAGCCCACTGCGTGCCGCAATGAGCTCGCCGGAGGGGGGTGGTCAGGCGCGGAGCGCGTCCTTCCACTTCACGCGCGCGCCCATCCGCAGCAGCGAGTTCTCGTAGATCTTCGCGGCGATGGCGATCACTCCGAGGAAGGTCGCGAGCGAGATGACGATCGACAGGATCGGCTCCCACCACTGCGCCTCGCCGAAGAACAGGCGGATCGGCATCGAGACGGGCGACGAGAACGGCACGTACGACATGATCGTCATCACGAGCGGGTTGTCGTTGAAGAAGATCACGAGGAAGTACGGCGCCATCACGATGTACATCACGGGCGTGATCGTCTGGCTGATGTCCTCCTGGCGCGAGACGAGGGCGCCCGTCGCGGCGAACAGCGTCGCGATCAGCAGAAACCCGATCGCGAAGAACAGCGCGAACCAGAGCAGTGGAGCGCCGAGCCCCGCGAGGACCTCGATCTGATCGGTCGCGATGAGGGCGACCGCGACGGCGGCGACGATCACGACGATCTGTGCGAGTGCGAGCAGCGTATTGCCGAGCACCTTCCCCGCAAGCAGGGCGCGCGCCGGGATCGCTGTGATGAGGATCTCGATCACGCGCGTCTGCTTCTCCTCCACGACACTCGTCGCCACCGGCGCGCCAAAGGACATGGCCGCCATCATGAAGACGATGCCGAAGGCGATCGACAGAATGAACCGCATGGGGGTCAGTCCCCCGTCGGGATCGAGCAACTCGATCTCGGGGGACTGCGAGAGCGCCTGTATGAGCTCCGACGGCGCGTCGGTGAGCGCGATGATGGTCAGGCCGGTTGCGGAGTTGCTGTCAGGCACGACCGCGGCATCGACCTCGTCGTTCACGACGAGGTCGCGCGCGGCGTCGGCGGACGCCGTACGGGTCACGTCGACGCCGTCGACCGACGAGATCTGACCAGCGGCGGGTTCCGGTGCGGCAACCGTCGTCGTCGACTGATGCCCGGCGACGATGTTCATGATGATGATGCCGGCGACGATGCCCAGTACGAGGATCACCGTCGAGATGATGAAGGCCTTGCTGCGCACGCGCGTGACGACCTCCCGCTCGCCGACGAGGTACGCGGCGCGGGACGTGGAGAGGGACGTGGGGTTCATCGGACGACCTCCTTGAAGATCTGCGCGAGCGACGGGTGCTGTGGAGCGAAGCTAGTGACGGATCCTTCGGCGACGGAACGACGCAGCACTCGCTGAGCGGTCTCGGCGCCGTCGACGTCGAAGACCGCTCGTCCGGTGTCGAACTCGATCACCGCAACACCGGGTTCCTCGCGCAGCCAGCCGGCGTCTCCGCTCGAGACGAGCTCGTACCGGTTGGACGAGTGCTCGGCGCGGATGCCTTCCCGATCGCCAGCGGCGCGGACGCTGCCCGCCGCGATGATGACGAGGTCGTCGCAGAGACGCTCGACCACGTCGAGCTGGTGCGATGAGAAGAGCACGGCCGCGCCCTGACGCGCGCGTTCGTGCAGCACGGCGACCACGGTCTCAACGGCCATCGGATCCAGCCCGCTGAACGGCTCATCGAGGATCAGCACGTCTGCGTCGTGGACGAGAGCGGCCGCGATCTGCGCGCGCTGCTGGTTGCCGAGCGAGAGCGCCTCGATCGGATCCGAGAGCCGCTCACCCAAGCCGAGTTCCTCGAGGATCCCCCGTGCCTTCTTCTCGGCCGCCGGCTTGTCGAACCCGTGGAGCCGGGCGAGATAGGTGATCTGCTCGAGCACCTTCATCTTCGGGTAGAGGCCGCGCTCTTCGGGCATGTAGCCGAAGGTGCGGCGCTGCGTCGAGGTGAGCGGCGCGCCATCGAGCGTCACCTCTCCCCCGTCGCGCTCGAGTAGCCCGAGAATGATGCGCATCGCCGTGGTCTTGCCAGCGCCGTTCCCGCCGACGAAGCCGGTGAGCCTGCCGCGCTCGACGTTGAACGACACGTTGTCGAGCGCCGTTCTGTCGCCGTAGTGTTTCGTGATTTCCGAGACGGTGAGCATCGCGGATCCCTTCTGCTTGGGTACGACTTGACGTTACGGCCGCGGTCGGAGCGCGCACATCCGCCGCGCGACGGATTCCTCCCCTCCCCTTCGCGGTGGAACATGAAGAAACATTTGAATTCAGTGGAATAGAGTCGGCCCGGACGCGGTTGTCGCCTCCGTACGTTTTCCCATTCCTCACATGAAGGAGACCCCGTGACGAAGATCGGCATCCTGGTCGGATCCATCGGTACGACCTCGATCAACAAGACGCTCGCTGGCGCGCTGAAGAACCTGTTCCCCGAGGGCGTCGAGGTGGTCGACGTCCCGATCAAGCAGCTGCCCTTCTTCTCAACGGACCTCGAGACGGACTTCCCGCCGATCGCGCGGGAGTACAAGGACCTCATCGAGTCGCTCGACGGCGTCATCATCGTGACGCCGGAGTACAACCGTTCGATCCCCGGCGTGCTGAAGAACGCGATCGAGTGGGCGAGTCGTCCGTACGGCGAGTTCTCCTTCGGCGGCACGCCCGTCGCCGTGATCGGCGCCTCCCCCGGTGGCATCGCGACCGCCGCCGCGCAGCAGCACCTCAAGGCCGTGCTGAGCCACGTCAACGCCATCGTGATGGGCCAGCCCGAGGGGTTCATCCAGGTCACCCCGGGTCTGATCGACGAGCAGGGTCAGGTCACGAACGAGGACACCAAGGTGTTCCTCGAGGCCTACCTCGGCGCGTTCCTGGGCCTCGTCGGCCGCGTTCAGAAGGCCTACGCCTGACCGTCCCCTGACGCGACCGCGCCTCGGACCCTCGAGGTCCGGGGCGCGGGGCGTTTCGGGCGCCTCCGTCGTGCGACGGAGGCGCTGCGCGCTCCGGACGCCTACCGTGTAACCCATGACGACGCAAACGACGGATGCGCGCGAGCGTACGATCTCGCGGAACGCCGCCGGCCCCGCCGCGGACGCGTTCACGAGGGATCCGGCCACGGCCACGCAGCTCCGCAACGACATCTGGATCGGTCTCACGATGTTCCTCGGGGCGATCGTGAGCGTCGTGCTGGGGTTCTTCTCCCAGGTGATGGGGCCGGGTGGTCTCGACGTGAAGTGGGGCATCCTCTACGCCGCTGCCTTGACGCTGCCGTTCGTCGTTCGTCGGCGCTACCCCATCATGGTGGCGCTCGCCACGAACGCGGCGTACGTCGTCGGCATGGAGGCCGGCGCGACGGAGCTCTACGTCGGTCAGGTCGCGCTCTTCCTCTCGATGTACACCGTCGGCGCCTGGGTGGACGACCGACGACGCGCGAACATCGTGCGGGCGGTCATCATCGGCGTCATGGTCGTCTGGCTGCTGACAGCCACGTTCCGCACCGCCACGATGCCCGCCCCGGAGAGCGTCGAGAACGCCGTCGGCGCGATGTCTCCTGTTGTCGCGCTCATGATGACCCAGTGGCTCATCAACGCGGTGTTCTTCGGCGCGGCTTTCGTCATGGGAAACAACGCCTACGAGGCGGCGCTCGGGCGTCGAGCACTGCGCGAGCGCACGGCCGAGCTGGAGGAGCAGCAGGAGATCGCCTCAGCCCAGGCCGTCGCGCTGGATCGGGTGCGGATCGCCCGCGAGCTCCACGACGTGGTGGCTCACCACGTCTCGGCCATGGGTGTACAGGCAGGCGCCGCGCGCACCGTCATCGATCAGAATCCCGAGGCGGCGAAGACGGCGCTCGCGGCGGTCGAGGACTCGTCGCGGCAGGTGATCCGAGAACTCCACCATCTACTCGATACGCTGCGCCACGACGACGACCAGGAGCACGAGGCCCCCTCGACGATCGGGCTGGACGATCTGGATCCCCTCGTGCGCTCGGCGAGCGCCGCTGGCACGCCCACGTCGATGCGGATCATCGGCGAGCCCATCGAGGTGCCGGAGTTCGTGCAGGTGAACCTGTACCGGATCGCCCAGGAGGCGCTCACAAACGCGCGCCGACACGCGGGGCCGGGCGTCTCGGCGGACCTGCGATTGCGATATACCGAGAACGCGGTCGAGCTCGAGGTGACGAATACCGGTCGCGTGGTGCTCGGATCCCGGACGGGACTCGGCACTCTCGGCATGCGCGAACGCGCGACCGCGATGGGCGCGCACCTCGAGGCGGGACCGCGCGACCAGGGCGGCTACCTCGTCCGCGTCCGCGTGCCGTGTGGTGGATGATGGAACGGTGAGCGCGCCCAGCATCCTTCTCGCCGACGACCACGCCACAATGCGTGCCGGCTTCCGCATGATCCTCGAGGCGTCAGGGATCGAGGTTGTGGGGGAGGCCGCCACCGGCGTCGAGGCGGTCGAGCGTGCCGCCCACCTGGCGCCCGACGTCGTGTTCATGGACGTGCAGATGCCCGACATGGACGGGATCGAGGCGACCCGCAGGATCCTCGAGGCCGGCAGTCGCGCGAGCGTCGTGATCGTCACGACATTCGACCGCGACGACTACCTGTTCGCTGCGCTCGACGCCGGTGCGAGCGGATTCCTCTTGAAGAACGCTGGTCCGGAGGAACTCGTCCAGGCCGCGCGGATCGCGGCATCCGGCGACGCTCTGCTCGCGCCCGAAGTGACGCGACGCGTCATCAAGCGATACGGTGCCGCCGAGCATATGCCGGTCACGGCATCTGGCGAGTTTTCCGCTGAGCTCACCGAACGCGAGGCCGACGTGCTGCGGCTGCTCGCCACGGCGATGAGCAACGCCGAGATCGCTCGAGAGCTCTACATCGGCGAGGCGACGGTGAAGACGCACGTGTCGAACATCCTGCAGAAGACCGGATCGCGTGACCGCGTCGCCGCCGTGGTCTGGGCGTACCGCAACGCCATGGCGTAGGCGCCGCCTCCGCCCGCGAGCGCGCGGTCAGCCGAAGATCATCGGGAGATCATCCTCGTCGTCGTCCAGGCGGAGTTCGACGACGACCGGCACGTGGTCGCTCGGGCCCTCGCCCTTGCGCTCATCGCGCTCGATCGAGGCGTTGTCGACGGCGTCCGCGAACGCGGCCGATCCGAGGATGAAGTCGATCCGCAGCCCCTCGTCGCGCGGGAAGCGCAACTGCTTGTAGTCCCAGTAGGTGTATCCGGTGGGGATCCGCGGCCTCACGACGTCGGTGACGCCCGCGTCCACGAGCGCCTGGAACGCGTCGCGTTCGGCGGGGGAGACGTGCGTCGAGACGCCCTCCACGATCGTCGGATCGCCGTTGTCAGCGTCGGTCGGTGCGATGTTGAAGTCGCCCGTGAGAGCGAGCGGCAACTCCGGATCCGCGGCGAGGGTGGTCGTGACGTACTCTCGCAGCGCGTCGAGGAACGCGAGCTTGTACGTGTAGTGCGGGTCGTCGAGCGAGCGCCCGTTGGGAACGTAAAGGCTCCACAAGCGCACCCCCTCGACGAGCGCGGAGATCGCGCGCGCCTCGAGCGGGGCGTCGTCGCCTTCATACCCCTTCTGGAATCCAGGCATGCCGGGGAAGGAATGCTCGACGTCCTCGAGTGGGAGCCTGCTGGCGATCGCGACGCCGTTCCACTGGTTCAGCCCGTGCGCCTCGACCGTGAAGCCGGCCTCCTCGAAGGGGGCGTAGGGGAACTGCTCGGGCTTGCACTTGATCTCCTGCATGAGGAGCACATCGATGCCGGCACGCTCCGCAAACGCGACGACGCGTTCGACGCGGGCGCGGACGGAGTTGACGTTCCAGGTGGCGATCCGCATGCCCTGAGCCTATCGGCGCGGGTCGCCGCCCCACTTCAGGTTGTCGAAGAGATCCTCGACCGCCTGCTTGTCATAGGCCTCGGCACGCGGCGCCGTGGGGAAGTCGAACTTCTTGACCAGGTCTGCGAACTGGCGGTTCGAGCGCAGCCGGTCGACGATCTTGTCGGTGACCTCGTCGACGGCCCGTCGCGAGTAGCCCTCGCCGGCGAAGAGGCCCGGCTTCTTCAGGGGGTGGGACGCGAGCCAGTCTTCGAGCGGTTCCAACGCCTTCTTCGCCATGTGCTCAGCCTATAGGGGCCATCGCCCGGCCCCGGCGCGCGAGATCCGCCGCCTTAGACTGGGGCCATGGCGACCGCATCCACTCCCGCGCTCGAGTCCGACCGACAGCGCCTCATCGCGCTGATCACCGAAGAGGCCGTCTTCCACGGCGACTTCACGCTCTCGAGCGGCAAGCAGGCGACGTACTACGTCGACATGCGCAAGCTCACGCTCGACCACCGGGCGGCGCCGGCGATCGGGCGCATCATGAACGATCTCATCGCCGACATCGACGGCATTATCGCGGTGGGCGGGCTCACGCTGGGGGCGGATCCGATCGCCAACTCTGTGATGCATGCGACGGCCGACTCGGCGCGCCCGCTCGATGCGTTCGTCGTGCGCAAGGAACCCAAGGACCATGGGCGGGGCCGCCAGATCGAGGGGGCGGAGGTCGCGGGCAAGCGCGTCGTCGTGCTCGAAGACACCTCGACCACCGGCCAGTCGGCCCTGAAGGCGGTCGAGGCGCTGCGGAAGGCTGGAGCGGAGGTCGCGGCGGTCGCGGTCATCGTCGACCGTGCGACGGGTGCTCAGGCTGCGATCGAGGCCGAGGGCCTCGAGTGGCGCGCCGCGATCGACCTGAACGACCTCGGGCTCGAGCCGCAGTAGCCGCCCGACCGCGGGCCCGCGACCGCCGGTACTCTGGCGGCATGACTCGCGTTGCGCTCGCTGTCGACCTCGGCGGCACCAAGATCGAGGCCGGGCTCGTCGACGAGCGCGGGGGAGTGCTCGCCGCGAGTCGGAACCGCGCCCCGACGGGCCGGCAGGTCACGCCCGACGGCCTGCGGGCGGCGGTCTCGAGCGTCGTGGGGCGGGCGATCGAGCAACTGCCGCACGGCACCGAGCTGGTCGGCGCCGGCGTCGGATCCGCGGGACCCGTCGATCTCGTCCGCGGCACAATCCACCCCGTCAACATGCCTCAGGTCGCGGGCTTTCCGCTCGCGGACGCCGTGCGCGATGCCGTTGTGGTGGACGCGGGCGTGGTCGACGCCCAGGTGACGCTGCGTCACGACGGCGGGGCGCTCGCCCTGGCCGAATCGTGGCTCGGTGCCACCGCGGGATCCCGTGCCTCGCTGTCGATCGTCGTATCCACCGGCATCGGCGGCGGCATCGTCATCGACGGTCGCCCGATCGGCGGATCCTCGGGCAACGCCGGCCACCTCGGCCAGACGCACGTGCCCACCGACGGCGGCGAGTTCACCCTCGAGGAGGTCGCCTCGGGGCCGGCGAGCGTGCAGTGGGCGCAGCTGCACGGCTGGCGCGGATCCACGGGGGAGCAGCTCGCTGAGGACGCGCGTCGCGGCGACCGCGCGGCGCGCGGTGCCATCGAGCGTTCGGCGTACGCGGTGGGGCGGGCGCTCGCCGACGCGACCACGCTGCTGGACCTCGATGTGATCGCGATCTCCGGTGGATTCTCGTTTGTCGCCGACGACTACGTCGAGCTCGTCTCCGCCACGCTCGCCGACTGGGCAGACCTGCCGTATGCACGGGCGACGCGCGTGGTCCGCAGCGGCCTCGGATCCGACGGCCCGCTCGTCGGAGCGGCTGCGCTGGCGTTCTTCTGATCCCGGGCGCCGTTGCGGCACACGGGTCAGCGTCGCACGCTAGACGGTATGTGAACCGTCCGGGATTCTCTGCCGCTTCTATGCGGGGAGAACTCTCGGGTGAGAGCTTCCTAGTAGGCGGCTTCGTGTTCGGCACCAACTCGTCCCTGACGCGCGATGGCCGCGACCGCCTGCGCGTTCGAGGGGTACTCGGCGCGGTGCTCGAGCACAAGCCTGACGGCTCGCTCACGCACCTGCGGATCAATCTTCTTCGGCATGACGCCATCCTTTCGACTCGAAAGGATGCGGCATCAAGCCCGGGACAGTTCATCACGCCGCCCGCGCCCGGATTACGCCGACGCGGGGGTGTACCCGGTGGCGATCTCGCGCCAGTTCGCCATCAGCCGGAACGCCTGTGCCGTGTCCTCCGGGCACTCGGCCAAGAATTGATCGGCGTCCGTCTGGCCCCCTGGTGCGAGACGGCGCACGCACGTACGGTGAGAGTCAATCTGACGACGGAGGCGAGGAGGCAAGGCGTGCGAAGACGTTAGGTGTGCTGTTCGCGGTAGCGGCAGGGAGCGTTATCGGTTCGGCGGAGGCGGGCGCCGCGGCGTCGGCAGACTCGCACGACACATGGGATCCGAGTATCTCCGTCGCCGGTGAAGCTGTTGAGAAATACAGCGAGCCGACGTACGTAACCCTCGACGAGCAGACGTATGGGCCGACCGAGGGCGTATCGGTTATCGCTGACGAGGTCGACTTGTCCCCAGCACCAGATTCCGGATACGGAGCGAATGCCTATTGGGGCTCAAGTTACGCATATAGCACTCATCCGTCATGGGCACATTACGTCGGGTGGGCAAAGGCTGCAGCCAACGTGTATGGGGGTGAACGGATCATCGGCGTGTGTTTCACCCACTCGCGCGGTGGAACGTACGTTGTGGATTGGACGTGTTCGAATGCGCAACACCTGACAAACGGCTGGGCTGCGGGGCATGAGGTGAGCAAACTGGTCCTGGACTCGCCTGACCCGAACGCGCCTACTACGAAGTTTCACATGCGCACGACCAGGATCGATCCTGATATCTGGTAGGTCATCGTGATGTCAGCCGTGAGTTCACGAATGGGTGACGAGGTCAACATGTCGGTACGTGCTGGACGCGCCACATCGTTGTGGGTGTCCTGTGTTGCCGCCTGTGCGGCAATTGCGTTCCTTGCCTTGGAAGCGCTCGTGTTGCCCGAACTCGCACGTACGTTGGCAGCGACGTGGCCCTCGATGTCGTACCTCCGCTGGCCGTTGTTGATCGCCACGATCGCAACGATGTTGCCACTGCATATCGGATCGGGGATACTCTGCGTCGTCGAATGGCGTGTTTGGCGAGGGATTCGGAGCCGGCGGACGTCCAGCACGCTCGCAAGTGTCAGTATTCTCAATGCTGCAACAGCAATCTCCGCGCTTGTGCTCCTTATCTGGATAGCGGAGGAGACGCGAGGTCTCGGCGTACCGCCTGGAATTGGCGGCGCATTCCTTCTTCTCGCTTGCGGTGGGGCCGCGGCCGCGGCCGCGGGTCTGGTCCGGTACGAGCGCGGGCGGGTGCGGAATTTGAGCGCGGCGTGACGATCAGCGGCGATGGCTCTCATTGTGATCTGCGACGGCTCTGTTAGATGTTATTCCCATGGTGGTTGTGGGCAGCGTGGGAAGCACGCTAGCGGCGCGGCCCGAAGGCATCGTCGTCGTCGCGCCCGTTCTTCATGCGTCGCAGCGCGCGCACGGCCATCACGATCACGGCGACGCACGTGAGGCCCATCACGATGAGGAACAGCTCCGGCATCTGCCCAGGATAGGCCCAGCGCGCCTGCACGGCGCGACGGTAAACGAGAATAGGCTCAGAGCCGTGAGCACGAGCGCGGGCGGGGCGTGGGATCCGTCTCATCTGCCGCCCCAGGACGGGCGGACGTACCTGGTCACGGGCGCGAACGCCGGGCTCGGCTACTTCGCATGCGAGCAGCTCGCGCAGGCGGGCGCCCACGTGATCATGAGCGGCCGCCACCCCAACCGGCTCGCCGCCGCCCACGACGCCCTCGAGGCGCGCATTCCGAGCGCATCCGTCGAGACGCTTCTGCTCGACGTCGCGAACCCCGGATCCGTGCGTGCCGCGGCCGCGAGCGTGCGGGGAGGCCTGTTCGACCGCACCCGCCTCGACGGCGTGATCTTCAACGCCGGAATCGTGCACCCGCCTCACGCACGCAAGCTCACGCGCGACGGGCGCGAACTGGTCTTCTCGACCAACGCACTCGGTCACTTCGTGCTCGGAGCCGAGCTGCTCGTGTCGATGTCGAAGGCCGCCGGATCCAGGTGGCGGCCCCGCATGGTGTGGCTCGGCAGCATGTCGACCCGCATGGGAGCGTATGACCCGCTGGACGTGCAGCTCGAGAAGTCGTACTCGTCGTGGAAGGCGTACGTGCAGTCGAAGGTCGCCGTGCAGGCGCTCGGCTTCGAAGCTGACGCACGGCTACGTGACGCGGAGGTGCCGGTCGACTCGGTCGTGGCGCACCCCGGGTATTCGATCGGCGGCCGCACCCCGCGCGTGACGGGGGTCAACGAGCCGAGCAGGTGGAAGCGGATCCGTGACGGCGTGCAGGCGCCGATCGCGCAGAGCAAGCAGTCGGGTGCGGAGACGATCGTGCGCGCGCTGATCGACCCGACGATCCAGGGCGGTGAGTACTGGGGGCCGAAGCACATGATGCGCGGTGCCGCCGTACGCCAGCGTCCGTCGGCGACGTCCCTCGACCCCGAGGTGCGCGCGCGGGTGTGGGCGACCTGCGAGGAGCTTGCGGGCGTCGAATGGCCGTTCCAGAAGGCCGCGCGCGCGGCTCGGTAGCCTAGATCCATGGCCACGAGCCCCGCAGCCGACGATTACCTGAAGACGATCTACGCCCACACCGAGTGGCAGGATCAGCCGATCATGCCGTCCGTGCTCGCGGCGCGACTCGGCGTGGCGCCGTCGAGCGTCACCGAGATGGTCAAGAAGCTCGCGGCCTCGGGGCTGGTGAATCACGAACCGTATCGCGCGGTGACGCTGACGGCGGATGGCCGCGAACGCGCGGTCTCGATGACCCGACGCCACCGGCTTATTGAGACATGGCTCGTGCGCGAGTTCGCCTACAGCTGGGACGAGGTGCACGACGAGGCGGAGGTGCTCGAGCACGCCGTCAGCGATCGGATGCTCGAGAAGATCGACGCGCGACTCGGCCGCCCGACCCACGATCCGCACGGTGACGCGATCCCGAGCCGTGACGGGACGATCGAGCGCACGCCGTTCGTACTGCTCGCCGATGCCGCGCCCGGGCATGCCGGGGAGGTGCTGCGCGTCAGCGACCGGGATCCGCTGCTGCTGCGTGCGATCACCGCGAGCGGCATCGACGTCGGCACGCAACTCGTCGTGCGCGACGGGGGAGTGGAGCTCGCGGGCGCCCCCATCGATCTGCCGGACGGCGCCGCCGAGGTCGTCTGGCTCTCCGCCTGACCGCCTGACCGCCTGACCGCCCCTGCCTGATCGTCCTGCGCCTGCTCGCGCGCCCGGCGCTCATGTCCGCAAGTCTCCGACAAGTCCGCAGCTGTTCGCACCGGACTTGTCGGAGACTTGCGGACTCAGCAATATTCTGCCGCCGCGCTGTCGATTTCCTTCTTCCCCGTTCGATGCGTCAGTGAGAGGGTCAGAACGGGCCCACCGGAGAGAGGAACATCATGTCCAAGTTCATGCTCATCATGCGCAACAGTGACGAGGCGATCGCGGAGTACAAGGAAGTGCCGTTCGAGCAGATCATCGAGGCGATGGGGAAGTTCAACGAGTCGATGATGAAGGCTGGCGTCCTGGCAAGTGGTGAGGGCCTGGCCGAGGCGGCGGAGGGCGTCGTCGTCGATTATTCCGCCACGCCGCCGGTGGCGACCGACGGACCGTACGGCGAGACCAAGGAGCTGTTCAACGGGTTCTGGATCCTCGACGTCCCCACGATCGAGGAGGCCACCGAGTGGGCGAAGCGCGCGCCGCTCGGCCCCGGAAACAAGGTCGAGATCCGTCGCGTCACGGGCCCCGAGGACTTCCCCGCCGACAACGAGTGGATCGAGAAGGAAGCCGAGTGGCGCGAGCAGCTCGGCGACGCGTGACGAGTCCGCAAGTCTCCGACAAGTCCGCTGCGATTCCCGCCGGACTTGTCGGAGACTTGCGGACTTGGGAGCGTGAACGATGATGCATGACGCGTCGCCGGACACGGCGTCGGCCCGTCGCCGCGTCGAAGCGGTGTGGCGCATCGAGTCCGCACGCATCGTCGCCACCCTGACTCGCTTCACCGGCGACTTCGACCTCGCCGAGGATCTCGCGCAGGAGGCGCTCTCCGCGGCGCTCGAGCAGTGGCCGGCCGACGGGGTGCCGACGAACCCTGGCGCGTGGCTCGTCACCGTCGGCAAGCGTCGCGCTGTCGACGGGTGGCGCCGCGCCGCAGCGCTCGACGACCGGTACGCCGCCATCGCACGGGAGATGGACGAGGCGACGGGCGAGATCGACTACGACCCCGACGCGATCGACGACGACATCTTGCGGCTCGTCTTCATCGCCTGTCACCCGGCGCTGTCGCGCGAGGCTCGGATCGCCCTCACGCTGCGCGTCGTCGGCGGGCTCACGACCGACCAGATCGGCCGGGCGTTCTTCGTTCCAACCTCGACGATCCAACAGCGCATCGTGCGAGCGAAGAAGACGCTCGCCGCCGTCAACGCGCCCTTCGAAGTGCCGCCGCGCGGGGAGTACGCCGAGCGTCTCGACGGCGTGCTCAGCGTGCTCTATCTCATCTTCAACGAGGGACACGTCGCCAGTTCGGGGGAGGAGTGGATGCGCGTCGGCCTCGCCCGGGAAGCGATCCGCCTCGTCCGGGTGCTGGCCGAGCTGATCCCGGGCGAGCACGAGGTGCACGGCCTTGCCGCGCTGATGGAACTCACCGCCGCGCGCTTCCCGGCACGCACCGACCGGGACGGGAACCCGGTGCTGCTGAATGAGCAGGACCGCACGCGCTGGGACGCGACGCTGATCGCGCGAGGTCGGGCGGCGCTGGCCCGGGCGGACGCCCTGGGGCGCGGCCGCGGCGCGTACGGACTGCAGGCGGCGATCGCCGAGTGCCACGCGGTCGCGGCGACGTTCGACGACACTGACTGGGAGCACATCATCGTGCTGTACGAGGCCCTGGGGCGGATCGCCCCCTCGCCGGCCGTCGACCTCAACCGCGCTGCCGCGGTCGCTATGGCGACCGGCCCGGCGAGCGCGCTGCGCATCGTCGACGAGATCGCCGCCTCGGGCGCGCTGCGCGGATCCCATCTGCTCCCCTCGGTCCGCGGCGACCTGCTCGCGCGTCTCGGGCGCGTGGACGAGGCGCGCGACTGCCTGCGCGAGGCGGCGCGCCTTACCGGCAACGAGCGCGAGCGCGACGTGCTGCTCCGCAAAGCGGCCGACCTCGCGCTCTGACGAGTCCGCAAGTCTCCGACGAGTCCGTTGCGATTCTCGCCGGACTTGTCGGAGACTTACGGACTCATGGCACGAACGTCAACCAGAGCAGGAGCGCGTTGAGCGCGATGAGGAATGCGCTCGATGCGACGCCGATCGCGGTCGTCCACCAGCGATTGCGGTGCGACCCGAGCGTCCGTGCCTGCGCCGTGAGCGCGACGAGCGGGATCAGCGCGAACGGGATCCCGAACGACAGCACGACCTGACTGAGGATCAGGGCTTGGGTCGGATCGAACCCCACGGCCAGCACCACGATCGCCGGCACCATGGTCGCGATGCGCCGGGCGATCAGCGGGATCCGCACCCGCAGCAGCCCCTGCATGATCTCGGATCCGGCGTACGCGCCCACGGATGTCGAGGCGAGACCCGAGGCGAGCAGCCCGACCGCGAACACCGTCGCGACCAGCGGGCCGAGGTGATCCGCGAGCGCCGCGTGAGCGCCTTCGAGGCTGTCCGTGCCCGGAACCCCGGGCAGGTTCGCCGCGCCGAGCAGCAGGATCGCGAGGTTCACGGTGCCCGCGATGATCAGCGCGATCGTCACGTCCCACTTCGTCGCGCGCAGCAGGCGGGGGATCCGCCCCGGCGCCTCGACGTGATCGGCGAAACGGTCGCGGGCGAGCGCGGAGTGCGCATAGATCGCGTGCGGCATGACCGTCGCACCGAGGATCGACGCGGCGAGCAGCACGGATCCGGAGCCCTCGAACCGCGGCACGAGACCCTCGACGATCGACGCGGGATCCGGGGGACCGACGAACACGCCCACGGTGAATCCGATCGTGATGACGGCCATGAGGCCGATGACGACGAATTCGAACGGCTTCGCGCCGCCGTGCGACTGGATCCAGAGCAGCCCCATCGAGACGACGCCCGTGATGACGCCTCCGGCCACGAGCGGCACGTCGAACAGCAGCCAGAGCGCCACCGCGCCGCCGATGATCTCCGCGACGTCGGTTGCCATGGCGACGAGCTCCGCCTGCAGCCAGTACGCGCGCCGCGCCCACGGCGAACGGATCCGCGTGCCGAGCGTCTCCGACAGGCTGCGGCCCGTGACGACGCCGAGTTTCGCGGAGAGGTACTGAATCAGCCACGCCATCGCGTTGCCGAGCACGACCACCCACACGAGCAGGTATCCGAATTGCGCTCCCGCCGACATGTTCGTCGCGACGTTGCCCGGATCCAGGTACGCCACGCCCGCCACAAGCGCCGGCCCTAGTAGCCAGGCAGCGCGTGGCTTTTTGGGTGCGTCGGTGATCGTCATGACGACAGTGTGCCAGATTTTTAGGTGCACCGAAAAATCTGGAGAAGGAGATTCGCGCTTCAGAAGGATCGGATCCGGTCATGCGGTCCGGCGAGCGCCGAATCTCCTTCCGAAGCGCGGGTGGCACGATGGGGGAGTGACAGGCGAACCGATGCACGGCGTGGGCCCCTGGCCGGGCGAGTGGCCGGAGGGCGAGTACTTCGACCCCGAGTTGCTCGCGCACGGCGACACCCGAAACGTCGTGGACGCGTACCGCTACTGGACGATGGACGCCATCATCGCCGACCTCGACACCCGGCGCCATGGGTTCCACGTCGCCATCGAGAACTGGCAGCACGACATGAACATCGGATCCATCGTGCGCAGCGCCAACGCGTTTCTCGCGGACACCGTGCACATCGTCGGGCGCAAGCGCTGGAACCGTCGCGGCGCGATGGTCACCGACCGCTACCAGCACGTGATCCACCACCCCGACGTCGCGTCGTTCCGCGCGTGGATGGATGAGCGCGAGATCCCGATCATCGCCGTCGACAACGTCGGTGAGGCCGTGCCTGTCGATAAGGCCGACCTGCCGGAACGCTGCGTCTTCCTCTTCGGCCAGGAGGGGCCCGGCCTCTCGGAGGAGGCGCTCGCCGCCGCCGTCGCGCACATCGAGATCACGCAGTACGGTTCGACGCGGTCGATGAACGCCTCGGCAGCCGGGGCCGTCGTGATGTACGAGTGGTGCCGCCGCTGGGCGTAAGGGTCCAGCCCGTCTCTGCGGACGCCTGTTCGCGACTGCAGTCCCCGAGGCCCGCCGTACGCGGGGCTCTCACCGTTACCCCGCCGCCCGCCACGGTCGAGAGCCGGTGACCGCGGATGCGCGGCGCGGCCGACCCGCTCTTGCGTGCGTGCATGCCTATGTATACAGTCGTATGCAGCGTGGCGAGAGAGCCACAGAAACGAGAGGCGTTCAATGTCGAACAAGACACCCGCGACGACAGCTGGGCAGGGCTATTCGAAGGCCATGACCCGCAAGGTCGTCCTTGCGTCATTCATCGGTACCGCGATCGAGTGGTACGACTTCTACCTGTACGGCACCGCGTCCGCGCTGGTGTTCGGCTCGCTCTTCTTCCCTGAGTTCGACCCTCTGGTCGGAACGCTCGCCGCATTCGCGACCTTCGCGGCTGGGTTCCTCGCGCGACCCATCGGCGGCATCGTGTTCGGTCACTTCGGAGACCGCGTCGGCCGCAAGAAAATGCTCGTGTACTCGCTCCTCGGCATGGGCAGCGCGACCTTCCTCATCGGTCTCGTGCCGACGTACGCGGCCATCGGAATCGCCGCGCCGATCATGCTCCTCTTCCTGCGCCTGGTGCAGGGCTTCGCGGTCGGCGGCGAGTGGGCGGGCGCCGTGCTCATGTCCGTGGAGCACGAGGAGAAGGGAAAGCGCGGTCTCGCCGGTAGCTGGACCCAGGCTGGCAGCCCCGCTGGGCTCCTGCTCTCGACCGTGGTGTTCGCGCTCGTTGCCCTGCTGCCGGATGACCAGTTCATGAGCTGGGGCTGGCGCATCCCGTTCCTGCTGAGTGCGGCTCTCGTCGCCATCGGCCTCTTCATCCGCCTCTCGGTTCTTGAGAGTCCCGAGTTCAAGGAGGTCAAGGACGGAGGCGAGCCATCGCGCATGCCGGCGCTCGAAGCGATCCGCAAGCACCCGCTGAACATCTTCCTCGCCATCGCGATGTGCCTCGCCCCCTTCGTCTGCTTCTACTACTTCGCGACCTTCAACCTCACCTACGCGACCACCGACCTCGCCCTCCCGCGTGACTCGATGCTCGTCATCGTCGCAGTCGCCGCGGCGATCGAGATCATCACCATCCCGCTCGCGGCGGCGTGGAGCGACAAGATCGGACGCGGAAAGGTCTTCCTGCTCGGCACCGCGGCATTCGCGCTGTACGCATACCCGTTCTTCCTCATCAACGAGGCGTTCCCCAGCATCGTCACGATGGCGGTCACCGTTGTGATCGGAATCGGCTTCATCCACCCGCTCATGTACGGTCCGATGGCGACGCTCTTCGCCGAGCTCTTCCCTCCGCGGGTGCGGTACTCGGGAGCGTCGCTCGGCTACTCGATCGGAGCGATCTTTGGTGGCGGGTTCGCGCCCATGATCTTCACGGGGCTGCTCGGTCTGGGGCTCGGCGCGCTCGCGGTCATCCCGCCGTACATGATCCTCGTCTCGGTCCTGACCTTCGTCGCGGTGTTCTACGCCACGCGACCGGGCCGCCGGTTCGAAGACGAGGGCCTGGCATCCGGCCGGACCGCCAACCCCACGGAAGGTCGCTGATGGCCGCGGGTCTCGCCGCGCTCGACGCCGTCGTCGACGGGTGGGTCGAAGCCGCCCGTCGAGACGCGCAGCTCCAGGCGCTTCGTCGTGCCGCGCACGTTGCCGTGGCATTCAGCGACGGCGAGACCCGCGTCACGGTTGCGGTCTCTCCGGACACGGTCATCCCGTGCGATGATGCCGAAGTCAGCCTTGTCGCGCCGGCCGACGCGTGGACCCAGCTCCTCTCCCGGCACCCCGCCCCGACCATGCACCACTTTCTCGCGATGAGAATGAGGGTCGACGGCACACGTGTCGAGGGTGATGAACTCGTATTCGCCCAGCACGCGGCCATAATCCGCCGGCTTATCGAACTCGCCCGTGAGGTCGTCGATGCGCCGGTATCCCGTGCTGCCGACCCCGTCCTCGATCGCCGTGCGATCGTCGGCCGTCACGTTCCCGTCGTCGTCGAGGGGCAGCAGGTCGACCTCTATTTCGAGCGCGCCGGAGCGGGGGCTGGCGCGCCGATCGTCGTGCTCCACACGGCGGGGGCCGACGGACGTCAGGCGCATCCGCTCATGTCGGACGCCGACCTCACCGCGCGACATGAGGTCATCACGTTCGATATGCCTGGTCATGGGCGGTCCGCGGCGCTCGCCGAACCGATCGGTGCGTGGACCCTCACCCCCGACCGCTATGCCGAAACGATCCTCGCCGTGATCGACGCGCTGGCACTTGACTCGCCGATTTTGCTGGGCGCCTCGATGGCGGGCGAGGCCTGCCTGATGATGGCGTACCGCGTTCCCGACCGGCTGGGCGGCGTCGTCGCCTGCGAGGCATCGGACTTCGTCCCCGGCCGCGTCACGCCATGGGCAGGAGATCCGCGGGTCAACGAAATGCTCTTCGTGCCGGAGTGGATCGATGGGCTCATCGCCCCGACCGCGCCTGCGTCGACGCGGGACCTCATTCTGCGCACCTATGCTCAGGGCGGCCACCGCACATTCGCCGGTGACATCGACTTCTACTCGGGCGGATGGGATGGTCGTGACATCGTGAGCGAGATCGACACGGCGGTGTGCCCGGTTGTCATGATGACGGGCGAGTACGACTACTCCTGCACGCCCGCGATGTCCGAAGCGACGGCGGCGAAGATTCCCGGCGCGCATTTCTGGACGATGCCCGGCATGGGACACTTCCCCATCTGCGAGCACCCCGAGGCATTCGCGCCTCATCTCGAGCGCGCCCTCACTCTGATCGGAGACACGCGTGGTTGACATCACCATCCCTGACACCCGACTGCTCATCGACGGCGCTCGTGTCGCCGCGGAGCCCGGACGGGAACTCGACGTGCATAGCCCGCTCACAGGGAAGGCGCTTGCGCGCGTTCCCGACGCGACGGCTGAGCAGGCGGCGGCCGCAATCGGCGCTGCTGAGTCCGCCTTCGACGACTGGCGGAGGACGAGCGGTGCCGAGCGCGCACGCCTCCTGCACCGGCTCGCCGACCTCCTGGAACGTGATGCGGAGGAACTTGCGCATTTGGAGAGTGCCGACAACGGCAAGCTGTTGCGCGAGACGTCAACACAGGCACGTTTCACCGTGCGCAACTACCGCTTCTTCGCGGGTGCCGCCGACAAGATCTACGGTCACACGATCCCGCTCGACGCGTGGGAGACGTTCGACTACACGCGCAAGGAGCCCGTGGGCGTCGCCGTTCTCATCACTGCCTGGAACTCGCCCATGCAGCTGCTGGCGAACAAGCTCGCCCCGGCGCTCGCCGCGGGTTGCACCGTGGTGATCAAGCCCAGCGAGATCGCCCCGCTGACCACTCTTCGACTCGCCGACCTCGTCGAGGAGGCCGGCTTCCCACCCGGCGTCGTCAATATCGTCACCGGCGGCAAGGAAGCGGGTGTCGCGCTGACGACGGACGCACGCGTCGGCCGCATCTCCTTCACGGGCTCGGTGGAGACGGGTCAGGCGATCGCGCGGGCCGCCGCCGGAGTGCTCGTGCCCGTCACGCTCGAGCTCGGCGGGAAGAGTGCGAACATCGTCTTCGCCGACGCCGACCTCGACCGCGCCGTTCCGGGCGTCGTTGCCGGCATCTTCGCCGCGGGTGGTCAGACGTGCATCGCGGGCTCGCGTCTGCTCGTGCACGAGTCGATCGCCGAGGATGTCACTGCCAGGGTCGCGGAGATCGCACGGCAGATCCGCGTGGGCGACCCCGCGCACCCCGACACGCAGATGGGCCCGGTCGCATCGCCCCTGCAACGTGAACGGATCCTCGCCATGATCGATGACGCCAAGGCTGACGGCGCGCGGCTCGTCGCCGGGGGAGGCGTACCTGCAGCTGCCGAACTGGCCGACGGCGCCTTCGTCGAGCCGACGATCTTCGCGGACGTCGCGCCCGACTCGCGGCTCGCGCAGCAGGAGGTCTTCGGCCCCGTGCTCGCAGTGACGACGTTCCGCACGGACGAGGAAGCCATCGCCATCGCCAATGGCACTGATTTCGGACTCGCCTCCGGACTCTGGACGAAGGACGTCGCGCGCGCTCATCGTGTGGCCCGCGACCTCGTCGCCGGCACGGTCTGGGTCAACACCTACCGCTACTCTGCGGCGCAGGCGCCCTTCGGTGGCGTGAAGCAGTCGGGCTACGGGCGGGAGCGTGGCCTGGAGGCACTCGACGAATACCTGCGTACGAAGAACGTCTTGATGGATCTCTCGGACGAGATCCGCGATCCGTTCGCGATCAAGGCATAGGGGCACACATGAAAAACCGCATCGCACTCGTCGGGCTCGGCCAGATGGGCCTTCCCATCGCGACCCGGCTAGCGACCGCCTTCGACGTCGTCGCATTCGATATCAGCGCCGAACGCCGCGCCCTCGCGGCGGAGCACGATCGCATCACGGCGACCGACGACCTCGCAGAGCTCGCGGGATCCGCGATCATCGTGCTCTCTCTCCCGAACCCTGCCGTCTCGCGCGGTGTGCTCGAGCAGCTGGCGCCGAGCCTCGCGGCGGGCACCCTCATCATCGAGACCAGTACGGTGCTGCCCGACGATGTGCGCGAGTCCGAGCGGATCCTCGGCTCGTCCGGTGCGCGCATCATCGACGCCGCCGTGCTCTCCGGGGTCGGGCAGATGTCGTCCGGAAACGCGACGCTTCTGGTCGGCGGCGATGACCGTGACGTGGACGAAGTGGCCGACGTGCTCGCCATTATCGGTGGTGCGGGCGTTTCGCGATTCGGCGCTCTGGGAGCAGGCATGGCCGCGAAGGTCGTCAACAACGGCGTCGCGCACGCCGTCATGGTCGTGCTCGTGGAGGCGTTCGCCATGGCACGCGCCGAAGGCGTGGCGCTTGACGACATCGCCGCCATGCTCGACCGGGAGGACGGCGGACTGCAGCGACCGCTCAATCACCGGGTGATGCAGCGGATGGCGACCGGTGACTACGAGGGAGGCATGCCGCTCGACGCCGCGCGCAAGGACTCGATGCTGGCCCTCGCGATGGCGCAACGTTCGGAGACGCCGCTGTTCGCCACGCAGGCGGCGCAGTCGGTGTACGACATCGCGGCCGGACAGGGCTTCGGGCGCGAGGACTACTCGGCGCTCGCGAAGCTCTGGGAAGGATGGACGGGCCGCGAACTGAAGTATGGAGCCGACGCATGACGGCGGCCGACGGCGTCTACGCGCTGCGCTACGCGTATCGCACCGAATCGTTCAAAGGCGAGCACTTCCACGGCTATGCCGCGGACTGCCACGACCGCTGGCCGATCGACTATTACACCTGGCTGATCGTTCAGGGCGGTGTGCCGTTCGTGTTCGACACCGGGTTCACGCGAGACGAGGCCGCGGCGCGCGGAGCCCGCACCTATCTCGGCTCGCCGATCGAGCTCCTGCGCGAGCTCGGCTTCTCGCCGGCGGACGTACCGATCGTCGTCCTCTCGCACCTCCACTACGACCACACCGGTCATCTCGCCGACTACCCGAATGCCCGGATCCTGGTGCAGCGTTCCGAGCTCGAGTTCTGGGAGGGTCCGTTCTCGCACCGCGGCGCGTATGTGCATCTGCGCCCGCATGATGATCTTCTCGCGCTGCGCGACCTCGCCGACGCCGGGCGCGTCGAGCTGCTCGAGGGCGATGCCGAAGTCGCGCCGGGCATCACCGTGCACTTCGTGGGCGGCCACACCGCCGGGACTCAGGTGATGCGCGTCGAGACGGCGGACGGTCCGATCGTGCTCGCATCGGACGCGTCGCACTTCTACGGCAACGTCGAGGACGACCGGCCGTACGGGGCCGTGCATCAGCTCGATCGCATGTACGCGGCATTCGACACGCTGCATGAGCTTGCGGGCGAGAACGGCGTCATCGTGCCCGGCCACGACCCGGCCGTGCCCTCGCGGCACGAACCGCTGGACGACGACCGCATCATCCGGCTGCGGGTCGAGGGCGGCGCTGATCGCGACGCCGGTGCGACAGCCGGTCAGCGCGCGCCGAGCGACGCCGCGGTGTCGGAGTAGAACTGCACACGGACGTCGCGGGCGGCGACCATGTGCTCCTCGGCGATGCGCGCCGCAGCGTCCCCGTCGCGACGGGCGATCGCGTCGACCAGCTCCTCGTGCTCCGCGAGGGCAGCCTGCCACCGCTCTTCCACCGCGAGCGTCGTGCGCGCTGTCACGATGAGACTCGAATTGAGTTGCAGGAGCACGCGCGCGGTCGTCGGGCTGTGCGCGGCTGCCGCGAGCACCTCGTGGAACTCCCGGTTGAGTTCCGCCCTCCGCGGCGCGTTCGGCTCCGTCAAGTCGACCATCGACTGGTGCACGGTCCGCAACTGCAGGAGGTTCCAGGCGGTGGCACGCTCGGATGCCATGCGAGCGGCAGAGGCTTCCAGCACCTTCAACACGTCGTAGATGTCGAAGACCTCCTCCGGCTGGATCTGCCGGACGAACCTGCCGCGCCGCGTACGCTCGATGAGACGCTCAGATTCGAGTTGCTGCAACGCCTCCCGCACCGGGGTGCGCGACGTGCCGAAGCGCTCCGCGAGCGCGACCTCCGCCAGGCGCTGCGCTGCGGAAAGCTCCCCGGAGACGATTGCTGCTCGGATCCGGTCGTACACCGTGTCTGTCAAGCACCTCGCCCCCTTCCTGGCCCTGCCTCGGGCACCGCGGCCGTTCGCAGTGCCACCTCCCCACGGTACCGGGCTAGCGCATGACCGCTCGCTCGCGCCACGAACGGAGCATCGCATACATATGTATACAATAGGACTGATGGTGACCTCAGGGGCATCCGACAATGACGGCCGACGTGCGGCCACGGGAAGGATCGAAGATGACGGATTCCAGCTATGACGTGATCGTGGTCGGCGGCGGTAACGCTGGCTTCGCCGCCGCGCACGCGGCAGCCGAGCGTGGACGCCGCGTGGTTCTGCTTGAGCGCGGTCAGCGAGACATGTCCGGGGGCAACAGCTTCTACACCGCCGGCGCGACGCGGATCAACCACGGCGGCTTCGACGATCTCAAAGACATCGTCGACTCGGACGAGCGACACGACCGCACCGAGGTACCGCCGTACTCGTCGGAGGAGTACCTCGCAGACCTCATCAAGGTGACCGACGGCAAGACCGATCGCGCCATGGCCGAGGTGCTCGTGCACGAGTCGCAGGACGCCGTGCGCTGGCTGCACGGGCTCGGCCTCAAGTACCGCCTCATGTACGAGCGACAGGCCTACGACCGACCCGACGGCACCTACCTGTTCTGGGGAGGCCTGCACATCGGTAACGTCGGCGGCGGCGAGGGTCTCATCGCCGACCACACCGCGGTCGCCGAGAAGCTCGGAACCGAAGTCCGCTACGGCGTCCGTGCGACGTCGCTGGTGGTCGAGGAGGGACGCGTGGTGGGCGTCCGCGCCACCGACGAGACCACCGAGGACGAGCTGGAACTACGCGCCGAGAGCGTCATCCTCGCCGCGGGCGGCTTCGAAGCGAGTCCGGAGCTGCGCGAGAAGCACCTCGGTTCGGGATGGTCGAACGCGAAGGTTCGCGGCACGCCCTACAACCTGGGCGACATGATCTCGGCGGCGCTCGCCGTCGGCGCGGCGGAGGGCGGCGACTGGTCGACATGCCACTCGGTGCAGTGGGATGCCGGCGCCGAGAACAACGAGTCGAACCGCGAGCTCACCAACCGGCTCACGCGCCAGAGCTACCCGCTGGGCATGATCGTGAACCGGGAGGGCGAACGCTTCCTGGACGAGGGTGCGGACTTCCGCAACTACACGTACGCGAAGTACGGTCGCGAGATCCTCAAGCAGCCCGGATCCATTGCCTGGCAGATCTTCGACGCCTCGCTGCGACCGATGCTGCGTACCGAGGAGTACGACATGCCCGGCATCGGCGTGCACCAGGCGGACACGCTTGACGAGCTCGCAGACGCGATGGGCGTAGAGCGCGCCGCACTGGGCCGTACGGTGGACGCGTTCAATGCATCCATCGACCGCGGCGTCACCTTCGACCCGACGGTGAAGGACGACCGTCGCGCGGACGTCGTCCCGCCGAAGTCGAACTGGGCGGCGCCCATCGAGACCGGCCCGTTCTACGCCTATCCCGTGACGTGCGGAATCACCTTCACCTTCGGGGGTGTCAAGGGAGATCTCAACGGTCGGGTGCTCGACCAGCACGGCGAACCGATCCCCGGTCTGTTCGCGTGCGGCGAGATGCTCGGCGGACTCTTCTCGGGCAACTATCCGGGCGGCTCAGGGCTCGCGGCCGGCATGGTCTTCGGCCGTCGCGCGGGGGCGGCAGCCTGATCGTCCCGGGGTAGGTTCGTACGAGACCGAGGAGGCCGAGATGGCGACGAGCGTGTACGACGAGATCCGCGAGGCCATCGTGGTCGGCGCCATCGTGCCGGGGCAGGTGCTGTCCGAGAACCAGCTGGCGACCGACTTCGGCACGTCACGCACCCCCGTGCGCGAGGCGCTGCACCGCCTCGAGATCGAGGACCTCGTCGAGCGACTGCCGCGCGGGGTGCGCGTCCGCGAGACGAGCCCGGAGGAGATCATCGACATCTACGACGTGCGCATCACCCTCGAGGGTGCTGCCGCGCGGGCGGCGGCGGAGCGAGCCACCGAGCTCGACCGCCGGCGCCTGCGCGTCGCGCAGGACGCGATGGTCGCCGCCGGGAGCGACCCGCGGCAGCGTGCGGAGACGAATCGGCACTTCCACGAGGCGATCTGGTCCGCCAGCCACAGCCCGACGCTCGTCGACCTGTTGCATCGATTGAACGTGCATCTCGTGCGCTACCCGACGACCACTCTCGAGGGGGACGACCGCTGGACCGCGGTGCTGTCGGAACACGAGGAGCTGCTCGAGGCGATCGAGTCGCGCGACGCACTGCGGGCGCGCCAGATTGCCGAAACGCATATGACCGCCGCGCGCGAGGTGCGGATGCAGATGTACGCCGAGCAGGGCGGGCGGCCGACGCGGTCCTGAGCCGACGGCGTCAGGCGGCGTTCTCGAGCCAGGCCGTGCCCTTGACGCGGCGACCGAGGGTCCACCAGCGCATGGCCATCAGCACGCCGAAGAAGGCGAAGGCGACGAAGAACAGGCCCCAGGATCCGTGGGGGGCGGCCATCAGCACGATCAGCAGGTAGGCGACGAAGGGCACGAGGTTCACGAGGCCGGCGAGCGCGAGGTAGCGCGAGTCGTTGGCGCCCATGAGCACGCCGTCGAGCACGTAGACGACCCCCGCGATCGGCTGCAGCGCGCCCATCAGGATGAACGCCGGCAGAGTCAGCCATGACATGCCCCACTCGCCCGTGAAGGCGACGCCGAGGACGGGGGAGAGGCCGGCGATGACGAGCCCGATGACGACGCCGCTCATCGCGCCCCACGCGACCGTGCGGCGCAGCACGTAGCGCACGCCGTCTTCGTCGCCGGATCCGAGGTGCTTGCCGATGAGCGCCTGCGCCGCGATCGCGAGCGCGTCGAGCGCGAACGCGGCCGTGGACCCGATGGTGAAGACGATCTGCCAGCCCGCGAGCTCCTCGGTGCCGAGCGTCGTGGCGGCCACGACGGTGAGC
Organism: Microbacterium faecale; assembly: GCF_014640975.1. Classification (NCBI taxonomy): domain Bacteria; kingdom Bacillati; phylum Actinomycetota; class Actinomycetes; order Micrococcales; family Microbacteriaceae; genus Microbacterium; species Microbacterium faecale. Next base: position 588,138 of record NZ_BMHO01000001.1, read on the forward strand.
AGCAGCCCCGCCCGCAGCGCGACCGTGCGCAGGAAGAGCCAGCCGCCCGTCAGTGCCGTGCCGCGCACGCCGGCCCGCGAGGGAGCCGCGCTGGATCCGTGTTGCCGCACCAGCCGCGCCGCGATCACGACGTACGCGACCACCATGCCCCACTGCGCGACGATCGTGCCCGCCGCGGATCCGGCGATGCCCCAGCCGAGACCGTAGATGAACAGCCAGTTCAGCAGGGCGTTCGCCGCGAAGCCGCAGCCGGCGATCCAGAGGGGGGTGACGGTGTTCTGCAAGCCGCGGAGCAGGCCGGTCGCGGCGAACACGATGAGCATTGCGGGGATGCCCCACATGCTCAGCCGGAGGTAGATCTCGGCCTGTTCGGCGACGGCGGCGCTCGGGCCGAACAGCGAGATCATCCACGGCGAGAGGAAGTACCCGACCACCGCGAGCACCCCGCCGATGCCGAGCGCCAGCCACATGCCGTCGATGCCGCGCGAGACGGCGCGAGCGTTGTCCCCGGATCCGAAGAGGCGCGCGACCGCGGGAGTGGTCGAGTAGGCGAGGAACACCATCAGGCCGACGAACGTCTGCAGCACGCTGCCCGCGATGCCGAGGCCGGCCAGCGGGGTGACGCCGAGGTGGCCGATCATCGCCGAGTCGAGCGCGAGGAACAGCGGCTCGACCACGAGCGACCCGAGAGCGGGCACGGCCAGCCTCAGGATGTCTCGATTGAGGCTGCGGGTCACCCGATAAGCCTAGGCTCCTACGATGGAGAGATGACCTCTTCGTCCGGCCTCGCAACCGAGGACTTCTCCACCGACATTCGTCCACAAGACGATCTCTACCGCTACGTCAACGGCGCGTGGCTCGATCGCACTGAGATCCCGTCCGACAAGGCGCGGTGGGGATCCTTCCACCAGCTCGCCGAACAGGCCGAGAAGGACGTTCGGGCGATCGTCGTGGACGCGCAGCGCGCCGATCCGGGCACGCTGGAGCGCCGCGTCGGCGACCTCTTCACGAGCTTCATGGACACCGAGCGCATTGCGGCGCTCGGTGTCGAGCCGATCCGCGAGCAGCTCGCGGCCGTCGACGAGATCGCCGACGTTCCCTCGCTGCTGCGCACCACGAGCCGCCTCGACCGTGCCGGGGTCACTAACGTCATCGGCGCCTTCGTGGAGCCCGACCCGGGCGACCCGACGCGCTACATTCCGTTCCTCGTCCAGGCGGGCATCTCGCTCCCGGACGAGCAGTATTACCGCGAGGACGGCTTCGCCGAGATCCGTGAAGCCTTCGTCGCGCACGTCGACCGCATGCTGGCGCTCGCCGGGGTGTCGGATCCGGCGGACAGCGCCGCGCGGATCATGGCACTCGAGACGACGGTCGCGAAGCACCACTGGGACAACGTCGCGTGCCGCGACGCGGTCGCCACCTACAACCTCATGACGTGGGCCGAGGTGCAGCAGCTCACGGGCGTCGACCTCACCCCGTGGCTCGACGGGATGCTCCGCGAGGACGTCTCCGCGGAGGGCTTCGCCGAGGTCAACGTCGCGCAGCCGTCGTTCCTCGCCGGCCTCGGCACTCTCCTCACGCCGCAGCGCCTCGACGACTGGAAGGCCTGGCTGCGCTGGAAGATCGTGCGCTCCGCCGCGCCGTACCTGACGGACGACCTCGTGGCGGAGAACTTCTCCTTCGTCGGCACGACGCTCGCCGGGGTGCCGGAGAACCGCGTGCGCTGGAAGCGCGGCATCAGCCTCGTCGAGGCCGCGATGGGCGAAGCCGTCGGCCGCATCTACGTCGAGCGGCACTTCCCGCCGGAGGCGAAGGAAGAGATCGACCGCCTCGTCACCAACCTCATCGAGGCGTATCGCGCGTCGATCTCGACGCTCGACTGGATGAGCGCCGAAACGCGCGAACGCGCGCTCGACAAGCTCGACCGCTTCACGCCGAAGGTCGGCTACCCGACCAAGTGGATCGACTACGCCGCGCTGGAGATCGATCCGGAGGACCTCCTCGGCAACGTGCGCCGGGCCAGCGTCTTCGAGCACGACCGTCAGTTCGCGAAGATCGGACAGCCGATCGACCGCGACGAGTGGCTCATGACGCCGCAGACGGTCAACGCGTACTACCACCCGCTGATGAACGAGATCGTGTTCCCCGCGGCGATCCTGCAGTACCCGTTCTTCGACCCGAACCGCGATGCCGCCGCCAACTACGGCGGCATCGGCGCCGTCATCGGTCACGAGATCGGGCACGGGTTCGACGACCAGGGCTCGCAGTTCGACGGCACCGGTGCGCTCAACAACTGGTGGACCGAGGACGACCGTGCCGCGTTCGAGACGCGCACGAAGGTCCTCATCGAACAGTACGACGCGCTGACCCCCGTTGGGCTGGCCGCCGAGCACACCGTCAACGGCGCGCTCACGATTGGTGAGAACATCGGCGACCTGGGGGGCATCAGCATCGCGCTGAAGGCCTACGAGTTGTCACTGAACGGTGATGAGGCCCCGGAGATCGACGGACTCACGGGCGTGCAGCGCGTGCTGCTGTCGTACGCGCAGGTGTGGCAGCAGGCCAGCCGCGACACCGAGACGATCCGTCTGCTCGCGATCGACCCGCATTCGCCGAACGAGTTCCGGTGCAACCAGATCGTGCGCAACGTCGACGCCTTCTACGAGGCGTTCGGCGTGACCGAGGCGGACGCGCTGTGGCTTCCGAAGGAGGACCGCGTCTCGATCTGGTGACCCGGGCGCGACGGCGCCGGCGTCAGTCGAAGACGTAGCGGTCGCGTCCGACGAACAGCCCGATCACGAGCTGCCCGAGCAGCCCCGCGATGACGTAGCCGAGCGGCCAGGTCCACGACGCGGTCGCGGCGTGAAGCCAGCCGAAGATCAGCGGTGCCGCGCCGGAGATCACGTAGCCGACCGACTGCGACATGCCGCTGAGCGCGGACGAGGTGCGGTGGTCGCGGGCGCGGGAGGCCATCAGCGTCAGGGCCATCGCGATCGAGGCGCCGCTCGTCAGGCCTTGCACGAGCAGCCAGACCACGAGCACGTTTGGCGCGACGATCAGCCCGATTGTGCCGATGACGCCGAACGCGGGCAGCAGCGCGGGGATCCACCGCTCCGCGCGACCGCGCAGGAGCAGGGGCAGCGTCAGTGATCCGATGACGCCCGTGATCTGGAACAGCATGACGTCGTTGCCGGCCGCGATCTCACTGTGGCCGTGGTCGCGCGCGAACGGGGCCGTCCACGTGAGCATGGCGTAGAAGAGGATCGACTGCGTACCCATGTAGAGGCCCACGAGCCACGCCGTGCGGTCGCCCCACACGCTGCGTCGGACGACCTCGCTCCGCGGCTGCGGGCGCACGCGCTCCTCCGGGCCGGCCTGCCGCATGTGCCAGATCCACAGCACGCCGGCGATCGGCAACGTGGCGCTCATCGCGACGAGCGCGACGCGCCAGCCCGCGGATCCCTCGCCGCCCGAGACGAGGTACGACACCGGCACCACGAGGCTCGAGGCGACCGCGCCGAACCCGGCGAAGAGCGCGGTGTAGATGCTCGTGACGACGGGAGACCGTCGTCCGAACGAGCGCTTCACGACCGCGGGCATCAGGACGTTGAACATCGCGATCGTCGCGCCCACGAGGAGAGTTCCGACCCAGAGGCCCACGTCCGCCGCGACGCCGGGCAGCGAGCGGACGACCGTGCCGACGCTGAGCAGGATGATCGCGGCGAGGATGACGGGCCGCAACCCGAAGCGCTGGGTGAGCGGATGAGCGACCGACGAGATGATCGACCACGACAGCACCGGCAGCGATGTCAGCAGGCTCAGGACCGACAGCGGCTGTCCGGTCGAGGCGCTCATCTGCTCCAGCAGCGGCCCGATTCCGGTGATCGGCGTGCGCATGTTCACGCCGATGAGGCAGATCGCCGCGAGCAGCAGTGCGAGGGAGATCCGACGGTCGTCGGTGGGGCGATCGGTCACGACCGGATGCTACACCTGTCGGAGTCGCGGTCGAGCATCGGACGCCTCGGCGCTGCGTGCCGTCACAGCTCGATGCGGGCGGATCCCCGCGGCGCGCGCACGTCTGTACGGTGCGAGACGAGCACGACGATGCGGTCCTCGGTCGCGGCGCGGATATCCGCCATCACCGCCTCCGCGGTCGGCCGGTCGAGATGCGCGGCAGGCTCGTCGAGCAGGATCACGTCGGCGCGATTGAGCAGTGCCCGCGCGACAGCGAGACGCTGGCGCTCGCCGCCGGACAGCGCGGATCCGCCCGCCCCGACGTGCGTGTCGAGCCCATCGGGAAGCGACGCGACGAGGTCGCTGAGGCCGGCGCGCGCGAGGGCCGTGAGCATCTCGGCGTCGTCGGGAGCGTCGTCGCGGGCGCGGCCGACGAGGAGGTTGCCGCGGAACGTCGAGTCGAACACATACGCGTCTTGCGGGCACCAGGCGACGCGGCCGCGCCAGGAGGCCGGATCGAGGTCCGTGAGCGCGACGCCGTCGGCGCGCACGGCGCCCTCCGCCGCTGGCAGGGCGCCCATGATCACCGACAGCAGGGTGGACTTCCCGGCGCCCGAGCGCCCGGAGACGACGAGCCACTCGCCGGTTCCGACCGATCCCGACAGCCCGGAGAAGACTGGTTCGGAACGACCGGGGTAGGTGGCGGCGACGCCGTCGATCTCGAGGCGCGTGACGGGGCGGGGCGCAGGCGCGGTGCCGGTCGAGACCGGGCGCGGCATGGTCAGCAACGGCGCGATACGGCGCGCGACCTCGCGGAGCGCGGGGATCCGGTGGCACGCGACGATGAGTTCATCGAGCGGCTCGACCGCGGCGAGGGCTAGCAGCGCGACAACGCAGACGAGCTCAGCCGGCGTCGTCGGGGACAGGAGCGGAGCCCAGGCGGCGAGCGCCGAACAGGCGAATACCGCGACCGCGCTGCCGAGACCCGCGCCGAGCGAGCCCCAGCGTTCCGCGCGAGCGAGCCGGGCGCTGACCTGGTCGAGGCGCGTGACCGCGGGGTGGGCGACGCCGTTCGCCCGCAGGTCGTCGGCGGAGGTCGCGAGCGCCGCGGTCCCCCGCACGAGCGTCGACCGTTCGTGGATCCGTCGTCGATGCGCACCGCGCGCGACCACGATCGCGAGCACGGCACCGATCACGGCTGCCGCGGCGAGGACCCCGCCGACGACGCCCACCAGCTGCGGAACCGTGATCCAGGTCGTCACCGTGATGCCGAGCACTGCGAGGGCGCCGACGGCGAGCGGCGGGACCGTGCGCGGCAGCAGGTCTCGCAGCTCGTCGGTGAGCGTGACGAGGTAGTCGACGGGGGATCCGCCCTCGAGCACGCGGCGGGATCCGGCGCCGCGCGCGGCGATCGAGCGCCACAGGCGCCGGCGCAGTCGGTCGGTCACATGGAACGACGCGGCGTGCGTCACGAGGCGCTCGGCATAGCGCGACACGGCGCGCCCGATGCCGAAGAACCGCACGCCGACGATCGCGACGAGCAGGTACATGATGTACTCCTCGACGCTCGCGCGCACGATGAGCCATCCGGACACGGCAGTCAGCGCGAGCCCCATCCCGGTCGTCGCGGTGGCGAGCAGGATGCCGAGCGCCCACCGCGCGGTCGTGGGGCGCAGGAGGCGCAACAGCGCTCGCCACCGGGCCGGACGGTCGGGCTTCAGCGCGTAGTGCTGGGGCCCGCGCAGGCTGGGCAGGCGGAGGGATCCCGAGTCGGGCGCGTCGGGGAGGCGAATGGAGTCGGTGATCACCGGGATCCCGACGGTCGTCGACGTCGGCTCCTGCCGGGCGCCATCCGCGGGAGAGACGGTGGGCGCGGCCGGTGCGGCGTGCGGGCTCGACACGGCGACCGCGTCGCTCGGATGCGCTGAGGCCACATCGACGGCGACCGTCCGCTTCGCAAGCGCGAGGGTGGCGGGCTCGTGTGTCGCCAGGATCACCGTCGCGGCCGATGCGCGGCGACGGATCGCGTCGCGCACGCGCCCCGCCGAGCGTTCGTCGAGGTGCGCGGTCGGTTCGTCGAGAACGAGGACCCGGGCACCATGGTCGACGCGCACCAGCGCGCGGGCCACGGCGAGGCGCCGCAGCTCTCCCGGGCTCATCTCCGCGATCGACGAATGGGCGAGCCGCGCGATGCCCACCTCGCGCAGCGGGGCCTCGGGGTTCTCGGATCCGTACAGCACGAGCTCGTCCCACGGCGTCGCCGTGAAGGCCCGCGGCACCTGCGGTGCGTAGGCGACGAGCGCGGGATCGATGCCGACGATCCAGCCCGACGAGTCGGCGCCCGGCGGCAGCGTGCCGGCGATCGCGGCCAGCAGCGTCGACTTGCCGCTGCCCGACGGGCCCGTGACCGCGGTGATCCCACCGATGTCCGCCGACAGTCGGTCGAGGGTCGGCGCCGCACGGTCGGCGTAGCGCACGCTCAGGTCGTGGATCGTGATGGGGGCCGGCGCATAGTCGGGCACGACGTCGGGCTCATCCGCCCAGGCCGCGCCGGAGGCGATCTCGTCGAGCGTCGGGAAGTCCTCCGGAGCCTCCGTCCGCTGCGGCTCCGTGCGCACGAGCGGCAGGTCGATGGGGCTCGTGATGTCGGCAACGACCGGCAGCTCGGATCCGCGCACGTCGCCGCGCCGCGCGCCCGACAGGATGCGGCGCACGCGAGCGAGGGCCGACAGCCCGTTCTGCGAGGAATGGAAGGCGGATCCGACCTGCCGCAGCGCCGTGAAGCACTCGGGCGCGAGCAGGAGCGCGACGAGCGCGGTCTCGAGCCCGACCGTGTCGTTCATGAGCCGCAGGCCGAGCGCAACCGCGACGATGGCGACCGAGATCGTCGCGATGAGCTCCAGCGCGAGGGCCGAGAGGAACGAGGTGCGCAGCGTCTGCTGCAGGCGCGTGCGATACTCGCGCTGGATGTCGTCGAGCGCCCGCGCCTGCTCGTCGGCGCGGTTGAGGCCGACGAGCACGGGCAGGCCGCGCGCGAGCTCGGTGAGGTGGTTCGCGAGGCGGGCGAGGGATCCGGTGGCCTCGTCGGTGCGCTCCTGCGTGTGCTTGCCGATGAGCACCATGAACAGCGGCACCAGCGGCACCGTGAGCGCGACGATGAGCGCGCTCAGCCAATCGGCGCCGAGGATCCACAGGCCCGCGATGAGCGGGACCGCGACCGCCTGGATGATCGCGGGCAGGCTGGTGGCGTAGTACTCGTCGAGATCGTCAAGGCCGTCCGCGGCAAGGATCGAGACGGATCCCTCGCCCTCGCGCTCGCGGGCGATCCGCGCCGGGGCGATCGGACGCGGATCGTCGTCGTCCTCCGCGAACTCCGCGCCCTCCGCGTCGCCGGCGGCGAGGCGATCCCACAGGCGCCCCCGCAGGTCGCGCTTGACGGCAATCGCGATGTTGTGGCCGACGACGCGCGTGCCCCACACGGCGAGCGCGCGAAGGCCACCACCGATGAGGCCGAGCAGCAGCACCGACCGCGTGTCGAGGTCGCCGGACATGACGCCCGCGATACCCGACGCGACGGCGGCGGCGACGAGCACGAGCCCTGCGCCCTTGAGGACGGCGAGCACGCCGAGGCCCACGAGGGCGACCGGCGGCACCGGGCCCAGTGCGGGCCGGGGCGTCGGTGCCGCGTCCCCTGCGGATGTGTGCCACGGATCGCTGCTCATTGTGTCTCCATGCCTACCCGACGGCCCGTCGCCTCAGCCGATGCCTCGCCAGACATTGCACGTCTTGGCCGCCCCGCGCGACAATCTCTGGCGACCCATCGAGGGGGGACCCGCCCGCGTGCACACGCGCGCCCGCATGCACACGCGTGCCCGCGTGACGCCCGCGCCCGCATGACGCCCGTCGCCCCCGAATGCCTCGCCACAGTTTGCAGGTTTTCGCGCCGTGGGGCTGCAATCTCTGGCGACCCAAATTATTTCGGGCGCAGGATCGCCGGGACGACGATGTGCGGGTCGGGGATCATGCCGGGCTCGAGGCGCTTGCGGAAGATCCAGTACGACCACGCTTGATAGGCGATGACCAGCGGCAGCCCGAACGCCGCGACGATCGTCATCACCCCGAGGGTGTAGTCGCTGCTCGACGCGTTCGCGACGGTCAGGCTGTACGCGTCGCTGAGCGTCGATGGCAGCACGTACGGGAACATGCCCGCGAACACCGCCCCGGCGCCCGCGACGATGAAGCCGACGTACCCGCCGAAGGCCACGCCCTCCCGCCGGCGCCGGGCCGCGGTCGTCGCGACCGTTGCCGCCACGACCGCGGCGGCGACGAGCGCCCACGACAGCACGGATCCGCCGTGGGCGAGCTGCACCCACACCGCCCACGCGGCCGCCGGCAGCAGCAGGAACGGCCCCCACGTGCCGCTGAAACGCCCGGCTCGCGCGCGGATCTCGCCGTCCGTCTTGAGCGCGAGGAACGCGGATCCGTGGGCGAGCGCGAAGCAGACGACAGCGAGACCGCCGAGGACCGCGGGAAAGGAGAACCATGCGAACGGACCACCCGAGCGGTCGCCGTTTCCGTCGAGCGGCAGGCCGGTGGAGGTCAGCGCGAGCATCGCGCCGATGCAGAACGACGCCACGAGGGATCCGACGCCGAGGCTGCGTGTCCAGAACGTCGCCCACCGCAGCGTGTGCACCTTGCCGCGGAACTCGATCGCCACCGCGCGGGCGATGAGCGCGATGAGCATGATCGTCAGCGGCAGGTACAGCGCGGAGAACAGGGAGGCGTACCAGTGGGGGAACGCCGCGAAGATCGCGGCGCCGGCGGTGATCAGCCAGACCTCGTTGCCGTCCCACACGGGTCCGATCGTGTTCAGCATCGTGCGCCGGGTCTTCTCGTCGCGCGTGCTGAAGAGCATGTGCATGCCCACGCCGAAGTCGAAGCCCTCGAGCGCGAGGAAGCCGATCCACAGCACCGCGATGGCGCAGAACCAGACGAGGGGAAGGACGTCCATGGTGTCTCCCATCTCAGTAGGCGAACGCGAGCACGTCGTCGCGCCGGTCGTCGGATCCGTCGGGGGTCTCGTCGCGCGACAGTTCGGGCATCGCGCTCGCCGCCCCGCCGCGCACGTAGCGGACGAGCAGATACAACTCGAAGACGAGGATCACCGCGTAGACGGCGGTGAGCGCGATCACGGAGAAGAGCATCTCGCCCGCCGTCACACCGGGGGAGACGGCGGCCGCGGTGAACATGAACACCCCGTCGATGCCGGACGGATCCGGGTTGGGCGCGACGACGAACGGCTGACGTCCGATCTCGGTGAAGATCCAGCCGGCGATGTTCGCCGCGAACGGCGCCACGATGCCGAGGATCGCGAGACGCATGATCCAGGGCGAGGTCGGAACCGTGCCGCGGCGCGTCAGCCAGAGCGCGACGACACCGCCCGCCGCGACGATTCCGCCGAGGCCGATCATGAGCCGGAAGCCCCAGTACGTCACCCACATCGTCGGCACGTAGTCGATCGTGCGGCCGGCGTGCTCACCCGCGAGCGCGTCGTCGGGGATCGTCTCGCCGTACTGGTCGATGTAGTGAGGCTCGAGGTCGTTGATGCCGGGCATGTCGGCGCCCCACTCGCCCGTGCCGAGGAACCCCAGCACGCCGGGCACTTCGATGAGCGTGACGACGTCGTCGCAGTCGCCGCCGGGGTCGCCGATCGACAGCACCGAGAAGGATCCGCCCGTGTGGCATGCGGCCTCGGCGGCGGCCATCTTCATCGGCTGCTGCTCATACATGAGCTTGCCCTGCACGTCACCCGAGACGACCGTTCCGGCGAAGCCGAGGATCGCGATGATCGCGCCGAGGCGGAGCGACCAGATCCACATGCCGTGGTCGGTGCGGTCGCGCCCGGGCGCGGTGCCGGACCCGACGACAACGTGCCAATCGGATCCGACCGTGTCGATGCCGTCGTGGCGTCGGCGCCACAGGTGATACCAGCTGATCCCGAGCAGGAACATGCCCGCCACCACGAGCGCGCCGAAGAGCGTGTGCGTGTAGGCGGCGATCGCGGTGCTGTTGCCGAGCACGGCCCACACGTCGGTCATCACGGGGCGGCCGTCGGGCGCGAGTTCGACGCCGACCGGATGCTGCATCCACGAGTTGGCGACGATGATGAAGTACGCGCTGATCCACGAGCCGATCACCGCGATCCACAGCGCGGCGAGGTGCAGGCCCTTGCGGATCCGGCCCCAGCCGAAGATCCACACGCCGAGGAACGTCGACTCGACGAAGAATGCGAGCAGTCCCTCGAGCGCGAGCGGGGCGCCGAACACGTCGCCGACGAAGCGCGAGTACTCGCTCCACGCCATGCCGAACTGGAACTCCTGCACGAGGCCGGTCGCGACGCCGACGATGAAGTTGATCAGGTAGAGCTTTCCCCAGAACTTCGTGGCACGCAGGTACTTCTCGTCGTCGGTTCTGACCCACAGCGTCTGCATCAGGGCGACTGCGGCGCCGAGGCCGATCGTGAGCGGCACCATGAGGAAGTGATAGACGGTCGTGATGCCAAACTGCCACCTGGCGATGTCGAGGGGATCCACGAACGCTCCTTTTCTACACGACGTAGAAGACTCGCGATCGAGTGTAGACCACATTTCGACAGCGTGTAGAAGTTTTTCGACGCGAAGTAGATCTTCCTTCGACACGCGGTAGAATCAAAGCAGGACGCCGCGGATCCCACGCGGCCGGAATGCACACGGGGGCAGATTGAACCATCTCGGAGACCTGGAACGCGGGGTCATGGACGTGCTGTGGGACGCCGACGACGCGCTCACCGCGTATGACATCAAGGACGCGATCGAGGCTATGCGCGGACGCGAGATGGCCGCGACGACCGTGCTCACGGTCCTGTCGCGCCTCGAGAAGAAGGGCCTCGTCTCGCCCGACAAGTCCGTGCGCCCGCACCGCTACAGCGCGATCGGATCGCGCGCCGAGCACCAGGCAGAGCTCATGCACGAGGTCCTCGGCGGATCCGGCGATCGCACCGCCGTGCTCGCCCGCTTCGTGGGAGGCGTCTCCCCCGAAGACGCCGCCTACCTTCGCAGCCTCCTCAGCTGACCTGCGGGCGCCTCGCTGCGTTGTCCTCGTCGACGCACGCCTGTGCGCCTTCCGCGTCCGCCTTGCGACGCCCTCCGCAGGCCACCTGAGGTGCGCCCGACCCTATGGGTCGCCAGAGATTCCCACTCTCGGCGCCCCACGTCTGCAAACTCTGGCGACCCATTGATGAGGGGGGATCCACTGTGCGGGTGCGTAGGCTCGTGACATGTCCTTTCCGGCGCTGATCGCAGCCGTCGCGCTCGCGCTGGTCGCGGTCGTGCTCGCGTGGCCGGTGCCGATCGTACTGTCGGGCGCCGCATGGCCCGCCCGCGCCCCGGCCCGAGCCCTGCTGCTCTGGCAGGTCGTCGCGCTCGCCGGTGGTCTGTCGATGGTCGGCGCGCTCTGGCTGCTGGGCGACGCGTTCTTTCCGGCGCATCCGTGGCTCGCGGGGATCCCGGCGTTCGCCCTCGCGCTCTACCTTGTCGGCCACCTCGTCGTCACGATCGTGCAGTTCGAGCGCCAGCGCCGCCGTCACCTTCAGCTGCTGCTGCTGTTGAGCCAGCCGGATCCCACGCGCAAGCGCACCCTCCTGCTCGACGACAGCGCGCCGGTCGCCTACTGCTTGCCGCGGGGCATCGGATCCGTCACCGTGCTGTCGAAGGGGCTGCTCGACACGCTCTCCGAGGACGAGCTCGACGCCGTGATCGCGCACGAGCGCGCGCACGTCGAGCAGCGTCACGAGGTCCTCCTCGTCTCGTTCCGCGCGTGGCGGCAGGCGCTGCCGTGGTTCCCGATCGCCGCGAGTGCCGAAAGCGAGGTCGAGGCGCTTGTCGAGATGCTTGCCGACGACCACGCGCGCCGCACGCAGCCCGACGGGGTGCTGGCGCGCGCCATCCTGCAGGTCGGCCAGGTGCACGGCGGCGAGGGCGGCTCGAGCCGCCGCAACCGACAGGTCGATCGCTTCCGCCGCCTCGCGGGCTGACGCGCGTCACCTGATGTGAGTCGCGACCCGCTGGCGGGCTAACGTATCGGCATGGCCTCATCCCACCCCGTCATCGTCGTCGGCAGCGTCTCTGCCGACGTCACCGCGTTCGCCGATCGCTCGCCCGCCCCCGGAGAGACGATGTTCGGCAACGCCTTCTCGCTGGCCGCCGGCGGCAAGGGCGCCAACCAGGCGATGGCTGCCGCTCGCGCAGGAGCCGAGACGTTCTTCGTCGCGTGCGTCGGCGACGACCCGTTTGAGGCCATCGTCACCGACGCGCTCACCGAGGCCGGAGTCGAGACGCGATACGTGCGTCAGATCCCGGGCGAGGGGACAGGCATCGCGCACATCCGCGTGGACGCCACGACGGGCGAGAACTACATCGTCATCGTGCCGCGCGCGAACTCACGCCTCAGCCGCGATCACGTCGACGCCGCGATCGACGAGATCGGTGCCGTGGGCGGGGTTCTGCTCACGCAGCTCGAAACGCCGCTCGACGCCGGGCGGCACGCTCTCGCGCGCGCCCACGAGGCGGGTCTCACGGTGATTCTCGACCCGGCGCCCGCCGCCGCGATGCCCGACGAGGTCTGGCAGACGGTCGACATGGTTACGCCCAACGAGACCGAGGCCGCCGTGCTCACGGGGATCGCCGTCACCGACCGGGCCTCGGCGATCCGCGCGGGCGAGTGGTTCGTCGCCCGTGGCGTCGCGACCGCACTGATCACGATGGCCGGATCCGGCGCCGTCGCCGTCACCCGCGAGGGCGCCCGGGAGTACGAGCCGTTCGTCGTCGACGCCGTGGACACGACCGCCGCGGGCGACGCGTTCGCGGGAGGGTTGGCGTCCGCGCTGGCCTCCGGATCCGATCTCGACGCCGCCGTGCGCCGCGCGATGGCGACCGGCGCGATCGCGGTCACGCGGGTGGGCGCGGCGCCGAGCATCCCCACGGCCGCCGAGGTCGACGCGTTCCTCGCGGAACACTCCCCAAGACATCCGATCTCTCGATAAGGTCAAGCCATGGCTGTCACGGACGAGGCGATCGCGGGCATCAAGGACATGATCGTGTCGGGCCGGCTCGCCCCCGGCGACCGGCTGCCCCCGGAGAAGGAGCTCAGCGAGGAGCTCGGTCTGTCCCGCAGCAGCCTGCGCGAGGCGGTCAAGGCGCTCGCCGTGATCCGCGTGCTCGACGTGCGCCGCGGCGACGGCACGTACGTGACGAGCCTCGAGCCGAACCTGCTGCTCGAGGCCATGAGCTTCGTGGTCGACCTGCACCGTGACGATTCGGTGCTCGAGATCTTCGCGGTGCGGCGGATCCTCGAGCCCGCGGCCGCCGAGGCGGCCGCTCACGTGGCGACGGTCGACGACCTCGACGCGCTCGACGGTCTCATCGATGACGTCGTGAGCGAGCCTGACATTGACGTGCTCGTCGCCCACGACCTCGCCTTCCACGCGCGGATCGCGACGACGACGGGCAACTCCTACCTCGCCGGGCTGCTCGACTCGATGTCCGGGCCCACCGTGCGAGCGCGCGTCTGGCGCGGCATCACGGAGGCCGGGGCGACGAATCGGACCATCGACGAGCATCGCGCGATCGTTGGCGCGCTGCGCCGCGGCGACGCGCCCCTCGCCCACGCCCTTGCCGTCGCCCACGTCGCGGGGATCGAGCAGTGGCTGAAGGGAGCGACCGCCTGAGGCGGTGGCGGTCTCAGTGCGCGCGGGAGATCACGCGTTCCAGGGGAATGGGCGGTCGGAGTCGAGGGTCGCATCCTTGCCGACTCCCTCGAGCGAATCGGCGCCCGAGCGCACGCAGATCCACTTCATCGCCGCCGGGCTGTCCGGCAGGCAGCGAAGCGCCATCATCGTGCCGGGCGCGACGCGGACGACCGTGCCTGCGTTCAGGGGCACGATGTCCTCGCCGAGGACGATCTCACCCGTGCCGTCGAGCACGATGTAGAGCTCTTCGGAGTTCGCGTGGGAATGCCAGAACGGCGATTCGCCGCCCGGTTCGGTGGCGTTGATCGAGAGCCCCGTGTTCTCCGCGCCGAGGTCTCCTTCGAGGAATGCCTTGCCGCTCCAGGAGTCGAGGCGGCCGATCTGGGTGACGCTGTATCCACTCATGCCCTCACGCTATCCGACGCCCATGTCCGCAAGTCTCCGACAAGTCCGGCGCGGTTCACAACGGACTTGTCGGAGACTTGCGGACTTGGCGCTGGCGCATTGGTTGGCGACGGGTACAGGCCACGCCGGTGGCTGGCTGGTGGTGTAGACATCCGATCTATGGGGGCTCCAAGTGGTAATCTGGGCGGGGATTGCACCACGCGGTCCGTAAACCTCAGATGTTCGGAGAAGAATTCATGCGACTTGCGCGACGCGGCGCACCGGGCGCGGAGAAGCCCGTTGTTCTCGAGGGCGACCAGGCCTTCGACCTGACCCCGCTCACCACCGATATCGATGGCGACTTCCTCGAATCGGGCGGAATCGAGCGCGTGCGTGAGGCCCTCGCCGCCGGATCGCTCCCCGTCGCCGACATAGACGGCACGCGCGTCGGCGCCCCCGTCGCGCGCCCGAGCGCCGTCTACTGCGTCGGCATGAACTACGCGGCGCACGCCGCCGAATCCGGATCCGCGCCGCCCGAGAACCTCGTGCTGTTCATGAAGGCTCCCAACACCGTGGTCGGACCGTTCGACGACGTGCAGATCCCGCGCTCGAGCTCGAAGACCGACTGGGAGGTCGAACTCGCCATCGTCATCGGCAAGCGGGCGAGCTACCTCGACAGCCGGGAGCAGTCGATCGACCACATCGCCGGCTTCACGATCGCGAACGACCTGTCAGAGCGCACGTGGCAGCTCGAGACGTCTGGCGGGCAGTGGGGCAAGGGCAAGTCGGCGCCCGGCTTCTCGCCCCTTGGCCCCGAGCTCGTCACCCCGGACGAGGTCGACGTGTCGGACCTGCGGCTGCGCAGCTTCGTCAACGGTGAGCCGCGACAGGACTCGCGCACCTCCGACCTCATCTTCGACGTGCCCTACATCGTGTGGCATCTCTCGCAGCACCTCACTCTCGAGCCGGGTGACGTGATCATGACAGGCACGCCGGAGGGTGTCGCCCTCTCGGGTCGCTTCCCCTACCTGAAGGCCGGCGACGTCGTCGAGCTCGACATCGAGGGCCTCGGATCCCAGAAGCAGGTGTTCGCGTGAGCGCTGGCGGAACGTTCGACGGGCTGAAGGCGATCGTCACCGGCGGCGCGAGCGGGATCGGCGCGGCCATCGTCGAGCGCCTGCGCGCAGAGGGTGCGCAGGTCGCGATCTTCGACCGCGAGGTGACCGACGGTCTCGTCGACGCTTACCGTGTGGACGTCACCGATGACCGCACCGTCCGCGAGGGCGTGGCCGCGGTCGCGGAGGACTTCGGCGGCATCGACATCGTTGTGAACAACGCCGGCATCGGTGCGCAGGGCACGATCGAGGACAACGACGACGATGAGTGGCACCGCGTCTACGATGTGAACGTCGTTGGGGCCGTGCGCGTCTCGCGTGCCGCCCTGCCGCACCTGCGTCAGTCTGCAGCGGCATCGATCGTCAACACGTGCTCGATCGCGGCGACCGCGGGCCTTCCCGCGCGCGCCCTTTACGGGGCGACGAAGGGCGCGGTTCTGTCGCTGACCCAGCAGATGGCGGCTGATCACCTGCGCGAGGGGATCCGCGTGAACTGCGTGAACCCCGGAACCGCCGACACACCATGGGTGGGGCGGCTGCTCGACTCGGCTCCGGATCCCGACGCAGAGCGCACGGCGCTCAACGCGCGCCAGCCGCACGGGCGGCTCGTGCGGGCGGACGAGGTGGCCGACGCGGTCGCGTACCTCGCGAGCCCGCGGGCCGGATCCACGACCGGAACCTCGCTCGCCGTCGACGGCGGCATGCAGGGCCTGCGCCTGCGTCCGGAGTAGTCCGCGCGGGAACGTGGGTCGCCAGAGTTTGCGGGCGCGCGTGCCGCGTCGCCGCAAACTTTGGCGACCCAGCGCGTGAGACCAGCGCGTGGGGACTACGCGATGAGCGACTCGGCGGCGAGCTCCGCCCAGAGATCCTCGGGGATCTCCAGGCGCATCCACTCGGCGTTCTGGCGGATCTGCGCGGCGCGGCTGCTGCCGGTCACGACCGTGCGCACTGTGGAGATGCGCGTCGTGTACTGCAGCGCCGCCGCCGGCAGCGGAACACCGTAGGAGCGGCAGACGTCGGCGATGCGGGTCGCCCGGTCGACGAGCTCCCGCGGCGCCTGGCCGTAGTCGTAGCGTGGATTGTCGGCGGGTTGGTCGCTTGCGAGCAGGCCCGAGTTGAACACCGACGCCGTCACGATGCCCGTCCCCGTGCGCTCGCAGGCCGGAACCGTGTCGGCGAGCGCCGGCTGCTCGAGCAGTGTGAGCCGACCCGCGACCATCAGGACGTCCAGCCCGCCCGATGCCGCGCCGAGCGCGAGCGCTCCCGCGTCCATGGATCCGAGCCCGGACGCCCGGACGACACCCTCGCGTTTCAGATCCGCGAGCGCGGCCGTTCCCGACGCGAGGTGGCGTTCGAGATCGCCGGACTGCTCGGGATCGTGCAGGTAGACGAGGTCGATCGACGTCAGGCCGAGCCGCTCGAGCGACTCCTCGATCGACCGGCGCACGCCGTCCGCGGAAAAGTCCCACTGCCGCTTGACGACGGTGGGCACGTGGTAGAAATTCTCGACGTCGAGCTGGTTCTCACCGCCGGGGTTGGGCACGAGCAGCCGCCCGGCCTTCGTCGAGAGAACGAACTCGTCGCGAGGCTTCGTGCGGAGGAACGCGCCGAGCCGTCGCTCCGAGAGGCCGAGGCCGTAGTGCGGGGCGGTGTCGAAGTAGCGCACGCCGGCGTCCCACGCGGCCTCCAGTACGGCAAGCGCGTCGTCATCGGTCACCGGGCGATTCAGGTTGCCGATTCCCGCGGCGCCGAAACCGAACGATGGCAACGCCAGGTCGCTTCGGCGAGAGACCTCACCCACGGAAGGTGTACTCCTCCCGGCTCGCCGCCAGCATCTCCATGCCGTTGCCCGGGGCGGTGGGCGCGTGGTAGACGCCGCCGCTCACGTCGGTGGGCGTCACGAAGTGCTCGTGGAGGTGATCGACGTACTCGATCACCCGACCTTCCGTCGTGCCGGTGACGGCGATGAA
Source organism: Microbacterium faecale (assembly GCF_014640975.1). NCBI lineage: Bacteria > Bacillati > Actinomycetota > Actinomycetes > Micrococcales > Microbacteriaceae > Microbacterium > Microbacterium faecale. The sequence goes on from NZ_BMHO01000001.1 coordinate 605,345, forward strand.
GTCGAACATCGACAGGTGCTGCACGGCCTCGCAGAGTCCGACGCCGCCTGCGTGGGGACAGACCGGAACGCCGAACTTCGCCGCCAGCAACAGAATCGCGATGTTCTCGTTCACACCGGCGACCCGAGTCGCGTCGATCTGCAGCACGCTCAGCGCATTCGCCTGCAGCAGCTGCTTGAACATCACGCGACCGCCGCAGTGCTCGCCGGTCGCCACCGGGATCGGCGCCACGCCCTTCGCGATCGCCGCGTGGGCGAGGATGTCGTCCGGGTTCGTCGGTTCTTCGATCCAGGCGATGTCGAACTCGGAGAGGCGCCCCATCCACTCGATCGCCTCGTCGACGCCCCATCGCTGGTTCGCGTCCGTGCCGATGCGGATGTCGGGTCCGACGGTCTCACGCGCGAGGCGCATACGTCGGATGTCATCGTCGACGTCACCGCCGACCTTGAGCTTGATCATGCGGAACCCGTCCGCCACGGCCTCGCGGCACAAGCGCGCGAGCTTCTCGTCCGAGTAGCCGAGCCAGCCGGGCGTGGTCGTGTACGCGGGATAACCGTGCTCGAGCAACTCGGCCTCGCGCGTGGCGCGGCCCGGCTCGGCAGCACGCAGGATCTGGAGTGCGTCATCGCGCGTGAGCGCGTCGGTGAGATAGCGGAAGTCGATCAGATCGACGATCTCCTCCGGGCTCATCCGCGCGAGCAGGCGCCACAGCGGAAGACTGGCGCGCTTCGCCTTCAGGTCCCACATGGCGTTGACGACGGCGCCGATCGCCATGTGCATGACGCCCTTCTCCGGTCCGAGCCAGCGCAACTGCGAGTCGCCGACGAGTCCGCGCCAGAAGGATCCCATGTCGTCGAGGATCGCCTCCACGTCGCGCCCGACAAGATGCGGCGAGAGGGCGCGGATGGCGGCAGTCTGAATGTCGTTGCCGCGCCCGATCGTGAAGACGAAGCCGTGGCCGGAGTGCCCGTCGTCCGCATCGGTGGTGATCTCGACGTATGCCGCCGAGTAGTCGGGGTCGGCGTTCATCGCATCGGAGCCGTCCAGCTGCTCGGATGTCGGGAAGCGGATGTCGACGGTGTCGACGGTGACGATCGTGCTCACGTGATCTCCTCGGGTTCTTGTTACAGCGTAGACATCCGATGTCTGTGCGGTCAATCGCGCGACGGGTAACCTTACGAGCGATGAGGATCACACGTCGCACGATGCTGTTGGGCGCGGGGGCTGGGGCGCTCACCGTCTTGCTGGCGTCGTGCACGCCGACTCCGGCCCCTCCGCCGGAGGAGACGCCCACGCGCGAGCCCACCGTCACGCCGACGCCTGTGGGGGAGATTCCCGCGGCGGCGGCGTACTTCCGCACGGCGTGGACCACGGATCCCTACGCCTACGGCGCGCGCAGCGTGACGCCCGTGGGTGCGACGACCGCTGACCGCGAGACGCTTGCGAACCCGCTCGGCAACCGCGTGTTCTTCGCGGGCGAGGCGACCAGCCAATCGGCGCCCGGCACGATCCGCGGTGCCGTCGAGTCGGGTGAGCGCGCCGCGCGCGAGGTCTCCGAGGCGATGGGCGAAGGCGAGCGGGTGGCCGTCGTCGGCGCCGGCGCGGCCGGAGCGACCGCGGCGCGCAGCCTCCTGGAAGCGGGTATCGACGTCACGGTTCTCGAGGCGCGTGATCGCGCCGGCGGCCGTCTGGCGACGCACGATAGCGACGACTGGCCCGTGCCGCCCCAGGCGGGCGCGTGGCTGCTCGGATCCGACGACACCGAGACGGCATCGCGGATGGCGCTGCTCGGAGTCGGCTCCGTGGCCGTCTCCGGCGTCGCGGGATTCTCGCGCGACGGCGAGGTCGCGCCCCCGTCGGGGGAGGACATCGCGAGCGCGATCGCCGATGTGAGGGCCGCGTCCTCCGATGTTTCCCTGGCCGACGCGATGGCAGAGGCGGGCCTCGCCGACTCTGACGAGCACGACGCATTCGTCGCGAGCCTGTCGGCGATGACGGGCATCGATCCCGCCACGGCCTCCAGCTGGTACGCGCCGACCCTGCCCGACGGATCCTTTGACGCGCTCGCGAGCGACGTGGCACCGTTCGTCGAGGCGCCGCTCGGCGACCTCGACGTGACGTACTCGACCACCGTCTCGAACGTCGTCCACGACGATTCCGGCGTGAGCCTGCGCCTGGCGGGCGGCGAGGCGCTGACTTACGACCGCGTGATCGTCACCGTGCCGCTCGGCGTGCTCAAGGCGGGCGCGATCGAGTTCGACCCGCCGCTGTCTTTTGCCCATCGCGGTGCGATCTCCGCACTCGAGATGGGCGCGATCGAGTCGATCTGGCTGCGGTACGACGCGCCGTTCTGGGCGACGTCGGCGGCGATCTGGCACGTCGTCGGCCCCGCGCGACCGACGCCGACCCCGGAGCCGACCGACGAGGATCCTGCCGCCGAAGACGAGACCGAGGAACCGACCGATCCGACGATTCGCACCTGGATCAATCTGCTCCCGACCACGGGCGAGCCGATCCTCGTCGGCCTCGTCGGCGGCCCTGCGGCGCGCGTCGTGGCAGAGCTCGACGACGACGCACTGCTGACTCTTGCTGCGGAGTCGCTCATGCCGTTCACGGATCCGGACGCTGCCGAGGACTGACAAGCGGCCGCCCTCGCCGAGCGTCTCGAAATCTCCCGAGAATCCGCGGGTCCGGCGAGCTTCTCGAGACGCTCGGCGAATTTCCCGATGCTCGGCAACACGACGTGGCCCGCTCCGCGACAGCGGAGCGGGCCACGTCGCAGATCAGATGCGTGCGCCGGCGATCCGGGCACCCTCGCCGAGGGAGGCGAGCTTCGCCCACGCGATCTGCTCGTGCACGCGACCGCCGAGCCCGCAGTCGGTCGCGGCGACAACCCGCTCGGGGCCGACGATCCGCGCGAAGCGTTCGATGCGCTGGGCGACGAGCTCGGGGTGCTCCACGAGGTTCGTCGAATGGCCGACGACGCCGGGCACGAGGACGAGATCGTCGGGGATGAGGTCCTTGTTCTCCTCCCACACCGTCCACTCGTGCTCGTGGCGGGCGTTGGCGGCCTCGAAAGAGATCTGCCCGACGTTCGCGCCCAGCACCGTCTTCAGGATGTGCTTCAATTCGATGTCGGTCGCGTGCGGGCCGTGCCATGAGCCCCAGCACAGGTGCAGGCGGATCTGCTCCTTCGGGAGGCCCTTGATCGCCTCGTTGATGGCATCGATGCGGAACTGCGTGAAGGCGTTGTAATCCTCGACCGTTGGCTCGGGCTGGATCTGGTCCCAGTTCTCGGCGAGCGACGGGTCGTCGAGCTGCAGGATGAGGCCCGCGTCGGTGATCGCCTTGTACTCCTCGCGCAGCGCGCGCGCCCAGGCCGTGATGTGCTCGTTCTCGGTCTCATAGAAGCTCGTCGTGATGCGGGCCGCGGATCCCGGGGCGATCGCGGTGATGAATCCGCGTTCGTCGTCGCGGAGCGCGCCCGTCAGGTGCGCGACATCGCTGGCGACCTTGTCGTGCCCCGTGTAGGTGATCTCGCCCGTGTTGGTCGGGAACGCGGTGGCGTTCCGGCCGGTGCCGATGCCGGCGGAGCGGTCCGCGTACGCCTCCGCGAACAGCTCGCGATCGCGCCGGTCGAGGAACGAGGTCAGCTGAATGTTGCCCGGCGTGCTCTCGACGCGCTCATAGGTGAAGAAGGAGTTGTCGGTCAGCTCGAGTCCCGACACGCGCTGGAACGAGTAGCCCCACCAGGCGCCGTAGTCGATCGGGTTCGACATGGCCTTGCCGAACTCCCCATCTCCGGGCTGGGTGATGCCGGCGCGGCGCTGCCGCTCGACGACGTCCGTGACGGCCGCCGCGACGAGCTCGCGGTACTCCGGCGTAGAGGTGAGGGTGAAGCCGTCGTCCTCGAAGGTGCGGGCTGCGTTGGCCTCGATCAGCTGCGAAGTGCGCGGCAGGCTCCCGGCGGTGGTGGTCTCGATCCGCGTCATAGCATCTCCTTGGGGTGGGTGGTGATTCGACGGTACCGAGCCGGCCACCGCCACCGCATGTCGCGTGACCTCGTGTGACTGTCCGGAACCGTCTCGCGCCAGCGGCTGAGCGCGATGAGGCCGCACGCGACGGCGGCGAATACGGACAGCGCGATCACGCACGTGCCGAGGAACTCCGGGATCCCGGAGACCTGCCGCAGGTCGAGGAAGTAGTACGGGTACCAGCCGATGTGCGACCCGCGCCACAAAGTGAAGACGCCCCACAGCACGGGATAGAGCAGGACGAAGGCGACGAGGCGCCAGCGCGCCGCGCGCCGGCCGGGTCCGATGTTCCACGCGACGATGGCGATCGCCGGCAGGAGGAAGTGCAGAACGTGGTCGGACCAGGGCACGGTCATCGGGACGCCGCGCACGCCCGATTGCCATACCAGGAGCGCGAACACGAGGCCCGCCGTGATCGTCCAGCTGAGGACGACCGTGCGCGCGTCGGTGAACCACCGCGGATCCTCGTCGCGCCGCATGGCGATCGCTCCGCCGATGACGGCGATGATCGCGAACGCGATGTTGGATTGGATCGTGAGGTACGCGAAGAAGTTCTGCCCGGCGATGGTCTGGGAGCTCAGGCCCCACAGCTGGCGGTGCACGAGGGCAACGACGCACAGCGCTGCGGCTCCGAACCGGACCGCTGCAAACCACTTCCGTGCCGTCACCGACCGCCCTCCCTCTCGGCGTGCAGTCGAGTCTACGGAGTGCGCCAGCCCGCCTCCCGGCGCGCGGGGGTCGCCGCGCAGAAGGCACTTACTGAATATCAATCGGTATGATACTTTGGCGATGCGCTGCGGCGCCCCGAACACAAGGATGTGGAGATACCCATGAGACTCAGCAGAATCGCGCCGACGGCTCTCGTCGCGCTGTCGGCCCTCGCGCTCGCCTCATGTGCGAGCGATGCCTCCTCGGAAACCGGAGGCGACGCGAGCCAGGGCGGCGACGCGAACGGATCCGTCAATACGGACGCGCCGCTGTACGACGCGCTGCCGGACGACATCAAGGACGCAGGCCAGATCACGATGGCCGGCGACACGCACCCCCCGTACCGGACGATCGAAGCTGACGGTTCGTTCACCGGCATCGACCCCGACATCCAGGCGGCTCTGTCCGAGCAGTTCGGCGTGCCGTTCGTCATCGAGACCGCTTCCGGGCTCGACGCCATGCTCACCGGCATGCTGTCCGGCCGCTACGACGCCTTCAACGGCCCGCTGCGCACGACAGAGGAGCGCGAAGCGGAGTTCGACACCGTCGTGTGGATGACGACCCGCACGTCGTACGTGTACCTCACCGAGCGGGAGGACGAGCTGTCGGACCCCGAGGCACTGTGCGGATCGCGCGTGTCGGGCGTGTCCGGATCCGTGTCCGAGTCCCAGCTGGAGCTCTACGCGCAGTGGTGCGCCGACAACGGCCTCGACGAGCCGACCTTCGTGGGGCTCGCCGACAGCAACGCGACGTTCCTCGCCGTCAACTCCGACCGTGCCGACTACGCCGCCACGACGCAGGGCGGCGCGATCGACCTGATGGCCGCGGACCCCGACAAGTACGACTATCTCGTGCAGACCGACGAGCAGGGGGCGGGCGTCGACCAGCTGGCGATCTTCATGCCGAAGGAGTCCGGCCTCGCCGAGCCGATGCTCGAGGCATTCCAGGCGCTGTTCGATAACGGCGAGTACGAGCGGATCATGTCCGACTGGGACATCACCGATGTCACCGTCGACGAGCCGGCGCTCAACCCGATGACGAGTGGGTGACGCACTGATGACACGCCTGGAGCAGTCGGCAGGAACGACTGCCCCCGTCGACGTCGCTGCCGCGCGCGCGAGGATCCGGCCCGGTCGGATCCTCGGCGCGGCGATCCTCGCGATCATCGCCCTCAGCGTCATCTGGTTCCTCGTCAGCAACGAGCGGTTCGAGTGGGACGTGGTCGGGCAGTACCTCTTCCACCCGAGCGTGCTCGTCGGGCTCGGAATGAGCGTCGCGTTGACCGCCGTCGGCATGATCCTCGGATCATTGCTCGGCACGTTCCTCGCGGCCGGCCAGCTGAGCGACTTCCTGCCCCTGCGCGTCGCATGCATCACGTTCGTCGGATTCTTCCGCGGCGTCCCGCCGCTCGTGCAGCTCATCTTCTGGTACAACCTCGCCTACCTGATCCCGCGGATCGAGCTCGGCGTGCCTTTCGGCCCCGAACTGTTCAGCTGGTCGACCAACGACATCATCACTCCGCTGACCGCCGCCGTCATCGGGCTGTCGCTGCACGAGTCGGCCTACATGGCGGAGATCATCCGCGGCGGAATCCTCTCGGTCGGCCAGGACCAGCGGGACGCCGCGGCAGCGATGGGCTTCGGCCGCTGGCGCACGTTCTCGCGCGTCGTGCTGCCGCAAGCGATGCGCGTGATCTTGCCCCCGGCCGGATCGCAGGTCATCGCGCTGATGAAGGGCACCTCGCTCGTCAGCGTCATCGCGATGGGCGACCTGCTCCACTCCGTGCAGGTGATCTATAACCGCACCTACGAAGTCGTCCCCATGCTGCTCGTGGCGGTCGTCTGGTACCTCATCGCTGTGACGTTGCTGACCCTCGTCCAGCGCCGCGTCGAGGACCACTTCGGCCGCGGTTCGACCCGCACCCCCACCCGGCCCCAGCGGCCGCGATCGAAGGAGGCCGTGTGATGTCCGCAGATTCGTCCGGACTCATCGTGCAGCCGAAGGTGACCGACGAGACCCCCGTGATCGAGGTCTCCGACGTGCGCAAGCGCTTCGGTGACCAGAAGGCGCTCGATGGCGTCTCGATGAGCGTCTACGAAGGCGAGGTCGTCGCGATCCTCGGCCCCAGCGGATCCGGCAAGTCGACGCTCGTGCGATGCATCGACCAGCTCGAGACGATCGACGGCGGATCCATGCGCCTCGACGGCGAGCTGCTCGGCTACGAGCGCCTCGGCGGCCACCTGCGGCCGATGACGCCCTCCGGGAAGCAGCGCCAGCAACGGCGCATGAGCATGGTGTTCCAGCAGTTCAACCTCTTCCCGCACTGGACGGTGCTGCGGAACATCACCGAGGCCCCCGTGCACGTGCACGGCGCCACGCCCGCGGCCGCCCGCACGCGCGCGCTCGAGCTGCTCGAGCGCGTGGGCCTCTCGGACAAGGCCGACGCCTACCCGCGCCACCTCTCGGGCGGGCAACAGCAGCGCGTCGCGATCGTGCGTGCGGTCGCCGTCGACCCCCGGATCCTCCTCTTCGACGAGCCGACGAGCGCGCTCGACCCGGAGCTCGTCGACGAGGTGCTGCAGACGATGAAGCAGCTCGCGCACACCGGCCGCACGATGGTCGTCGTCACCCACGAACTCGAGTTCGCCCGGAACGTCGCGGACCGCTGCGTGTTCATGGCGGACGGCCGCGTCGTCGAGGATCGTCCCGCCGACGCCTTCTTCGACGACCCACAATCCGAACGTCTCCGGACATTCCTCGCCCGATCGGGCCGCACCACGCAGCGGGAGAGCTGATGCCGAGACTCGCGATCGAGTCCGCGCGACGCCGACCTGCCCACCACTCTGTGAAGGAGACGACATGACCACGAGGCCGCTCGAAGGAAAAACGGTCATCGACCTGACGACCGCGCTGTCGGGGCCGTACGCGACCCTGCTGCTCGCGGGGCTCGGGGCGCGCGTGATCAAGGTCGAGAACCCCACGCGCGGCGGCGACACGTCGCGGAACAACTCGCCGTATGTCACCGAGGGCGGGCTGAGCCTCAGCCGCACCTCCGACGACGACATGTCGGTGTCGATGATGCTGCGCGGGCGCGGCAAGGAGTCGATCGCGCTCAATCTGAAGGATCCCGAGCACCGCGACGTGCTGCTCGACCTCATCAAGAGTGCGGACATCGTCGTCGACAACTACAGCGCGGGTGTCACCAAGCGCCTCGGGATCGACTACGAGACCGTGCGGCCCCTGAACCCGAAGATCGTCTACACGTCGATCAGCGGCTTCGGCGCGACGGGCGACCACGGCGACCGCAAGGCGATGGACACGATCGTGCAGGCCCTCAGCGGCGTCATGACGACCGCGGGCGAGCCCGGGGAACCCCCCGTGCGCTTCGGCCTGCCCGTCGGCGACCTCGTCGCCCCGCTCTTCGCCGTCATCGGCACACTTTCCGCAGTCCTCCAGGCGGAGCACACGGGCGAGGGCCAGCACGTCGACGTCTCGATGCTCGGCGCCCTCACCTCGCTGGTCGCGTGCGAGCCGTTCGATGCGCTCGAGTCGGTCGGCTTCCCGCTTCGTACCGGTGCCTACGTGCCGCGCCTCGCGCCCTTCGGGACGTTCCGTGCGATCGACGGATGGTTCGCCGTCACGGCCCCGACAGACCAGTTCTCGGCGTCGGTACTGAAGGCGATCGGGCGCTCCGACCTGCTGGGCGGCGCCGAGTTCGGCAGCCGCGACGCGCGCGTCGCGAACGCCGATCGCCTCCACGGCCTCATCGCGGGATGGGCCGCCGAGCGCACGCTCAACGAGGCGATGGCCTCGCTGTCCGCCCACGGCGCGCCAGCGGCGCCGGTCCGCTCGACGGCCGAGGCGGTCCGCGACCCCGACGTCCAGCAGCGCGGCGAGGTCGTGCCGCTCGTGCACCCGAAGTTCGGTCACTTCGACGGCCTGTACGGCTCCGGTCTGCCCGTCGTGTTCTCCGGCAAGCCGTCCGATCTGTCGGGGCCGGCGCCGAAGCTCGGCGAGCACACCGACGCGATCCTGCGCGAGCTGGGGTACGACGAGGAGCGCATCGCCAGCCTGCGCCTGGAGCGCGTGGGATGACCACGCGCCGCCACATCGGCATGATCGGCGCCGACGCCCCGCGCCAGATCGTGTTGGCGGCGGGTGCCGTGCCCGTCCGCCTGCATGGCGCGTGGCACGGCGAGGTGTCGCGTGACGCGTCGGAGCTGCTCGGAGTCTCCGACGCCGTCGCGCTGCGCCTGCTCGATGAGCTCCTCGGCGGCGCGCACGACGGACTCGACGGCCTGGTCGTCTGTAACGACTCCGCCGCGAATCTGCGGTTGTTCTACGTTCTGCGCGTCTTGGCTGGTCGCGGGCGCGTGAGGTTTCCCATCACGCTGCTCGACGCTCCCCGCGGCCTCGGCGCTCCCCGGGAGCGTTTCGTGGCGCGCCAGTACGCGCGACTCGCGGCGTTCTGCTCGTCGCTCACCGGCGAGCCCGTCGATGCGCACTCCCTTGCGTCCGCCGCGACTCGCGAGCGCGCGCTCGGCGAGGCGTTGGCCAGGCTCCGCGCGCGGCGTGTCGGCGGCGAGTGCACCGGATCCGCGGCGCTCGCCGCCTATGCCGCCGCGGCGACGCGCGCTCCGGAAGACGCGGTCGCGTTCATCGACGCGGCCTGCACGGCTCCGGCGGCAGACGCGGCGCCGATCGTCGTGACCGGATCATCGCATCCCGATCACACCGTGTACGACGCCATCGAAGCGACCGGCCTGGTCGTGCGCGCCGAGGACCACGACGCGGGCGACGCCTCCTGGATCGGCGAGGCCGCCGACGGCTCTTCCCTCGAGGAGGTCTGCGCGTCTCTCGCACGTGAACATGCTCGGCGGCCTCCGTTGGCTGCGAGGTCGCGATCCCGCGAGCGGGCCGCGGCCCTCGCCGCCGTCGTCTCGCGCGTCGATGCGCGCGGCGTGCTCGCGCTCGCTCGCGACCTGGACGACGCACCCGCATGGGATCTTGCCGCGCAGCGCACCGCGATGAGCGATGTTGGACTGCCGCTCGAAGAACGCGTGCGCATCGCGCCGGAGAGCGCCGCCCGTGACGCGTCGGAGGCCGCCATCGCCCTGCGCGCCCGGATCGTGAAGGAGCCTGCATGAGCACCGAACGCCTGCGCGCCGCCGCTGAGGCGACGCGCTTCCAGAAGGCCTGGTTCCAGGACGTGGCCGAGCGCGCCCGCGCGGGAGAGCCGATCGCGATCGTCAACGCCGACGCGCCGCACGAGATCCTGCGGGCGCTCGACATCCCGTACGTCGTGACGCAATGGTGGTCGTCGATCGTCGCCGCGAAGCGGATGAGCGCAGCCGCACTCGAGCGTGTCGCCGCGCAAGGCCTGCCCGACTTCAGCCTGCAGTACGACGCCATCCCACTCGGCGAGCAGGATCTCCCGAGTGACGACCGGCCGTGGGGTGGGCTCCCGCAGCCGGCCTTCGCCATCGCGGAGCGCAGTGGCGACGTGACGCAGAAGATCTTCGAGCAGTGGGGCGAGCGCGACGGAACCGAGACGTTCCTCCTCTCGCGCACGGGCGCGGATCCGGTGCCCCCCCGGTGGTGGGAGCTTGTCCCGTATCGATGGGAAGAGGCCTTCGGATCGGACCGCATCGATCTCCTGCAGGACGAGATCGGCGAGCTGGTGGCCTGGCTCGAGGAGCGCACGGGCCGCACGCTCGACCACGCACGATTGCGGCGGATCCTCGAGCTCGGCAACGAGCAGGCGGGGTGGAACAAGAAGACACGAGACGCGATTGCGGCGGCCCGGCCGACGCCGATCGCCGTGAACGACTCGATGCCGGCCGTCATGGTGCCGCAGTGGCATCGCGGAAGCGAATGGGCGGTGGGCGCGGCGCGTTCCCTCTACGAAGAGGTCGTCGAGCGGATCGACAGCGGCCAGGCGGTCTGCGCGGACGAGCGCGTGCGCCTCATGTGGGTCGGCCGCGGGCTCTGGTCGGACCTCGACATGTATCGCCGGTTTCAGGACGAGTTCGGTGCGGTGTTCGTGTGGTCGATGTACCTCGCGATCGCCGCGGACGGCTACGCGCGGCACGGTGACGACGCAATGCGCACGCTCGCGGCGCGCTTCGTCGGCATCACCGACCAGCTCTACGTACCGCCGTGGTCGAGCGAGTGGTACGTGAAGGAGGCGCTCTCTCACGGCGTCGACGGCGTCGTGCACCTCGTCGCGGACGACACACCGGGCGCTGGTCTCATCACCGAGGCGTTGGAGGAGCAGGGCATCCCGGTGCTGGAGATCCGCGCCAACAACGCCGACCAACGCTCGAGCGGCGCCGCGCGGATTCCGGAGCGCATCGCGGACTTCCTGCGCACGCGCGTGTCCGCGCGCCGCTGACGGGTGGGTGTCTTCCGGCCGTTCCGCCAGCGCAGCTTCTCGCTGTTCTTCACGGGGCAGGTCGCGTCGAACGTCGGGCTGTGGTTTCAGAACCTCGCGCTGCAGCTCGTGGTTCTCGGTGCGACGGGTAGCGCACAGGCGCTGAGCGGCGTCACCGTCGCGCAGTTCCTGCCGATCTTCCTGCTGGGCGTGCCCGCGGGGCGTCTGGCCGACCGGATCCGTCCCCGCACGATCCTCATCGTCACCTCGATCCTTGCGGCTTGCGTCGCGGTATGCGTCGCGTTCGTCGTGGCGGGGGATGATCCGCAGCTCTGGCAGATCTACGCGCTCATCGGGGTGTTCGGCACGGTCCAGGCGTTCGAGCGTGTCGCGGGCCAGACGATCATCTACGAGCTCGTCGGGCCGAAGACGCACCCGGGAGCGGTGTCGATCAGCACCATCGCGATCGCGGCCGCCCGCTCGGTGGGGCCGGGCCTCGCCGGGCTCGCATTCCAGGCGCTCGGGGCGCCCGCGTGCATGCTTCTCAACGCGGCCTCCTACCTGCTCGCAGGGACGATGCTGCTCCTGATCCGCCGTCGGGACCTGCACGCGCGTGTGACGAGGGGATCCGGCCCGGCGGTGCGTCTGACGGACTTCCTGCGCGACAGGTCGATTTCGACGCTCCTCATCGTGAACGTCGTGATCGCGCTGTTCGCGCTCAACTTCGGCCTCGTGCTGACGTCGATCGTCGATCTCTCGTTCGGCGGTGATGCGGCGAGCGTGGGTTTCGTGCACGCGCTCAACGCCGTCGGCGCGATCGCAGGCGGGATCCTCGCGGCCGCACGGCCGGCGATCGGCGTGCGCTCCCTCATCGTCGCGCTTGCGGTGTTCAGCGGCGCCCTGTTCGTCAACGCGGCCGCCCCGACCCTCGGGGTGTTCCTCGCCGTGTCGCCGCTTCTCGGGTTCGGAATCGGCTGCTACCAGGGCGTGCTGAACGCGGCGGCCCAGTCGTCGGCGCCTCCCGAAGCGATCGGTCGCCTCATGTCGCTCGTGACGCTCGGCAACTTCGGCATGACACCCTTCGGCGCCCTCTTCATGGGGTGGGTGATCGACGCGTCGTCCGGTCGCGTCTCCCTGCTCGTCGGTGGCCTCACCGCGCTGCTGTGCACGGTGTTCGTCGCGCTCCGGGCGCCGCGTGACGGGGGCGGCCGCACCGTACCCCACGGGTGAGGGAACTCACGCCGAGAGCCCTCTTCCCAAAGCGTGTCACTATAGATTACGATCGCTATGCCATGTGATTTATAAACCGGCTCGTCAACGGTGATGAGGAGACAGCGTGGAACAGCTCGTGGTGGAGACGGACGCCGGCCGGGTGCGCGGCGTTCGGTGCGGCGAGGCGATGCGATTCGCCGGGATCCCGTATGCGGCGCCGGCCGCGGGACGTCACCGTTTCCGTCCGCCGCAGCCCGTGACGCCGTGGTCCGGCGTGCGCGACGCGGACGATTTCGGACCCGCGGCATTCCAACTGATCCGCCCGGGTCGCGCGAACGACATCGGGCCGATGGGGGACGACAGCCTCGTACTGAACGTCTGGACGCCCGAACATTCGGGCTCGAGGCCGGTGCTCTTCTGGATCCACGGCGGTGGATTCGGCCAGGGCGTCGGCCATTCGGATGTCAACGACGGTGCACGGCTCGCGATGGCGGAGGACGTCGTCGTCGTGAGTGTCAACCATCGGCTCGGGCTGTTCGGATACCTCGATCTTGAGCACGTGGCGGGCGAGCGCTTCGCGGGATCGAGCATCGCGGGCATGCTCGATCTCGAGCGCGCGCTCGAGTGGGTCCGCGACAACATCGCGGCCTTCGGCGGGGATCCCGAGAACGTGACGATCTTCGGCCACTCCGGCGGCGGCGGCAAGGTCGCCACACTGATGGCGATGCCGCGCGCGCGGCAACTGTTCCACCGGGCGGTCATCCACGGCGGCCCCCCGTTCGGGTATCGCGACATCCCGGCGGCCGCGGACGCCGCCGATCGCCTGATCCGTGAGCTCGGCCTCCGCCCCGACACGATCGACTCCATCGCCGACATCCCCGGCGAACGACTGCTGGAGGCGCAGGCCGCACTGGGGGTGGGCGCCGTCCCGGGGGTGAACGGCATGCTGTTCGCTCCTGTCGTCGGAACCGAACACTTTCCCGAGCGCCCCGAGAACGCGTTGGCGTCCGGAGCTGCCGCCGGCATCGACCTCATGGCGGGAACGTCCGTGGACGAGGCTGACTACGTTCTCTTCGCGAATCCGGCCTGGCTGGAACCCGAGTTCGACATCAGCGCGGCGGATCTCGTGGCCCGCGTCGCGAGTTCGATCGACAGCCCCGACCGTGCCGACGAGCTCGTCGCCGGCTACCGGGCGCAGGGCGACGCGCGCAACATCGATCTGCTGCGGGACATCATGAGCGACCAGTTCCTCGTGCGCACGCGTCGGCTCGTCGAGGCGAAGATCGGCGGGGATGGGAAAGACGCGTTCCTCTATGCGTGCGACGTCAACCACGGCCAGGAGATCGGCGCATTCCACGGTGTGCAGATGCCGTTCTTCTTCGACACCGTGACGGAGGCCTCCGAGCGGATGCCGATCGCGGCGACTCCGGAGAACCTCGCGCTCGCCGCGGAGGCCCGACACGCGCATGCCGAGTTCGCCCGAACCGGCCGCCCCGCGCTGCCGGGCGACGCCTGGCGCGCATACGGCCGCGACGACAAAGCGCAGTACGTGTTCGGCGAATCGGGGAGCGCGGTCGTGAACGATCCATACGGCGATCGGCACGAGCTCTGGCGCGACGTCGTCGCGACCTCGCGCGTGGATCCGTGGGCGCGGCTGTTCGCATGAGCACGTTGCGCTCGGCCGAGATGATGTTCGTCGGGGATCTCATCCTCGGCGCGGACGAGGTGCGAGGGCACTTCGGCGACACCGGCGACACCCTGCGCGGCGCCGATGTTGCGGTGGGGCACGTCGAATGGCCGCACACGCGACGCGGCCAGGTGTCCTCCGCCGACCTCCCCGCGCCAGCAGCGCCCCCGGACAACCTCGCTGTCCTCGGCGACGTCGGAATCACCGTGGCGACGCTCGCCGCGAACCACATCTTCGACCAGGGCCAGAATGGCGTCGAGGACACGGTGAGCACCCTGCGGGAGCTCGGCATCGCGACGACCGGTGCCGGATCCCACAGCGCCGCCGCGCGCGAGGCGGCGACCGTTGAGCGCGCGGGGTTGAGTATCGGGCTGCTGAGCTACAACGCGGTCGGGCCGCGCGAATCGTGGGCGACCCCCTCGAAGGCCGGCGCCGCCTACGTGCGGATCCACGCGCATTACGACGTCGAGATGGCGTCGCCGGGGAGCCCTCCGACCGAGTTCACGGCGATCGACGCCGAGACGCTGAGCGCGATGTGCGCGGACATCCGCGAACTGAAGGAGCGCGTCGACGTCGTGGCGGTGAGCCTGCACAAGGGCCTCGTGTTCGAGCGCGCTCGGCTCGCTCAGTACGAACGCCCCCTCGCCTATGCGGCGATCGACGCCGGCGCGGACGTCGTGATCGGCCACCACGCTCACATCCTGCGCGGGGTCGAGGTGTACAAGGGGCGGCCGATCTTCCACGGCGTGAACCACTTCGTCACGGCATACCCGGACTCGGCGAACCCGCAGTCTTCGGCGTCGCGGGCGCGTACGCGCCCGACCCGGTCGCCGATCCTCTCGCTCGTGGATCCGGATCGCGACGTGCAGAACTTCCCCTTCTCGCGCGACGCACGCCAGACGATGATCGCGACCGTCGAGGTCGACGCGAGCGGTGTTGCGCGAGCCGGCTTCGTGCCGTGCTGGATCGACGAGAACGCGCGCACGCACGTCGCGCACGGCGAGCGCGGCGCCCAGATCGTGCAGTACGTCAGAGACATCACCACCGAGGCAGGGCTCGCCGCAGACATCGAATGGGATGGTGCGCGCGCCGCCTTCTTCACCCGTTGAAAGGAAACAAAGATGTTCCACCGTCACACGGGCCGCAGGGCCCTGATCACTGCCGTGCTTGTCACGGGCGGACTTGTCGTCAGCGGATGCGCGGCCGACGACGCCCCCGCACCCGATGATCCGGCCGCAGCAGCTGCCGGCGGCGACCTAAATATCCAGTACTTCGGTGATGTCGTCACGCTCGATCCCGCGCTATCCGGCCAGGGCCCGAGCGCCAACATCATCGCCTTCGCGTACGACCCGCTCATCTACATGACCCCGCAGGGCGACTACATCCCTGACCTCGCCGTCGAGTGGGGATACGCCGACGACGAGAACACGGTCTTCGAGTTCACCCTTCGCGACGGGGTGACCTTCGCGGGCGGCGCCGACCTCGACGCGGACGCAGCGGTCGCCTCGATGGAGTATTTCCTTAGCTCGGGAGGCGGAGCCGTCGCGGAGGTCGGCGAGATCGACACGGTCGAGGCGATTGATGACGCCACCGTGCGCATCACGTACGCCGAACCGTTCCCCCACGCACCGTGGACGCTGTCGCAGTACATCAAGTTCGGCAGCATCATCGGGCCGGACGGCCTCGAGGATCCCTCAACGCTCTCGACCGAGATGGACGGTGCGGGGCAGTACATCTTCAACGCCGACGAATCGGTCTCGAACGCCACCTACGTCTTCGACAGGAACCCCGACTACTGGAACCCCGAGGCGCAGATGTACGAGCGCGTCACGGTGCAGGCGATCACCGACGAGAACGCCGCCCTGTCGGCGATCCAGACGGGCCAGGTCGACTACACGCTCGGGGCCCCGGGAACCCTCGACGCCGCGGAGGCCGCCGGAATCGAGGTGCTCCAGGTGCCCTTCTTCAACTGGGGCATTCACATTGCCGACCGCAGTGGCGACCTTGTGCCGGCGCTCGAGGATCCGCAGGTGCGCGAGGCGATCGCGCTCTCCATCGATCGGCAGGCGATCGTCGACGCGATCGCGCCGAAGACCGCGCAGCCGAGCAGCCAGATCATGAACGAAGGCGCAATCGGTTTCGTCGACGGCCTCGAGTACCCCTACGACCCGGATCGCGCGCGCGAGCTGCTCGCGGACGCCGGATACGCGGACGGATTCTCGATGCCGATCCTCTCGACGAACGCGCTCGACCAGAACGCGATCCGTGCGCAGGCGATCGTGAGCTACCTCGAGGACATCGGCATCGACGTCGAGCTGACGGCGGACTCCACGGGTGTGTCGGGATTCGTCGAGAAGGCGCAGTCCGGTGAGTATGCGGCCACGATCTTCCCGATGAGCGGAACGACAATGGGTCTGCTGTACCAGACGCTCAGATCGGGTCCGCGCAATCCGTCCGCCACGCTCGATGACGAGATGGAATCCCTGTTCGACGAGTCGGTGACGCTCGACGACGAGGCGCGCCTTTCCCTGTACGAGCAGATGAGTGAGCGTGCCTATGAGACCGCGTGGCACATCCCGGTCTTCACGGCGAACGACCTGCACTACGTCGGGTCGGACCTGGCCGGGGTCGAGGTCACGAACCTCAATCCGATCCCGATCACGGTCGCCCCGGACCCGGGCTTCGCCTGGCACCCGGCCGGGTGAGCCCGACCCGAAACGGGTCTTGTCGAATATCATAGCCAATGATATTCTTCACAATCAGTTACGACAGTAATTCAACGTGTTTAGCAAAGGAGCTGAGCCGATGGTCGCGGTCCTCGCGAGGCGTGTGCTCATGGCGATTCCCATCCTGGTGATCGTCTCGGTCGTCATGTTCATCCTGTCCTCGATCGTCCCGGGCGATCAGGCGCGGACGATCCTGGGAGAGAACGCCACCCCACAGGCGGTCGCCGCGCTGCGTGAGCAGATGGGACTCGATCTGCCGCTCTACCTGCAGTACCTGAACTGGGCGTGGGACGCGGTGCGCGGCGACCTCGGCGCATCGATCTACAGCGGGCAGTCGGTCGTCACGATCGTCGGTGCGCGCTTCCCCGTCACCGGGTCGCTCATGCTGCTGGCGACGATCACGATCGCCGTCGTGGGCGGCGGGCTCGGCTTGATGAGCGCGCTGCGCGGTGGCTGGGTCGGTCGCATGCTCGACACGGCCTCGCTCGTCGGGCTCGCGGTGCCGAGCTTCGCCATCGCGATCCTGCTCGTGTCGGTGTTCGCCGTGACCGTGCGGATCTTTCCCGCGACCGGCTACGTCGCGTTCTCCGACGACCCCGTCGGATGGCTGTGGGCGCTCGTGCTCCCCGTGTTCGCGCTGAGTCTCGGGGGAACCACGCTCGTCGCCAAGCAGATGCGCGACTCGGTGCTCGACGCGCTCAGCCGCGACTACGTGCGGATGATGCGAGCGAACGGGATCCCCGAGCGGTCGATCATCTTCCGGCACGTCGTCAAGAACGCATCGATTCCGTCGATGACGATCGTCGGCGTCGGGGCTGTCGCCTGTCTCACGTCGACGGTCTTCGTCGAGAACGTCTTCGTGCTACCGGGGCTCGGCACGCTCGCGACGCAGTCGACGCTGAACCACGACCTGCCGGTGCTGCTCGGACTCGGCGTCTTCTTCACCCTGATGGTCATCGCGATCAACCTCGTGGTCGACGTGATGTACGGGGTGCTCAACCCGAAGGTGAGGATCTCATGACGGCACGTCGGCAGGGTTCGCCCCGCGTCTTCCGCGGCACGGGCCGCAATCTCTTCGCGGCCACGATCCGCAAGCCCCTCGGCGCGGTCTCGCTCGTCTACCTCGCGATCGTCGTCGCCGCGACCGTCGCGGCGCCGTGGCTCGCGCCCCACGACCCGCTCCAGCAGCGTCTGGACAGCGTCCGGCTCGGGCCGTCCGCCGAGTTCCTGCTCGGCACGGACGCGCTCGGACGGGACATCCTCAGCCGTCTGCTGCACGGCGGACAGGAGACGATGATCGGCGTGGCGCAGGCGCTCATCGTCGCCCTCGCGCTCGCGATCCCGCTCGGCATCGCCGCCGGCTTCCTCGGCGGGTGGGTCGATCGCCTCGTGATGCGCGTCGTGGACGTGACGATGGCGGTGCCGGGCATCATCGTCACGCTCGCCGTGCTTGCGATCTTCGCCAACAGCATGACGGCGGCGATGGTCACCTTCGGCGCGCTCGCGAGCGGCGCGGTCATCCGCGTGATCCGCAGCTCGGTGCTCGGCGTGCGCGAGGAGCTCTACATCGACGCGTCGCGCACGATCGGTCTGACGAACCCCCAGATCCTCGTGCGGCACGTGCTGCCGCGCACCCTCGGCGTCATCATCGTGCAGACCGCGCTGCTGGCCGCGATCGCCCTCGGCGTGCAGACGGGTCTCGCCTTCCTCGGCTTCGGTCCGCCGCCGCCCTCGCCGACATGGGGCGGCATGGTCGGCGAGGCCTCCACGATGCTGCAGCTGCACATGTGGATGATCTTCCCGACAGCGGGCATCATCACGATCACGACGCTGGCGTTCGGTCTGCTCGGCGACGCCGTGCGCGACGCGAACGCCGAGCGATTCACCGGCGGACCGCGGGCGCACCACCGCGAAGAGGCCGCGACGCGCACGATCGCGCCCGCCGGATCCCGCGACGAACGGGCGCTGCTGTCGGTGCGCGGCCTCACGGTCGCGTTCGGAACGCGGACCGCGGAGACCGTCGTCCTCGACGGGGTGGACTTCGACGTCCATCCGGGCGAGACGGTCGGGCTCGTCGGCGAGTCCGGATCCGGCAAGACGGTCACGGCGCTCGCGGTGCTGGGGCTGCTCGCCGCGGGTGGCCGCATCGTGTCGGGCGAGATCTGGTTCGACGGCGAGGACATCTCCGGATACTCGCGAGCGCAGTACCGCAAGCTCCGCGGCAAGGAGATCGCGCTGATCTCACAAGAGCCGATGGTGGCCCTGGATCCCGCGTTCCGCGTGGGGTTCCAGGTCGCCGAGGCGGTGCGCTCCCACGAGCGCTGCTCCCCGGCCGCGGCGAAGAAGCGGGCGCTCGAGCTGCTCGCCGACGTGCGCCTGCCGGATCCGCGCGCGGTGGCGAAGCTCTACCCTCATCAGCTCTCCGGCGGGATGGCGCAGCGCGTGTCGATCGCGATCGCGTTGGCCGGCCGCCCTCGCCTGCTCGTCGCGGACGAGCCGACGACCGCCCTCGACGTCACGGTGCAGGCCGAGATCCTCGACCTGCTGCGCCAGCTGCAGCGAGACACCGAGATGTCCATCATGTTCGTGACGCACGACTGGGGGGTCGTCGCGGACATCTGCGACCGGGCCGTCGTGATGTACGCGGGCCAGGTCGTCGAACGTGCGACCGTGCGCGAGGTGTTCGCGGATCCGCTGCACCCCTACACGCAGGGCCTGCGGTCGTCGAGTCCGCATCACGCGCGTCGCGGCGAGCCCATGCCGGCGATCGGCGGGATGGTGCCGCCGCCCACCGACTGGCCGACCGGGTGCCACTTCGCGCCGCGCTGTCCGGTCGCGACGGCGGCCTGCCGCGAGTCGCGCATCGAGGAGCGCGTGTTCGACCACGGGCGCACCGGGCGATGCATCCGCATCCCCGCCGAAGGCACACACGAAGGACGAAATGCGGTGATGACGCGATGACGACCCCCCTGCTCGACGTCGACGACCTCTCGGTCGAGTATCGACGCGGCCGCAAGCGGACGATGGCGGTCCGCGACGTGTCCTTCACGATCGGCGAGGGCGAGACGCTCGGCCTGGTCGGCGAGTCCGGATCCGGGAAGTCCACGATCGGCAAGGCCATCCTCGGGCTCGTGGCCGCGCACCGCGGCACGATCCGCTTCGCCGGGCGGGACATCACGCACCTTCCGCGCACGGAGCGCAACGCCCTCACGAGCGACATCCAGGTCGTGTACCAGGATCCGTACAGCTCGCTCGACCCCACCAAGCCGATCGGCTACACGTTGGCCGAGCCGATTCAGGTGCACGATCCGGGGCCGCGGGAGCAGGTCGCCGAGCGCGTCCTCGCGATGCTGCGTCGCGTCGGGCTGGGCGAGGACGCGGCGACGCGATACCCGGCGCAGTTCTCCGGCGGGCAGCGGCAGCGGATCGCCGTCGCCCGCGCGCTGATCCTCTCGCCCAAGCTCGTCGTCTGCGATGAGCCCGTGAGCGCGCTCGACCTCTCGATCCAGGCCGAGGTCATCAACCTCATGGCGGGGCTGCAGCGCGAGAGCGGCGCGAGCTTCCTGTTCATCTCGCACGACCTCTCGATCGTGCACCACATCTCCGACCGCCTCGTCGTGCTGAAGGACGGCCAGATCGTCGAGCAGGGCGACGCAGCCGAGATCTACCGGGCGCCGGAAGACGACTACACGAAACGACTCATCGCGGCGGCGCCCGTGCCCGATCCGGACGAGCAGGCACGCCGGAACGCGGCCCGGCTGGGGCAGGCCCCGCGGCGGCAGAGCGAGGAAACGGTGCTCAGCGCGCCGTGACACGGGCGGCGAAGGCAGAGACCGAAGGACACAACGAGAGGGAGAGCTGTGCCGATTCAGAAGATCGCTGACGCGGAGCTGTGGTTCGACGAGTACGGAGACGACGATGCGCGAGAGACCGTCATCTCCTCCGCCATGGGCTTCGCGGGCGTGGGATATCCCGAGGGCCTCGCCGAGGCGCCGTCCCGGTACAAGGTCTATACCGTGCAGGCGCGGGGCTTCGGGCGCTCGACGCGGCCGACCCGGCCGCCGAGCGAGGGCTGGCTCGCCCAGTGGGCGGACGACGTCGTGGCCTTCGCCGACGCGCGCGGGATCGACCGCTTCATCTACACCGGAGCCTCGCACGGCGCCGGCATCGGGTGGTACATCGCGATGCGCCGTCCCGAGCGGCTCAAGGCGTTCGTCTCGGTGGTCGGCGCGCCGCACGACCGGTACGGCGTGACCGATTCCTCCGAGGGGCGCCGCGCGGTGATCGAGGCGCGCATGAACGGCGACGTCGACACCGTGCGCGGTCAGCTCGAGGTGCTCGGCGGGTGGCTGCACCCGGACGAGACCGAGCGCCGCGCGCGCCGCGACGCCTTCCTCGACGGCGCCGTCGCGGCGACGATGGAGCGCGACGACGACGAGTCCCGCATCAACCAGGGCATGCCGTTTCCCGAGGCCAAGACGAACGAGGCGCTCGCCGAGATCCTCAAGCAGGTGCGCGTGCCGACCCTGATGCTCGCCGGGATGCGCGACGGCATCGTGTCGCCGGAGGCCTCGCTGCGCGCGGTGATGAGCGTGCGCGACGCGAAGGCGGTGTTCTTCGAGAGCGAGGGGCACTTCATGACCCAGGAGGTGCCGGAGCGCCTCATCCGCGAGGTGGCGCTGTTCGTCGACGAGATCAACGGGCGCGCCGAGCCCACAGCACGTCATGACACAGACCGAACGAAGGTGGACACGATATGACGAACAATCGACCGAAGCGACCCGGATCGCGCGCCCGCAGAGCAGCGGCGATCGTGACGGCCATCGGAGTGGGCGCGGCGCTCGCCGCCTGCGCGCCCTCCGCTGAGGGAGACTCGGCGCCGGATCCCGCCGCCGGCGCGAGCGAGCGCGGTGATGAGCTCGCCCTGCAGTTCCGCGGCGCGCCCATGAGTCTCGACCCCGCCCTGCAGGGCACGGCGAGCGGCTCGATCTTCACGGTGCTCGCCTACGACCCGCTGATCTACAAGGCCCCCGACGGCAGCCTCCAGCCGAACCTCGCGACCGAGTGGGAGTTCACCTCCGATGACATGACGACCTTCCAGGTCACGCTGCGGGAGGGGGTGACCTTCGCCGACGGCGAGACGATGGACGCCGAGGCGGTCAAGGCCTCGTTCGAGTACTTCCTCGAGAAGGGCGGGCCGAACCTGTCCTCGGTCGGGCCGATCGACTCCGTCGAGGTCGTCGACGACCTCACGGTCGCGATCCACTACTCCGAGCCGTTCTCGGATGCGCCGGCCTCGCTGAACCAGCTGTCGATGATGGGCAACGTCATCGGGCCGGAGGGGCTGGCGGATCCGGACAGCCTGCTGCGGAGCATGGACGGAGCCGGACAGTACCTCTACAACCCCGACGCGTCCGTGCCCGACTCGGAGTACGTGTACGACCGCAACCCCGACTACTGGAACCCGGACGCGCAGATGTGGGAGCGCGTCACGGTCCAGATCATCTCGGATCAGAACGCGGTGCTCAACGCGGCCAGTACCGGCCAGATCGACTTCGGTCTCGGATCCGCGCTGATGGCGGAGGCGGCCGAAGGCGCCGGGCTCGAGATCGCCTCCGTGCCCTTCTACAACTGGGAGCTGCGGCTCGCCGACACCGAGGGCGAGATCAATCCGGCGCTCGGCGACGAGCGCGTACGGGAGGCGATCGGTCTCGCGATCGACCGCGAGACCATCGTTGAGGCGCTGGGCGGCGAGTACATGGCGGTCAGCGACCAGATGGTCGTCGAGGGCATCGAGGGCCACAACGCCGACATCGGATGGGAGCACGATCCGGACCGTGCCCGCGACCTGCTCGCCGAGGCGGGGTACGAGGACGGATTCGAGATGAAGCTGCTCGACAGCGGTCTGCAGGACCCGGATTCGCGCATCGCCCAGGCCGTCTCGAGCAGCCTCTCGGAGGTCGGGATCGAGGTGGATCTCGTGGTCGACACGGTGAGCATCCCGTCGTTCATCGAGAAGGCGGAGACGCTGGAGTACGAGGCGACGATCTGGGCGTCCAACGGCGACGTCGGGAACACCTACCGCGGCTACCGCTCGACCGGATCGATGACGAACCCCTTCGGCTTCGTCGACGACGAGATGGAGTCGCTCTACGCCGAGAGCCTGCGGGTCGCCGGGGACGACCGCGACGCCGTCTATCAGGACATGAGCGCGCGCTGGCAGGAGCTGGCGTACTCCATCCCGGTCCTGACGGAGTACTACGTCAACTACATCGGCGCGGACGTGACGAACATCAATTCCTCGCCCGCGAACCCGGTCATGCTCCCGGTCGGTCCCCAGCCCGAGTACAACTGGCAGCCGACGAGCTGAACACGGCGGTGGGGCACGGCGAGCGTCCGTGCCCCACCGCTGTAGTGCGCGGCACCGACGCGAAAGGTCCCGCCGGAACGCCGGCGGGACCTTTCGCGTGTGCGTCTCAGCGCTGGCGGTCGCCGGGGGTCAGAAATACCTCGTCGCCGTCGACGGTGAAGCCCGTGTCCAGTCCCGCCTCGCGGCTGATGTCGCGCACGTAGTCGACGACGCGGTCGAAGCGTGGGTCGCCGGCCGAGAGCGGCTCGGGAACCGCCATGCGGTCGATCATGACGGGCCGGTACCGGACGCGGGAGGCCCCCGCCGCGTCGAGGTCGCAGTGCACGATCATCGACATCCGCGCATCGGGTGGGAAGTTGAACATCCCGCCGATGTCGGGCTCCCACCCGGGGTGGAGGCTCAGCAGGTGTCGGAACGACGGCCGCGCGGCGTGCTCGGCGTCCATCGGGAGCTCGATGGCGAAGTTGCCGAGGCTGTGGAAGATGGGCTTGCCCCGATGGAACTCGACGCCCTTCAGGATGTGTGCGTGGTGGCCGAGCACCATCTCCGCGCCGGCCTCGATCGCGGCCCGTCCGAGCGCCCGCTGGTAATCGGCCAGCTCCGCGCGCGTGAAGTGGATTCCCCAGTGGCACGACACGATCACGACATCGGCCTTCTCCTTGGCCGCCTCGATGTCGGCCACCATTGCCGCCTCGTCACCGGGGTGCGGCACCGTGTACATGCGATGCGGCGTGCCCGGCTGATCGGGTTCGATCGCCTCGTGAAGCGTGAAGGCGCGCAGCGGCGCGATGCCCGCGCGCTCGGCCGTCGCCCAATAGCTGTCCGGGAGGATGCTGCAATACGCGAGGAAGGCGACGCGGAGGCCGCCTCGTTCGACGATGCGCGGTGCTCGTGCCTCGTCGATGTTGCGCCCCGTCCCCAGCGGGATGAGCCCCGCGGCCTCGATCGCCTCGACGGTGTCGAGGAACCCTTCGGTGCCCCAGTCGAGCGAGTGGTTCGAGGCCCACGAGACGACGTCGAACCCCGCCCGGGCGAACGCCTCAGCCGCATCGGGGTGCGTGCGCGACGTGTGCTTGGTCTGCGGCACACGCGCCCCGCGCTCGGTGAGGGTCATCTCCAGCTGCATGAACGCGAGGTCGGCCGAGCGGATCTCGTCCGCCGTCTTCTCGAAAAGCGTGTCCACGTCGCGCCGCTCGGGACCGACGTCCCCGACCGCGCAGAACCGGACCGTGGGGACGTCTGTGCGCGTCACTTCGACCACGTGTACTCGCCCTCCACATCGATCGGGCTGTAGAGCGAATTCTCGTCGGTCACCAGAAAGCCTTCAATTTCGGGATTGACGTAGTAGACGGTCGACTGCACATACAGCGGCGCGAACCAGGCCTCCTCGACGACACGCTCGGAGAGCGCACGGTACGCCTCCGCCTGCGCGTCGGGGTCGATCGCGTCCGTCGCCTCGCGCCACAGCTGCGCGATCTGGTCGTCTTCCGACTGGAAGGGGTTCGCGGAGCCCCCGACGTCCTCGAGCAGCAGCGGCGCGAACTCGGATGCGACAGTGCGCATGCGCTGCATTGCCGCCGGATACTCGCGGCTCGCGACCTTCTCGTCGAACGCGGACGTGCTCACCGCGACGGTCTCGAGGTTCACCGAGATCCCCACGTTTGTGAGGTCGCCCATCACGGCTTCGGCGGACGTGCAGTTGCCGACCGTTTCGGCGCAGATGAGCGTCATCTCGAACCCGTCTGCGTAGCCGGCCTCAGCGAGGAGGTCCTTGGCGGCGTCGACGTCGTGCGCGTAGCGGCCGACGAGGTCCGGATCATACCCGGGCTGGCCCTCCGCCAGGATCTGCTCCGTCGGGACTCCGTATCCCCCGGGCAGCATCGACTCGGTGATCGCTTCGCGGTCGAGCGCCATGTTGATCGCCTGACGCACGCGCACATCGCCCAACGCGGGCACGATCTCGCCGCTCCGGTCGAGGAGACCGATCCCGTGCACGGATCCGCCGACCTGCTCGACCCCGAAGCCTGCGCTCGCCGCCGCGTCGGCCGTCATCGAACTCCCCTGTGCCACGTCGATCTGACCGGTCTGCAGTGCGGCGAGGATCGTGCTCGATTCGTTCATCACCTGGACGGTGAGGGTGTCGGCCTTGATCGCATCGGGGTTGTAATAGTCGGGGTTGCGCTCGTACACATAGGTTGTGTCGATGACGCTCTTCTCGGGCGAGTACACGTACGGTCCGGAGCCCGACGTCGCGTTCTCCAGCGAGTCAGGGTCGTCGATGGCGTCCGGGCTGATGATGAAA
The DNA here is from genome assembly GCF_014640975.1 of Microbacterium faecale. Classification (NCBI taxonomy): domain Bacteria; kingdom Bacillati; phylum Actinomycetota; class Actinomycetes; order Micrococcales; family Microbacteriaceae; genus Microbacterium; species Microbacterium faecale. The sequence continues at coordinate 630,757 of NZ_BMHO01000001.1, forward strand.
CCCGCTCCGCCCGACGCCGTCAGGACGAAGGGCAGGTTCGCGACGGGCTCCGAGAGCTCGATCGTCAGCGCGTAGTCGCCCGTGACCTCGATGTTCTCGAACGCCGCGAACCGCGAGCTGAGGTAGAAGTTGCCATCCCGCACGTACTCGAGCGACTTCTGGACGGCGGCCGCGTCGACCTCGCCGCCGTCGGCGAACGTGGCGTCGTCGCGCAGCGTGATATCGAAACGGAGGTTGTCCCCCTCCGGGTACCCCCATTCAGTCGCGAGGTCGCCGACGATCTCGCCCGTGACGCGTTGCGAGAGGAGGGTGCTGTAGGCGGGCGTCGCGTATGCGTAGGCCGAGGTTGTGCCTCCGGTGGCCGCCGGGTTCAGCCCGGACAGCGGAGGCCCGGCGAACTGGAACGTGATGTCGGTTGCCTCCGCGGTCTGCCCTTCGCTTCCCCCGGCGCCGCAGCCGCTCGCGGCCAGCGCGGCGGAGAGTGTGACAACGAGCGCGAATCCGCGCAGGACCTTGTTTCGTTCACGCCGCATCGCGATCTCCTTTGACGGCAGGTGCGTGGCGACGCGCCTGGGTTATATATCGTCCATAGAGACGATCGACGCGTCAGGTGTCATATTATGGGCTGGCCCACCGGAGTGTCAAGCAGAATGATGTTCCTGTGGCTGCGGCCAGAGCGTGGTCCAGGGATCCGTGCTGGGTGTGACGACGATCCCGTCCCACAGGCGCACCCGTTCGTGCCGCGGCGCGCGGGCAGTCTGTAGCGCGTCGTCCTCGATGACGAGCTGGTCGGGCTGGGGTGGCGTGTACGGCGCCCATGTCTCGGATGCGCCCAGCTCGTCATGCGCGAATGCGACGAGCTGGGCGCTCAGCGCGGAGGCCACGGCACGCCCCGGTGTGGCCGGCGTGGTGTTGTTGAAGAAGAGGGGCATCTCGATGCCGTGAAAGGCGCCGTGCGGAGTGTCGTGGGCGGTCTCGCAGAGGTACACCCACGACGGTCGGCCATCCCCCAGGTGTTTCGCGTCGGCGAGGCGGAGTGACCGGATGCGGAACTGATCGCTCGTGATCGCGAAGAAGTGGTCGACGTTTCCGGCCGCAGGATCGAGTTCGCGGTACGCGGCGACGAGACCCTCGGCGTCGTCGGGATCGTCGAGGCCGGGCCGCACGCGTGCCACGAGGTCGTCGTCGCTGATCTCGTCGCCGGTCAGATAGGCGGGGTGGGCGAAGGCGGCAGCGCGAGACTCGTCGAGCGCGGTGCCCACCATGAGGGCGACGTCGGTTGCGGCCCCGGCCGCGAAAGCCTGGAGCGGGTCGGCAGGCAACTCCGGCGTGGCGACCGTCGGTGCGAAGCGCATCCCGTCCGGGCCGGGGGCGCCGTGCACGCCGAGATCACGCTGAACGGCCAAGAGGCGCTGGAGGGGGACATCGCGCAGCCGATCCGCGCGGGTCGGCGGGATCTCGAGCAGGGCGAGCGCCTGCTCCGCCGTCTCGTGGGCGGTCGCGGCGTGCTTGAAGCCGAACGGCGGGCCGCCGTGGATGGCGGCGCTGCGAAAGAGTCCGCGTGCGGCCGGCATGGAGCACAGCGCGGCGACCTTCCCGCCCCCGCCGGAGTGGCCGTGGATCGTCACGGCGTCTGGGTCGCCGCCGAACGCCGCAATGTTGTCGCGGATCCACGTGAGGGCCGCGACGAGGTCGAGCATGCCCGCGTTGCCCGAGCCCGCGTATTCGCCGCCGCAGAGCTCGTCGAGGTGGAGGAACCCGAGGAGCGCGAGGCGGTGGGCGACGCTGACCACGACGACGTCGCCCGTCTGCGCGAGCGCGGTGCCGTCGGCCGGCCGGTGGTGCGGCATGCCTGAGGCGAAGCCGCCGCCGTGGAGCCACACGAGAACCGGGCGCCGCCCCGCGGTCGAGGGGGTCCAGACGTTCAGCGCGAGGCAGTCCTCCGACATCACCTCTGCGCCTCCCGGCTTCGCGTGGGCGCCGTGCTGCGGCGCGATGGGCGCGAACGCGACTGCCGTGCGGATGCCGGCCCAGGGCGCGCGTGGCTGCGGTGGGCGAAAGCGGCCGGCTCCCCCCGTCGGTGCGGCGTACGGCACGCCGGCGAATCGCAGAACATCTCCGTCGATGCTCCGGCCGCGAATCCGTCCGGCGGTTGTCTCCACGATGGGATCTCTCACGGTGTTCCTCCGGGACATCAGTGTCGCGCTCGGGCGTGACAATCCTGCCACTCGTCGATAGATAACACCATAAATGACTATCGAACCCAAAAATGGTATCTATTATGGATCTGGTGGAGGAGAACATGAACGGTCTTTCGAAGAACCTCGTCGGCGTCACCGCTCGCCTGCGGATCGATGATTTGCCGGCCGACGCGATCCGCGCGGCCGAACAGTCGCTGCTTGACGCGGTCGGAGTGTCGCTGGCGGCCGCCGGGCAGGACGCCGGCGCCGCACAGTTCGCCGAGTTGGCGATCGCCGAGGGCGGCCGGCCGGATGCGACCGTGTTCGGAACCGCGCATCGCGTACCGGCGGCTGCCGCGGCCTTCGCCAACGGTGCGATGGCGCACGCGCTCGACTACGAGGACTCCGTCGACGGCCTCCCCATCCACCCCCATGCGCAGACCGTCCCCGCGGTCCTCGCGCTCGCGGAACGCGAGGACGTGCCGGGAGACCGGTTGATCACGGCTATCGCGATCGGGTGCGATGTGACCGCCCGCATCGCGGCCGCCGCCGGGGACGAGATGGGGCGCCGCGGCTGGTACCCGCCCCCGATCCTCGGGGCGCTTGGCGCCGCGGTCGCGTCCGCGAACCTGCTCTCCCTCGACGAGGCGCAAACGCTCGACGCGCTCTCGCTGGTGATCTCACAGGCGACCGCGAGCGGCGAGGTGAAGTTCAGCCCGCGGTCGATCGTGCGCGGGGTACGCGATTCCTTCGCCGCCCACGCCGCCGTGCGCGCGGCCGAGCTCGCGCGGCGCGGCATCACCGGATTCGACGCGCCGCTCGAGGGCCGGTACGGCTTCTTTGCGACGTATGCGGGCGGCGTGTACGATCCCGATCCGATCCTCGACGGGCTCGGCACCCGCTTCTGGGGGACGCAGGTCAGCTACAAGCCCTGGCCGAGTTGCCGCGGCACCCACTCCTTCGTCGAGGGCGCGCTGCGGATGCGCGACCAGATCCGCGTCGACGACATCGAGCGCATCACGCTGTGGGGGGCGCCCGTGAACGCGATGCTCGCGGAGCCGATCGAGGCGAAGCGGCGGCCGACCGAGGCGATCAACGCGAAGTTCAGCCTGCCCTTCACGGTCGCCAGCGCTTTCGTGCACGGAGAGCTGTCCCTCGCGTCCTTCACCGATGCCGCCATGCGCGACACGCGCGTGCTCGCACTCGCGGAGCGTGTCACCTTCATCTCGGATCCGGACAAGGACGTGCCGGAGTCGATGACGCACGGCGAGATCGCCATCGAGCTGACCGACGGCCGACGCCTTCACGAGGACGTTCCGACCCCCCTCGGCAACCCGGCCTCGCCGCTCGGGATCGACGGGCTCCGGGAGAAGTTCGTCGACTGCGCGGCGCGTGCGCCGCGCCCGCTCGGTCGCTCAGCGGCGAACCAGATGGCAGATCGGATCCTCGCGTTGCGCGGCGCAGCCGGGCTGCGTGGCGAGCTCGGAGAGATCGTCGGCGCGGGATCGTTAGCGGTGCCGAACTCGCAACCGTGAGGCCAGTTCCGCGTCGTGAGGCCTCACCAAGTCGCGCATGCGCTGCAGTGCGATGGGGCCCAGTCCCTCCCAGAGCTCGACGAAGATGTCACGCACCGCAGACTGTGGCCAGTCGTCCGGAAGGAGCTCACGTGGCAGATCGGGATCGGTGAGCGCGATGTGACGCCACGAGGCGAGGACATTCGCGCGCAGAACAAGCGCATGGTGCGCGTCGACGCGGTTTGCCCGAACAAGCGAGAGCCACGGTTCGAACGTTCGACGGTACTGGTCGTAGAGGGTGCGAATCTCGTCGAGGGGGAAGGCGCCGAGCGGATCGAGGCCGCTTCTCTCCGGCGACTCGAACGTGGCGCGCATAACGGCCAGGCTGACATCGAGGTCGTCACCGATCTCAATAATCCGCGCAGCGTGATCCCGCGGCTGCACCCACACGGCGTCGGTGAGCGGGGCGAATCGGAGCCGCTCGAGTTCGCGGCGCAGCTTCGGGCGGAGGCCCCGGACCTCCTCAGGGATCGAGAACGTCACGACCGTCCACTTCCCGTCCCAGCGAGTCGGCTCCGCCCCGAACCCGACGTAGGTGCGCAGGCGCTGCTCGCGGTCGTCGAGGCCGGAGGGGTTGACCTTGTACGACGTCTGGCGGCCGTTGCGCACCTGCTCGAGCCTCCCGCTTCGCGCCACGCGGCTGAGGGCGATGCGCGCACCGGCCGACGTGATCCCGAAATCACCGAGCACGTCGACGATGGCGGCCGACGGCACGGCGCCCGCGTGGGCGAAATCGAAATCAGCGACCAGAGTGACGAGGATGTTCTGGGAGCTCACGCTCTGTGGCACCGAAATCGCGAGTTGAGCGAGATCCTCTGCGGTCGTGTCCATGTCGTTCCTCAGTCTGTCCATGTGGCGCGCGCGATGTAGTTGGTGGCATCGTCTGGTCGGTAGTATCCCTCAGATACGAGTTCGCTGACGCGCGCGCTCACGCGCTGCCGGTACGCGTCCTCGTCTCCGTATAGTTCCTCGAGCGTGCTGTGGTCGAACGGCGTCTCCGCCCCGCAGGGCCACTCGGGGCCGGGACCTGCGACGGCCGACACGCACGCGGTCGGCACGTCGACGTGGGGCGAGCGAAGGCCGCCGCGCGCGTGCCCGTGTTCGTCGCGCGCGATGCGCCCGCGCGGGTCGGTGCTGATCACCCGCCCTGGCGGCGGCGGCGTGCCCTCGAGCGACCATCGAAGCAGCGCGTCGACCGCGAAGTGTACGACGTGAGAGTTCGGGAAGCGGCTCCAGCGCCGTCCTTCCGGGAGGGTGACGGAGGGATGGGGCGGGGGATCGTCCCTGCTGTCGTTGTGGCCCATTCCCGCAACCTCGTACAGGCGGTACCGCTCGGAATCCGGACGCCGGTGAGAGAATCCGCGCACCTGGCCGGGGAGCAGGTGTGCGGCACGGATCTCTTCGAGTTCAGACTCGCCGAGCAGCTCGATGACCGGAACATCCAGGTCTTCCGGCGCATCGCCGCCCGAGGACATTGGGACGTAACCATCGAAGATGGCGCGGCCGTCACTGAAGCGTGCGTGATGCTCGGCGGCGAACGCGCGCGCGATTCCGCCTGACTGCGATAGTCCTCCGAGAAAAACGTGCGTGACTCCTTCGAGCGGAGTGGCACCGCCGCGCACCGCCCGCGCGAACTGCGCGATGATCTCCGGAGACTGGAGGTTCGAGCGCGACCACTTGGCGCGGAAGGAGTCCGACTCGCGTTGGACATTCTCGAAGGTGCGTCCGGTGGCCGCGTCCGCGCCGATGCTCGCTTCGGCTGGTCCTTCGTCGGGGGATCCGTCGACGAGCACGACGTCGGCGTAACGCGACGGGTCAAATCGTTTCAGCCTCGCCGGTGCCGTTGCTTGGGACGCGATCTCCGCCCAGGCGTGACCCCCGCTGATCAGGTAGCGCCGGGCCGCGCGCCACACGGATCGGACTCCCATCCAGTGCATCGGCTCGACGAGAACGGCGCCGCTGAAAAGCGCGCCGTTTTCGGGATAGCGGAGCAGTGCGCGCGTTGTGTACGGTTCACCGGCCGCGGTGCCGGAGACGAGAAGCTCGGCTTCGACGTAGCCCGCCGCGCCGAGCTCCTCGGAGCCGATGTCGTCATGTCCGAGCGGGAGCGAACCCTCCCGCGTCGGATGCAGTCTGACGGTGATGCGGTCTGCGCCCATGATCGGATGCCCCTTCGCACGGATCAATATTCATAACAATGACATGATCGATCGTACTCTCAAGGGATATCTGCTGGGCGCGCGACGACTCCGCCCTCCGCGCTCCCGGGTCAGGTGACGCGAACGGTGTCACCGTCCCAGGTGAACTGGGTGCCGAGCCCGGCAGTGCTGGTGATCGAGCGGATGTACTCCGTCACGCGGTCGCCCTCCTGCCCTTCGCCGAGTGGCACGGGGCGCGCGCGCTCGTCGATCCAGCACGGGATGAAGCCCGCCGCGAGGGTGCCGTCGTCGTCGACATCGAGCACGGCGATCGCGGTGTTGCGGCTCTCGGGGTGGAACGGATAACCGGGCGTGTTCGGGTCGGGTGAGAAGCCGAACATCTCCTCGCGCCGTCGTGCCCACGCCTTCAGCTCCTCGGAGTCGCTGTCGGGGTCGGGTGTCAGCGCCGAGGTGACGGTGACGAAGTTGCCGAGCCCGTGGAAGATGGCACGGCCCTTGTATATCTCGACGCCGCGCATGATGTGCGAGTGGTGCCCGACGACGAGATCCGCGCCAGCGTCGACCGCCGCGTGCGAGACCTCGTACTCGTAGTCATCGATCCGCGCCGGCGTGTGCCCGTAGCCCTTGTGGAGGGCGACGACGACGATGTCCACCTTCTCGCGGGTCTCGGCGATCGCGGTCTTCATCTGCTCGAGTGACGTGCGGTCGCAGAACGTGTACACCTGCGGCGGGTTGCCGGGGTTCATGTCGTCGAGGTCGTAGTGCGTGAGCACCTTGACGTACGCGGATCCGGCCTTCTTGCTCGTCGCCCAAGACTCGCGCGGTCCGACGCAGTTGAAGCTGAGGACGCCGACGGTCTTGTTCTTCGCCTCCGCGATGGCCGGGCGCAGGGCCTCGGCCATGTTGGCGCCCGTGCCCGTCGTCGCGATCCCGAATCGCTCGGCGTTACGCAGCGTGTCGAGGACGCCGCGCGTGCCGAGGTCGTACGCGTGGTTGCCGGCCACGGTGCCGACGGTGAACCCCGCGCGCGCCATGGCGCCGAGGGCGTCGGGATCGGCCGGGGGGGCGGGGACGGTGATGCCCACGACATCCGTCTCGGTCGTATGGGGCACCTCGATCTGGCCGATTGCCACATCGGCGGCCTTGATCGCGGGTGCGCTCGGAACGAAACGTTCGTCGTGCTCGTCGAGCTGAAGAACGATGTCTCCAACGGCTGCGATTCGCATCGTCATGAATCTCCTTTGATATCAACCAGATTGATATTATCGGAGGGGCGCCGCGAGGTCAACGCGCGGTCACTCGGGCGTCCTGTCAGCTCGCGTCGCCGTTGTGGTCGGCCGACCTCAGTCGCGCGGCCGCCAGGCGGGAGGGGATGTGGCGGGGGCGCACGCTCGACGTGCGCCGCGAGATGGCCTCGGCCTCGGCTTCGTCGTCGTCGAAGTATCCACCGGCGAGGACCTCCGCGGCCGACTGCAGGATCTCCCGGAGCGTCCCCTCGGGGTTGGTGCCCATCGCGCTGATCAGGCGCTCCTCCTGCTCGCGGAGCTGCTCCGTGCAGCGCGCGAGGACTGCCCAGCCCTCTTCGGTCAGCTGCACCAGCCGGATCCGCTTGTTGTGCGGGTGGTCGCCGCGCACGATCAGCCCCTGCTCGATCAGCTCGTTCGACACCGTGTGGGCCGCCTGGGCGCTGACGAACGTGCGGCGGGCGAGCGCGGCGTTCGACAGCGGGAGGCCCTCGCCGAGCACCTGGATCACGGTGAACTGCGAGAGGGTGATCCCCTCGGCCAGCGCGACGTTCTCGGTGAAGCGCGTGAACGCGCGGGCAAGGCGGTAGGCACTGTATCCGAGTCGCCCCGTCGCCAGTTCGCCGCGCGGGTCGCGCGTGATCTCATCCACACTGAGATCTTAGTCCTGTCGTCTGAACACTCGTCCGCGGGAGCACATTTGACCGAGAGCGCGCCGCTGGTCATGATCGATGTCATGGACGACAGCGGAGACCGCGCAGCGTTGCGCGGACCGGAGATGGTGTCGGGGCTCTACTGGGCGGTGCGCGAGAGCTTCGTCGGGTACGTCGCGGGCACCCCGGACGGCCAGGTGTTCGGCGACGACGGGGCCGAGACCGACGGCCAGGGCACCTTCCGCTTTCCGCTCGTGGCGACCGAGCATCACGGCGCGCGATGGCGGATTCGCTTCGAGGGCACGGTGCGCTTCCTCGCGCACGGCGGCATGCTCAACGTGACGCTCGCCTCCCCCGTCCTCGACCTCGATGCCGAGAAGGGGTCACTCTACGTCGCCGTCGGCGATCGCGAGGTCGCGATCCTCGACGTCACGCCTGCCGCCCCCGTCGAGGTCGACGGCGGATGGCGCGTGTTTCCGCCCCTCGCTGCACAGCTCACGCCCGCCGGATCCGCGCTGTTCGGCGACGTCTACGCGGCGGGCGAGCCGTTTGCCCCCCTGCAGGTCGCGTTGCCGGCCGACGCGGGGACCGCATGACGGTCGCGGGAAACCGCGCCACCGCCAATCCGGACGAGCGCGATCATCGCGGTCACCGCGCGCACTCCGGCGGCGGAGCGCGGCACCTGCTGATTACGTTGCTCGGAGATTACTGGTTCGCGCGAGATGAACTCCTGCCCTCCGCCGCGCTCGTGGACCTTCTCGCGGAGTTCGGATCCCAAGAGAACGCCTCCCGACAGGCCATGCGGCGGCTGATGCAGCGGAACATGCTCGTGCAGCAGAAGCAGGGGCGTACGACGTCGTACGGGATCCCCCAGGAGATCGTCGCGAGCCAGCGTCTCCGCTTGGCTCGCGCGGTCACATTCGGCGCGGATTTCACGGACTGGGACGGCGAATGGACCGTCGTCTCGTTCTCGATCCCGGAGCCGGAGCGCGATGTCCGGCGCGTGCTGCGCAACGGCCTGCGTGAACTCGCATTCGGCGATCTGCAGGACGGCGTCTGGATTACCCCCCACGACCGAGAAAGCGAAGCGCTGCACCTGCTCGACGAGCTCGGCGTGAGTCGTGGTCATGTGATGCGAGCTTCGTGGGCACTGCGGGATTCCGCCACAGAGGAGATCGCCGAGGCATTCGATCTTGCCAGCCTCGCCGACGATTACCAGCGCTTCATCGACGAGCTTGCGCCGAAGCTCGAATGGGCAGCGGCCGGCGCGGACCCGCGCGACGCGCTTCGTGTGCGGACACAGCTCACCAATGCCTGGTTGGCGTTCCGTCTCGTCGATCCGGAACTGCCAGCCAGCCTGTTGCCGGATTCGTGGCCGAGGCGGCGCGCGCGAGAAATGTTCCTCCGGTTATACGACCTGCTCGGCCCGGCGGCCGCTTCGCGGGTGCGTGAGATCCTCGCGGCACATGACGAGTCACTGTCCCGAATCGTGACGCATCACTCATCGCCGTCAGTCTCCTTCCGGCTGACGCCGGAGATGAATCGCGCCGTGTCGCGCGATCGCCGCGGGATGTGGTGACGGCCCGGATTCGTCGTCCTGAGGCATCCGTCCGGTTCGGTCGGTGTCTTCCGTCGCGCCTCGACGTCATCGACGTCGGCGCCGGGCTCTGACGGCGACCCATCCGGCATCCTTGACGAAAAATGTGACGCGCGTCTAACATTGCGTTACATAAATCTCGATCGAAGGAGACCGAGTGGCTGAGAGGTTGCCAGTGGCCGAAGACACGCGCGGTGGAGTCGACGCCGATCATGACCGGCCGGCGCCCGCGGTCAGGTTGAGCGGCCTGAGCAAGAGCTTCCGGCGGGCGGATGGCGCGATCGTGCGAGCAATCGACGACGTCGATCTCGACGTCGAGCCGGGTGAGTTCGTCGTGTTGCTCGGCCCGAGCGGTTGTGGAAAGACCACTCTGCTTCGAACGATCGCCGGGCTCGAGACACCGGATCGAGGGCGTATCGACATCTCCGGGCGCACTTTCTTCTCGAGCGAAAAGGGCATCGCCGAGCCGCCCGAGCGGCGGGGGATCAGCATGATCTTCCAGTCGTATGCGCTGTGGCCGCACATGACCGTGTTCAAGAACGTTGCCTACCCACTGCAGTCGCGACGCCGCGTGGCCCGAGGCGACATCGCCGACCGCGTGCGTCGCGCCCTCGCCCAGGTGGGGATCGGCGAACTCGAACGCCAGCATCCCGCTCAGCTGTCGGGCGGACAGCAGCAGCGCGTGGCGCTCGCTCGCGCGCTGGTCAGTCAAGACAGCCTCGTGCTGTTCGATGAACCCCTGTCGAACGTCGACGCCAAGGTGCGCGAGCAGCTGCGGGCGGAATTGTCGGAGATGCAGCGGGAGCTGGGATTCACCGCGATCTTCGTGACGCACGATCAGACCGAGGCGATGGAGCTCGCCTCGCGTATCGCCGTCGTGGACCGCGGGAAGGTCGCACAGTTCGGCACGCCGCACGAGATCTACCACCGCCCGGCGTCGCGCTATGTGGCGCGATTCATCGGCGCGATCAACGAGTTCGAGGGGCGCGTCACGGCGGTAGACGGCGACAGGGTGACGGTGGACACGCCGAGCGGCGAGATCGTCTCTGCACGGGATCACACCGGCGTCTCTGTCGGCGATGAGGTCGTTGCGCTGTGGCGCCCGGAGCGCGGTCATCTCGGCGACGCCGCGCATGATCGCGCGAACCGCTGGTCGTGCACCGTCGACGCCGCGATGTTCGTCGGCTCGCACACCGAGTTCAGTCTGACGAGCGGCGAGCAGCCGATCCGGATCTGGAGCGCGCGCAGCGAACGCGCGCGGCCGGGCGAGGAGGCCGTCGTCGGCGTGGACCCGGAGGACGTGCAGGTGCTGCCGGCGACCGACTCGACCGGCGTGCAGCAGGAGGATGTCGCGTGACCAGTTCGATCGCCACCCTTCGACTGACGCCCCGCCGGCCTCGTCGACGGATCAGCGTGTTCGATGCGGTCACGCTGTTGGTCGCGGCCGTGCTCATCGCGCTGGTGATCGTTCCGCTCGGCCGCGTGCTCGTCGGCCTGTTCTGGGTGGACGGCGCCCTCTCCTTCGACGTGTTCGTGCGGACGTTCGCGGTCCCCGATCTCCCGCAGTTGATCGGCAACACCGTGATCGTCGTCGTCCTGAGCACGATCGCCGCGCTCGTCATCGGCGTGCTTCTCGCGTGGGTGAGCGAACGGACAGACGCGCGCATGGGCGTGCTCTCCGACGCGCTCCCGCTCCTTCCCTTCCTGCTGCCGCCGGTGGCCGGCGCGGTGGGATGGACCATGCTCCTGTCGCCCAACGCGGGCCTCGCGAATGTCGCGATTCGGAACGTTCTCGGACTCGTCGGGATCGAGCTCGAGTCGGGTCCGTTCGACATCAACAGCTGGTACGGCCTCATCTGGGTCTTCGCGGTGTATGCGGTGCCGTTCATCTACATGAACGCCGCGGCGAGCCTGCGCAACTTCGATTCGAGTCTCGAAGAGGCCTCCCGGCTGAGCGGCGCCTCGGGATGGCGCACCGTCTGGCGCGTCACGGTTCCGTCGATCCTGCCTGGCATCGGCGCGGGGGCCCTGCTGTGCGTGTGGTTCGGATTCGGAATGTTCTCCATTCCTTCGCTGATCGGCACGCCCGCCGGCATCGACCTGATTGCGCCCCGAATCGTCGAGCTGCTGACCTTCACCTATCCGCCGGAGACCGACGTCGCCGTGGGGTTGAGCGGGTTCGTCGTGATCTTCGTCGGCATCGCCTACCTGCTGCAGGTTCGGATCCTTCGCAGCGGAAAGAACGCGACGATCACCGGCAAGGGTGCGCGTTCGCAGATCATTCGACTCGGATCGTGGAAATGGCCGGTTCGCCTCATCGTGCTCGGCTATATCGCGGTGTCGACGCTGCTGCCGATCTTTGCGCTCGTGATCGTCGCGTTGAACGGCTACTGGACGCCGAACATCGACTGGGCCGGGCTGAGTCTCGACGCACTGAGGACGGCCGTCATCGACGACAGACTCACGCGCGAGGCGCTCGGCAACAGCCTCGGACTCGGCGTCGTCGGCGGTCTCATCGGCGTCGTCGCCGCCGCGATGGTCGCGCTGTACGTACACCGCACGCGTTCCGCGCTGGCGCGCGGAATCGACCTCGCGATCAAGATGCCGGCGGCGATCTCGAACATGGTCATCGCGGTCGGCATTCTTCTCCTGCTCGCGGGGCCGCCGTTCGGGCTGTCCGGCACTCTGCTCATCCTTCTCATCGGATATCTTGCGCTCTATCTGCCGCAGGCATCGATCGCCGCCGATGCCGCGGTCGCGGGCGTCGGCAAGGAACTCCCCGAGGCTTCGGCCGTGTCCGGCGCGTCTCCGTCGCGCACCTTCATCCGGGTGCAGTTGCCGCTGATGATCCCCGGTCTCGTGGCGGGGTGGGCGATGCTCTTCATTCGCATGGTCGGCGACCTGACCGCGTCGGCGATCCTCGCGGGAACAGGCAACTCGGTCGTCGGGTTCCGCATTCTCGAGGTGTTCAACGGCGGCTCATACGCGTTGCTGGCCGCTCTGTCGACGGTGCTCGTGGTGATCACGGGTGTCGTGCTGGCGGCCGTGCTCGCGTACTCGCGACGTGCGTCGCGGTTCGGCGTCGAGACGAAGGTGGGCTAATGCGCGTCATCCTCCTGGGGACGAAGGGCGGCCCGCGCGTCTCGGCGACAGACTGCGGCCCGGGGCACGTGCTGCTCTCCGGCGACCGCGTGGTGCTCGTCGACTGTGGTCAGGGCGTCCCGCAGCAGTTACTGCGGGCGGGGATTGAGCCGAACAGCGTCACCGATATCGTCATCACGCACCATCATTCGGATCACAACACCGCCCTCGGCACCGTTCTGATGGCGGCGTGGGCGCACGGCCTCCGTCGTCCGTTGCACGTGCACGGACCGGAGCCGATCGAGCGGATCGTCGCGGCTCACCTCGAGGCCAACGTGTACGACATCGACATCCGCGTGGCCGACGAGGGGCGCCCTGATCTTCGCGACCTGGTCGTCGTGTCGACGATTGACGGCGGCGACACGCGCCAGCTCGGCTCGGTGCGCATGAGCGCGGCCCGCGTGCGGCATGCGCCCGTCGAGCCGGCGCTCGCGTATCGGTTCGACGCCGATGGCGTCTCCGTCGTGTTCTCCGGCGACACGGGGCCGTCGGAGGAGCTCGTTGCGCTCGCCGCCGGCGCGGACGACCTCGTGCACGAGGTCATTGCGCCCGAACTTCTGCGCCCGTTCGATGCGGATGCCACGAACTCGTCGTGGCAGGACCTGCATCGGCACCTCGTCGAATCGCACACAAGCGTGCACGACCTCGGCGAGATCGCACAGCGTGCGAGAGTGGCACGGCTCACCCTGAGCCATATCGTTCCTGCCGCCACCTTCGATCGCATCGATTGGAAAGCGGCGCTCGCACGTTCCTTCACGGGCGACATCGTGAAGGGTACCGACCTCATGGAATTCACCGTGGGGCGAAGGCACTGAGGAAGGAAGAACGATGAAGTTTCGCCTTGCATCAACGATCGTCGTCGCCGTGGGACTGATCGCCGCGACCGGGTGCGCCTCCGGAGGAGGTGCGGGAGAGGGCACCGCCACCGAGGTCGACGATCCCGAACTCCAGACATTGATCGACAGCGCCCGTGAGGAGGGCAGCCTGACGGTCTACGGCATCCCCGAGGAAGCAGTCCAGAGGGCAGTCGCGGACGAGTTCACCGCGAAGTACGGCATCGACGTCACGATTCTCCGCCTCGTCTCGGCCGACCTCTCACAGCGGTACGCCGCCGAGGCATCGGCCGGTTCCACGGAGGCCGACGCGATCCTGCTCACCTACTCGCCGTTCTTTGAGGAGGCATACGCGGAAGGGTGGCTCACGCCCATTACGGAGGCCGACATCCCCGGCGTCATGGATGAGTTTCCCGAGGATTTCGTACAGGATGACGGCACCCCGATCGCCAGCCTGGTGCCGACCGAGATGGTGTACAACACCGACGAGGTCGCAGAGGAGCCGACGAGTTGGGAGGCCTATGCCGACCCGAACTATCAGGGCAAGGTCCTGATGACCGAACCCGCCTCGTCTCCCGCCAACCTCACGTTCTGGTCGCTCATGATCGACGAGTACGGCGAGGGGCTCCTCGAGGACATCGCGGCCAACGAGCCGACCTGGATGAACAGCGCGGTCAACACGACACAGGGTGTCGCGGCTGGCGAAGGCGTGCTGGCTCATCCCGGCGTTCGCGCGATCGTCGAGAACCTCAAGGCGGAAGGCGCGCCGGTCGAGTCCGTCGCGCTTCTCCCGACGACCGGCCCCGAGATCGCGTTAGGGCTCTCGGCTGACTCGCCTCACCCGAATGCCGCGAAGCTCTTCGCCCACTACATCCTCGGCCAGGAGGGCAACGACTACCTGTCGGAGCAGTCAGGAGCGATCTCCCTCTATGACACGGAGCGCGTGTCCGGGTGGCACCGTCCGGGACCGGTTGGCGACGACGTCGCGGCGAAGATCAACGAGCTGTTCGGTCTGTAAGCACTGCACGTCGCCGGCCGATCGGATCATCGGCCGGCGACGCCGGCGCGCTCAGGCGCGCACGAAGTCGAGGGGGACGGAGCGGGTGCCCCACTCGGCCCAGATCGCCATCTCCGGCTCGCTGGTGAGGTTCCACGACGACGTCCGCGCCAGCGCTTCCTCCAGCGTGATCCGCATCATCATGCGGGCGAGCGGGGCACCCGGGCAGCTGTGCGTGCCGCGCCCGAACGCGATGTGCTTCGTGATGTTCGGGCGGTTCAGAACGAAGCTCTCGCCGTCTTCGAAAACGCTCTCGTCGCGGTTCGCCGACGTGTAGACGAGCGCGATCGGGTCGTCCTTCTTCAGGGCGACGCCGCCGAGCTCGGTGTCCTCGCGCGCGGTCCGGGCCATCCCCCGGTACGGCGAGTAGAGACGCAGCATCTCCTCGACCGCGTCGGGGATGAGCGACGGATCCGCGCGCAGCTGCGCCTGCAGCTCGGGGTCGCGCGCGAGGTGGACGAACATGTTGCCCGTGAAGACGCTCGGCGCGACCATGCCGGTCACGATCAGCTGGCGCACGCAGCCGAGGATCATGTCGGCCGGCAGCGGCTCTCCGTCGTGCTCGGCGGCGAGCAGCCCCGCCGTGAGGTCTTCCTCCGGGTCGTAGTCGCCCGAGGCGCGGCTGTCGATGATCCCCTGGGCGATCTCGTACAGGCGTCCGCTGAGCGACTTCACGGTCTCGTGGTCGAGCACCTGGATCGCGTCGACGTAGGTGCCGCTGACGCTCTTGATGAGCTCGCTCGTCTCGACGTCGAGATTGAAGAACTCGGCGAAGACGTAGGCGGGGAACCGGTGCGCGTACTGCTTGCACACGTCCACCCAGCGCTCGGCTACGAGCTCGTCGAGCAGCGCCGTCGACGCGGCGCGCACGGCGGGCTCGAGGGCTCGCATGCGCGGCGGCGTGAAGAAGCGGTTGATGACACGGCGGTACGCCGTGTGCTCTGGGGGATCAAGGTGGAGCGGCGGGCGCACGCCCGTGAACGCGAACTTCGGGATGGCGTTCTGCTTGCGCGTGGTGAATCGCTCGATGTCGGTCATCACGCTCAGCACTTCGTCGTAGCCGACCGCCGCCCAGAACCCGTCGTACTCCTGACTGCGCACGAGGCCCCCGTGGCGTTCTCGGAGCGCGCGGAACTCCTCGTGCGCGCTCGTGAAGGTCTCGCCGTCACGCACGGGATCGAAGTCGTGATCGGCGCGGCGCGCGTCGCTCCAGGTGAGGTCGGTGTTCGTCATACGAGGCTTCCTTCTTCCATCGCCGTGCGGTTCTCGCGCACGGTGACCGGAACCGACGTGAGGCCGACCTCCGGCATCCGTGCGTAGGTGTACGGGCCGTGCGTCGCGAAGCTGTCGGTTCCGGCCAGCAGCTCTTCGAGGGCGATCCGGATCGCCATGCGAGCGAGCGGCGAGCCCACGCAGCGGTGCGGGCCGCGCCCGAAGCCGAGGTGCTGTGCGACGTTCTCGCGGCCGAGGATGAACGTGTCGGGGTTCTCGAAGACGCGCGGATCCCGATTGGCCGCCGCGTACGGGAGCGTCACGGGAACCTCGACGGGGATCGTGCGGCCGCGCACTTCGGTGGGCCTTGACGCGGTACGCGCGAACCCGCGGTACGGCGCGTAGAGGCGAAGGAACTCCTCGACCGCGCCGGGGATGAGCTCCGGCTCGGCGCGCAGCCGGTCCTGCAGGGCCGTGTCGTTCGAGAGGTGGCGCAGCGTGGATCCGAGCAGGATCGGCGGGGCGACCATGCCGACGACGAGGCTCTGGCGAAGGCAGCCGACGAGGTGCTCCTCCGAGAGCGGCTCACCGTCGACGCGCTCGGCGAGCAGTGAGCTGGCGGGATCCTCGTCAACGGGGAGCGCGTGCTCGCGGCGGCGACGCACGAGGTCGCGAGCGATGTCGTACATCTTCTCGCTCATCACGGTCGTGGTCTCACTGTCTTGCTCGCGCCACGCGGTGATCCACGCGAACGACGTCTCGGCGAGGTGGGGCGCGATGTGCGGCTCGAGGTTCAGCCATTCCGTCGTCACCCAGGCGGGGAACTCGACGCCGAACCCCGTGGCGATGTCGCCCTCGCCGGCTTCGAGGAGCGGGCGAAGCGCGCGGCGCGCGTGCTTCCGCAGGGCGGGCTCGAGGCGCTCGAGACGCGTCCGCTGCAACGTGCGCTCGAGGGCGCGGCGGAACGGCGTGTGCGCGGGAGCGTCGAAGTTGAGCGGGGGGCGGCGCAGGCCGCGCGGGTCACTCGGAACCACCGCGCGGACGGACGAGATGAAGGTCTGCGGGTTCATGGCCGCGGCCTTCACGTCGTCGTAGCGCGTGAGCGCGTAGAAGCCGCCGTATGCCGAGGTGTACGCGACGGGGCACTCCTCGCGCAGTCGGGCGTACATTGCGTGGGCTGCGACCGGGCCGTCGTCCGCCGTCAGGTCGAAGTCGTCGTCCATGCGCACCTCCGGGTCGTGCCACCTTTGGCATTACATTCATCGTGCCGACCGGACGGAAATTTGTCAAGTAATGCGCGTGCTGCATCGGGTGCATGTGGACGGCTCAGGCGAGCGTCAAGAGCAGGTTCGGCGGTGCCGCCTGGCGTCGAAAATGATATCAACCGGGTTGATATTAGGGGGAGGTGGTGTCATCCTCGTACCGACCCGCGATTCGCGGGACCTTGACGACGATGGTGTGGGACGAGGGAGAGCGATGAAGCCTGTGACGCGCCGATGGACGCACGCCGCTGCGGCGGTAGCGGTCGGGACGCTGGCCGTGACGACGGTGGCGCCGGCAGCGGCTGATGAGCCGGATCAGACGATCGAGGGGCGCCTCGCCGACTCGGCGCCGTATCGATTCGTCGTCCCGGGCGACTGGAACGGCACGGTCTTCGTCGAGCTCGACTTCGCCTCAGGCGGCCCCTCCGGTGCCCAGCAGGCGCTCATCGACGACGGCGCTGCCTATGGCGGCACGACGCGCGACGTGACGGGCTGGGATCTCGCGGGCGCCGTCGACAACCAGCTCGAAGCGCTCGACGCATTCGCCGCCGCGGTCGGCGAGCCGTCGCGGACCATCGCGATGGGGTCGTCGATGGGCGGCATGATCGCCGCGACGACGGGCGAGCTGCACCCCGACCGCATCGACGGCGTGGTCGCCGCGTGCGGCGGACTCTCCGGCACGGTCTCGCAGTGGAACCAGAAGCTCGACACCGTCTTCACGCTGGCGCAGCTCATCGATCCGAGCCTGCCCGTCGTCGACATCCCGGAGGACATCGAGGCCGCCCGTTCCCTCTGGCAGGACGCGCTCGCCGAGGCGCAGCAGACGCCGGAGGGACGCGCACGCATCGCCCTCGCGTCGGCGATCGGGCAGCTGCCCGCATGGTCGCAGAGCGTCGCGGACCCGGATCCGCGTGATCCGCACGAGTACCAGGCCGGGTGGTACGGATCCCTCTCGGGTGATCCGCTGCCGTACATCGGCCAGGCCATGAGCAGCCGGTACGCGAGCACGCAGCAGTTCGGCGGCCTGCCGTCGTGGAACGTCGGCATCGACTACAAGAGGCAGCTGCGGATGGTTTCGGCCGACGCGCGTCGCGTGGTGAAGGCGCTCTACCGCGACGCGGGGCTGTCGCTCGAGAAGGACCTCGCGACCGTCAACGGCGCGGATCGGATCGAGGCTGATCCGGAGGCCGTGGAGCGCTTCGCCGCGAGCTACGAGTTCACGGGCGAGATCTCCGTGCCGACGCTGACGCTGAACAACGTCGGCGACCAGATCTCGACCGTCGCACAGCAGTCGGCCTACGAGCAGCGCGTGCGACGCGCGGGGAACGCGCCCTTGCTGCGCCAGGTATACGTCGGCTCGGCGGGACACTGCGCGTTCAGCGACGCCGAGGTGGTCACCGCCGCGAACGTGCTCCTCGATCGGCTCGACACGGGCCGCTGGGGCGGATCCACAGTTCCGCATCACCTGAACGCGGCCGCCGAGAGGCTCGACATGGGCGAGGCGCGCTTCATCAATTACCGCCTCGAGCGCTTCAATAGGTGAGCCGCCGCCGGCCACTCGTTCGTGTGACGCAAACGACCCTTCGTTCGGCCGGGAAGGGTCGTTTGCGTCACACGAACGGTCGGCGCGGGTACTCGGGGTCAGGCGGGGTAGTCGAGATCGTCGAGCAGGCGCAGACCGCGCTCAGCCCAGGCGATCTCGGCACGGGCGCGGTCGACGAGGTTCTCGTAGCCGAGCCGCTTGAAGGCAACGACACGATCCTGGTCGTCCGGCTCGGTCGCGCCGAGGCGCTTCATCAGCGCGGGGTTGGACCGCGCGTCGATCCGTTCGAGTTCGGCGTCCCACTGCGCGAGCTCTCCCTGCCAATGGGCGATGTGCTCGGAGAGGAACGTGCGCGCGGCCGCCGGCTCTGCGGCCTCGAGATAGGCGGCCTTGAGTGAGGCCGGCTCGCGCACGCGCGCGTAGGTCAGGGGACCATTGAGCCAGCCTCGGTAGTCGTTCTCGCCAGCGGGGGTGACGTGATAGACGCGCCGCGTCGCACGGGTGCCGCGCACCTGCGACTCGCCTTCGATGAGACCGGCGGCTTCCATCTTGCGCAGCTCGGGGTAGATCTGGCTGTCCGGCGCGTGCCAGAGGTAACCGACGGACGTGTCGAACTGCTTCTGCAGGTCGTACCCCGAGGTCGCGCCGACGCGGAGGAGCGCGAGGAGGGCGTATCGGAGACTCATGCGATGACCTTCGTAAGAGACGGGGCCCGAGCTTGCGCTCGGGCCCCGTCGGGAGAAATCAGTCCGTGTATCCGGTACGCCATCCACCCTGGTAGGTCTCGCGCGCGACCGACGAGAACGGCACCGGGCTGACGACAGCGCGGACCTCGATCTGGTCGTGCTTCTCAACCGACGCCTTCGACGTTCCGCCGCCGGGCTCGCCCCAGACGACCTTGACCTCGGCGCCCTCGGGGACATCCGGGTTCACGGTCGCGAGCGACAGGCCGCGACGCTCGTTCGAGCTGTAGCCGGTGAACATCGAGAAGCCGACGTTGTTGCCGTCAGCGTCAACGACCGAGTCGTAGTTCGCCGAGCCGTAGTTCGCGAGAGGCAGGTCGAAGAACTTGTAGTTCGGGCCGTCGACGTCGAACAGCGAACCGAAGATCTTCGTGAGGTCCTCGGCGTTCCACTCGAGCGTGACCTTGCGACGCTGCGTTGCCGGGTCGATCTTCTCGAGCGCGTCGCGTCCGATGAAGTCGTGGTCGAACTTCACGAAGGATCCGTATCCGAGCTCCCACGGCGTGAGGTAGTAGTCGGAGATGTCGTCCGACACGAAGGATCCGGCGAGCGTGCCCGTCGCCTCGTAACCGTCGGCCGGCAGCCAGCTGCGGTACGCGGCCTCCTCGGCACCCGAGTAGATCGCGGGGAGCGGGGAGGGGATCCAGCCCGACTCGAGCGTGTTCGACGGGTACGCACGCGAACCCACCGGCACGAGACCGAACTCGGCGCCCGCCTCCACGATCGTGTCGCGGATCAGGTCGTGGTCCTCGTACGGGCCCCAGATCTCGAGACCGGGAGCGCCGGCCATGCCGTGACGCAGCGTGCGCACGTTCTTGCCGGCGATCGTCATGGTCGACATGTTGAAGAACCGCAGCTGCTCGAGCGGGCCGCCGTTGACCTTCTCGATGACGTCCCAGGCGCGCGGGCCCTGGATCTGGAAGCGGTAGTACTGGCGCGACACGGCGTGGCCGTAGGGCCGCGACGGCGAGCGGCGGTCGACCTCGACGTCCAGGTTCGAGTATCCGCCGGTCTCACCGTGGTACATGAGCCAGTTCGACGCGGGTGAACGTCCGACGTAGACGTACTCTTCCTCGGCCTCACGGAAGAGGATGCCGTCGCCGATGACGTGGCCCGAGGCCGTCGTCGGCACGTACTGCTTGGCCTTGTTCACCGCGAAGTTCGCGACCGAGTTGATCGCGGTGTCGCTGATGAGCTTGATGGCGTCGGATCCCTTGAGGAACACGTTGTCCATGTGGTGCGACTGGTCGTAGAGGACGGCCGTCTCGCGCCACGCGCGCTGTTCCTTGATCCAGTTCTGGAAGTCGGCGGGAACGACCGGGTAGATATACGAGCCGATCTGCGAATTACGCAGCATGTCGACGGCATTGCCTGCCTGGTCAAGCGCCTGCTGGAGATTCTGAGGTGCCACGGTGAACCTTTCTCTGTACGTGGTGGAGGGTTTAGGTGTTGAAGACGATGGTGTGATTGCCGTGCCGGATGATGCGGTCCTGCGCGTGCCAAAGCACGGCGCGAGACAGCACGGCCCGCTCAACGTCGGCGCCGCGGGCCTGAAGGTCCGCCGCGGTCTCGGCGTGCGTGACGCGCACGACATCCTGCTCGATGATGGGGCCCTCATCGAGCTCCTCGGTGACGTAGTGCGCGGTGGCGCCGATGAGCTTCACGCCCCGTTCCTTCGCCTTGCGGTACGGCCCGGCGCCGATGAACGCCGGCAGGAAGGAGTGGTGGATGTTGATGACCGGCACGCCGATCTTCTCGAGGAAGTCGTTCGAGATGACCTGCATGTAGCGCGCCAGCACGACGAAGTCGACGTTGCCCTTGAGCAGCCCGAGGATCTCGGCCTCGGATTGCGACTTGTCGGACCCCGACTGCGACGGCACGTGGAAGAACGGCACGCCGAAGGTGCGCACGTCATCGGCCACATCGGTGTGGTTCGAGATCGTCATCGGAATCGTGACCGGCAGCTCGCCGCGACGGTGACGCCACAGCAGGTCGAGCAGGCAGTGGTCGCTCTTCGATGCGAGCACGGCCATCCGCAGCGGGAGGGAGAGGTCACGCAGCCGCCATTCGAGGCCCATCGGCTTGACGGTCTCGTCGAGGTCGGCGCGGATGTCCGGGAGTGCCGCGACGAGGTCGGGCCGGTGGAACACGATGCGCTGGAAGAAGTCGCCGCCCGACGGGCCGGTCGAGTGCTGATCGAGCGCGATGATGTTCCCGCCGCGACGCGCCACGAGCGAGGCGATCTCGTTCACGATGCCGGCCTGGTCCGGACCGTGGACGATCAGGCTGGCGTGATCGACAAGGTGCGGGATCGGTGCGGTCATGACGCATCCTTTCGGAACTTCTGCGCCCACTCGGCCGTCGCCAGCAGGCCACCGAACGTGTAGAGGTGGATGCCGACGTCCCCGGCTGCGGGGTCGTCCTCGACGAGGGCGCCGAGCTCGTTCACGAAGCGGTCCGGTCCGGCGGTGCCCATGAGGTTGGTCAGCGAGAAACCGTACTTCTTGACGATCATCGCGTTCGCGCCGACGCCGAATCGGCGGGCGAACGCGAGCAGTCGCTTGATGCCAGCCGGGCCGGGAACACCGATGCGCAGCGGCGCGTCGATGCCGCGCTGACGCACCTCGCGGATCCACGAGATGACGGGATCCGTGTCGAAGCCGAACTGCGTCAGCACGACGCGGTCGAGGTCCTGCTCCTTGAGCGCGGTCGACTTTCGCTCGAGGTGGTCCCAGAGGTCGGCGTCCGAGATGTCCGGGTGGCCCTCGGGGTATCCCGCGATCGAGACCTCCTTGACGCCGAACTCCGGAAGCCGTCCCGACTGGATCACGTCGAGCGCGCTCGCGTACGGACCCATCGGGGTCTCGGGGTCGCCGCCGACGCAGAAGATGTTCTCGATGGCGTCGACCTCGCGCAGCGCGGAGAGGAACTCCTCGAGCTGTCCGGGGGACGCGATGCGGCGCGCCGAGATGTGCGCGACCGGAGTGAATCCGGCCTGCTTCACGGCCTTGGCCGCGGCGATGCGCATCTCGAGATCCTCGTTGCCGAGGAAGGTCACGTTGATCCGCGTTCCTGCGGGGAGGGCGTGCTGGGCCTCGAGCAGTCCGGGCACATCCTTGCCCGTCATCTCGAGGGAGTAGTCGTCGATGAGGTTGATACCGGCGTTCACGGGTGATCCTTTCGAATCGGTGCGCGTCGTCGCGCGTCGAGTTACAGAGTACCTATATGCATAGGTAAAGGGAAGAGGGAAAATCGCGCCCGCCTCGACAGTGGCGAGACGGGCGCGATCTGAGGGGCGGATTAGTCCGCGCGGTAGCTCGTGCGCGCCTTCGTGGTGAGGGGCGCGGGCTGCACCGTGGCGCGGATCTTCACCTGCACGTGGTCCTCGACCTGCAGCTTGGAGGACGGCGTGTCCTCGCCCCAGATGACCGTCACCTCGGTGCCCGGCTCAGCGAGCTCCGGCTCGACGACCGCGAGCGACAGGATCGCCCGCTCGTTCGCGGAGTAGCCGGTCCACGTCGACTGGCCGACGACGCGTCCGCCTGATTCGACGCGATCCGCGTGGAAGGTGTCGTAGAGCGACATCGGCAGGTTGAAGTACTTCGCACCGGGACCCGGGCGGTACATCGAACCGACGGCGTCGGCGACGTCGTCACCGTTCCACACGAGCGTGACCTTGCGACGCGTGTCCGTGCGGCCCTCGTCGACGGCCTTCTCGAGCGCTTCGCGCCCGATGAAGTCGTGGTCGAACGAGACGATGCGACCGTAGTCGAGCTCGAACGGCGTGACGTAGTAGTCCTCGATGTTGTCGGAGTGGAAGCTGCCACCGAGCGGGGAGATCGTCTCGTACGCGTTCTCCCCCAGCCACTTGCGGTAGGGCGCGAGACGTTCATCCGTGTAGATCGCGGGAAGCGGCCGCGGGAGCCAACCCGACTCGAGCGCGTTGGTGTGGTACGCGCGGCCGCCGACCTGGATCATGTCGTGCTTCGCGCCGGCCTCAAGGAGCGCCGCGTGAACGGCGGCCTGGTCCTCCCACGGGCCCCACATCTCGAAGCCGGGCTCGCCGGCCATGCCGTGACGCAGTGCGCGGACTTCCTTGCCGCCGATCGTGAAGCGCGTCATGTGGAAGAACTTCAGCTTCGGCGGCTCCTCGCCGGTGGCCTCGCGGATGACGTCCATCGCGCCGGGGCCCTGCACCTGGTAGCGGTAGCAGACCGGGTCGCCCTGGCGGACGAGCGAGTTGTCGTCGCGCCAGATGCGCACGTCGTATCCGCCCGTGACCGCGTGGTAGTGCATCCAGTTGATCGACGGCGGGATGCCGACGGCCTGGTACTCGTCCTCTTCGAGGTGGAAGAGGATGTTGTCGCCGATCACGTAACCGTCGTGGTTGACGGCGACGAACTGCTTCGCCATGTCGACGGGGAAGTTCTCCACGCTGTTGATCGCAAGGTCGCGGATGAGCTTGAGCGCGTCGGGGCCCTTGATGTTGAGGTCCGCCATGTGGTGCGACTGGTCGTAAAGCACCGCGGTGCGACGCCACGCGAGCTGTTCGTCGCGCCAGTTCGAGAACTCCTGCACCACGCGCGGCACGACGGCCGGCGGAGTCTGCGACTCCCACAGCAGCTTGACGGGGCTGCCAGCTTCGGCGATCGCCTCTTCCAGGTTCTGAGCCATGATTCCTCCTCGAATCTCGGCGGGGCACGCTCGCCTCGCCCACCCCAGTGTTGACGGATCCGGGTTCGTATGTAAAACATGAGTTAGCTACGTAACACCACAGGAGAACTTGGTTGATGGACATTCCCTTCACATTCCGACAGCTCGAGTACTTCAGCGCGATCGCGAGCGAGGGCACGCTCTCGCGCGCGGCCGAGCGGTGCCACGTGAGCGCGTCCGCCCTCGCGCTGGCGATCGATGAACTCGAACGCCACCTTTCGCTCCAACTGCTCGTGCGCCGCAAGGGGCACGGGGTGACGCTGACGCCAGCCGGATCCCGCGTGCTCTCGCTCGCCCGGCATCTGCTCACCGGTGCCGAGGCGCTCGCGAGCGATGCCTGGCAGGCATCGACGAGCGTCACCGGCACCCTCCGGCTCGGCTGCTTCTCGACGCTCGCGCCGTTCATTCTGCCGCCGATCCTGCAGGAGTTCGGTCGGCGTCATCCCGACCTCGAGCTCGACTACGTCGAAGCGAGCGCACCGCAGTTGAATGACATGCTCCTGCAGGGGCGCATCGATGCGGCGCTGCTCTACAGCGTCGACGTGTCGGCGCAGCTCGCCTTCGACACGGTGCAGGAGCATTCGCCGCACGTGATCGTCGCGGCCGAGCACCCGGCCGCGCGCCGGGGCAGCGTGCACCTCGGCGAGCTGCTGTCGGATCCTCTCGTGCTCCTCGACGTCGCGCCCGCCCGGCAGAATACCGAGCAGATCTTCGGCGGCCTCGGGCTGCGCCCGGTGATCGGACACACGACGACGAGCTTCGAGCTCGCGCGCTGCCTCGTCGGCCGCGGCGAGGGCTACTCCATCCTGTTTCAGCACCCGGCCTCGGACGTGACGTACGACGGCCACGTCGTCACGCCCCTGCGGATCGCCGACAGCGTGCCGGCAACCGTCACCGGTCTCGCCCGCCCCGCGGGCGCCCCGCGCACCGCCCGATACCGTGCGCTGCACGACTTCCTGAGCGGGTGGGCGCGCTCGCGGCCCCTCCCCGGTGGGGTCGAGGTCGCGACGAGCTGACATGGCACCCGAGTTCTCCTGTGGTGATACGTCGCCTGGTCATGTTTTACAGATGAGGCGAAGCAACCGAGACTGAGGGGGACGGCGCGCGAGGGCTGCGCCGAGATTCGAGGGCGAATCGATGTTTGAGCACGATGCGACGACAGCACAGCGGATCGAGACCGGGACCGCCCACTCGATCCATGAATGGCGGGCGATCGCGGGCAACCGCTTCGTGCCCCTCCGGGTGCGCACGCGCACCGCCGCCGACACCTTCGAGGGGATGCTCCGCTTCCGTGAGGTCGACCGGGTGAGCATCGGCGAGATCACGGCGAACACCCACACGGTGGAGCGTACGTCCGATCTCATCTCGCGGCGCGAGCAGCAGCACTTCAAGCTGAGCCTGCAGCTCGATGGCACCGGCTACGTCGCCCAGGACGGCCGCGACGCGTTCCTGCGTCCGGGCGACATCGCCATCTACGACACCGGCCGCCCCTACACGCTCGACTTCACCGACGACACGCGCTGCCTCGTCATGGCGTTCCCGACCGACGCCTTCGAGATCCCGCGCGCACTGATCCGCCGAATCACCGCGGTGCGGCTCGCGGGCGACGAGGGAGTCGGCTCGGTGATCTCGCCGTTCATGCAGCACATGGCCGAGAACCTCGACCTGCTTGACGGCGTGCACGGCGACCGGATCACGCGCAGCTCGCTCGACCTGCTCACGACGCTCGTGTACGCGGAGCTCGCGGGCGGCGATCTCGAGGAGGGCGCGTCCCGTCAGGCCGAGATGCGCACCTTCACGACCTTCATCGAGGAGAACCTCAGCGACCCCGACCTGTCGGCCGCGTCGATCGCGCGGGAGCACTTCGTGTCGGTCCGGCACCTCCAGTACCGCTTCCAGGACGAGGACCTCACCGTCTCCGGGTATATCCGTGCGCGGCGCCTCGAGCACTGCCGCCGCGATCTGAGCGATCCGTCGCTCGCCCGGCAGTCGGTCTCGCAGATCGCGCAGCGGTGGGGATTCGCCGACGCCAGCCACTTCAGCAAGATCTTTAAGGGGCGGTTCGATGTGTCGCCGCGCGAATATCGCGGGCTGCACGTCTCGCCGTAGCCGACGAGTCTGCACCGGCGCCGCAGGCCCGTGCGCGAGATCACAAGAGGTCCCGCTCGGCGACGGGCAGACTCGGCCATGCGGGCGGAACTCAGCCCGTCATACGCGACGACGGATCGAAGGCGATCCGGTGGGAGGAACACGTGGTCATCCGCGACGACGCACACGATGTGGGACTTGAGCAGCGCCGGAAGATGTTCGGCGTCGCCGGCGCCGAAGACCAGGTGCACCACACGACCGATCTGAACGACAAGATGCAGGACTTCGTCACGCGCAGCTGCTTCGGCGACTTCTGGCAGCGTGACGGCCTCACGGTTCCGGAGCGCAGCAAGATCACCGTCGCGATGCTCATCGCGCTCGGCCGAGCGCACGAGCTGCGGATCCACGTCAACGGCGCGCTCGAGAACGGGATCACCCCGCTTGAGCTTCGCGAGATCGCGCTGCACGCGATCCTCTACTGCGGGATCCCCGCAGCCAACGACGGACTTCGGGCGATCCAGGAGGTGCTCACCGAACGCGGCGTGAGCCTCGACATCGACGGAGAGGCCGCGCGCACCGCGCAGACGGCCTGATCGAGCAGTCAGAGACGGAAGGCGAGACATGACGGACGACACCTTGGACGTCGGATTCATCGGGCTCGGCACGATGGGCGGCCCGATGTCGCGGAACATCGCCCGCGGCGGGTTCCCGCTGCGGGTCCACGACATCGACGCGGAGCTCACGGCGGCGACGGCGGAGCGGATCGGCGCCGTGAGCGCGGTCGCCAGCGCCGACCTCGCGCCGTGCGACGTCGTCGTGCTGATGCTCCCGACGAGCGCGCTCGTCCGCGCGGCCCTGCTCGACGGCGACGAGCTTCGGATCCCCTTCCGCGAGGGGACCGTGATCGTCGACATGAGCTCGTCGGATCCGACCGAGACGGTCGAGACCGGACGGATGCTCGCCGCACACGGGATCCGCATGGTCGACGCGCCCGTGTCGGGCGCCCGAGAGCGGGCCGAGGCAGCGACGCTCGCCATCATGCTCGGCACCGACGACGATGCAGCGGCAGAGACCGCCATCCCGGTCATCGAGACGATGAGCCGCAGCATCTACCGCACCGGCGGGCTCGGCACGGGGCACGCGATGAAGGCCCTCAACAACTTCGTCGCCGGCGCCGCGTTCGCGGCCTCCGCCGAAGCACTCATCGCGGGCGAGCGATTCGGCCTCGACCCGCAGGTCATGGTCGACATCTTCAACGACTCCACGGGGCAGACGTTCTCGAGCAGCCACGTGCTCGGCCCGCACGTCGTCGACCGGAAGTTCGCGAGCGGGTTCGCGCTGCCGCTGCTGACGAAGGACGTGCGCATCGCGCAGAAGCTCGGACGGTCGGTCGACCACGCCGCGCCCATCTGCGACGCGGTGACCGCCGCGTTCGAGGGGGCGCTCGACGACCTCGGCGCCGTCGATCACACGCGAGCGTAC
This sequence comes from Microbacterium faecale, assembly GCF_014640975.1. Classification (NCBI taxonomy): domain Bacteria; kingdom Bacillati; phylum Actinomycetota; class Actinomycetes; order Micrococcales; family Microbacteriaceae; genus Microbacterium; species Microbacterium faecale. The sequence goes on from NZ_BMHO01000001.1 coordinate 658,238, forward strand.
GAATTCTGGGAGAAGAGCTGAGCCGATGGAGCGCTTCGTCACCGCCCTGAGCCGCGTGTTCGGCGTGATCGCCGCCGGCGCGCTCGTCGTGCTGATGGTCGCCATCGTTGTCGACGTGGTCGCGCGGCAGGTCGGTGGCGGGAGCGTGCCGTCGATGGTCGAGATCGCCGAGTCCGCGCTTGTCGTGTCCATCTTCCTCGGCCTCTCGTGGGCGCTCGTGACGGGCGCTCACGTGGCCGTCACGCTGGTCATGGATCGACTGGGCGAGACTCTGAATCGCGTCGTGGGGATCGCCGTGTGGATCCTCTGTTCGCTCGTGACTCTCTGGCTCGTGTTCGCGACGGGGCAGCGCGCGCTGTCGTCGACAGAGCGGGGCGAGACGCGGATGGGACTGGTGATGTGGCCACTGTGGCCCCTGCGCTGGGTGATCGTGATCGGCTTCGCCGCGCTCGCGCTGGCGTGCGTCGTGAATGTCGTGCGGGTCTCGACCCGGCGCCTCCCGATGGGATCCACTGACGACCCCGAGAGCGGCGTCGCGCACGCCGGAGCGGAGTGACCATGCAGATCTGGCAGGTGGTCGTCCTCACGATCCTCCTCATGCTCGTCCTGCTTGCGACGCGAATGCCCGTCGCGTTCAGCCTCGGCGCCGCCGGCGGTGTCGGACTCGTGTTGCTGCAGGGCACCGACTACGCAACACGCACGCTCGGATCCGTTCCGTTCTCTACGACCGCGACCTTCACTCTCACGATCATCCCGATGTTCGTGCTGATGGGCATGCTCGCCGTGCGTGCCAACATCGCCGAGAACGTTTTCGCCGTCGCACACCACTTCGTCCGGCGGGCTCCGGGCGGACTCGGCGTCGCCACGGTCATGGCCTGTGCCGGCTTCTCGGCGGTGTCCGGGTCCAGCATCGGCACCGCGGCGACGATGGCGAAGCTCTCGGTCGAGCAGATGCGGCAGAAGGGGTATCCACCCGCGCTCGCGACCGGCATCGTCGCGGTCGCCGGGACTCTCGGCGTGATGATCCCGCCAAGTACTTTCCTCGTGCTGTATGCCGTCATGGCGAGCGAGTCGGTCGCGCAGATGCTCGCCGCCGGCATCGTGCCCGGCCTGTTGTCCGCGCTCGGCTACGTCGTCTACATCATGGTGGCCGGTCAGCGACAGGTCAGTCGCGACCACGAGGACCTCGATGGAGCGATCGGCGAGGCGCGCAGCGAGTTGCAGGACAAGAAGATCGTCGGCCGTCAGCGCGCCGCCTCTGACACCGTCACCGCGTCGCGTCCGCGCGTCCGGTCGCTGCCGTGGCGCGGCGTCGCACACGTGGCGATCCTGTTCCTCATCGTCATCGGTGGCATGTACACCGGGCTATTCACGTCGACCGAGTCGGCCGCGATCGGTGCCCTCGCCGCGCTCGTGATCCTCGCGGTCGAGAATCGACGGCAGGGGCTCCGCGCGACGATCAGACATTTCCGGGATGCGCTGCTCGATACCGCCCAGGCGACCTCGATGGTGTTCTTCGTCGTCATCGGATCCGCGATCCTGTCGACGTTCTTTGTCGCCGCGGGCGTGACCCAGGCGATCACCGAGTGGGTCGGCGAGCTGCCGCTGCCGCCGCTCGCGGTGATGGCGATCCTGCTGGTCTGCCTCGTGCCGCTCGGCATGTTCCTCGAGTCGATGTCGATCCTCATCATCACGGTGCCGATCCTCGTGCCGATCGCCGCCGAGTTCGGCTTCAGCGGCATCTGGCTCGGGATCATGATCGTGAAGTTCATCGAGATCGGCATGGTGACCCCGCCCGTCGGCATCCTGACGTTCGTCGTCTCCGGGGCGACGGGGGTCAAGCCCGAGACCGTGTTCCGCGGCGTCATGCCGCTCCTCGGCATCGAGGCAGTCACGACGACCCTGCTGTTGCTGTTCCCCGCCCTGACGCTGTTCCTGCCCTCCCTCGTCGCCGTCTGACGCGGGTGTGCGCCAGCGCACCAGACCCGTTCGCCCACGTACTAACCCCGCCGACCATGGCAGGCGAGACTGTCAGAGATCGACCCGCCACCTCGGCACACCCTCAACGGAGAGGATCCTCGATGTCACGCTCACGTTTTACTCGCAGGGCCGCGCTCGCCGCGGGATCGGCAGCCGCGATGCTGCTCGTCGCCGGCTGTTCGGGAGTCGTCGCGGACGATGACGGCGATGGCGGAGGCTCTGCCGGCGCGGAGGTCGAGCTCACGCTCGTGACCTCCGCGATCGACGGCACCCCCAACGCCGCGGTGCAGGACGCCTACCTCGACCTTGTCGAGGAGCGCAGCGACGGCCGGATCTCGTTCGAACGCACCGAGGCGTACTCGCTGTGCAACGCGCAGGAGATCGTCGACTGCGTGCGCGACGGGCGCGCCGACATCGGCGTCACCATCCCGGACTACACGCCGCAGTACTTCCCGTCGACGAGCGTCGTCAGCATCCCCTTCATCGGGCAGAACTGGCAGGCGATCATGCAGTCGCTGTACGACCTGCACGTCGATAACGCCGACGCGAAGGCGATGATGGACAGCAACGGGCTGCACCACCTGAGCACCTGGCCCGTCGGCCGCGCGCTGATCGGATCGCCCACGGAGGTCACGGAACCGTCGGATCTCGAGGGCCTGTCGTTGCGCGTCTCGGGTCCGCTCGGCCAGCAGCTGTTCGAGGACGCGGGGGCGAACATCGTCGCTCTCCCGGCGAACGAGGCCTACGAGGGAGTCGAACGCGGTGTCGTCGACGGCGTAGCCGCGGGCATGGACTTCCCCGTCAACTACAAGCTCATGGAGTTGCTGCCGCACTGGACGGACCCCGGGATCGGTGAGTACTCGTCGTTCGGCATGTGGCTCTCCGCTGACGCCTACGACGGCCTGCCCGACGACCTGAAGACGATCGTCGACGACGCCGCCGCGGAGCTCAGCTCGGGTCTCGGCGCGGAGGCGTTCAACGGCACCGCCGCCGACCAGTGCCCACAGATGCTCGAGGCGAGCACGGTCGAGAACCTCGGCCAGTGGGACGAGTCCGTCACCGAGCAGTGGCGCGACGAGACGGGCGACGCGCTTCTCGACGCCTGGGTCGACCTCGCGACCGATCAGGGCCTCGACAACGCGCAGGGCGTGCTCGACGACTACCTCGCGGGCCTGGACGAGTACGCCGACGCCGAGGTCGATGACGCGACACTCTCCTGCGTCGAACAGTTCGCGAATCGATGAGAGAAGGAGACGAGACGATGACGACCAACGCACTTCTCGATGCCATCACGGCGCCGAGCGGATCCGGACGTCCGGTCGCAGATGCGGCCACCGACGAGGTCTTCGGGCACGCGCCAGAGCACACGACGGCGGATCTCGACGCGGCCCTGGCAGCCGCGCGCCGCGCGCAACCGGCGTGGGCCGCGCTCGGCCACGAGGAGCGCGCGCGGATCCTGAACGCCGCCGCCGACGAGGTCGAGGCGCACGCCGAGGAACTCGCCGACATCATCGCGCGCGAGCAGGGCAAGCCGCTTAACGGTGCCGGGGCGCGCTTCGAGGCGGGCGGCTGCGCCGTCTGGATCCGCACGGCGGCCGACACCCCGCTCGAAGACGAGGTCCTGTTCGAGGCGGAGGGCACGCGTTCGGTGCTGCGCTACGAGCCGCTCGGCGTCGTGGCCGCCATCAACCCATGGAACTGGCCGGCGCTCATCGCGATCTGGCAGATCGCGCCATCGTTGCGCATGGGGAACACCGTCGTCGCGAAGCCGAGCGAGTACACGCCGCTGAGCGTGCTCGCCGTGATCGAGCTGATGAACCGTCACCTGCCCGAGGGCGTGTTGACCGGGGTCGCGGGCGGACGCGACGTCGGAGCGGCGATCTCGGCTCACCCCGAGGTCGACAAGGTGATGTTCACCGGATCGACGGCGACGGGACGCCGCATCGTCGAGAGCTCGGCGGACAACCTCGCGCGCCTGACGCTCGAGCTGGGCGGTAACGACCCGGGGATCGTGCTGCCGGGCGCCGACCCGGCCGCGATCGCCGAGGGGCTGTTCTGGGGAGCGTTCATCAATACGGGCCAGACGTGCGCGGCCCTCAAGCGGCTCTACGTGCACGACTCGATCTACGACGACGTCGTCACGGCGCTCGCCGGCATCGCGGAGAGCATGCCGCTCGGCGCGGGCACCAGCGAAGAGAGCGCGCTCGGCCCGCTCACGACCGATCAGCAGTTCGGCATCGTCTCGCGCCTCGTCGACGACGCGCGGCAGCGCGGCGCGCGCATCGTCACGGGCGGGGAGCCCGCGACGGAGCTCGGCCCGCGGTTCTATCGCGCGACGATCGTGGCGGACATCGACGACGACGCCCCGCTCGTGGCGGAGGAGCAGTTCGGCCCGGTGCTGCCGGTGCTGCGCTACAGCGACGTCGACGACGCGATCGCGCGGGCGAACTCGTCGGAGCAGGGGCTCGGCGCATCGCTCTGGGGCAACCCTGACGAGGCGTTCGCGCTGGCAGGCCGAATCGAATCCGGAACCGTCTGGATCAACCAGCACGGCACGCTCAACCCCGTCGTCCCGTTCGGCGGCACGAAGGCGTCCGGCTACGGTCTCGAGTTCGGCTCCCACGGCCTGAAGGCCGTCGGGGCGCCGAAGGTCATCACGGTCTGATGCCATGAGACTCGGAATGATCGAGATCGACGGCGCCGCTGCCCTCGTCGTGCGGGTGTCCGACGACGAGGCGGCGATCGTCGACGGCGTGGCGTCGCTCGACCACGTCTTCCTCGGCGGCGAACCCGACCTCGAAGAAGCGGCCGCGGTCGCGCTCGAACGGGGCCGCCGCGTCTCGCTTGAGGGAGCGCACTGGCTGCCGCCCGTGCGGCGCCCGCCAAAGATCCTGTGCGTCGCGCTGAACAACAGCGCGAACCCCGACCGGATCCTGTCCGGGCCCGACACCCCGGCGATGTTCGTGAAGCCATCGTCCTCGCTCGTGGGATCGGGGCGCCCCATCCGCCTGCGAGAAGAGATGGGGCGGGTGCACCCCGAACCCGAGCTCGCCGTCGTGATCGGCCGATCCGGATCCGAGATCCCTGTCGCCGATGCGTACGAGCACGTGTTCGGCTACACGATCATGAACGATCTCACCTCGCCGACGATGCGCGGCGAGGACACGTTCCACTACCGCGCGATCCACCCGGATCCTGACGCGGCTGACGGCATCCGGTACGTCGAGAGCTGGGTCAGCTACCCCGCGCGCTACAAGGGGACCGACACCTTCGGTCCGCTCGGGCCGTGGGTCGCGACCCGCGACGAGATCCCGGATCCGCACGCCCTGCGCATCACGTGCAGCCACGACGGGGCGCTCGTCACGGAGGACAACACCGCGAACCTGCGGTTCAGCGTGGCCGAGGTGGTCTCCTTCGCGTCGCAGTACATGACGCTCGAGGCGGGCGACGTGATCGCGATGGGCACGGCGCTGAAGCGTTCGGCGAAGGGCGGAGCCGTGCAGAACGTCGACCTGACCCGGCTCGGCGGGGTGGTCGAGGTGGCGATCGAGGGGATCGGGACGCTCTCGAACCCCGTCGAACATCGATGACCCGCCGACCGATCCGACGCGAGGAGACGCGTACATGACACGCCACCAGCTGTCCCACCTCGGGATTCACGGCATCCTCACCCCGACCCCAGATGAGACGATCCGGTACTTCCACGACCTGCTCGGCATGGACGTGGTCGCGACCCGCGGCGACAGCACCTACCTGCGCAGCTTCAACACCTACGAGGCGTGGACGCTCAAGGTGACAGCGTCGGATCGCGCCGGGCTCGACTACGTCGGCTGGCGTACGGACGGCGAGGAGGAGCTCGCCCAGCGGGTCGCCTGGCTCACAGACGCCGGCATCGAGGGGCGGTGGGTCGACCCCGACGAGGGGATCGGCCCCGCCTACGCGTTCGAGGATCCCGACGGGCACGAGTTCCGCATCTACTGGGAGACGGAGCGGTACGTCCCGTCGGAGGCGACGCGTCCCGTGATCCCGACGAACGTGCAGGCGTACGTGGGGCGCGGCGCGAACGTGAAGCACCTCGACCACGTGAACCTGCTCGCGCGCGACGTACGGGCATGCCGCGAGTTCTGGGAGGACGGGTTCGGACTTCGCACGTACGAGACGATCCTCATGCCGGACGGTCAGCGTGAGGCCGGCGCGTGGATGAGCAGTTCGATCCAGGGCCACGAGCTCATCTACACCGCCGAGAAGACGGTGGGCCGCGCGCGCCTGCACCACTTCGCCTACGCGGTCGAGAGCCGCGAGGAAGTGCTGCGTGCCGCGGACATCATGGCTGACGCGCGCGTGCGCATCGAGGCTGGCCCCTCGAAGCACACCGCGATCCAGGGCTTCTACCTCTACACGATCGAACCGGGCGGCAATCGCATCGAGGTCGCCCACGGCGGCTATCTGCGCTTCGCGCCCGACCAGGAGACCTTCGTGTGGACCGCCGAAGAGTGGGGCAAGAAGCCCGGCTGGGGAGCTCCGCCGCCGCCCGAGTTCCACGTCTACGGCACGCCCGTCGTCGAGGAGCTCGCCGACGATGCGGCGCGCGTGCCGACCCTCGGCCCGGACGATGTCTGACGCGGAGCGCTTCACCTCGCCGCACCCGGAGGAGCTCGACGCGGCCCGGCGTGAGGTCTACGACGCGATCGTGAACGGACCGCGTGCCGCCGAAACCTCGCGCACGCCGACCACCGACGCCGACGGCGCGCTGCTCGGACCGTTCGCCACGATGCTGCTCGCCCCGGGGACGGGGATGGCGGTCCAGCGCCTCGGCGGCGCGATCCGTTTCGCCGGGACGCTGTCGGCCGCCGCGCGCGAGGCCGCGATCCTCGCCGTGGCCGCGGCGGAGCGCAGCGACTTCGAGTGGTTCGCCCACGAGCAGGCGGCGGTCGCGGCCGGCGTCGCTCCGGATGACGTCGCGGCGATTCGCGGCGGCGGCGAACCGGCGGATCCGGCGCTCGCCGCAGTCTGCCGCGCGACGCGCGCCCTGCACGCGGACGGCGCGCTCGACGATGCGGCGTTTGCCGAGACGGTCGACGTCGTCGGGCGCGAGGGGCTCGCCGAGCTCGTCTGGCTCACCGGCTACTACGCGATGCTCGCGACGTCGTTGCGCGTGTTCGACCCGCCGGTGCCGCCGGCCGCGCGCGGCATCTTCGCCGACTGACCCGCACGACGAAGCGCCCGCCTCGATCTCTCGAGACGGGCGCTTCGTCATGCCGCGACGGATGCCCGGCGTTCGCCCTAGCCGGCGCCGTGCGAACGGATCCGTCGGCTCGCGATCACGATTCCGCCCGCGACGAGGAGCGCGAGGCCCGTGCCGACCAGGGCCGGCACGGTGTCGCCGCCGGTCGGCGACAGCTCGTCGGGCTCGTCCGGCTGCGTCGTCGGCTCCGGCGAGGGCTCATCGGGAGCGGGCGTCGGGCCCGGGGTCTGCTCGGGCTCGGGCGTCTGCTCCGGTTCTGGGGTCTCTTCCGGTTCCGGCGTGGGCTCAGGCTCGGGGGCGGGCTCCGGCTCGGGCGTTCCTTCGGCGCTCGCGGCGCACGTGAAGCTCGACGCGACCTCGGGGTCACCCTCGGTGTAGGTTGCGACGGTCGGGTACGGGCAGAGCGGACGCGTGCGGTCCGCGGCCCAGTCGGCCGGCACCTCGGCGTTCTCGCCGCCGGGGTTGCCGGCGCCGCGGGCGGACGCGACGAGCGTATCGGGGGCCTGGCCGTTCTCGACCCAGTCGATGAGCGCGCCGAGTCCGTCGAACTGATCCGTCGCGGCGCCGCCGCTGACGTGCGCCATTCCGGCCACCTCGAAGTAGCGCACGAAGTCGTTCGCGTCGGCGTACGCCTCCGAGACGCGGTCGTACCAGGCGGCCGTGTCGTCGGGACTGAACACGCCATCGGCGGCGCCGTGAACGACGATCATCTTGCTGCCGGTGTCACGCAGCACGTCGAGGTTCGTCTCGTCCGGAGGAGTCATGAACTCCATCGCGCTCTCGCCGGCGATGGACTCCTCCCAGATCCCGGCGGCCTTCTCATCGATGTCGGCGCCGAGCGCATAGCCGGGCAGGTCGGCGAGGATCTCCGGCGATTCGGGCTGCGGCGAGAAGACGAAGCCGACCGCCATCGGATCGAGCATCATGCTGGCGTCGAGCTTCCACCCGGCCCAGCCATCGTTCGCGATGCCCGCATCCCACGGGAACGAGGTGTAGATCGCTTCGCCACCCGACGTGACCGCGCCTGCCATGACGCGATCCAGGACCGCGATCGTCTCTTCCGGGAGACAGTTCTCAGTCGCGCCGCCGACGCACGACGGGATGTCACGCGGCGCCTCGAAGATCTCTGCGCAGCGGTCCGCATCCTGCACCATGCCGTCGGCGAGCCCGTCGACGGCATCGCAGCGGTCGAGCACCGCCGTCGCGATGGTCTCGCGGTGCGCGTCGGTCAGCGCCGAGCGCAGGTCGCCTGCGGTCTCGGCCACCTCGTTCCACTGCTGGGCGCCCCAGATCTGCGCGACCGCCGCCTGCGGGAGGTGGAATCCGGGCGCGACAGGCAGGAACCCGTCGTAGAGGTCGGCGTATCGAGTCGCGGCGACCATCGTGTGGCGGCCGCCGTTGGATCCGCCCGCAATGTAGGACGTGTCCGGCCCGCGGTCGTAGGCGGCCGCGATCAGGTCCTTGGCCATCGGGGTCAGCGTGCCGACGGCCTGGTAGCCGTAGTCGAGACGCGCCTGCGGGTCGAGGCCGAACAACGGATTCTGGTCCGGCCCGTGGCCCGCGTCGGAGCTGAGGACCGCAAAGCCCATCTGCAGTCCGTTCTCGAGCTGGCCGCCGGTGATCGCTCCGAACGCAGGCACGACGTTGCCGTCCATGCCGCCATTCGCCTGGTACAGGAAGCGTCCCGCCCAGTCGGTCGGCAGCCGCATCTCGAAACCGATCGCGTAGGTCTGCCCGTCGACGTCGCTCAGGCGCTCGTTCATGCGCCCGGTCACGAGGCAGTGCTCGCCGACCGCGGCCCCCGCGTTCTCGAACTCGCCCGCGGGGACGAGCTCAGCAGCATCGATGGTGGTGCTCTCGAACGAGAAGTCGACCAGCCCATCGCACTGCGTGAGGGTGCCGGGTGCCGCCGGATCGACCTGTGCGGCGGGGGGAGCAGCGGCGGCCGCCGCCGAGCCTCCCAGGATGAGGGCGAGAGCGGCTCCGAGTGCCGCCGCGCCGTGGAGAGTTTTCGACACGTGATCCTCCTCATTGAGGTGCGCGCCAAAATCGTTATCGGCGCTGCGTAACATCCTGGCCACTTACGTTGACATTCGCAATAGTTGTGATGTCTACTAAACGGACCCAGCACCCGCGCCGCCCGGCGCCCTCAGTCACGAAGGAGTTGCTGAGCATGATCACTCGCACCCGAATCACCACCGTCGGCGTCATCGCCGCCGCCGGTCTGCTCCTCGCATCCTGCAGTTCTGGATCCCCGAGCGGCGGATCCGAAGGCGGTGCCGCCGAGGGCGGCGCCGGCACAGAGGAACTCACCCCCATCACCGTCGGCCTTCTCACGATCGCCCCGGCCGCGGCCGTCCAGTACGGCGTCGACCAGGGGATCTTCGAGGAGCACGGCATCGACCTCACGGTCGAGACCGCGCAGGGTGGCGCCGCCATGCTGCCCTCCGTCTCCACAGGCGCCTACGACTTCGGCGTCGGCAACCCGCTGTCCGTGCTCACCGCCGCGACGCAGGACATCGACATGCGCATCGTGTCCGGCTACTCGTTCTCGCTCGAGGAGGGTGACGACATCAACGCCGTCGTCACGCGCACCGAGGACGGCATCGAGTCGTGGAGCGACCTCGAGGGGCTGACGGTCGCGACGAACGCGATCAAGACCCAGGGCGACCTGACGATCAACGAGGCCGTCGAGCTCGATGGCGGCGACCCCAGCAGCGTCGAGTACGTCGAGATCCCGTTCCCTGACGCCCTCCCGCAGTTGGAGGCCGGCAACGCCGACGCCGTCTGGATCCCCGAGCCGTTCCTCTCGCAGGCGCTCGCCGACCCGGACACCTACTCGGTGCTCGGCTACCCGAACCAGGCTGCGCTCCCGGGCGTGCCGACGATGGTGACGTTCTCCTCCGGAGCGGTCGTCGACGGCGAGCCCGAGAAGCTCGAGCTGTGGCGCGAGGCGCTCGCCGCCACCCTCGATGCGGCGAACGAGGACCGCGAGGGTTACAACGCCACGATCGAGTCGTTCACGGGAATGCCCGCGGAGGTCGTCGAGGGCATCGGGCTCGAGCGCTTGACGGCGGATCTCGATCCGCAGGTCATCACCGACCTCAGCGCGATGGCCGCGAAGTGGGGCTTCATCGAGTCGGAGCCCGACCTCGACGTTGTGATCGCGCCCTAACCTATGGCCGCGCCCGACACCGTCACGCGGGTCGTCGCGGTCGCAGAGCGACGCAGCAGGCGACGGAGGCTCCGCCCCCGCCGCCTGCTGCTCGGTCTCGCCGGCATCGTGACGTTCCTCGCCATCTGGGAGATCGTCTCCCGGACGAGCCTGCTGAACCCGACGTACTTCCCACCCGCCACGAGCGTCGCCTCGACCCTCGTCACGAACGCGACGCTGACCGGCTTCTGGAGCGCCGTGGGCGTCACGGTCGGTACGTGGGGGCTCGGCATGCTTGTTGCGTTCGCGCTCGCGGCCCCCCTCGGCATCGTGATCGGGCTGTCCTCGTTCCTCACGCGGCTGACCCGCTCGACCGTCGAGTTCCTGCGCCCGATCCCGTCGGTCGGTCTCATTCCGCTCGCGGTGCTCGCGCTCAGCGTTCCGCTGCAGCAGAGCCTGCTCATCGTCGTGTACGGCGCGTTCTGGCAGATCTTCGTCCAGGTGCTCTACGGCGTCGCCGACGTCGACACCGTCGCGATGTCGACTGCCCGCAGTTACGGCTTCAGCTGGTGGCAGCGCGTCCGCGACGTGGTGTTCCCGACGATGCTGCCGTACCTCATGACGGGAGTGCGCCTGGCAGCCGCCGTGGCACTGATCCTCACGGTCACGATCGAACTCGTCGTCGGCACGTCCCAGGGTCTCGGCTACGAGATCGGTCAGTCGCGCAATGCGGCGCTGTACGAATCGACGTACGCCCTCGTGCTGTTCACCGGGCTGCTTGGCGTCGCGATCAACCTCGCCGTGCGGTTCACCGAGAAGCGTGTGCTGTCGTGGCACCAGTCGGTGAGGGAGGACGCCTGATGCGTAAGATCCTGTCTCCGATCGGCTTCGCGCTGGGTCTGCCGATCGTCCTGATCGTGATCTGGTACGTCGCCACGCTCGGCGCGACCAACCCGTTCGTGCCCAAGCCCGTCGAGCTCGTGCAGGAGTTCGGCGCGGTCTGGTTCGGCGACCGCTTCGTGGGCGACGTCGTCCCGAGCCTCTGGCGGTTCGCTGCCGGGACGACGATCGCGATCGTGCTCGGCATCGTCCTCGGCATCGCTGTCGGGCTCAACCGCGGACTGCGCGCGTTCACCGAACCCGTGTTCGAGTTCTTCCGCGCGCTGCCGCCGCCCGTGCTCATCCCGATTCTCGCCCTCGTGCTCGGCCGTACCGATGGCATGCGCATCTCGGTGATCGTGCTCGGCGCGGTCTGGCCCGTGTTGCTCAACACCATCGAGGGCGTCCGCGCCACCGACTCCGTGCAGACGGAGACCAGCCGTTCCTACGGGATCCGCGGCTGGAACCGCGTGCGCTTCCAAGTGATCCCCTCGGCGATGCCGCAGATCATCGCCGGTGTACGCCAGAGCCTGCCGGTCGGCATCATCCTCATGGTGATCAGCGAGATGCTCTATGCCACCGCCGGACTCGGATACTCCATTACCCAGTTCCAGCGTCAGTTCGCCGTGCCCGAGATGTGGTCCGGCATCCTCATGCTGGGACTCATCGGCTATGCGGTGTCGATGCTGTTCAAACTCGTTGAGAGCCGCGTACTGCGCTGGTATCACGGACTGAAGGACCTGGAAAATGCCTCCTGAGAACACAACCCCGACCGTCGGCCGCGGACGGACGCTTCCGCCCGAGCAGACGCTGCTGTCCGTGCGCGGGCTGCAGAAGATCTACGAAACCGACGACGGCGGCATCGAGGCCGTACGCGACCTGACGTTCGACCTCGGTCGCAACGAACTGACGTGCCTCGTCGGGCCGAGCGGATCCGGTAAGACGACGCTGCTGAAGTGCATCGCGGGACTGCTCGAGCCGACGAGCGGCGAGGTCGTGCTCGACGGCAAGCGCGTCGTCGGCCCGCCGAAGAAGATGGCCGTCGTCTTCCAGGAGTACGGCCGGTCGCTGTTCCCGTGGCTGAGGGTCGCCGACAACGTCGAGCTCCCGCTGCGGAACGCGGGCGTGCCGAAGGCCGAACGCCGCGAGCGCGTGGCGACGGCCCTCGAGAGCGTGGGGCTCGCCCACGCGGGTCGCCAGTATCCGTGGCAGCTCTCGGGCGGAATGCAGCAGCGCGTCGCGATCGCGCGCGCCCTCGCGTACGAGCCCGAGGTCCTCCTGATGGACGAACCGTTCGCGGCGGTCGACGCGCAGACGCGTGCCGACCTCGAGGACCTCGTCCGATCGATTCGTGAGCGGCTCGGCGTGACGATCCTGTTCGTCACGCACGACATCGACGAGTCGGTCTATCTCGCCTCGCGCGTCGTGATCCTCTCGTCCTCGCCGACGGTGATCCAGGAAGACATCGAGATCGACCTGCCCGACGAGCGCGACCAGCTCGAGACACGCGCGCTGCCGAGGTTCACCGAGCTTCGTCACCACGTCTACGAGCAGATCCAGCTCGCCAAGGAAGGCTTCCGACCTGATGAGGCGCATGTGCGCTGATCGTGCGAACACTCCGACATTGACCCCAGGGCTCCTCGCGGCCCTGGGGTTCGTCGGGATGGCGGGATCGCTCGCGACAGACCTGTACCTGCCGTCCTTCCCGAGTCTGCAGTCCGACTTCGGTGTGACCGCGGCGGTCGTGCAGCTCACCCTCACCGCCTTCCTTGTCGGCGCGGCGGCCGGCCAGCTCGTCGTCGGCACAGTCTCCGATGCGCTCGGCCGACGACGGACGCTCCTCGTCGCGCTGGCGCTGTATGCGGTCGCCGGATTCGCCTCCGCCCTTGTCGGATCCATCGAGGCCGTCATCGCACTGCGCTTCGCGCAGGGCCTCTTCGGAGCCGCGGGCGCGGCGCTCGCGCGAGCGATCGTGACGGACCTCGCCGACCGCGCTCAGGCCGCACGCGGCATCAGCATCGTCGTCGCGATGATGGGCATCGGACCGATCCTCGGCACGCCCATCGGAGCGCTGCTGGCCGAATGGGGAGGATGGCGCCTGGCGCTTGCGGGACTCGCGACGATCGCGACCGCGATGACGGTCGTCACGGCGCTCGCCATCCCCGAGTCGCTCCCGCCCGAACGCCGTCATCCCGCCCGGATCGGACGGCTGCTCGGAAACCTCGCGCACCTGGCGCGCGACGCGCCCTTCGTCGGATATGCAACGTCATACGCGTTCACCTACGGCGCGTTCATCATCTACATCGGGTCGTCGTCGTTCATCGTGCAGAACCTCTTCGGCCAGACGCCCGTGACATACGCGCTCGCCTTCGCCGCGGGATCCGCGTCCTTCGTGATGGGGGCGCTCGCGAGCGGCCGCCTCGCGACCCGCATCGGCGTCGGGCCCGCACAGCGGATCGCGCAGCTCGCCGCCGTGGCCGCCGCAATCGTGCTGCTGTGCCTGATCCTCACAGCCACGCTCACGTTCGCCCTGTGGATTCCGCTGACGTGCGTGTTCGCGGCGGGCATCGCGGGCGGCATGTCGAGCTCGACCGCGCGGGCACTCGGGCGCACCCGCACCGCGGCGGGTGCCGGATCCGCCGGCCTCGGTCTGCAGCAGTACGTTGTCGGCGCCCTCGCGACGCCGATCGGTGGCCTGTGGGGCGATGACACGGCGCTGCCGGCGGTGTGCGGCATGATCGGCGGCCTCCTCATCGCTCTCGCGGCGGCGGCGTTCGGCGGATTCCGCGAGGCGCGCGAAGCCGCCTGAGACACGACGATGCCCCCGGACGGATCCGGGGGCATCGTTCAGGTCGTTGCGTCGTGCGCGGTTACTTGACCCACGACGGCGTGACCATGAAGGTTGCGTACTGCCCGGTCTGAACCTGCGGCGGAACCTTCACGGCGTGCATGATGGCGATCACGAGACCGGCGATCGCGACGCCGATGTACAGCAGCTGGCCGAGGATGGGGATCCAGATGATCAGCAGCGCCGCGACCATCGCGATCGTACGGATGAGCTGGAAGTTCAGGTTGTCCGCTACGGCCTTGCGCGTGGCGGGGTCGACCTTGTCCTTCTCGATCAGGAAGAAGATCAGCGCCGGCAGCCACGCGAAGAACACGCTGAGCCACAGGTTGAGCTGCAGGTTCGAGTTGTCCGCGGGAGGCCCGTATGCCGGCTGCTGGTATCCGCCCTGCGGCTGCTGTGGATAGCCGTGCGGAGGCTGCTGCGGGTAGCCCTGGGGTGGCTGCTGCTGCTGCGGGTAGCCCTGGGGCGGCTGCTGCGGGTAGCCCTGCGGGGGCTGCTGCTGCGGCGCCGGGGGAGGCGTCGGCTGGCTCTGCGGCTGCTGAGGGGGCTGCGGAGGGGTCGGCTGCTGCTGGCCCTGCGGCTGCTGCGGCGGCACGGCGCCCGGTGCGCCCTCGGCGCCCTGCTGCGGGTCCGTCGGGTTGTCCGTCATGGCTCATCCTGTCTGTCTGTGTGGAGTGAACGCCTCGGTCGCCCGCGGCATTCACTCTAAGAATGCCAGGTCCATGCCGTCGGCGCGAGGAGGGCGCGGCTTCTGCCTCAGCCGCGGCCGCGCTTCGGCGTGCGGATCGTCTCCGTTTTCCACGGCTCCTGCGTCCCCGCCTCGCGGGTGGGGCGCACGGATCCCGTGAAGCGCGCGCGCAGGTCCGCCTTGCGGATCTTGCCCGACGCCGTGCGCGGGAACTCATCGATGACGCGCGTGGTGCGCGGGATCTTGTACCGCGCGATCCGGCCGTCGAGATGTGTGACGAGCTCCTCGCTCGAGAGCGCGTCGCCTTCGCGCAGCGAGACGATCGCCCACGGCACTTCGCCCCACCTCTCGTCGGGTACGCCGATGACCGCGACGCCCGTGACGCCGTCGATGTCGGCAATGAGGTTCTCGATCTCGGCGGGGTAGATGTTCTCGCCGCCCGAGATGATCATGTCCTTCAGGCGATCGGCGATGAACAGGAACCCGTCGTCATCGAGATAGCCCATGTCGCCGGAACGGAACCAGCCGCCGGGGCGGAACGACTCCGCCGTCTTGTCCGGCAGCCCGTGGTAGCCGGCGAAGACGTTCGGGCCCTGGATCTCGATCTCGCCGATGGTGCCGCGCGGCACCACCTGTCCGTCCTCGTTCGTGATCCGGATGTTCGTGAACGTGTGCGGGAGGCCGACGCTGCCCTGCTTCTCGCGCGTCCACTGCGGCGGAAGGTAGGAGGCGCCCGGCGAGGTCTCGGTCATGCCGTACCCCTGCGAGAACGCGAGCCCGCGCTCCTCGTAGGCGTCGAGGATCCGCGTGGGCACGGCGGATCCGCCGCACGTGAGCCGCCGCAGCGTCGACAGATCGGTCTCGGACCACTTCTCGTGGTCGGCGAGCAGCTGGTAGGTCGTGGGCACGCCGCTGAGCGAGGTGATCCCGTGGCGGCCGATCAGGTCGAGCGCACGACCCGCGTCGAAGCCCTTCTCGAGCACGATGGTGCCGCCGACGAGCACGAGCGGCAGCGCACCCATGCCGAGCGCGGCGACGTGGAAGAGCGGTGAGATGAGCAGGCCGGTGTCGGCGTCGGAGAAGCCGTAGTCGATGACGGCGTTGAACGACACGTAGGTGAGGTTCTCGTGGCTGAGGACGGCGCCCTTGGGGCGGCCCGTCGTGCCGGAGGTGTAGATGATCGCGGCGGGCTCCTCGAGCGCCATGGTCTCGGCCACCCGTCCGCCGCGCGAGAGGGTCATGAGCTTTGGGAGCGTCTCGCCGGTCTCTCCCGCCGTCGGGATCACGTGCGCGACGCCGGCCGCCTCGATGCCCGGTGCTGCGCGCTCGGCGAATTCCTCGTCGTGGATGAGGGCCCGCGCGCTGCTGTCGGTGAGCACGTGAGTGATCTCGGGCGGCGCGAGCCGCGTGTTGACGGGGACGAACACCGCGCCGATCTGCGTGCACGCGAAAAGCGTGAAGAGGAACTCGGGGCTGTTCTCACCGAGGTACGCCACGCGATCGCCGCGCGAGATGTCGCGCACGTGCAGCACTTCGGCGATCTGGTCGACCGCGTCGGCGAACTGCCGGTAGGTGAACGTGCGCTCGCCGAACACGAGCGCGAGCTTGTCGGGCTGCTTCAGGCGCCGCTTCGAGGTCCAGGCGCCGATGCCGTGGTTGAACATTCGTGAACGTCCTCGTTCGTATCGTGAGGGTCGCCAGAGATTGCGGGCGGAGTGCCTCCGCCATCGCAATCTCTGGCGACACGGGAGTGATTACGCGTAGAAGCGGTACAGGCTGCGCGTGATGACGGCCGGACGCTCGGATCCCTCGACCTCGAACGTGTGGTCGACCGCGAGCTGGTAGCCGTTGCCCTTGACCTCGGTGACCTCGGCGATGACGGCGTTCATGCGCACCTTCGCGCCGACGGCGACGGGGGAGACGAAGCGCACCTTGTCGAGGCCGTAGTTGACCTTGGTCTTCACGCCCTCGACGTCGCACAGGTCGCTCCAGAACTTCGTCGCGAGCGACAGCGACAGGAAGCCGTGCGCGATCGGGCCGCCGAAGGGGCTCTCGGCCGTCGCGCGCTCGGGCTCGACGTGGATCCACTGGTGGTCGTCGACGGCGTCGGCAAACGTGTTCACGCGGTCCTGCGTGATCTCGAACCAGTCGGTGAAGCCCAGGTCGCGGCCCTCGAGCGAGGTGATCTCGGCGTATGGGACGACGGTCTGCGTGGTCATATGCGGTCCTTCCGTGGCGGTGTCAGATGAATGCCGACTGGTCGGTGAGCGACCGGCCGACGATGAGGGAATTGATCTCGTGGGTGCCCTCGTACGAGTACACGGCCTCCGCGTCGGCGAAGAACCGGGCGGCAGCGTGCTCGAGGAGCAGTCCGTTGCCGCCGAGGAGCTCGCGACCGAGGGCGACGGTCTCCCGCGCCCGTTCGGCCGTGACCATCTTGGCGAGGGCGGAGTTCTCGTCGCTCCAGGTGCCCGCGTCCTGCTGAACGGACAGCTCGACGGCGAGGGCGAGACAGCTGGTGGCGTTGCCGACCATGCGCGCGAGCTTCTCCTGAACGAGCTGGAAGCCGCCGATCGGCCGGCCGAACTGCTCGCGCTCGCGCACGTAGGACAGCGCCGCCGCGACGGCGCCGGCCTGCAGGCCGGCGGCGATCCATGCGACGTCCGAGCGCATCCGACGCAGCACGTCGGCGACGTCGCGCCACGAGTTGATGCCGTGGAGACGGTGGTCCTCGTTCACGCGCACACCGTCGAGACGGATGTGGAAGTTCTGCATGATGCGCAACGACACCTTGCCCTCGATGGGCTCGAGCGTCACGCCAGGAGCATCGCGCTCGACGAGGAACGTCTTGACGCGGCCGTCGGCGGTGTCGCGGGCGAAGACCGCCAGCACGTCGGCCGCGTCGGCACCGCCGATCCACTTCTTCTCGCCGTCGATGCGCCACGTGTCGCCCTCGCGGGTCGCGGTCGTCGCGAGGCCGCCGGCGATGTCGGATCCGTGGTCCGGCTCGGTGAGCGCGAACACGCCCCGCATCTCGAAGCGGCGTACGAGCGGATCCCATCGAGCGGCCTGCTCGGCCGAGCCGCCGTGGTTCACGATCGCCCGGAAGAGCCCGGACTGGGCGTTGTACATCGTCGCGACCGACGTATCGCAGCGCGCGAGCACGTAGTTGCGGAAGCCGCTGAACAGGCTCGAGTCGGCCTCAGCCGCGTCGACGCCGGCTGGCTCCATGAGACCGAGCGGCACGAGCTCGCCGAGCACCTCGTCGGGCATGCTGGCCCGCTCCCATGCGTCGGCGAGCAGCGGCTGGATCCGGTCCTCGAGCACGTTCGCCAGCTCGTCGAGTGCCGCGCGGGCAGGGCTCGAGAGGTGACGCTCGGTGAAGCCGAGGCGATCGAGAACGGGATCGGCGGTCATACGAGCTTCAGCAGACGTGCGGCGTTGAGCTTCATGACGTTCGGCAGCACCTCGGGCTTGAACGCCTCGGCCTTCTCGGCGTCGCGGATCCAACGGTCCGGCGTGAGAAGCGGGAAGTCGGATCCGAACAGCACCCGATCCTTGATGAGCGAGTTCGCGTACCGCACGAGCGACGGCGGGAAGTACTTCGGGCTCCAGCCCGACAGGTCGATCCACGTGTTGTGCTTGTGCGTCGCGACCGAGAGCGCCTCGTCCTGCCACGGCACCGACGGGTGGGCCATGATGATCTGCAGGTCGCCGTAGTCCGCTGCCACGTTGTCGAGGAGCATCGGGTTCGACAGGGCGAGCCGCAGCCCGCGTCCGCCCCGCATGCCGGCGCCGATTCCCGTCTGCCCCGTGTGGAACAGCGCGATGACGCCCGCGTCCTGCAGCGCGGCGTACACGGGAGCGAACCGGTCGTCGCTCGGATCGAAGCCCTGCACGGTGGGGTGGAACTTGAACCCCTTCACACCGCGGTCGATGAGTCGGCCGATCTCGTCCAGCGCGTCATCGCGGTTCGGGTCAACGGATCCGAAGGGGATGAGCACGTCGCTGTGACGGATCGCACCGTCGATGATTTCGTCGTTCGACAGCGGCGCCTGCTTGAGGTGCGTCGTCGCGTCGACCGTGAAGACGACCGCGGCCATCCGGCGCTCGCGGTAGTACGCGGCGATGCCGTCGACGTCCGGGCGCGGCCCGTCAGCGCGGAAGTACTTGCTCGCGGCCTCCGCGAGGTCGGCGGGCAGCGAGGACTGGCCCTCGTGGTCGACCTCGATGTGGACGTGCGTGTCGATTGCGTCGATCGACGCGAGGTCGATCGACGTCTCGTAGCGGGCGCTGGTCACGACCGCGGCTCCGGAGCGAGCTCGTCGGGCAGCTGCGGGAACTTCTCGCCGACCGACTGCAGCTCGCCGACCGCGTCGGAGAAGCCGGAGGCGAGGTCGTCGTACGACCAGCCGCCCTCGCGGTAGACCGTCGTGACGGCCTCGGGGTGCGACCACAGCTGCAGGCGGTCGCCGCCCACGCCGACGACCTGGCCGGTGATGCCGTTCGCGGCGTCGGAGGCGAGGAACGCGATCGTGCCGGCGACGTCGTCAGCGGTGCCGAAGCCGAGCTCCTTGCGGAAGAACTCGGGCATGGCCTCGCCGCGCTCGTCGGCCTCGACGGCCTTCTGGAAGAACGGCACGGTCTTCGTCATGGCGGTGGCGGCAACGGGGATCACGGCGTTGACCGTGATACCGGCCTTCTTCAGCTCGAGCGCCCAGGTGCGCACCATGCCGACGATGCCGGACTTGGCGGCGGCGTAGTTCGTCTGGCCGAAGTTGCCGCGCTGCCCGGTCGGGGAGCCGATGCACACGATGTGTCCCTGCGTGCCGGCCTCGCGCCAGCGGGTCGCGGCCTCGCGCACGCAGGTGAACGTGCCGCGCAGGTGCACGTTGATCACCGCGTCGAAGTCCTCGTCGGTCATCTTCCACAGCGTGCGGTCGCGGAGGATGCCCGCGTTCGTGACGAGCGAGTCGAGGCGGCCGTAGGTCTCGTACGCGTGGTCGACGAGCGCCTTTGCGGTCTCCGTGGATCCGACCGGGGCGACGACGGCGCTCGCGGTGCCGCCGGCGTCGGTGATCTGCTTCACGGCGGCGTCCGCCGTCTCCTGGCTGACGTCGTTGATGACGACGCTCGCGCCCTGGGCGGCGAGTTCGCGGGCGTAGGCGAGACCGAGCCCCTGGCCCGATCCGGTGACGATGGCGACGGTGCCCGTAAGCGTCATGGCGTTCTCCGATTTCCGTTCGATCTGCAAGTCTTCGTCCATCTCATCGCGAATGCTTGAAAAAGTCAATGGTTGTTGTATGCATGAGTTTGCTAAAGTCGATCCATGACTCCCGCGCACGCTGATGTGGTTCGAGGATCCGCGCTCACGCGCAACGTGAGCTTCCTCCTCACCCGAGCGAGCGTCGTGGCGGCCCAGCGGGACAACGAGGCGCTCGCGCCCCTCGGTCTCAAGGTGCGCTCGTTCTCGGTGCTCGGTCTCGCCCTGGATGACCAGCCTCCGACGCAACGCGAGATCGCCGAGTTCCTGCGGCTGGATCCGAGTCAGGTCGTCGCGCTCGTCGACGATCTCGAGCAGCGCGGGCTCCTCGCCCGCGAGACGGATCCGCGCGACCGCCGCGCGAAGGTCGTCGCGGCCACGCCCGCCGGCAGCGAGCTCTACGAGACCGCGCGAGAGACCGTCGTCGACATCACCGCCGGCGTCGACGAGCACGAGGCCGAGACGCTCCGCCGCGCGCTCACAAAGCTCGCGTTCGAGGGGTAGCGCCCGACTCACGCCGCGTAGCGCGGCGCGATCTCCTCCATCTGGTTGAGCACGGCGACGATGGCGTCCGGCTGCTTGTCGGGCGGGTACCGGAAACGCACGAGCAGACGTTTGATCGATTGCCGCAGCTTCGCTCGGACGTTCTCGCGCACGGTCCAGTCGGTACGCACGTCGCGCTGCATGATCTTCACGAGTTCGCGTGCGATCTCGGCGAGCGTGTCGGATCCTTGCAGCCGCATCGCGGATTCGTTCTCCGCGATCGCGTCATAGAACGCGAGTTCGTCTCCCGAGAGCGGTGGCTCAAAGCCCGACCCGCGCGCGTGCTCGGCGCGGATCTCGTCGGCCATGTCGCCGAGGGCCGCCATCACTTCGGCGGACGTCAGTTGGGAGTTCGTATAACGGTTCATCAATTGTGAGATGCGGTCCGAGAACGCGCGCTGGCGCGTGAGGTTGCCACGTGTCGCCGTCGATGCTTCCGTCACGAGGAGGTGGCGCAGGGCGTCGATCGCGAGCTGCGGGTTCGGGGACTGTTGTGCCTGGCTTACGACCTGTGGGGTGAGCTCGTCGAGGGTCAGCGGCGGGAGCCCGGCCGCGGCGTAGATATCGACTACGCCGTCGGCGGCCGTACTGTCGTCGATCAGCGCGGCGAGTGTGCGTTCGACATCTGCGGGGATGGGCTCGCCGCGCTCTTGTCGATCCATCGCGTCGAGCTTCGCGAGATACGCGCGCACGTTCTCGTAGAAGGCGACCTCGTCGCGCAGTGGGCGCAGCGAGCTGTTGGTCGACGAGAGAGCCCAGAGACGCACGAGGGTGCCGCTGATCCGTCGGAATCGGGAGGCGAGTGACTCGCCCTCGGTGGAGTTGCCCGGCGTGTGCGGGTCACGCAGGTAGTTCGCTGCGCAACCGAGCGCGTTCCGTACCGCGTAGCGCCCGCCCGCCGCATAGATGTCTCGCCATCCGGACGGGTCGAGAAGCTGCCTGGCGAGGGCGACCGCCTCCCGCACGCCCTCGGCGGTCTCCTCCGTGTCGCGTCCGACGGGGCGGTTCTCCTGGTCGTCGGCCGTGTATTCGGCGAGGGCGTTCTTGAGGTTCTCCGTGATCGGCGCGAACGCCACGAGCAGCCCGTCCTGCTTGCCGTGGAAGGTGCGGTTCACGCGCGCGAGGGTCTGCATCAGCAGGGCACCCTTGAGGGGACGATCGAGGTAGAGGGTGTGGAGCGCGGGCGCATCGAAACCCGTGAGCATCATGTCCTTGACGATCACGAGCTCGAGTTCGTCAGCAGGATCCTTGATGCGCTTCTTGATCGCCTTGTTCTCGGACTCGCGGCGCGCGTGCGCCCGCACCGCGGCATCGTCGGATGCCTTGCCAGCCGAGTAGACGACCTTGATGCGCCCGGCATCGAGAGCGTCGTCGTGCCAGTCGGGGCGTCTCTCGACGATTGCGGCGTAGAGATCGGCGCAGATCTTCCGTGTGCCGCCGACGATCAAAGCTTTGCCTGGTCCGCCGATGAAAGTGCGCATCCGGTCGCGGCGTTCTTCCCAGTGCACAATGATGTCCTCGGCCAGCGCGGCGATGCGCTCGGGTGCGCCGTACACCGCGTTGATCACGGCGACCGACGACTCCACGCGCGCTCGTTCCACGTCGTCGAGCCCGGTCGTCGCTTCGTCCGCAGCGCGGTCGAGTTCCTCGTCCGATACGTCAGATGAGAGCCCTACCGTCACCAGACGTGGCTCGAATCGCACGGGAACCGTCGCGCCGTCGTCGACGGCGCGGGAAAGGTCGTACACGTCGATGTCGTCACCGAATACGGCGCGCGTGTCGCGCTCGCCGAGCGAGATCGGCGTTCCGGTGAACGCGATCAGCGTCGCGTGCGGCAGCGCGTCGCGCAGGTAGCGTGCGTACCCGTCGACGTCGTCGTAGTGGCTGCGGTGTGCTTCGTCGACGATGACGATGACGTTGCGGCGGTCGCTCAGCAGCGGGTGGTCGAGACGGGAGCTCTTCTCTGCCGAGGACAGCCCGAACTTCTGGAGCGTCGTGAAGTAGATTCCACCCGTCGTTCTGTCGCTCAACTCCTGGCGCAGTTCGACCCGCGACGTGACTTGGCGCGGCTGTTCTGGGAGCAGCGTGCTGCGCTGGAAGGTCTCGAACAGCTGTCCGTCGAGTTCCGTGCGGTCGGTGACGACGACGATCGTTGGATTGTGGAGCTGCGGGTGGCGGCAGACGAGGTTCGCGTAGAGCTCCATCTCCATCGACTTGCCCGACCCCTGCGTGTGCCACACGACGCCGGCGCGCCCGTCACTCGTGACCGCATCGAGCGTCTTGCGAACGGCTTTGTTGACGGCAATGTATTGGTGCGGCTTCGCGATGCGTTTCGCGAGAGCGTCGTCGCCCTCGTCGAACGCGACGAACGAACGCAAGAGCTCGAGCATGCGCTCCTGGTTGAAGAGGCCGTCGAGCACATCGTTGAAGGCGGTGAACCACACGCCCCCCTGCTGGCGTGGGTATGTGTAGCGCCGACCGTCGTCGTCGACGTTCCAGGGTGAGAAATGGTGCAGTGGCGTGAAGGGGGTGCCATAGCGTGCGTCGAATCCATCGCTGACCACGACGAACGCGGCGAACCGGAAAGCGAGCGGAAACTCGTCGACGTACGTGGTCAGTTGGGCACGTGCCTCGATGACTCCGTCGTAGTTCGTGGGGCGCTTGAGCTCGATGATGCTCAGGGGCATGCCATTGACGTAGAGGACGAGGTCGAAGCGGCGATGCGTGTCACGCTGCCGCACCGTGAGCTGGTTGACGGCGAGCCAGTCGTTCTCCTCGGGCGTGGCGCCGAGCACGCGGAGCGTGGGGTTCTGCTCCTGCCCGTCAGCATCGATGTACGTGAGGCGATATCCCTCCGTAAGGATGTCGTGGATCCGCTTGTTCTCGGCGATCGCGTCCTGCGACGTCGCGGATGCGATCTCCTCTGCGGCCTGCGCGATGAAGGACGCGGGCACCTGGGGGTTCAGGCGGCGCATCGCGTCAAGCAGTCGATGCTTGATGAGCGGATCGTCCCACGTCTCGCGTTCGCCTGTGCCCGGGGCGACCTCGGACCCGTGCGTGGTGCGCCATCCGAGCATGTGCAGCTGTTCGAGCGCGTCTTCTTCCCACGCGGCTTCGCTCATCGCGTCGTGCATGCTGACCCTCCTTGGATGTCTGCGATCAGGCTACCGAGCGCGCGCGACGCTATGCCACCGATCGTTGATGAGGGGTCTGATCAGGCCGTATCGGGTACGGCTCCGCCCCGCGCGCCAGGATCGAGGCATCTTGCATCACAGAGAGGAATCATCATGAATGAACCGCATCCGACCGCGCCTGGCGCCCCGCCCCCGCCTGCGCAGCATCAGCCCACGGCAACGGGTCGAACGCCCAGGCGCTCGGTTGCTTCGTGGCTCGTGCCGGCCTGCGGGGGGCTCGTCGTCGGGCTCCTCGCCGCTGGTGCTCCCCTGGGTCTGCTGTGGTCCGACGCGGATGCGCGCGCCTCACAGCTTTCTGAAGCGGTGTCGACGCGAGATGCCGCCGTCTCCGAGGCCGACGAAAAGACGACGGACGCCCGCGCGGAGTCGGGAAGCTTGCGCACGAAGCTCAAGGCCTACGAGCAGCGCGAGGAGGAACTGGAGAAACGTGCGGCGGAGCTCGATGAGCGCGAGTCGGGGCTCGACGACCGCGAGGGCGAGATCTCGTCTGAGGAAGAGCGGGTCGCGCAGAACTCGTTCGGCAGCGGAACTCACGTCGTCGGTACCGACATCCATCCCGGCACCTACCGGACAGATGGTGGCGGCGGCCTCTGCTACTGGGCACGCCTGTCTGGAGGAGGGGGAACGTTCGGCGACATCATCGCGAATGACAACGTCGATGGGCCGACGACCGTCGTGATCTCACCCTCGGATTGGGGCTTCGAGAACACTCGCTGCGGTACGTGGACCCTGGTCGAATGATGCGCGAATCCACCTCAGCAGGGGACGATTGCAAAGTCTCTACGATGCGCCGAGTTCGAGCGAGGTTACTCGCGTTTGTGGCTATGTGCGGCGTGCTCGCGCTCGCCGCGTGCACGCCAGCCGCGGAGTCCGACATGACGTCGGCAGCACCGTCGCCGTCCCCGACGCGCTCTCCGACACCCGATCCGACGCCGACGTCTCATGTTCTGTCGATCGCCGAGGCGGGAGAGCTGTATCTCGACATCGTGTGCGCCTCGAACGCCACCGGTACGGACCTCGAGGGCGCGTTCGAGGATGGCGAGAGTGAGTTCCTTGCGGGCGGTGACCCTGATGTCAGTGCTGTGAACGATGCCGCGGCAAGGCTTGCGGATCAGTATCGCAAGGCGGCGGAGCTCTTCGACGATGACTACTTCGTGTGGCCGGATGAGGTTCGCGATCTGGGTGGTCACGTTCGCGATCGAATGATCGCAGATCTGGGTACGTTGAGCTCAATGACGAACGCGGTGACGTATCGCGACGCGTACTACGCCAGCTTCGGGCAGCCGACGCCGGAGCAGGAGTCGGCTGCACAGGAGATTCGGTACGTCCTCGATCTGCCGAGCGACACGGTGGCCAGCTGCGCGGGTCACGAAGGCGGGTTGCAGGAACGATACGACGCGTTCCTCGAGCGCGGCGAGGGCGAGTAGCGTGATCGAACCGGGTGGCGCGCTGCTGGGCGTCGTGATATCTGCGCTATGCGGTCACAATGCAGGGTTCGTTGTCCCGCGGTCGTCAACCGGTGGGAATCGGGAGGGGCGGCGCAGGCGCTGCATCGCGTCGACGGCGTCGGAGTCGCTCGCGTTCTGTGGCGGCGTTGCGAATCGGGCGGAACACGCAGCGGGGGTCGATCCAAACGGGAGCTTTGACCTGGGGTGCGCCGCCTTGCATTCGGATCTCCCAGCCGGAGTGTTCCAGCCTGTGATGGTGCGCCCAGCACAGGAGGACGCCGTTGTCCGTGTGCGTCGCGCCGTCGTGAGAATGCTCGGTGACGTGGTGGATCTCGCACCACGCGGCGGGGATGGAGCAGCCGGGGATGATGCAGCCACCGTCACGCGCGCCGATCGCCCGGCGCTGATGCGCATTGAAGAGTCGTTCGCTCGTTCCGAGGCGGATGATGCGGCCGGCCCGGTTGAAGACGACCTTTTGCACGGCGCCGGTGCACGCGATCCGGTGCGCGAGAGACGAGGGAGCGGGCACATCCGTGCCGTCGACCGAGGCGACGCCGCCATCCAAGTCGTCGACCGTCGTCGTGACGAGAAGGGTAGGTGCGGCCCCGCCCAGAGACGGCGTCTGGGGAGACGCGGCCGATGTCTGGATCATCGACACGAGAACATCGTGCCTCTTCTGCGGCGCCGTGCGGGGATCGTGAATGTGGTCCGTGTCGCTCCACACCGCATCTTCTGCTGCGTCTTCCGGTGAGGTGCTGAACCGCACCTTCGACCCGGCATACGCGTCGAAGAGCCGTTGAAGGCCCGCGGCTGCTTCGGGGACGAGTTCTCCGCGAAGCGGAATGAGGCCGTGACGCGCTCGCCCCAGCGAGACGCCGCGGTACCGCTCCGCGTCGTCGGAGTCGGGCTCGACGCCGTTGCGATTCAAGAACTCGCTCCACGCACCGACCATGACGCGGAACTCTTCGAAGGTCTCGGGGAGCGCGGCTTCCTCGTCACGAGGCGACCGATCAGTTGCGGAGCTGACGATCTCGCGTTCCGCAACGTTCATCTCCTCGTGCGAGATGCCGCCGCGTCGCTCGAGCTGTTCGAACTCGTCGGTCAAGTGGCAGGCGGCGTCCATACCGAGCTCACCGTCGCGAAGGGCAGCGGCGACGGCGGCGAATGCCGCTGGTCGCGTCTCGCCCGTGAGTGTCGCCCTCGTGCGTGTGCGCCGATCCAACCGGATCCGAGTTCGTAGCGACCGCACGGATACTCGCGTCGTGCGTTCGAGAAGTTCGGTGCCGTTGCGGCAGTCGAACCGTGCCGACAGGCGGTCGTCGTTCGTGCGGCCCGACGTGTCGCGATCCGATCGCACGTCGACCTCCCCCGCGACACGGACGCGCAATGCGTCCACCCTCCGCCCGAGTGCCTCAAGGTCGCTCGATGCGCCAACGAGAGTCGCGTCCGTCAGCGCGTCGATCTCGTCCACAAGACCGTTCAGGCGGTCGGTTGCCGCGGCGAGCCGGTCGCGCACACTCCCCCGGTGGGGCGGAGGCGGTGGCGTCGTCATGCATCCAGTATAGAACAAATGTTCGAATAAAAGAAGGGTTGATGCTGCGCGTTTTGCGGACGTCAGAGCGCAGCGAGGGGCCTGACTCAGCGATAGTCGCGACGGTCAAGCGACGCCTCATAACACGCTCGATCAAGGTTGGTGTTCCAGATGCGACGGGGTGAGGTCGCGCGGAGGCTGCCGAAATGTCGATTCCCCTCCGCTTGCGCGGTGGGGTTGTGCCATGAGGCCGTCTCGATACGTGCGTATCGTTGCGGCTCGAGCGTGTGATGATCGTATACCTCGTCGAGGGCTGGCACCAGATCGGTATCGCGTGACGCGAGGATCACGACGTCGACGTCGATGCGCGCAGCCTCTCGGAGGCAGGCGAGAGCGCACAGGACATCGATGCCTTTCTCTCGCGGGCGGCCTTGAGGGATTCTTTTGCCGTGAATGTCGAGGATCGGGCGTCCGCGAGCATCGCGCTCGAAGTCGTACTTCAGGTCTCTCAGGTGCACTTCTGCGCCCGCTGCCTCCCATTCGGTCTTCTGATCGAGGCACCGACGATTCTGCTCCCAGTCGTAGTCGGCGTGAGGCAGCCCTCGGCATACGATCGTGCGATGCAGCGTGGCGAGCGCGTAACCCTCGCGCTGACGCCGGTTCCGCTCCGCGATGCTGCGGTGAGCAAACTGCATCGGGTGGATCAGCGAGTCGTGTCGCTCTCCGCGGCGGTTGAAGACGTCGTATGCCGTGAGATGGACGTTCTGATAGTCGATAACGACGCTCGCACGCAACGTCATCCGTGCACCCATGAAAAAGCCCCGCCAATCCGGAGACGGCGGGGAGCAATTACCCCATCATTGCAGGTCTTTGACGCGGTGGCAAACGCACACGCCGACCGGGCCGACGGGCGATCCATCCGCTCGAGCTTCATGTCATCTCCTGTTCGTTGCTTGGTCGCCAGGGTAGAGGCGACTTCCGACACGCGAAGGGGCCCGGTGCGTGCTGAGTCCGTTACATATTCGCGTCCGCATGGCTTGCCTCTCGGCGCCGCAGGGCCGCATCGAGTCGTTCTCGCGCCCGAGTCTCACGCCCGGTTGCGCGTGACGAGTGGATGAGCAACATCGCTCCGTGTGGTGCGTATGTCCAGGTCTTCGCCTGTGCGAATCACTGCCGCTTGCCAGCAACCTGCGCGGTGACTCCCGTCCCGGCGAGGGCTGCGACCATGAGGAAGAACGCGCTGAACAATGCGAATGTGGTGTCGACCATCAATGGTGCGGGGGAGATCGTCGCGAAGACGGCCAGGTACAGCACTGCCGTGGTGTGGAGGATCCACCCGAACGCGATCGCCGACTCACGCCCGCGCTCGGGGCGGCGTTCGCGATGTACAGGAACGTATGAGAACCGATCAGCAGTGCTGTCAGCACGGCGTACAGCGTGAAGAAGCCTCCCCAGCCGAAGCCCGCCCGCGCAGCTACCGCCCACGCGACGAAAACACCGACGAGGAGCGAAGCGCATCGTCCGCTCAGCGCGGTTATGGCGACCGGCGGCGACTCGTCAGACTTCTCCAGGCCCATCCTCCGAGGCCGAGGAATGCACCGACAAGGATCGGGGCGACAAGGGCTTCCATCCAGGTGGCCGGGAGTGGGCCGAGAAGGGGCAGGAGCAGGCCGAGACCGACGATGGCGAGGGCGAATGCGAGGAACGCCGCCGCGACGGCAACGTTCAGTGCGGCGCTCGCCCCAAGGCCGAGGGTTCTGCGCGCGTTTCGCACCGCACGGTCACCCATCAGAACCTCGGCGATGGGCACTTCCGACAGGTCTGCTGTGCGCGGCGGATCGAGCACGCAGCGCGCAGCGACGAGGTCGAGCCATTCATAGAGGTCGCCGACCGATACGGTTGCATGCGGAGCCGCAAGTAGTTGCGCCTTTTCTCGCAGAAGTGCGCTGACCACGTGCGCGTCGCGTTCGTGCCATTCGACCGCACGTCCCGGCGTCGAGCGCGCACTCGCGGTCAACCCGACGACGATTTCGGCTTCGAGGGGATCGAGAAGAAAACGCGCCATCGAGGCAGAAAGCGTCGAACCTTCTCCTTCCATGCTTCTGGGCCGTTCATGCGCGAGACCCCTGTACGTGTCATTGGAGCCGCTGAGCCACCGCAGGGCCGTGCTCCCGCGGGTAACGATCTTCCACGCGAACGGCTCGCGGTCGCGGATGACTTTGTCGGCGAATGACGTCGCAGCCGCGCCGATGAGGATTCCCGCGAACGGGATCGCGAACATACTGCCAGCGATGACCATCGCCGTGGTGTAAGGAAGTCCTCCTCCGCTGGCAGCGCTGAGCGCGTCGGCTGTGTAGTTGATCCACATCATCGACGGGGCGAGAAGCGCGATCGGAATGGCGACGAGGGCGCCGACCCTGAACCACCGCTTCGCGAGACGAGCGAAGCGCCGCGCGTGTGCGTAGGGAATCGCGTGTTCCTCGACGAGCGCGTTCCAGGCGTGCGTCGCATTGTCATCGATGACGCCTAGCCGTTCCGAGTCGGCGAGGCGCGCCGGGGGTCGCCGCTCGCGCGGCGTGATCCGCGGTGACGGAAGCGGTGGGACGATGGCAACGATGCCGACGGCGACGAACGCGATCGCGAGGAGGCCGACGAACCAGGTCGACGCGATGATGTTCTCGCCGATGACGCTCGAGTCGACTGCATTGCTCAGGATCATAGGCCGCCTTCCTCGGCGGCATCTTCGATCTCTCGCACGCGGATCTTGCCCGACATGAGGTGGGGGAGCAGCGCATCGCGCGTCGCGGCGAGGGTGCGGTTCTCGGCGATCGCCGCTGCGGCACGCGCGTGGAAGGAATCGACATACGCGTCGAACTCCTGCATCATGCGGCGCGCGGCGAGACGCACCGGAAGCTTCTTGAATTTCCCTCGACTCAGCTCCGGGAAGGTCGCGCCGTTTGCCCACGACTTGAACTCATCCACCCTGCTCCGCATTTCATGAAACAGCCACCACTTGGAGGTACGGTCCGTGGGCCGCACAGTAATGAATCCTTGGTTCACGGCACTTTCAACTTGGAGTACTGCGAATGCGCCGATCGTGGCGCGCGAGGTCATGAGGATCGTTCCGACCGGATATAGCGGTGAGGAGCACGCAGCAAGGCCATCATGGGTGATTGACCGCGCGGTGCACGCAAGATACGGCGCGTCCAACGCCGTGACGTCGGTTGGGGTCGCCCAGTTCAACTCCCCACCCCAATAACTAGAGTTCTTCGTGCTCGGTGTCCCACCGCCACCGATGTCCGCGACTTCTTCGAATCGAGTACCGCCACGGGTCGCCGAATCCAAGTACTTGCGAAATGCGGTGTCCGCAAGCTCATCGGCCGTCGCCGCGAGTCGGGTGTTGGCCGCGATCTTGTCGTCGAGTGCGCCGAGGACCTCGGCGATTGCCTGCTGCTCGGCAGGCGCGGGCCAAGTGACGACTATCGGATGGAGGTGATTCCGGTTGAGCGTTGGGTTTGCGGAGCCTGTATCCAGCCACGAAATGTCGAATCGTGACATGAAATAGTAGACGAAGCGCGGGTAGCTCTTTTTGAAATCTCGCACCCACAATGTTGTGTCATGCGGCCAGTAGGGGCCTGGCAGGTAGAAGGTCTTTCCGAGGGTCCCCTTGCGTCCGATTACGACGCCGGGACCGTCGCGAAACGCCGTGCCGTGGTAGCTCGAAACTCCACCGGAAGAGACGACAGGAACCGTGCCTTCCGTCTGCGACCTACGGGTGATGTCGATGCCGCGTTGAAACGTAATGAAGTCCCCGAGCGGCGCAGTTATCCACTCAGACATCGACCCTCCCCAACTGCTCCCGCACGACCTCGGCCAACCGGGCCGACTCGTCGAACTGGGCGTAGAGCTCCTTCTGCAGGCGCTCGAGCTTCTCTTCGATGGGCTCGCCGTCGTCTTCCACCTCGGGGGCGCCGACGTAGCGGCCGGGGGTCAGCGCGTAATCCGCGGCCTTGATCTCGTCGAGGGGTGCCGAGTAGCAGAAGCCCGCCACGTCCTCGTACGATCCCTCGCCGCGCCCGCGCCAGGCGTGAAAGGTTCCCGCGATCTTCGCGATGTCGTCGTCGCTGAGCGCGCGCTCGGCGCGGTCGACCATGTGGCCGAGGTTTCGTGCGTCGATGAAGAGAACCTCGCCCGAGCGATCCGTGGATCCCTGCGCACCGGCGGCCTTGTTCTTCGCGAAGAACCACACGCACACGGGGATGCCGGTCGAGCGGAACAGCTGCGTGGGCAGCGCGACCATGCACTGCACGAGGTCGGCCTCGACGATCTCCGCGCGGATCTTGCCCTCGCCACCGGAGTTCGACGACATGGATCCGTTCGCCATCACCACGCCCGCCTGACCCTCGGGCGCGAGCTTCGACAGGATGTGCTGGATCCACGCGTAGTTCGCGTTGTTTTTGGGCGGAACGCCGAACCGCCAGCGCGCGTCCTCCTCGCTGCGCGCCCAGTCCTTGATGTTAAATGGCGGATTCGCCATCACGAAGTCGGCGCCCTGCGCCCCGGTGAGATTCGGGTGCACGTCGCGCGCGAACGTGTCGCCCCATCGGGGACCGAGGTTGCCGCCGAGACCGTGGATCGCGAGGTTCATCTTCGCCATGCGCCACGTGCGCTCGTTGAGCTCCTGGCCATACACCGAGATGTCCGCGCCGTCGCCGTAGTGGTGCTCGATGAACTTCTCCGCCTGCACGAACATGCCGCCGGATCCGCAGCAGGGGTCGTAAACCCGGCCCTTCGTGGGCTCGAGCATCTCGACGAGCACGCGCACCACGCCCGCGGGCGTGTAGAACTCGCCGCCGCGCTTGCCTTCCGCGGCCGCGAACTTCTCGAGGAAGTACTCGTACACTTCGCCCAGCAGGTCGCGGGCCCTGCGCCCCTCAACCCCGCTCTGCCCCTGACTCGCGAAGCGCGCCGAGTTGAACAGGTCGACGAGCTCCCCGAGTCGCCGCTGATCGACGTTGTCGCGGTTGAAGATGCGCGGCAGCGTTCCGCTCAGCTGCGGGTTCTCGCGCATGACGCCGTCCATCGCCGTGTCGATGAAGAATCCGATCGAGTTGCCGGCCGCGTCTCCTTTCGCATTGCGGGCGAGGAAGTCCCAGCGGGCATCTTCTGGCACCCAGAACACTCCGGATCCCGTGTACTCCTCAACGTCGTCGATGAGCTCCGCGATCTGCTGGTCGTCGTACCCGTCGTTCGCGAGCTCGGCGCGGATCCGTTCGCGCCGCTCGTCGAACGCATCGCTGACGTACTTGAGGAACACGAGGCCGAGGATCACGTCCTTGTACTGTGACGCGTCCATCGAGCCGCGCAGTTTGTCGGCGGCCTTCCAGAGCGTGTCCTTCAGTTCCTTCATCGTCGACGGGGCCGCTGGAGCGGCGACGCGCGGAGTCATGCGCTCTCCTTAGGTTGTGGTGCCGCAGTCGAGGCGGCAGCGGGCAGTGAGATCTCGGAGGTTCCCTCAGCGATCGCGTCTGTGAGCTGTGTCGCGATCTCATCCGCGAGGGCAAGACGGCGGCGCAGCTCATCGCGCGCGAGATCGATCCGACTGAGTACCTCGAGGAGTGGCCTCTGCTGTGCGGCGAGGACGCGTCGCATCCGCCAGGACCGCCAGTCGCTCCCGTCGGCGCGCGAGATGTCCTCGGCCGCGACACGAGGTACGAGCCCGGCGGAGTCGGTTGCATCGATCCGCAAGATGCGCGCAGGGTACGCCACGACTCGCGAGCCCACCCGGTCTACCAGTGCCACGGGGCGCGGCGTCGTGACGAAGATGACGTCTCCAGCACGGCTGAGCTGCGCGTTCGGATGCTCGGTCGCGAATCGCATCGCGTCGACGCGGCGGGAGATGGTATCCGTTCGGATCGCCGCAATATCGAGCACTTCGATGCCGGACGGATCATTGGCGTTCACCGCGAGGCGTGTGCCGGGGATGACGCGCGCATGCCGGTCGTCCACCATGGCACCGAGGTCATGAGACGGAAGGTGGCGGGGCTCGGCAGCCGCGGTGACGCAGGAGGAGTCGAACGGCGGCTCGTCGAGCGTCGGGCCGCGACCCCACTCGTGCTGCAGGGCGGCGAGGGGATGCGCGCGGCGTGTTCGCGCGAGCTGCGGCATATGTCGCACCGCCGGGTCTGCGATGAGCGACGCGCGCTGGGCGATGATCGCGCGCGCCGGCACCGGCGACGCGAGCGCGAACGCCCGGCTGACGCCCGCGGGCCACACGGCGGCGAGCAGGTCGTTCACCAGCAGTTCGACTGTTCCCTCGGTCAGATTTCGATCGGCGACGTCAGCGGTGATGATGCGGCGACCAGCGGCGTTCGGCGCGGGGGCGGTGAGAATCCAGAGCGCGAGCGGCTGCTGCACCGCAGACAGGACGTGTCCTCTCGGGAGACGTGCGACAGCGCGGAGGGTGCCGGAACGCAGGAGACGGTCGCGCGTCCGTTCCGCCTCTCCGTTAAGCGGATCGACGAGCGCCCCGGCCGGTCCGACGATGATGCGCACATCGTCCGGGGTGAGTTCGCTGCCCGACTGCGCGATGTCCTGAAGCGCGCCCGCGACATCGACCGCGTCGCCGGTGAGCCGCGTCAGGCTGACCACCGGTGCAAGC
The DNA here is from genome assembly GCF_014640975.1 of Microbacterium faecale. NCBI lineage: Bacteria > Bacillati > Actinomycetota > Actinomycetes > Micrococcales > Microbacteriaceae > Microbacterium > Microbacterium faecale. The sequence goes on from NZ_BMHO01000001.1 coordinate 691,672, forward strand.
GAGATCTCGGGGATCGCGTGATGGCTGGCAGCGAGGTAGCGCATGATCGCCCGCGAGTCGGATCCGTCGAGTGCAGCGTCTTCATCTCGATCGCGTATCGCTGCTGCGAGTGCTACCTCTGCGGAATCGTCAAGGACGATGTCGGCGCCCCGCTCGCGCCGCAGAGCGACCGTGAGGTCGGCGAGCAGCGAGATTATCGCCTCGCTGAGCGGGCCTGCGCTTCCTGCGTGTCGGTCGCGCCGCGAGACGGCGCGCTCGATGCGCGCGATCGCGAGGTCGGGGGCGTAGAAGCCGTCCACGATGTCGGAGAGATGGGGTGGGGGTTGCATGCCGCGGGCTGTGTGGCGCGCGATCTCTGTGCCGAGGAACGTGTCGTGCGGGTCGACTACGTGAGCCGCCTGGCGTAACGCGTCGGCGTGCTCTGGGAGATCATTTCCCGTGATGCCCGCGAGCGCGATCAGCGCGAGAAGTTCGTCGACCGCGTCGCGATCCGCCGCTTCCAGGTGGTGGAGGACGGCGAACGCGGGGGCATCCGATATCGCGTGCGGATTGTTGCCATGGTTCGTTTCCACGAGCCAACGCGCTACCGCCCGCGCATCGAACAGATCCTGTTCACCTCTTCTGCGAGCCGGTTCCGGAAACGGGTCGGAGCTTTCGTGCCCGAATCGACGGCGCCACGTAGTGACGACCTGGCGCTTCACGTCGGCGAGGTCGGCGATGCCGGCCAGGCCAATGAGAAGATCGTCGATGGGCATGGGGTGAGCGTATCGAGATGGTCAGACATCGGTGAACGAAATCTTGATTAGACGCCTTATCGCTCATATGCCGCGAACGGCAAGGCGCGGTGTAATCTCTTCGCCGCCGGGTCTCCCACTCACTGGGACGTAAAGTGAGCGCATGGACGACCGTGCCAGCGAGGGGATGCTCGAGCGGAGTATGCGGATCCTGGCGTGCTTCGACGAAGACCACGACGCGCTCACTGCGGTCGAGATCGGCGCGCGGACGGGGCTGTCGTCGTCGACGCTCCACCGGATCCTCGCCCAGATGATCGACCTCGGCATGATGGTGCGCGTCGGGGGACGCCGGTACGCGATCGGGTCGCGCCTGTGGGAACTCGGCGAGCTGTCGCCGCTCGCGCTGCGCCTGCGCGAGCCCGCGCTGCCGCACATGGTGCGGCTGTACGAGGCCACGGGTGAGAACGTCCACCTCGCCGTCCTCGACGGGGAGGGGCCGCGTGCGGCGTCGGCGCTCTACGTGGGCAAGGTCACGGGCCACCAGTCGATCCCGCTGGTCAGCCGCATGGGTGGGCGACACCTGCCCCACGCGGTCGGCGTCGGCAAGGCGATGCTGGCGGCGCACAGCGATGACTGGGTCCGCGAGTACTGCTCCGTTCCGCTGGTGCGCGAGACGACGCGCACGATCACGGATCCGGAGCAGCTGCTCGCCGACATCAGGGTCACGCGCGCCCGCGGCTACGCCCTCGCACGTGAGGAGATGACGCTCGGCAACATCTCCATCGCGGCGCCCCTCGGATCCGTGCCGGGACTGCCGATTGCGGCGATCGGCGTCGTGGTGCACATCGAGCGCGCTGACGAGCGGCGCCTCGCGGCCCTCGTTCGCCAGGCCGCGCACGAACTGACGAGGGAGCTCGTAGACTCCCACTGAGTGGGAATCATCTCGCGCGAATCGCCGATCGCGCGTCACGCTGGAGAACACACCCCGCTGTCGAAGGAGACGCAGATGACAGACACCCCAGGGGCCGCCGCACCTGAATCGCTGCTCGCCGCGCCGGATCAGGTCACGCAGTCCGAGATCACCCAGGAGATCCAGGATCTCCACGCGAGCTACGCCGAGCGCGTGGCGGCGGGCGAGAGCCTTCCGAAGACGATGCGGGACTTCCCGCCGTACCGGTCGAGCATCCTGCGTCACCCGACCAAGGACCCCCGACTCGTCGACCCCGAGACGATCGAGCTGTTCAGCCCCGCCTTCGGGCAGCGCGACGTCGCCGCGATCGAGAGCGACCTCACGCTGCAGCACACCGGCGAGCCGCAGGGCGAGCGGATGACGATCGAGGGCTACGTGAAGGACAGTTGGGGGCGCCCCGTCGCCTCCCAGCTCGTCGAGATCTGGCAGGCCAACGCCGCGGGGCGCTACATCCACCAGCGCGACCAGCACCCGGCGCCGCTGGACCCGAACTTCACGGGAGCTGGCCGCGTCGTCACCGACGCGAACGGGTACTACAAGTTCACGACGATCAAGCCCGGCCCGTACCCGTGGAAGAACCACGTCAACGCGTGGCGCCCCGCGCACATCCACTTCTCGATCTTCGGGTCGGCCTTCACGCAGCGCATCGTGACGCAGTCGTACTTCCCCGGAGATCCGCTGTTCGCCCTCGACCCGATCTACAACACGATCCGCGAACAGGCAGATCGAGACCGACTGATCGCGGCGTACGATCATGACCTGACGGTGCCGGAGTTCTCGATGGGCTACCGGTGGGACATCGTGGTCGACGGGCCCGATGCCACGTGGACCGAATCTGAGGAGGGGGACCACTGATGGCCGAGAAGACCCTGGAGCCCACGGCGGGCCAGACAGTTGGGCCGTTCTTCAAGTTCGGCGTCGAGTTCGACGACATGCACGAGGTGGCCTTCCCGCACAGCCCGGGCGCGATCGTCCTCGGCGGCACCCTCACAGACGGCGACGGCAACGCGATCCCCGACTCGGTGATCGAGATCTTCAGTGCTGACACGGACGGGGCCGTGCCCACCGCACGCGGCACCCTCGCGCGCGACGGCCACTCGTTCACCGGCTTCGGACGCACGTTCACGAACGACGAGGGCCAGTACGAGTTCTGGACGAGGAACCCGGGCGCGACCGACGACGGGAAGCCGCCGTTCTTCGCCGCGATCGTCTACGCGCGCGGTCTGCCGGACAAGCTGCACACCCGCATCTACCTCCCCGAAGCCGTCGAAGCGGGGCAGACGGACGCGCTCCTGTCGTCGCTCAGCGACGACGAACGCGCAACGCTCGTCGCCACGCGCACCGCAGACGGCTACCTGCGTCACGACATGCGCCTGCAGGGCGAGAACGAGACCGTGTTCATTGCCTACTGACGCGCCCTTCGACACCGGCCTGACCTCGCCTGTTTCAGCGGGGCGGGATCAGGCCGTGTCGGACGGTGCCCTTCTCGCCGCGCTCGTCGACGCCGAGGTCGCCCTGACTCGCGCCCTCGTCGAGCGCGGTATCGCCCCCGCCACCGCGGATCCGTCCGCCTTGCGTGAGGTCGAAATCGACCCGGCCGCGCTCGCGCGCGATGCCGTCGCGGGCGGCAACCCCGTGATCCCCCTCGTGAAGGCCCTGCGCGCAGGCGCCCCGGAGTCGCTGCGGGACTGGATCCACACCGGCGCGACGAGCCAGGACATCCTCGACACCGCGCTCATGGTCGTCGCTCGCGATGCCGGGTACGCCGTGCTGAAGGACCTCGTCCGCGTGAACGAGGCGCTCGCCGCGTTCGCCGCTGCCCACCGGGGCACCGTCGCCGCCGCGCGCACGCTCACGCAGCATGCGGTGCCGACGACGATCGGGCTGCGCGCAGCGAACTGGCGTCGCGGCCTCGCCCGTGCGATCGACCGGCTGGACGACGCTCTCGCCCAGCTTCCGGCTCAGCTCGGCGGCGCGGCGGGGACCATGGCGGCCCTCGCGGAGCGCGTGCGCGCGCGCGGCTCCACGGACGATTCTGCAGAACGACGGCAGGAAACCGCGGACGGCGCCGACTCCGACGGACTGTCCCGCGAGCGACCGGACGCTCCCGTACTCGTGCAGGAGGTCCGCCGGGCGTACGCCGCAGCGATCGGCCTGCAGCACACCGACACGCCGTGGCACACGCAGCGCTGGCCGATCACCGAGCTGGGCGACGCCCTGACGCAGGCGATCGATGCGCTCGGCAAGATCGCGACCGACGTGGCGACCGCGTCGCGCACCGAGATCGGCGAGCTCTCCGAGCCCACGGGCGGCGGATCCAGCGCGATGCCCCAGAAGCAGAACCCGACCCGCAGCGTGATGGTCCGCTCGGCCGCGCTTCGCGCGCCGCAGCTGAACGCCACCCTCCATCTCGCGTCAGCGCTCGCCGCGGACGAGCGCCCCGATGGCGCGTGGCACGCGGAGTGGCCGACGCTGCGCGAGTTGCTGCGCCTCGCGCTCGGCAGCGCGTCGCACGCCGCCGACCTCACCGAGGGCTTGCGCGTCGACCGCGACGCCGTGGACCGCACCCTCGCCGCGACCGGCGGGCTCATCGTCTCCGAGCGACTGGCCGTTGCGCTCGGCCGCGAACGCGCGGCAGAGGTGGTCGCCCGCGTCGCCGACGGCGTGCCGATCGCCGACCTCGTCGCCCCGGAGTTGTTGGATCCGGAAGACTACATCGGTCTCTCAGGCCCGTTCACCGATCCCGAATGAAGGAGCATCGTGGCACGTCCGGATCTCGCCGTCACTGAGCCCATCGGCGCCGAGGGCGCGCCCCTCATCGTCCTCGGACCCTCGCTCGGCACCGCGAGCGCGGTGCTCTGGGAGGACGTCGTGCCGATCCTGGCCCAGCGCTTCCGCGTCGTGACCTGGGACCTGCCCGGCCATGGCGCCTCGAAGCCGCCGACCGGGCCGTTCACGGTCGAGGACCTCGCCGATGCCGTGGCGGACGCCGTGCGTTCCCTCGGCGAGCCCGTCTTCGCGGCCGGCGTCTCGCTCGGCGGCGCCGTCACCCAGGCGCTCGCCATTCGTCACGGCGATCTCCTGCGCGCGGTCGCCGTCGTCTGCAGCGGTCCCAACTTCGCCGCCGGGGCCGAGGCCTGGCTCGAGCGCGCGGCCACGGTGCGCGCGCAGGGCACGCCCGTGCTGATCAGCGCGTCCGCGGGCCGCTGGTTCGCTCCGGGATCCATCGCCGCGCGCCCCGACATCACGGGCCGACTGCTGCACACGCTGTCCGACGCCGACGACGAGGGGTACGCCGCGTGTTGTGAGGCGCTCGCGGAGTTCGACGTGCGCGACCAGCTCGGATCCGTCACCCGGCCGATGCTGGTGATGTACGGATCCGACGACACCGCGACGCCGAAGGCAGACTCCGAGGCGATCGCCGCGGCCGTGCCTGACGCGCGCCTTGTCGGGATCGACGACGCGGCGCACCTCGCGCCCGCAGAGAAGCCGGTCGAGGTCGCGACCGAGCTGGTGACGTTCTTCGAAGGGAGCAGCCGATGAGCCGTCCGATGGGTGAGGGAATCACCGATGCCGAGCGCTATGACAACGGCATGGTCGTGCGCCGTGAGGTGCTGAGCGACGAGCACGTCGACCGTGCCACCGCGAACCAGACGCCGCTGACGGAGGAGTTCCAGGACTTCATCTCGCGCTATGCGTGGGGCGAGATCTGGACGCGCCCCGGCCTGGAGCGACGCATGCGGTCCGCGGTCGTCATCACGGCCCTCATCGCCCACGGTCACAACGAGGAGCTGGCGATGCATCTCCGCGCGGCGCTGCGCAACGGCCTCACGGTGGACGAGGTCAAGGAGATTATCCTGCAGTCCGCGATCTACTGCGGAGTCCCATCCGCCAACACCGCGTTCCGCATCGCGCAGGAGGTCTACGGCGAGTAGGGCCGTGGTCGGTGAGCGATGGCGGGTCGGGCGCCCGGTGAGCGACGACAACGCAGCGAGGAACGCGGCGGACTACGCTGGGGGCATGCGCGAGATTCGTGAGCTGGACACTGTCGAACTGATTCTCGAGGCGCAGGGGGTGCTCGACGCGATCCGTGGACCCGAGCGGGTTGTGGACGCCGGCACGCTGCGCGCTCTGCAGCAGTCGGGCAACTACGCCGTCGGGTTCTTCGACGAGGGCCGCATGGTCGGCGCCTCGGTGGCGTTCTTCGGCGAGCCCTCGAGCCGATCGATGCACTCGCACATCACTGCGCTGCTGCCGGAGTTCCGTGGCCGCGGCTGGGGCCGCGAACTTAAGGAGCACCAGCGTCAGTGGGCGCTCTCACGCGGCGTCGGCAACGTGACGTGGACATTCGATCCGCTCATCGCCCGCAACGCCCACTTCTTCCTCACGGTGCTGGGCGCGAAGGTCACGGGCTACGCCGTGAACCAGTACGGAATCTTCGGCGGCGGTGACGCGGGCGACGAGAGCGACCGCCTCGACGTCAAGTGGGCGCTCGCCGACATCGCGAAGCATCCGCAGAACGGCGACGTCGTCGAGACGCTCTCGATTCCGCGCGATGTCGAGCAGATGCGTCGCGAGGATCCCGCCGAGGCCCATTCGTGGCGCATGAAGTTGCGACGCGAGATGGCGGTGCTCACGAACCGCGGGCTCAAGATCGGCGGCTTCGAGGCCGACCGCGGCTACATGTTCGTCGCGAAGTAGTGCTCAGCGCCGGGAAGTAACGCGCCGCACCGCGAGGCACCGCTCCCGTTTGGGTCGCCACACTTTGCACTCCCGCACGTGCTTTCGTCGCAATCTCTGGCGACCCATTCGTCGGCCAGGCAATGGGTCGCCAGAGATTGCAGGTTGACGCGCCGAATCGGTGCAATGTGTGGCGACCCAGCAGGGGGATGCGCTCAGCGCCGCGGCATCGAGGTGTATTCCTCATCGGCGCGTGCGCGCGGGATGAAGAACGTCAGGACGAGCGCGACGAGCGCCGCGGCGATGGCGATCCAGAAGCAGGTCGCGAACGCTGCCGCTGTGGGGACGCCGACGCCGTTGCGCGGAACGCTCATGGCGGCGAGGACGCCGCCCATCACGGCGGCGGCGCTCGAGGTTCCGACCGAGCGGAAGAGCGCGTTGAGCCCGTTCGAGACGCCCGTCTCGTTGGCGGGGACGGATCGCATGATGATGATCGGCATCGCCGCGAACGAGAAGGCGATGCCGACGCCGATGAGGCAGTTCGCGATGACGATGTGCCAGACCTCGGACGACCAGAGCAGCACGAAGGCATAGGCGATGACGATCGCGATGGTGCCGAGCATGAACAGCACACGCGGCCCGAGCAGGCGCTCCAGACGACCCGACAGCGGAGCGAGGCTCATCATGATCAGGCCCGACGGCATGATGCACAGCGCCGCCTCCATCAGCGAGAGGCCGAACCCCACCCCGGTGTCGGCCGGCAGTTCGAGGAGCTGTGGGAACGAGATGTTGGATCCGAACAGCGCGAACCCCATGCCGATCGCCGCGACGTTGGTGATGAGGACGGCGGGGCGGGCGGCGACGCGCAGGTCGACGAGTGGTTCGTCGACGCGAAGCTGATACCAGCCCCACACGAGCAGGGCGATGACGCCCCCGGCCACGGAGCTGAGGGCCATCGGAGACAACCACCCCCAGTCGGCCCCCCGCGAGACGTAGAGCAGGAGCCCGGAGAGGCCGATCGCGAGGCCGACGGCGCCGACGACGTCGATCCGCCCCGGATACAGGATCGTGTCGATCGGCACGACGATCCAGACCGCCACGAAGCCGATGACGCCGAGCGCGAGCGACATCCAGAACAGCATGTGCCAGTCGTAGTTCTCGGCGACGAAGGCGGACATGGGCAGGCCGACCGCGCCGCCGACGCCCATCGTGGCGCTCATAAACGCGATCGCCGTGCTGAGCCGGGCGGGAGGGAGGACGTCCCGCATGACGGCGATGCCGAGCGGGATGACACCGGAGGCGATCCCTTGCAGACCGCGGCCGATGATGATGCCGATGATCGACTGCGACAGGGCCGCGATGAGCGACCCGAGGATGAGCGCGCACAGCAGGATGAGAATCACGCGCCGCTTGCCGAACATGTCGCCCAGACGCCCGGAGATGGGGGTGGCGACGGCGGCGACGAGGAGCGTGATCGTGACGACCCATGTGGTGTCTTCGCGTGACGCGTTCAGCAGGTGCGGCAGTTCGGCCTGCAACGGCACGACGAGCGTGTACATGAACGCGGAGCTCAGACCATTGAAGGCGAGCGCGGCGACGATCGCCCACCCGGGTGCGCGACGGGTGAGCCGCTTGCGGGAACTCTCACCGTCGTCGTTCACCATCTGAGCCTATCGAACGCGGCGGAGCGGGCGTCCATTCCGTGCGCGGTACATAACGCGAGATCGCCGTCATACTCGGTCTCGACCCTGTTGCTGCGACGGGCGTCTCGCGTACCGTGGCGCCATGACGATCGCCGACGACTGGATCCCGCACCGCCGCGCCTCCGATCGCGAACTCGTGGGGTGGATCCGCCCCGTCGGCGACGTCTGGCAGGCGATGTCGTTGTTCGCGCAGCCCATCACGGATCCGGTCGACTGGGACGTCGCCGAGGACGCGCTCGAGAACGCGAGCCTCGCGTGGATGGCCGAGCCGTGGATCCTCGTACGCGACGGACAGCCGATTCGCGTGCGTCTGACCGAGTTCCGCCCGGACATCGACGGATCCCCGGGAAGAGTCGTCGTGAAGACCGACGACTTCGGCGCGATCGACGTTCCGTACGAGCTGATCGCGTTGCCATGGCCGCCGCCCGCTGAGCTGCGGCCGCTGACCGAGGCGGATCGCGTGGCGCCCTGGCGATAATGCCTTAGCTAGGCTAGACTAGAAAACATGCCGGCGACGGAGGCGACCACGCAGGTCAACATGCACGAGGCGAAAACGCAGCTCTCGGCGCTCGTCGAACGTGTGCTCCAGGGCGAGACCGTGACGATCGCGCGCGCCGGAACGCCTGTCGTTGACCTCGTTGTGCATCGTCCGAAGAAGGTGATCTTCGGGCTCGGCAAAGGGGAGTTCGAGTTCGATCAGGAGGCTTTCGAGGCCGCCGACGAAGAGATCCGGCAGCTCTTTGACATCGACAACGGGCGAGACGACGAGTTGTGATCCTCCTCGATACCAACGCGCTGCTGTGGATGTATCTCGACGATCGGCGCCTCGGGGCGGAGGCGCGCGAACGCATCGCGAACGACAGCCCGATCTTCTATTCGGCGGTATCCGTCGCCGAGATCACGATCAAGAACGCCCTGGGGAAGCTTCCGCGCCCGGGCGGCGACCGATTTCCCGGGGTGTTCGGCGAGATGGGGCTGTCCGAAATGCCGCTCAACTCGCGCCAGGCGGCATCGATGCAGGAGGTCCCGGGCCTCGACGGGCACGATCCCTTCGACCGGCTCCTCGCCGCGCAGGCGTACGACAACCGCTGCACGCTGATCACGGCCGACCGAGCGCTGTTGACGCTGGGGCTCCGCTGGATCCGCGACGCGCGCGTGTGAGGCGCCGCAGTCGCGACAGGGAGGGGCCGCGGGGTCAAGAGACCGCGACGTCCCGGGGATGATCGGCGTACGCTCGCCTCATGCGCGCGCTGATCATGACCTTCGGTACTCGCGGTGACATCCAGCCGTACGCCGCTCTCGCGGGCGCGCTGTCCCGATCCGGGCACGACGTGACGCTCGCGATTCCGGACGAAATGAGCGATCTCGTGCCGGAGGCCGGGTCCGGGAGAATCGACGTCGCCCCGGCCGGATCCGCCATGCTGCGCACCGTGCAGGAACTCCTCCCGGAGATGTCGGGGGTGCGCGACGCGTCACGAAGCCTGCGAATCATGCGCGACGCGATGCGTCAGCACCTTGACGAGACCCGGCGTGCTGCCGAGGCGACATCGCCCGACATTATCGTGTATCACCCGAAGTGCCTCGGGGGTCCGCATCTGGCGGAGATGCTCGGAGTTCCCGGCGTGCTGTCGCTCCCGCTGCCGTTCTATACGCCGACGGGCGAGTTCCCGGCGCCGCTCTTCGGCGGCGCGTCCTTCGGGCGCCGCGGAAACCGCGCCACCTATGCCGTCGGACGGGCGTCGTCCGTCATGTACGCGGGCATGATCAGAGACTTCCGCCGCCAACTCGGGCTCGCCGGCGACTTCGGACGCTTCACGAATCCGCTGGTGAACCCCGACGGCACCGCCGTTCACGTTCTGTACCCCTACAGCCGTCACGTCGTCCCTGTACCTGCGGACTATCCGCCCACGGCGCACGTCACCGGATACTGGTTCCTCGACGCGCCCGACAGCCATCTCTCCGAGGACGTGCAGCACTTCCTCGATGCGGGGGATGCTCCCGTCTACGTCGGTTTCGGATCCATGGGGTTCGGAAAGGGCGCGGAACAGCGTCGCGACGCCGTTCTCGAGGCGTTCGCGCGCACCGGATTGCGCGGCATCGTCGCCACTGGCTGGGGCGGGATCGCGCCCGGCGACGCACCGAGCGACGACGTGCTGATGATCGAGGGTGCGCCGCACGAGGTCCTGTTCCCTCGCTGCTCAGCCGTTGTGCATCACGGCGGCGCGGGATCCACGGCCGCGGGGCTGCGCGCTGGGAAGCCGAGCCTCGTCGTCCCCTTCCTCGGCGATCAGCCGTTCTGGGGATCCCGGGTGCATGCGCTCGGCGCGGGGCCATCACCCGTGCCACCCAAGCGTCTGGCCCGCGACTTCGCCGACCGGCTCGCGCAACTCGTCGGCGCTCCGAACTACGCACGTCGGGCGATCGAGGTGGGAGACAGGATCCGTACGGAGGACGGTCTCGCAGAAGGTGTGCGCGTGCTCGAGCGGCTCGCGGAGTGACCGGGGCCGGTGACCGGTCACGAATGTCGGGGGTCTGTGCCATCCTCGTGCCATGACCGCGAACGAACCCGGCACCCCTGGCGGCACCGCCGAGAGGCCCGCGATCTTCTTCCGCGACGCGGCGGAGTTCCGCGCGTGGCTCGAGCGACACCACGAGACGGAACCCGAGCTCTGGATGGGCTTCTACCGCGCCCATGTCGGTGACCGAGGCCTGAGCTGGGCCGATGCCGTTCCCGAGGCGCTGTGCTTCGGGTGGATCGACTCCCTCTCGCAGCCCATCGACGACGACTCGCGGCGCCAGCGGTGGACGCCGCGGAAGGCGCGCAGCACGTGGTCACGTGTGAACATCGAGCACGTCGAGCGGCTGATGGCCGAGGGCCGCATGCACCCCGCGGGCGTTGCGGCGTTCGAGCGGCGCACGGACGCGCGATCCGGCACATACTCGCACGAGAATCCGGAAGCCGAGTTGACGCCCGAGCTGCAGGCGATCATCGAGGCGTCTCCGGGCACCGTCGCATTCCTCGCGGAGGCGACGCCGGGGTATCGCAAGGCCGTGCGCCATTGGATCATGTCCGCGAAGCAGGAGACCACGCGCGAGCGCCGCACGCGCCAGCTCGTCGACGACTCCAAGGCAGGGCGACTGGTGCCGCCGCAGCGCCCGGGCCGAACCCCGGCGTGGTTGGATCGCGCGACGGCCGCAGCGCGGCGCGCCGAAAGCTGACGCAAACGCGCACGGCCTGAGACGGGCGGAGCCGATCCTGCAGGCGAGGACGCTCACCGATCCACCCAGCCGCCCTCAGTAGGATTGTGGGGCATCCGCGCGTGCCCGTCTGGCCGCGCGACACACCCCGTACGACCATTGGAGCCACCGTGGCCGAGCAGTCCCGCCTCGACAAAGTCATCGCCCTCGCCCGTCATCGCGGGTTCGTGTTCCAAGCGGGTGAGATCTACGGCGGATCCCGGTCGGCGTGGGACTACGGCCCTCTCGGTACCGAGCTGAAGGAGAACATCCGTCGGCAGTGGTGGCAGACCTTCGTGCGCGGTCGCGGCGACATGGTCGGCCTCGACAGCTCGATCATCCTGCCGAGCAAGGTCTGGGAGGCGTCGGGCCACGTCGCGACGTTCACGGATCCGCTCGTCGAGTGCCTGCAGTGCCACAAGCGCCACCGCGAGGATCACCTCCTCGAGGCGTTCGAGGAGAAGAAGGGCCGCGCGCCCGAGAACGGCATGGCCGACATCGCGTGCCCGGACTGCGGCACGCGCGGCAAGTGGACCGAACCGAAGTCGTTCTCCGGCCTCATCAAGACCTACCTCGGTGTGGTCGACGACGAGTCGGGCCTCAACTACCTGCGCCCGGAGACCGCGCAGGGCATCTTCACGAACTTCGCGAACGTCGTCACGGCCGCTCGCAAGAAGCCGCCGTTCGGCATCGGCCAGATCGGCAAGGCCTTCCGCAACGAGATCACGCCGGGCAACTTCATCTTCCGCACCCGCGAGTTCGAGCAGATGGAGATCGAGTTCTTCGTCGCACCGGACGATGCCGGCGAATGGTTCGACCACTGGGTCGAGGCGTGCTGGAACTGGTTCGTCGACCTCGGCGTGAACCCCGACAACATGCGCCGCTTCGACGTTCCAGAAGACGAGCGCGCGCACTACTCGGAGCGGACCATCGACTTCGAGTACGACTTCGGCTTCGCCGGCAAGGGCTGGGGCGAGCTGATGGGCGTCGCCAACCGCACCGACTTCGACCTGTCGAACCACATTGAGCAGTCGGGTGCGAATCTGCACTTCTTCGACCAGGCGTCGGGTGAGAAGTACGTGCCGTACGTGATCGAACCGTCGTTCGGGCTCACTCGCTCGATGATGGCCTTCCTCGTCGACGCGTACGTCGAGGAGGAGGTGGCGAACGCCAAGGGCGGCACCGACACGCGAACCGTGCTGAAGCTGGATCCGCGTCTCGCGCCCACGAAGGTCGCCGTGCTGCCGCTGAGCCGCAACGAGAAGCTCTCGCCGCTCGCACGCAAGGTCGCCGACGACCTCCGTGGATCCTGGAACGTCGACTTCGACGACGCCGGCGCGATTGGTCGTCGCTACCGTCGCCAGGATGAGATCGGCACGCCGCTCTGCGTCACGGTCGACTTCGACAGCCTCGACGACGACGCCGTCACCGTGCGTGACCGCGACACGATGGGTCAGGAGCGCGTCCCGCTCGAGGGTCTGTACGGCTACCTCGCCGAGCGCCTCCGCGGCGCGTAAGCGAGTACGCGAAAGGGTCCGGGGAATCTCGTCCCCGGACCCTTTCGCGCGCCTCGGAAGGTGATTTCGCCCGGCGAAGGTGCGGATCCGCTGTCGGCTCCGTCGGGAGGAGGATGCTCCGCCCGACGCTCCCCGCGCGCTTCCGGCGTCGCCGCGTGTCGCCCCTAACCTGGCCGCATGCATCACGACCAGCTCCCGCTCTCGGTCGTCGTGGCGGAGGGCATGATCAGGGAGCAGTTCCCGCAGCTCGCAGACGAACGCATCGTCCCGTTGGCCACGTCGGCGACGACGAACGACATCTACCGGGTGGGCGACGACCTCGCCGTACGCTTCCGGATGCAGAGTGGCGACGCGAACCCGCATCGCCGCGATGCGGAGAGAGCGCCCTCGGCCGCAGCACGATCGACCGCATCCTCTCCGCGCCCGAACTCGGCGTGTGACCGCGCCGGGCGGCGGCGCCGTTGCATCGCCGCCGCACCGCGGACAACTCCTCGTCATCGATCGTCGGGTCGGTGTGCAGAGCGGCTATCGTGGGCGGCACGGAGGAGGCGAATATGGAGACCGACGAGTTCGTCGAACGCATGAACGCAGGGGAGCCGGCTGCTCCCGGCAGTGACCTGGCTCACGCGATGAACGACCTCGCCGAGGAGGCCATTCGCCTCTGCATGGAGCTCAACACGCGGTACACGACGCCCGAGGAGCGGGTCGAGATCATGTCGCGGATCACGGGGCGCGACGTCCCGGCCTCGTTCCGCATCTTCCCGCCATTCACGACCGACTGCGGGACGAACATCCGCCTCGGCGAGCGTGTGTTCGTGAACAGTGGGTGCCGCTTCCAAGACCAGGGCGGCATCACGATCGGCGATGATGCTCTGATCGGTCACAACACGGTGATCGCGACGCTCAACCATGATCTCGATCCGGCTACGCGTGCGACGACGGTGCCGAAGCCGGTCGTCATCGGCGACAGCGTGTGGATCGGTGCGAACGCAACGATCCTTCCTGGCGTCACGATCGGCGACGGCGCCGTGGTCGCGGCCGGAGCGGTCGTGACGGCTGATGTGGCCGCGCGGACGATCGTGGCTGGCGTCCCTGCGCGTCGCATCCGCACCCTCGACTCCTGACCTCAGCGCGCTTCGAAAGGAGATGTCGCCTTCCGAAGGTGCGGATCCGCGGATCGAGCGGTTCAGAAGGCGACATCTCCTCCTGACGCTCGCCCAGCGCCCGGTCACGCGTCGCTTGCGCGATTGCCCATCACGCCCGCAGTGAGCGTCGCGTACGAGCGGGCGATGATGCGCCGCAGCGTCTCGAGGTCACAGGCCTCGAGGTCTTTCACATAGAGACACCCGACGCCGGTCGTGTGCGGGCCGAGCTGCGCGAGATCCTCCTCATGCGTGGCGACGCCGTCCATCAGGTAGATCGTCGTCGCGGCCTTACGCGGCGCGAATGCGGCGGCCGGGCCATCGCCTTCGCGGCCGGATGCGTACCGGTAGTGGTAGGAACCGAAGCCGATGATGGATCCAGTGAGCGCCGGATCCTCGCCCGTCACGTCGCGCATCAGGGAGATCAGGCGCTCGGCGTCACGACGCCGCTTCGCGGGGGCCACTCGGGCGAGAAACTCATCGATGTCCGTCATGGGTCCAGTATCCGCGTGAGATCGCGCTCACGTGTCATCGCCCCGTGAAGCGACGATCCCGAGTCTCCGCGGACGTGCCGCGACCGACACGGCACCGACGTGGCTACACTCACGAGCGTGGGCGTCGAGGGAGCCGGGTACATGCCGCAGTATGGCGTCGTGCACGTGGCGGTGCTCGTCGTCATCGTCGTCGTCGCGGTCGTCTGCGCCCTGGTCACGCGTCGCACGCGCGACGACGACAGCACCATGCGGGTGCTGAGAATCAGCGGCTGGATGCTGCTCGTGGTGTCGACCGTGTGGACGGTCTGGGGCCTGCTCCCCGCGAACTGGGACCTGCACCAGTCGCTGCCCTTCCACTTCTCCGATGCGCTGCGGTACCTGGCGGCGATCGCGCTGATCACGCGCGCGGGGTGGGCAATCGCGGTCGTCTACTACTGGGGGCTCACCCTCAACCTGCAGTCGGTGCTGACGCCCGACCTGAACTACCTGCAGTTTCCGGTGCTCGAGTTCGCCATGTACTGGAGCCTCCACGCGGCTGTGCTCATCGCTCCGATCGTGCTGACGTGGGGGCTCGGGTATCGACCGACCTGGCGCGGATACGCCGTCACCTTCGGCGCGACCATCGTCTGGTCGGCGGTCGCATTCGCAGTGAACCTGATGACGGAATCCAACTACAGCTACGTGAGCGGCGGGCCGGCGGGCGCATCGCTCCTCGACGTGCTCGGTCCGTGGCCGCTCTACCTGCTGTCGGTGGCGGGGCTCATGATCCTCGTCTGGGGCCTGATGACCTGGCCGTGGGAGACGGAGAGGTCGCGCGCAGCGACGCGCGCCGCCGACCGCTTCGCCCTCGTCCGGCAGCCGGCATCAGCCGCTCGGGCAGGCGACCGAAGAGGGTGAGGCCGCGGCACCGCGGGCGACCAATGCGTCTGGTCCTTGTGGAGACCTGATCTCGTCTTCACAAGGGCCCGACGCATCGTTGCGCGGTGACGGCCGTCAGCTCACTCCTCGCCGAAGGCGACCTTGACCGTCTCCAGGTTCTCGGAGTGGATGTCGAGCACGTCCGTCAGGCTGAGGGGCTCGAGCAGGTCGAGTTCATCAGCGGGCGGAAGTCCATCGGGCCCGGCTTCTCCGGGCAGCAGCGGGTAATAGCCGAGCTCGGCAGCTGCCTGCTGCGCCTCCGGAGTGAACAGCCACGACATCAGGAGCTTCGCCGCTTCCGGGTTCGGGCCGTTCCGCAACAGGCTGACGTAGTGCGGTGATAGGTGTACGCCCTCGTCCGGAAGCGTCCATTCGACGGGCGCGCCATTGGCGCGATCGCGCAGGTAGAACGCCATCGGATACGCCGGCTGCAGTGCGAACTCGCCCGTGGCGACCGCGGTTCCGGCCGCAGGAGTCGATGCCTGGAAGATGATGTCCTGGGCCGCGAACTCGTCTAGCCAGTCGGGTCCGTACCGACCGTCCCACAGGACATGCGAGAGGGTGCCGAGCCCCGCTCCGTTTCGCGTCATGTTGTCCGACGTCATCTTGCCCTTGAGCGATGGGTCGAGTAGGTCCTCCCAGGTCGTGGGGGCTTCCTCGGGGCTGAGAAGCGACGTGTTGTAGGCGAAACCGAAGGTCGCCGCGGTCGCGGCCCACGCGGCGCCGCTCGGCTCGGCGTACGCCACCGGATCCAGCTGTTCCGCGAGGACCGGAGTGAACGGCTCGAGCTGATCAGCCAGGAGATTGCCGGCGATGCCCGCATCCCCGTTCTGAATGATGTCGCCCACGTGCTGACCGCTGGCGAACTCTGCCTCCAGCTTCGCGGTGAGGTCCGGTCCCAGGATGTAGACCGGCTCGACAGTGATGTCGGGGAACCGAGCCGAGAAGACTTCGTACATCGCGGCCTTGTCCGTCTCGCCCGGACCATAGATGGTGACGCTTGTCTGTCCGGCTTCCTGGGCGGCCGCATACAGCTCTTCCAGCTGCGCGGCGGCTTCGTTGCCACCGAGGAGCTCGGTGTCGGCGGCGGGGTCACCGCCACCGACACCGTTTCCAGCCGGTTCTTCGGCGGGCGTGGACGATCCAGCACAGCCGGCGAGCAGTAGGGCGGCGGCCGCGACCGCGCCCGTCAGTGAGAGTGTCCTTCGCATGATGTGGTGTCTTCCTGTCGGGGTCTGCGTCATCGCAGACCAGTCGTGAATATCGCGGCGTCGAGCGCCATGATGCTGCCGTCTCGGGTCACGGCGATGGGATTGATGTCGATGCTGTCGAACTCACCAGCGTGCGCGACGGCGATACGTGAGAGCGCCGTGAGGAGTTCTGCGATGGCGCCCATGTCAGCGGGAGGCATTCCTCGAGCACCCTTCAGCAGCGCCTTCGCGCGAAGATCCTCGACCATTTCGGCGACATCTGCCTGCGTGATCGGGGCGCTTCTCAGCGCGACGTCATTCAGGACCTCGGTCCAGATTCCGCCCAGCCCGAAGGCGATGATCGGCCCGAAGGTCTCATCGATGTGGACACCGGCGATCATCTCGAATGCCACGTCCTGCATCGGCGCGACGATGATTCCATCGATCGTGGCCTCGGGGCATTTCTCTGAGACCGAAGCGCGGATCTTCTCGAAGGCCGTCGCTACGCCTGCGGCGTCGTGGATGCCGAGCACGACTCCGCCGATCTCCGTCTTGTGCGCGATCTGCCGCGAGTCGACCTTGAGAACCACCGGATACCCTAGCCGTTCGGCGGCCGCGATCGCGCCGTCGCTGGTGCTGACCCGCGTGTGCGGTACGACCGGAACGCCGTGAGATGCGAGGCGCTCCAGCGCCTCTGACTCAGACATCGCGGTCAACTGTCCGTCTTCGCACTGACTGGGCGCGGACGCGGACTCCGCCGACGCGAAGCGGCGACGCGCGAGCCCGAATCGGCTGAGTCGTTCGACAGCTTCGACGGCCCGCCCTGGCGAGCTGAAGGGGACCAGGCCATGACCGCGTTGGCGTTCACGGGCCTCGGACGCCTCTTCACCCGTGAGGAGGAACGGGAAGAACGGCTTGTCCGTTCGTGACGCAATTTCCGCGAAGCGGTCGGCGGTCTCTAACCCCTTCGGGCCCGTACTGCTGGGTGTCCCGACGATGACAGCGTCGATGTCGGGCTCGCGCAACGCGATCTCGAGAATGTCGCTGAGCGCGTTTCGATGCTCCATCGCCTGCGCGGTGAGATCGAGCGGGTTCGTCGCTCCCTGGGAGAAGGCGGGAAGATACGGGGCGATCTGTTCCTGCGCCGCGTCGGAGAACTCGGGCATCTCGAGACCGAGTTCGGTCGCGCGGTCGGCACTGATCACGGCCGCCATCCCCGAACTCGAGATCGCAGCGATCCGCGTCCCCTCGGGGGGCTTCCCACTGAGCGCCGTGCCGATCAGGGGGCCGAAGTCGTCGAGGTCATCGACCTCGATGACGCCATGCTGTCCCAGCACGGCACTGATCGTCGGGTATTCACCTGCCAGCGAACCGGTGTGGGAGGCTGCCGCCGCACTTCCATGGGCCGTGCGTCCGAGCTTCAGTGCGATGACGGGCTTCCCAGCGTCGCGGAGGCGGCTGACAGCGCGCAGGAAGGCCGCGCCGTCCTTGATCCCTTCGAAGACGGTCGCGACGACCTTGACGTCGTCGTCGTCGACGAAGTGCTCGAGCAGGTCCGCGACAGAGACGTCTGCCTCGTTTCCGGTCGCGATGCCGTATCCGAGTGGAAGACCGTCGTCGTTGAGCCGGTCGCACAGCGCGGCCATGCCGGATCCGCTCTGCGTAACGACCGCGACGGATCCCGCGTCGGACGGCGGGCGCCGATCGAACCACACGAAACTCAACGGCAGACCCCGGCGGTAGTCGTGCGTGCCGATGGTGTTCGGCCCGAGCAGGAGCATGTCGTGCACGCGAGCGATCTTCGCGAGTTCTCTCTGCTGTTCGACGCCGTCCTCGCCCATCTCGGCGAACCCGGCGGTGATGACGATCGCGGCCCTCGTGCCACGCTTTCCCGCCGCTTCAAGCGTTTCCGCAACAGCTGCGGCCGGCGTGAGGATCAGCGCGACATCGGGAGCGGCAGGGACCGACGCGATGTCGGGATAGCACCGGAGCCCCGCGACCTCCTCCCGTCGCGGATTGACCGGATAGATCTCGACGTCAGCCCCGCTCGCGAGGAGGTTCTTCACCGGGCGACCGGAAAGAGACGACAGGTTGCTTGATGCGCCGATCACCGCAACGGTGCGCGGTCGCAGCAACGGGGTCAGGTCACGCATCGGAACCAGCCGGTCGCGCGTACGCCCCGAGTCCGGGCTTGAACGACTTCTTGTCGAGGAACTGCGACATCCCTTCGCGTCGTCCGCCTTCCTTGTCGCGCGCACGGAGTTGGAGAGCCTTCGCCGCCGTGTAGTCCCACGCCTGCCCGTAGTCCATGTCGAGCGAGTGGCGGTAGGTCTCCTTCGCGGTGCGCAGCACCGCGGGGTTCAAGCCCTTCAGGTGGGAGGAAAGCTCCGCGACCCGCTCGTCAAGTTCTGCGCGCGGGACCGACTCGTTCACGAGTCCGACCTCGGCGGCACGCTTTCCGTCGAACGGTTCGCCCGTGAGGATGTAGTACATCGCCGTCCGGTATCCCATGGCGAGGGCGACATCTCGGGTAACCAAGCCCGCGGGGATGATGCCCCAGTTGACTTCCGAGAGGCCGTACGTCGCCTCATCCGCGCTGATGGCGAGATCGCACGACGTCAGGGGAGTGAAACCGCCGCCGAAGCACCACCCGTTCACCTTCGCGATCGTGACCTGCGGCAGATTCCGCAGGATGTTGTACTGCCAATCCCAGGCGACGTCCCGAACGCGCTCGAAGGCTGTCGGGTCGCCTTCTGTCTCGCGGAAGTACTCCTTCAGGTCCATGCCGGCCGTGAAGGAATCGCCAGCGCCGGTGAGGACCACGAGGTCGATGCCGTCGTCATAGCGAATCTTCGTCAACGCATCGCGCATCTCGCTGTTGAGCTGGGGGCTCATGGCGTTGCGTTTGTCCGGCCGATTCAGCGTGACGGTTGCCACGCGGTCGACGGCGTCCACCGAGATACACTCATAATTCTCTGACACGGTGCTCTCTTTCCCTGTTCTGTCGTTGTCCGCGGCACGGGGGCACCGCGACGGTTGTTCACCACGTCTCACTGACGAGCTTGGTGACGAGATAGTCTTCGATGCCTTCTGAGCCGCCCTCGGAGCCGTAACCGCTCTCCTTGACGCCACCGAACGGAGTCTCCGGGCTCGTGAGCATGAGGTGATTGACCGCCAGCATTCCCGCCTCGATCCGGTCCGAGACCTCAGCGGCGGTCGCGGCCGATCCCGTGAAGAGATAGGACGCAAGCCCGTAGGGGAGCGCATTCGCGCGCTCGATCCCGTCGTCGACATCCGTGAACGGCACGGCGACCGCCACCGGGCCGAAAGGCTCCTCCTGCATGATTCGTGCGTTCGCATCGACGTCAGCGAGCAGTGTCGGCTGCCAGAAGTATCCGGGACGGTCGATGGGCTCGCCCCCGATGACGGTCCGTGCCCCTCGCTCGCGTGCATCGTCGACCAGCGCCGAGATGGCGGCAGGGCGGCGGTTATGAGCAAGCGGCCCCATGGATGTGCCGTCGTCGAGGCCGTTCCCGACCTCCAGCGTCCGGATGCGCGCAGAGAAGGCGTCGATGAAGCGCTCGTAGACGTTCTCCTGCACGAGGAAGCGGGTCGGGGCGATGCAGATCTGGCCCGCGTTGCGGAATTTCGAGCCAGCGGCCAGCGTCGCCGCCTTCTCGACGTCAGCGTCGTCGAAGACGAGTACGGGTGCGTGACCGCCGAGTTCCAGTGTCACGCGCTTGATTCCGTCCGCCGCCAGGTGAGCGATCTGGCGGCCTACTACCGTCGACCCGGTGAACGACACCTTGCGAATGCGGGGATCGCGGATCAGCTGCGTGGAAATCGCTGCAGGATCGCCCATGACCACGTTCAGAATGCCCGCAGGCAACCCCGCGTCGGCGAGAGCGCGCGCGAGGGCGAGGCCGGTCGCCGGGGTTTCCTCGGCGGGCTTGAAGACGACTGTGCACCCTGCGGCGAGGGCTGCGGCGAGCTTGCGCGCAGGGATCGTGATCGGGAAGTTCCATGGGGTGAAGGCCGCGACCGGGCCGACGGGCTGCGAGAGGACGAGGTTCCGGACGCCGGGGCGCCGAGCCGGTACGACGCGGCCGTAGGCGCGTCGCCCCTCTTCTGCGAACCAATCGAAGGTGTCGGCGGCGGCACCGACCTCTGCGATCGCTTCGCTCGCGGGCTTTCCCTGTTCGATGGTGGTCGCGATGCCGATCTCTCGTGCGCGTTCCCGCAAGAGCTCGGCTGCGCGCCGCAGCACCTGGTATCGCTCGAATGCGGACGTCGAACGCCACGTCTGAAAGCTGGATGCCGCGGCCTCCGCGGCATCGTCCAGATCCGTCGCGGTCGCAACCGGCAGCTTGCCGACGACGTCCAACGTCGCGGGGTTCACAACCGGCAGGGTGTCTCGTTCTTCGCGTCGCCATTCGCCTGCGATGAAGAGTTCGAGCGTGGGGTAGTCCATCCGTTTCGTCCTTCGTTTTCTGCGTGGCTTCCTCGCCACTGTTCGGAGACTATTCGCACTCGGGCCGTCCTGCGGACACGAGTGCACCGAGTTCCATTGTGCGGAACAGGCTGGACGCTTCGCCAGCAAGGTCATGCTTAATTCCGTGATTCTCAGGCGTTCATTCTGGCGCGGGCGACCGTCGGTTGATGTCCCTCAAGTTCTACCAGCCGGAATTCGACGGCTCGGTCCGCGTTCGCGAGACCGCGGCGGGGATAGCGTGAGCGCGGCTTGACAAGGTGCTCATTGGGAGCCGCTGAAGGGAACTATTCATGGAAAACACACCAGTAACGTCGCCGACGACGGGCGGGCATGCCGGCTACATTCGTATCGCGACCGAAGAGGCATGGGCGACGCGCGAGATCACCGACGAATGGAGGCGGATGATCGACGCGGGCGAAGGCGGCCCGGGCTTCCTCGGAATGGTGGGCCACTACATGACGAGCGACGCGGATCGCCCGCGTTTCGTTCGCGCGGGGCTGGAGGATGCGGGCGAACTACGACTCGCGCACATGGACGCCGCGGGAATCGATCACGCCGTGCTCGCGTTGACCGCCCCGGGTACGCAGGTGCTTGATGCGGCCCGTGGGGTCGGCATCGCCGCGAATGCCAACGACGAGCTGGCGGCCGCTGTCGAGCGTCACCCGTCTCGATTCACCGGGCTCGCGGCTGTGTCGTTCGAGAACGTGCCGGCGGCCGTCGCGGAACTTGAGCGCGCGGTCTCGAAACTCGGGCTGCGCGGCTTGATCGTGAACTCGCACATCCGCGGCCGGTATCTGTCCGACCCGGAGTTCTGGCCCATCCTCGAAGCAGCCGAAGCACTGGATGTTCCTGTCTATCTGCACCCGAACACGCCGAACGACGCCATGATCGGCACGATGCAGGAAGCGGGGCTCGACGGAGCCGTCTTCGGATTCCAGGTCGAGACATCATTGCACACCCTCAAAATGATCACGTCGGGTGTCTTCGACCGCTTCCCCCGACTGCGCCTCGTGATCGGGCATCTCGGCGAGGCGCTGCCGTTCTGGCTCTACCGCTTCGACTACATGCACCAGGGCATGGTGGCGTCGCGCCGCTACCCGTCGATCAAGCCGCTGGAGCGCAAGATCAGCGAGTACATCCAGGACTGCATCTGGATCACGACGAGCGGCATGCCCGCTCGGGAACCGATCATGTTCACGCGGAAGATGGTCGGCGACGACCACGTCATGTATGCGATGGACTATCCGTATCAGTACGTGCCTGCGGAGGTCGAGATGCAGGACGAGCTGCCGATGAGCCTCACCGAGAAGAAGGCGTTCTTCCAGGACATCGCGATTGACGTGTTCGGACTCGACGCGAAGGCCATCGGCGCGGTGTGAGGACGGCACTGCACGGGACCTGAAGAGGGGGTCTTCCACATCGTCAGATGTGGAAGACCCCCTCTTCGAGTCTGGCGGTCGAGCGGCGGGATCAGCCGCCCCGCTGCAGCAGGTGGTAGCCGTGTGCCGCGCGTGCGTCGGCGAGTGAGGATCCCGCGAGGACAGCATCGACGATGGCGTCTTCCCGTGCGCTGATCGACGCGCAGATCTCGAGGACCGCCTCTTCGATGTCTCGTGGCACAACGAGGACGCCGTCGGCGTCTCCGATGATCGCGTCCCCGGAGCGAACCTGCACGCCGCCGATCGACACGGGGGTGCCGACGGAAGCCACTTCCACGCGATCCTTGCCGGTGCGCATGAAGCGTCCGCGGCTGTAGATCGGATACTCCAGGTCGAGCGCGCGCTCGACGTCGCGATTGACGCCGTCGATCACGGTACCGGCGACACCGCGGTCCGCCGCCATGGCGGTCAGGATGTCTCCCCAGACCGTGCAGTCTGTGCGCCCGGCGTTATCCAAGACGACGACGTCGCTAGCCGCGACGTCGTCGAGGTAGTCGCCCACTGTGCCGGCGGGGTGGCCGGCCGCCACGTATCGCACGGTGAATGCTCGGCCGGCGAGTCGGGTCCGGGAGAACAGCGGCGCGATCCCGAGCATCGTTCCGCTGCGCCCGAGTTTGTCGAGCGCATCGGAGATGGTCGCGGTCGAGTAGTCGGCAAGGGGAAGGTCACCGGTCATGGTCGAGATCCTCTCGTGTGGGAAACCTGCTGTCGTGCATCACGTCGGCGACGTCCGCTCCGGCGTCCACTGCGGCGGCCATGCGGTCTTCGCGGGCGCTGATGAGCTCGGCCATGCGGATCACGTCGTCAGCCTCCTGGGCAGGGATGAACATGATGCCGTTGCTGTCGGCGATCACGAGGTCGCCGCTGTCAACGTTCACATCGGCGAACGTGATCGTCTGATCCATGCTGAGCTGCACGATCCTGCCACGGGCGCTGACAGGAACGACCGCTCGGCCGAACACCGGAAAATCGAACTGCTCGCTCTCGTCGATGTCTCGGCACGCCCCGTCGATGAGGGCGCCGCGAACGCCGCGGCGCACGGACGCCCGCGCGAGGATCCCCCCGAAGCAGGAGACGTCCGTGCGTCCGTCGTTCGCGATGACGAGGATGTCGACTTCCGACGCATCGTCGATCGCGCGGGCGGCGATGTGGTCGACCGCGCGGTTATCGTCGCGCGGTGCGGCCTGAATCGTCCGCGCGCGTCCCACGACCACGCGTGACACCGGCCACAGGCGACCCACGCCGGTCGTCGCTCCTGGCAGCCCGAGAGTATCGAGCGCATCCGAGATGGCGCATGTGTCGAGCTGAGCCAGTTGTTCGAGAAGGCGTTCGGCGGTCACTTGCGGATCTCCAATCCCACGATTCCTTCCGCAGCCACGCGGATGCGCTCCACGAAGGGTTCCGCGGGGTCCACGAGCGGGGCATCGCCACCGCGCAGGACGGTGTCGACGGCCCGTTGCAGGGCATCCGACGGGCTCGGCGGAAGATCGATCACGCGCCATGCGACGATCCAGTCGGGGCGCACGAGAAGTGCACCGGACGGGCCGATTCCGCGTGCCGTCTCCCAGTGCCGTTCGTCATCCGAGATCGCGACGACGTGCAGCGGCAATGCGGAGGCCACGTCGCCGACCGCGTCCTTCCAGGTCTTTGCGGCGCTCTCACTGACGAACAGTGTGAATCCCTCCGGTTCGACCATGTCGATCGTCGACACCCGGTCAGCCTCGGAGTCCGTCAGCCACACGTGGGGGAGGTGGTGTCCGGGACGGGAGACCGGTTCGAAGACGATCGGGGACTCGTAGCCGTCGGGCAGCGGGGAGTTGTCGGGGACGATCGCCCCAGCGGCGTAGTGGAAGCCCGCCTCGACGTTCAGTTGACTGAAGTCGAAGGCGTTGGCGTCAACGGCCGCGCGCACGCGCTCACGCACGGCGTCGGAGTCCGGGCCTTCGCCGACGAAGACGTCGAGCGAGCGCTGCTCCTCGTCGACGGAGCGCTCGTCTGAGAAGCCCAGCGCCGCCGCAATCGGAGGGTGGCGATTGGCGTTCTCCAGTGAGTGCGCGGTGTAGAAGGCCGCGACCGGTCGGCGTTCCTCCTGATAGCTGTCCAGGAGCGACTCCGCCGCCGTCCCGTCGAGGACGGCGGCGAGCTTCCAGGCGAGGTTGCCAGCGTCCTGGATGCCGCCGTTCAACCCCAAGCCGCCGGTCGGCGGGTGCCGGTGGGCGGCATCTCCGGCGAGGAGTGCTCGGCCGACACGGAATCTCTGAGCGACGACGCCGTTGTACGTCCAGTTATTGATCGAATGGATATCGAGCGGATGCGACTCATCGAGGTTCAGAAGCCGCCGGATGGCCTGGTCATGCGTGGCGCGGTCCTCGGGGTCGCCCTCGAGCATCCAGCCAGCGAGACCGATCAGCCATTCCTCCGAGTATCGGTTGTAGTTCGTCGGCCCGATCGCCTGCATCGTTCCCATTCGGCGCCCGTGACCAGAAGGGTGCACGAAATGAGCGAGGATCGCGTCGGGTTCCGTCCACATCGAGAGGTCGGTCGAGACGTGGTATGTCGTGACATTGCGGATCGCCTGCACGCCGTCGAAATCGATGCCGAGCAGGTCGTTGCTCGTGCGGCCTCCGTCCGCGAAGATCGCATACTGCGCGCGCTGACGACGTACCGTACTGTCGGCGAGGTCGGCGATTGTGACGACCACACCATGCTCGTCCTGAGTGAAGTCGCGGACCTCTTGATGTCCGCGCAGCCGCCCTGGCATCGCCGCCGACGCGTGGGCATGGATCAGGGGGTCGAGCCGGATCTGCGGCAGGTTCGCGTACTTGCGCGGGCTCGCTTCCGCATACCGTTCGCGGTCCGCGCCGCCGCCCCATGCGGGTACGTCCCCGATCTTCAGCCCCTCATACCGCGTGCTGGGATCGACGGACGTGTACCAGGCCACTTTGTGCCAGCGATCGTGATCGGGCCCCATCGCGTAGATGTCGTCGGCGACCCCCATCGAGTGGAAGATCTCCATCGTCCGCACATTCAGAAGGTGGGCGCGGGGAAGCCGGAACTCGAAGTCTCGACGGTCGACCAGGAGCACCTCGATGCCTCGTTGTGCCAGCAGGAGTGCACACGACATGCCGACTGGCCCACCCCCGACGACGATCACCGGCACTTCCTCCGGCCACTCGTCGGGATTGAGTGTGGGAAGAAGCTGAGGTCGGTCGATGACGGGCATAGTCATTTCGTATCTCCTGGGTGAAGTCGGGCGCGCTGTTACGCCGGAACGCGAGTAGTGACGGTCGACGAGACCGGATCCGAGTGGTCGGCGTCGCCGGGCGACGGAAGCCCGACGAGCTGACTGGGCGAGATCGCGAGCGCGATCTCGCGCCCGGTGCGCAGGTCGTCCGTTGAGTAGCGCCCGAAATCGCGTTCATCGATCTGGGCGCGGACCGGGCCGCGGGCGGTGTCGACGAGAACGCGCAAGGACATGCCGAGGTACGTGATGTGCCGAATCCTTCCTGCGATGACGCCCTCGGACGGGCTGTCGTCGGGGACGATCTCCACGTGGCTCGCGCGAAACGCGACGAGCACGCGGTCGCCGGGCGCGTGCTCGTTCTGCATCACCATCTCGATCCGCGCGCCGATGTCGTCGAGTTCGACGACGGCGGTCTTGGCGGAGATAGTGACGACGCGGGCAGGCAGGATGTTCTGGAAACCCATGAAGTCGGCGACGAAGGCGTTCCTCGGGTTCGCGTAGAGCTCTCGCGGCGTGCCGACCTGTTCGATCTGTCCCGCGTTCATCACCACGACGCGATCGGCGAGCGCGATCGCCTCCTCTTGGTCGTGAGTCACGTAGACCGACGTCGTGCCGAGATCGTCGTGCAGTTCGCGTATCTGTGTGCGCATCGAGTGCCGAAGCTTTACGTCCAGGTTCGACAGCGGCTCGTCGAAGAGCACGAGCGACGAGCGATTCGCCATCGCGCGAGCGAGGGCGACGCGTTGCTGCTGTCCGCCTGACAGCGAGACAGCGAGGTCGTCGGCCCGGGCCTGCAGATGCACTCGTTCGAGCATCTCGTCGACGCGCTGTCGACGCTCGCTCGAGGGCGTTCTGGCCAGCTTCAACGGATATCCGACCGTCTGCGCCACGGTCATGTGCGGCCAGAGCGCATAGCTCTGGAACACCATGCCGATCGCGCGCTTCTCCGGCGGCACGAACTGTGAGCTCTCATACGAGAACACGGTGCGGCCGCCGATCTCGATCTCGCCGCTCGTCGGGATCTCGAGTCCGGCAAGACAGCGCAGGGTGGTCGTCTTCCCGCAGCCGCTTGGGCCGAGTAGCGTGACGAACTCGCCTTCGGCGATGTCGAGCGACAGGTCGTCGACCGCGAGCGTCTCGGCCGAGCCGTATCGTTTCGTGAGACTTCGGAGCGTGACAGCGCTCATTGCGTCGTTGCCTTCCAGGTCATGAAGCCCATTCCGCACCCCGTGCCGGCATCCGTGCGGTAGGCCGGCACGTAGTCGACGACTTCGGCCCCGAGCGCCGCGGCGTTGGCGGCGGCTCCGGCGACGATCCAGTTGCGGATCTCCGATGAGCCTGCGACGAGCACGTCATTCTCGAGCGCGCGCAACGGCTGAGGCTCGCCAGCGATGAAGGCGTCGAGGACGGTACGGTCCAGCTCCTCATCGACCACGAAATGAGAGAGCCCACCCGAACCGACGATGCCGACCCGGATGTCTTCGGGAAAGCTCTTGATCGCGGCCTCGAGCGCGGTTCCGAAATCGTACGAACGCGCAGCGGTGGGCGGGTTCGGGTGCCAGAACGTGTTGACGAAGATCGGGACGATGGGGACGGGCACATCTCCCTTGAGGACCTGTTGCATGATGAAGCCCCAGCCGTGGGGGATGGCGTGGTCGCCAAACTTGCCGGCCGGAAGCTGCTGAGAGGCGGCGATATCGAAGCCCTGTGCTTGCACTGACTCGATGAGGTGCAGGGCGAGATCGCTGTGGCACTGCCGGGTCGTGCTCACGTCGGGGACGTTCTTCGCCTCGGCGACGGACAGCCCAGGCGCCATGGAGTCCAGGTCCTCCTGGGTGAGCGGCTCGTGCTGGACCGTGTCGCCCCAATAGACGACGAACGGTGCGAGATGCTCGTCGTTGAAGGTCTCTTTGTGGTCGCTGCTGACGATCACCAGGACGTCGACGTCAGATGACCGAACGAATTCTTCGAGCTCGTCGATTGCGGATCTGCATCGTGCGTGCTTCTCGCGAAACGTCTCGACCTCGAGTTCGTCGGCGAATGCCGCGTCGCGCAACGACTTCAACTCGCCGAAAGAATAGGTCTGGCCGCGGAACGCAAGGCGTTCGTTCTTCTTGTCCGCAACTGCACGCGCGTCCCAATTCTCAGGCGGAGTGCCGAGCTGTGGTGCGTGTGAAGTAGCGAATGCCATTGTGAGGGATGCCATGTCTTCTCCCATTCAGGGTCGGTTGATGAACGTGGTTAGCTTTTCGCCTTGGTCGCTTCACGGGGCGGCGACGAGGCATGCCCGGATACGCGGTATCGGCGGGCCACGACGGTGGCTACGCGTTGCAGCGCCAGGAGGAGCATCATCCCGACCGTGAGAGTGCTGAGCACGAGGATGAGGAGCGCGGCCGCCCGTGATGCGTAGCCCTGCGTGTTCAGGTCGTACACCAGAAGCGGCACGGTCGGTGTCAGGGAGGACGACAGCAGAACGGGAATCGAGAGGTTTCCCGAGATCACGATCGCGACAACGAACCACGCCGCGAAGAAGCTCGGCGCGATCAACGGCAACACGACGCCGAACACCACACGGGTCGGGCGCGCGCCGCTGATGCGTGAGGCTTCCTCCAGCTCGCGATTGATCTGCATCAGCGCGGGCTGAATCGCGCGCGTTGCGATGGGCGCCGCCGCGATGACGAGGCCGAGACCGACGAGCAGCATCGAACCATAGAGCTGGCGGATCCCCGGCAGACTGACGTATGTCCACGCGAGACCGAGGGCGAGAACGATGCCTGGCAGCGTGAACGGCAACCACGTGAGCATCTCCAGGACGCGACGCATCCACGTCTCGTTGTGGCTGACCGCGTACATCATGATGAAGGCAAGCGCGACAGCGGCGAGGCCACCGACCACGGCGACGATGATCGTCGAACGAAGCGCCTCCATCGTGCGCGGGTCGCTGAGGAGCATTTCGTAGTTCGCTGTCGAATACACGTCGCCGCCGAAGAACGGCTGGAAGCTTCCGAGGAGGAGCTGCGCCAGGGGGAGGGCGACGCCGAAGAGGACGTACAGAGCGATGATGCCTGTTCCGGCCCAGCGCCAGCCGCCGATCTCCCACGGAGCCGTGTCGTAGCTCTTACCGGTCACTGTCGTGTAATTCTTGCGGCCGAGTACGCGCCACTGCACCGCGACCATGAGCAGGACGAGCGCGACGAGCACGAGCGAGAGGACGCTCGCGCCGCCGTAGTCAGCGGGCGTCTGATCGGCGATGTATCCGTAGACCTCGGTCGAGAACACGTCAATCCCGGCCGGCGTGCCGAGAAAGAGCGGCACCTCGAACGCTTCCAACCCGATGATCAGATTGAGGATGACGACGCCGGAGATCGCGGGCATCAGAACCGCGAGGTCGATGTTGAAGATCGTACGGAGTCGGCTCGCGCCCGCCATCTGCGCGGCCTCCTCCAGCGTCCGGTCCATCGCGCGGAACGGCCCGAGCAGGAGCAGGTAGCAGAAGGACGTCCCCTTGAGGACCATCACAGACACGAGGCCCGGCCAGGAGTACGCGGAGAACAGCGGTTCGTCGCCCCCTGTCAGCGCCATCCACCACTGGTTGACCTGCCCGAGTCGGGGGTTCCAGAGCATGCCCCAACTCATGGCGTAGAACAGCGGCGGAAGGGCGAGGACGAGCACCATGACGGGCGTCACGATCCGACGCAGCGGGGCGGTGCTTCTCACGGCGAAGAACACCAGAACCACTGCGAGAAGTATGGAGAACCCTGCGCAGAGCACCGCGATCACCAGCGAGTTGGCGAACGTCGTGTATGTGCTCGCGCTGCCGAGCGTGCGACCGAAGGCATCCAATGACCACTGCGCTGGCTGCCCGGGAGGGGCGTTGCGGAACGCACCCACCACGAGCATCACCACGGGCAATGCGAACAGCAGCACGGCGATGACGACCAACGGAAGCATGCTGCGCGGAGTAGTGAATGCACCGTTGCTCGGTTGCCGACGGATCTTCATCACGCGGGGACCACCTCACTCTTCTCTGAGTCTCGGGCTCACCCAAGGAATATCATCAATCTGCGCCACCGATGCCCGACAGTGGGAACAGGAATGTCTAACGTCCCGCAGAGCGGAATCGCGCGGCGCCCAGGATGTGCATAATGGCTTCATGTCCAAAGGGCTCACGACTCCGCCGCCACCCGATCGCATCGAATCGGTCGACCACGCGCTCCGCGTGCTCAGCATGCTTGAGCACCACAGCGAGCTCCGAGTGTCGATGGTCGCCGACGAGCTGGGGGTTGCCCGGTCCACGGCGCACCGGCTGCTCGTCACGTTGGCATGGAGGCAATTTCTTGTGCAGGATCGCGTCACCCGTGCGTTTCGCGCGGGCACCGCGCTGATCGAACTCGGTTTGCGGTCCATCAGCGAATTCGATCTCCGCCGCTTCGCGGAGCCGCACATGAAGGCCCTCGCTGAGCAGCTTGGCGAGACCGTGAACATCATCGTGCTCGACGGGGCGAACGCCAAGTTCATCGGCGGCGTCGAGGGGCCGAAAGTCGTGCGCACGCGCGTCGCGACAGGGCTCGTTCTGCCGGCCTACGCGACCTCGGGCGGGAAGGTTCTTCTCGCCTCGCTTCCTCCGGAGACGATCCGAGAGCTCTACCCTCGGGGCTTGAAGAAGGTCACGGCGCAGACGCGCAAGACGGTCGCGCAGCTTCGGGAAGAGCTCGCCTACGTGCAGCTCAAGGGGTACGCGTTCAACGACGAGGAGAGTGCGCATGGGCTTCGAGCGATCGCGGTACCCGTGAGAGATCGAATCGGTCGAACGATCGCCGCCCTCGCCTGCTCGACGCCGGCGAGCCGCATGCCGAAATCACGAGTGCACGGCTTCTACTCCGCGCTCGCCGAGACGGCGACGCTCATCCGCAACGACCTCCCCTGAGCGGCCGCGGCATCGCTATCGGCGTCCGTCGCGATCGAAGCCGTAGAGCGTGACGCTCGACGCGCCGTCCTCGAGCTGACGCATGTACTCGGTCTCCTGCTCCGCGCGCTCGCGGGACCGACTCACCACCGTCGCGAACGCGTCGTCGGGAATCGAGATCACCCCGTCGTGGTCGGCGACGATCACGTCGCCGCGCCGAATGACAGCGTGGCCACAGCGCATCGGCGCGCCGATCTCGCCGGCGTCGTCCTTGGACGTTCCCGCCAGAGCGATCGACGTGCTGAAGACCGGGAAGCGACGAGCGGCGATGTCCCGCACGTCCCGCACCCCGCCGAGGATGACGAGGCCGACCACGCCCCGCGCCTGCGCGAACGCGGTGAGGACCTCACCCCAGTAGCCGTGGTCGGCCTGTTGCGCATCGACGACGAGGGCCTCTCCGGGCCGGGCCTGCTCGATGGCGAGGTGCAGGGCGAGGTTGTCGCCTGCGGCTGTCGTGACGGGGAGGGCCCGTGCGACAAGCGCTGCGCCCGGCCACGCCGGCCGCAGCGCAGGCGACAGCAGACAGTCCATACCGGACGCTTCGTAGAGCGTGGCGGTGCCGAGCGTGAAGATCTCCTCGCGGATCGCATCGAGGTCGTAGCGTGAATCCTGTGGGCTGGACATCGACGGTTACAGCCGGAAGAGTGCCTTGGCGTTGTTCTCGAACAGCCGAGAGCGGTCGTCGTCCGTGAGCCAGTCGATGTCCTCGATCAGCAGGTGGATGTCGTCGATCCAACGCCCCGTCTTCGGGTCGATGTGCGACCCCGTGCCGGGCTTCTCGGATCCGAACACCGTCCGGTCGGAACCGACCGCGCGCACGAGCAGTTCGATGGAGTCCTGCGTGTACAGGCACGTGTCGTAGTAGAGCTTGCGGAGCTGGTCGCTGAACGTCGTGCCCTTGCGCATCGCGGCGGGAAAAAACCGACCGCGCTGGTAGGGGATCGCGCCTCCGCCGTGGGAGACGATGATCTTGAGGCCAGGGAAGTCGTCGAAGACCGACGAGTTGATCAAGCTGATGACCGCGATCGTTTCTTCCTGGATGAAGTGCAGCGAGTAGGTCTCGCGCGCCGGTGGTCGGCAGCCCGCGGAGTGGAGGAGGATCGGCACGTCCAGCTCGCTGGCTGCTTCCCAGATCGGGTACCAGAAGCGGTCGCTGAGGGCGGGCGGTTGCGCGGTGCCCTCGTAGGGATCCGTGTTCAGCATCACGCCGACGAATCCGAGCTCCGTGACGGCACGACGCATCTCCGCGGCCCACTGCTCTGGGCTGGTGTCCATACTCTGTGGCAAGCCCGCGACGCCTCGGAATCGATCGGGCTCCAGCGACACAGAGCGCGCGATCACATCGTTCGTCTCGGCGGTGAACCACTCGACGAGCTTCGCCTGTTCGCTGTGCATCATCTGATACGGGCGCGGAGAGATCAGCTGGAGATCGATTCCCGCGTTGTTGAGATGCTCCATGTGCGACACATTGCCGAAGCTCGGGTTCGGGGCGTCGAGCGCTGCGCGAAGGGTCTCGTCCGTCACCCCAGCGCTGCCGCGGCCGTGGGCGCCGCGGTGAGAGAGCAGGCCTGCCTTGTACGCGTACAGGGAAGCGGGGGCCGTCACGTGTCCGTGAATGTCGATCTTCATAGGTTCTCCAGCCATGTGAGGGGACGGCACGTTGCCGAAGCGCGTATCTCGCCGGGTCATCAACGGCCGTTGATCGAGGATGTCTCTTCGACGAGCCAAGGTTGATATCTCACTGTACGCAATCGTCACAGCGTGGCCATTCCGCTCTACGGAACCGGAGACGTTCCGAGGGTCGCTGAGGCGAGACCGCGCGCGCTACTTCTTCGCGGCCGCCTTCATGGCCTTCTTCGTCTCGCCTGCCTTCGCGACCGTCTTCGGACTCCTGATGCCGGCGACAGAGCGGAACCAACCCTCCTCGCCGTAGTCTTCGGCCGCCTCTCGCCACCCGAATGCCACGAACCCGCACCGCTTGCCGAGCAGCGCGAGGAAGATGCGCGCCTTCTGGTCGCCGAACCCCGGCAGCCTTTTCAGGCGCTTCAGCACCTCAGCGCCGTACGGATCCCCGTCGGTCCAGATCGAAGACGCGGGCGGGTCGTCGACCGGTGCGCCCACGACGGATCCGATCGTCGCGATCCCGACCGAATGATCCGGCGGCCCGCGACGATTTCGGTGTCGTCGCGGGCCGCGCGGGTCATCCGAAGGTGAACGAATAGACCTCGACACCGGGATCGATCGACAGGTCGATCACGCCGGATCCGGCGTCGCCGTCGCGCAGAAGGTATGAGCGCGGAGTGCCGGAGACGTCGAGCGTCTCGGGAGCGGATCCGTCGACCGTTGCTGTGACGCTGCCCTCCCCCGCGAGCACGATACGGACCTCCCGGGCCGAGTAGGTCAGGCGCACGCCTGCCGACTGCTCCGCCGGCGTCGCGTATTGACTCTCGATCGTCCACTCTCCCGTCAGTGCGAAGCTGTCGTCGGGCTGCTCCGCCGGGAGGGTGAACCGTGCCGTCCCAGGCTGATACGCGTCGTCCCCGCCGAAGTTGTGTTCTTTTGTCCAGCCGAGGAAAGTCTCCGGCGTCCGCTCAGGATCGGTCGGTGTCTCGTCCGCCACCTCGGTGGCGTCCGGCAACGCGGCGGCGGGATCGGCATCGAGGAGGAGCTCCCTGATGAGCTTCTCCGTTGCGGCGTAGTTTCCCTCGCCGAACGAGATGTGGCGGACGGTCCCTTCGGCGTCGATGAGGTAGTGGGCGGGCCAATACCGATTGCGATAGTTCGTCCAGGTCGACAGGTCGTTGTCGAGCGCAACCGGGTAGGTGATTCCGAAGTTCTCGGCACCGGCACGGACGTTGCCCGGATCCTTCTCGAACGCGTACTCGGGCGAGTGCACCCCGATGACGTTCAGACCGGCGTCGCGATAGGCCTCGTCCCAGGCGACCACGTGCGGAAGGCTGCGCTGGCAGTTGATGCACGAGTATGCCCAGAAGTCGATGAGCACGACCTCGCCACGGAGATCGTCGAGCTCGATCGCCGATCCGTTCGGGGTGTTGAACCACTCCTCGATTCCGCGAATCGACGGCGCCGTACCGCAGGATTCAAGCTCATCGGCGGCGTTCGTGCAGTTGCTCAGCTCGCGGTTCTCGTCCGTCACGATTCCGCCGAGATCGAGCGCGTCTTGCACGTTCTCGTCGGTGGACAGCCGCTCCTGTAGAGGCGCCGTATAGTCGGGCACGAGCCGCTGCAGAGCGGCCGGCACGTCGAAGACGAGCCCAACGGCAAGCGCGAGCATCGCGATCCCCGCCGCGATCCGCAGGCCGCGTTCGCGTGCGCGGAAGTGCCGGATCCGTTCGACCACGCTGCGTCCCGCGAGCGCGAAGATGAGCAGGGGAATCGCCACTCCGATCGCGAACGACACCGTGAGCACGACGGTGCCTGGGCCGATCTGCCCCGTCGACCCCGCGACGATGATGGCGGCCAGCACCGGGCCCGCGCACGGGACGAACACGGTTCCGAGAGCGAGGCCGACGGCGAACCCGTTGCGCTGATTCGACACCTCCCGTCGCGGCAGCCAGGAGAACGGGCGCTCCAACAGACGCTCGACGGCCGGCACGAGGAGCCCGATCGCGATCGCGACGAGCAGCGCGATCCCGACCCACCGGAGCACGCTCTGCGGCAGCCCGAGGGCTCCGAGGACCAGCGAGCCAGCGAGTGTGACGAGCGTGAAGCTCGTCATGAGCCCCAGCACGACGAGGTAGGGCCGCCAGCGCGAGACCTGTTTCACGGCGCCGTCGTCGTCCTGCGGACGGCGCGCCGACTGCGCGCCGCCGGTGAGGAAGATCACGGGGAGGACCGGGAGGATGCACGGCGAGATTCCGGTGATGAGTCCGCCGAGGATTCCGATGATGACGAGCGACATGTGCGCGTCCCTTCTCTGTCACTCCTTCTTCGGTGCAGAGAGGGGAACGGATGGGATCGGGTGTCACCGGTGCGCAGTCATCGCCGAGCTGATGACCGCGGGCAGAGGACGCTGAAAGCACCCGTCCAGCGCGCACGCCGTACGATCGCCCCATGCGCCGCCTCCCCATCGCGCTCGCCGCAGTGGTTGTCGTCGCGGCCGGTCTCGGTGTGCATTTCCTCGCTCCGACCGGATTCGTCACCGATGCCGTCGGCGATACCCTCTACGCCGCGCTGATCTTCCTTCTCGTGGCTTTCCTCATACCGTCTCGGTCGCCATGGTTCATCGGCGCCGTGGCCCTCGTCTGGTGCGTTTCCGTGGAGTTTTTCCAGCTCACGGGCCTTCCCGAGCAGTGGGGTGCCGCGTTCCGTCCGCTCATGCTCGTCTTCGGCACTGTTTTCTCCGCCACCGATCTGCTGTTCTATGCGGCGGGCGTCGCGATTGCGACAAGCTGCGCGCTACTTCTTCGCCTTGGCCGCCGCCTTCATGGCTCTCTTCGTCTCGCGCACCTTCGCGAGCGTCTCCGGACTGGTGATGTCGGCGACCGAACGGAATGAGCCCTCCTCGCCGTAGTCCCCCGCGGCCTCGCGCCAACCGGATCCGGTGAACTCGCACTGCTTGCCGAGCAGCGCGAGGAAGATGCGAGCCTTCTGGTCGCCGAACCCGGGCAGTTTCTTCAACCGCTTCAGCACCTCGGCGCCGGACGGATTCCCGTCGGTCCAGATCGCGGCGGCGTCGCCATCCCACTCGGCGACGACCTCCTGACAGAGCTTCTGCACGCGGCCCGCCATGGATCCGGGGTAGCGGTGCACCGCGGGCGTCTCGCGGAAGACCTCGACGAGCGCGTCCGGGCCATAGCCGGCGAGGTCGGCTGCAGAGAGGGATCCCGTGCGGTCGAGGATCTTCTGCGGACCTGCGAACGCGGTCTCCATCGCGATCTGCTGGTCCAGCAGCATACCGACCAGAAGGGCCAGGGGATTCTCGGTCAGCAGTTCGTCGGCAGCGGTGTCTCCGGTGATGTGCAGGGCCATGGCTCCAGTCTCCCACCCTGTGTTCCTGAGGACACGGCTCAGAGGGCGAGTGGAAGCGGTGTGGCGGACCGTGCCCGCAGAGCGTGCGATATCATCATGATATGAGTGAGACGTTGCGGAAGTTGCGCGAGCGCGCTGGGCTCAGCCAGTCGCAGCTCGCGTTGCGCAGCGGCGTTGCGCAGCCGAACATCGCCGCTTACGAGTCCGGGCGGCGAATTCCCTCGGAGGCAATGATCGGCAGGCTGCGCTTGGCTTTGCGTCCTCTGCCGCACGAGGCGCTCGAGCAGCATCGCGGCGAACTCAAAGAGCTTGCTGCACGCTACGGGCTGAGCAACGTGCGCGTGTTCGGTTCAGCGGGGCGGGGCGCGGACACAGCGCAGAGCGACCTCGATATCCTTGTCAGCCGCGCGCCGAACGTCGGATTGCTGACGATCGCCGAGTTCGCCTCAGAAGCCGAACAGTTGCTCGGTGTTCCGGTCGATGTGGTTACTGACGGGGGGCTCCCCGCTAATCATCCGATCCTGCTGTCGGCGGTGGCCACATGAGTGGGAGGGACCACCGGTGCCTACGCGAGATTGTCCGGTTGTGTGATGACGGAACGCAACTCGCGGCTCGAGGCCACGACTGGTACGTCTCCGACGCGCTCAATACGCCGGGGCTCGCGGCCGAATCGATCATCATCAAGATCGGCGAGAACGTCGCACGATTGACTGACGAGAAGATCGCCGCGAACCCGCAGGTGCCATGGTCGAGCATCAAGCGCATGCGTGATCGGCTCGCGCATCATTATGGGGCGACCGATTACGATGCGGTGTGGGCAACCATCAGCGTCGACCTTCCGCGCGTGCGTGCGGCGATCGCATCCCTCCTGGCTGAAGTGGACCGATGAGTGACCACCGGATCTGTTATCGCTGGACGAACCCCGTGGTGAGCGCGCCTGCTGGTTCAGCAGCATACCGAGGAGGAGCGCGAAGGGGTCGGTGCTCAGCAGCTCGTCGCTCGCACGGATCCGCGGACAGACCCTAGCGGCGCGGCGCGTTCGCGGCGAGCTTCTCCAGCAGCATGAGCAGCATATGCTTCTCGGCCGGGGTCAGGGCGTCCAGCCACTCGTGCTCCCCGGCCAGGTGCACCGCGTAGCTCTCGCGGATCTTCTCCTCGCCGAGGGGCGTCAGGCGCACGTGCACCGACCGCAGATCGTCGGGGGAGGGCTCTTTGATCACGAGCCCCTCGTCGCTGATGCGCTTGAGTGCCGCCGAGACGGTGGCGCGCCCCATGTTCGTCATCGCCGTCACGCGATGCGAGGCCATCGGTCCCATCACCCAGAGGGCGATGCAGATGCGGAACCCGGCGTGTGACCAGCCGTGCGGCCGGTAGACGCGTCGCGTCGCGTCATCGCTCATCAGTTGGTTCACGCGGCGCATCATCAGGCTCAGCCGCGGCGTGACGGAGTCAGACGCGACGTCCTCACGGGAGACGACCTCCGCGACGCCGTCGACGAAGGAATAGAACGGTGGGCGGACGGGAGTCTCCTCCTCGGGCTCCGGCGACGAATCGGTCATCGCCGGTCACACTGCTTCGGTGGGGCGAAACCGCGTGATCGTCACGAGCTCCGAGAAGTCGTCGATGCCGGGAGCGCCGCCTTCACGGCCGATGCCGCTCTGTTTCACGCCGCCGAACGGGAGGGCCGGGCTCGGACGTCCGAGACCGTTGACCCACACGGTGCCCGCCTCGAGGCGGGGGACGACCGCCGTGAGGAACTCGTCGTCCGGGGACCACACCGATGCGCCGAGCCCGAACGGCGTCGCGTTCGCGAGCGCAACGACCTCCGACGTCGTCGCATACGACACGACGGGCAGCACGGGCCCGAACTGCTCCTCGTCGACGATCGCCATTCCGTTCGTCGCGCCCGTCACGATCGACGGATGCACGTAGTAGCCCGTCTCGCTGTCCCGGACGCCCTCGAACACGACCTGAGCGTCGGTGCGCGCTTCGTTCAGCATGGCATCGACCTTCTCATACTGCGCTCGTGTTGTGAGGACGGGCGCCGTCGCCTCCGGGTCGAACGGGTGCCCCACGCGCGTCGCCTGGGCGAGCGTCGCGAGGCGGTCGGCCACCTCGTCCGCGAGGTCGGCGGGGGCGTACACGCGCTTCGCGGCGACGCACGCCTGGCCGCTCGAGCCGAACGCGCTGCGGAAGATCTGTGGGACGACCGTGTCGAGATCCGCGCCCGGGCCGATGATCGCCGGGTCGTTGCCACCGAGCTCGAGCTGCACCCGCGTCAGCTCCTGCGAGGCGCTCGCCATGATCTGCTTGCCAACGGGAATGCTGCCCGTGAACGACACGAGCGCCACATCGGGCGAGGTCGACAGGAACGGGCCCGTCTCGTCGGTGCCGGCGAAGATATTGACCCACCCGGCGGGCACGACGTCGGCGACGGCGCGCGCGAAGAGCAGCGCTGACAGCGGTGTCGCGGGGGAGGGCTTGCACACCACCGTGTTCCCGGTTGCGATGGCGGCGCCGATCTTGTTCACCGCCATGAGCACGGGCATGTTGAACGGCGTGATCGCCGCGATCACGCCGAGCGGGCGCCGGATCAGCTCCGTGACGTGATCGTCGCCGGAGCTGAGCGTCTCGTTCTGCGGGTGGACCTCCGCCCAGTAGCGCAGGGATCCGGCCACTGCGGCCGCCTCCATCGTCGCCGAGGGCATGAGCTTGCCGTTCTCGAAGGCGATGAGCGCGGCGAGATCCTCTTGGATCTCCTCCGCGCGATCGGCCATCGCCCGCAGCACGTCGCGATGGCGCTCGGGGCTCCGCTCGTCCGTCGCGAAGGCGTGTGCGGCGGCGCGGATCGCGGCCTGCGCACCGCTGTTGTCGACAGCGAGGTAGGTGACGCTGCGCGACAGATCCCAGGGCGCGGCGACCGTCGCGGACACCGCACCTGGCACGAGCTCGCCGCCGATCAGGTGCCGCGCGTCGCGCGCCACACGGGCCGCGAGTTCGTGCGCAGACTCTGGTGTGTGCGGCCTGATCATCGTGCTTCCCCCTCGAATTTCTGCATGAACAGCTCGGCGGCGGCGAGCACCGTCAGGTAAGTGTTGGCGCTCGGCACCGTCGGCAGCACGGAGGCGTCGATGACGCGCAGGCCCCGCGTT
The DNA here is from genome assembly GCF_014640975.1 of Microbacterium faecale. Lineage (NCBI taxonomy): Bacteria > Bacillati > Actinomycetota > Actinomycetes > Micrococcales > Microbacteriaceae > Microbacterium > Microbacterium faecale. Next base: position 730,542 of record NZ_BMHO01000001.1, read on the forward strand.
CCGAAGACGCGGCAGTCGGGTCCGACGACCGCGCGGGCCGAGCCCTCGGATCCGATCGGCACGGTCGACGTCAGGTGCATCGTGTCCTTCACCGTCGCGAGGATCTCGGCGTCGTCCTGCGGCCATGTCGGCTCGCCTGTCCGGATCCGCCCGAAAGCCTCGTCGTCCATGAGCGCCCGCCCGCGGGCGAGCCCGTCGCGCATCCGCTCGAGGTCGCTGCCCGCCGAGAGGAAGTCGAAGTCGAAATGCGGCTCGTCGCGCGGATCGCGCGAACGCAGCGTCATGGTGCCGCGCGAGTCGGGCGACTGCAAGGAGATCGCGATGCCCGCCGTGTCCCGCCCGAACCAGTAGTTGTGGTTCGTCGCCATCATCATCATGTCGTTGTCGCGACCGAGACCGGACGAGTACCGCAGCACGATGTTCGTGGGGCGGTGCGCGACCGACTGCTGCGCCGCCGGCAGCACGGGCACCTCGATGAACGTCACGGCGTGATCCTGGGATCCGCGCCCGACGGGAAGATCCGCGCGTACGTCGATGCCGAGGGCGGCGAGGTCGTCGCGCGGTCCGATTCCGGAGCGCATGAGAATCGCGGGAGACGCCGTGGATCCGCCGCAGAGGAACACTTCCTGGCGCGCGTGGTGCTCCTCGCCATCCGCCGTGACGACCCCGATCGCCCGATCGCCCGAGAACAGGACGCGGTCGACGAGCGTGTCGCCGACGATGCGCAGGTTCTCGCGGTCGCGGGCCGGCTCGAGGTAGGCGTGGTTCGTCGAGACGCGCTGTCCGTCACGGATGTTCATCGCCGTCGGCGAGACGCCGGTGCTGCCGGGCGCGTTGTGATCCGGGTGCCATTCGTAGCCAGCGGCCAGCGCGGCATCGCGCACCGCGTGATCGACGCCTCCCCACCCGGACTCGGGTTCGCGGTAGATCGGCGTCGGGCCGTGGCTGCCGTGATACGGCCGATCCCCGAAGTCGAGGTCGTCCTCGATCGCACACGACGCGTCGAGCATCGCCTCGGCGCCCCAGCCGCGGGCGCCGAGATTCTCCCAGGCACGGAAGTCGTCTGCGACTCCGCGGATCGCGTAGAGCCCGTTCACCGTCGAACTGCCGCCGAGGCCGCGGCCGCGGCGGTACGGGAACGGCTCCTGGCCGCGCGCGCGGACCGCGCTCGTGCCGTGCCAGTAGAACGCGGGGGTGCCCGTCTTCGGGGCCTCGAGCGTCAGGCCGAGGCCCTTCGTGCGGTCGCGAAACTCGATCGGGGTGTCGGCGGCCCGATAATCGGGGCCGGCTTCCAACAGGAGCACGGATCGGGACGGCGCCGCGCTGAGCCGTTCGGCGACCAGCGCCCCGGCCGATCCGGCACCCACCACGATGTAGTCCCAGCTCGTCATGTTGCGGTGCCTCCCGGTGTCGCGTCGTACGCGCCGATGCGTACGCCTCGATCGTCGCGGACGACCTTATATTTGTCAACCAATCCATCAAATACAGCGGGATTCATTGGTCACATACGCACCACCATGCGGTTTACGCGCACGAAAGATGTCAATAGCTTGACAAAAATCGTCCCTTCGTGTCACGGTGAGCAACGTGATCGACGACGGTGTCGGTCCCGACGACTGGAGGAGCAAAGATGCGGTCTCATGTTTGGTTACGGTCATCCACGGCGGTCATCGCGTTGGGTGGGGTGCTCGCGCTCGGCGCGTGCGGCGGCGGGTCCGAACCCGTGGCGACGGCGGAGGAGCTCGACCTCGGCCCGCTCGAGCTCGAGCAGGAGCAGGAAGCCGAGCTGACGGAGCTGTACGAAGCGGCCATCGACGCCGGCAACACGGACGTCACGATCTATGCGGGACACCACGACGAGTTCGTCGCGATCTACGAAGCGTTCGAAGAGCGCTTCCCCGGACTCACGGTCGTCCCCGAGACGTTCGTCGGTGCCGACCTGCAGACGACGCTCGAGGCCGAGAAGGCGACGGGGCGTCACGTCGTGGATGTCATCTCCAACCCGAACGCCGACCGCTACGCCGACCAGGGCTTCGCGGAGAAGTTCACGCCCGTCACGTACGAGGCACCCGAGTGGGCCGCCGACCGGATCCACCCCGACCAGTACGAGGATCCGAACGGGTTCTACCACTCGCCGTGGGCGCTGCTGTTCTCGCTCGGCTACAACACCGAGATGCTCGAAGACTCCGAGCTGCCGGCGAACTGGCCGGAGATCGCCGACGCCGAGTGGGCCGACCAGGTCACGTTCATGACGCCGTCGGTGCCGGGCGGCATGCAGACGGTGCTGTCGATCCTGCTGCAGAGCGACCTCGTCGACGAGGAGTGGCTGCGCACGGTCGCGTCACAGTCGAGCATCGTGGCGCAGGACCAGCTCGCTCTCCAGGCCGTCAGCGCCGGCGAGTACCCGATCGACCTGACGTCCGCTGCGACGAGCATTCGCAAGGCGATCAACGGCGGAGCCCCGGTCGACCTGCACCTGCTCGAGAACCCCGTTATCGCGACGGAGAAGTGGATGCCGGCGGCGAACGCCCCCAACCCGGAGGCAGGCCAGCTGTTCCTGAGCTACCTGTTCACGCTCGAGGCGCAGGAGCAGGTGATGGAGGCGGGCAACTTCCCGCTCAACCCGCACCCCTCGCTGGAACCGGCCCACGGCTGGCCCGCGCTCAACGAGATCGAGTTCGTGCCGCTGCCCGCTCAGGATCAGATGCGCGAGGAGATCGCCTCGAACCAGGACCTGTTCCAAGACATCACCGCGAAGTAACGCGCTGATCGAAGGATGACGAGACCGACCGGGAACGGCGGAGAGATGGGGCATGCATGTCCGTAGTCGATGAGTTGCTCGAACGGGTAACGAGGTTGGAGCAACAGGTCCACGATCTGGCGGCGGCGAAGGAGATCCAGGAGCTGCAGCAGCGGTACCTCCGGGCGCTCAGCGACCGCAACTGGGACGGGGTGGCGGAGGCGTACGCCGAGGACGCGATATGCGACATTCGTCAGCACGGACCGCACCGCGGACGCGACGCGATCGCGGCGATGATCGGCGACGAGCTCGCTCCCGTCGTCAAGAGCAAGGACGGCTACGTCCTCTCCTCGCCGACAATCACGGTCGACGGCGACACCGCGTATGGCGAGTTCATCTGGCACCGCTTCATCTGCGAGTTCCGTACCTCGTTCGGTCTCATGCGCGTGTGGGGGCCCTGGTCCGAGGGGCTCTATAAAGTGCACTACCGCCGAATCGACGGCGAGTGGAAGATCTCGAATCTGTGGACGCGCGTGATCCGTCCCGATCATGACGACGACGTCGCCGTCATGCCTGAGGGAGCCGTCATCGGCGGGGGATTCGCGGATCCGGGCGCCGAGAGCCGGTAGCGCATCGTGAGAATCGCACGTCGTCTCCGGAGGTACGCGAGCAACCCGCAGGTCGTGGTCGCTCTCGTGTGCGTGGTGTGTTTCGTCGCGCCCGCACTGATGATCGTCCAGGGCGCCTTCAAGACCGAGATGTTCGGTGACGACGGCGAGTTCACGACGGCGGTCTTCATCGAGGTCATCACGTCGCCGCGGGTGCTGAGCGTGGCGCTCACGACGATCGGGATGGGGATCGCCGTGATCGCGGTCTCGACCGTGATCGCGCTGTTCTTCGCGGCGGTCTACACGAAGACACGCACCCCGCTGCGCCAGTTGATCCCCGCCGTGATGTTCATCCTCATGTCGACGCCGGGCCTGTTCTTCGCGATCGCGTGGGGCATGCTCGGCAACCCGAACGTCGGCCTGGTCAACGACGTGCTGGCGGCGCTCTTCGGCGACGCCGCACGCGTGATCAACGCCGAATCGTGGTGGGGGATCGTTCTCGTCTCGGCCGTGCGCCTCATCGCGTTGCAGTTCTTCCTGCTGCTCGGACCGTTCCTCGCCATGGACCGCTCCCTCGAGGAGGCCGCGCGCATCAGCGGCGCCAGCCCGCTGCGCACGTTCTTCCAGATGGAGATTCCGATCCTCGCACCGGCGCTGACCGGGTCGATGATCCTCGGCTTCGTGTTGTTCCTCGAAGCGTTCGATGCGCCGCAGATCCTCGGAGTACCCGCCGGCATCTTCGTGATCCCCACCGAGATCTACCAGTTCCTGTCGGCCTCCACGGGGCCGCAGTTCGGGCATGCGAGCGCGATGTCGCTGCTGCTCATGATCGTGCTGCTGCTTCTGGTGCTCGTGCAGGTGCGGATCCTCGGGAAGCGCTCGTTCGTGACGGTCGGCGGGCGAGAGGCGCGCCCCGTGCGCCGTGACGTCGGCGGCTGGAAGTGGGTGTTCAGCGGAGGCATCGTGCTCTTCGCCCTCGTCACGCTCGTCCTGCCGATGTATCAGCTCATTCGGGTCTCGCTCTCGCCATACTTCGGCGCATCGGACAACTTCGGGTTCGACAACTTCGCGTCGATCCTGACGAACACGCGCATGATCGATGCGTTCGGCAACACGCTGATGGTCGCCGCGTTCGGCGCCTTCCTCGCCATGGCCGCCGCGACGATCCTCAGCTGGGCCGCCCGCTTCCGTGGCGGCGCGCTCTCGCGGTTCATCGAGTTCAGCCAGTGGCTCGGACTCGCGATGCCCGGGCTGATCCTCGCGCTCGCGGTGCTGTGGCTCTTCCTCGAGGTGCCGGGCCTCGGCCAGTTCTACGGCACCCCGGTGATCATGGTGTTCGCCCTGTTCGTCGGCATCATTCCGCTCGCGGGACGCACGACCGGCGGCGCCATCGCGCAGATCCCGATGTCGCTCGAAGAGGCGGCGTGGGTATCGGGCGCGACGAAGTACCGTGCGATCTGGGACGTCGTGATCCGCCTCATCGCCCCGAGCATCATCAGCGGCTGGGTGCTGTGCTTCGTCGTGATCAGCGGTGTCCTCTCCACCCCACTCGTGCTGTCCGCCCCGGGCAGCAACTATCTCTCGGTCGAGATCTACAGCCGGTACGTCGAGGGGCAGGCACCCACGTCGGCCGCCGCGTCGCTCCTGCTGATCGCGAGCTTCTTGACCATCAGCGCCGTCGCGCTCCTGCTCGCCTGGGTCGCGCGCCGCGGCCTGCGAACGGCGTCGACCCCAGGGAAGGACCAGTCATGAGAGTTGAGCTCGCCGGCGTTACGAAGTCGTTCGGCAAGTCGCAGGTGCTGCACGGCATCGACCTGACGATCGCTGACGGCGAGTTCGTCACGCTGCTCGGCCCGAGCGGCTGCGGCAAGACGACCACGCTGCGGTGCATCGCGGGTCTCGAGGATCCGGACGGCGGCAGCATCGACGCTGGCGATCGGACGTTCGCGAACGCCGACTCGTTGCGCTTCCTGCCGCCGCACCGCCGCAAGGTCGGCATGGTCTTCCAGAGCTACGCGCTGTGGCCGCACCTGTCCGTGACGGCCAACGTCGCCTACCCGATGAAGCGCCGCAAGGTGCCGCGCGGGGAGATCCGGCAGCGCGCCGCGCAGGCGCTCGCCTCCGTCGACATGGCGAAGCACGCGGATCGCTTTCCGCACGAGCTCTCGGGCGGCCAGCAGCAGCGCGTCGCGCTCGCGCGCGGCCTCGTGTCCGCCAACGGGCTCATGCTCTACGACGAGCCGCTGTCGAACCTCGACGCGAAGCTGCGCATCGCGATGCGCGCCGAGATCCAGCGCCTGCACCGTGAGTTCGGCAACACGTCCATCTACGTCACGCACGACCAGGAGGAGGCGCTCGCGCTGTCCGACCGTGTCGTGATCATGAACTCCGGGCGCATCGACCAGGTCGGCACCCCGGAGGAAATCTACGGACGCCCCGTGTCGCGGTTCGCCGCCGACTTCGTGGGCTTCGAGAACATCGTCGGGGCAGACGGATCCGCGCTGGCCGGCGGGCTGCGGGCGACCGACCGTTCCCTCACGGCGCCCGCGGGGGGCGCACTCGCCTTCCGGAGCAAGAGCGTCCGCCTCGGCGACACGACCGGCGGCCTCGTCGGGCGCGGCGTGATCCGCGACAGTGCTTACGTCGGCGAGTACTGGACGGCGCGCGTCGAAGCCGCAGATGGCACGTCGATCGGCGTGACCATGGCCGCCGACCACGACCGCCGCATGACCGACGGCACCGAGACGGAGTTCTCCGTGCGTTCCGACGACGTCATCGCGCTGCAGCGCTGACGGGAAGAGACGAATGATGAGTGAACGACCAGAGATCATCGACCGGCCGGGCCTCGTCCCGGACAATGCCCCGGGCAAGCCGCCGCTGCCGCCGCTGCGCCGCGAGACGATCGACCACGGCGACGTCGTCCAGGAGAAGGACGTGCCGGTCGAGCTGCGCGACGGCGTGCGGATCTACATCGACGTCTATCGCCCGGCCGGGACGGAGAGCGACCTCCCCGTGCTGCTCGCCTGGGGGCCGTACGGCAAGCACAACACCAAGGATCAGCTCTGGCCGCCCGCCGAGATCGAGTCCGGCTGGATGTCGAAGCTGACCGGCTTCGAGGCGCCCGACCCGAAGTACTGGTGCCCCCGCGGGTATGCGGTCGCCTGCGCGGACCCGCGCGGTATGTGGAACAGCGAGGGCGAGGGCCGACACAACGGCCCGCAGGAGGCCGACGACATCTACGACACCGTCGAGTGGCTCGGCGGCGCAGACTGGAGCAACGGTCGGGTCGGCATGCTCGGGGTGTCCTACCTCGCCGGCAGCCAATTCATCGCCGCGGCGATGCGGCCGCCCGCGCTCAAGGCCATCAGCCCCTGGGAGTGCTTCACCGACTGGTACCGCGAGTTCGCCTTCCACGGTGGCATCCCGGAGACCGGGTTCCTGCCGCGCGCCTCGCAGAACATGGGGTTCTCGCGCACGCGCACCGAGGACACGGCGGCGAACATCGCCGCACGCCCGCTGATGGACGACTACTACCGCGAGAAGTACCCGCCGCTCGAGGACATCGAGGTGCCGGCGTACATCGTCGCGAGCTGGAGCGATCACGGCCTCCACACCCGCGGCACGCTCGCGGCGTTCGATCGGATCGCGAGCGACGAGAAGTGGCTCGAAGTGCACGGCCAGAAGAAGTGGCGCTACTTCTACGACCCGGAGAGCGTCGAGCGCCAGCGGGTGTTCTTCGACTACTACCTGCTCGACCGTGGCGAGGGTCCCAGCGCGTGGCCGCGCGTGCAGCTCGAGATCCGGGACGACGAGACCACGCACACGCACCGTGGCGACCTCCCGTGGCCGACGAGCGACGACGACGCCGTGCGGCTGGCCCTCGATGTCGCCTCCGGCGCGCTCGCCGAGACCGCGACGGACCCGGCCTCCGTGTGGCTCGACAGCCGCGACGGCGAGGTGACCGTCTCGTACACGTTCCGCGAAGACACCGACGTCGTCGGCCCGATGCGTCTGCGCCTCTGGCTCGAGACGGAGGATGCCCCCGACGCCGACGTGTTCGTCGCGGCCCGGAAATTCGCGGCCGACGGACGCGAGATCCGATATCCGTTCAACGCGCTCTTCGACGACGGACCGGTCGCGCTGGGCTGGCTGCGTGCCAGCCACCGGGCCCTCGACGTCGACGCGTCGAGCGAGCTTCGCCCCGTGCACCCGCACGAGAGCGAGGAACCGCTCGAGCCGGGAGTGCCGACGGCGCTCGAGATCGAGCTGTGGCCCTCAGCGACGCGCTTCCACGCCGGCGAGAAGATCGCGGTGACGATCCTCGGCAACGACTTCGTCGCGCGCGCACCGGACCCCACCTCGCCCGTCATCGCCCACACCGACCTGCGCAACGGCGGTCGGTGGCGTCTGCACTCTGGCGGCGAGCACGACTCCCACCTCAGCCTTCCGATGACCCCGCCGAACCCCACGAACGGAGATCCCCGATGAGACGCCAGCGCATGATCCTGACGACGTTCCTCCTGCCGGCGGGCTACCACCGCGACAGCTGGCGACGCGAGGAGAGCCGGGCCGACGAACTCGCCGGCCTCCCCTTCATGGCCGACCTCGCGCGGACCGCGGAACGGGCGAAGCTCGACGCGGTGTTCCTCGGCGACTGCGTCCACGCGAACGCGACCATGCGCGGCGACATCATGATGAACGGCTTCTACGAGCCGATCAGCACGCTGTCGGCGCTCGCCGCGGTTACGAAGGACATTGGCCTGATCGGCACGGTCTCGACCTCCTTCACCGAGCCGTACAACGTCGCGCGCCAGATGGCGGGCCTCGACCACATGTCCGGTGGGCGCGCGGGCTGGAACATCGTCACCTCGCGCGACGGGTTCGCGAACTTCGGCGGTTCCGGGGTGCCGGAGGCCGAGGAGCGGTACGACCGCGCGGACGAGCACGTGGACGTCGTCAAGCAGCTGTGGGACAGCTGGTCCGACGACTCGATCATCGTTGACCGCAAGGCTGGCCGCTGGCTGGACACCGACGGTCTGCGCCCCATCGAACACGCGGGCGCGCAGTTCACGGTCCAGGGGCCGATCAACATCCCGCGCCCGCCGCAGGGCCACCCCATCCTCGTGCAGGCCGGCTCGTCGGCGACGGGCATGGCGTTCGGCTCAAAGGTCGCCGACCTCATCTACACGGCGCAGCCGCACCTGGCCGGGGCGCAGACCTTCTATCGCGACCTCAAGAAGCGCGTGGCGGAGCACGGGCGCGACCCCGACACGGTGACCGTGCTGCCGGGCATCGTCCCGGTCGTCGGTCGCACCGAGGCGGAGGCGCGGGAGATGGCGCAGGAGCTCGCCGACAACGTCGACCTCGACGCCGGCCGCCGTCAGGTGGCGGGGGACCTCTTCCTCGACATCGATGACATCGCCTTCGACGAGCGCATCCCCGCCGAGCGCTTCTCCGAGGACCCGAAGATGGGCAGCCGCTACCACATCTTCCGTCGCAAGGCGGTCGAGCAGGGGCTCACGCTCGGCGAGCTCATCGTCGATCGGGCGCGTTCGACGGGCCACGTGTGGTTCGTCGGCACGGCGGCCCAGGCCGCGGATCTCATGATCGAGTGGTTCGAGTCGGAGGCGTGCGACGGGTTCAACATGAACGCGCCGTTCAACCCCGAGGGCCTCGACGCGATCTGCGACCTGCTCGTACCGGAGCTGACGGAGCGCGGCTACTTCCGCACCGAGTACGAGGGATCCACGTTCCGCGAGAACCTCGGACTCGCGCGGCCCTCCGCGTAACGGCGAGCGGTGCGGTCATGACGAGCTTTGAATACGGCGTCGACGAGATCGAGGTGTACGCACGCGCGGTCGGGGCGCTCACGAGCGGCGTGACCGTGCTGTGCACGCGGGTCGACGGGCAGTCGTTCGGCACGACGGTCGCCGCTGTCGCGCCGGTCTCGGATGATCCGCCCGTCATTCTCGCCTGCATGAACGAACGCAGCTCGACGCGCGAGGCCATCGTGCGCAGCGGATCCTTCACGGTGAGCGTGCTCGCGGAGGGCCAGGGCGCGCTCGCGCGCCAGTTCGCGGGCCCCGGCGACAAGTTCGCGGGCGTCGCCCACCGCGATTCGTCGTCCGTGGATGCCCCCGTCCTCGACGGCGCGCTGGCGACGTTCTCGTGCCGCCTGCGCGAGACCGCGACGGTCGGCACGCACACTGTGCTCTTCGGCGAGGTGCGCGACGCGTCGACCGTCGACGGGCGTCCGCTGACCTACTTCGGCGGATCCTTCGGTCGCTGGGACCGGCTGCGTGAGCACGCGACATACGAGCAGATGCGGCGGCTCGTGCTGCAGCGCGACGTCGGCGTCGGCGAACCGCTCGACATCGAGGCGCTCGCAGTGCGGCTGGAGGCGCGGCCCGACGACGTGAACAACGCGCTCGTGACCCTCTCGACGGAATCCCTCGTCGACCGGCTGCCGGACGGGCGCTTCACCCCCGCGCCCATCGGCGGCGACCTCATCGAGAGCATCTACTCCGCTCGCGCGAACATCGAGATCGGCGTCGTCGCCAACCTCGTGGGTCGCGTGCCGGACGACGTGATCCGCACGCTCGCGGAGCTCGTCGACGAGATGGAGGCGCTCACGCGTGCGCCGGACGGACGCGAGAAGTTCCTCGCACTGCACACCGAGCTGCACCACACGATCGTCGCGCAGTCGGGATCCGCGCAGCTGCTCGAGTCATATCGCCGACTGAGCATCGCGTGGGCGTGGCGGTCCCTGTGGGATCAGAAGGATTGGCGCGAGTTCCACGGCCAGCGCGCGCTGCGCGACCTCATCGGCGCGCTGCGCGACGGCGACCTCACGACGGCGATCCGCGCCATCCAGCGCTACCACGATGAGGCTCGCGCCCTGGCTCACGCGGCCGTGACGGACGTCGCCGGGCTGTGACGATCCGCCCTCAGTCGACCGGATAGACGAGGCGGAAGCGTTCGCACACGATCGGCATGTCCTCGCGGAACGGTCGCCCGATATCGATGTGCTCCTCGTAGAACCGGCGGTGGATCCGCCGCCACGAGGCGAGCGTGCGGTCGTCCTCGCCCTCGGCATGCGCGTGCTCGTCCGTCACCTCGTCGAACGGGACGACATCGACGTCGGTCGTCTCGATGATCGCGCGCGGGGCGCCGGATCCGTCGAGGATCACGTCGAAGGCGCCGGGCACAGGCAGCGACTCCCCGTCCGCCTCGTACTCCCAGCCGAAACCGGCCGTGCCTGTCTTGACGCCCGCGAGGACGAGCGCCAGCAGTTCGTCGGCGTGCGCGGGCGTCGCGCCGAAGCCCCAGACACGGTCGGCAGGCGGCGGATCCTTCGGCAACACCGCAACGGCGGCGCGCGCCTCGGCCCAGAACGTGGTGACGTCGCTCATGGTTCTGCGTCTCTTCCTTCCTCGCCGGAGAGGTGCCGCCGGGGCTCGTTCGCGCCGCTCGCCTCGGTTGAGCCACCGGAGCGGAGGATGCGCGCTCGAGCCGACTCCAGATGCTCAGGTGTGTCGATGTCGTGCATCGTGCCGGGCGGCGCATCGACCACGGTGACGTCCAGGCCGTCGTACAACCGCTTCGCGGGGGCGTTGGTGACATCGCCGAGCTCGTCCAGCCGTGCCCGCAGCAGCGATTCGGGCCAGGCCGCGCAGAGAAACTGCAGCCGACCCGTCTCGTCGCGCGCCATGGCCGGCGCATGGGCGACGAGCTGACGGAGAAATCGCTGGTCGAGGAACGGCATGTCGCCGGCCAGGAGCAGGACCACGCGGGTCGGTTCTTCGGGAACCGCCGCGACCCCGGACGCGATACCCGCGACCGGACCGGCGAACGGCGGATCCTCGCGCACGACCAGCGCCGCGCGGGTGAGGCCGTCGGCGAGGCCGGCCACGACCATCGGTCCGGGAGGGGCAGCCGCAACCACCCGGTCGATGATCGACGCGCCGTCGATGAGCAGTGCGGGTTTGTTCGGCATGCCCAGCCGCGAGGAGCGACCGCCGGCCAGCACCACCGTCAGCGTCTCCACGGCCCGAGCCTACTGTCCCGTGCACGACTACGGCAGCGAGCGGACGGCGACGGCACGACACCGTGCGATCCGGTGATCATCCGCCTTCCGGTGCCGTCGTCCTGCGGCGACGGCATGGACGCCGTGGGTGGCTTACCCAGCGGGAGGGGGTTCAGCTCGCGCGGTAGTCGGAGCTCGCCGGGCACTCGGCGGGAGGCTCGGCCGACGTGATGTGCGGGCGCACGTCGATGCCGAACAGCGTCTCGACCGCATCGAACACCTCGTCGGCGCGACCATCCACCGCGGCCTCCTGTGCGCGCACGGTGGGCGTGTGCAGCAGCATGCCGGTGAAGTGCCGCAGCGCCTCGGCGATGTCCTCCGCGTGCTCGCGGTTCTTCCCGCGCTCCAGCTCGCGCTCGAGCACCTCGAAGACGTGCTTGCGCAGACCCACGACGGCGGGTTGGGCGGCCTGTCGACGTCGGTCGCCGGCGAACTTCGAAGCGGCCTCACGCACGATCTCGCGGGCGGCGTCGGTCGCCTGCAGTTCCTCAAGCGGCGCGTGCAGCCGGATCGTCTCGAGGTCGAGCAGCGTGATGCCCGCCACGTCGCCGACGTCCGGGTGCACGTTGCGCGGCAGTCCGAGGTCGATGACGAAAGCGGATCCGTCGAAGCCGCCGGCCGCGAGCGTCGCGGCGGTCAGCACCGGCTCCTCGCGGCTCGTGCACGTGATGACGATGTCGCTCGTGGCCGCCGCGGTCGGGAACGCGGCGTGCGACGTCTGGCTCAGGCCGTGCTTGGTCGCGAACTGCTCGCGGCCCGACGGCGAGTACACCGTGATGTCGCGCACGCCGTGGTCACGCAGCGCGGCGAGCGTGGCCGCCGCGTAGGAGCCGGTGCCCACGAGCAGCACGCGCATGGTCGACCAGTCAGCGATGCGGCTATCGGCGAGATCGAGGGCGAGGCGCACCAACGAGCGGCCCGCGCGGCCCAGGGCCGTGCTGTTCTTCACCGCTTTCTGCGTCTCGGTCGCGCGCTGGAAGAGACGCTCGAGGTCGCGGGTCGTCGTTCCCTGCGTGCGGGCCTCGCCGAGCGCGCGGCGCACCTGCCCGCCGATCTCGCCCTCGCCGACGACGACCGACTCGAGCCCGGACGCGACGGCGAAGAGGTGCTCGGCGACCTTGGCGCCCTGCGTGACCTCGTAGCTGCCGTTCAGTTCACTGCCGTCGATGCCGGTGGCCTTCGCGAGCGCGTCGCGCACGGCAACGAGCGCCGTCGCGCGACTCTCGTCGGATCCGCCGCTGACGTCGAGATACGCCTCGAATCGATTGCACGTCGACAGCACGACCGAACCTGCGATCGCGGGATCGTCGGCGGCAATGAGGGGGTTCAGCGGTTCCGCGTGAGCGCTCAGTCGTTCGAGGAGCTCGAACGGAGCGGTCTTGTGACTCGCGGACACACAAAGAAGCACCCTCCGATTCTACACGCCGTCGAAACAAGATCTGAATGGTTCCAGGGAACGAAGCCTCGCCGCCCGCCAACGCGACCGCGCTCTCGGGGGATCCCGAATCGCCGGTGGGAAGATGGAGCCATGTCTCTCATCGATGCCCCGCTCCTGAGTGCGCTCCGCGGCGAGCGCCCCGAGACGACCCCCATCTGGTTCATGCGCCAGGCGGGTCGTTCGCTCCCCGAGTATCGCGAGCTTCGCGTCGGCACCGAGATGCTCGACGCGTGCCTCACCCCCGACATGGCCGCGGAGATCACGCTGCAGCCCGTCCGCCGGCACGGCGTCGACGCGGCCATCTTCTTCAGTGACATCGTCGTGCCGCTCAAGATGATCGGCATCGACGTCGAGATCGTGCCGGGTCGCGGGCCGGTGTTCGCCGACCCCGTGCGCACGGCCGCTGACGTCGACCGGATCACGAGCATCCCCGCGGAGGAGGTCGTCGCTGCCGCCGATCCGATCCGCGAGGCGGTGCGGATCACGACCGACGAGCTGCACCCGCAGGGCGTTCCACTGATCGGGTTCGCGGGCGCTCCGTTCACGCTCGCCGCCTACCTGATCGAGGGCGGCCCGTCGAAGGACCACCTCCGTGCGCGCGCCATGATGCACGCCGACCCGCAGTCGTGGGACCGGCTCGCGGGCTGGCTCAGCGACGTGGCCGCCGCCTTCCTCTCGGTTCAGGTCGAGGCCGGCGCGTCGGCCGTCCAGCTGTTCGATTCCTGGGCCGGGTCGCTCTCGCCCGCGGACTATCGCCGCTTCATCGCGCCCCATTCGGCCCGCGCGCTCGACGAGATCACCCAGGTGCCGCGGATCCACTTCGGCGTCGGCACCGGCCCCATCCTCGCGGACATGACGCTCGACGGATCCGTCGACGCCGTAGGCGTGGACTGGCGGCTCGGTCTCGACGAAGCGGCGCGCATCGTCGGACAGGACATCACGCTGCAGGGCAACATCGACCCCGCCCTGCTGCAGGCGCCCTGGCCCGTGCTCGAGGAGCACGTGCGCGAGGTCGTCGCCGCAGGTCGCGCCGCACGCGGTCACATCGTCAACCTCGGCCACGGCGTTCCGCCCGAGACCGACCCGACCGTGCTGACGCGCATCGTCGAGCTGGTGCACGCGCTGTGAGCGACGAGGCCTACGACCTCGCTGACCTGCACGAGCGGGCCGAGGATGCTCGCGTCGTCGTGGTCGGTGCAGGAATCGGCGGCCTCGTCGCGGCCCGCGAGATCGCGAAGCTCGGCATCGGCGTCACGCTCGTCGACGCCGCGGACGCCCCCGGAGGCGCCATCCGCTCGGCGCGTGTCGCGGGACTGATGCTCGACCTGGGGGCCGAGAGCTTCGCCACGCGCGGTGACCACGTCGAGCGCCTGCTCGACGACCTCGGGCTCGCGGACGAGGTCGTCACCCCCGGCACGGGAGCCGGCGGCGCGTGGGTCGCGGGCGTCCCGGGCGTCGGCGCCGCACCGCTTCCCGTGGGCGGCATCCTCGGCATCCCCGCCAACCCTTTCGCCGATGACGTGCGTCGCGTTCTCGGCTGGCGCGGTGTCTGGCGCGCGTATCTCGATCGGATTCGTCCGGTGCTCACGATCGGCCACGCTCGCTCCCTCGGCGAGCTCGTCGGATCGCGCATGGGCGCCAAGGTGCGCGACCGCCTCGTGGCGCCCGTGACGACGGGCGTCTATTCCGCAACAGCTGACGATATCGACCCCGACATCGCCGCCCCCGGCCTCAACGCGGCCGTCACACGCGCCGGATCGCTCTCCGGAGGCGTCGCCGCGCTTGTCGCCGACCGCCAGGTCGCGCCGGGCGGAGCCGTGCGGGGACTCCGCGGCGGGATGGGCAGGCTCGTGACCGCCCTCGTCGACGACATCGTCGAGCTCGGCGGCGAGGTTCGCCCCGGGGTGCGCGCGCTGGCGATTGAGCGCGCGGACGCGACCGAGCCCGAGGATCCGGAACCCATCGACGACGCCGAGCAGAGCCCGCGTGCGTGGCGCGTCACGCTCGCCGACGAGGACGCGCTCGCCGCAGACGCCGTCATCGTCGCGACCGAAGAAGCGCCCGCACGCCGCCTCGTCGCGCCGATCGCCGACGGCCTCGCGGCGGATCCGCCTGCCCCGGGCCCTGCGATCGCGATCGTCACGCTCGTCGTTCGCAGCGACGCCCTCGACGCCGCTCCGCGCGGCACCGGCGTGCTCACCGTCCCGGGATCCCACCGCGCCAAGGCGCTCACCCACACGACCGCGAAGTGGCAGTGGGTGGCCGACGAAGCGGGCGCCGGCGTGCACGCGCTGCGCGTGTCGTTCGGGTCCGCGGACGGACCGCCCGCGACCGACGGCCTCTCCGCGGCGGATGCCGCGACCCTCGCGCTCGCGGAGGCGTCCGCGCTGCTCGGCGTCGATCTCGACCGCACGGCACTCATCGCCTCGCGCGTGGAGCGCTTCGCGCAGTCGCAGCCCGCGTCGACCATCGGCCAGGCCGAGCGCACGCGCTCCGCTCGTGCCGCGATCCGCTCAGCCCCCACGATCGGGGCGGTCGGCGCGTGGCTCGCGGGCACCGGCCTCGCGCAGGTCGTGCCCGACGCGATCGCGGAAGCCGACCGGATCCGTCGCGCGGTGCTGTTTCCCGAATCCGACTGAATTTTCAAGGGGCCTGCATCATTCCACTTCGGGAATGTAACGTAGCTGTCGAAGCTCTTCGGACTCATCTAGGGGGTACCCATGCGAGGAAAGCTCGGTCTGATCGTCGGCCTCGGCATCGGCTATGTGCTCGGCACCCGCGCGGGTCGCGCGCGCTACGAGCAGTTGAAGGCACAGGCTGAAAAGGTCTGGGAGCTCGACGCCGTGCAGAAGCAGGTTGGCAAGGCGAAGGATTTCGCGCAGCAGAGCGCGATGACGATCCCGCGCGTCGCGTGGGACGGCCTCACCAAGGTCGCCAAGGCGGCCGCGGAGACCTCGGGATCCGCCGAGGACAAGGCTGAGGCCGCCGCGGGCGAGGCGAAGACGGCGGCTCGCAAGACGAAGACCGCGGTCTCCGAGGCAAAGAAGGCAGCCGACTGATGGCCCGCGACCGACAGGCATCACCCCTGCGCGACCGCGCCGACGACGGCCTGTTCACGCTGATCGGCGACGTTCCCGATCTCGTCAAGAACCTGCTCAAGGCCGAGCTCGACGCGATCAAGAAGTACGTCGGCACGCTCGTCAAGCACGGCGGCTGGACCGCGATCTTCGCGATTGCGGCGCTGTTCTTCCTGTTCTGGACGATCCCCGCGTTCCTCGCGTTCCTGATCATCCTGCTCGCCCTGTGGCTGCCGCTGTGGGCCTCCGCGCTCATCGTGCTCGGCATCGGCATCGTGATGATCGCCCTCTGCGGCATCTGGGCATACGTGCGCCACGTGCGCGCCATCATGAAGCTCGAGAGCCCCGGACAGGCGGCGAAGGCCGACGCGGCGATCGTGAAGGAGTTCGCGGATGAGTTCTGAGTCCTCTCCCACGGTCGTCCCGAGCGGCATCTCGGATCCCGTGCAGCTGGCGCGCGCCGAGCTGAAGGCCGCGCTCGCCGCGATCGAGATCAAGGCGAACTATCCCAAGCGCATCTCGAACGCGACCGACCGCGCCGTGCGCAAGGCGCGCGCGGTCGCCGCCAGCCGGCCCGTCGCGGCGCTCGCGGGCATCGTCGTGGGATCCGCCGCAGCGGGCTCCGCCGTATGGGCACTGGCGCGCGCGATCTCGCGCTGATTGAGCGTTCGCACAGGCAGGATTACCCTCATCGGCTCCAGAGGAGCAAGATGGAGGCATGCCCGAAAACTCTGCTCCCTCCGGTGATAACTTCAGCCTCTGGACCGTCTGGCGACGTGATCCGCAGCGCTCGGTCGCCGCGGACGACGCCGGCGAGCTCGCCGCCCTCGTCGAGGAGCTGAGCGCCGACGGCGTGACGATCCGCGGCTTCTACGACGTCAGCGGAATGCGCGCCGACGCCGATCTCATGGTGTGGTCGCACGGGCCGAGCGCCGAGCAGCTGCAGGATGCGGTCCGCCGCCTGCGCCGCACGAGCCTCCTCGAGACGCTCCTGCCGACGTGGAGCGCCATGGCCGTGCACCGCGACAGCGAGTTCAACAAGGCCCACATCCCCGGCTACCTGCGCGGCGAGCACGCGCGTGACTGGCTCGTGGTGTACCCGTTCGTGCGCAGCTACGACTGGTACCTCCTGCCCGACGACGAGCGCCGCCGCATGCTCGCCGACCATGGCCGCCGCGGTGCCGCCTTCAAGAGCGTCGTGGCGAACACGATGCCCGCCTTCGCGCTCGGCGACTACGAGTGGATGCTCCCCATGGAGTCCGACTCTCTCACCGACCTCGTCGACATGATGCGCGACCTGCGCTACACCGATGCACGTCTCCACGTCCGCGAGGAGCTGCCGTTCTACACCGGACGCCGCATCGAGGTCAGCGACGTCGCGGACGTATTGAGGTAAGTCATGACGAACGAAATGACGCCGATCCGCCTCGGAACCCGACGCAGCAGGCTCGCGGTCGCGCAGTCGGGGACGGTCGCGCGCGAACTGGAACGCGTCTCAGGTCGCCCGGTCGAGCTGGTGCAGATCACGTCCGAGGGCGACACGAACCGTGCCTCGCTCGCCTCCCTTGGCGGAGCCGGCGTCTTCGCGACGCGGCTGCGCGAGGCGCTAAGGGCGGGGGAGTGCGACATCCTCGTGCACTCCCTGAAGGATCTCCCGGTCGAGCAGCCGCCCGGGCTCGTGATCGCCGCCACGCCTCCGCGTGCCGACGCCCGCGACGTCGTCATCACGCGCGACGGCATCACGCTCGACGAGCTTCCGCCGGGGTCGCGCATCGGCACGGGATCCCCGCGCCGCATGGCGCAGGTGCGGCGCGCCAACCCGCAGGCGGCCGTGCATGACCTGCGCGGCAACATCGACTCCCGGATGGGCCGCGTCCGCGACGACGAGCTCGACGCCGTCATCCTCGCCGCTGCCGGTCTCGTCCGTACCGGATCCGATGATGCCGAGATCCCCACGGTCGCCGGCCTGAGCGTCGAACCCCGCGTGCTCTCGTCCTGGCCGACAGCCGCGGGGCAGGCCGCGCTCGCCGTCGAGACCCTCACGGACGCGGATCCGCAGCTGCTCGCCTGGCTCGGCGAGCTCGACGCCCCGCTGACGCGATTCGCGGTCACGCTTGAGCGTGCGGTGCTCGGGGGGATCGAGGCCGGCTGCCACGCGCCGGTCGGGATTCACGCGCAGACCTCCGACGGCACCGTCCACGTGCGGGCCGGCGTCTACGACGATGAATCTCACAATGATGTCACGCTTGACCATTCTGAGCGCCTCGATGGCTTCGAATCCCTGATCGAGGGGTATATTCAGGCACGAGGCAGCGGCGCTGCTGCCGACAGCTCGGGCCTGACGGTCCGGGCACGCGAGATCGGATCTGAGCTCGCGCGTCGGCTGTTGCGCTATGGGGCAGCCGACATCGTGAACAGAGAGGCGGCCCCATCTTCATGACGAAGGAAGCCAAGGCGGAGAAACCCCTCACCGGGTGGCGCGTGCTCGTGCCGCGCGGTGGCCCGTGGGGTGACGATGTCGCGGCGCGGCTGCGTGCGCAGGGCGGGGTCCCTGTCGTGTCGCCGCTGATCAACTTCGCTCCTCCCGAAGACAGCACGCAGCTGGAGCACGTCATCGCCGAGCTGGCGGCCGGGCAGTACGCCTGGCTGACCGTGACGAGCGCGACCACGGTCGACGTCCTGTACGCCTACGGCGCGCAGATCCCGCAGACGACGAAGATCGCCGCCGTCGGCGAGACGACTGCCGCCGCGCTCTCGGCGGTCGGGTACCCGGTCGACCTCGTGCCCGAGCACGACAACTCGGCCGAAGGCATGGCCGCCGAGATGATCGCGCTCGAGCCCTCACCCAAGCGGATCCTGTGCCTGCGCAGCGAGATCGCCAAGCCGGTGCTCTCGGTTCGTCTCGAAGAGGCCGGGCACGACGTCAACGCCGTTGTCGCCTATCGCACGGTCGGCGTCCCCGCGACCGATCGTGTCCTCCGTGACGTCAACAACGGCCGCATCAACGCGATCCTCGTCACGAGTGGATCCGTCGCGCGCCAGGTGCGCGAGCAGTTCGCGCAGATCCCCGATCAGACGGTCATCGCCGCGATCGGTCCCCAGACGGCTCACGACGCCTCGGGCGTCGACCTCCCGATTCAGGTGATCGCCCCGGAACGCACCGTCGAGTCGCTCATCGACGCGCTCGCTGGCATCCCCGTGCCGCCGCCCACGCCCGACGCGCTGCAGATTCCGCCGACCGACGTCCTCGATCTCCGCGAGGAGAAGGAGTGAGCTTCCCCACCCACCGTCCGCGTCGCCTGCGCCAGTCGGCGCCGGTGCGCCGTCTGATGGCGGAGACGCGCGTCGCTCCCGCGCAGCTCGTGCTGCCGATGTTCGTCCGCGAGGGGATCTCCGAGCCGCGGCCGATCTCGTCGATGCCCGGGCAGGTGCAACACACGCTCGACTCGCTGCGTCGCGCGGCCGTCGACGCGGCGGAGGCGGGCATCGGCGGGCTCATGCTCTTCGGTGTTCCCGCCGTGCGCGATGCGACCGGAAGCGGCGCCGTCGACCCGAACGGGATCCTCAACCTCGCGGTCGGCGAGATCGCGCGAGAGGTCGGCGACGCACTCGTCGTGCAGACCGACCTGTGCCTCGACGAGTTCACCGACCACGGCCACTGCGGCGTGCTGACGCCGTCCGGGGCCGTCGACAACGACGCGACCCTCTCCCGGTACGCCGAGATGGGCGTCGCGCAGGCGCGGGCGGGATCGCAGCTGCTCGGGCTCAGCGGCATGATGGACGGCCAAGTCGCCGCCGTGCGCGAGGCGCTCGACGAGGAGGGCTTCACCGACACGATCCTGATGGCCTACTCCGCGAAGTACGCCGGCGCGTTCTACGGGCCGTTCCGCGAGGCCGTCGACTCCCGGCTGACGGGCGATCGCCGCACGTACCAGATGGATCCACCCAACGCGCGGGAGGGCGTGCGTGAGGCCTTGCTCGACATCGAGGAGGGCGCCGACATCGTCATGGTCAAGCCCGGCCTGCCGTACCTTGACGTGCTCGCCGACGTGCGCGGATCCGTGGACGTGCCGGTGTGGGCCTATCAGGTGTCGGGCGAGTACTCGATGGTCGAGGCGGCCGCCGAGAAGGGGTGGCTCGACCGCCGCGCGACGGTGCTCGATTCGCTCACGTCGTTCGCGCGCGCGGGCGCCGACGCGATCCTCACCTACTGGGCTGTCGAGGCCGCGGGGTGGATCCGCGAGGACGCGTAACACCCACCGACACCTCGCCGACCGGTCCCGGGAGCGGCTATAATTGTTGCCTATCAGACCAAATTAGGCTGGAGTGTCGACGATGACGCATGCCCCCGACGGCGATGCCGCACGACCGGCATGGAGCGACCCCACCGCGGATCCGGACCAACGGGTCGAGGCGTTGCTGGCGCAGATGACCTTCGACGAGAAAGTCGCGCAGCTCGGCGGCTACTGGGCCGATCGGCGGGACTCCACCGAGATCATCGCGCCCATGCAGGACGTCTTCTCGGCGGGGCGGCCGCCCTTCGAAGAGGCGACGAACGACGGCATCGGGCATCTCACGCGCGTCTTCGGCACGACCCCGGTCGCCCCGCGCGACGGAATGGCGCAGGTCGAGGCCGCGCAGCGGTACCTGATCGAGAACACGCGGCTGGGGATCCCGGCGATCGTCCACGAGGAGTGCCTCACGGGCTTCACGACCCTCGGCGCGACCGTCTACCCCGCTCCGATGGCATGGGCGGCGACGTTCGACCCGGCGCTCGTGCGCGAGATGGCCGGCGCGATCGGATCCGACATGGCGGCTGTCGGTGTGCACCAGGGGCTGTCTCCCGTGTTGGACGTCGTCACCGACTATCGGTGGGGGCGCGTCGAGGAGACACTTGGCGAGGATCCGTACGTCGTGTCGACGCTCGCGACCGCCTACGTGCGCGGGCTGCAGGAGAACGGCGTCATCGCGACGCTCAAGCACTTCGCGGGCCACGCCAGCTCGCGCGGCGGACGCAACCACGCGCCGGTCGCGATGGGCGAGCGCGAGCTGCGCGATCTCGTGCTGCCGCCGTTCGAGATGGCGGTGCGCGTCGGGCACGCCGCGAGCGTCATGAACTCGTACACCGAGCTCGACCACGTCCCCGCCGCCGCCGACCGGTGGCTGCTCACCGAGCTGCTGCGCGGCGAATGGGGCTTCGACGGCACCGTCGTGTCCGACTACTGGGCCGTCGCGTTCCTCAAAGCGAAGCACGGCGTCGCGGCGACCGTAGCCGACGCGGGGCGCCTCGCCCTGCACGCCGGACTCGACGTCGAGCTGCCGGACATCGCCGCCTACCGCCAGCTCACCGAGGGCGACCCGGATCCGGATCAGACCATGGCCGACGTCGAGACGTCCGCGCGCCGGATCCTGCGGCAGAAGCTCGACGCGGGTCTCCTCGACGCGGACTGGCGTCCACGGGGCCCGGAGGACGTCGACTTCGACAGCCCGCGCAACCGCGCAATCGCCCGCCGTCTCGCCGACGAGTCGATCGTGCTGCTCGACAACCGCGCCGGCGCGCTTCCGCTCGCGGCCGACACGGCGCGGATCGCGGTCGTCGGCCCCTGCGCCGACGACCCCCGCGCGATGATGGGCGCGTACTCGTACCCGATCCACGTGCTGCCCCGGCACCCGCAGCTGGGGCTCGGGCTCGACGCGAGCGCGATCCCCGAGGCCCTCGGCGCCGTGCTTCCTGACGCCGACGTCGTGGCCCTGCGCGGGTGTCCGCTCGTGGACCCACCCGACGTCGACGAGATCGCCCGCGCGGCCGCGAACGCCGCCGAGAGCGACCTCATCGTCGCGGTTGTGGGCGATCGCGCTGGCATGTTCGGCAAGGGCACCTCGGGTGAGGGATCCGACGCCCCCAGCCTCGACCTTCCCGGGTCGCAGGGCGACCTCGTCGAGGCGTTGCTGGCGACCGGCCGTCCCGTGGTGCTCGTCGTGATGTCGGGGCGACCATACGCGCTCGGAGCATACGTCGACCGCGCCGCAGCGATCGTCCAGGCGTTCATGCCGGGCGTCGAGGGTGCGCACGCTCTCGCGGGCGTGCTGAGCGGATCCGTGAACCCGAGCGGGCACCTGCCCGTGCAGATCCCGCGCACGAACGGCGCCCTGCCGCACACGTACCTCGCGCCACCCCTCGGACAGGACGGCGACCGGATCAGCAACCTGTCGATCGCCCCGGCCTTCCCGTTCGGCCACGGCCTGTCGTACACGTCGTTCGCATACGGCGAGCTGCGGCTCGACCGCGACGCGATCGCGACCGACGGCACCGTCACCGCCGAGACGACCATCACCAACACCGGATCGCGGCCCGGCGCGACCGTCGTGCAACTGTACGCGGCCGACCCCGTCGCGCAGATCACGCGACCGGTGCAGCAGCTCGTCGGCTATGCCCGCGTCGACCTCGCCCCCGGCGAGACGGCCCGCGTGGCGTTCGAACTGCACGCCGATCGCTTCAGTTTCACGGGGCTCGCCCGGCGCCGCATTGTCGAGCCCGGCGCGCTACTGCTGACCGCGGGGCTGTCGCTGACGGACGTCGGCGACCCTGCCGAGCTCACGATCGAGGGGGCGGTGCGCGAGGTCGACCGTCCCGTGCTCGAGACTCCCGTCACCATCCACCCCACCGCGAAGGACTGACGATGTACACCGCCCAGACCTGGCCGATCGCCGCCGCCACCCTCCCGTTCCCGGGCCGCACGAGCGACGGTCGCAGCGTCGCCGAGGCGGGAGCAGAAGCGTGGGCGGGGCCCCTCCGCGAGGTTGCCGACGCCGGCTTCAACCTCGTCGACCTCACCGACTCGTGGCTGCGGATCGGGGACCTTGACGAGGGCGGGCGGCGCGACTTCGCCGCCGTCTCGCGCGAGGCCGGGGTCGAGGCTGCCTCGGTGTCCGTGATCCGACAGAGCGTCACGGATCCAGCCACGGGCGAGGCGAACCTCGACTACAGCCACCGCACGCTCGACGCGGCGGCCGCGCTCGGCATCGACACGGTGTCGTTCGGGCTGCACCGTCCGCTGACGGCCCGGCAACAGGAGCAGCTGTGGTTCTGGACGGTTGAGGGGCACCAGGACGACCCTGCCGACTGGGAGCTCGCCGTCACCCGTCTGCGCGAGCTCGGCCGGCACGCCGCCGAGCTCGGCATCGTCATGTCGCTCGAGATGTACGAGGACACCTTCCTCGGTACGGCCGACTCCGCCGTCAGGCTCGTGCAGGACATCGGGCTCGACAACGTCGGCCTCAATCCCGACATCGGCAACCTCGTGCGCCTGCATCGTCCGATCGAGCCGTGGTGGGACGTCGTCGAGAAGACGCTGCCGTACGCGAACTTCTGGCACGTGAAGAACTATGCGCGCGACGAGGACGTCGCCCGCGATTCCTACGTCGCGCTGCCGACGCCGATGCGACAGGGCGTCATCGACTATCGCCGCGCGTTCGCGTACGCCATCGAGAACGGATTCCAGGGCGTCATCTGCGCGGAACACTACGGCGGCGACGGCCTGAGCGTCTGCGCCGACAACCAGGACTACCTGCGCCGCCACGTGCTTCCCAAGCGCGACGGATACGCCGCCGGAACGAGCCGCGTGCAGCAGCCGCCACACCGGACGACCACATGAAGGGTGCGACATGACGAACATCGCGATCATCGGCAGCGGGTACATGGGCGGAGGCATCGCACAGATCTTCGCCCTGGCGGGGCACGATGTCGTGCTGGCGGACGTCTCCGGCGAGGTCGCACGCGCCAACGCCGAGCGGGTGCACCGCGAGGCCGCGGAATTCGAGGAGCAGGGGCTGTTCCGCGCGGGTGCGGCGGCGATCATCGCCGAGCGGATCACCGCGGCGGACTCGATCGAGGAGGCCGCCGCTGGCGCGGACTACATCGAAGAGGCGGTTCCGGAGCGCATCGACATCAAGCACGACACCCTCCGCCGCGTGTCCGAGGCGAACGCGACCGCGGTGATCGGCAGCAACACATCGACGATCTCCATCGCGAAGCTCGCGGAGCCGGTCGTGAATTCCGAGCGCTTCCTCGGCGTGCACTTCTCCAACCCCGCGCCGTTCATCCCTGGCGTGGAGATCATCCCTCACGCCTCGACCGACGAGACCGCGGTCGAGGTCGCCGGCGCGCTCGTCAGCGGCGCCGGTAAGACCGTCGCGCGCGTGGCGGACTCGGTCGGGTTCGTGCTGAACCGGCTGCAGTACGCGCTCTTCGACGAGGCCACAAAGCTCGTGGAGGAGGGCGTCGCGAGCGCCGAAGACGTCGACAACATCGCGCGCTCGACGTTCGGGTTCCGGCTGCCGTTTTTCGGGCCGTTCGCCATCGCCGACATGGCGGGGCTCGACGTCTATGCGTTCTGCTACGAGTCGCTGCACGGCGGCTACCCGGACCGGTTCCAGACGCCCGAGATGCTCGCGAAGCTGGTCGAGGCGGGAACGCTGGGCACGAAGACCGGCGGCGGGTTCCGCGACATCGACCCCGCACGCATCGACGAACTCGTCGCGTACCGCAACCGCGTCTACGCGAAGATGGCCGAGGTGCTCGACGAGGTCGGCCCGTCGCCGTTCGACGAGGGCCCGACTGAGGAACAGCACACGTAAGCGCGAGATAATAGCGGGATGGACCGTAACGACGAGCTCTTCGACCGTGCCCGCCGCGTCATTCCCGGGGGCGTGAACTCGCCCGTCCGCGCATACGGATCCGTCGGCGGCACGCCGCGCTTCCTCGCGTCGGCGCGCGGTGCGTACGTGACCGACGCCGCCGGGCAGGAGTACGTCGACCTCGTCGCGACGTGGGGCCCCGCGCTGCTCGGCCACGCGCACCCAGACGTCGTCGCGGCCGTGCAGGCCGCCGCGGCGCAGGGGCTGTCGTTCGGCGCCCCGACCGAGGGCGAAGTCCGCCTCGCGTCGCTCATCGCGGAGCGCGTGCAGGCGGGAGGACTCGCACCCATCGAGGAGGTGCGCCTCGTCTCGACCGGTACTGAGGCGACCATGACCGCGATCCGCCTCGCCCGCGGCGTCACCGGCCGCGACCTGCTCGTGAAGTTCGACGGCAACTACCACGGCCACTCCGACGGGCTGCTGGCGGCCGCCGGATCCGGCGTCGCGACGCTCGCGCTGCCCGGCACGGCCGGCGTGCCCGCGTCGGTCGCGGCGTCGACGCTGGTGGTTCCCTACGGCGACCTCGACGCCGTACGCGAGGTCTTCGCCGCGCACGGCGAGCGCATCGCCGGCATCATCGTCGAGGCGGCGCCCGCGAACATGGGCGTCATCGAGCCGCCGGCCGGATTTAACGCCGCCCTCGCCGAGATCGCGCACGACGCCGGATCCCTGCTCA
This sequence comes from Microbacterium faecale, assembly GCF_014640975.1. Taxonomy (NCBI): domain Bacteria; kingdom Bacillati; phylum Actinomycetota; class Actinomycetes; order Micrococcales; family Microbacteriaceae; genus Microbacterium; species Microbacterium faecale. Next base: position 755,864 of record NZ_BMHO01000001.1, read on the forward strand.
TCGTCGACGAGGTGCTCACCGGCTTCCGCGTGCACCCTGCGGGCGAGTGGGGGCGCGAGGTCGAGGCCGGCCACCCCTACGAGCCGGACATCATCACGTTCGGCAAGGTCGTCGGCGGCGGGATGCCGCTCGCGGCGCTCGGCGGCAAGCGCGCCGTCATGGAGCAGCTCGCACCGACCGGGCCCGTCTACCAGGCGGGAACCCTCTCGGGGAACCCGCTCTCGGTCGCCGCGGGGCTCGCGACGCTCGAGCGGGCGACGCCCGAGGTGTACGCGCACCTCGATCGCGCGGCCGACCAGGTGACCACGGCGCTGTCTGCCGCGCTCGCCGCCGAGGGCGTCGCGCACGCGATCCCGCGGGTCGGATCGCTGTTCGGCCTCGTGTTCCGTGACAGCAAGCCCGCCGACTACACATCGGCGAAGCAGCAGGACGCGCACCGCTTCACGCCGTTCTTCCACGCCATGCTCGACGCGGGCGTGCACCTGCCGCCGAGCGTGTTCGAAGCGTGGTTCGTCACCGCCGCGCATGACGACGAGGCGCTCGGACGCATCGTCGAGGCACTGCCCGCCGCGTCGCGCGCCGCCGCCCGCGCCTGACGCGGGGCGGGGAGGGCCGCGGGAACGGAGATCGACCCGTTTCGAATGTCTGAGGTCCGCCGTAGCGTGTGCCACATGAAATTCGGATTCATCGGAAGCTACGGTAGCCCGGCCCAGCAGGTGCGGCTCGCACGCGAGTGCGAGGCGAACGGGTGGGACGGGTTCTTCACCTGGGACGGCGTCAGTCTCGACGCGGGCGAGTTCGATGCGGGCGCAACGTGGGATCCGTTCGCGCTGCTCGGCGCGGCCGCCGCCGTCACCGAGCGGATCACACTGGGTGCGATGGTGTTCGCGGTTCCGCGGCGCCGCCCGTGGGAGCTCGCGCAACAGGCACTGACGATCGATCACCTGTCGGGCGGGCGCTTCGTGCTGCCGGTGGGGGTCGGTGTGCCGATCGACCGTGCGTTCACGTCGGTCGCGGGTCAGCCCACTGCGTTGCGCGATCGCGCGGAGACGCTCGACGACACGCTCGGGTGGCTCGAGCGATCTTGGTCGACCGACGTGTTCGACTTCGAGGGGCAGCACGTGACGACGGGTGACTTCCAGTTCCCGCTCGCACCGGTGGGCGGGCGGATCCCTGTCTGGCCCGTTGCGGTCTGGGACGCGCAGCGCCCGCCGCGCCGCAGCCTCGACCGTGCGCTGCGGTGGGAAGGCATCGTGCCGCAGGTGCGCGGCGACTCGCCAGAGGACGCGGAAGCCAGCCCGGACGACATCGCCGCCCTCGCGGCGTGGGTCGCGGAACACCGCGCGGAGACGGACGAGCCCTTCGACATCATCTTCCAGGGTCGCCTCGACGCTGACCCGGCGATCGCGGCGGAGCAGGCACGCGCCGCGGCCGACGCGGGAGCGACGTGGTGGATCGACTCGTGGTGGGATCCGGGAACCGTCACGCCCGAGTGGCTACTCGAACGCGCACGGCAGGGGCCGCCGGCCCTGTGAGCGCGCACCGACGGCCGAAGAGGTGAGCGCGGGGCCCGGCGACCGCCAGCGGGGCGCGCTCAGCGCACGTCGGCACCCTCGAGCGCGAGAAGGAACCGCTTCATGTCCTCGCGGCCGGCGTACTCGCCGAGCGTGCCGTCGGAGCGGATCACGCGGTGCGCCGGCACGATGAGGGTGATCGGTGTGAAACGGCAGGCGGTGCCGACGGCACGTGCGGCACGCGGACGCCCGGCCATCTCAGCGACCTCGCCATAGCTCGCCGTCTCGCCGTACGGGATCTCGGCGACGCACTGCAGCGCCTCGCGCTGGAAACCTTTCGCGAGCTTCCAGTCGATCTCGAGGTCGAACTCGCGCCGGGATCCGGCGAAGTACTCGTCCAACTGGGCGCCGAGCCCGGCCACGTCGGCGTTCGCAGGCTCGAGGGATCCGCGCAGCTCGCGCGCGACGGAATCGACGACCCAGAGCGGATCGTCCGCCGTGCCGAGTGCGACGAGATGATCCGCGCTCGTGAAGACGGCGACGGCGGCCCCGACCGGTGTCGCAGTCACGGTGTAGCGGTGCGGGGACATCGTCGCCTCCCTGCGCGAGGCGCTATGCCGCGCGAGCTGCTTCCAGCAACGCGGTCGTGCGCGGGCCGAGACCGAGCGCGGCGGCCACCTCAAGCTGCTCCGCGGTGTCGACGTCGCGTCGCAGGGTCGAGGAGGCCGGCACGTCCAACACGGTATGACCGGCGTCCGCGTGCTTCGCTGCCGAGTCCGTGCCGAAGTGCGCCTCGTGCGCGCCCGGCACGCGCCAGGTGACGAGCACGGATCCGGACCCTTCGGCATCCGGAACGACCGCGCGCTCCTGGCCGGTCGCGCGTGCGAGTGCGTCGTCGAGATCCGCCGCAGTCAGCGCCGGCAGGTCGCCAAGCATCACCGCGCGGGCCTCGTGGGAGGCGCGTTCCAGGCCGGCACGAGCCGCGCCGTTGAGGCTCATGCCGGGGTCCGGGATCCAGGTGGCGCCGTCGATCTGCTCGACGCCCGCCTGCACGTCGGCGTCGCTCGTGACGACGACGACCTCGCCGACCGCCTGCGCGCTCGCTGCGGCGGCGACGGTGTCGAGCGCGATCGCGAGCGCAAGCTGCGGACGATCGGCGCCAGAGATCTCCAGCCGGGATTTACCGGACTGGGTCGTCTTCACCGGGATGACAACGCTCCAGAGCATGGGGTCCCTTCGGGGGAGGAATGGGGCGGTGATCAGGCTACCGCGGCGCGGAGGCGGGGGAGAACCTCGCGACCGTACAGTTCGAGGAAGGTCTCCTGGTCGTGGCCCGGGTCGTGGAACACGAGATGCGTGAAGCCGAGGTCGAGATAGCGCTGGATCTGCGCGACGTGCTCCTCGGGGTCGTCCGACACGATGAACCGGCTCGCGGCGCGTTCGGTGGGCAGCTCCTGCGCCAACCGCTGCATCTCCACGGGGTCGTCGACGCCCATCTTCTCGTCCGGAGTGAGCGCGAGGGGAGCCCAGAAGCGCGTGTTCTCGAGCGCCGCGTCGCGGTCCGGGCGGAATGACACCTTCACCTCGAGCATGCGGTCGACGTCGTCCTTGTTGCGGTCGGCCTTGCGGATCCCCTCGTCGAAGGCCGGGATGAGCTTGTCGGTGTAGAGCTCGTTCGCCTTTCCGCTCGTCGTGATCCAGCCGTCGGCCATGCGCCCGGCCAGTCGCGTGGCGGCCGGGCCGGAGGCGCCGATGTAGATCGGGACCTCCTGCTCCGGGCGGTCATAGACCGTGGCGTTGTTGACGGTGTAGTAATTCCCCTCGTACGTCACGCGTTCCTCGCGCCACAGCTCGCGGATCATGAGGATCGCCTCTTTCATCCGCTGGAAGCGCTCGGGCGGGTCCGGCCAGTTCTGGCCGAGCGTGACCTCGTTCAGCGCCTCTCCCGTGCCCACGCCGAGGATCATGCGGCCCGGGTAGAGCAGACCGAGCGTGCCGAAGGCCTGCGCGATGACACCCGGGTGGTAGCGGAAAGTGGGGGTGAGGACGGAGGTACCCAGCAGGATCCGTTTCGTGGCCTCGCCCGCGGCGCCGAGCCACGGCAGGGTGGCGGGAGCGTGCCCGCCGTCGTGCATCCACGGCTGGAAGTGGTCGCTGAGGAACGCGGAGTCGAACCCGTTCTCCTCAGCGCCGACCGCGTAGTCGACGAGCTCGCGCGGGGCGAACTGTTCGGAGGAGGCCTTGTAGCCGAATCGGAAGGGGACCGTCATGTCGTGACTCCTTCGGTGAGGGCGGACCGGGCTCGCTCGAGGCGGGCGCGGAAATCGGCGACCGTGCCGGGCCACAGCAGCGCGAGCCGCCCGCTGCGATCATCAACGTACCAGTTGCTGCAGCCGCCCGTCAGCCAGGGGGTGGTCGCGGCGCGGAGGGCGATTTCGTCGGTCGACGCGCGCTCCGCCGCCTCCGTGACCCGCACCGGTGCGGGGTACGCGAACGGCGCCGACTGACGCTCGGCGATGAGCGAGGCGGCGAACTCCGCCTGCGCCTCCGACACGAGGATCGAGGAGTTGTGGCCGAGCGACGCGTTCGGGCCGTTCACGACGAAGAGGTTGGGGAAGCCGGACACGAGCGTCGACGCGACGGCCGTCATGCCGGTGCGCCAGTGCTCGTCGAGCGTCTGTCCGCGTTCGCCCGTGACGAGGCCAGCGTACGGCTGGCGGGTCGTCGCGAACCCGGTGGCCAGGACGAGGGCGTCGGCGTCGAGAGTGCGCCCCGAGGCCGCGATCAGTGTGGATCCGCGCACCTCGAAGAGCGCCGACGGCTCGAGCGTGACGCGTCCGCTCGCGATCGCGGGATAGAAGTCGTCGCTGAGCAGCACGCGCTTGCATCCGAACGCGTAGTCGGGGGTGAGCGCGCGCCGCAGTCCCGGATCCGGCACCTGCCGCGCGAGGTGCGCGAGGGCGACGTCGCGTGCGGCGGCCGCGGCATCAGGATCCCCGGAGCGCGACGCGTATCGTGCCTCGCCCTCGGCGTAGAGGCGCTCGCGCAGCTCCGTGAGGGCGTCCGGTTCGTCCGTCAGTCGCTGGCGGTCGGCGGTGTCGACGGGGTGGTCCTCGCGCGGCACGATCCACGCCGGCGTGCGCTGGAACAGCGTGACCTCGGCGCCGCGGCGGGCGAGTTCGGGGACGAGCTGCACCGCCGAGGCTCCGGTGCCGACGACCGCGATGCGCCGGCCCGCCAGATCGCCGTGGGGCAGCGCGTCGTGATCCCATCGAGAGGAGTGGAACAGGGGCCCGACGAACGTGCCGAGGCCGCGGATGTCGGGGATCTGCGGCTCGGTCAGGCGGCCGGCCGCCAGCACGAGGTGGTCGGCGACGACTTCGCGGCCGCCGGAGGACGGCAGTCCTGCCCCGATGTCACCAGATCCGGCCGATTCGGACGCCGGGATCGCACGACTGCCGGACTCCTGCACGGGGCGGGAGATCGAGAGCTGCCAGGCGCCGTCCTCCCAGCGGGCGTCGGTGAGTGCCGTGCCGAGCAGCAGGTGCTGGTCGAGGCCCTCGTCGGCGACGATCCGCTCGAGGTACGCCTGGATCTCGCCGCCCGGGGCGAACGCCCGCGTCCAGTGAGGCCAGGGATGCGACGCGAGGGAGTAGAGGTGCGACGGCACGTCACAGGCGATGCCCGGATACGTGTTGTCGCGCCACGTGCCGCCGATGCGGCCTTCGCGCTCGAGGATGACGAACGACTCGATACCGGCCTCGCGCAGCGCGAGCGCCTGCGCGATTCCGGCGAACCCGGCGCCGACGATGACGGCATCCACGCGCAGTGTCATGCGGATCCGACCTCGCCGTAGGTCGTGGTGCGATGCCGGAGCGGACGGAACAGCGGCTTCACGAGCGCGCGGGCCGCATCGAGGGTCAGTTCCTGCCCGGCCTCGACGCCGCTGAGGGGGCCGACGCGGCCGTCGCGCAGCGTGCCGCCGAGGTCGTCGCCGCCCGCGTTCAGCAGCTCGCGCGTCTGATCGAGCCCGAGCCGGGTCCAGGGCAGCTGGATGTGGGGGATGATCCCGGTCAGCATGAGCCGCGAGACGGCGACCATCGCGCGGTGCTCGTCGATCGTCGCCCGCCCCTCGACGAGGGGGCGCCCCCACCCCGGAATCGGGATCGGCACGAACTCGGTGAAGCCACGGGTCTCACGCTGGATCCGGATGAGCTCGCGCAGGTGCGCCACGCGCTCGGCGGCGGTCTCGACGTGCCCGTAGAACAGCACCGAGGTCGAGGAGAATCCGGCGCGGTGCGCGGCCGTGATCGTCTCGATCCACCGGTCGATCTCAAGGTCACCCGGGGCGACGAGCGCGCGTACACGTTCGCTGAGGATCTTGACTCCCGTGCCCGGCACCGTGTCGACGCCGGCGTCGCGCATCGCCGTCAGGGCGCCCGATAGGCCGAGCCCCGCGCGATCGGCGAGGTCCGCCACGTCCTGCGGGCGGAAGGCGTGCAGATGGACCCCCGGGGCCTCGCGGGAGATCGTGCGTGCGATGTCGAGGTACCCGCTCGCGTCGCCGGGCACCATGCCCTGCACGCAGATCTCCGTGAGCCCGAGGTCGGTCGCATCGCGCGCCATTGCGGCGAGCTCGTCGAGGTCGTAACCACCCGGATCCGCCGAGCCGAACAGCGTCGAGGCGATGTTGCGATTGTCGACGATGCTGACGGCCTCGCCGACCGTGTAGCGGCGCACGTCATCGGCGGCCTGCACGACGGCGTCGAGTTCATCGCCGGTCGCGGTGAGCAGTCGGACCCACTCGTCGTCCTCGACGGCGCTCGGATCCTGCGATGCCCGCTCGATGACTGCCGCGATCAGCCCGCCGGGCGCGCTACCGCCGCCGTCCCCGCCGCGCGTCGCCCCCGCAGCGCTCTCTCCGCCGGCCCCACCAAATGGGTCGCCAGAGTTTGCGGTGTTGCGGCCCCCGGGGGCGGCAAACTCTGGCGACCCAATGGGGGTGGGGCCGGAGTCCGGGACGTCCGGAGAATCGCGGACGATCCGGGCGCGCGGGCGCGGGTTGGCGCCCTGCGGTGTGGTGTTCTCACGGGCGAGGCCGGTCGTGGGATCCGCGAGCGCATCCACGGATGCCCGAAGCGCTGGGGAGATCCACTCGTCGCCGCGGAACTCCGGGTGCGCGGTCAACCGCTCGCGGAGCGTGAAGCCGAGCTTTGCGGTGTGGTCAGCGAGGTCGTCGAGGTGCGGCCAGGGGCGCTCGGGGTTGACGTGATCCGCTGTCAGCGGTGACACCCCGCCCCAGTCATCGGCGCCGGCGCGCGCGAGCAGGTCGAGCTCTACGAGATCCTGCAGGTTCGGCGGCACCTGGATCCGCATCTTCGGCCCGAACACGAGCCGCATCACGGCCACCGCGGCGACGTACTCGAGCAGTTGCGCGTCGGGCGCGTTCTGCATCGCGGTGCGGGGCTTCGCACGGAAGTTCTGCACGATGATCTCTTGCAGGTGCCCGTGCTTTTCGTGCGCGTCACGCAGCGCGATCATCGACTCGGCGCGATCGCGAATCGTCTCGCCGATGCCCACGAGGATCCCCGTGGTGAACGGGATCCGCGCGCGGCCCGCGTCGTCGAGCAGTTTCAGCCGGACGGCCGGATCCTTGTCGGGGGATCCGTAGTGCACCTCGCCGCGGTTCTCGAACAGCGCACGCGAGGTCGTCTCGAGCATGACCCCCATCGAGGGGGCGACGTCGCGCAGCTCCGCCAACTCCTCGGGGTGCATCACGCCGGGATTCAGGTGCGGCAACAGGCCGGTCTCTTCGCGGATGCGCCGTGCCATCGCTCCGACGTAGTCGAGCGTCGAGGAGTAGCCGTGCGCGTCGAGCCACGCGCGCGCCTCGGGCCAGCGATCCTCGGGACGATCGCCGAGGGTGAGCAGCGCCTCCTTGCACCCCATCGCCTGGCCCTGACGCGCGACGGCGAGCACCTGCTGCTCGCTCATGTACGCCGGCTTGCGCTGGGCGAGCAACTGCCCCGGGGTGTCGACGAACACGCAGTAATGGCAGCGGTCGCGGCAGAGGGTCGTCAGCGGGATGAACACCTTGCGCGAGTAAGTGATGACGCCCGGCCGCCCGGCGTCACGCAGCCCCTCGTCGCGCACCGCGGACGCGCGTTCGAGGAGCCGATCGAGGTCTGACCCGCCCGCGGTCAGCAGCGCCTCGGCGTCGTCGGTGCCGAGACGTTCGCCGCGCTCGGCCCGGTCGATGGCACGTGTGAGAGCGGGGGAAACCAGCGTCGTCATCACTGGATAGTCTGTCACTTCGCGGCAGGTGTACGGCGGTTTCCGGCGTGACAGGCGAGGAGCGGCGTGGCTCGGGGCCGCTCGTGCCGAGCGACCGCACTCCTGCGCGAGCGGCGGAGCTGAGTCGGTGCCAGGATGGTGTCATGGTCAGGCTGCTCGTGGACACCGACACACTCGAGATCCAGCTCGCGCCGCTCGAGCGCGTGTTGGCGCGTCGCTCCGAGATCGTGCGCGTCGAACGCGCGCGGATCGCGAAGGTGCAGCTCACCGAGGATCCGTTCACCTGGCTGCGCGGGGTGCGCTCGCCCGGGACCCACGTTCCCAGCCGCCTCGCGTACGGCACGTGGAAGTCGGTCTTCGGCGACGACTTCGCGGCGATGCGCAACGGCCGTCCCGGGGTCGTCATCGACCTCGAGGGCGATGACGAGTTCGAGCGGATCCTCGTCACGACCCGGTACGGCATCGCGCTCGCGAAGGCACTGCAGCGCGACGAGGACGCCGAGCTGGGCTGACGCCGACGCACGACGATCAGTCGCGCCCGGGCACCTCGAAGTTGGCGGTCGGGAACGCGTCGTTGTCGGCGGAGGTATCTGACTCGTCGTCGAACAGCGCGCGTAGCTGCGCCTCCCAGTCGTCCCCCGCGTCGGCGCGCGCTTCCCGCGCCTCGATGTCCGACTCGATGTCGTCGGCGTCGCGCTCGAGCTGGCCCGCGCGTTCGAACGCGGCGCGCAACGAGGGAGATACCGCTCCGGCCGAGGGGTCGTCTTCGTCATTGCCGACGCCGTCTTCGTCACCCGCGCGCAGGCCCTGCGCGAGTCCGGCCAGCCCGGCGAGGCCCGGCAGTCCCCCGACGGCACCGGCCGCATGGGGCGTGGCGGTGTCTGCCGCGTCTGCGTCGAGGCTGGCGTCTGCGTCTACGTCCGCGTTGGTACCCGCATCCGCGTCGGCGCCGGTGTCGACATCGGCGTCCGTACCCGTGTCGGTGTCCGCGCCCGCAGGGTCCGTGCCGTCCGGCGTGGTGTCGTCCGACGCCTCGTGTGCGTCGCCCTCGTGCGTGTCGTCGGCAGGATTCGACGTGTTGGCGTCGGCGTCGCCTTCGAAGAGCTCTGCGTCGGCGCCTTGCGCGTCCTCAATCGCGGCGTCGTCCGCGTCGTCTTCGCGGTCGTCGGTGATGCCTGCCGCGTCCGCGGCGCCGCTCGCACCGGCGACCCCGACGGCGCCAACGATCGCGGCGGTGTCCGCCTCGTTCGAGCGGGCGTCCTCGTCAGCTGATTCCGCCGTGGCGTCAGCGGGCTTGATGCCAGCTTCGCCTTCCGTGTCGTCCGTGCCCGAATCGGCCGTGCCCGAATGCGCGTCTCCCGCACCCTCGGCCGCGTCGTCGCCCGGCGCGTCCGCGGCAAAGTGCGACGGCGACAGCGCGGCGGTGCGCGCGGGCGCGGTCCACGTGCCGTCGATGATCCGCAGGTAGATGTCCTCGAGCGAGGGACCGCGATGCGTGAGGGTCGTGAGTGCCAAGCCGCGTTTCGCCGCGAGGGATCCGACCTCGGCCGTCGTCGTGCTGTCGATCGTGATGCCCGAGCGCAGGATGCGATAGTCGAGTCCAGCGTCGTCGAGCACCGCCAGCAGCTCGTCGCGATCCTCCGCGTCGACCGTGACGGGACCGCTCTCGGCTTCGCTGAGCAGCTCGATCGGCCCCTCGAAGAGCAGGCTGCCTTGATTCAGCACGAGCAAGGCGTCGGCGACCTGCTCGACCTCGCTGAGTACGTGCGACGACATCAGCACAGTGCGCCCCTCGTCGGCGAAGCGACGCATGAGCAGGCGGATCCACCGGATCCCCTCCGGGTCGAGGCCGTTCGCGGGCTCGTCGAACACGAGCACGCTCGGATCGCCGAGCAGCGCCTCCGCGACGGCGAGCCGGTGCTTCATCCCGAGCGACAAGTTGCCGATGCGCATGTCGGCCATCTCGGCGAGCCCAACGATCGTCAGCACCTCGCGCACCCGTCCGACGCCGACGCCGACGCGTCGCGCCTGGCGCTCGAGGTACTTCGCGACCGTCTTGCGGCGCGCCTTCTCGAGCGGGAGCAGTGACATCACCGCACCAATCGACGCGGCGGGCCGCGCGATCCGCTGGTACTCGGATCCGCCGATCGTCGCCCGGCCACGCGACGGGCGCAAGTCGCCCAGGAGCACGCGGAGCGTCGTCGTCTTTCCAGCGCCGTTCGGACCCAGGAACGCCGTCACGCGCCCGGGGTCGACGCGGGCGGTAAGCCCGTCGACGGCCGGGACATCGCCGAAGACCATGGTCACGTCGGCGAACTCGATCACCTTGCCGTCGCTCACGCGCGCCTCCCTCAGATCGGCGGTGGCTCCATTTTGTCGGATAAAGCGCCGAGCGGTGGGACCCCGGGCCGGGTAGCGTGAGGAAAGTGACCGAGACACTCGACGACGAACGCGTTCTCGTGCGCAAGCACGGATCCGTGGGACGCATCACGCTCGACCGCCCACGGGCGATCGGAGCTGTCGACACGGCGATGGTGCGAGCGATCGCGGCTGGGCTCCGGCGTTGGCGTGAGGACTCCGACATCGACACCGTGCTCCTGGATGCGACCAGTGACCGAGGCTTCTGCGCGGGAGGCGACATCCGCAGCCTGCACGAGGCGATCTCCGCGGGCAACCGCGACGCGGCCGAGGAGTTCTTCCGCACGGAGTATGCCCTCAACGCCGCCATCGCCGAGCACCCCCAGCCGGTCGTCGCCGTCGCCGACGGCATCACGATGGGCGGCGGCATCGGCCTCGCCGGTCACGCGCAGGTGCGCATCGTCACGGAGACCTCGCGCCTCGCGATGCCCGAGACGCGCATCGGGTTCACGCCCGACGTCGGGGGATCCTGGCTGCTCGCCCACGCGCCGGGGCGGCTCGGCGAGTACCTGGCCCTGACGAGCGACACGATGGACGCGGCTGACGCGCTCTACGCCGGCTTCGCGGATCATTTCGTCTGGCGCAAGGATCTGCCCGGCGTCATCGAGGCGCTCGAGACCCGCGCTGACCCGGATACTCCCGGTCAGCTGCTGTGGCTGTTCGACGAGACGCCGGACGAGAGCGACCTCGTCGTTGCGCGCGAATGGATCGACGACGCCTTCTCGCGGCAGACGCTCCTCGAGGTGCGCGAGCGGCTTCGCGAGCTCGCCGACGAACCGCGTTTCGCCGGATCCGGTCGGTCGCCCGCGGCAGCGCTCGCCGCGCTCGAGGAGCGACCGCCGACGTCCCTCGCCGTCACGCTCGCCGCGATCCGCTCGGCCCGCGCACTGCCGAACCTCCGCGCTGCACTCGACCAGGAGTTCCGCCTCGTGATGTGGTTCGTCGCCACGCAGCCCGACATGCTCGAGGGGATCCGCGCGCAGATGATCGACAAGGATCAGGATCCCCACTGGTCACCCGCGCGGCTCGAGGATCTGCCCGACGACATCGTCGGACGCGCCTTCGCGCACGAAGTGGTTCCTCTGCGGCACTGAGTTACGCGCACGATACCCGTGTGTCACATCAGGTGCGTAGGGTGGGGCGCGCCAAGAGGGAGGCGACATCGTGAGCAGACAACAGTTCGGAACGTACGGCGTGTGGCTGGCCGAGCGGACCTGGGTGCCCGGCACCGCCGCGGTCGCTGAGCGCCTCGGCTACCGCACCCTCTGGATCGGCGGTTCTCCCGCGGCCGAGCTCGAGAGCGTCGAGGCCGTGCTGAACGAGACCGAGAGCGTCACCGTCGCGACGGGCATCGTCAACATCTGGAACGCGGATCCGGTCGAGGTCGCCGCCTCTTACCTGCGGCTTGAAGACGCCCACCCAGGGCGGTTCGTACTCGGCATCGGATCGGGCCACCGGGAGGCGACGCCGGAGCGCGTCCGCCCGCTCGCGGCGATGCGCGCCTACCTCGATACGCTCGACGCCGAGGGCGTGCCGACTGACGCGCGCCTGCTCGCGGCGCTCGGCGACAAGACGCTGGCGCTCGCCGCCGAGCGGTCGCTCGGGGCGCACCCGTACCTGACGACTCCCGCGCACACGAAGCACGCTCGCGGGATCCTCGGTGATGCTGTGCTCGCGCCTGAGCTGAAGGTGTCACTCGCAGCCGACGCCGACACCGCGCGCGAGACCGCGCGGGCCTACCTCGCGCGATACTTCGGCCTCGACAATTACACGGGCACGCTGAAGCGGTTCGGGTTCGACGACGCCGCGTTCGTCGGCGGCGGCACGGACGAACTCGTCGACGTCGTCGCCGCGAACCCTACGGCCGATATCGCGGCGGCCGCACTGCGCGCCCACCTCGACGCCGGTGCCGACCACATCGCGGTCCAGCCCATCGGCAGTGACGTCCTCGGAGACCTCGAGCGCGTCGCCGACAGCCTCGGCCTCACCGACGCTTAGCGAGTCGCCCCCGCGGCTACCTTCCACAAATGCACCTTCCCGGCGGGATTTAGAGCCATTTTCGTCATGTAAGGGGCGACCGCTGCGCCCAAATGACACAAATGCATCTTCCCGGCGGGGTTTGGAGCCGTTTGCGTCATGTAGGGGGCGACCGTTGCGCCCACCTTCCACAAATGCACCTTCGTAGCGACTTTTGGAGCCATTTGTGGCATCTGGATGGTGAGCGTCGCGCCCAGATGACACGAATGCATCTTCCCGGCGGGTTTTAGAGCCATTTGCGTCATGTGCGGGCGATGGCTGTGTCTACGTTTCACGGATGCGTCTTCCCGGCGGCGGTTGGAGCTACTTGCGTCATGTAGGGGCGACCGCTGCGCCCACCTTCCACAAATGCACCTTCGTAGCGGCTTTTGGAGCCATTTGTGTCATCTGGGCGGTGAGCGCTGCGCCCAAATGACACGAATGCATCTTCCCCGCCAGTTTTAGAGCCATATACGTCATGTGGGCGGCGCCCCTATCGGCCACCTGCCCCGCGCGCAACGGCCGCCTGCCGCCCGCATCCACCTGCCCCCCTGCATCCACCCGCCCCCGCGCACACTGCAGCCCCGCGCGGGACGGCAGGCGGCGCCTACGCGTCGGTGGGGCCGCCGATGACGGGGGAGGCGCCGGTGGGGTTCTCCATCGCTTCCACTTCGTCGACGTCGACCGCGGCGTGTTCGAACTGGCTCTGGTAGAGCCGCCAGTACGCGCCGCGGCGGGCGATGAGTGAGGTGTGGTTGCCCTGCTCGACGATGGACCCCTGTTCCATCACGAGGATGAGGTCGGCGTCGCGAATCGTCGACAGGCGGTGTGCGATCACAAACGAGGTGCGCCCCTCGCGCAGCGCCGCCATCGCCTTCTGGAGCAGCAACTCTGTGCGGGTGTCAACCGAGCTGGTGGCTTCGTCGAGGATGAGCACCTGCGGGCGCCGGACAAATGCGCGCGCGATCGTGATGAGCTGTCGCTCGCCGGCTGAGACGTTGGCGGCGTCCTCCTCGAGCAGGGTGTCGTATCCCTCGGGGAGCGAGTGCACGAACCGGTCAACATAGGTCGCCTCGGCCGCCGCATACACGTCGTCGTCGCTCGCCTGCTCGTTGCCGTAGCGGATGTTGTCGCGAATCGTGCCCGCGAACAGCCACGGATCCTGCAGCACCATGCCTGTGCGTGACCGCAGATCGCCGCGGGTCATCTGCGCCACGTCCTGCCCATCGAGCAGGATCGCGCCGCCGTCGACCTCGTAGAACCGCATCAGCAGGTTGACGAGCGTCGTCTTGCCAGCGCCCGTGGGGCCGACGATCGCGACCGTCTGGCCGGGCTCGACCCGGAAGGAGAGATCCTCAATCAGCGGCTGATCGGCCGAGTAGCTGAACCGCACGTGCTCGAATTCGATCACGCCCGTTCCGTCGGCCGGCGCGGTGGGAGCATCCTCGGCATCCGGCTCCTGGTCTTCCTCGTCGAGCAGCGCGAACACGCGCTCGGCTGAGGCGGTTCCCGACTGCACGATCGGCAGCATGCCGCCCAACTCCGTGAGCGGCTGCGTGAATTGCTGCGAGTACTGCACGAACGCCTGCACGTCGCCGATGCGGATCTGGCCGCCCGCGACCATCACGCCGCCGAGCACCGCGATGCCGGCGTAGGTGAGATAGCCGACGAACTGCATCGACGGCATCATCACGCCCGAGAGGAACTGCGCCTTGAACGACGCCTGGAACAGCTCCTCGTTCTCTTCGCGGAACGCCTCGCGCATCGCCTCTTCGCGGCCGTAGACCTTCACGAGGGCGTGCCCGGAGAACGACTCCTCGACGCGCGAGTTCAGTCGACCGACCTTGCGCCACTGCGCCTGGAATGCCTTCTGCGACTTCGGGCCGATGACGCCCATGATCACGCCGATGAGCGGGATCGACACGAGCGCGACGAGCGCGAGCTGCCACGAGATCGTGAACATCATGATCAGCACGCCGACGACGGTCAGCAATGACGTCAGCGCGCCGGATAGCGACTGCTGCAATGTCTGCGTCATGTTGTCGACGTCGTTCGTGACGCGGCTGATGAGCTCACCGCGCTGCACCTTGTCGAAGTGGCTCAGCGGCAGGCGGTTGACCTTCTCCTCGATCTGCTCGCGGACGCGCCACATCGTGCGCACCATGATGACGTTGATGATGTAGCCCTGCAGCCACTGCAGCAACGATGAGGTGACGTAGATCGTCATCGCCCACAGCACGATCACGCGCAGGCGCTCGAAATCGATGCCTGAGCCCGGTGAGAAGTCGTGCATCGCGCGCACCATGTTCGCGAACTCGTCCTGGCCCGCCGACTCCAGCGCGGCGACGACCTCGGCCTGGCTCATGCCCTCGAACTGCGCGCCGAACGTCGTCGACAACACGCCCTCGAACACGACGTTCGTCGCCTCGCCCAGCACCTTCGGCCCCGCCACCATGAGCACGACGCCGATCGCGCCGAGCACGGAGGCGAAGATGAACGCCCACTTGTGGGGCTTCAGCAGCCCGAGGAAGCGCAGGAAGCTCGGCCAGAAGTCCTTCGGCTTCCCGCCCATCGCGCCCGGTTCGTCGGCGCCGGCGGCGATCATCGCCTCCTGAGCGGCCCGCTCCTCTTCGCGCTCGTCGACCTCGACGCTCATGCCGTCACCCCCTTCTCCTCGGCGCCGCGTTGCGAGGCGATGATCTCGCGATACGTCTCGCTCGTCTCGATCAGCTCGTCGTGCGTGCCGAGGCCCGCGCTGCGGCCGTCGTCGAGCACGAGGATCCGATCGGCGTCGGTGATCGTCGATACGCGCTGGGCGACGACGATCTTCGTGACGTGCGGAAGCTCGCGCCACAGCGCCTGTCGCAGCCGGGCGTCGGTCGTCAGGTCGAGCGCCGAGAACGAGTCGTCGAAGACGAGGATGTCCGGCTGGTGGACGATCGCGCGCGCGATGGCGAGGCGCTGGCGCTGGCCGCCGGAGACGTTCGTGCCACCCTGCGCGATGCGGGTATCGAGCCCGTCGGGCTTGTCACGCACGAAGTCGGCGGCCTGCGCGATCTCGAGGGCATGCCACAGCTCCTCGTCGGTGGCGTCCTCGCGCCCGAACCGCAGGTTCGACGCGATGGTTCCCGTGAAGAGGAAGGGGCGCTGTGGCACGAGGCCGATGCCGCGCCACAGCACGTCGAGGTCGGCCTGCGTGACGTTGACGCCCTGCGCCGACACGGATCCGTCGGTGGCGTCGAACAGGCGCGGAATCAGCGAGATGAGCGTCGTCTTGCCCGCTCCCGTCGAGCCGATGATCGCGACGGTTTCGCCGGGGTCGGCGCGGAAGGAGATGTCGGACAGGACCGGCTTCTCGGCGCCCGGATACGTGAAGGAGACGTGGTCGAAGGCGACCTCGCCGCGCGTCGGCATCTCGCTCACGGGGGACTCGGGTTCGACGAGCGTCGTGCGGCTGTCGAGCACCTCTGAGATGCGCTCGGCGGAGACGGCCGCGCGAGGGATCATGATCGCCATGAAACTCGCCATCATGACGCCGCCGAGGATCTGACCGACGTACTGCATGAAGGCGAAGAGCGTGCCGATCTCGGTGTTGCCAGCCTCGATCTCGAGGCCACCGAACCAGACGACGCCGACGATCGTGACGTTGAGCACGAGCATGACGAGCGGGAACATCAGCACGAAGAGGGATCCGACCTTGCGGCCGACGATCATGATGTCGGTGTTGGCCGCGCGGAAGCGCTGGGCCTCGATCTTCTCGCGCACGAACGCGCGCACGACCCGGACGCCCGTCAGCTGTTCGCGCATCACGCGGTTCACAGCGTCGATGCGCGTCTGGAACACCCGGAACAGCGGCACCATGCGGCTGACGATGATTCCGGCGACGATGAGGAGCACCGGGATAGAGATGCCGAGGATCCAGCTGAGCCCGACGTCCTGTCGCAGGGCCATGATGATGCCGCCGATGGCCATCATGGGTGCCATGATGAGCATCGTCGCGCTCAAGACGGCGAGCATCTGCACCTGCTGCACGTCGTTCGTGTTGCGGGTGATGAGCGACCCGGATCCGAACGCGCTGACCTCGCGCTCGCTGAACGAGCTGACCTTCGCGAAGACGTCGTGGCGGATGTCGCGGCCGAGCGCCATGGCGGCGCGGGCCGCGCAGAACGTCGCGACGATGGCCGCGAGGATCTGACCGAGCGCCACGACGAGCATCCAGAGGCCCGTGCGGACGATGTAGCCGACGTCGCCCTGCGTGACGCCGGTGTCGATGAGGTCGGCGTTGAGCGTCGGGAGGAACAGTGCGGCAAGCGCCGACGCGAACTGGAAGACGAGCACGCCCACGAGAAGAAGCCGATATCTGGAGAGATATCGGATGAGGAGTTTCAGGAGCACGCGTGAAATCCAACCACCTTGCCCCGACACACGAAAGTGTGGCGGGCAAATTCCTGACAAAGGTCAGGAATTTCAGGCCCCCAGGCCGAGCAGTTCCAGCGGGTGGGTGAGACGCCACTCGAGGCTGGGACGCGGCAGTTCCTCGGTCGTGATGAGGTCCACCTCGGCCGAATCGAGCCCGCCCGACACCGTGATCGTCCCGACCGTCGCGCCCGCGGCGTCGCCGAGATCGACATCGACGTCGGTCTCGATCTCCGCTTCCTCGCCGCTCCAGAGCGTCAGCTCGGCGGTGTCGGCGACGACGACATCCGTCTGCCCGCCCCACTCCGTCGTGACGGTGGCGATGACCGTGCCCTCGCCGACGGCGTCGACCGGCTGCAGTGCCAGAGTGACGGCGTCGAGCACGTCGCGGGTCGTGCTCGCCTGCAGGTCGCGATCGGCCTGGCCCATGACGACCGTGTACACGCGCACGGGGTCCTCGGAATCGACGAACTCGATGTCCTTCGCCGTCATCAGGTTGTAGCTGACGATGTTCCACTCGTCGAGGTGGCCGGTCTTGATGCCGACGATGCCGTTCTCGCCCATGAGCGGGTTCGAGTTCTCGACGAGGCCAGGGCCCGGCATCTCGACCTCTTCCTGCGCGACGATCTCGGCGACGACGGGGTGCTGCATCGCGATCTGCGCGACGCGCACCATGTCCTCCGCCGTGGACTGGTTCTCGGGGCTGATACCGGTGGCATCGACGACGAGGGTGTCTTCGAGGCCGTTGTCCTGCAGCCACGCGATCGCGTCACCGAGATAGGCGTTGCGGTCGAACTCCCAGAGGTCGTCGACGAGTTTGTTCGCGTAGTTGCCCGCGGATCCCATGAGGATCCCCTCGAGCAGCTGTCGGTACGAGAGGATGCCGCCGATCGGCACGTCCAGAGCCGACTCGTTCTGGAAGCGGAGATTATCGGCCTGCTGCTGGTCGAGGTAGCCGAACTCATACACCGGGCCGTCCTCGCCCAGCTCGAGCGGCTGACGCTCGAGGAGCGTCATGACCGTGATGACCTTCGTCAGGCTCGCCATCGGAGCGGGGTCGAGCCTGGTGTCCTCCTCCGCGGAGGTCACGATTCCGTCCACGCCCTCGACGAGGATCGCGCTCTGCCCCTCGACCGGCCACGGCACATCGAGCGCTGGGCCGACGGGGGTGTCCGGCGCCTTCGCGGACATCGTCGGAGCCACGTTGTCGAGCGGCCAGACGGCGAAGGCGACGACGTAGACGACCGCGAGCACGATCGCCGTGAAGATGGGGGCGAGGATCGCCCCGACCCACCGGCGTCGACGCCGTTGCGTCAGAGCGACCGGCGCGCCGACGACCGGCGTCTGACCGGTCGCGACGTTCTCCGCCGTCAGCCAGGCGAGCGCCTGCTCTGTCTGGTTGCCGTCGTGGCGGGGGACGTACGCCGTCTTCACCGCGGTCGGCTGCTGCTGATCGGCGGGCACAGGGTCCTCCTCGGCGGGCGGAGGCCCGTCGTCATCGGTCTCGGAAGCGCGGGTGACGTCCGCATCGGCGGCGGCATCGGCGGCGGCGACGATCGGCAGGGGACCGGCCACGGTCGGCGGTTCCTGGGGCGCCGGCGGCGGCACGATTGCGATCGCCTGCGTCGCTGTCCCGAGCATCTCCTCGAGGTCGCGTTCGGGCGTCGCGCTCCGCCGTCGGAATCCGCTGAACATTTCGGCGATGACCCGCACCGAGTCCGTCTGCGGGGGCGCCGACTGCCCCGGATCCGCCGCGCCGCCGTCCTCGCGGTCGTCGTCGGCATCTTCTTCGTCGTCGTCCTGCGCGGGTGTGCCGAACAGGCCCGCGATCATCGTCCCGGTGTCCGCGGGCGGCTCCGGATCGGCGGCGTCCTCGGCAGGGGCGGGATCCTGCGGGCGATCGGTGTCGGAGTCGCGGGCGTCGTCGACGGAGTCGAGCGAACGCTCGTCGTCGCGCTCGCCGGGCTTCTCGTCACTCGTCACGCCGTCAATTTACTTGATGAGACCGGGGGATCCCCCGCAGAAACGGGGGAAGCTGCTCACGATCCGATGACATTGTGTCCACGCGGCTGATGTGCCTATACTCGGCCCGCCGAGGTGATTACCTCGCCTGCCGCATCGAATGATGCCGTAGCACCCACGGGAGTCCGAGAAGCCGGGCTGAGAGGGCGCGAGCCGCGCGCCGACCGTCGTACCTGATCCGGATAATGCCGGCGCAGGAAGGAGAACATCATGTCGTCGTCCGTTCCTTCGAAGCGGCGCTACACCTGGCGTGTCGTGGATATCGTCGTGGCCAGTGTCGTGGGCGTCGCCGCCGGCGTCGTGTTCTGGCTGTGGGGCCAGGCCTGGCCGGCGCTCGACAGCCTCCTCTCGTTCACCCCGGGCCTGTCGGGTCTGCTCGCCGGAGGCTGGCTCTTCGCCGGCGTGCTCGGCGGCCTCATCATCCGCAAGCCGGGCGCCGCGTTGTACACGGAGATCGTGGCGTCGGTCGTGTCGATGCTCGTCGGCACCCAGTGGGGCTTCTCGACCTTCCTCTGGGGGGTCATCCAGGGCATCGGTGCCGAGCTCGGCTTCGCGATCCTTGCCTACGCCAACTGGCGCCTGCTCGGTGCGCTCGCGTCCGGGGCGCTCGCGGGCGTCACGACGGCGATCCTCGACACGAACTTCTCGTCCGTCGCCGCGCTCGCCTTCGAAGTGCGCATGGTCTACGCGGCCGGCGCCGTCGTGTCCGGCATCATCCTTGCCGGACTCGTCTCGCTGCTGCTCACGCGTGCGCTCGCCGCGACGGGCGCGCTCGACAGATTCGCCTCGGGTCGAGAGGCGCGAAGGCGAAGCGCGGCGACCGTCGATTCAGCGTGACCGCGCGGGTCGAGGCGCGCGGCTGGGGCTGGCGCCACGCGGGCCGGGACAGCTGGGCCGTCTCGGATGTCGACCTCGTCATCGAGCCGGGGGAGCGCGTGCTGCTGCTCGGCGCGAGCGGTGCGGGTAAGTCGACCCTGCTGCGCGGTATCGCGGGCGTGCTCGGCGATGAGGAGGACGGCGACCAGTCGGGCGAGCTCCTCGTCGACGGGGTCCGCCCGGCTCACGCGCGGGGGCGCGCGGGACTCGTGCTGCAGGATCCGGATGCGCAGGTGATTCTCGCCCGCGTGGGCGACGACGTCGCGTTCGGATGCGAGAACCTCGGCGTGCCGCGCGACGAGATCTGGCGCCGCGTGCCGCGCGCGCTCGACGATGTCGGGCTGGAGGTGCCGCTCGATCACCCGACCACGCGGCTTTCCGGCGGGCAGAAGCAGCGCCTCGCTCTCGCGGGCGTTCTCGCGATGCAGCCCGGCCTGCTCCTGCTCGACGAGCCGACCGCCAACCTCGATCCGGACGGCGCCCAGTCCGTGCGCGACTCGGTCGTCGCGGCCGCCGCGCGGACGGGCGCCACGCTGGTCGTCGTCGAGCACCGCGTCGACCTGTGGATCGATCACATCGACCGCGTCGTCGTCCTCGGCGCCGAGGGGGGAGTAATCGCCGACGGACCCCCCGAACGGGTCTTCGCGGCGCACAGCACGACGCTCACCGACGCGGGCGTGTGGGTGCCCGGCGTCGCGCCCGTCGTGCCGCGAACCGCGCCGACGGGCGCGCCGACGTCGCTGCTCACCTCGGACGACCTCGCGGTCGGCCGTCGGTCGTTCGGCGCCAAGCGCGCGCAGGCCGTCGCCACGGGGATCCGCTTCGACGCGCTCTCCGGACGAGCCCTCGCCGTCGTCGGCCCGAATGGGGCTGGGAAGTCGACGTTCGCCGCGACCATCGCCGGCCTCATTCCGCCCGCGGCTGGCCACCTCACCGCGTCCGCGGCGCTCGCCGCGGGCGCCGCCGGGCCGCCCCACGACTGGACCTCGCGCCAGCTGCTGACCCGCATCGGCATGCTCTTCCAGACGCCGGAGCATCAGCTGCTGACCGGGACCGTGCGCGCTGAGCTCGAGGTCGGCTCGCGCGCGCTCGGCACGGAACCGGGCCGGCTCGCCGGCGAGGTCGACGACCTGCTGCACCGACTGCGCCTCACTGATCTGGCCGACGCGAACCCGTTCACGCTCTCGGGCGGGGAGAAGCGCCGGCTCACCGTCGCGGCCTCGCTCATCACGCGTCCGCGACTCCTCGTGCTCGACGAGCCGACCTACGGTCAGGATGCCCGTACATGGCGCGAGCTCGCGGCCCTGCTCGACGAGGTGAGGGGTGGTGGCACGAGCCTCGTGATCGCCACGCACGACCGCCCCCTCGTCGACGCGCTGGCGGACGACGTGCTCACGATCGGTCAGGCGGTGCCGGCGTGAGCATCATTACCCTCGACGTGCGGCGCTCGCCGCTGGGACGCCTCAACGCCGTCGCGAAGCTCACGGCCGCCCTCACGATCGGCATCGTGCTGCTGCTGTCGATCGACCCCGTCTCCGCGGGCGTCTCGTTCGCGCTCACCTGCGCGCTGCTGCCGTTCGCGCGGCTGAGCTTTCGCGACCTGTGGCTACGCGTGTGGCCGATCGCCGCCTCGGCGCTCATCGCGTCGCTCGCGACCGCGCTGTACGGCCGCGAGAGCGGATCCGTGTATTTCGAGTGGGGCCTGCTGCGCATCAGCGACGGATCCCTCATGCTCGCCGGCGCGATCTTCTTGCGCGTGCTCGCGATCGCGGTGCCGTCGGTCGTGCTGTTCGCGACGACGGATCCGACGGATCTCGCCGACGCGCTCGCTCAGCTGGTGCGGCTGCCCGCGCGATTCGTGCTCGGGGCGCTCGCGGGGCTGCGCCTCGTCGGGCTGCTCATCGATGACTGGCGCGAACTCGCGATGGCGCGTCGTGCGCGCGGCGTCGCCGACACAGGCCGAATCCGTCGGTTCGCGGGGCAGACGTTCGCGCTGTTCGTCCTCGCGATCCGCCGCGGGACGAAGCTCGCCACCGCGATGGAGGCACGAGGCTTCGGCACGCGCATCCGGCGCACCTGGGCGCGGCCCTCGACCCTGCGCGCCGGCGACGCGCTGCTGGTGCTCATCGCGGTCGCGGTCGCCGCGGCATCTGTGACGGCCTCGGTCGCGACCGGCGCGTGGACGCCCGTCACGGGGCTGTAGCTGCCCGACACCTCCGGGCCACATTCCTCAGGCTATTAATATACTCCTCGTAACGAGGGCGTTGCCGCTGCGGCGGGCGAGGGAGGGGCGGGTATGGCGTTGCCAGGGCGCGAGGCGGACGTGCGACGCGTGATCGACCTGATCGCCGAGACCCCGCCGCTCCCTGGTCAGGTGCGCCTCGTGCGGATCGACGGCGAGATCGGCATCGGCAAGAGCGCGGTGCTGGGGAGCGCCCTCGCGCGGGTGATCCCGAGCAGCGCCGACCCTGACGCAGGCACCGGACCACGGGTCTTCGTCGCGCACGGCGACCGCCTCCATGCCGAGGCGCCGTTGGCCGCGCCGCGCACGATGATCGAGGAAATCCTCGCTGCTCCCCTTGAGGAACTCCTCGACGGCGCGACGCCGTCCGTGCTCGGAGCGCGCTGCGCCAGCGCGCTCGGCGGTTCGCCGGCCCCCGTGGTGATCGCCGTGGATGACGCGCATTGGCTCGATCCGGCGTCCGAGCGGTTCCTCGTCGCGCTGATGCAGACGCCCATGCTCGCTCCGCTGACGGTCGTCACGGCGCATCGTCCCGGCCGCTCGCCCGCTGCGCTCGTCGACGTGGCGCGCGGGCGCGGAGCCCTGCACGACCGGGTCGCGCTTGCTCCGCTCCCCGACGACATCATCGGGGAGATGGCGGGAGCACTGACACCGCCGCAACGGAGTGCCGTCGTCGAGGCCGCACGCGGGAATCCTCTGTTCGCACGGGCGACGATCGCCGGATTCCAGCGCCACCCCGCCGCGACGCGCGCGGACGAGGTGCTCGAGCTCGCAGACGGCACTCACTCGGCGGTCCTCAGGGCCGCCACCGCCGATGACATGGCGACACTGGACGCGCAGACGCGGGGCGTGCTCGAGGCGATCGCCGTGATCGGACCGGACGTCGACCTCGAGACGCTCGTCGAGGTCGAGGGACTCGACGACGTCGCTGTGACCGCCGCGGCGCGTGAGCTCGTCGACCGCGGCCTGCTGTCCGGATCCGTTCACGAGCGACTGCACCCTGTGCTGCGCGTCGCGGTCTATCGCAACATGAGCACGAGCCGCCGTGCACAACTGCATCGACGGGCGGCGCATGCGGCCGGCGCGGAGCTCTTCGAGCGCGCGGATCATCTTGCCCGTGTCGTCTCCGACATCACGGACGAGGAGACCGAGGTGCTGACGCGCGCGGCTTCGGTCGCAATCGGCATCGAGCCCGAGACGGTTGTGGACTGGCTCGGCGGGTTGGATCCGTCGCAGCATACGCGGCGCTCGCGCGTCCTGCACGCGCGCGCACAGCTGCTGACCGGGCGCGCCGCCGACGCGATCTCGGGTCTCGAAGAGATGGTCTCCGCGGACCCGGGGGCGGTCGAGGGGCGCATCGTGCTCGCGAACGTCTTGCGAATCATGGGCGACGTGGATGAGGCCCGCGCACTCCTCGCGATCGCCGAAGAGTCGATCGACGCGGTGCTCCTCCGCGAGTACGTCGACATCCTCGCGATGCTCGACGGTCGCACGCCCGAGCGGCTGCTGTCGCGGCTCGAGACCCTGCCCGGCGCGCTGAACCGGGTCGTGGCAGCGGTGTACCGCACGATGGATCTGCTGTCGGTGGGTGATGTGCGCCACGCACGTGTCAGCTTCCGCGCGGTGGCCGAATGGGCTCGCGTGGTCAGCGGCGATGAGCTCGAGACGGTGCTGCACGCTGCCGCGTGCGCCGTGTGGGCCGCGTACATGCTCGATGAGTTCGAGACCGGCGCGCGCCTCGCGGAGCGCGGCCTCCGGCGCGCACACCGGATCGGCCAGGTCGACGTGCTTGCCAATTTCGCGACCGGATTGTCGTTCTGCCACGCGTCGCTCGGACTCCTTGACGAGGCCGACGCCGCGGGAGAGCGCGCGGTCGCCGACGCGCGCCGGTACGGCCCCGCGGAGCTCGAGAGCATGGCGCTTGCCGGTCTCATGGTCGCGGCACAGGGGCGCGCCGACCTGGAACTGCTGCGCGAACGCTTCGAACGGCTCGAGGCGGCGCCGCTGCCCGCCTTCGGATGGTGGCGACGGGCGGTGCTGACCACGCGCACGAGGGTGTCGGCGATGATCGGGCGGCCGACGCCCTGCCCGGAGCTGCTCGGCGGCCCGCGCGACGCGATGGCGTCGCTTCGCTACGCCGACGCCGCCGCCGTCGCGGCGGCGCTCGGGCAGGGGGAGACGGCAACCGCACTGATCGACGAAGGGCTCGAAATCGCGCGCGAGCAGGAGTCGCGGGGCCAGGAAGCGATGGTGTTGACCTGCCACGCTGAAATTCTCCTGCGCTCCGGGGATCCGCTTGCGGCCGGGAACCTCTTCAGGACCGCACGCGACACGTTCGACCGGCTCGAGATGCGGTTGCAGTACGGCAGGGCCCATCACGGTCTCGCGCAGGCGGAGGCGCTCTTGAGATCCCGGTCAGAGCAGCTGACGGTGCTGACAGCGCGCGAGCGGGAGATCGCCGAGCTCGTCGCCGCCGGGCTGCGGAACCGTCAGATCGCCGAGCGCCTCGTCGTGAGCCCGCGCACGCCGGAGCAGCACATCCGGAACATCATGAAGAAGCTCGGTGTGAGCAGTCGCGAGGCGATCGTGCAGATCGTCGGCGGCGGACGCTCGTCGGCGGGCTGAGGCAGCACCCGACTGCCAAGAGGGCGGTCGGCTCGCAACCGCGATCTTCGTGCAGAACTTAGTATTCCGCCGTCCTGCGCCCGCGCGTTCTCCGGCACGATCAAGGGGTTACTGCTCGATTCCGGCGTCCTGCTGCGCCTGAACCACCACCATGAGAGAGATTGTCCCTTGCGAAAAAGCACAGCTGAACGCGACAGATCGCGATTCCGGCGTATGCCGATTCTGGGCGCCCTCGGCACGGCCGGCGCGCTCGTCCTGAGCGCCATCGCCCCGACCATGGCATACGCCGCGCCCGCGAATCCCGTCCCGGTCGTCGCGGCCGCATCGAACGGTGAGGTCGCCCCAACGGACCTCACCATCTGCCTTGATGGTTTCGACACCTGCTTCTTCGACGAAGCCGCCGCGATCTCCGTCTGGGACCTCGCGCGGGCAGGAATCGAGGTCACCGGCGGCGGGTTCGCCGCGGGTGCGGTTGTCTCGGTCTCCGTCGGCTCGACAGTCGTCGCTGAGATGACGGCTGATGAGAACGGCTCGGTCGAGGGCTTCGTCACCGCTGAGGTCGCACCCGGCGAGCACACGGTCACGCTGAGCGCCGATGGCGAGAGCGTCTCCGACACGTTCGCGGCGGTCGACGACGGCCAGTGGTGGGCCGACCACGACCTCGAGCCGAGATCTTCGGCAAGTCGCTCCGTTGTCACGGTCTCGGAACTGGCCGAAGAGCCCGTCGAATTCTTCGTCACGGATTACCCGTACATGACGCCGGTCGACGTCTACATCGGCGGTGAGTTCGTCGAGACCGTGCAGCACGCGTACCACTTCACGTACGAAGTCTCTGGGGCGTACGAGCCGGGTGAACTCGTGGTGGAGTTCCAGCACCCGACGGCCACTCTCAGCAATGTCATCACTGTCGTTCCCGACGAGCGGGGCACCTGGCCGCACGCTGGTGACTACGTCGGCACGTCGCTGCAGACGCACTCGGGCGGCATGGAACTCGACGTCGATGACGAGGGCTACGAGCCCGAGCACCGAACGCGAGCGTTCAGCTTCTCGATCGACGAGAATGGCGCCCTCGTCGACATCGCCGGCGAGTTCTGGTGGGTGTGCATCGGCGTCGAGGGGTACATCGACTCCGACTCCCACGACTTCGCCTATGACGCGGATCTGCTGACGGCAGAGCTGACCGTCGACCAGCCGTTCGAGATCAACACCGGTGACGAAGCGGTCTTCGACTACCAATTCAACGGCGTCGTACGCTCCGACGGCACCGCTTCCGGCACGATCTATGCGGGCATGGGAGCATGCGGCTACAGCCAGCTCGACTGGACCGCCGAGCTCGACGGTGAGGTGCCGCAGCCGGAGCCGGAGCCGGAGCCCGAGCCCGAGCCCCAGCCGGAACCCGAGCCGGAGCCCCAGCCGGAGCCGGAACCCCAGCCGCAGCCGGAGCCCCAGCCGCAGCCGGAGCCTGAGCCGCAGCCGCAGCCGCAGCCGCAGCCGCAGCCGGAGCCGGAGCCCGCTCCTGAGACGATTCCGGGTGATGTTCCCTCCGAGGACGACCTTGACCCGGCGCTCGAGGGTGCGATCACTGCGCCGACACAGGTCGTCGCGGGCGAGACGATCTCCATCGTGATCGACAGCGTCGACGCTGGAACCGAGGTCGGGGTGTGGCTGTTCTCCGCGCCGACGTCGCTCGGCACGCACGTTGTCGACAGCGATGCCCTTGTCCAGGTCACCGTCCCGACGGACGCCGCCGAAGGCGCGCACCGCATCGCGGCGTGGTCTGCCGACGGCCTGATTGGCTGGGCCTCGCTCGAGGTCGTCGCCGAGGCGAGCGGCCCGGAGGACGAGGATGACTCGCTCGCGCCGACCGGATCCGACATGGGCCTCACCCTCGCCGCCGGAGGAACCCTCCTCCTCGGTGTCGGTGCGCTCGTGATGCTGCTGCGCCGCCAGACGGTTCAGTAACCAACAGCACGACACGAGGGGTCCCGCAGTCGCCAGGCTGCTGGGCCCCTCGTTGCGCCCGTGCCCACCCTTTCTCGCCGGAGGACTCACTGATGAAGACCCGCATACGATCCTTCGCCGGCCTCTCTCTCGCCGGACTCCTGCTGCTCACCGCCTGCGGGGGCATGGACGAGGCCGCAGAAGAGGCTGTCGATGACGTGCCGATCGATCCTGACGAGATCGAGGAGCTGATCGTCGAGGAAGCCGAATCGGCTAACGAGGACGAGGACGAGGAGGACGACCTCGACGACACCATCCTGCCCAGTTGCGACGAGATCCGCTCGCTTATCGGAATGGACGAACTCGTCAACGCGCCCGGCGACGACGACGAGGAGGACCGCTACGAGAATCCGACGGGCTTCGGCATCAACTGCGCGTGGTTCACTCCGGATACGTTCGAGAAGGCGAATCTCAAAGAGGCCTTTGCCGACCCGGGCGAAGCGCTCAGCGTGTCTCTCCTGATCGAGGAGTCGGTCCTCGACATGGAGGACGCGCGTGAATTCGGCTTCGTTGCGGAGGACCCGCGGCTCGACGACTATGGCGGCTACGTCGACATCTCGCTGATCGGCGACAGCTACGACGTCGACGCGCCGCTGTCACTCGCGTCGCCGACGGTCTACATCGGCCGATTCAGCGCATACATCGCGACGATGAACGGGCTGTTGATCGCCGAGCAGAACCAGCTCACGGAGCTCACCAACAGCTGGGCGATCGATCAGGCGATCGCGATCTATGACTCGCTCTGAACGGCCCCGTACGGCCTGAGGCTCGGCGGCGCGCTCACGGCAGGGCGACGCTGGCGCGCGCCGCGACGGCCCCAAAGCGCTCTGTCAGCGCGTCACGAATCGCATGCGGCTCGCAGAACGTGGCGAACGCGGTCATCATGTCGTCGGTGATGAGGCCGCCCATCTCCGCCCACTCGCCCCGGCGGCTCGCGGCGTGCAGGGCATCGGCGGTGTCCTCCCAGCCATGCAGCTCCATGACCGCGCGATAGGAGGGGGTGGATCCGTAGAACGCGATCTGCTTGCGCACCTCGCGCTCCATATGCGCGCGCTCTGCTGCCGTGGATCCGGTCACGACGAACGGCGTGACGATGACGTCCGTCGCCTCGCGTTCGGAGCGTTGGCGCCCCTCGGCGAGTGCCGGAAGGCTCACCTCGCGCAGGTAGTCGGGCGTCGTGAACGCGTGCGCGATGAAGCCGTCCGCGGCCTCGCCCGCGAGCCGCGTCATCGCTGGGCCGACGGCCGCGAGCCAGATGTCCGGGGTGCCGAACGGATTCGGTCCGGGCGAAAACATCGGCGTCATGAGCGTGTGGGTGTAGTGGTCGCCGCGCACGCTGAGCTTCTCGCCGGTCTCCCACGCGTGCCAGATCGCGCGCACGGCGCCGATGAACTCGCGCATCCGCGGTGCCGGTGCCGACCACGGCATCGAGAAGCGCTTCTCGATGTGCGGCTTCACCTGGGATCCGAGCCCCAGCGAGAAGCGGCCCTCGCCGGCGAGCTGCACGTCGTTGGCGGCCTGCGCGATCGTCATCGGGTTGCGCGCGAAGGCCACCGCGATCGACGTCGCCACGTGGATCCGTTTGGTCGCGCTCGCCGCGAGCGCACTGGAGATCAGGGGATCGTGTGCGAGCTCAGGGAACTGGACGCCGTCGAAGCCGTCGCGCTCGGCACGGGCGGCGGTTTCGAGCGCGGCGGCGGGGGACGCGTCGCGGACTCCGATGTCGAGATGCATGGGATCAGGATGCCGGATGCTGCGCGGAGACGCCGAAGGCGTTGTCTGGCGCGCACAAACGGCGGCCGGACAACGCCCTCGCGTCGAGGGCGGGGTCAGCCGCAGAGCTCCTGCAGCTTCGTGCTGCTGGCCTGGAGGTCCGACGAGATCTCGGTCATCGCATCGGTGTCGATGTTCGTGGGATCTTCCGTGGCGTCCGCCATGACGGTCTGGAACTCCTCGAAGGATCCGTTGAAGTCGTCGAACGCGGCCTTGACCTCTTCGTTCTCGATCTTGTCGCCGGCCTCCTTCATAGCGGCGAGCGTGTCCGCGAACATGTCGGTGGCCGCCTCGGGGTCGGTGGCGACGGACGACAGGTCGCCCATCGCCTCGGTGACGGTGTCGCCCGCAACCTGGCAGGCATCGGCGACGGACTGGCCGCCGGCGGAGCAGCCAACAAGCGCGGCGGGAACGAGAGCGGCGGCGCCGACGAGGGCGAGGAAACGGGCACGGCGAGTGCGGGTCATATGTTTCTCCTGGGATTGCGGGACGCGAGAATGCTCGCCGGGGGAACGAGGGCGGCCGGTGTCCCCCGAACCGGGCACGCCACGAGCACTCTAGGTGAACAATATGGTCGAGTTCACGATGGAGCATGAACTCATTCAGCCCGGACACGTACCGTAGAGACCATGACGACGTCGGGGATCCGCCAGGTCAAGCCCAAGGCCGAGGGGTGGGAGCAGCGCAAGGACGCCGCGGGGCGACCGCTGCTGCAGTTCGCGAGCCCGAAACGGGGCATGCCGCCCGTGCACCTCGCCGACCTCACCCCGGAGGAGCGGGTCGCGAAGGTGACGGAGCTCGGGCTGCCGGGCTTCCGCGCAAAGCAGCTCGCTAAGCATTACTTCGACCGTTACACCCGCGATCCCGAGCAGATGACGGATCTCCCGAAGGACGGCCGTGCAGAACTCGTTGACTCCCTGCTGCCGACGCTGCTGACCGAGGTGCGCCGGTTCACGACCGATCGCGGCGACACCATCAAGTTCCTGTGGCGCCTGCACGACGGCGCTCTCGTCGAGTCGGTGCTCATGCGTTACCCCGGCCGCATCACGCTGTGCGTGAGCTCGCAGGCTGGCTGCGGCATGAACTGCCCGTTCTGCGCGACCGGTCAGAACGGCCTGACGCGCAACATGTCCGCTGCCGAGATCGTCGACCAGGTGGTGCGCGCGAACGAGATCATTGCTGCCGGTGAGCTCGGCGGCAAGCAGGAGGATGACAACAGCGCCGAGCGCGTCAGCAACATCGTCTTCATGGGCATGGGAGAGCCGCTCGCCAACTACAAGCGCGTCATGCAGGCCGTGCGCACCATGGTCGACAAGACGCAGGGCCTCGGGATGAGCGCGCGCGGGATCACGATCTCGACCGTCGGCCTCGCCCCGGCGATCCGCAAGCTGACGGACGAGGACATCCCCGTGACGTTCGCGCTGTCGCTGCACGCGCCGGACGACGAGCTGCGCGATGAGATGATCCCCGTCAACTCGCGGTGGAAAGTCGACGAGGTGCTCGACGCCGCCCGCGCCTATTTCGAACGCACCAGGCGACGCGTGTCGATCGAGTACGCGCTCATCAAGGACATGAACGACCACCCGTGGCGCGCTGACCTGCTCGCCGACAAGCTGCTCGAGCGCGGCCGCGGATGGGTGCACGTGAACCCGATTCCGCTCAACCCGACCCCCGGATCCGTGTGGGATGCGTCGCCGATCGCCGCGCAGCGCGAGTTCGTGCGGCGCCTCAACGACCGCGGCGTCCCGACGACGATCCGCGACACCCGCGGCAAGGAGATCGACGGTGCCTGCGGTCAGCTCATGGTGACCGAAGAGGACGAGCGCGCCGCCGCCGTGTAGCGACGCTGTCACGTTCCGTCGGTGGGCGGTGTCCTATGGGCAGAACCGTCTCTCGAAGGAGTGCAACATGCCCAGTCGATTCCGGATCCCCGCGGCGCGCATCAGCGGCCTCTACGGCGCCCTCATGAAGGCCTACGCGCGCCGCAAGTGGGGGCAGCTGCCCGATAACGGCTACGTCCTCTGGCACAACCGTCGGGTCTTGAAGACGACGCTGTCTCTCGAGGGCCGCGTCGCGAAGTGGAACACGCTGGATCCGTCGCTGTCGTCGTACGCGCAGATGGCGGCCGCCGGCGTCATCGGGTGCAGTTGGTGCCTCGACTTTGGATACTTCGAGGCGCGCAACAACAGACTCGACCTGCGCAAGGTCAGTCAGGTGCCCAGGTGGCGCGACAGTGAGGTGTTCACCGACCTCGAGCGTGACGTTATGGAGTACGCGGAGGCGATGACCGCGACGCCGCCGACGGTTGCCGATGAGCTCAGTGCGCGGCTGCTCGACGCCCTCGGCACGCCCGCGATGGTCGAGCTGACCCAGATCGTCGCCGTCGAGAACCTGCGATCACGCTTCAACGCCGCGGCCGGCCTCGAGAGTCAGGGCTATTCTGACGTGTGCGAGTTGCCCCTCGCGGTATCCTCACCCGCATGAGCGCCGACGAGTTCTCCGCGCATCGCGGCCTGCTCTTCACGATCGCGTACGAGATCCTCGGATCCGTCAGCGACGCGGAGGACGTCGTGCAGGACTCCTGGATCCGCTGGAACGACGCCGACCAGGGCTCCGTGCACGACGTACGCGCCTATCTCGCGCGCATTGTGACACGGCAGGCGCTCAATCGCCTGCGCACGGTCTCGCGACGCCGGGAAGACTACGTCGGACCGTGGCTCCCGGAGCCCATGCTGACGGCGCCCGACATCGCCGACGACGCCGTGCTCGCCGAGAGCGTGTCGACGGCCATGATGCTCGTACTCGAGACCCTCGGGCCCGTTGAGCGCGCGGTCTTCGTGATGCGCGAGGTGTTCGCGTTCTCGTACGAGGAGATCGCGGACGCCGTCGATCGTCGTACCGACGCGGTCCGCCAGATCGCCCGCCGCGCTCGCGAGCACGTCGCTGCACGACGGCCGCGTCGCGAGGTGGGCTCCCGGGAGGCCGCCGAGGTGGTCGAACGCTTCCGCGTGGCCGCCAGTACCGGCGACGTGCAGGGTCTTGTCGACGTGCTCGCCCCGGACGTGGTGTTCCTCTCCGACGGCGGCGGCAAGGTGACGGCGGCTCGACGTCCGGTCGTCGGGGTCGAGCGCGTCATGCGGCTGCTCGAAGGGCTCTTGTCGCAGTACCCGGACAGCGTGCTGCGATCCGCCATGGTCAACGGCGGGGCGGGCCTCACGGTGCACGCCGAGGGTCGGATCGACGGCGCGGTCACGTTCGCGATCGAGTCCGGCCGCATCGCCGCCGCGTACTACGTGCGCAACCCGGAGAAAACTGCGCACCTCACGGATCCGCGCGCGCTCGCCCGCTGACGTCCTACGCTGGTGCCTCGGCGCCCTTCGCGGCGGCGTGTGCGGCGTTCGCGAGTGCCGTGGTGCCGTCATCGGCACGGTGGTTTCTAGTGTTCGTCGCACCGCGGGAGGGTGAATCCGCACTCGTCAGCTCGGCACCGCTGGGGCGCGGGGAACGTGAAGGCGCGTCGGGCGGGTTGCGGCGACGATGCGATACTATGTCACTTGTGGCAATGAAGAGCGGACCCACCGAATCGCTGAACTTTCTCGATTCCGTGCTCCTTGGAGTCCTCGCCCGCAAGCCAAGCGCCGGTTACGACGTCCGCAAGTACCTCGAGAAGTCGGGACGCATATACGGATACGTACCGCAGTCCTCCCAGATCTATCGGCAACTCGCGCGCCTCGTCGAGCGTGACCTGCTCGCGTTCGAGATTGACCGTTCGCGAAGCGGTCCCGACGCCAAGGTCTACTCCTTGACCGGGCGTGGCTGGGGAGCTTACCTGGATTGGGTTGACGCGCCGTTCACGCCGTCGCCTCGCCCGCTCGACGCTCATTTCCAAGTGCACTTTGCGTTCGCCGGGGCGGTTTCGCCAATTGTCGCGCTGCGTCTTGTGGAGACGGAGCTCGCGTTCCGACTCGACCAAGAAGTCGAATGGGACCCGGAGGCGCCCGTTCTCGAGAGCGATCCGCGCACGCCCTTCGCGGAGGATTGGCTCGACGAGATGTCTTCTCTCGGTGACGCGCGCGGAAACCAGCTCGCGAGTTCGCACATCTCCTGGCTCCGCACAACGGCACGGCGGCTGCGTCGCCGCATCGAGCGCACGGGCGCAGTCTGGCCGGATCCGGCATGGGAGAGGTTACGTGGCGGGGCATGAGCCCACTCGATAACTATGTGTAAAGTGATGATCTCAGGGGGCGGTGCGACGGTCCCGATCACGGCGCGGGGCGGGGCGTGCTGGTCTCCGAACATCGCACCGCCAGTCGACAACCAGGAGTGATCGTGCCCAGACCGAACATCATCTTCATCATGTCGGACGACCATGCCGCGCATGCCATTTCGGCATACGGCAGCCGGGTCAACCACACGCCTCACCTCGACCGGATCGCCGATGAGGGCGCGCGGATGGACGCCGTGTTCTGCACGAACTCGATCTGCAGCCCGTCGCGCGCGAGCGTCCTGACGGGCACGTACAGTCACGTCAACGGCGTCTCGTCGATCTGGACCGAGCTGGACTATCGTGTGCCGACCTTCATCGACGCGTTGCACGATCGCGGCTATCGGACGGGCATGTTCGGCAAGTGGCACCTCGGCGAGCACGGTGTGTCGCGGCCGCGGGGCTTCGACGCATGGAAGATCTTCCCCGGTCAGGGCGACTACATCGATCCGGAGATGATCGACGAGAACGGCAGCCACACCGTCACGGGATATGCCACGAACATCGTCACCGACCTCGCTCTGGACTGGATCGACGAGGACAGCGACAAGCCTTTCGTCGCGATGGTGCACCACAAGGCGCCGCACCGTCCGTGGATCCCCGACGAGAAGCACACGCACCTCTACGCGGACGGGAACATCCCGGAGCCCGAGACATTCTTCGATGACTACGCCACGCGCAGCAAGGCAGTCCAGAACGTGCGCATGACGCTCGCCGACGATATGGGATCCGAGGATCTCAAGCAGGACGTGCCCGAGCATCTCCGCGGCGACGAGAAGCGTCGCGAGCGCATGAGCTGGAAGTACCAGATCTACATGCGCGACTATCTGCAGACCGTGCAGTCGATCGACGACAACGTCGGACGCGTCCTCGATCGTCTGGAAGAGAAGGGGATCGCCGACAACACGCTGGTCGTCTACACCTCAGACCAGGGGTTCTTCCTCGGGGATCACGGGTGGTTCGACAAGCGCCTGATGTTCGATCAGTCGCTGCAGATGCCGATGCTGATCCGTTGGCCGGCCGAAATTGCGCCCGGCTCACGGTGTGAGGCGGTCATCACCAACGTGGACTTTGCGGCAACGTTCCTCGACATCGCGGGATTCGACGCCGCTGAGGTTCTCCCGACCTCCCAGGGCCGCAGCTTTCGCCCCTTGCTTCGGGGGGAAGAAGTCGAAGACTGGCCGGACGCGGCGTACTACCGGTACTGGGAGCACGACGACCCGATCCACGGCGCGCCCGCGCACTATGGCATCCGCACCAAGGATCACAAGCTGATCTACTACTACGGCGCCGGGCTCGACGTGCCTGGTGCATCGCGCGAGGTCTACGAACCCGAATGGGAGCTGTACGACCTGAATGCCGATCCGACAGAGGTCGACAACGTGGCCGCCGATCCGGCGTACGCGTCGATCAAGGCCGAACTCGAGACGAAGCTGGCCCAGTATCAGGAGCGATACGGCGACGAGCCGTACCGGGGTCCGGACACACCGCGCCCCGAGTGGGGGCCGTACGACGAAGCGCGCCTCGCACGCGTCGAGGAGTACGTGCGCCGGATCCGCGCGACGAGCTGACCTGTCCGCTCGCCGAGGTGCACTATCGCTTCAGGAGGCGTACGGATCCGAACCACGCGGCCGGCTTCGCGATCCAATCGTCGCGTCGCGCCGCGCGCCATCCGCACACCATGAGGACGACGGTCGCGGCGAAGATCCAGAACCCCCACCAGCTGACCTGGTCGGTGGCCGCGTACATGTGGCTGAGGTTCCGCAAGGCGCCCGTCGCGAGCACCAGACCGACGTGCACGACGACGAACGCGACGAAGAAGAGCATCGTGGGGTAGTGGATCCGCTTCGCCAGCTCAGTGGGGAGGATCCGCTGCCATGCGGGCGAGGTCGGGTAGACCGCGCTGAGTCGGTAGCCGGTGATGGCCGCGAGCGGAGCCGCGACGAACACGATGACGACGTAGCTCAACTGCTGCAGCGCGTTGTAGTTGACCCAGCTGTTCTCGGTCGGCCAGTCGAGCGAGATGTACTGCAGCAGCACCGACAGGGCGTTCGGAAACACATCCCAGTCCGTGGGCACGATGCGCGCCCAGTGGCCGCTGATGAACAGCAGCGCGACGAAGACGACGCCGTTCGCAAGCCACAGGACGTCGACCGCGACGTGCCCCCAGAGCGCGAGCGACATGCGACGCTTCTTTACGCGCGTGGAGGTCCACAGCCCGCCGGCACGCTTCTCCGTGCGCACGCGGATCCCGGTGCGCACGATGAGTACGAGGAAGAAGGCGTTGAGGAAATGGGTCCACGACACGAAGGCCGGGATCCCTTCCGGTGTCGACGCGAGCCGCGGCGCGTCGCCAGGGAAGCGTGTGATGAATGTGGTGAAGAGCTCGGTCGACAGCAGACCCCGCACGACGAAGACGCCGCACCAGGCCACCAACACGAGCGCGGCGACGCCGAACAAGCCGATGAGGACCTGGATCCATGTCGGTCGGGCGCGCGTGTGACTCACTCGATCATTCTTACCGGTCCAGCTCACCCGATGCCGAATGCGGTGACCCGGTGTGACGCTGGATGGCACGGGGAGTGCGAGGACGGACGAGCCAGAATCGCGGAGATGTGTTCGAACCGCGGACGCCTGGCGTGAGCGGCTTGTGCGGGTGATTCCCTGCCGAGCACGGGTGTGGCCGGATCGCGCGCCCGGAGGCGGCGACCCGGCCACGTGTCGCGGTTACGCCGTGCGGCGTGCAGCGGTGATGACGAGACCCGCCGCAATCAGGGCCGCACCGCCGAGGGCGATGCCCCACCCGACCTTGCCACCCGTGGGGGCCAGCGAGTCGTCCTCGTCGTCCGGACGCGGATCCTCGGAGGGCGCGGGTTCGGGATCCTCGGACGGCTCCGGCTCCGGCGTGGGTGCCGGTTCCGCGCCGGGCGCGCCCTCGAGCGCGTACAGCGTGGTCGTCCCCGTGACCTCGTTGCCGACCGCGATCATCGGCACGCCGCTCGGCGAGGCGTCGGCCGCGATGAAGTCCAGGCCCTCCGGCCCGAGGTCGCCGACGGAGTTCACGAGCGCCGCGAGCTCGTCGTCGCTCGCACCGGCCTCGGCGAGCTCCTCGTAGGCGTCCCCGAGGTTCGTGTCGAACTCCCGGTTGTTGATGTATTCGACGTACGTCGGCGCGGATGGATCCGTGATGTCGTAGACGATGACGCCCGACACGCGCTCGAAGCCGATGAACGCGTAGGTGCGGCCGTCGACCTCGCCGATCGTGAGGTTCTCCGGCTCGACGCCCTTCGCGTCGCTGCGGTTCTCGAGCTCGTTGTTGTCGTGGCCCGAGTTGAAGACGAGGGGCGTCGACTCCGCGAGACGGGCGGTGAGCTCTTCGAACTGCGCGCCCGAGTCGAAGACGAGGTCGCCCGACGCCGTGTAGATCGCGAACGAGCGCGCGCCGTACGCGTAGAGCTCGGTGTAGCAGCCCTGGTCCGCGTCGAGGCCCATCTCGGTGCTCACCTCGAGGCGCCCCAGCGCGGCGTCGTCCTCATACCCGGCGAGGTTCTCGCAGAGGGGGCCCGTGCCGGGAGCGTCGTCGGTGCCGAGATCCTTGACCCGCGCGGGCTCGAGGTAGTCGCCCCACTCGCGCGCGTCGCCCTCGTTCGCGGTGACGAGATACGTTTCGCCGTCGACCTGGTACGACTGGATCCCGTCGGGCATCGGCATGCCGTACAGACCCGGGTACGTCGTGATGTTGATGGTCGGGGCGTCCTCGGGATCCCGATCGGACGCGTCGAGGGGCACCTCGCCGCGGTCGATGAACCCGAGTCCCCAGACGTCGGTGACCGTGGCTGTCGCGAGGTCGACCGTGGCGACGGCGTTCGCCTCCTGCAGCGCCGCGTAGGCGACGCCGTCCTGGACCGTGACGTACTCCGGCTCCCAGTTCGTCGAACGGGGCAGATCCTCGTTCAAGATCGGGCCGAACGCGTCGCGCACCGAGGGGTCGAGTTCGGCGTCTTCGAACGCGTGGAAGTCGGCGATGCGGACGTCGTCCTGCGTGGGGGCCGCGAGCCCCGACGGTACGGTGATGACCGCGATCGAGCCCTCCGGATCCGACGAGAAGTCTTCCGCCGGTTCGCCCTCGTTTGCGACGACCGCGTAGGCGCCGTCGGGCGAGAAGGTCACCATGTCGGGCAGGGATCCAACCGTGACCTCGCCGAGCACCGCCGGCGCATCCGCGTTCGCATCGAAGAACAGGATCCGCCCCGGCGCGGTTTTGTCGTCGGCGTTCTCGAGTGCGATCGCGCCGAGGCCGTCCTCACGGATGGCGACGGAGTTCGCGACCCCGCCGTCCGCGCCCACCTGATACAGCTCGGTCATCGCGGCGGGGTTCGACATGTCGATCGCGAAGACGGATCCCGCCGCCGCGTTCACCGAGAAGAGTCGGTTGCCGTGCGCCTGCACGATCTCGCTCGCGCCCTCGTCGAAGATGCCGGTCTCGAAGGTGCCGGCGACCGAGAGGTGGAAGGGTGCGTCGTCGATCGCGTCGTAGATCGGGTCGATGTCGCCGGGCTGCGCTGCGACGGCCACGGCAGGGGCGGCGACGAGCGCGCACGCCGCGCCGGTCGCGAGGAGGATCCGAGGAAGTTTTCGCATGCCCCTTGTCTAAGGGGCGCGGGTGGTCGGCGGATGAACCGCAGATGAACGATCGTCGCCGGGCGCGCGGGTGACGGGCGCCGCGCCGGCCGCATCCGCGGACATGTGCCGCATTCACGGGTCGAGTAGCGCGATGTGGTCCGCGGATCCGGCAATTTTCCGCGCGAAGGGAACGCACGGCTGTCGGGCGAGGCGTGCCGCGACCGGAACGGATGCACGGAGCGGGGCCCGCACCCCGGAGGATGCGGGCCCCGCTCCGTGCAGGTCAGGCCTTGCGGGTCCGTGCGACCAGCACGACGCCCGCGACCAGGAGGAAGGCGGCGCCGAACCCGAAGGCCCACGCCGTGTCGCCACCGGTCGGCGCGAGCTCGTCGCCACCGTCTCCCTCGTCGCCGTCGGGGCCGGGCTCCTCGCTCGGCTGCGGCTCGGGCTCCTCCGAAGGTTCCGGCTCGGGCTCCGGCTCGGCTTCCTCGGCCGGGATCGCGCGACCCATGGGCGACGGCTCGACAAGGTCGTGCTCAGCGAAGAAGTCGACCGTGGCCTCGAGGTCGATGAGACCCGTGTCGCGGAACGGCATCTGCGTGAAGGCGGTGAAGTTGTCGCCGCCCGCGGCGATGAACGAGTTCGTCGTGACCGTGTAGGTCTCGTCCATGGCGAGCTCGGCGCCGTTGAGCGTCATCGACACGATGCGCTCGCCCTCGGCGGCGTCCTCGGCGTACTCGTACGAGAAGCCCTCCGAGATGCCCAGGTGCAGCTTCCCGTCGTCGCCTGGCTGCCACTGCTGCTCGAGCATCAGCTTGATGTCGGCGCCGGTCATCTCGCTCGTGGTGAGCGTGTTCGCGAACGGCTGCACGGCGGCGGCCTCGGCGTAGGTCACGACGCCGTCGCCCTCGCCCACGTCGCTGGACGCGAACAGCAGGTCGTCGCGCAGACCGCCCGGGTTCATGACTGCGATGTCGGCGGGCTCACCGCCGTAGTTGCCGTACTCGGTGGTCGCCCACAGGTAGACGTCGGCAACCGTGTTGCCCATCGTCGACTCGACGCCGCGGTCGTCGCCGGGCACCTCGCCGCCGCGCAGGATGTCTTCGCTGATCGCGCCGACGGGGACGTTGCCCTCCTCGGCGGCCACGGCGACGGCGTCGTCCACGATCGCCTGGATGTCCTCGGCGATCGGGAAGGCCGGCTCGCCCTCGTCATTCGCGAGCGGCACGAGGGATCCTGCGATCGAGATGAGCTCGTTCGTCGCGGCGTCGACCTGAAGGTCGAGCTTCGAGAGCGTGGATCCGTAATCGTTGCCCTGAACGACCGGGCGGTCATTGATCGTGCAGGGGTAGCCCTGATGGGTGTGGCCCGACATGATCGCATCGATCTCGGGGGTCGCGTCGCGCACGAGCGCGCCGAACTCGCTGTCCTCGTTCGCGATCGCCTCGCACACGGAGGCGTCGTCGCCCGAGACCGCGGCTCCGGAGTGCGCGAGCAGCACCGTCACGTCGACGTCGCCGTCGATGGCGGCGGCGACGCGGTTGGCGGCCTCGACCTGGTCGCCGAAGTCGAGCATCGCGACCCCGTCCGGGGCCACGAGGCTGGCGGTCTCGGCGGTGACGGTGCCGATGAAGCCGATCGTGACGCCGTCGACCTCGCGGATCGCGTACTCGCTCAGCGCCGGGTCGGTCGTGCCCGCGTGGTAGACGTTCGCGCCGAGCGTGAGGTCGGCGCCGTAGCCGTCGGCCTCGCCGAACTGCTGGTAGAACGGCTGGACGCGGTCGGTGAGGTCGGCGTAGCCCTTGTCGAACTCGTGGTTACCGACTGCGCTCACGTCCAGCCCTCCGACGGCGAGCGACTGCATCGTCGGCTCGTCCTGCTGGATGAAGGACGTGAAGGTCGAGGCGCCGATGTTGTCGCCGGCGGAGACGAACAGCGTGTTGGGGTTCTCCGACTCGAAGTGGCGCACGGCGCCCACGAGTCCCGCGGCGCCGGCGAGCCCACCGAACGCGTCGGCCTCGAGGCGCCCGTGGAAGTCGTTGATTCCGAGGATCTGGATGTCGGTCGTGTCGGGCTCGGCCGCCGCCAGGGCGGCCTGCGGCGTCAGGAACAGCGCGCCCGCGGTGGCGAGCGCGGCACCGACGCCGATGCTGCGTGTCATACGTGATCGCATTGCGGTCCTTCGAACAGGGATCGACGTGCCCCGGGTTCGAGGCATCATCCACCGTTCTAGCCGGTCCGCGGGCGGGGCGCGAGACCTTCGAGTGAAATGCCTATGAACTCGCCGCGGCGATGCCGTCGGCGTACGCCTCGTCGTAGCCCTTGCGGAACATGTCGGTGGGACCGGTGCGGGGAATCGTCCGCGCTCCGGGGAGGTCGAGGGATCCGACGAGGTCGCCGCGGCCACGCACCACCGCGACGGGTCGTCCGGTCGCCTTCCCCTTGACGAGTTCCGCCGCGGAGCACAGCTCGTCGGCGACGCACGGTAACGTCACGGCGAGCGGCCTGCCCTGGCTGTCGACGGATCCGCGGAGGTCTTCGAACACGTGCACGCCCGCCGCGCCGATCGCGCAGTCGATCTGTCCGTCACGCCACGGGCGGCCGAGCGTGTCGCTCAGCAGCACGCCGATCTCCGCGTCGAAGCGGTCGCGCAGGGCGAGGGCGATTGCGCGGGCCGAGGCATCGGGATCCTCGGGGAGCAACAGCACCGTGCCCTCGGGGGTGTTCGACGAGTCGACGCCGGCGGCAGCCGAGACGATCCCGAGCCGGTTCTCGACGATGCGTGTCGTGCGCCCGGTCTCGGGGTTCGTGCGCGAGGCGACGACGCGCACGGTCTCTGCCGTGATGGCATCCTCGCGGTCGTCGGCGGTCACGAAGCGCCCCTCGGCCTTCGAGACGATCTTGCTTGTGACGACGACGATGTCGCCCGACCGCAGCGGATCCGTCGCGAACGCGTCGCCGATGACCGTCGCGAGATCGGTGCCGGACGTGATCTCGCCGATCCCGTCCGGCGCCCAGACTCTGATCACCGCGAGAAGCGGATCTCAGTCAGCGTCTCGCCGAGGAACGGCTCGGTGCGCTTCGCACCGTCGATCTCGAAGCCGCGCTTGAGGTAGAAGCCGGTGCCACCGGGGTAGTTCTCCGCGATCCAGCCGTACAGCGGCTCGCCGTCGTCGACGACCGCGTCGAACAGGAGGCGGCCGATGCCCTTGCGGTGCCAGCTGTCGAGGAGGTAGACGAAGTAGAGCTCCCGCGGGGCCGGAGCGTCGTCGTCGCGCGCCGGGCCCGAGGCCGCGAAGCCGACGATCTCGCCGTCGACGAGCGCCGCCGCGTGGCGATGTTCTTCCCCGCGATCCGCGTAGTTGCTCCACAGGTCGGCGAGCCTCTTCGGCGAGATCGCCTCGAGCGTGGCGCTGGAGATCATTCCGTCGTACGTCTCGTGCCACACCTTTGCGTGCACGCGTCCCATGTCCGCGGCATCGACGTCGCGGATGGGTCGGACCAAAACATCGAGCTGTGTGTCAGTGCCCATGGCGAGAGCTTAGGCCGGGGCATCTCGGACACGAAATCGTCGGCGATGCATGCCACAATATTCGTGGCGTGCTCGTGCGTAGGTGTTCAGTTGCTCCGCCGGGCCAGGAGGACAGCGTCCGCCATTCGTTTGCGAAGACGAGGAGCGTTTATGTCCCAGACCGTCTCTGATCCCGTGGCCGCGCCGGAACGCGCGCAGCACCGCCGCCGCTATCTGATGTGCCGCCCGGAGCACTTCACGGTGTCGTATTCGATCAACCCGTGGATGGAACCGGCCTACCCCACCGACACCTCGCGCGCGGTCGCCCAGTGGCAGCGGCTCTACGATGCGTACCTCTCGCTCGGGCACGAGATCGAGCTGATCGACCCGCAGCCGGGCCTGCCGGACATGGTCTACACGGCCAACGGCGGTTTCGTGATCGACGGCGTCGCCTACGTGCCGAGGTTCCGGCATGTCGAGCGTCAGGGCGAGTCGCGACACTTCGCCGACTGGTTCCGCGACCATGGCTTCGAGACGATCGAGCCCTAGTTTACGAACGAGGGCGAGGGCGACTTCCTGCTCGCGGGCGACGTGATCCTCGCCGGGCAGGGTTTCCGGTCGACCGACGACAGCCATCGCGAGGTCGCCGATGTGTTCGGCCGCGAGATCGTCTCCCTGACGCTCGTGAACGCCCGCTTCTACCACCTCGACACGGCGCTCAGTGTGCTGGATCCCGTCACTGCGCCCGGCGATACGCCGACGATCGCATACCTGCCGAGCGCGTTCGACGACCCGAGCAGGCGGATCCTCGAAGAACGTTTCCCGAACGCGATCCAGGTATCCGAGGAGGACGGGGCCGTGTTCGGCCTGAACTCGGCGAGCGACGGCAAGAACGTCTTCCTGTCGCCTCGCGCGACCGGCTTCGCCGCGCAACTCGCCGAGCGCGGATACACGCCCGTGACGATCGACCTCTCGGAGCTGCTGCTCGGCGGGGGCGGCGTCAAATGCTGCACGCTCGAACTGCGAGGAGGAACCCGATGACCACTGAACCACACGTCGCCCGCAATTACGCGCCGCTCGACATCACGGTCGCCACCGCCGAGGGAGCGTGGGTGACCGACCTCGATGGTCGCCAGTACCTCGACATGCTCGCCGGCTACTCCGCACTGAACTTCGGCCACCGCAACGCCACCCTCGTGCAGGCGGCGATGGAGCAGCTCGGCCGATCGACGCTCACGAGCCGCGCCTTCAAGACCGACCAGCTGGAGCCCTTCGCGGCAGCGCTCGCCGCGCTGTGCGGCAAAGAGCTGGTGTTGCCGATGAACACGGGCGCCGAGGCCGTCGAGACCGGCATCAAGGTGGCGCGCGCCTGGGGCTACCGCGTCAAGGGGATCGCGCAGGACCGCGCGAAGATCATCGTCGCGGAGAACAATTTCCACGGCCGCACCACGACGATCGTCGGATTCTCGAGCGACGAGGACGCGCGCACCGACTTCGGGCCGTTCGCGCCCGGGTTCGAGACCGTGCCGTTCGGGGACGCCGACGCGATCGAACAGGCGATCGACGACGACACCGCGGCCGTCATGATCGAGCCGATCCAGGGCGAGGCCGGCGTGATCGTGCCGCCCGAGGGGTACCTACGTCGAGTGCGAGAGATCACGCGCGAGAAGAACGTGCTGTTCATCGCGGACGAGATCCAGTCGGGGCTGGGCCGCACGGGTACGACGTTCGCGTGCGAACGTGAGAGTGTCGAGCCGGACGTCTACCTCCTCGGCAAGGCGCTCGGCGGCGGCATCGTGCCCGTCTCGGCCGTCGTCGCGAACGAGGACGTGCTCGGCATCATCGAGCCCGGGCAGCACGGATCCACGTTCGGCGGAAACCCTCTCGCTGCAGCTGTGGGACACGCCGTCGTCGACATGCTGGCGACCGGGGAGTGGCAGCAGCGCGCGCGGCAGCTCGGTGAGCACCTCGCCACCCGGCTCGACGCGCTCGTCGGGAGTGGCGTCACCGGAGTGCGCACGGTCGGACTGTGGGCGGGCATCGACATCGATCCGGCCGCGGGAACCGGACGCGAGATCGGCGAGAAGCTGCTCGCGCGCGGCGTGCTCGTCAAGGACACCCATGGGCAGACGATCCGCATGGCGCCGCCGCTGACGATCCGCGCCACCGAGATCGACTGGGCCATCGAGCAGCTCGCGCTCGTGCTCGGCAAGTAGAAGCCCGCGCGCCCGACAACCGTCACGGGTCGCCGGTAGGCTCGTCGGTGATGAAGCCCGTCCCTCGCGTGATCGTCACGACAGACCCTGAGCTCGACGACCTGAACTCGATGCTGCGGCTGCTGCTGTACAGCAACGAGATCGACATCGCTGCGCTCGTGTACTCGGCGAGCAAGTTCCACTATTCCGGCGACCCGGCGAACGGCCTCGCGCCGTATCGCTGGCCTGCTCCGGGCGAGAAGCTGCACATCGACGTCGCGGTCGACGCGTACGCAGAGGTGTACGACAACCTCGTGCGCCACGATTCCCGCTACCCGCACCCCGCCGAGCTGAGGGAGCTCGTGAAGGTCGGCAACGTCAAGAACGTCGGCGACACGAGCGAGGCGACACCGGGATCCGACCTCGTGCGAGACGTGCTGCTCGCCGACGCGCCGGGGCAGGTGTTCGCGCAGGCGTGGGGTGGCACCAACACCATCGCGCGCGCCCTCATGTCGATCGAGGAGGAGTTCTCCGGGACCGACAGGTGGGAGGAGATCTACGCGCTCATCACCGACCGCACGGTGATCACGGCCTTCGCGGAGCAGGACGACACGTTCGCGGACTATATCCGCCCGAACTGGCCTGATCTCGAATTCCGCGACGTCGCGACGGTGGCATGGGGATACTTCGCTCACAGCGTGGTGTCGGAGCGCGACAAGGAGTACCTGTCGCCGCAGTGGATGCGTGCGAACGTCAGCGACGTCGGCCCGATGGGCGCCGAGTACCGCGTGTGGGGCGACGGCAAGCACATGGCGGACGGCTTCGACGAGGGCGACTACTTCGGTCTGACGGATCCGAAGAAGGATGAGCTCGAGGCCGCCGGATACGTGGTGTGGTGCCCGATCCAGCCCGCCGGCGCGTGGCTGTCCGAGGGGGACAGCTCCACCTTCGCGCTGCACATCGACAACGGGCTGCGGAACTGGGAACACCCCTCGTTCGGCGGCTGGGGCGGCCGCCAGGAGCCGCACCCGGACGACGCGCACCGCTGGCGCAGTGTCGGCGACACCGGTCTCGGGCTCGAGGGGCCGCTCGTCGACCGCGGCGAGGTCGCACAGTGGTTCGGTGCGTACCAGCGCGACCTCGCCGCGCGACTGCGGTGGAGCGTGACGCCGGCGTACGCCGACGCGAACCACGCGCCGCGCGTGGAGGTACAGAGCGCGCTCGACCGTTCCGTGCGGGCGGGCGAGACCGTCGAACTCGCGTTCGCCGCGACGGATCCCGATGGCGACGACGTACGGATCCGCGCGTACGTCGACGAGAACGCCTCGACGTCGCACGCGCAGATCGAGCTCGGATCCGCGGGCGCGACCGCGACGGTCCCGGCCGACGCGACGACGGGATCCGTGGTGCACGTGATCGTCGAGGCGACGGACTCAGGGGAGCCGATGCTGACGGGGTACGCCCGTTTCGTGCTGACCGTCGAGTGACGCGCCCGCCGCGCTACCGGGGCAGGGCGGCTGAAGTGTCGTCGAGGTCGAGCGCTGCGGTGAGGTCGCGGTCGAGGGCGAGAAGCGCCTCGCGCCCGATGCCCGCGCGTCCGGCGATCGACATCAGCGTTGCTGCCGGGGGCAGCTCGACCAGCTCGGAGTCGACGAGCCCGGGCGCGTGGCGCCGCACGACGTCGCGGACCCGGGGATCCTGCAGCGCTTGGAGCAGCGGGGTCTCGAGAACGTCCGCCGCGACGCACTCGTCCGTCCGCGGGCGCGGATCCGTCTGCGCGAGCACGCGGTTGCGGTGGGCACGCGCAAGCAGATGCTCAG
This sequence comes from Microbacterium faecale, assembly GCF_014640975.1. Taxonomy (NCBI): domain Bacteria; kingdom Bacillati; phylum Actinomycetota; class Actinomycetes; order Micrococcales; family Microbacteriaceae; genus Microbacterium; species Microbacterium faecale. The sequence goes on from NZ_BMHO01000001.1 coordinate 800,474, forward strand.
TCGTGACGGGGCCATCTGCAGGAAGTCCCAGCCGTTCGAACTGACTCGACGGAGCGTCGTTCCGGCGCATCGCCTCGACGAGGAGGCTCGCCATGCGCAGTTCGACGTCCTCGTCGACGATCGGATCCCCCTGGTCCGGATCTGTCGCGAGGTCGAACAGTTGCGTGCCCTGCTGCCACGAACCGAGCCACGACGTCGCCACTGCCACGCGCATGGTGCGCAGGCCCTTCGTGAACGAGAACGGCTCGGCCGGCTCCCAGTCGCGGAGTTCGTCAGGGGAGAAGCGCCAGCGCATGTGCGTCGGGATGAGCGTGAACTCTTCGAGAGGAGCGCCCTCCGCCGTGGCAGCCGAGCGCATGTACACGTAGCGTCCGTCCGTGATGTTGACGTGGTCGCCGTGTTTGCCGAACAGGGCGGTCTGCGGCTGCGGCACGTCGGTCAGGGAGCGACCTTCCATGTCCGGCGTCGCCTCGAGCTCGAAGAAGTCGAGCAGCGTCGCAGGAATGTCGATCGTCCGTGCGACGCGCTCGTCGCGCTCTCCGCGACGCTGCGTCCGCGGGTCCCACAGGAACATCGGGAGGTGAACGAGTTCGTTGTACCAGGGCTGTGTCGACTTCGCCCACCAGCCGCGTTCGCCGAGCATGTACCCATGGTCGGTGTTCACGATGAGCATCGTGTCGTCCCACAGTCCGTGCTCATCCATGGCGTCGAGCACGCGGCCGAGCGAGTAGTCGCACATCTCGAGCAGGGCGAGATACGACTCACGCGCCTGGCCGACCTCCGTCTCTGCCTCCGTGACGTGGCGGTACGGCGGCCAGTCGAACGTCTCGCCGTCCGTGATGCCGCCCCGCTCGCGGAAGCGCTCGGCCGCGAAGAACGGCTCGTGCGGATCGAACAGCTCGAGCTGGAGCATCCAGCGATCGGCGTCGGCGTTCGTCTCGATGAACTCGATTCCCGCATCGACCGTCCGCGTCTGGACGTGGTCGGCTTCCGTCGCCATGTATGAGCGGTTGACCTGGTCCTGCGTGCGCATGCGGGCGATCGGGTTCTGCCGAGGGTCCGTGGTTCCCACGGCGCCCTTCCAAGGGTCGCCCTCCTGTCCGCGGAAGAACTCCCACGTGCTGTAGCGCGTGTGGTAGGTCGCCCCGCCGTCCTCCCAGTAGTGCTGGTGGTCACTCGCCAGATGGGTGTGAACCCCCGCGCGTCCCAGCATCTCGGGAACCGAATCGTCGAACGGCTCGAGCGGGCCCCAGCTGCGATGCAGGAAGTTCGTGCGAGCGGTGTGCATCTCGCGTCGCGCGGGCATGCACGGCATGGATCCCGCGTAGAAGTTCTCGAACGCGACCGTGTGCTTGGCGAGTCGCGCGAAGTTCGGGAATCGCGATGCGTCGCCGGCGTATGGCGGGATCATGCGCCTGTTCAGGCTGTCGAACATGAGGACGATCGCTCGCATCGTCATGCCTCCTTCGTCGTCGCAGGAACGCGAACTTCGGTGCTGGGGTCGTATCCGAGGCGCCAGGCGCCGACCCAGACGTCGGCGTCGCTCGGGGGAGTGAAGAGCCCGCTGAACAGTCGCCAGCGGCGGGCGTCCTGCTTCGGCGATCCGGACTGCTCTTGGATCCCGGTCAAAGGGGCGGCTTCGGCCGGCGGGTCCGTGGTCCACGCGACCGTCGCACCGGGCGTCGCGCATGTTGCTGCGAGCTCGGCTCCGGTTGCCGACACCACCGGCGTCGCCGTCGTGTGCCGGGCGCCGCCCGGTCGCCAGCGCTCGAGCAGATCGGACTCGGGCAGCACTCCGAGGTCGCCCACGGAGGCGCGCCATTCGTCGAGCGCCGTTCGCAGGCGGTCACGCACCTGTGCGAACTCGGGATCGTCGACGAGGTTGCGCGTCTCGTGCGGATCCTCGGCGATGTCGTACAGCTCTTCGCGCGGACGACCGGCGGCGACGACGGAGCGTTGGAGGTCTGTGAGGACGTCGGGGCGTTGCCCGAGCGACAGCTGTTCGCCCTCCTGGTGAACGAGGCGGCGCATCTCTGCCCAGGTCGCGAGGTGGTCCGGATAGTAGTTGTACTGCATCCCCGAACGATCCGGATTCATGTTGAGGGTGTAGCGATACCGCACGTCGCGAACGGTACGCACGCAGTCCTCCTGCGCGTCCATCCGGTCCCGTCCGCCGTACGCGTACTCGGCTGCGCGAAGCGAGTCGCCGTTGGCAGAGAACAGGGGCGTGCCGTGCATGTGCTCGGGGACGTCGAGTCCCGCCGCGGCGAGCATCGTCGGAGCGAGATCCATGGTCTGCACGACCTCGTCACGAACCGAGGCGGCCGGGATCCGTCCGGGCCAGCGCACGATCAGCGGGACGCGCAGGCCCGCTTCGTTCGCCCAACGCTTGGCGCGCGGGAAGCTCGCGCCGTGGTCGCTCCAGAACACGACGAGCGTGTTCTCCGCGAGCCCGTCGGCCTCGAGCTGGTCGAGGATGTCGCCGACCCACGCGTCCATGGCGCGGATCAGGTCGTAGTAGCGCGCCCAAGCCGTTCTGAACGGCGTCGTGTCCGGGTGATACGGCGGAAACGTCACGTCGTCGGGGTCGCGACGCTCGTCGTCTCCGAGCGCCGAGGTCTCGTCGGCGTAGAGCTCATCGCGATAGATGCGCGATTCGTGCGTGATCAGACTGTGGAAGGCGGCGAAGAAGGGGGCGCCGTCCGGCCGATCCCGCCAGTGCGCGGTGTCGGAGCAGTCGTCGAAGGCCGTCGGTGGCGTCTCGACCTGAAAGTCGGTGAACCAGTTGTTCGCGGTGTAGTAGCCGGCTTCGCGGAAGTACTCGCTCACGAGGCGCACGTCCTCCGGCGGCACCGCCTTGGTGCGCATGTGCATGGTGCCGATCGAGATCGGGTGGCAGCCGGTCATGATCGCGGATCGCGCCGGCGCGCACACCGGTGCGGCTGCGAACGCCTGATCGAAGCGCACGCCCTGCGCGGCGAGCTCGTCGATCCGCGGCGTCGACACCTGCTCGGCATCGGGCCACACGCCCTCATACGCACCGAGATGCGGATTGATGTCGTGCGTCGAGATCCACACGATGTTCGGGGCGGTGTGAGCCATTGTCATCGTCCTCCGGAAAGCGTCTTTGCAAAACCACTGAATGCTATTTAGTATCTTACATGTCGGCGCAGAAGTTGCGTCGGCTGCCTGTTACAAGGACGTCAGGAGACGCCATGCGAGTTACCCGACTCATCACGATCGCCGGAGCCACGGCGGCTGCCCTCGTGCTCGCCTCGTGCAGCGCGGGCGGATCCGGCACATCGGGGTCCGGAGACGGATCCCCGACAAAGCTGACCGTCGGATCCCTCCAGGAGCCGACGAGCTGGGACCCGGCCCAGGCAAACGAGGGGCACCTGGCACCGATTTATCAGGCGCTGTATGACCCGCTCGTCAAGCGCGAGCCGGACGGGACGCTGAGCCCGATGCTCGCGACCGAATGGGAGACGAGCGAAGACGGCCTCACGCTGACGTTCACGCTGCGCACCGACGTCACCTTCAATGACGGCACGCCGTTCAACGCCGAGGCCGTCAAGATCAACCTCGAGCACTTCATGCAGGCGAACGGCCCGATGGCCGGCAACTACTCGACCGTGGACAGCGTCGAGGTCGTCGATGACGAGACCGTCGTGCTCCACCTGTCAGAGCCCGACCCGGAGCTCATCTACAGCCTGTCGAATGCGGGCGGGTACATGGCGAGCCCGGCCTCGATCGAAGACGGCACCATCGGCGATGAGCCGGTCGGTTCCGGTCCTTACCTTCTGGATCAGGCAAACTCCGTCGTCGGATCGAACATCTCGTACGAGCGCAACCCCGACTACTGGGGTGAGGAGCTTCCGTACGACGAGGTCGAGTTCAAGATCCTCACGGACGAGACCGCCCGTCTCAACGCGCTGACGTCCGGCCAGATCGACGTGGCGTCGCTGAACCGCGCGGCGAGCGCCGTGCAGGCCGACTCGGCGGACCTCAACACGGAGGAGAGCTTCTCCGTCAACTGGGGCGGTCTGCTCTTCTTCGACCGCAGCGGCGAGCTGCAGCCCGAGTTCGAGGACGTCCGCGTGCGCGAGGCGCTCGCGATCGCGATCGACAGCGAAGCTCTCGTCGACGTTGGCTGGGAGGGACGAGGCAGCGTGACGACGCAGGTGTGGGGCAGTGACACCGGGGCGTACGACGACTCGCTCAACGACGCGTACGCCTACGACCCCGAGCGCGCGCGCGAGCTGCTCGAGGAGGCCGGTGCGAGCGACCTCGCGGTCACGATGCCGCTGAGCCCCGTCTTCGAGCCGGTGATCTACGACGCGATCATCCAGAACTGGCAGGACATCGGCGTCACGGTCGAGCGCCAGCAGTGGGGTCCAGGCGAGGCGATTCCGTCGATGCAGCAGGGCGAGGTCCCCGTCGCGTTCATGACGCTCGCGCAGCGCTCCGACTGGGGAACGGTCAAGTTCCTCATCGCGGAGGACGCCCCGTGGAACGCCCTGGAATCGACCGACCCCGAGCTGCAGGAGCTCATGGATGGGTACCAGGCGGCCTCCGACGAGGACCGGCCGGGGATCGCGCGCGAGATGAACGAGTGGATCGTGGACAACTTCTGGTTCGCGCCGATCATGCACCCCGATACGTTCATCTACTGGAACGACGACGTCGACGTCGAAGTGCAGGTTCAGCAGGCCGTGCCGTCGATCTATAACTTCACCCCCAGCGGAAGCTGATCCGCCCCGCGGCGGCCCGGCGACGGGCCGCCGCGGGCATCTGGAGAACCGATATGCCCTTCCTCTTGAAGAGACTGATCTCGGCGGTGTCGCTCGTCTTCGGCACGTCGATCATCGTCTTCCTGATGCTGTCGCCCGCGTTCGACAACATCGCGTTCAACGTGCTCGGCGAGAACGCCAGTCCCGAGCAGGCCGCCGCGCTGAACGCGGAACTCGGGCTCGACCGTCCGGTGCTCGTGCAGTACGCGAGCTGGCTCGTCTCCGCGTTCACCGGGGACCTCGGCGAGTCGCTCTTCTCGACGCAGACCGTCATGCAGGCGCTGTCGGTGCGAATGCCGGTGACGGTGGCGCTCGTGATCATCGTGACGCTTCTCAGTGGCGTTCTCGGCTTCGCGATCGGCGTCGCCGCGGCCGTCACGCGCGGTTGGGTCGACCGCACGCTCCAGTTCGTCGCCACGCTCGGCGACGCGCTGCCGGCATTCATCATCGCCCTGTTCCTGGTGACGCTCTTCGCGATCCAGCTCGGCTGGTTCCCGGCGACCGGCTATACGGCTCCGGGCAGCGACATCGGTGGTTGGGTGCGGACGATGACCCTCCCGGTCGTCGCTCTCACGATCGTCGCGGTCGCCGGCGTCGCGCAGCAGGTGCGCAGCTCGATGATCCAGACGCTGCGTCTCGACTACGTGCGCACGCTCCGCAGTCGCGGGCTCTCCGAGACGCGCGTGGTGGTCGCCCACGTTCTGCGCAACGCGTCGACAACGGGGCTCACCGCGCTCGCGGTGCAGGTCGTCGGCATCCTCGGCGGCGCGGTCGTGATCGAGCAGATCTTCGCGCTGCCGGGTCTCGGCAGCCTCGCGATCGAGGCGTCGTCGCGCACAGACGTCGATGTCGTCCTCGGCGCCGTGCTCGCATACGTCGTCATCGTCGTCATCGTCAATCTGCTGGTCGACCTCATCGTTGCCTGGCTGAACCCGAAGGTGCGTCTCGCATGAGTCAGACAACATCCCTCGTCGCGGCGGCGCGCGCCAAGCGCGATGGTGCCGTCGGGCGATTCCTGCGGAATCCGCTCGGAGTCGTCGCCGCCGTCATCGTCGTGCTCGTCATCATCGCCGCGGCGATCGCCCCGTTGCTCCCTCTGCCCGATCCCAGCCTCTCCGTGCTGCGCGACGCGATGCAGCCCCCGAGCGCCGAGCATCTGCTGGGGACGGACAGTTCCGGGCGCGATGTCCTCAGCCGCCTGCTCTGGGGAGGACAGGTCAACCTCCTCGGTGCGGCCCTCGCCGTGGCGATCGCGCTGATCGTCGGCCTGCCGACCGGCCTCATCGCCGGATATTTCGGCGGCCCATTCGACGCCGTGGCGAACTGGTTCAACAACCTCAACATGGCGATGCCCGGAATCGTCATCCTGCTGGCCGTGCGCGCCGTCGCCGGTCCGTCGGTCTGGGTGTCGATGGCCGTGTTCGGCGTGCTTCTGGCGCCGTCGGTCTTCCGCATCGTGCGTGCGGCCGTGCAGGCCGTCCGCAACGAGCTGTACGTCGATGCGGCACGCGTGTCGGGTCTGGGGAACGCGCGCATCATCGGTCGGCACGTGCTGACCGTTGTCCGCGCCCCCGTGATCATTCAGACGGCCAGGCTCGGAAGCATTGCGATCGCGATCCAGGCCGGGCTCGAGTTCCTCGGCATCGCCGACAGTTCGCTGCCGTCGTGGGGCAGCATGCTCAACGAAGGGTTCCGACGCATCTTCGTCGACCCCTCTCTCGTCCTGTGGCCGAGCCTCGCGATCGGACTCACGACGATGGGCCTGATCCTCCTCGGCAACGCAATGCGAGACGCGCTCGAGGACAGCGGATCCGGTTCGGCGACGAGGGTCGGCCGCACCGAACGCGTCGCGGCAGCTGACGACGACCGATCGCCGCTGCTGTCCGTGCGGGAGCTCGAGGTCAGCTACGGGACCGGGGACGAGCAGAAGACCGTCGTGCACCGGGTGGACCTCGACGTCCGCCCCGGCGAGGTGCTCGGCCTCGTGGGAGAGTCGGGTTCGGGGAAGTCGCAGACGGCGTTCTCCGTGCTCGGGCTGCTTCCCGAAGGCGGCTGGGTCTCACGTGGGTCGATCCACTTCGAGGGCACCGAGCTCACCGACGTCTCCCCGCGCCAGCGTCGTCGTCTGCGCGGAACCGATATCGCATACATTCCGCAGGAGCCGCTCAGCAACCTCGATCCGGCCTATCGGATCGGCCATCAGCTGACGGAGCCGCTGCGCGCGACGCAGGGGATGTCGCGAGCGGCCGCACGAGAGCGCGCCCTGAGCCTGCTTGAGCGCGTGGGGATCCCCGATCCCGAGGCGACGTTCCGCGCGTATCCGCACGAGATCTCGGGTGGGATGGCGCAGCGCGTGCTCATCGCGGGTGCAGTCGCCGGGAAGCCGAAGCTGCTCATCGCCGACGAACCGACGACGGCCCTCGACGTCACCGTGCAAGCCGAGGTCCTCGACCTGCTCCGCGACCTGCAGCACGAGAACGAGATGGCGGTGCTCCTCGTGACGCACAACTTCGGGGTCGTCGCCGACATCTGCGACCGCGTCGCCGTGATGAAGGCCGGGCGCATCGTCGAGACGAACGCGGTGCAGGAGATCCTCGAATCGCCGCAGGACGACTACACGCGCACGCTTCTCGGATCGATGCTGGACGACGGGGACCCCGTCCGTGTCTACGCCGGCGAGGACACAGACGAAGGAGCGCACTCATGAAAGCTCGGGAATCTCTGCTGAACGTCGACGACCTCGAGGTCGTGTACAAGGGGCGCGGGGGCAAGACGTTCCAGGCGCTGAAGAGCGTGTCACTGGACATCCGTCCCGGTGAGACCCTCGGTCTCGTCGGCGAGTCCGGTTCGGGGAAGACGACGATCGGGCGCGCGATCCTCGGGTTGGTCCCGGTGAACTCGGGACGCATCGCCTTCGAGGGGCGCGAGATCACGCAGCTCAAGCAGCGCGAGCGTCGCGAGCTCGCGAAGGACATCCAGGTGGTGTTCCAGGATCCGTACACGTCGCTCAACCCGTCGATGACCGTGGCCGATATCCTCGCCGAACCGCTGCTCATCCAGGGATGGACGCGGAACGACGCCTACGGGCGCGTCCGAGAGCTCCTCGATCGGGTGAGTCTGCCCGCCGACGCCTCCAAGCGCCTCCCGCGCGAGTTCTCGGGCGGGCAGCGGCAGCGCGTCGCCATCGCGCGTGCGATCGCCCTCAAGCCGCGCCTCATCATCTGCGACGAACCCGTCTCGGCTCTTGACCTCACGACGCAGGCTCGCGTGCTCGATCAGCTCATCGAGATCCAGGAGGCGACCGGCGTTGCGTACCTCTTCGTCTCGCACGACCTCGGCGTCGTTCGCCACATCAGCCACCGTGTCAGCGTGTTGTACCGTGGCGAGATCGTGGAGCAGGGCGAGGTCGACCAGGTGACGGCTCGGCCCCAGCACCCCTACACCCAGCGGCTGTTCATGTCGGCCCCCGTCGCCGACGTGTCGCAGCAGCGCATCCGTCGCGAACAGCGTCGCCTGTTGGCGACGGGAGGAGAGAACGCCCGATGACCACGATCCCCGCCAGCGTCCGCACAGCGCGGCACACGGATGGCACTGTCTACCGCGATCTCAACGGCAACGGCGTCATGGACCCGTACGAGGATCCGAGCCGACCCATCGACGAACGCGTCGACGACCTCGTCGGACGCCTGTCTTTGCGCGAGAAGGCGGGTCTGATGGTGCAGAGTGTCGTCGCCGTGACGACCGACGGCGACATCGACGGAACGCCGATCGTCCCGCGTGACCCGACGGCGCGGGAGCTCGTCGAGGAACGCTCGGTCACCCACCTCAACGTGCACCGCATCCCCGAGCCGTCCATCATGGCGCGGTGGGTCAACAGCGTGCAGCGCGTCGCCGAGGCGTCCGGGCACGGCATCCCCGTGACGGTCTCGACGGATCCCCGCCACTCGTTCACGGAGAACTGGGGGGCGTCCTTCTCCTCTGAGTTCATGTCCGCGTGGCCGGAGCCGCTCGGTTTCGGCGCCCTCGCGGACGAAGATGCGGTGCGCGAGTTCGCCGACATCGCCCGTCGTGAGTACCTGGCCGTCGGCATTCGCACTGCGCTTCACCCCACGCTCGATCTCGCCACCGAGCCGCGCTGGGCACGTCAGTACAGCACGTTTGGGCAGAACGCCGAGCTGGTCTCTCGTCTGGGCCTCGCGTACGTCGACGGCTTCGAAGGCGGAGCGTCACTTTCTTCGAACGGCATCGCCTGCATGGCGAAGCACTTCCCGGGAGGAGGACCGCAGCGCGACGGCGAAGACACGCACTTCCCGTACGGCAAGGAGCACGACTATCTCGGGGGGCGCTTCGAGGAGCACCTGGAACCGTTCCGACAGGTGATCGCGCGCGGCGTGCCCGCGATCATGCCGGCGTACGGCAAGCCGATGGGCCTCACCCTCGATGGCGAGAAGATCGAAGAGGTCGGTTTCGGCTTCAACCGCCAAATGATCCAGGGCCTGCTCCGCGAGCAGCTCGGATACGACGGCGTCGTCTGCACCGACTGGGGCCTCGTCACGGAATCGCGGATCCTCGACAAGACCCTGCCGCCGCGTGCGTGGGGCGTGGAGCACCTCGACGAGGTCGGGCGCGTGAAGAAGATCCTTGACGCGGGCTGCGATCAGCTCGGCGGCGAAGAGGAGCCGGGGTTCATCGTCGAGCTCGTCGAGAGCGGACAACTGGACGAGGCGCGGCTCGACGAGTCGGTTCGACGCCTGCTGAAGGTGAAGTTCGAACTCGGCCTGTTCGAGAACCCGTACGTGGACGAGGTGGCAGCTGCGAAGACGGTCGGCTCCGCCGAGTTCCGGGAGAAGGGCCACCGCGCGCAGGCGCGCTCGATCGTCGTGCTCGAGAGCGGCCGGCCGTCCGCTCCAACCCTGCCGATCCGCCGCGGCGCTGAGGTGTTCTCCGAGCAGGTCTCCGCTGAGGTGCTCGCCGAGGCAGGGTTGCGCGTCGCCGCGGCGCCGGAGCAGGCGGACGCGATCATCGTCCGGACCGAGGCTCCGTTCGAACCACGCGACCACTACATGCTCGAGGCGAGCTTCCAAGCCGGCTCGCTGGAGTTCGCTCCCGAGTTCATCGATCGGGTTCGCTCGCTGAGCGTGCAGGCACCCGTGATCCTCGTCGTGAAGCTCGACCGTCCCGCGATCCTCGAGCCGCTGATGCCGTACACCAGTGCGCTCGTCGCCGACTTCGGCGCGTCGGATTCGGCCGTGCTGGAAGTGCTGATGGGGCGAACGACCGCCGTCGGCGAGCTGCCGTTCGACATCCCGCGCACGATGGCCGCAATCGAGCGCTCGCGCGTCGACGTGCCGGGTGACACAGTGCGGCCGCTGTTCGTCGCGGGTCAGCCGAGCGCACCGGTGTCACGGCGCGCGGGACGTCGCACCTACTCACAGGGCCGAGAGAGCAAACTCGCCATCCTCGAGACGGCGCTCGACGTCATCGAACGCAAGGGCTACAGCTCCACCTCGCTGCGCGACATCGCGGCCGAGGTGGGGATGACGCAGGCCGGTCTGCTTCACCACTTCGGCACCAAGGAGAATCTCCTCGTCGAAGTCCTGCGCCAGCGAGATGTCGTCAACCGGCGCAACCTCACGTCCGATCCCGGCGACGAACCCATGACGTTGCGCACCGCGCGGCACAACGTGGAGGTGCCGGGGCTCGTGCACCTGTACGTGAGCCTCGAGGCGGCGGCGGCTGACCCGGAGCATCCGGCGCACGAGTTCTTCCTGCGCCGCAACGACATGGTCGCCGGAACGATCCGCCGTGACATCGAGGCGCGGCAGAACGACGGGAGCTTCCCGGCCGAGGTCGACGCCGCCATGATGGCGCGGGTGCTCCTCGCCCTCTCGGACGGTCTGCAAGCCGAGTGGGAGATCGACCGAAGCATCGACCTCCCGGGAACAATCGAGTGGCTGTGGAACCAGTTCGCGTCACGAGCGACGGCGACTGACGACGAAGTTGCCGAGCGGACGCAGGACTGAAGGAGGACCAGATGGAGACGATGGACGGACGGGTCGACTCGCCCGAGCTGGAGCAGCTGTACGCCGACTTCGAGGCGAACTCGACCGCACCGCTGTGGACGCAGCGCGATGATCTGATGCCGATGACGCCGGCACCGGCCGCGGTTCCGCATGTGTGGCGCTGGTCGAACCTCTACGACATCGCGAAGCGCTCGGGCGACCTCGTACCCGTCGGGCGCGGCGGGGAACGGCGGGCGATCGGCCTGCGTAACCCCGGTCTTCCCGGCACCGCGTACGCGACGCCGACGCTGTGGTGCGCGATCCAGTACCTCGGCGGTCACGAGACGGCGCCCGAGCATCGACACAGCCAGAACGCGTTCCGGTTCGTCGTCGAGGGCGAGGGAGTCTGGACCGTCGTCAATGGCGATCCCGTTCGAATGTCTCGCGGAGACCTCCTGCTCACGCCGGGCTGGAACTTCCACGGTCACCACAACGACACGGCCGAGCCGATGGCGTGGATCGACGGGCTGGACATTCCGCTGTCGAACTACACGGACGTCGGCTTCTTCGAGTTCGGATCCGACCGCGTCACCGACGAGGCGTCGCCGGACGTCTCGCGTGCCGAGCGACTCTGGGCGCACCCGGGCCTGCGGCCGCTGTCGGGCATGGAGCAGCGCGTGAGCTCGCCGCTCTCTGCCTACCGGTGGGAGCACACCGACGCGGCGCTCGCCGAGCAGCTCGCGCTCGAGGACGAGGGCTACCCGGCCACGGTTGAGCAGGGGCACGCCGCGATCCGGTTCAGCAACCCGACGACCGGCGGCGACGTCATGCCGACGATCCGATGCGAGTTCCATCGCCTGCGTGAAGGGGCCGTCACGCCCGCGCGTCACGAGGTCGGATCCTCGGTGTGGCAGGTGTTCGAGGGGCGCGGCGAGGTCGTCCTGGGTGACGAAACGCATCGCGTCGAGAAGGGGGATCTGTTCGTCGTGCCGAGCTGGGTGCCCTGGTCGCTCCGGGCCGAGACCGGCTTCGATCTGTTCCGATTCAGCGACGCCCCCGTGATCGAGCGACTCGGCTTCGCCCGCACGTACGTTCCCGAACGAGACGGTGTGCGATGAGGCTCGCGACCCTGCGCCACGGAGACGGCACCACGTCGGCCGCGGTCGTCGCGGACGGAATCGCCACGGACGTCGTGGGGGCCGCGGACGTCGGCGCGCTCCTCGCGGATCCGGAGTGGCGCACGCGCGCGGCTTCGGCCGACGGACAGCAGACCGCGATCGACGGGCTCGCCCCGGAGAACTGGGGTGCCGTGATTCCGCGACCGGGCAAGGTCGTGTGTGTCGGCCTCAACTATCGCGAGCACATCCTCGAGATGGGGCGCGAGCTGCCCGCGCATCCGACCCTGTTCGCGAAGTTCGGAACGGCGATCACGGGGCCTTACGACGACATCGCGATTCCCGCCCACGCGGCCGATCAGGTCGACTGGGAGGCCGAGCTCGCCGTCGTGATCGGCGAACGCGTGCGCGACGCGGATCCTGCTGCCGCGGCGGCGGCGATCGCGGGGTACAGCGTGCTCAACGACATCTCGATGCGGGACTTCCAGAACCGCACGGTGCAGTGGATGCAGGGCAAGAACTTCGAGGCGACGACACCGCTCGGCCCCGTGCTGGTGACAGCGGACGAGTTCGAGCCGGGGCCGAGCATCCGGTGCGATGTCAATGGCGAGACGATGCAGGACGGGGCGACCGATGACCTCGTGTTCACGCCGGCCGACCTCGTCGCGTACATCTCGGCGATCTTCACGCTCGAGCCGGGCGATGTGATCGCCACGGGCACACCGGGCGGCGTCGGACATGCACGCACGCCCGCACGGTATCTGGCCGACGGCGACGAGCTGGTCACCACGATCGACGGCATCGGCGCGCTGCGCAACCGGATCCGAACGCGCTGATGGCCGCTCGCACCGACAACGTCGCCGACCCCGCGCTCGCGGCCGAGCTGCTGCTGGCGCGTCGCGGGCAAGCGTACTTCTCGCGCGTGCTGGGGCAGCTGCCGAACGGCGATCTCGGATCCGAGTCGTTCGTGCCCGGCTGGACGAACGCGCGCGTCGTCGCTCACGTGGCGCTCGATGCGCGTGCGACCGCGCACGCGGTCGAGGCGCTGCGCACCCGAGCCTCCGAGCCCGTTCTCGTCGATGCGGCGGAGCGCATCCGCGACATCGACTTCGCCGCCACGCTGCCGCCCGAAGCGCTCCGAAACCTCTCCGCCCACGCCGCCGTCCACCTGAACGTCGAATGGCGCGACCTGCCGGCGGAGGTGTGGTCCGAGAAGATCCGCGTGACCGGGAAGCCCCCGATCCTCGCAGCGGACACTGTGTGGAGGCGGTGCAACGAGGTGTGGACGAGATCCGTCGATCTTGCCGGCCCTTCCGCGATCCGCGACCTCCCGCGCGACGTGCTCGAGCGACTCCGCGCTCTACCCGAACCGCCACACTGGCTCTGACCTGAAGGAGACCTTCGTTGTTCATCGACGCCTCGACTCTCGACGCCGCCTCGACCTACCGCCTGCTCGTGGGGTCGGTCGTGCCACGCCCCATCGCCTGGGTGACGAGCGGCATCGCACCGCACGCCGTCAACCTCGCGCCGTTCAGCTCCTTCGCGTGGGTCAGCCAACACCCCGCCATGCTGGGCTTCACGGTGAATCGGCGGCCGGAGGGCCGCAAGGACACGATCGAGAACATCGAACGCGACGGCGAGTACGTCATCAACGTGGTGACGGATGACATGCTCGAGCCGATGCACGCGTCGAGCGAATGGCTGGCCCCCGACCACAGCGAGGTCGAGGCGCAGGATCTGCGGTTGGCGGCCTCGGAACACGTGCGCGTCCCGCGTCTGGCCGACGTGAAGGTCAGCATGGAGATGGTGCACGAGCGCACGATCGAATTCAGCCCGACCGGCGGACAGTTCGTCGTCGGGCGCGTCGTGGGATGGCACATCGATGAAGCCGTGATGACGGACGGACGCATCGACACCGAGCTGCTGCGCCCCGTCGGTCGCCTCGCTGGCCCGCGCTACAGCGGACTCGCTGAGGTCGTGGAGCTTCCCGCGGTTCCGGGCGGTGCGCCGACGAAGGCGTGAGGCCTCGCGGGCTGTGCCGTTCCGCGCTCGTCCCGCTGCTGAGGTCACATCAGAAAGGCCGCGATTCGACGCGGAGGCTACGCGTCGGGAGAGCGCAGGTCGTCGAGGAGCGTCCGGAGCTCGCCGGCCATGTCGACCGATGGATCCAGGAGGAACTGGGTCTGCAGGCCGTCAGTCGCGGCAATGAGTGAGGTCGCCGTGCTCGCCGGATCGAAGTTGCTCCGTAGGGATCCGTCGAGCTGAGCCGCGGACAGGGCCGCGGTGAGAGACGTCCGCAGGCGCTTGTAGCGCTCGGTGAAGAACTCGTGTGCGCGGTGCGACGGGTCCGCCGCCGCGACCGAAAGCTGCGCATACAGCTGCACGAGGCCGGGCACCTCGGCGTTATGCGAGACGATGCGCAGCAATCCTGCGAGGGGGTCGTCGACAATCAGCGCGGCGTCGACTTCGTCGCGCTTCCGCAGGACGGCGGTGAAGAGCTCGTCCTTGCTGTCGAAGTAGTGCAGCAGTCCGGCTTGGCTAAGACCGACGGCGTCCGCTATCTCGCGCACTGACGCGCGCCGGTAACCGTGAGTGGCGACGACGTCGAGCGCGACGGACAGGATCTCGTCGCGTTTGGCGATCCCTTTCGCGTAGGCACCCCGTGATGTCATGCGCTCAGCATAAAACCAAATGCCACTTGTTATCGAAAGTCGAACGGCATACGGTTTTGATCATCCCCGCCGCCGATCCGATGGAGAATCATGCCTGACGCCGCGTTCCCCGACATCACCGTGCTCACGCTCGAGGAGAAGGCCGCGCTGACGAGCGGCCTCGACTTCTGGCGACTGAAGGCCATCGACCGCCTTGGCGTGCCGAGCATCATGATGACCGACGGTCCGCACGGCCTCCGCAAGCAGGCGGGCGCGAGCGACCACCTCGGCCTCAATGCCTCCGTACCCGCGACCTGCTTCCCGCCCGCCGTTGGACTGGGCGCGAGTTGGGACCCCGAGCTCGCGACCCGCGTCGGTGCCGCCATCGGACGTGAGGCTGCGCTGGAGGACGTCGCGGTCGTGCTCGGGCCGGGGGTGAACATCAAGCGCTCGGTTCGCTGTGGCCGCAACTTCGAGTACTTCTCAGAGGACCCGATTCACGCCTCGAACATGGGATCCGGCATCGTGCGCGGCATCCAGTCCCAGGGCGTCGGCGCCTCGGTGAAGCACTTCGCGGCGAACAACCAGGAGACCGACCGCATGCGCGTGTCGAGCGACGTGGACCCGCGCCCCCTTCGCGAGATCTACCTGCGCGCCTTCCAGGGGATTGTCGAGGACGAACAGCCGTGGACGGTGATGTGCTCCTACAACCGCGTGAACGGCGTGTACGTGTCGGAGGATCCGTTCCTGCTCACGGAGGTGCTGCGCGACGAATGGGGTTTCGAGGGTCTCGTGGTGAGCGACTGGGGCGCGTCGAACGTGCGCACCGCGGGGATCCGCGCGGGAATGGACCTCGAGATGCCCGCCTCCGGCGGCGTCACGGATCGCCAGCTCGTTGAGGCGGTGCGCGACGGCAGCCTCGACGAAGCGGACCTCGACAGGTCCGCAGCGCGAGTGCTGACGCTCATCCGGCGTGCGACCGAGCGCGCTTCCGTGGAGGGCGCGCTCGACGTCGACGCGCATCACGCCCTTGCGCGAGAGGCTGCCGGTCGCTCGATCGTCATGCTGAAGAATGACGGCGGCCTGCTGCCGTTGCGACCGACGCAGAAGATCGCGGTGATCGGCGAGTTCGCCGAGAAGCCGCGTTTTCAGGGCGGCGGATCCAGCCACATCAATCCGACGCGCGTGGACGTTGCGCTCGACGCTATCCGCCAGGTCGCTCCGGAGGCGACGTACGCGCCCGGCTACGTGCTGCCCGACGCACCCGAGGGAATCGGTATGAGTGCGGTGCGGTCGTCGAAGCCCGCGCCTGAGGTGCAGGACCGACTGCGCGCGGAGGCCGTGGAAGCGGCCGCGGTGGCCGACGTGGCCGTGGTGTTCGTCGGCCTCCCCGACGAGGACGAGTCGGAGGGCTTCGATCGCGACCACATCGACCTGCCTGCGGAACACCTGGCGTTGATCGATGCGGTGGCCGCCGCGAACCCGAACGTCGTGGTCGTGCTGTCGAACGGGGGCGTCGTGGCGTTGCCGTTCGCGGACCGCGTGCCGGCGATCCTTGAAACCTGGCTCCTGGGGCAGGCGGGCGGATCGGGAACGGCCGACGTGCTGTTCGGCGCCGTGAACCCGTCCGGCCGCCTCGCCGAGTCGTTCCCGCACAGACTTGAGGACACTCCCGCCTTCAGCTCGTTTCCGGGCGAGGGGCAGCATGTGCGTTACGGCGAGGGGATCCACGTCGGCTACCGCTGGTACGATGCGCGTGCCATCGATGTGGCGTTCCCCTTCGGGCACGGCCTCAGCTACACGGCGTTCACGTACGGCGATGTGTCGGCTTCGTCGAACGCGAGTGGTGGAATCGACATCGTCGTCGACGTGACGAACATGGGGCCCGTCGTCGGCCGGGAGGTGGTTCAGGCATACGTGTCGGTCCCCGGGTCCGCGGTCGTCCGCGCCCCGCGTGAGCTCAAGGCGTTCCAGAGCGTCGAGATCCAACCGGGTGAGACGGTGACAGTGGCGCTGTCGGTGCGCCGCCGCGATCTCGCCTACTGGGAGGTGCGCACGGATCAGTGGATCGTCGAACCGAGTGACTATTGCGTCGAGGTGGGTGCGTCGAGCCGTGACCTTCGCGGATCCGCGGTCGTATCGCTCGCCGGCGACGACCTCGTCATCCCGGTGTCGAGCGACGCATCGGTGGGCGACGCATTCGCGCACCCCGTCGTCGGGCCGGTCGCGCGTCGAAGTCTCGAATCCAGTCCTTTCGGCGCATTCATGATGCACGAGGGGGAGTTGACGCCGATGGGTAGGGACATGCCGCTCAGCCGTCTCGTGAGCTTCGGGGTGTCCCCGGATCTGCTGTCGCGCATTCTCGACGTCGGGAAGTAACGTCCGCAGCCGCGCCCGTGGCTTTGGGGGTGCGCTCGTCGTCCACCGTTCGGACACTGCATGCGGAGTGGCAGACACGGTTCGGTAACGAAACGCGAGCGCGAGTCGGTTCTTTGGCGCGGCGAGTTGTTATTGGTCAACCGGTTGGTCACAATGGAGGTATCCAAAGTGACACTGATCGACGCCGCCGGGCGCGGACATCACTACGACGAAGTAAGGATGGCGATGAAACGACAGCAGAAGTTTTCGAGAACGGTCGGTGCCGTGGTGCTCACCGCGCTGGCGCTCAGCGGTTGCTCGGCAGGCGCCGGGGAGAACGGCAACGAGGGCGCTTCTGGCGGCTCAGCCGATGCCATCCTCAGCGTGGGATCGACTGTGGTCCCGCAGTCGTGGGACCCTGCCGACATCGGCGATGCGAACTACAAGCCGTACGCGCAAGCTGCATACGACTCCCTCATCCTCCGCGAACCTGACGGTGAGTACGTGCCGATGCTTGCCGAGTCATGGGAGTTCAGCGACGAGAACCGCACGATCACGCTTGACCTTCGTGACGACGTGACGTTCTCGGATGGTGAACCATTCGACGCCGATGCCGTGGTGGCCAACTTCGAACACTTCTCCGCCGGTACGGGACCGCTGTCGACTCAGCTCGATGGCTTCGAATCGGCGGAGGCGATCGACGAGTTTACCGTCGAAGCGACGTTCGTGAATGCGATCCCCGATCTTGTGTATAACCTCTCGGATGCTGCCGGGCGCATGGCGAGTCCCGCGAGCTTGGGAGATGAGAGCCTCGCGACTGTCCCCGTTGGCACCGGTCCATACGTGATGGACGAAGCATCGACGGTGCAGGGGTCGACCTACGTGCTCACGCCCCGCGACGGGTATTGGAACCCCGAGTTGCAGGAGTTCGACGCCGTCGAGTTCCGGATATTCGAAGACGAGGCAGCGCTGATCAACGCGCTGCGCAGCGGCCAAGTCGATGCCGGCAACCTGACGAGCCCGGACAACGTGTTGAGCGCGAGGGAGGCAGGCCTGTCGATCCTCAATCCGGAGGCGCACATCTCCTGGTTCGGACTCATCCTGTTCGACCGCACGGGTGAGATGGTGCCCGAACTCGCGGATCCTCGTGTCCGCGAGGCACTCGCGTGGGCGATCGATCGCGAGACGCTCGCGGAAGTCACCCTCGGTATCGATAACGGCACGATCGACACGCAGATCTTCAACGAGGGATCTACGGCATGGAGCGAGGGTCTTGCTGATCGGTATCACTATGACGTCGACAAGGCGAAGGAATTGATGGCGGAAGCTGGCGTGGACGGGTTCACCCTGACGATGCCCGTGAGCGCGCTCTTCTCCCAGGGCATGCTCACGGGAGTGCAGAACAACCTCGCGGAAATCGGTGTCGAGGTGGTCTGGGAGGACGTCCCGTCACAGGCCTTCATCGGGGACATGCTGAGCGGCAACTTCGCGACGAGTGTCATGGTCATTGGTGCCGTTCCCACTGACTGGTTTGTCGTGCAGTCGTATCTCGCCGAATCCGCTGCGTGGAACCCGCTCGGTACGACGGATGAAGAACTCCAGTCCCTGATCGACGCCATTCCCGCACAGAGCGAGGAGGAGCGTGTCGAGTCTTTCCGTCAGATCAATGAGTTCGTGGTCGAGAACAACTGGTTCCAGCCGTGGTTCTGGGCGGAGGAGAACTTCGCCGTCAACGAGGAGGCGGTGAACGTCGAGTTGCAGTTGCAGCAGAACGTGCCGTCGATCTACAACTACTCGCCCGTCTCCTGACACTGGCGCGCCCCGGGGTGATCGGCTCCGGGGCGCGTCCGTCGACAATCGGATGCACCTATGCTGACATTCCTCGCGAAGCGCGTCGCCTCTGGCTTGGTCCTCGTCGTCCTGATCCCCTCGTTGGCGTTCATCCTGATGCGCGCTGGATCCGCAGACGTGGCCCGGCAGATCCTCGGCCAGACGGCGACCGTTGAGCAAGTCGCGGCGAAGACCGCGGACCTCGGCCTCGATCGTCCCCTGATCGAGCAGTACCTGACCTGGGCAGGAGCTGCCTTGCGCGGTGATCTCGGCGTCTCGTGGTTCACGAACGAGTCCGTCGCGCACGCGATGGCGACGCGCGTGCCAGCGACTCTCAGTCTGGTCATCGTCACCACGATCGTCGCCGCCGTCGTCGCGGTGGCGCTCGGACTCGCGGCAGCGTATTTCCGTGGCTGGCTGGACAAAGTGCTGCAGGTGCTTTCGGTCGCTGGTTTCGCCTTGCCGGGCTTCTGGCTCGCGCTCATGCTCGTCATCTGGCTCGCGATCAACGTGCCGATCTTTCCGGCGACCGGATACGTGCCGATCGGTGAGGATCTCGGCGGTTGGGTGCGGTCGATTGTCCTGCCCGTGACAGCGCTGGCCGTCGGCGCCGTTACGGCGACCGCGCAACAAGTGCGCGGGGCCGTGATGGATGTGCTGCAGCAGGACTGGGTGCGCACACTGCGCGCGCGCGGGATCTCAACGACGTCGCTCGTTTTCAAACACGTCCTCCGCAGCGCGGGCGTCACGGGACTGACGGTTCTCGGCCTGCAGTTCATCGGACTCCTCGGCGGTGCCGTCTTCGTTGAGCGAATCTTCGCGATTCCCGGAATGGGCCAAGTACTCGTGTCGTCGACTGCGCAAGGCGACCTGCCGCTCGTGCTCGGCGTCGTGCTCGTCACGACGCTCATCGTCGTCATCGTCAACATCGTCATCGACCTCGGAGTCGGATTCTTCAACCCGAAGGCGCGTCTGTCATGACCAGCGAATACACCGCACCCCTCCCGACCGGCGAACCGACATTCAAGCGCGGCTCGGTCGTGCTCCGCGCGCTGCGCAATCCAGCGGGCTTGATCGCGGGCATCGCGATCGTGGTCGTGGTCACCGTCGCAGTATTCGCCGATATCATCGCCCCCTACGGTGCCGACGAGAGCGACCTCACGCGCCTTTTCGAACACGGAGGCGATGGTCATCTCCTCGGAACTGATGGAGCGGGGCGCGATGTCGTGTCGCTCCTGATCTACGGCGCGCGTTCATCGCTCATCGGCGCCGCGATCGCGGTCGGTGTCTCGATGCTCGTCGGCGTCCCCACTGGTCTCATCGCTGGCTTCTACGGACGCTGGTTCGACACGGTCGGCATGTGGATCTCGAGCGCCATTCTGGCACTGCCCGGGATCGTCGTATTGCTCGCGTTTCGCGCCTCGGTCAGCACCTCGATGTGGATGGCGATGCTCGTTTTCGGCGTCCTCCTCGCGCCTTCTTTCTTCAACCTCGTGCGGGCCTCCGTGCGCTCCGTGCGGGACGAGCTCTACGTCGATGCCGCGCGGGTATCCGGAGTGTCCGACGTTCGAATCATCGCCCGGCACGTCCTGACGGTGGTGAGAGCGCCGATCGTGATCCAAGCGGCGATGGTGGCGGCGCTCGGCCTCATGATTCAAGCGGGGCTCGAATTCTTGGGGCTCGGCGATCGCAACGTTCCGAGCTGGGGCCAGTCGTTGAACGAGGGATTTCAGAACATCTTCCGCGCCGACCACCTCGTTCTGTGGCCCGGGCTCGCGCTCGGCGTCACGATCGCTGCCTTCGCCCTGTTCGCCAACGCGCTGCGCGATGCGCTTGACGAGTCCGACAAGCCGCGCACACCTCCGGCCCGGCCCTCCGCCGACGCCGTCAGCTCTTCCGCGGTGTCCCGACGCGAGGGCGACCTCCTGAGCGTGCGAGATCTGCGGATCGCGTTCGGGCGGTCCGGGAACGACTCCGAGGTCGTCCACGGGGTGGACATCGATCTGAATGCAGGATCGGTGGTTGGCCTCGTGGGAGAGTCCGGTTCGGGAAAGACCCAGACCGCATTGGCAACGCTCGGTCTCCTTTCCGACGGGGGACGTATCACCGCCGGCTCCATCGCGATCGACGGTGAGATGGTGACGCACAAGCAGCGATTGCGCATGCTCGGTGCGGAGATCGGGTACATCCCCCAGGAGCCGATGAGCAACCTCGATCCCGCCTTCACTATCGGCAGTCAGCTGATCGAGCCGATTCGGCGTCACATGAAGGTCAGCAGAAGTGAAGCATCGTCGCGCGCCGTCGCCCTCCTCGAACGCGTCGGTATCCCGCAGCCGAAGCGCGTCATGGCGTCGTATCCACATCAGATCTCAGGCGGCATGGCACAGCGTGTGCTGATCGCGGGAGCGGTCTCCTGCGAGCCGCGGCTGTTGATTGCCGACGAACCGACGACAGCGCTCGATGTCACCATTCAAGCCGAGATCCTCGATCTTCTACGCGGCCTGCAGCAGGAGCGCGGGATGGGGCTCCTGATCGTCACTCACGACTTCGGCGTCGTGGCCGACATCTGTGACGAGGTATACGTCATGCAGTTCGGTGCGATCGTGGAACATCAGACCGTCGCGAATCTCTTCGACGCGCCCCGTCACGATTACACAAGGGCACTGCTGGGGGCATCGCTCGAGGGCGGCAAATCTCGCCGACAGCGTGAGAAGGAGGGCATCTAATGGCTGACGACCTGCTGCGCGTCGATGATCTCATCGTCGAGTTCCCCCTCCGTGGTTGGAGGAAACCACCGTTTCGCGCTCTCAACGGAGTTTCTCTCTCTGTGAAACCCGGCGAGACGCTTGGCATCGTCGGCGAATCGGGATCGGGGAAGTCGACGCTCGGGCGTGCCGTGCTGGGGTTGGCGCCCGTCACCGGAGGCACCATAACCTATGACGGACGGAACATCGCTGAGCTGACACGACGCGAGCGGCGCAGCCTCAGCAGCGACATTCAGGTGGTGTTTCAGGACCCTTACACGTCTTTGAACCCGTCGCTCACTGTTGGCGATATCCTCAGCGAGCCGCTCAAGCAGGCCGGTGTCGATGGTGCTCGGGCGACGAAGCGGATCACGGACCTTCTGGATCGCGTCGGCATGCCGTCTGATGCCGCGGGGCGACTTCCGAAGGAGTTCTCGGGCGGTCAACGCCAACGCATCGCGATCGCGCGGTCGCTCGCGCTTGAACCGAAGCTGATCGTGTGCGACGAGCCTGTGTCGGCACTGGACCTCACCACCCAACAGCGCGTGCTCGACCTCCTCATCGAGATTCAGGAGCGCACCGACGTCGCTTATTTGTTCGTGTCGCACGACCTCAGTGTGATCCGTCACATCAGCCACCGCGTCGCGGTGGTGTACCGCGGAGAGATCGTTGAGCAGGGTGACGTCGACAAGGTGACGACAGAGCCGGACCATCCGTACACGCAGCGCCTGCTGTTGGCATCTCCCGTGCCGAATCCTGCCGCGCAGGCGAGGCGGCGTGCGGAGCGTCACGCGTTCGTGATGTCACAAGAAGAGGAGCACTCATGATGTCTACCTATGACGGCAAGCTGAAGGGCACCGCCGACGAGCGGCTCGCGAATATCGTCGAGCGCTTCGAGGACCATCTCGTCGCGGATCCGAACCTGTCATTTCAGATGTCCGCATACGTCGATGGCCGCCTCGTGCTCGATGTGTATGGCGGTCCGGATATGGCACCTGACTCGCTCACTGTGCCGTATTCGACGTCGAAGAACACCGCGGGACTCGTGATCGGATTGCTCGTTCAGCGCGGTCTTCTTGATCTCGATGCGCCCGTCGCCGAGTGGTGGCCGGAGTTCGCCGCTCACGGCAAAGCGCACGTCACCGGGCGACAGCTCTTTTCTCACCAGGCGGGACTCCCCGACACCGACCCCAACCTCTCGTGGGAGGAGCTGCTCGACAATCACCGCGGTGCCGAGCGGCTCGCAGGGTCCCGTCCATACTGGCGTCCGGGGTCAGCATTCGGATATCACGCGATCACAATCGGCAATCTCGTCGACGCGGCCGTGCAACGTACTGATGGTCGGACGATCCACGAATTCTACGAGGCAGAACTGCGTCGACCGACACGAGCGGACTTCTATCTCGGGCTACCGCGCGAGCTTGATGACCGTCTCGTGCCGCTGCAGCCGATCATTCCGCCGCTGGGCGAGCGTCCCGCGCCGCAGGGACACTTTCCCCTGCGTGATGCCGCCTTCGGCACGCGCCCCGGAGCGCACGTGGACCTCGCGGGATCCGAGGAATCGTATCGATTCGGGCACCCGGCCGGGTCCGCCACGACGACGGCGCGTGGTGTCGCGACGCTGCTCGCCGGGGCAGTGACGGGTCTCGACGGTGCGGCAGCGATTCTCGACGCCGACACCGTATCGATCATCGGTGAGCAGCAGGTGCGGGGATTCGACGAAGTGCTGGGACAGCAGGACCGTGCGCATTCGATTATTTTCCAGAAGCCAAGCCAGCAACTTGCGTTCGGCAGCGCTCGGAGCTTCGGTCACGACGGTGCGATGGGCGCGCTCGGCTGTGTAGACCCCATCACCGGCGTCGCATTCGGGTACACGATCGTACGCGGACCGTGGCCGGGCGGCGCGGACCCCAGGGCAGTGCGTGCCGCGCGCGAGATCGGGGAGGCCTGCCTGTGATCGAACCAGATCCGCTCGCCACGCCGCGTATCGTCGTCACGACAGATCCAGAACTCGACGACCTCAACTCGATGCTGCGATTGCTGCTCTATAGCAACGAGATCGACATTGCGGCCCTCGTGTACTCGGCGAGCCAGTTCCATTACGCAGGTGACTCCGTGAAGGACATCGCCCCGTACCGATGGCCAGCCCCGGGTGACCGGATGCACATCGACATCGCGGTCGACGCGTACGAGAAGGCATACGACAATCTGGTGCGTCACGACCCGCGCTACCCGTTGCCCGCGGATCTACGGAGGCTTGTCAAGGTCGGGAACGTCAAGAACGTCGGCGATACGGACGAACCGACTCCGGGCTCGGATCTCGTACGAGACGTGCTCCTCGGCGACGCACCTGGCCAGGTGTTCGCGCAGGCATGGGGCGGCATGAATACGATCGCACGCGCGCTGCTCTCGATCGAGGAAGAGTTCTTCGGCACTGAACGGTGGGACGAGATCTACGCATTGATCACTCGTCGTACGGTCATCACGGCATTCGCCGAGCAAGATGGCACATTCGCGGAATACATCCGTCCGAGGTGGCCCGATCTGGAGTTCCGCGATGTCGCGACGACGGCGTGGGGGTACTTCGCGTCTGCGGTCGTGCCGGAAGAGGATGCCGTCTATCTGTCCCCGAACTGGATGCGCGAGAACGTCACGAGCGTGGGCCCGATCGGCGAGGAGTACCGCGTGTGGGGCGACGGCAAGCACATGGCCGATGGGTTCGACGAGGGCGACTATTTCGGGCTGGTGGATCCGAGGAAGGAAGACCTCGAGGCCCAGGGGTACGTCGTGTGGTGCCCGATTCAACCCGCGGGATCCTGGATCTCCGAGGGAGACTCATCCGCCTTCGCGCTGCACATCGACAACGGCTTGCGTAACTGGGAGCATCCATCGTTTGGCGGGTGGGGTGGGCGTCAAGAGCGCGACGCTCACGATCCTCATCGTTGGCACAGCGTAGGGGATTCCGGGCAAGGGCTAGCTGGCCCGATCACGGACCGTGGTGAGGTGGGGCAGTGGTTCGGCGCGTATCAGCGCGACTTTGCAGCACGCCTGCGATGGTCTGTGACTCCTGAATATGCCGACGCCAATCACGCGCCTCGAGTAGATGCCGACGGACCCGAACATCGCGTCGTCTCTGCCGGGGAGCGGGTCGAGCTGGCCTTTACGGTGATGGACCCCGACGGCGACGAGGTGCGGATCCGCACCTACGTCGACGAGAATGCGTCGACTTCGCGCGCGCACATCGAGCTCGCTGAGTCAGCCGTGTTGGTGGCCATTGCCGACGACGCGCCAACAGGATCCGTGACGCACGTGATCGTCGAAGCGACGGACTCAGGCGAGCCGATGATGACGGGATATGCGCGCTTCGTGCTGAGCGTGGAGTAAACCGGGGGGGCGAAAGCCTCCGTGGCTACCCGGAGGCCGACGCCGATGCAGCGCGCCTGCGTTCCTTCACCCGTCGCCGGTGCATGAAGAGCCAGGCACCGCCGGCGATGAGGACGACGACGGCCGCGACGAGCCAGTCGGGGACGCCGCTGGTCGCCTGGTAGGCCCAGCCTTCGATCTCGACCTGCGTGGACGCGTCGAGCAGGCCGCCGAGGGAGGACGTCCCGCTCGTGACGATCAGCAGCACGCCGAGCGCGATGGTGAGCGCGCCGCCGATGATGCCCGTCCACGTGTTGCGCCAGCGACCGATACGCACCTCGCGCGGTCGGATGAGGCGGCGCACGAACGGCAGCCGGCCCCACACGAGTGCGAGGATGAGCAACGGCAGGGCCATGCCGGCGGCGAACAGGAGCAGGATGAGCCCGCCGTACAGAGCGCTGCCCGTCACCGCGGCGACGGTGAGCACCGCGCCCAGCAGCGGGCCCGCGCAGACGCCGGCGAGGCCGTACACCGTGCCGAGCGCGTAGACCGACACGGGTGAGGTGCTCTCCGCCGAGCCCTGCCCGCCGCGGAGGAAGGGCAGCGGAACGTTGAGGAGCATGAGGGCACCGAGCACGATCACGATGCCCGCGGCGACGGTGACGAGCGTGTAGCGGTGCTGATTGACGAACGAGCCCAACGTTCCGGCGAGCACACCGAGGGGGAGGAGCGTCGTGATGAGGCCGAGGTAGAAGATCCCGGTTCGCGCGATCAGCTTGCGGACGTCGGAGAACGCGTAGGAGAAGAACGCCGGCAGCAGCATCACCGAGCAGGGGCTGAGGAGCGTGAGCAGCCCGCCGATGAAGGCGCCGAGAAACCCGATGCTCATGGCTCAGCCCGCGCTCTCGATGGCCTGGTCCAGGTAGTCGCGGAAGACGTCCACGGGCTGTGCGCCGGAGAGGGCGACGTCGCCCGCGAGGAAGAACGGGACCGCGTTGACCCCCACCTGCTGTGCATAGGCGGTGCTCTGTTCCGCGGCCGTGCGCATCTCCGGGTCGTCGAGGTCAGCCGTGAACTGCTCGATGTCGGGCACGCCGGCATCTTCCGCGAAGCCGATCAGCTTCTCTCGCGGCATGTCGGGGTGGCCCCTGTCGGGCGCGGCGGCGTAGGCAACATCGAGGAACTCGAAGAACCTCCCCTGCTCGCCCGCTGCGCGTGCGGCGATCTGTCCGTCGACCGACTCGTCACCGAAGAACGCGACGTCGACGACCTCGAAGCGCACGAGGCCCGCGTCGATGTACTCCTCGACGATGGTGGGGTAGGTGTCCTGATTGAAGGAGGCGCAGAATGGGCACCGCAGATCGGTCCACTCGATCAGCACCACGGGGGCGTCGACGTCGCCGACGGCCATCGGGTCATCCGGATCCCTCCGGACGAGCGGCGAATCCGACGGGTGCTCGCCTTCCTCGGCGCTCGGCCCTTCGCTCGGGCCGGCCGACTGACCGTCGGGAGACGGCGTCTCCGCCGCGGGCGGTGTCGGGGCGCTGGGCGCCGCCGAATTCGTGGAGTTCATCGTCAGCTGGGCGATCACGACGATGATGATGAACGCGGCGAGGAGTCCGGCGATCAGCAGCACCATGCGTGAACGGCGCGGGCGGGACGGGGAATCGCGCGAGGTCATACGGACTTCTTCTCCAAAGATCGGGGTGCGGCGAGGTGCGAACGCACTGACCCGCCGGGACAGGGTCTCGTGAGACCGCCGGATCAACTATGCACAATAGTAATCTATCTGGCATAGTAGATCACATGAACGGTTTCGCACGCTGGGTACGTCGTCAGGCAGAGGCCACGGTGCTCGCGTATCGGGCACTGCGGATGTGGAGTCCTCGGCAGGTCATCGTCGCGACCGCCGCCGCCGTTGTCGTCGCGCTGATCGTCGGGCTCGTGACGGTGCTGATCCCGAACTCCGTCTTCGTGCGCGACATCCCTCCTGTTCCCTGGAACTATCCCGTCTGGATCGTCACGTCGGCGTTGACCGGGATCCTGATCGCCACGTACATCCGTCCGCCGCACGCTCCGGCCGGCGACGACGACGCGCGCCCGTCGGCGGAGAGCCGGCGCAGCGCGAGAGTCGGTGGCGCGGCCGGGGTGTTGGCGTGGTTCGCCGTCGGGTGCCCCGTCTGCAACAAGATCGCCCTGCTCGCTCTCGGATACACCGGCGCCCTCACCTGGTTCGCGCCGCTGCAGCCCGTACTGGCTGTCGTCGCCCTCGTGCTCGCCGCGGTCGCCGTCGTCTGGCGACTGCGCGGTCAGGTGTCGTGTCCGACCCCGGCGCTCAGGTCGGCGGTGGCGGCATGACCGACGCGACGACGAGAAGCGAGCTCCTGCGCCTCGGCGCGCTGGAACAGCAGGTGATGAACGTGCTGTGGGACGAGGGCCCATCCACGGTGCGCGACGTGATCACGCACATCGGCGGCAAGCACGCATACACGACGATCGCGACCGTGCTCGGGAACCTCGAGCGCAAGGAGCTGGTCGCGCCGAAGAAAGAGGGCCGCTCCGTGCGGTACGCGGCACGCCACACGAGAGATGTCCATGCCGCACGACTCATGGGACAGGCCCTGTCGACGAGTCACGACCGCGTGGCGTCCATCCTGCATTTCATCGACTCCATCGACCCGCACGACGCGGAGCTGCTCCGCGCGTACCTCGAAGAGCAGCGAGGTGACGGATGACGCCGTTCGTCATGCCGCTCCTGCTGGTCGTCGCGCTCGTCCTCGCGGCGGCGGCTGGCCCGCACCTGATCCGAGCGGCCTCTCCGCTGCTCATGCGCACCCCCCGCGCGGCCGTCGTGATCCTCGCGAGCAGCCTCGCGCTGTGGGTCGCGGCGTTCGCCGCGGTCAGTCTCGTACTGGCGTGGCTCATGACGGGACCGCGGGTGCTGTCGGAGCCCCTGGGGCAGGTCTGTCAGCGCTGCCTCGCCGCGGCCAGCCCGTTCGACCCCACGAACATGATCGAGACTTCCGTGCCCAGGGTCCTGCTGCTCGCGCTCCCGGCGGCTGTGCTCGCCGCTCTCGTCGGCATCGGGATCCTGCGCGCGCTTCGCCACGCGCAACGCACCCGCGCCGCCGCGGCCGCCGTCGCGTCTCAGGCCACACGAGCGACGGTGCGGGGAATCGACGTCCTCCTCGTCGAGGACGCGCACCCGCTGGCGTTCTCGCTGCCGCGCCGTCGAGGCGGCATCGTCATCTCGACCGGCCTGCTGTCCGCACTGGATCCCGACGAGACGATCGCCGTGCTCGAGCACGAGCGCGCGCACGTGCGGCAGCGGCACCATCTGATCATCGGCGCCATCGAAGCGATCGCCTGGCCGCTGCGCTGGATCCCTCTCGTGGCGGCGGTTGCGGACGCAATCCCGCACTATCTCGAGATCGCCGCGGACAACCACGCCCGCCACCGCGCAGGCACGCCCGCGCTGGCGAGTGCGCTGCTGAAACTCGGATCCCCGCACATCAGTGCCGACATCTTCCGTGGCGCGACGGCTGCCCCGGTCCTGCACGCCGCCGGCCCGAGCCGCGTGCATCAGCTCGTGGCGCCGACGGCGATCCGTTCCGCGCTGTTGCCGATCGCGACCTTTCTGACGATGCTCGCCGCGTTCGCGGTCGTCGCCGTCGGGGTCCACGGCCCGTACATGTACGTCCTGGCCACAGGGTGTCAGCTGCCCGCGTAGCGGGCCCACGCGAACGGTTACCCAGGAGGCGAACAATGCGAAGCACACGACGACCGCGCAGACGCCGGATCCGGGTGTCCACTGTCATCGGAATCACGCTCCTGGGCGTCGGCGGTGCGCTCGCCGCCGGCGTGCTCTTCGCTCCGCAGGCGGTGGAACGCGCGTACGGTGAGGCCAAGAGCACCGTTTCCGGAGCGGTCGACACCATCCGCGAGGAGACGCTCGACGAGCTTCCGAGCGTCAACCTGGGCGCGACCGGCGGCATGTCGGAGCTCGACCGCTGCGACGGCACGTTCACTGAGATGAGTTCCTATGAGCACGGCGACGTGCCGCCGGTGTGGGCCGCACATAACAATTGCGCCGGCGACGTGCTGCTGCCATGGGAGTCCGGGCAGTGGATCCAGCTCGACGGCGACGATCAGGTGTACGAAGTGGTCGACATCGTCTACACGCCGAAGACGTGGGCGACCGTCGACGACATCGTCGGGCTCGACGGCGAGCTCGCCCTGCAGACGTGCTTCTACGGCGAAGACCGGATGAAGTTCATCGGCCTCGAACCCGTGGAGGGCGAGGCGTCGTAGCTGAGCCAGACCGTTCCGCTGGGGCGCCCGCCGATGGCAGAGTGGAGACATGAAGCGCATCGCATCCGTCATCGGCCTGGATCCCGCGAATCGGGAAGAGTATGAGGCGTATCACGCCGCGGTTTGGCCGGAGGTGCTGCAGACGATCACGGACTGCAATATCCGCAACTACTCGATCTTCCGGTACGGCGACCTGCTCTTCTCCTACTACGAGTACGTCGGCGACGATTACGAGGGGGACATGGCGAAGATGGCGGCTGATCCCGCGACGCAGAAGTGGTGGGCGATCCAGAAGCCGCTGCAGACGCGGCTGCCGGATACGCCCGAGGCCGAGCAGTGGTTCCCGATCCCCGAGGTCTTCCACCACGACTGACCGCGTGCCGGGACGGCGCATGCGCCCTCAGAGCGTGATGGAGCTCCATGACCGCGGCGCGAGCGCGACACGGCGCCCGTCGAGGTCGACCGCACGTTCCGCCGCATCGATGTTCGCGACGAGAAGCGTCTCAGCCGAGCGGATCGCCCAGATCTTTCCGTCGGCCGTGTGTGCGGTTTCGACGGATCCGTCGAGGTCGGCGAGCGCGCGGATCGCGTCGGCGACGGGGTAGTCGGTTCCGTCCGCGTCACGGATGCCGCGCGGCCCCCACTCCTCGAAATAGGACAGCGATGCGACGCCCGCCACCGTCAGAGCGGCGGCACTCGCGATCGTCCACGCCGCGAGTTCGGGCGAGGTCTGACGGCCGTCGTCGGCGTCGAGGAGCGCGGGGCCGTAGCCCTCTGTGAGATCGGCACCGACGGGGCGCGGTGGCGCCGTGGTCGCGACGTTGTTGACGTGCGTGCGCAGCGTGATCGGGCCGACGTGCACGGGCACCCCGCCCGCGATCCGCGTCGTCTGTTCCGCCACGAGTCGCTGCATCGGGATGGACTCTTCCAGCTGCAGCGTCTCGAGGGTGTGGAACAGCGGCGTCGTGCTGAACACGACCCCGTCGAGGTCGTCGGGGAGCCGGTGCTGCTCGCGGTTCAGCTCCGTGAAGTGCGAGCGCGCGCCGCCGATGATCGGCCAGGCGAGGTTCCGCTCGGCGAGGGCCGTGCGCAGGACCCACGCCGCGGCGGCATCGGTGACGTGCTCGGCGTCGTGGCCGGCGGGTTGGAAGACGGCGACGCGGGCGACGCGGTGCGGCGCGAGTTCCCGCACGGCGTCGGTGACGGCGGTCGAGGATCCCGCCTCCGGCAGGACCAGCCGGACGTCGAGCGGGACGCCGCTCCCGGAGGCCCGGGCGAGCGCGGCGCGCCACCCGCTCCAGCCGAGGTCGAGCTCGACGAGCAGCGAGGAACCGATCTGACCGGCCGGCCCATCGCCGGGCGCGGTCGACGCTCCCACCGAAATGGCCGGCATCGGCCCGGCCTCGGTGAAGGTCAGGGAGCCCACAGAAGGAGAGTGCGGTGAGCGGAGGACGATATCGCCCGAGTCGTCCTCCGGTGGACGAATTCTCCTGCCGAAGCGACGCGGATCCACCGTGACCGTCACGGATTGACGCACCGTCTCGCCCGCCGCGAGAGGGTAGGGGAACGGCAGCGACAGCGGGCGGCTGTAGGTCTTGTACGACGCGTCGGTCCAGTTGCGCTGGTCTTCCATCTCGAACGCATCGCCCTCGAAGGCGACGTGCATACCGGCCGCCGACAGCGATGCGATATCGAACGCCGGCTGATGCGGGGAGATGTCGGTGGGAAACGCCGTGTGCGTGGTCCCACCGGATGCGTGCTCGACTGCCAGCGGGGATCCGGCCAGTGACGGCGAGTGCAGCACGACGAGGCCGGTGCGGTTCGTCTCGAAGTCGCGCGCGGTGGTCAGTTCGAGCGAGACCGTGAGGGCGGACCCGCGCGCGACGAGGTCGAGCACCGCGCGCAGATCGGCGCCGAACGAGTCAGATCGGAGGATGACGCGCGCGCGGGCGATGATGTCGGACAGTGCGCCCTCGGCATCAGGCCCCGTGCGCGGCCGGGAGGCCTCCTCCGCCGACTCAGCGAGCGCCTCTCCGCGTGCATCGACGGAGGGGCCGCGATTCGCAGCCCCGTTCGACACGTCGACCGACGCGACGCGCCACGCGGCCGTTGCCCAATCGCGGTCGCGCACCACGGCGCGCACCGAGCGCAGCACGTCGCCGCCACGGAACCGGATCCGCGCGATGTCGTCATCGCGGAGCTCGAGCGACCAGTCGCCGAGCGCGACCGGACGCACCTGCTCGCGGACCCACGTCATGTCATTCCCCTCGCCCGGCCGATCACGGTCGCGTTTCATGGCTGCTCGCGACGGATCCAATGATGAGACACGAAGTCGGCGATGCCGGTTCAACTATTCCACGCCGCGACAGCCGACGTCGCGCGCTCCCGCACCGCTACAGCGTGGTCATGCCGCCGTCGACCGTGAATGTCGCGCCGGTCGCGAACGCCGCGTCGTCGCTCGCGAGGAACGCCATGACGCCCGCGACGTCCTCCGGCGTCCCGGCGCGCCCGACGGGGATCCGCCCGACGATCGAAGCGCGCGCCTCCGGGTCGTCGCTGATCGTGGTGACGAGAGATGTCTCCGTGTAGGCGGGCACGACCACGTTCACGCGGATGCCGTCGCGGGCGTATGCGGCGGCGACGGTGCGCGCGAGCCCGTGGATGCCGGCCTTCGTCGCGCTGTAGGCGGTGAAGTCCTTGCCCTCGCCGTTGACGCCCGTCGGACTGCCGGTGAGGATGAGGGATCCGCCTCCCGCGGGCAGCATCGTGCGCACCGCGTGCTTGACGGTGAGGAACGTCCCCGTCAGGTTGATGTCGACGGTGCGCTTCCAGACATCGAGGTCGAGATCCGCGGCCTTCGCGTCCTGGCCGAACAGCTGCACGCCGGCGTTCGCGACGACGACGTCGGGTGTCCAGCCGGTGGCGGCGAGCTCGTCGAACGCGGCCGCCACCTGATCCTCGTCGGAGATGTCGACGGTGACGGCGCGCGCGATCTCGTCCTCTGTCGCGAGCTGTGCGCGGATCCCTTCGGCCGCTGCGCGGGCGGCGGACGTGTCGCGGTCGGCGATGACGACGCGCGCGCCGTCAGTCGCGAGCCGTGTCGCGACCGCGAGACCGATGCCGCTCGCGGCGCCCGTGATGAGCGCGGTCTTTCCCTCGAGACGTGTCATGGGTGCTTCCTCCTTCGGAACGGCGATCCGCTCAGCGCTCGATCTTGTCGAGGTGCAGCATCTGCGCGAGGTTCTTGTCGAGCTCGTCGTCGCGGAAGATCTTCTTCCAGTCGTCCTTGATGATCGCCTCTCGCCCGTACTTCATCGCGATCAGGCAGGCATCGCTGAAGGGGTTGTCACCGCGCAGGCCGTTGGCGAGCGCCACTTGCGTGTGGCCATACAGGATGCTGCGCGCGGCGGCCTCGGGCACGCCCATCGTGTGGATCGCCTCGTCGAGGGCCTCGTTGAGCAGTTCGCCGATCATGCAGGCGATCGTCTCGACGAGCGTCGGCTCGAGCTGCGCGAGCTGCTTGATCGTGACCCAGTGCACGTCGATGACCGGCGCGTAGATCGCGCGCACGGTCGTCTCGACGATCTTCTTCTTCGCCTCATCGTCGCTCTCGATCGCAGCGACGGCATCCTGCGGGGCCGCGATCCCGCCGAACGTGTCGGCCCACTCCTCCTTCGTGGTGCGCTCGAGGAAGACGGACGGGTGGCACGGGTGCGCGACGGCCTGGATCACGTCGTCGCGCGTCGTCAGCAGGCCGGCGTACGCGGCGGCCGGGTCGAGCGTCAGGCAGGTCGCGCCCGACTTCAGCTGCGGAACGTACTCGGCGGTGACGGCGGCGAGCGCGAGATCCGGGACCGCGAGCACAATGATGTCGGCATCGGCGACCGCGGTCGGACCATCCGTCAGCTCGCGGCCCGCCTCGCGCGTGCGCTCCTGGCCCGCGGGCGAGTTCTCGACGTAGCGGACGTCGTGGTCGGTCTGCACGAGGTTGTTGGACACGCGCATGCCCATCTTTCCGCCGGCGCCGATAACGGCGATGCTGTACGTCTCGCTCATGGAGTGCTCCTCAGGTGTTCCAGGGTGGCGCGGGTCCAGTCCCGCTCGGTTCGGATCGTGGTGGTGGCGTCGCCCTGCCACGGAAGCCAGTGCTCGACGATCTCGTTGATGCCGCGTTCGCGCGGGCGCACCACGTCGAGGAGGTGCGCGTAGTCGTGCAGCCCGGATCCCATCCGGACGCCGCTGTAGGTGAAGCCCACCCAGCCGTCCTGCCGGGCGAACGCGAAGTCCTTCACGTGCACGTTCTTCACGTGCGGTGCCGCGAGCGCGATGCAGTCGGTCGGCTGCTCGAGCCTGGCGACGACGTTCGCCGGATCCAGACAGATGCCGAGCGCGTCGCTGCCGACCGCTTCGACCACTCCGACGAGGTCCGCGGTGGCCACCTGTTCGTAGGTCTCCAGGGCGAGCGTGATGCCCGACGCGGCGTAGGCGTCGACGGTCGGGGCGAGCATCGCGGGGGCGTCCGCGATGTTCGGCGTCGAATCGGGGCCGTGGATCATGCTGCGCACGAGGCGCGCGTCGAACGCCTCGGCGAGCCGGAGGAACCGGAAGAGACGCTCCGGCTCGATGCCCTTGGTGCCGAGCTCGATCGTCAGCCCGTTCTCGCGGGCGGCGTGCGCCGCATCCGCCAGCTCTCGGTCGCTCATCGACTCGAGCGGCGCATAGTCGCAGATCTGGAACAGCTCGACGCCCTGCGCATGCGCGTCGTCGAACGCCTGCGCGAGCGTGAGCCCCTCCGCGTGCTGCCAGAAGTATGCGTACGTGCCGAGACCGATCACGCCGCGGGCCTCCGCGCGAGCTCGGCGGCCTCGTCGAGCACCGACACGAGCGCGTCGGGATCGTGCGCGAAGCGGCCGAGGAAGACGCCGTCGACGTCGTCGGCGAGTCCTGTGAGCAGCCCCGGACCCGCGGCTCCGCCGTAGATGATCGAGGATCCCTCGCGTGCGGGGTCGCTCTCGAGCTCGTCGCGTAGGGCGCGGACGACCGTGCGCACGTGATCGTCGCCGGCCGGCTGCGACGCGCCGATCGCCCAGATGGGCTCGTATGCGACGATGACGGATCCGGGCTCCGCGTCCGCGAGAGCCGCGCGCAGCTGGCCGAGGGCGATGTCGGCTGCGGCATTCGGATCCTGTTCCCGCTCCTCGCCGATGCACAGCAGCGGCGTGATCCCGTTCGCGAGGCAGACGCGCGTCTTCGCGGCGACGTCGCGGTCTGTCTCGCCGAAGAGCCGGCGTCGTTCCGCATGCCCGATCTCGGCGAGCGTCGCGCCGACCTCGGCGAGCTCGCCGGCCGAGACCTCGCCCGTGAACGCGCCCTCCTGCGCTGCGGCGACGTTCTGCGTGCCGATCCGCACCGGCGTCCCGCGGAACGCCTCGAGGGCGGGCAGCACCTGCAGATACGTGGGCGTGATGAACAGCTCCACGGCTCCGTCCATGACCGCGTCGTGCACGCGGACGCGCGCGGCGACCTCGTCGAACCACGCGCGCGCCGGCGCGTGCCCGAAGTACATCTTCAGGCTCACGCCGATCACGGGGGCCGCCGGGCGCACTAGCAGGACCCGGTGGTTTCGTACTCGTTCAGGACGGCGACCTTCTTCGCCGATGCCGACGACTCGTCGAAGTGGTAGGTCAGCCACTCCTTCGTGAGACGGCGCGCGAGTTCGATACCCACGACGCGCTGACCCATGCAGAGCACCTGCGCGTTGTTCGAG
Organism: Microbacterium faecale; assembly: GCF_014640975.1. Lineage (NCBI taxonomy): Bacteria > Bacillati > Actinomycetota > Actinomycetes > Micrococcales > Microbacteriaceae > Microbacterium > Microbacterium faecale. The sequence continues at coordinate 835,405 of NZ_BMHO01000001.1, forward strand.
AGGACCGACCGCTCGACCGAGTAGCTGTCGTGCGCGGTGACGGCGCGGATCCCGGCGACCTTGTTCGCGGAGATCGCGACGCCCAGGCCGGTGCCGCAGATCAGCAGCGCGCGGTCGGCCTCGCCGCGGGCGATCCTCTCGGCAGCCTCGATCGCGACCTTGGGATAGGGAGTGTGGCCGTCTTCGGAGACGCCGACGTCGACGACGCTCTCGACGAGGTCGCTGGCCTCGAGGTCCTTCTTGAGCGTTTCCTTGTACCCGAAGCCGGCGTCGTCGCCGCCGACGATGATGCGGAGCTTGTCAGCCATGATCGTTCCTACTTTCCATCGGTGAGGGTGAGGAGTGCCTGCGCGAGGAGCGCGAGCGAATGCGCTCCCGGATCCGGGGTGCCGAGCGCCTTCTCGTGGTGCGCGCGGGCGCGGCCCATCTTCGGGAGCATGTCGGCCGTCTCGGTCGCGGCGGCGGTCGCCGCGTCTGCGGCGGCCTGCCACGCGTCGCCCACGCTGTCGTCGGCGGCGATGCGCGCCGCGAACGTCTCGGCGAGCGGGACGAGTGCGTCGACAAGCGTCTTGTCGCCGGGGACGGCGCCGAACGTTCCGACGCGTTCGGAGGCCGCGGAGACGCCAGCCGCGAGGGCGTCGGCGTCCGGGGTTCCGTCGTCCGCGAGGTGCTTCGAGACGGTGGCGAGGATCGCGCCCCAGATCGCGCCCGAGGTACCGCCCGCGCGATCCGACCACGCGTCAGCCGCGCGCGCGAGCGTCGTCGCCGCGCCCGCGCCTCGCTCCTTAGCGTCGTGCGCGGCATTGCGGGCCGCGTGCACACCGCGCTGCATGCCGATGCCGTGGTCGCCGTCGCCCGCGACCTGATCGAGGCGCCCCAGCTCGTCGACGTGGGTGTCGATCGTCTCCTGTGCGACATCGAAGAGACGCACGATGGCCGCGGCGACGGCACGACCGTCGGCGTCGGCGGACCCGATCTCGTCCGCGGCGGCGTCGACGTCGTCCTCGGCAATGAGTTCGCCGGCGTGATCGACGGATCCGCGCCGATACGCGGGGGTGTCGACCCCCGTCTCCCAGAGCTCCTCGAGCTCGTCGTCGAGCCAGAGCAGCGTGAGCGAGGTGCCCGCCATGTCGAAGCTCGTGCAGTACTCGCCGACGTGCGGATCGACGGCCTCGACGCCCGCGGCCTCGAGCAGCTGCGCGATGCGGCGGTAGACGACGAACATCTCCTCGTACTTCAGGGATCCGAGGCCGTTGAGGATCGGGATCACGCGCGCGCCGCGCGCCTCGTCGACCCCGTCCGGCAGCTCTTCGAGGAGGCGCTCGACGAGCATCTCGGCGAGGCCGTCGGCGGACGGGATGTCCTCGTCACGCAGCCCGGGCTCGCCATGAATTCCGAGGCCGACGGCCATGCGACCGGGCTCGACCTCGAACAGCGGCTCGGGCGCGCCGGGCAGGGTGCAGCCGGAGAACGCGACGCCGAACGAGCGCGTGCGCTCGTTCGCGTGCCGCGCGAGTCGCACCACTTCGTCGAGCGACGCTCCGCGCTCGGCGGCTGCACCCGCGATCCGGAACACGGTGAGGTCACCCGCGATGCCGCGGCGCTTGTGCTTCTCCTCCGCGGCAGCACTCGAGACGTCGTCGGTGACGGTCACGGTCTGACACGGGATCCCGGCTTCGCGCAACTGCTCCTGCGCGGCGTCGAAGTTGAGCACGTCCCCGGCGTAGTTGCCGTAGCTGAGGAAGACGCCACCGCCATTCTCGGCCGCCTTCGCGACGGAGAACACCTGCTGCATCGACGGCGACGCGAAGAGGTTCCCCATCGCGGCGCCGTGCGCGAGGCCAGGGCCGACGAGCCCGCCGAAAGCGGGGTAGTGGCCGCTGCCGCCGCCGATGACGACGGCGACCTGGCCGTCGGGCGTCTTCGTGGAGCGGGCGACGCCGCCGGACACGCGCCGCACATAGCGCGTGTTCGCGGCGACGAAGCCGTCGATCATCTCGTCGACGAAGTCGGCGGGGTCGTTCCAGAGGCGGGTCATGATCGGTTCGTCCGTTCTGTATCGCCGAGACGTCGTGCCGCGTCTAGTCTGGCAAACCGGTTGACCAATATCAAGCTGCCGGCGTCGCGACGCTCGATGGTCTCGTGCGGGTGTCTACAGGTGTTCACCGTCGCTCCTTCGTCGTGGTTCGTGAGATGGGCGCGCATATGCTGGACCTCGGCTCGATTCTGCGGGCGCGGTTTCCAGAGAGAGGTGACAGATGACCACTGGTTCGTCGTCGTCGGATCAGATCGTCGATGCCCTCGGAACGCTTCCGAGCGGCACACCGGTGAGTGAAGTCGCCCGACGTCTGCTCGATCTGTTCACCGGGGGGTCCATCGAGCCGGGAACGCGACTGCCCTCGGAACGCCACCTCGCGGCTTCGCTCGACGTCGGCCGGTCGGCCGTACGGGAAGCGCTTGCGGCGCTGGAGATCCTCGGCATCGTGCACGTCCGACCGGGTTCGGGAACCTTTTTGCGGGGAAAGGCCAGTGACCTGTTGCCGCAGACCTTGAAGTGGGGCCTGCTGATCGGCGACCGCAATACTGGCGAACTGCTCGAGCTCCGGTCGGGTCTCGAGATTTACGTCGCCCGCCTTGCCGCGACGAGAGCGGATGAGAAGGGGTGTGCGCTGTTGCACGACCACGTCAAGCGCATGCGTGACGTCGGTGAGAACCTCGACGATTTCGCACGTGCGGATCGGGCGTTCCACCTCGGCCTCGCCGACCTTGCGGGAAATCAGACGCTCGACGATCTCCTGCACGTCGTGCGATCGCTGCTTCACGTGTACTCCGACCGTGCCGTGCATTCTCGCGCCGACGCCGAAACGGCCGCGCGCGAGCACGAGGCCGTTCTCGAGGCGCTCGATGCGGGGGACGCGGATGCGGCGGCGTCCGCGATGGCCGTTCACATGGTCACCGCCTCGGAGCGTCTCACGCGGGTGGCGTCGGAATGAACGGCGCGCTCCGGCGAGCAGCAGAGTGACGTTCACGGTGACTCCGGCGCGTCGTCTGCGGCCGCCGGTGTCACCACCGACTTGATCGTGGCGGGATTCGCCGTCGACTCGAGGGCGTCCGTGACACGGTCCAGACCGAAGCGGCCGGTCACCATGCGGTCGAGATCGACGCGGCCGTCGGCGACGAGCGAGATCGCGGTCGGCCACGTGTTGGCGTAGCGGAAGACGCCGGTGACGACGAGCTCGAGGTTCTGGATGCGCGAGATGGGCAGCGGCAGTTCGTCCAGGCCCATGCCGACGAGCACGACGCGACCCCCGGGGCGCACCGTGAGGATCCCGCTCTTGACGGCCGGTGCCGCGCCCGAGGCGTCGATGAACGCGTCGACCGTGCCGGCGATCTCATCGAGCCCGCCGGCAGCGGGGTCGATGGCCGCCGTCGCGCCGAAGGTGAGCGCCGACTTGCGCCGTGCTTCCGCGATGTCCGAGATGATCACGTCCGCCGCGCCGAACGCCCGCGCGACCTGCGCGGTGACGATGCCGATCGGGCCCGCGCCCGCGATGAGCACGCGGTCGCCCGGCTGGATCCCGGCCTTGCGCGCGGTGGCGATGGCGACCGAGAGCGGCTCCATGAGGGCGGCCGCCTCGTCGCTGACGCTGTCCGGAATCGCGAAGGCGAAATGGCTCTGGATCGTGACGTACTCCTGGAAGGCGCCATCGGTGCCCGGGACCGCGTAGAAGCGCATGTCGGGGTCGAGGTTGTACGCGCCGCGCAGCGTTTCGCGAGACGTCGTGGACGGGTGCTGCGGCTCGATCGAGACGCGCTCGCCGATGCGCCCGGGGTCGACGTCCGCACCCACGGAGACGATGGCACCGCCGGCTTCGTGACCGAGGACGAGAGGCTCCTCGACCTGCCAGTCGCCCAGGTGACCGTCCTGATAGAAGTGCACGTCACTGCCGCACACGCCGACAGCGGTGACCCGGACCAGGACCTCGTCCGGGGCAGGGCTCGGGACAGGGCGCGTCGCGATTCTCACATCGCGCGCACCGTGCAGCTCGGCGGCGCGCTGCGTGTCGGGAATCGCCGCGGATCCCTTGTCACGCAAGGCTTCTGTCTCGTTCACGCGCTCATCTCCTTCGATGCTGGTTCCCTTGGCCCGCCGGAATGTGTCACGATGTTGACGTTGAATCTAACGTAACCCATGTTCTAAGCTACCCAAACCTAACACTGTCGCAGGGTCTCCCACCATGGACCGGGTACCCGAAGACCCGACCCCGGTCGGATGACCGCCAGAGAGGCGGGGCGATGCGAGCCCCGCGCCCGACGCGAACGGAGCAATGATGCGTGCAGTCGCTTTTCAAGATCAGGGAGTGCTTGCCCTCGAAGAACGGTCGAGACCCACACCCGGCTACAAGGAGATCCTCATCGAGACCGCCGCGGTCGGGATCTGCGGCACGGACACGCACGTCTTCGACGGCGAGTTCGAAGGAACGGTCTTCCCCCTCGTGCCCGGTCACGAGGCGACGGGGACGATCGTGGAGCTCGGCGAGGGCGTCAACGACGGCGTCTTCGACTTCCGGGTCGGCGACAAGGTGGCGGTGAACCCGAGCACCACGTGCGGCGAGTGCGAGCAGTGCCTCAACGGACACCAGAACCTGTGTCCGAAGTGGAACGGCCTCGGCGTCGTCGCATCCGACGGTGCCGCGCAGCAGTTCTTCACGGCGCCCTCGACGAACGTCTTCCGCCTGCAGCCCGAGACGGACATCTTCGAGGCAGCACTCATCGAGCCGCTCGCCTGCGCGATCCGCGGCTGGGACGTGCTGCCGCGCCGCATGGGCGATCACGTTCTCGTCTACGGCGCCGGCACCATGGGCCTGCTCATGGCGCAGCTCGCCCACCGCGCGGGAGCGGCGACCGTGACGATCGTCGACCTCAACGCGGACCGGCTCACGACGGCGGCCGAGTGCGGCATCGAGCTGCGCTACACGAACGCCGATGACGCCGACCGCGACAAGTGGGACGTCGTGATCGACTGCACCGGAAACATCCGCGCGATCGAAGACGGGCTCACCCGCGTCAAGCCGGCCGGGTACTTCCAGGACTTCGGCGTCGCCCCCGCCGACAAGACGGCGCAGTTCTCGCCGTTCCGCATCTACCGTGACGAGATCTCGATCGTCGGCACGATGGCGGTCCTCAACTCGTTCGGTCGTGCGGTCGAGATGTTCGAGGCCGGTGCGATCAACGCGCGGGCGATGATCAGCCACTCGTTCACGCTCGACGACTACGCCGAGGCGCTCGAGATGTTCCGCCGCGGCGAGGGCCGCAAGCTGCAGATCCGCCCGAACGACACCGAGTCGCGGGTGCTTCTGTGAGCGGCGTCGCGGCGCCTGCGAGGCGCAAAGGTCTCGGCAAGGGCGCGAAGCGGGGGATCCTCGCGGCCGTGATCGTCGCGGCGATCGCGTTCGTCGCGATCGGCACCCGCGTCGTTCCGTACGGTGCGGAGCTGCCGGGCGCCGAAGAGGGATTCAACGCCGAGACCTACGGCGCCGAGAACTTCCCGGCCGTACAGGAAGCGGTCGTGGAGCGCGCGGCCGACGCCGAGACGCTCGCGGCGGCCATCGCCGACGACCAGGAGGCGGCCGTCGGCGAGTACGCGGTCGAGAGCTCGGGCGGCCCCGTCTTCAGCGTCACGGTGACGGGCACCTTCGGCGAAGCATCCTCCGGCATCTACGACCTGCAGGTCGAGGGGCTCGGCGACGACCTCACAGTGCGCGTCCAGACCGGCCCGGCCATCAACGGCACCGAGCTGCGTGACGCCTCCGGCGAGATCACCTTCGGTGAGTTCACCAACCAGATCGACTACCAGAACGCGGCGGCGGCGCTCAACAACGAGATGAAGGTCGCGGTGCTCGAGGGCATCGACACCGAGAACCTCGAGGGCAAGACCGCCACGATCACGGGCGCCTTCACGCTCATCAACCCGCAGGCGTGGCTTCTCACGCCGGTTGAGCTCGAGGTGGGGTGAGTATGGCTACCGATGAGGTCGTCCTCGAAGCGCGCGACATCGTCAAGAACTACGGCGGCACGCGTGCGCTCAAGGGCGTGAACTTCTCGATCCGCTCGGGCACCGTCACCACGCTGTTCGGTGAGAACGGCGCTGGCAAGTCGACGCTCATGAAGATTCTCTCCGGTGTCGAGCAGCCCACGTCCGGTGAGATCCTGCTCGGCGGCGAGCCGGTCGCGTTCTCGTCGACGATCGAGGCCGCCGAACACGGCATCTCGATCATTCACCAGGAGCTCAGCCTCGCGCCGAACCTCACGGTGCGGGACAACATCTTCATGGGTCGCGAGATCATGCGGCCGTTCGGCGGCGTCGACTATGCGGAGGAGGCGCGTCAGACGCGTGCGCTTCTGCAGGAGATGAACCTCGCGATCGAACCCGACACGTACGTCTCGGACCTCCGCGTCGGGCAGCAGCAGATCATCGAGATCGCGCGTGCGCTCTCGGTGAACTCGCGCATCCTCATCATGGATGAGCCGACGTCCGCGCTCGCCGCGGCCGAGGTCGAGACCCTGTTCGGGATCATCCGGGAACTGCTCGCGCGCGGCGTCGCCATCGTCTACATCTCTCACCACCTCGAAGAGGCGCTCGAGATCACCGACCACGCGGTCGTGCTGCGCGACGGATCCATGACGGCGCGCGCCGAGCGAGAGGACATCGACCTCGCGTGGATCGTGCGCAACATGGTCGGCGACAACTTCGATCTCGGCTCGCCGCCCGAGGGGTACGAGTTCGGCGATCCGGTGCTGACCGTCGACGGCGTGACCGTGCTCGATCCCGACAACCCTGAGCGCGCGGTCGTGAAGGACCTCGACCTCGAGGTGCGCGCGGGCGAGATCGTCTGCATCTACGGACTCATGGGCGCCGGCCGCACGGAGCTGCTTGAGACGATCGCCGGCCGCGGTCGTGTCGAGCGGGGCGAGATCCTGCTCGACGGACGTTCGATCCTCGGCGACTCGATCGCAGAACGGATCGAGCACGGCGTCGGCCTCGTGCCGGAGGACCGGCAGCGCGACGGGCTCGTGCAGACGTTCTCGGTGGGTCGGAACCTCACGCTCGCGAGTCTCGACGACTCGATGACGCGCGGAAGCCTCTCTCCGCGCAAGGAGCGGGCGCGGGCGAAGGAGCTCATCGACGCCGTCACGGTCAAGACCCCCGGTCCCGACCTCAACATCGGCGGCCTGTCGGGCGGAAACCAGCAGAAGGTCGTGATCGGCAAGATCGTCGCGACGGATCCCCGGCTCATCCTGCTCGACGAACCGAGTCGCGGCATCGACGTCGGCGCGAAGGCGGAGGTGTTCCGGCTGCTGTCGGAGCGCGCGCGCCGCGGCGTCGGCGTCGTCTACACGACGAGCGAGGTCGGCGAATGCCTCAGCATCGCGCACCGCATCATCGTGATGAGTCGCGGGCAGATCTCGGCAGAGTTCGGGCCGGACGCAACCAAGGACATGATCATGGCCGCCTCGGGCGAGGCCTGACCTTCGGACGGAAAAGACAATGACGACGACAACCAGTGCCATTCTCGAGAACCGGAAGAAGTTCTCCATCACGAAGCTGCTGCTCGAGGGTCGCGCGTTCCTCGCGCTGGTCCTGATCATCGTGGTGTTCTCGCTCATCTCGCCGAACTACCTGACGTGGAACAACCTCCTCATCATGACGAGCCACGTGGCGATCTACGCGCTGCTCGGGCTCGGGATGCTTCTCGTGATCCTCAACGGCGGCATCGACCTGTCGGTGGGGTCGACCCTCGCCTTCTCGGCGGTGATCGCCGGCTTCATGCTGCGAGGGGTTCCCCTCGATCTGTTCGGGGTGACCATCTACCCGAGCGTGCCGGTCACGGTGCTGATCGCCTGCGGAGTTGGAGCGCTCGCCGGGTTGGTCAACGGGATCCTCGTGGCGAAATTCAAGATCGCGCCATTCGTGGCGACGCTCGGCATGCTCTACGTCGTGCGCGGCCTCGCGCTGCTCATGACCGGCGGCCTGACGATCAACAACCTCTCGGGACGCGAGGAGCTCGGCAACACCGGGTTCGAGTGGCTCGGGTTCAACCGCATCTTCGGTGTGCCGGTCGGCGTGATCGTGATGATCATCGTGGCGATCGTGCTCGGCGTCGTGCTGAGTCGCTCGAAGTTCGGTCGCTGGCTGTACGCGTCGGGTGGCAACGAGCGTGCCGCCGAGCTGAGCGGCGTGCCGACGACCCGCGTCAAGATCTGGGTGTACGTCGTCTCGGGACTGTGCGCCGCGATCGCCGGCCTTGTGCTCGCCTCCACCCTCACGAGTGCCGACCCGAACGCGGGCAACACCTACGAGCTGACGGCGATCGCGACGGTCGTCATTGGCGGCGCCGCCCTCACCGGCGGTCGTGGCAATGTGCGCGGCACGCTCCTCGGCGCGTTCGTGATCGGCTTCCTCGCGGACGGCCTCGTGATCGTGGGCGTCTCGGCCTACTGGCAGATGGTCTTCATGGGTGCGGTGATCGTCGTCGCGGTGCTCCTGAACACGTTGCAGTACGGGCGTCGCAGCCGTCCCGGATCGACCAAGAGCCGTCGGGACAAGAACGAGAAAGACCCCGCCGTGACCGGTCAGGCGACCGGGACGGGCTCTGCGGAGTCCTGAGCGGCGCATCCGGCACCGATGAACGTTGCTGGAACATCAAGAAAGGACACATCACATGTTGCGTAAGAAGACACTCGGTGCCCTCCTCGCGGCGGGTGCCCTCGCTTTCGCGCTGACGGCGTGCGGATCCGGTGGATCCGAAGCCCCGGCTGAGGGCGGCGGCGACGAGTCGAACGGCGGCGGCGAGGCCGGTGGCCTCATCACGATCATCGTCAACGACCCGGCCAACCCGTACTGGAAGACCGAGGGCGACCTCGCGTCGGCCAAGGCGGAAGAGCTCGGCTACGAGGCCACCGTCGGCGCTCACGAGGGCGACACGAACACCGAGAACACGCTGATCGACACCGCGATCGCGAACGACTCGGTGGCGATCATCCTCGACCCCGCCAACGCTGATGGTTCGGTCGGCGCGGTCAAGAAGGCCGACGAGGCCGGGATCCCGGTGTTCCTCGTGAACGCCGAGATCAACGAGTCGGGCATCGCGAAGGCGCAGCTCGTCTCGAACAACGCCCAGGGCGCGGCCCTCGGCGCGCAGGAGTACGTCAAGCAGATGGAGGAGTCGGGTACCTACGTCGAGCTCTTCGGCGCACCGAGCGACAACAACGCGCAGACCCGCTCGAACGGCTTCGAGACCGTGATCTCGCAGTACCCCGAGCTCGAGAAGGTCGGCCAGGAGGTCGCCAATTGGGACCGCACGGAGGGCCACAACAAGGCGCAGGCGCTCATGCAGGCCAACCCTGACATCGCTGGCGTGCTCGCGGGCAACGACGAGATGGCGCTCGGCGCGATCGCGGCGCTCAAGGAGGCCGGCAAGCTCGACGGTGTCGTCGTCGGCGGCTTCGACGGCGCCCCGGACGCGGTCGAAGCCGTGAAGAACGGTGAGATGGCGTACACGGTGCTGCAGCCGGTCGCGCAGTTCTCCGAGCTCGCGGTCGAGATGGCCGACGAGTTCATCACGACGGGTGAGGCGCCCGAGACGGAGAAGCAGGCGATCGATTGCATCCTGATCACGCCCGATAACGTCGACAACATGGTGTCGCCCTTCGTCTACGAGGAGTGACACCACCGGCGTCCCGTGTCGGGCGCGATGAGGCGGTCATCGTATCGCCTCATCGCCGCCGGGCACGGGACGCCCACACTGACGACCGGAGGGACGATGACAGCAGCGGACGAGGCGATGGCGCCCGAGACCGGGGCGTCGCGACAGGAGCGACAGACCGACCGGCGCAACGCCATCACGGAAGCCGTCATGACCGCGGGGTCGATTCGGATCACCGAGCTCGCCGAGCGCTTCGAGATCAGCACGATGACGGTGCACCGGGATCTCGACGAGCTCGAGTCGCGCGGGCTGCTGCGAAAGAACCGCGGCGTCGCCACGGCGCTGTCGACGGTGCTCGTCGAATCGAGCGATGTCTACCGCGCGAGCCGCGAGCTGCCGGCGAAGCGCGCGCTCGCCGCGGCCGCGCTCGACTTCATCGAGCCGGGCCAGGCGATCATGCTCGACGACTCGACGACGACCCTCCATCTCGTGCCGCACCTGCACGAGAAGCGTCCGCTCACCGTGATCACGAACACGCTCACGGTGATGAATGAGCTGCGCTCGGTGACCGGCATCACGCTGCTCGGCCTCGGCGGTCAGTACTACAACTGGTGCAGCGCATACATGGGCCGGATCACCACCGCGGCGATCGCCGGCCTGCGCGCCGACGTGCTCGTCATGTCTACCTCGGCGATCACGGACGGCGTCGCGTTCCATCAGACGATGGAGACCGTTGATGTGAAGCGAGCGATGTTCGATGCCGCAAGCAAGCGGATCCTGCTCGCCGACCACACGAAGTTCGACAAGCGCGCGCTGCACGCGATGCAGCCACTCGCCGACTTCGACGCCGTCATCGTCGACGCCGCCACCGACAAGCGCCACGTCGCAGATCTCCGGCAGAGCGGCGTCAACGTCGTGATCGCACCGCGCTCCCGCGCCGCGGGGTGAGGCCTTCCTGTCCAGTCGGCCGCGCTCGCGTCGCTAGGATCGGCGCATGGCCACCCTGAGCGACGTCGCTGCGCGCGCCGGTGTTTCTGTCTCCGCGGTGTCACGGGTGTTGAGCAACGCGCCGGAAACTCGCGTGAGCGAGGAGACTCGTGATCGGATCCGTCGCGCCGCGCGCGACCTCGGCTATCGCCCGAACTCGGCTGGGCGGGCGCTCCGCTCGGCGCGCTCGAACGTCGTCGCACTCATCGTGCCCGACCTCATGAACGCGCTCTTCGTCGAGCTCGTGCGCGGGGTCGAGGATGCGGCGATCGACCAGGACTACCTCGTGCTCATGGGGCGCACGGAGGACATCGAGCCCGGCGGTGAACGGGCGCACAAGCTGCTCGGCGAGGGCCGCGTCGACGCGCTGCTCCTGCAGCCGGGCGACAAGCCGCTCCCGCTGGAATCGCTCGGCGGTTTTGCTAACTCGCGCCCGGTGATCCGTCTGAACTCCGTCGGTGAGGATGAGCCGGGATCCGCGACGATGCCGGACGAGGTGGGCGCGCGCGTCGCCACTCGCCACCTCATCGATCTCGGGCATGAGCGGATCGCGTTCGCGAACGGCATCTCTGAGAGTTACACGGCCGAGCGGCGCGCGCGCGGGTTTCGTGCTGCAATGGGCGCGGCCGGGATCACGGTCGATGAGGCGCTCGTGACGGCCTACGGCTACACACCGAGTGACGGCGAGCGCGCGGCCGCACAGCTGCTCGCGGCCACGCCGCGTCCGACCGCGATCTTCGTCGCCAACGTCAACGCCGCGGTCGGCCTGCTCGCGTATGCGCGAAAGGCGGGGGTGCAGGTGCCGCGCGACCTGGCGGTCGTCGCACTCCACGACTCGTGGACCGCCGCCAACACGTGGCCGCCGCTCACCACCGTCACGATGCCGTCGTACGAGCTCGGGCGGCGCGCGTTCGACGAGGTGCACCGCAGGATCCTCGGCGAGGAGCCATCGAACATCCGCGTCGATGACCCGCCACCGCGCCTCATTGTGCGCGAGTCGACAGTGCCGCTGCGGTAGCGGGACTGTCGCTTGTGATCGGCTGGTCGAGTGTGCATACTAGGATGAGCAAACGTTTGAGCAACGATCGGTTCGAAGGAGAACGCTTATGTCCCCTCATCGTGGAATCAGTGCGGTTGCGCTCGGCGGAGTGGCGTTGCTCGCCCTCACTGCCTGCGTCGGTGGCCAGGTCGAGCGTGACGATGCACCGGCGGGCGACACCTCGGGTGCCGACGCGGACGCGCGCGTGCTGCGCTTCGCGCACGTCTACGAGCCGACGCACGCGTTCGAGCGATGCGCGATCCCCGCGGTGCAGGATGCGCTGTCCGGTTCCGGTATCCAGATCGAGTCATATCCTTCTGCGCAGCTCGGAAGCGAGGCAGAAGTCCTCGAGCAGGTTGCTTCCGGCAGTCTCGACGTCGCGATGGCCGGCGCCGCCTTCCTTGGCACCTGGTACGAGGACGCGGCGGTTCTCGACGCACCGTATCTCTTCGACGACGTCGACAGCTTCCTCGCGAACAAGGACTCCGACGCGATCCAGGCTGTGTGGGAGGGCTTGCGCGAGAAATCCGGCCTCGCCGTCGAGTCCAGCTGGTACTTCGGTACCCGGCATGTCTCGGCGAACAAGCCGGTCCGGGAACCGTCCGACCTCGCGGGCATTAAGCTCCGGACGCCGGACGCGCCACTGTACATCCTCGGAGTCGAGGAGATGGGCGGAACTGCGACGCCGATGGTGCTCGACGAGGTGTATACCGGGCTCCAGCAGGGGGCGATCGATGGCCAGGAAGCACCGATCCCCAGTTTCGAGTCGCTCGGATTCGCGGAGGTTCAGGATTATGTGAGCCTGACCGGCCACATCGTGCAGGCGTCGAACGTCGTCACGAGCGAGGACGTGCTCGCATCGTTCTCCGATGACGAGCGTGCCGCGTGGGACGCTGCGCTCGTGGCCGGTTCGGCTGCCGCACAGGAGTGCATCGTCGAAGACGAAGAGCAGATCGTCGCGACCTGGGCGGACGAGGGTACGGTCGAGGTGATCGAGGACGTGAATACCGACGCCTTCGCCGAAGCCGTCCGCTCTGCGCTTCCCGAGCAGGTCTCGTTCGGTGAGCTCTACACCGACATCGTGGAATCGCAGAAGTGATGCAACGCGCTCTGCGCACGATCGCTCTCGTTGAGAAGGCTCTCGCGTGTGTGCTGATCGTCGCGTTGCTCGTTGCTGTGATCGTGCAGGTGGTGAGCCGCTACGTCTTCAGTTCCCCGATCCCATGGACGGAAGAAGCCGCGAGGTTTCTCCTCATCTGGATGACGCTCATCGCCGCCGCCTACGTGATGTCCGAGCGTTTGCACGTCTCAGTGGACATCGTCGTGGCCAAGTTGGGGAGGCGCGCTACCGCCGTCGTCGACACGATTGCCACGCTCATCGTCGTGGCTGGCGCTGCGGTCCTCACGGTCGCAGGCGTCACGCTCATGCGTGACACGGCGGCTCTGTCCGCGCCGGCGACATCTCTGCCCATGCCGGTCGTGTACGCGGCAGGTGTCGTCGGCTTCGCACTCATCGCGCTGCATGGCATCGGGAACATCGTGCAGAACATCACCGACCCGGAGAGCATCCCCGGCGGCATGGACAACCTCGAGAAGGAAGGGCTCTGATGACGCTCATCCTGATGGTCGTCGGGGTCCTCGTCCTGCTCGCCGTCCGCGTGCCTGTCGCGATCGCTCTCCTGGTGCCGTCGATGGTCTACATCGCCGTGACGCCAGGCGTATCGATGGACGTCGCCATGCAGCAGACGCTTTCGGGCGTGAACAGCTTCCCGATCCTCGCGGTGCCGCTTTTCATCCTGCTCGGAAATCTCGCGAACGACTCTGGCATCACCGACCGAATGTACGCGGCGGCCGTCGCCTTCCTGGGACACTTCCGCGGCAGCCTCGGGTACGTCAACATCGCGACGAGCTTCGGCTTCTCGTGGATGAGCGGTGCGGCGATCGCCGATGCTGCGGCAATGGGGCGCATGCAGGTGCCCCAGATGGTCAAGCGCGGCTACCCCGCCGGATTCAGCGTCGGGCTCACAGGTGCATCGAGCCTCGTCGCGCCGATCATCCCGCCGTCGATCGCTGCAATTGTGTACGCCGTCACGGCGGGGCTCTCGGTCGGCGCGCTCTTCCTCGTCGGTCTGGTTCCGGCGCTGCTGCTCATCGTGGCGCTGTGCATCACGGTGTGGTGGCGGCTGCGCAAGCGGGACGACCTCCGCGGCGAGCGCACGGGATGGGGCGAGCGGATGCGATCGCTCCTGGGTGCGCTGCCGCCTGCCGGTGCCGCAGTCGTCATTCTCGGAAGCATCCTGCTTGGCATGGCGACGCCAACGGAGGCGGCAGGCCTCGGCGTCGTCTATGTGCTCACCCTGTCGATCGTCTACCGGAAATTCACATGGAAGAGTGTCATCAAGAGCCTGGTGCAGACGGCGCAGACGTCTGGATCCGTCCTGTTGATCGTCGCAACGGCGGCATTGTTCGGGTGGGTGTTGGCGCGTGAGCGCGCCCCACAAGCCGCCGCGGACGCTCTCCTCGGCATCACGACGTATACCGTCGTGTTCCTCATTATCGTGAACGTCCTCCTGTTGATCGTCGGGGCGCTCCTCGAATCGACGTCGGCGATCCTCATTCTCGTACCCGTCCTCGCGCCGGTGGCCGAGACGTTCGGCGTGCACCCGTTCCACTTCGCGGCCATCGTGATCTTCAACCTGTTGCTCGGCTTGCTCACGCCTCCTGTCGGCATGGTGCTGTTCGTCCTGTCCTCGACGACCGGTTACAAGGTGAGCACGATCATTCGGGGCGTCGTGCCGTTCTACGTGCCGATGCTTGCTGTCCTGCTCCTGATCACGTTCTTTCCGGCCATCAGCACCACGTTGCCGCTCATGCTCGGGTACGCATGACGCGCGGCGTTGACCTTAACTGAGAGAAGAGACATGATTGATCAATCGATTGCGCACGACGCTCGCAATCACCCGTACGAACCTCGAAGAGGAGACGCAGAGATGCCGGACGACATCGACCGACCGCTCGAGGGGATCCTCGTGCTCGACTTCAGCCAGTTCCTTGCGGGACCTGTCGCTGCGATGCGACTGGCCGACCTCGGTGCCCGCGTCATCAAAATTGAACGACCCGGATCCGGCGACATCGGCCGCACACTCGCGTTCGCAGGCAGTGTCGCCGACGAGGAGACGGTCTCGTTCCACGCGATGAACCGCAACAAGGAAGGCATGACAGCCGACCTGAAGAACCCGGCGGATCTGGAGCGCGTGAAGGACCTCGTGCGCCATGCCGACGTGATCGTGCAGAACTTCCGACCCGGCGTGATGGAGCGCATCGGCCTCGACTACGAGACCGTGAAGGAGATCAACCCTGGCCTCATCTACGCGAGTGCGAGCGGCTTCGGCAATACGGGGCCGTGGAAGGACCGACCGGGCCAGGACCTCCTCGCGCAGTCGATGTCCGGTCTGCCGTGGCTCAACGGATCCCGCGAGCACGGCCCCGTTCCGGTGGGCCTCTCGATCGCCGACCACCTCACGAGCTGCCACATCGCGCAGGGGGTCACAGCGCTGCTCGTCCGTCGCGCCCGCACGGGACGCGGAGGGCTGGTCGAGACGAGCCTGCTCGAGTCGATGCTCGATCTGCAGTTCGAGCTGCTGAGCGTGCACCTGAACGACCCGTCGATCACCGTCCGTCGCGGCGGCGAGCAGTCGGCGCACGCGTTCCTCGCCGCCCCGTACGGCACGTACCCGACGGCGGACGGGCACATTGCGCTGGCCATGAACCCGCTTCCGAAACTCGCGGAGCTGCTCGAGATCGACGAACTTCGCGCGTACACGGAGGAAGATGCGTGGTCGAAGCGCAGTGCCGCCGAAGAACTGCTCGCGACGCGCCTCGCGACCGCGCCGACGGAGCACTGGCTCCGTGTCCTCGACGCAGCCGACGTCTGGTGCGCGCCCGTGCTGACACTTGAGGAGCTCGTCGCGCACGACGGCTTCTCCGCGATCGACATGGTGCAGAGCATCGACCGCGATGCCGCACTCACGCGCGACGGGCAGTCGATGTCGCTCAAGACGACACGCAGTCCGATCCGCGTCGACGGGCGTCCCCTCGTGAGCGCGACACCGTCGCCCAAGCTCGGCCAGCACGACGCCGAGCTCCGCGAGGAGTTCGGCTGGTCGGACGAGGCCTCGGCATGACGACGCTCCGCGGGATCACGTGGGACCACCCGCGTGGCTACGACTGCCTCGTCGCGGCGTCGGCCGAGTACGCCCGGCAGACCGGCGTGACCGTGACGTGGCAGAAGCATCCGCTGAGCGCGTTCGAGGGCGCGCCCATCGAAGAGCTGGCGGCCGACTACGACCTCCTGGTGATGGACCACCCGCACATCCCGGAGGCGGTCGAGAAGGGCGCGCTCGCCGCACTCGACGGGCACGGATTCGACGACGAACTCGCCGCGCTCGCGTCGCAGTCGGTCGGCCCGTCGCACGACACCTACGCGTATCGCGGCCACCAGTACGGTCTCGCCACCGACTCGGCGGCGCAGGTCGCGGTCTATCGACCGGATCTGCTCCCCGAGCCGCCGCGTGACTGGGACGGCGTCTTCGAGCTGGCCCGGGAGGGTCGCGTGCTCTGGCCCGCACATCCCGTTCACGCGCTGTCGAGCCTCGTCACGTTGACCGGCAATGCCGGTGCGCCGCCGGCAAGTGACCCCGGGTCCTTTCTCGACGAGGAGTTCGCCGGCGCCGCGCTGGAGCGCATGCACGCACTCGCCGAGCTCGTGCCGGAGGCGAACCTTGCGCAGAACCCCATCGACATCGCGGAAGAGCTGAGCGCAACCGATCGGTACGCGTACGCGCCACTCATCTACGGGTACGTGAACTACTCGCGCCCCGGATTCCGTCGACACCGACTGCAGTTCATCGACATCCCGCGTGGCCCCGCTGGGGTGGCCGGTTCGCAGATCGGCGGCGCGGGTATCGCGGTCTCCGCGACCGCGAGCGACGTCGACGCGGGTCGGGCGTTCGCGCTCTGGCTCGCGTCGCCTGACGTGCAGCGCGGCGTCTATTACGACAACGGCGGGCAGCCCGGGTATGGCGCCGCGTGGGAAGACGAACGACTGAACGAGGACTCTCTCGACTTCTTCCGCGGCACGCGGCAGACGCTCGAAGGTGCGAGCATCCGCCCGCGCTTCGCCGGATGGCCGGCATTCCAGAACCAGGCATCGGTATGGACGAATCAGGCGCTTCGCCGCGACATCAGTGATGGTGAACTGTTCCGCCTCCTGCGCGAGGGCGCCGCAGAACTGCTAGTGGAGGACTGACATGCGCACGATGGATCGATTCTTCGAGGACTACGAGGTCGGTGAGCGGCGCGTCACGACCGGACGCACGATCACCGAGGCTGACATCGTCCTACACGCGGGGCAGACGGGAGACTTTTTCCCCCACCACATGGACAAGGAATGGGCCGCGACGCAGCCGTTCAAGAAGCGCATCGCACACGGCACGCTCATCATGTCTGTCGCTGTCGGGCAGACGGCTGGAGACATCAATCCGCAGTCGATGAGCTACGGGTACGACCGCGTGCGCTTCATTGCCCCGGTCTTCATCGACGACACGATCACGGTGACGGCCGAGATCACCGAGAAGCGGGATCATAAGAAGCGCCCCGAGGATTTCGGTTACGTCGACGAACTCGTCAGCGTCGTGAACCAGGACGGCGACACGGTGCTCGTGCTCACGCACGTCTATCTCGTCAACAAGCGCGGCAGCGACGACTGAATGGAGAAGCTTCCATGACAACCCCGATCATCGATGCACACCAGCACGTGTGGGACCCCGCTCGTGGCGACTACGGGTGGCTCGCGGGTGAGCCCGACTCGATCAACAGGGCGTTCACGCTCGAAGAGCTGCTCCCGGAGCTGCGCGCCGCCGGAGTCGACCGCGTCGTCCAGGTGCAGTCGGCGGATCACGTCCAGGACACCGAGCTGATGCTCGAGTCCGCGGCGCGGCACGAGGAGGTGGCCGCGATCGTCGCGTACGCACCGCTCGGTCGCCCTGACGATGCCGCGCGCATAGTCGAGTCCTGGCGGGGCAACTCGCTCATGGTCGGCGTGCGGAACCTCATCCACAACATGCCGGACCCGAGTTGGCTGCTGCGTCCTGAGGTGGACGAGGGGCTCGGGATCCTCGAGCGCGCCGGGCTGACGTTCGATCTCGTGTCGGTGCTGCCGCGCCACCTCGAGCTCGTGCCGATCATCTCGGAGCGTCACCCCGACCTGCGCATCGTGATAGATCACCTGTCCAAGCCGCCGATCGGTGCGGAGGAGCGCGAGCCGTGGTGGAGCCTCATCGGAGCGGCCGCTGAGAACCCGAACGTGTTCGGGAAGGTCAGTGGGCTCTACCCCTCTGTCGGCGATCCCGCGGGAGGGACGAGCGATCTGGTCGCCCCGTTCTTCGACCGCGCGCTCGAGCTTTTCGGGTCCGAACGTCTGATGTATGGCGGCGATTGGCCGATCTCCGTGGTGGCCGGCGGGTACACGCGCGTCTGGCAGACACTGCAGCCGCTCTTCAACACCCTGGGCACGCGGGACCGGGAGCGGGTGCTCGGGGGTACGGCTGCCGAGTTCTACCGCATCGATACATCGAGGCTGTGATGGCCAGTTAGACTCGATTCGATAAACATCGGACCAATTAGCGCTCAATCGATTGACGCAAGCGTGACGCGTTCGCTAGCGTTTCGCAGGCTGGCATCGCGGCCGCCGCGACCCGAACGCGGCACCCGTACTCAAAGGAGAGTCAAATGACGAAGAAGCTCATGGCGGCGGGCGGGACGACCCTCGTCGCCGCCCTCGCACTCGCAGGGTGCGCTGGAGGAGGATCTCAGGGCGGAGACCCGCCCGCGCAGACCGACTCGGGTGGACCGATCACCGTGTGGGTGGACCCGCCCCGCGTGCCCGCGGCTGAGGCCTTCACAGAAGCTCACCCGGACATCGAGATCGAGATCACCCAGATCGACGGCACCGTCGGCGGACAGACCGTGCGCCAGGCGTTCGCCAACTTCGACACTGCCGGCGAGGGATGGCCCGACGCCATCTTCTTCCCGACGAACGACGACATCGCGTGGGCGACGAGCTCGACGAGCAACTATGCGGCCGATCTCACCGACCTGATGTCGGAAGTCATCGAGGGGTACGACGAAGCGGTCCTTTCGTTCTGCGAGATCGACGGGCAGATCCGGTGCCTGCGCAACGACGCGGCCCCCGATGTGCTCTGGTACGACGAGGTGTTCTTCGAGGAGAACGGCTACGAGGTCCCCACCACATGGGAGGGCTACGCCGATCTCGCCGTGACGATCGCGGAGGAGCACCCCGGGAAGATCTCGGGCATGCTCGGCGACGCTTACGCCGTCAACCGCTACCTGCAGGCGGCGAACTGCCCGACCAACGAACGCGTCAGCGAGACCGAGGCGCGCATCGACCTCTCGGCCGAGGGCTGCGGCAAGATGGTCGACCTGCTGAGCCAGATGCAGGAGGCGGACGCGCTGTCGAACCAGGGCATCTTCGACGGCGACGCCGCCGAGGCCGGTCAGAACATGGTCATGAGCCCGGGCGCCGCCTGGTGGGGCAACTACCTCTACCGCGACACGTGGGGCGTCGAAGCCGGACGCATCAGCGCGACCACGCCGCTCGCCTGGGAAGGCGACTCGGAGCCGACCACAGGCAATGAGGGCGGCGGCCTCTGGGGTCTGTCGTCGCACATCACGGGCGAGCAGCTCGAGAACGCGATCACGTTCCTCGAGTTCGTCGCGACGGATCCGGCGTGGCAGGTCGAGCTGTCGACCGGTCTACCCGGCTACGGACCGGTCCAGGATGAGTGGCTCGAGCAGGTCGCCACGGACGACTACTTCGCTGACATCGAGGGAAGCCAGACGGCCTTCAAGGAGTCGCTGGGATATGTCGCGCCGTACGACTACATGATGTACGACACCGGATCCGTGTGGACCCAGACCGTGCCGCCGACGCTGATCGGCGGCGGCAGCATCGAGGATGCGATCGCCGCCTTCGGCGAGGAGCTGACCAACCAGGCCGAGTCTGTCGGTTACACCATCACGCAGTAAGGCGGATATGTCGCACACCACGACCCTGCTGACGGGGAAGAGTCGCGCCCCGTTCGGCCCGATGCGCACCCGGCGCGCCGAGGCTCTCGGTGCCTGGACGCTGCTCGTGCCGTACACGCTGCTCTTCCTCGTCGGCGCCGCGATCCCGATCGGCTATGCCTTCGTCACCGCGTTGCAGAAGGCGCCGACGCCCGTCGACCCGACGGGCGGCTTCGGCGGCCTGCAGTCGTTCGTGACGGTGTTCACCGATCACCGGTTCTGGAACACGTTCCAGAACATCTTCGTGGTGATGATCATCTGGCTGCCGATCATGGTGCTCGGCATCGTGGGGCTCGCGCTGCTCCTGCACGCGAGCCCCAGCCGCTTCGGCGGGGCGATGCGGTTCATCTACTACATCCCCGGCGCGCTCGGCGGCATCGCCAACTTCGTGCTGTGGGTGTACCTGATCGACCCGCAGCGCTCGCCGATCGCGTTCCTCTGGCAGGGCATGGGGGCGAACTCTTTTAAAGAGGTGATCACGGCGGGCAACATGCCGGGGATCCTCACCGCGATGCTCTTCTTCCAGGGCGTCGGCACCTGGATCATCGTGGTCAACGGAGGGCTCAACGGCATCTCCGAGGAGGTGCTGGAGGCGGCCAGGCTCGACGGCGCGAACGCGTGGCAGCTCGCGTGGAACGTCAAGCTGCCGATCATCCGCCCGTGGATCGGATACGCCGCGCTCATGAACGTCGCGTACGGTTTCCAGCTGTTCCTCGAGCCGTACCTTCTGCGGCAGATCTCGTCCGGCGCCGTCTCCCCGGAGTGGGCGCCGACGCAGCTCGGATACGCGTTCGCGTTCACCAACCGCGACTTCCCCGCTGCCGCTGCGATGTCGATCGTGCTGCTCGCGATCACCCTCGCCATCGGATGGGTCATCGTGCGCAAGAGCGGCATGTTCGGTGACGAGAAGGAGACCGCATGAGCGCCCCCGCCTACAAGGGATCGGCCTCCGCGACGGCCGGCCGCGTCGGACGCATCGTCACAATGCTCGTGGTTGCGGCCTTCTTCCTGCTCCCGATCCTTGGGTTCATCTCGCTCATCTTCCGCAGCGAGGAGGGGCTCAACTCGGGTGAGGCGGGCCTGTTCGGGCTCGGCGGGATGTCCATCGACAACCTCCTCTACAGCTGGAACGAGTTGTCGAAGTTCGGTCCGGGCGGCGGCGGGGTGTTCCAACGCTGGCTGATGAACTCGATCGCCGTTGGCGTGGGTGGCACGGTGCTCGCGGTCGTCGCCGCGATCCCGGCCGGCTACGCGTTCGCGCGGCTGCGGTTCCGCTTCCGCAAGGCGTTCCTGTTCATCACGCTGCTTGCGATGGTGATGCCGAACACGGTGCTCGTGATTCCGATCTTCCTCGAGGTCAACGCCATCGGTGCGATCGGCCAGCTGTGGCCGGTCGCGGTCATCATGGGCTTCTATCCGTTCGGTGTGTACCTGGCGTACATCCACTTCATGACGACCATGCCGCACGAGCTCGTCGAGGCGGCGCGCATCGACGGCCTCGGCGAGGTGGCGACGTTCTTCCAGATCGGTGTGCCGCTCGCGAAGCAGGCGATCGCGCTCGTGGCGTTCTTCTCGTTCGTCGCGAACTGGATCAACTTCTTCCTGCCGCTCGCCCTGCTGACCTCGAACCAGCAGAACAAGCTGATCTCGATCGGGATCCAGGAACTGATCGGCGCGAGCCCGATGTTCAACGCGACGGTTGCCGCGGGCCTCGACGTGAAGCTCTACCTGCCGCAGTTGGCGCTCGCGACAGTGGTCTCGATGCTGCCGTTGCTGGCGATGTTCCTCGGAGCGCAGCGGTTCCTGATCAAGGGCCAGACGGTCGGAGCGGTGAAGGGATGATGAGGTCGGAGCGCACGATGCCGGCCGCCTACGACGGCGGTCGGCCCACGGATCCGCGCCCGATCGTGATCGTCGGGGCGGGCGGCATCGTGCGTGATGCGCACCTGCCGGCGTACCGCAAGGCGGGCTTCCCGGTGTGGGGGATCGTCGACATCGCGACGGAGAAGGCCGAGGCGCTCGCCGCCGAGTACGGGATCGAGAACGTGTTCGCCTCGGTGCGCGACGCCGTGACGCACGCGCCCTCGGACGCGGTGTACGACCTCGCGCTCATGCCCGAGCACGTGCCCGACGCGCTCGAGGCGCTGCCGCGCGGGTCCGCCGTGCTGATCCAGAAGCCGCTCGGCCACAGCCTCGAGCAGGGGATCGCGCTGCGTGACGCATGCCGCCGGCGCGACCTCGTCGCAGCGGTCAACACACAGTTGCGGTTCGCGCCGTACATCGCCGAGGCGCGACGGCTGATCGCGGCGGGCGAGATCGGCGAGGTGTACGATTTCGACCTGCGGGTGACGGTGGAGACGCCGTGGCACATGTTCCCGCAGGTGTTCGGGCAGGAACGACTCGAGTTCACGATGCACTCGGTGCACTACATGGACCTCGCCCGCTCGTTCTTCGGAGACCCGGACGGCGTGAGCGCGACGACCGTTCGGCACCCGGAGAAGCCGGACGTCGCGACGACGCGGTCCAGCGTCATCATGCGCTACCGCGACCGACCGCTGCGCGTCGTGATCGGCACGAATCACGACCATGACTTCGGGCCGCGGCATCAGGAGAGCTTCGTCCGCTGGGAAGGGACGCGGGGCGCGATCCGTGCGCGCATGGGGTTGCTCATGGACTACCCCGAAGGTGTTCCCGACGCGCTCGAGATCGCGCGGCACGGCGACCGCGAGTGGACGCCGATTCCGTTCACCGGATCCTGGTTCCCGGACGCCTTCATCGACTCGATGGGCGTGCTGCAGCGGTTCGTCGCGGGGGAGATCCCCGAGCTTCCGACGTCGGTCGACGACGTCCTGCGGACGATGGCAGTCGTCGAGGCCGCTTACCGATCCGAGGACGTCGAGGGCGTGGATCCGAACCCTGAGGGAATCGCGTAACGCGACCGTCCGGGGATCCGTAGGGTGCGGTCGTGTATAGTCTCGCAACGGTGCGTGAATCGTTTCATTAATCTCATGACGATCACGCGGACTACCCCCTCACGACGGAAAGATTTCGGGCACACATGGTACGCATCGGCGCGAAGAAGACCACGGGCTGGAAGGCGACAATCGCGGTCGCCATGTCCAACTACATCGAATCGGGATCGATCATCGCGATCGCGACGTCGATGGTGTTCTGGATGCAGGAGTTCGGATTCGACAGCGCATTCCAGGGCCTGCTTGCGGCGCTGAGCGCGAACGCCTTCGGCGCGGCGATCGGTGCGATCATCGGCGGCCCGCTCTGCGACCGCTACGGCCGCAAGTTCATCTACACCTATGACCTGATCCTCTACATGGTCGGCGTGCTCATCGCGGCGTTCGCCATGGATCAGTGGATGCTGCTCGGCGCGTTCATCATCACCGGCATCGCCGTGGGCGCGGGCGTGCCCGCTTCGTGGACCTATATCGCCGAAGAGGCACCGAGCGACCGCCGTGCCGCGCACGTCGGGACGGCGCAACTCGCGTGGTCCGTCGGGCCGGCGATCGGATTCCTCCTCGCCGCGTTCCTCGCGCCGGCGGGCCTGATGGGGTCGCGCATCATCTTCCTGCACCTGTTCGTCGTCGCGTTCATCACCTGGTGGGTGCGCCGCGGCCTCGAGGAGTCGAAGAGCTGGAAGGACACGCAGACGATCCGCACGCAGCAGGGCGCGAAGGCGGCTGCCGGCCGCGGGTTCAAGGCCCTGCTCACTCGCAAGCAGAACCTGCTCGCGATCCTCTTCCTCATCGGCGTGTACTCGTTCTGGAACACCGTCGCCGGCCAGGCAGGCATGTTCATGCCCGACGTCTACCGCGCGTCGGGTCTCACGGACCCCGCGCAGCAGTACTTCCTGCAGTCGTTCCTGTGGGGCATGACGGTGGTTGGCACCTTCGTCTTCATGGCGCTCGGCGACCGCATGTCGCGCCGCCTGCTGTACTTCATCGGCGCTGCGCTCGGCATCGCCGGCTGGGTCGTGCTCGTCTACGTGCCGAATGGCACGCCGACCCTCTTCGGCTTCGCGATTCTCTGGGGCTTCGCCGCTGGCATCGGAGCGCAGGCGTTCTACGGACTCTGGACGGCCGAGCTGTTCGCTACGCAGTACCGCGCGTCGGCCCAGGGCCTGCTGTTCTTCACCGCCCGCATCATGGTCGGCGTGCTCAGCTACGGCTTCCCCGTGTGGCTCGAGACGCTGGGGCTCCCGACGCTCGGCGGCATCCTCATCGCAATCCTCGCCGTGTCGCTGGTCGTGGGCACCGTCTGGGCGCCGGACACCCAGGGCAAGTCGCTCGAGGAGATCGAGAACGAGCGCTACGGCACCGTGAAGGACGACACTCTCACACCCGCGTAACGCACACACTCGGCGCCCTCCCCCTCGTGCGGGGGAGGGCGCCGAGGCGTTCCGATGGCGCGTCGCGAGTGCGCTTGCGCCCTTTGAACGCTTTTTCAAGGCGCGACGGCACTCGCGAACGGCGCCCCGCGACCTACTCCCCGGTGGACGCGCGCACGATGAGTTCCGGTTCGAACTCGATCGTCTCGGGCACGCGATTCGGATCCTCGATGAGTGCCGCGAGGAGGTCGAGCGCGCGCGATCCGATGAGCTGCGCCGGCTGGCGAATCGACGTGAGCGGCACGACGGTCGACTGCGCGAACGCGATGTCGTCGTAGCCAATGAGCGCGATGTCGTCGGGGATCCGCAGCGATCCCATCATCACCAGGGCCTGCATGATGCCGACGGCGAGGAGGTCGTTCGCGGCGAAGATCGCGTCGGGGCGGTCTGCGGGTTTCCTCGCGACGATCGCGGCGCCAGCGTCGCGCCCGGCGAGCACCGTGAGTTGATCGGTCTCGACATGCTCGAGGGTGGCGCCACGGGCGTCGTCCACGGCGCCGCGCGCTCCCGCGAGGCGGTCATCGACCTGGCGAAGCACGTCGGGACGTCCGCCGACGAAGGCGATCCGGCTCCGACCCTGGTCGAGCAGGTGTCGCGCCGCGATGTCGCCGCCGCGCACATCGTCGACAGCGACCGCCGAGAAATCGGATCCGGGGGCGGTGCGGTCGACGAGGACGACGGGGATCCCGCGCTCGCGCAGTCGTTCGGCGGAGGCGAGCGTCTCGGACGTGGGGGAGAGGAGCACCCCGCTGACCCGCTGCTCCTCGAACAGGGCGAGGTAGGCGTCTTCGCGCTGCTTCCGCTCGTCGCTGTTTCCGAGCAGTACCGCCAGGCCGCGTTCTGCCGCCGCGTCCTCGGCGCCGCGGGCGACGTCGGTGAAGAACGGGTTGCCGGCGTCGAGCACGGCGAGGCCGACCGTGGTGCTGCGGCCCGCGCGCAGCTGTCGGGCGGCATCGTTGCGGACGTATCCGAGCTCGTCGATCGCCTGGCGCACGCGATCGACGGTCGTGGCGGCGACGGCGTCCGGGCGGTTCAGGACGTTCGACACCGTCCCCACGGACACGCCGGCGTGATTCGCCACGTCGCGGATGCTGACCGCCATCTGTCCTCCCGATCGCCTTCGAAGGATCCTATTGCACCCGACGGCCCCGTCTGTCGCGCCGTTCATTCGGTTCGCGACGCCGAAGTACGGCAACTCAGGTGCCGAACCGGGCGAACGGCCGCGCACGCCCGCCCACCTCCGGATCTGCCGTACTTCTGCACCGCGGGGTTGCTTCCCGCCCCTCCGTATGCCCATAATGAAACGATTCACAACGACGGAGGTGGCGACATGCCGACCGAACCGCAGCGCGTCGCGTTCCGGCTGAGGGTGAAGCCGGAGCTGCTCGACGAGTACCTGCACCGACACAACCCGGTCTGGCCGGAGATGCTCGAGGAGATCGCCGCCTCGGGCCGCCACAACTACTCGATCTTCCACCTCGGCGGTGGCGAGCTCATCGGCTTCTACGAGACGCACGACGACGAGGCCGCCAAGGCGTACCTCGCGGCGAGCGAGATCGCGGGCCGCTGGGAGGCCGACATGGCGCGCTTCTTCATCGGGCAGGAAGGTCGGCCCGACCAGAACGCCGAGACGTTCGACGAGGTCTTCCATCTCGAGCGCCAGCTCCGCGCCGCGCGAGCAACCGACTAACACCGACATGAACGCGGCCGACGTGGGCCGCGGCGACCGACAGAAAGGCTCCGCACTGATGGGCATCCTCCCCCAGAACATCCTGGACCAGCTCCAGGAGCAGGCGATCGAGCTCCCCTCGTGGGCGTTCGGAAACTCCGGCACCCGCTTCAAGGTGTTCGGCACCCCCGGCACGCCCCGGGATCCGTTCGAGAAGATCTCGGACGCCGCGCAGGTGAACAAGCTCACCGGTCTCGCGCCCATCGTCGCGCTGCACATCCCGTGGGACCTGAGCGACTTCGACGCGCTGCGCAAGCACGCCGAGGATGAGGGCGTCGAGCTCGGCACCATCAACTCGAACACGTTCCAGGACGACGAGTACAAGTTCGGCGCGCTGACGCACGAGGACGCCCGGATCCGTCAGAAGGCGATCGACCACCACCTCGAGTGCATCGACGTGATGGACAAGACCGGATCGCGTGACCTCAAGATCTGGCTCGCCGAGGGCTCCAACTATCCCGGCCAGGCAGACATGCGCGGCCGCCAGGACCGCCTGCAGGAGTCGCTGCAGAAGATCTACGCTCGCCTGTCGGACGACCAGCGCCTCGTGCTGGAGTACAAGTTCTTCGAGCCGTCGTTTTACCACAC
Source organism: Microbacterium faecale (assembly GCF_014640975.1). NCBI lineage: Bacteria > Bacillati > Actinomycetota > Actinomycetes > Micrococcales > Microbacteriaceae > Microbacterium > Microbacterium faecale. The sequence goes on from NZ_BMHO01000001.1 coordinate 861,999, forward strand.
CGACGTTCCGGACTGGGGCACCTCCTACGCGCAGGTGGCCGCCCTCGGCGACAAGGCGCTCGTCTGCCTCGACACCGGCCACCACGCGCCGGGCACGAACATCGAGTTCATCGTCATGCAGCTGCTGCGGCTCGGCAAGCTCGGCTCGTTCGACTTCAACAGTCGCTTCTATGCCGATGACGACCTGATCGTCGGCGCCGCGGATCCGTTCCAGCTGTTCCGCATCCTCTTTGAGGTCGTGCGCGGCGGGGGGTTCAACAACCCGGACGTGCAGTTCATGCTCGACCAGTGCCACAACGTCGAGAACAAGATCCTCGGCCAGATCCGCTCGGTGCTCAACGTGCAGGAGATGACCGCGCGCGCCCTGCTCGTCGACACCGACGCGCTGCGCGAGGCGCAGGTCTCCGGCGACGTGCTCGCGGCGAACCAGGTCTTCATGGACGCGTTCTACACCGACGTGCGCCCCGCGCTGGCCGAATGGCGCGAGGGCCGGGGCCTGCCCGCGGATCCGATGCGCGCGTACCTCGACTCCGGTTACCAGGAGAAGATCGAGGCCGACCGGGTCGGCGGCCAGCAGGCGGGCTGGGGCGCCTAAGCAGCCGGGCCACGGCCGGCCTCACCCTGAGACCACCCGTTCGCCGTGCGACTACGACATCCCGTAGTCGCACGGCGAAACCGTAGTCGCGGGATCCGCGAGGCGGGGCGGACCCGCGGCGCCCGCGACGCGCCGCGGAGCCCGCTGTCGGCGGCGACCCGATAGCGTGGTTTCAATGAACAGCGACGGCCGAACTCAGCGAACAGTCACCATCCGTGACGTGGCCGAGCGCGCCGGGGTCTCGGCCGGCACCGTGAGCAACGTGCTCAACCGACCGTTCTACGTCAACTCCGACACGCGCGAGCGCGTGCTCGACGCGATCCGCGACCTCGATTTCGTGCCGCGGCAACGCGCCCGGCAGTACCGCCCCGGCCGGCTTCGCACCATCGGCATGGCCGCGGCGAACCTCTCGAACCCGTTCTTCGTCGACGTCGTGCTCGGCGCCGACGCCGCAGCCAGCGAACTCGACCTCGGCATGGTCGTCACCAATAGCGCCTACGACGCTGACCGCGAGAACCAGAACCTCGACCTGCTTGTGCAGCAGCGGGTGCAGGGCATCATCATCTCGCCGGTCGACGAGAAGAGCTCGAGCCTGCAGATGCTGCGCGACCGCGGCGTGCCGACGGTCTTCGTCGACCGCGTCGGTGAACATCACACGACCGCCTGGAGCGTCGTCGTCGACGACCGCATCGGCGGCAGGATCGGCGCCCAGCACCTCATCGACGCGGGGTATCGACGGATCGCGTTCGTCGGTCACCCGGACCGTTCTCCGAAGGTGCGCGACCGCGTCGACGGCGCCCTCGAGGTGGTCGCGGAGGCCGGCGGCGTCTCGCTCGACGTCATCGAAGCCGAGTCGTGGACGGTCGAGGCGGGACGCGCCGCGGGAGAGCTCATCGCGGATCGTCGCGTGGAGCGGCGCCCCGAGGCGATCCTCTGCGCGAACGACATGGTCGCACTCGGCGCGATCCAGGCGTTCGCGCGAGCGGGCCTGCGCGTGCCCGAGGACATCGCCGTCGTCGGCTACGACGACATCGCCTGGGCCGAGGTCTCCTCGCCCCGCCTCACGACGATCCGGCAGCCGCGCGAGCTTCTCGGCGCGACGGCCGTGCGTATGATCCGCGAGCTGTTCCGCCAGGACGCGGCGCAGCCCGAGAACAACCACGTGATGCTGCGCCCCGAGCTCGTCCTCCGCGACAGTGCGTAAGCACCCGGCAGCGCCCGGACCCGCAGAACAGCGCCCGGACCCGCCGGCACCGCATACGGATCCGCGAAACAGCGCACACCCGGATCCGCAGAACAGCGCGCACGCGGATCCGCGTCGCCCCCGAGAAACGCGAATGCGGGGCGGCCACAGTGGCACGCCCCGCATTCGCGCGGAATCGTCAGTCGATCAGAGCGCCGGCTCTTCGTCGGCGACGTTCTCCTCGGTGACGACGGTCAGCGGAATCGGGAGCCGCTCGTCGACCGTCTCGCCATTCGCGACCTTGACGATCGTCTCGAGGGCGAGCTTGCCGTCCTCGACGGGTGACTGCACGATCGTCGCGGTGTAGTGACCGGCCTCGATCGCCTCGAAGGCGTCCTTCTGGCCGTTGATGCCGACGATCGCGGGGATCTCGTCGAGGCTGCGCCCCGCCTCGGTCCATGCGTCGATGAAGCCGCGGGCCATCGTGTCGTCGTTCGCGTAGACGCCGTCGATGTCGTCGCCGAACCGCGTGATGAGGTCGCGGCTCATCTCGAGCGCCTTCTGCTGGTCGAAGTCGGCGTTGACCGTGTCGAGGACCTCGATGTCGGAGCCGAGCTCCTCGAGCTGCTCGGTGAAGCCGTCCGTACGACCGATCGAGGTGCCGTTGCCGGCCTGGCCCGCGATGATCACCACGTTGCCTTCACCGCCGAGCTCCTCGTTCATAGCGTCGGCCGACAGCACGCCCTCTTCGTAGACGTCGGGTCCGGTGAAGGACGCGAAGTAGCCGTCGGCGTCATCGCCCATCGGGGTGTTGATGAGCACGACGGGGATGTCGGCGTCCTGTGCCTGCACGAGGCCCGGCACGTATGCCTGCGGGTCGAGCGGCCAGAGCACGATGCCGTCGGGGCTGCGGCCGATGCAGGAGTTGAGCTGCTCGGTTCCGGTCTGCACGTCGAAGTCCTGGCTCAGCAGGGTGACGTTGACACCGGCCTCGTCAGCGGCGGCCTGGAAGGCCTCGTTGGCGGGGGTGGCATAGGCGTGCGATTCGGCTGCCGTGATGTAGCAGATCTCGAGTTCGCCGTCCGCGCCGGCGTCGCCGCCGCCTGCGTCTCCGCTGGCACAACCAACGGTGAGCAGGAGCGCGGCGCCGATGGCGGCGCTGCCGATCAGCTGTGGGGTTCTCATGGTGCGAGGGTCCTTTCGTCCATTCCTTCTTGGGTGGCTGTGGTGTCGCGTCGTGATCGCAGCCAGCGGCGGATCACGTTCGCGAGTGGTTCGGCGCGCCGGGCCTTGCCCGACACAAAGCGGTCGAGCAGGATCAGCAGCAGCAGGATGATGCCGGTCACGATGTCCTGGATGTACGCCGGAATGCTCTGGTATTCCATCGACGTCGTCAGGAACGCGAGCACGAGCAGGCCGCCGAGCGTGCCCAGCGCGGATCCGCGCCCGCCCTCGAGCCGCGTGCCGCCGATGACGACGGCGGCGATGCCGGTGAGCGCAGTCGTCTCGCCGAACACCGGGGATCCGGTGTTGACCGCGAGGCTCTGCATGATGCCCGCCGCGCCCGCCATCGCGCCACTGAACACGAACACCCCGAAGAGGTATCCGTTCGAGCGGATGCCGCTCGCGGTGGCGCTGGCCGAGCTGCTGCCGACGGCGAACAGGTTGCGGCCCGCGACCGTGCGACGCAGCCAGAGCGCCAGCAGAATCACGGCGACGAAGAAGATCAGCGCGCGCGGGCTGAACGTGCCGCCGACGGGGCGCGTCACCACGAGGCCGACGAGCGGATCCTCACCGCTGACCGGTCGCGAGTCGGTGATCGTGTGACAGATCGCGCGGAACATCAGCATCGACGCGAGCGTCGCGACGAGCGAGTTGACCTTCAGCACCACCACGAGGAAGCCGTTGACCGCGCCGCACGCGATGCCGATCAGGAGCGCGGCGATCGCGGCACCGGTGGCGCCGAGCACGGGCTGTAGCCCGATCGCGGCGATCCCCGAGAGCGCGAGAGTGGATCCGACCGACAGGTCGAGCTGACCGGCGATCAGCACCACGGTCAGACCGACCGCGACAATGCCGAGCGTGGCGACCCGGTCGATGCTGAGGCTCAGCGTGCGGAACTCGAAGAATCCGGGCACGAGGCTCGCCGCGAGGACGAACGTCGCCACGAGGATGATGATCACTCGGTACTGCACGATCCCGAGGAAGGTCGTGCTGTCGAAGAAGCGTTGTACGCGGTTCATCGTCGTCCTCCTCGTCGGCGCAGCGCCACATCGAGGGCTACTGCCCCCGCAATCAGGCCGCCCTTGATCAGTCCCTGGGGTTCGGTCGGCACACCCTGCAGCACGAGGATGTTCGTCAGCAGCTGCACGAACAGCAGGCCGCCGATCGCGCGCGGGATGCTGCCGAAGCCGCCGAGCAGGCTCACGCCGCCGACGACGACCGCGGTGATCGCGTCGAACTCGTAGCCGATGCCGATGCCGGGGCGTGCGGTCTGCAGGGTGAGCCCGAGCAGGACCCCGGCGAAGCCGGCGAGCGATCCGGTGAGGATGAACGCCGCCGAGCGGGTCAGTCGCACCGGGACCGCGCTGGCGCGGGTCGCGTCGGGGTTCGATCCGACCGCGTACGTCCAACGCCCCCACACGCTGCGCGAGAGCACCAGGTGGCCGATGACGGCGATAGCGGCGAAGATCAGCACGATCACGGGGATGGTTCCGAAGATCCGTCCGGTGAGGAACTCCTGGATCCCCTTGTCGTCGCCGTAGACGATGACGCCGCCGACCGCGGCCTGCGCGATGCCGAGCACGATCGTGCCGGTCGCGAGGGTCGTGATGACGGGGTTGAGCCCGGCGTAGCCGATCAGGAATCCGTTGAGCAGGCCGGCCGCCGTCGCGACGAGCACGCCGACGATGCCAGCCGCGATGCTGCCCATGACGGGTTGCAACGCGAGCACGAGGATCCCGCCGACGGCGACGGTCGCGGGGACCGACAGGTCGGCCATCCCGCGCGTGATGAACACGAAGGTCATCCCGACGACGATCACGCCGACGATCGACATATTGATCAGGACGTTCGTCAGGTTCGAGACCGAGAGGAACTTGTCGTTGAGCAGGCTGCCGACGATGATCAACACGACGATGCCCGCGGGCATGCCGATCCAGCCGATGGCGCGGCCGGAGCCGCGCTCGGCCGTGACCCTCGGGCCTGCTGTGGTGGGGGTGATGGTCATGCGCTCTCTCCCGTCGCGGCCTGCATCACGATTTCCTCTGTCGCTTCGGCGCGGTCGAATTCGGCGGTCACGCGCCCCTCGTGGAGCACGTAGATGCGGTCGCTCACGGCGAGCACCTCCGGCAGCTCGGAGGAGATCATGATGATCGCCACGCCCTGCGCCGCGAGCTCGCCGATGATCTTGTGGATGTCGGCCTTCGCGCCCACGTCGACGCCGCGCGTGGGCTCGTCGAGGATGAGCACACGCGGCTCCATCGCGAGCCACTTGCCGAGGACGACCTTCTGCTGGTTGCCGCCGCTGAGCGTCGAGACGCCGCGCTCCACGACGGGCGGCGAGACGCCGAGCGCCGAGACCTGACTCCGGGCGACCTCGTTCTCGCGTCGACGTGACAGCCAGCCGAACCGGTCCAGACGCTGCAGGGCGGCGAGGACGATGTTGTCGCGGATGCTGAGCTGCGGGGCGATGCCGTCGCGCTTGCGATCCTCGGGGACGTAGGCGATGCCGGCGCGCACGGCGCGCTGCGGCGTCGCCACGTTCACGCGCGTGCCGTCGACCAGCACCTCGCCCGCATCCAGCGGATCGAGGCCGAAGATCGCGCGGGCGACCTCGGTGCGACCCGCGCCGACGAGGCCGGCCAGGCCGACGATCTCTCCGGCGCGCGCCGTGATCGACACGTCCGCGAAGGAGGCGGTGCCGCTCAGGCCGCGCGTCTCGAGCACGACGTCGCCGATCGGCACCTCGCGCTTCGGGAACACGTCGGCGAGGTCGCGGCCGACCATCGAGCGGATCATGTCGGCCGGAGTCATGCCCGCGATGTCGCGCGTCTCGATGTGCGCGCCGTCGCGGAGGACGGTGACGCGATCGGCGAGGTCGAGAACCTCCCGCAGGCGGTGGCTGATGTAGATCACCGCGATGCCGTTCTCGCGCATGCGTCGGACGATGCCGAACAGCGAACGCGCCTCGTGCTCGCTCAGCGAGGAGGTCGGCTCGTCGAGCACGATGATCCGGGGGTCGCTCGCGTACACCTTCGCGATCTCGACGATCTGCTGCTGACTGACCGTGAGGGATCCGACCAGCTGCTGCGGGTCGATGCGGGTGTCGAGAGCGTCGAGCACGCGCTGGGCTTCGGCGAGCAGCGCACGGTTGTCGACGATGCCCATGCGCGACGGGGTGCGGCCGAGGCCGATGTTCTCGGCGACGGTCAGGTCAGGAACGAGGTTGAGCTCCTGGTAGACCATCCCGATGCCGCGGCGCAACGCGTCGAGCTGCCCGGTGATGCGCGTGCGCTCGCCGCTGAGCTCGATCGATCCCTCGTCGGGCTGGTGCACGCCGGCGAGGATCTTCATCAGGGTGGACTTGCCGGCACCGTTCTCGCCGACGATGGCGTGCACCTCGCCGGCGCGGACCTCGAGCTCAACATCGCTGAGCGCGCGGATCCCGGGGAACGTCTTACCGATGCCGCGCATGCGCAGCACCGGGGCGGTGGCAGTGGTGGTCATCGTCTCGCTCCGTTCGATTCGCTGAAGCGGAAGGACAGCGCGTAGCGCACGCTCGCGCCGGGGGCCAGGGTGGGCAGCGCGCGCTCGGCGCGAGCCGCCGCGCGGCCATGAATGTGGAGGAGGTTGGACGGCTCGAGCCCCATGACGTAGTGGCCCTCGCCGCTCATCTTCCACTGGTGCAGTGCGGGCAGCGTCGTGGTGTCGAACGCCAGCTCGCACCGGATCCCGAGCTCGGGGTTGTCGATGACGGCGGGCCCGGTCTCGCCCCGCATGTCGTGGAGGAACACCTGCTCGGCGTAGCCCGCCTGCGGCGGTTCGATCTCGTGCCAGCGCGCGGCGCCCGACTCGGCGGCCGCGTCGCGCGGGAGCACGCGCTTCGACGGAATCTCGAGGTTCGCGCGCTCGTCGAGCAACGGCCACCCGAGGTTCGCGTGGTACAGGATCATGTGGCCGACCGGATCCGTGCCCTCGTTCGTGACGGTGTCGACGATGCGCAGCTCGGATCCGCCGACATCGGCGGTGATCTCGCGCCGGAGCATGAGGTTCTCGCCGAACACCCGGGTCTGCCGCACCTCGCCGGCGACGCGGAGCGAACCGCCGGAGACCGACGTCTCCGTGACCGACGCCGGGACGACGCCGATCCGGCCGTGCATGGGGTACTCGACGCCGTCCTCGACGCTCGGCGGGCCGAACGTGTCGAGGCCACAGGTGGCGAGCAGTCCGCCGCCGAACGAGCGTAGCCACTCGGTGCCGTGGCTGTCGGCGAGGTGCGGCGACGACATGCCAACCGGCGACATCCACGCGACGGGCACGCCGCGGTAGGTCACCTGGCCGAGGTCGAGAGCGCGGTCGGGGTGGATGTCGGCCTCGAGGCCGCCGCCCGTGACGAGACGGATCCGGCGGGTGCCGCGCGCGGGCCCGTCATCCTCGGTGAAACGGTCCACGCGCGCGAGCTGCGCGAGGGTTCCGAGACGCCGACGCGCCTCGGGGGCCTCGCGCAGCACGGCCTGGACGTCGGTCATGCCTGCCCCAGCGTTCCGTTCGCGCGATCAGCCGCCAGCTCCGCGTTGCCGGGGCCGAAGTGCTTGAGGATCACGAGGTCCTCGGTGGGCGAGGTGTTGCGGATGGTCACGCCGCGGTTCGCCCCATCGGCGGTGACGAAGTACTCGTCCGAAGAGAACTGTCCGTAGCGGATGGACGAGATCGACGCGAGGTGCTGGCCGTTGATCTCGCCGATGCCGCCGACGGCGACGAGGCCGTACGCGTCGCGATCGGCAATCTGCGCGGATCCGCCCGGCGCGATGGTGAGCTCCTTCGCGCTGAACGCGTCGGAGCGGTACGTGATCCAGCGCTCGGCGTATGCTGTGCCGCCCTGAGCGCGCGACGCGGCGGTCTCCACCGGCGGCGTGAAGCGGTGGCTCCAGAACTCGGGGTCGACGTTGCGCTCCCAGTCGACGAGGTCGACGATGAACTCGAGATCGCCGTGCTTGTCCTCGGGGACGTCCTTCCACAGCAGCTCGTCGGCGACCTCCTTGTGGTTCGACCACGACTCGGTCATGGCGAACACATCGCACGCGGCCTGCGGCTCGTACGTGCACAGGCTCGCGGGAGCGTGCAGGATGCCGGCCGGCACGTCCCACCCGGTGCCGGGGGTGACGCGGTAGGCCTTCGACAGCTCGGTGATGCGGTTGTCGCCGCCGCGCAGGAAGCCCTCGAGCTTGTCGATGACCTGCTGGCGGGTGGTCTCCGGGTGCAGGCCGAAGAACGTGTAGGGGAACTCACCGGGGTGGTTGTTCATCTGCGGCGGGAAGTAGTACGCCTCGGGCTTGCCGGGCTTGCCGACCAGCGCGGCGTGCTCGTCGCGGTGGTGGATGTGGAACGGCAGGGGAGCCTGGTTGTCGAAGAACTTCGAGTACATCGGCCACGCGCCGTGCGTGTCCCAGTGGCTGCCGATCGCGGAGGTGCGGAAGTGCGCGATGAACTCATCGAAGGGAACGACGCCGCCGTCCGGGTCGACGGCGAGGCTGAGGCCCTCGAAGGGATCCGTGAGCGGGCCGTTTTCGGCGCGGATCGCGGACGCGAGCCAGCGCTCGTCGATGCCGCCGCGGTCCTTGGCGAGGGGGAAGTAGTCGTGCGGGTGCAGACGAAGGCGCTTCGCGGGCGTGCAGAACGCGCGGGGAACCCACGTCGGCGCGAGGCGCAGTACGCCCTGGCCAGCGTCCATCACACGCTCGATCGCCGCCTCCGCGGAGGTGACGTTCTCGTACGGTCCTGCCTTCGTCATAATCATCCTCGATCTGCGCGTCCCGTTGGCTGACTGCGCTGTTCATTGAACCATTAGGTGTTTCATTGAAGCTACCCGTCACGCCGACGGGTGTCAAGAACGCACCGAAGCGGCGGAAACCACGAGGGCCGATGCTCCACCTGCGCGGAGCATCGGCCCTCGTTCGGGCAGTGCCGGCTCAGCCGCCGGTGCCGGCGAGGCGGGTGCGGCGTTCGGCGAAGTCGGGGCGGTCGAAGTACTCCGACGTCGCCTCGCTGCCGAGCGGAGCGACGCCGCCGGCCGCGCGGGCGCCGAGACGCACACGGGCGCTCTTGACCGCCATCATGGAGACGGCTTCGGCGCCCTCGGCGGTCTCGGAGATCGCGACGATGCCGTGGTTGCCCAGCAACACGAGCGACGGCAGCTCACCATGCTCCTCCACGTAGCCCTCGAGGCGGTCGAGGAACACGCGGCCGAGCTCGAGGCCGGGCTGAGCGTACGGGACGAACAGCGGGCGGCCGAGGATCAGCAGTTCGTCGGTGTAGACCGGTTCAGCGAACGCGGTCGCCGCCTGCTGGCTTGCGAGCAGCGACACGACGTCGGTCGGGTGTGTGTGGGCCACGTAGCGGACGGGCGCCAGAGCGCGCACCGCCACGTGCACGAGAGACTCGACGGATCCCCGGACCGCCCGTCCATCGACCTCGCCCGCCGTGAGGGCGGCGGTGAGACGGTCCTGGTCGGCGGTCGGGTCGCGCAGCAGCTCGACGAGCGGCTCCACGGCCATCGACACGAAGTCGGCGCGCGTGGCCGAGCCCATGGCGGATCCCGACGCCTTCACGACGATCTCCTCGCCGACCAGCTCGCTCGTGTTCCCCTCCGAGAGGATCACGAGGTCCCGCGCGGGCTCCGCGAGCTTCAGGGTCAGGTCGAGCAGCTCATCGCTCACGGCCTCCGGGGCGATCCGTGCGCTCATCGCGCGCTCCTCTCCGCGCGAGATCGCGCGTCATCGTGTCGAGCGCCCGGCAGGTGCTGCCGTGGCGCGATGGTGCGGGTCACGATCGCCCGCAAGTCGTCGACGGTTCCGTTCACGGTCCCGGCGGTCCGGGCCTGCACGAGCAGGCTGCCCAGCGCGGTCGCCTCATTCGGTCCGGCGTACACGGGCACCCCGGCGTGATCCGCGACGCGCGCGCACAGCAGCTCGTTGCGCGAGCCGCCGCCGACGATATTGATCTGGGTGACGGGTTCGTCTGTGAGTCGGCCGATTTCGTGCGCGGAGGCCGCGAGGGCGTGCGCGAGGGACTCGATGATCGAGCGGACGATGGCGACGCGGCCCTGCGGTGGCGCGACGCCGTGCTCCTCGCACCAGGCCGCGATCCGTGCGGGCATGTCGCCCGGAATCTGGAAGCGCGGATCCTCAACGTCGAAGACGGGGACGGCGTCGCCCAGCGCGGTGGCGCGGGCGAGCAGCTCCGTCAGTTCGTCGGTGGCGTCCCAGCCGCGCAGCGTCTCCGAGAGAATCCAGAGCCCCATCCCGTTGCGCATCACGAGGTAGCGGTCGTCGAGACCGCGCTCGTTGGTGACGCCGGCGGCGAACGCCGCTGCTCCGAGCAGCGGACGGTCGCGCTCGACGCCGATCAGCCCCCACGTGCCGCACGAGACGAACACGCCTCCGCGCGACGGCAGGGGAGTCGCGACGGCCGCGGCTGCGGTGTCGTGGGCGGCGGTGGCGACGACGTCGATCGACGAGGCGAGGCCGATATCGGCGGCCACGTCGTCACGGATCGGGCCGAGCCGGGTGCCCGCCGGAACGACGCGCGCGAACAGATCGGCCGGGATGCTGACCTTCTCCAGCAGCCCCCGGTCCCAGTCGCCGGTCTCGGCCGACAGCAATCCCGTCGTCGAGGCCATCGTGCGTTCGGCGATGCGCTCGCCCGTGAACCAGTACGAGAACACGTCCGGCATGAGCAGGGCGCCGTCGGCCGCATCGATCAGGCCGCCCGACTGCTCGGCGACGAGCTGGTAGATCGTGTTGATCGATGCCGGCTGCACGCCGGCGCGGGAGAACAGCTCCTCCGGCGGCACGAGCGCATGCACCTGCTCGATCACCGCGTCAGTGCGCGTGTCCCGGTAATGCACCGGATTGCCGAGCAGGCGCTCGCCGCGCGTGAGGGCGACATCGACGCCCCACGTGTCGACCGCGACCGACCGGATCCCCGGATTCTCGGCCGCGGCCCGCGCGAGCCCGGCGGTCGCGTCGGCCCAGAGTGAGAGCACGTCCCACTGCAGGAGTCCGCCGACGCGCACCGGCCGGTTCTCGAATCGCGAGCACTCGGTCGCCGTGATCCGCTCGCCGTCGACCTCACCGACGATCACTCTGCCGCTGGTCGCACCGAGGTCGATGGCGGCGAACAGGTCCCCTCGTGGTGCCATGGACGAGCCGGCGAGCACCGTCAGAACGCGAGTGCGCGCGGCTCAGGACCGAGGTCCGCCTCGCGCGGCTCGACGACGCGGAAACCGTTCGCACGGTACGCCTCGTAGTCGAACGCTTCGCACTCGTCGTACCCGATGCGGTGATAGTCGTAGAACCCGTCCCAGTCCTCGTAGCCCTCGCCGAGCGAGTGCGAGAGGAAGGCGTCGGCCATCGCGCGGCCGAGGCGCGGTGCGATGTAGAACGCCCCCATCGCCATCACGTTGCAGTTGTTGGCGGTCGCGGCGCGCAGGGCGGCCGGAACGCTCTCGCAGACGGCGGCGTGCACGTGCGGCACCTTGCTCGCGGCAACGTGGATCCCCATGCCGGATCCGCAGAACAGCAGCGCCTTCTCGTACTCGTGCTCGGCGATCTGCGAGCCGACGAGGAAGCCGACCCGGTGGTACATGTCGGCGTCGTCGAGCGTCGGCGTCATGTCCTTCACCTGCCACCCGTTCTCGGTCAGGTGCGACTTGACGGCCTCCTTGAGGGGGAATCCGGCGAAGTCGGCGCCGACGACGACGTGGCGATCCTTGGCGAGCTTCATGTTCTCTGTCCTCTCCAGCGCAGCATTCGCATGAGATTTCCGCGCTTGTCCCATTGATTGATGACGATCACGATGAGCAGCACGCCACCCCAGATGAGGGGGCGGTAGAAGTTGCTCACGTCGGGGAATGTGTTCAGCAGCGACGAGAGCACCTGCAACACGATCACCGCGAGCACGACGCCCGCGAGCCGGCCGGTGCCGCCGTTGGGGTTGATGCCGCCGAGCACGACGATCAGGATCGCCAGCAGCGTGTACGTCGAGCCGTAGTCGGCCTTCGCCGAGTTGTAGTTCGCGAGCATCACGAGGCCCGCTCCCGCGGCGTAGACGCCCGAGATCGTGTACGTGCGCACGATGAGGCTCGTCGTCTTGAGCCCCGAGAAGTTCGCCGCGGTCTCATTCGAGCCGAGCATGTAGAGCTTCGTGCCGAACGCCGTGCGGTTCATCAGGTACCAGATGATGATCGCGCCCACGATGAAGACGATGAGCACCATCGGAATGTAGGTGGCGATGTGGCTGCCCATCACGTAGGCGTACTCGGGCGGCAGGCCCGAGATGGGCTTGCCGGCGCTGAGGACGAGCGCGATGCCCGTGAACAGCTCGAAGGTGCCGAGCGTGACGAGGATCGCGGGGATCTTCACCTTCGCGACGAGGACGCCATTGAGCGCACCGGCCGCGGCTCCGACGACGAGGGCGAAGACGACGCCCGCGCCGAGCGCGAGGTAACCGGTCGACGAGTCGGATCCGATCGGCGCGATCTTCAGCATGAGCATCGCGGTCGCGATGGAGGTCAGGTTCGCGGTGCCCACGACCGAGAGGTCGATGCCGCCGAGGACCATTGTCAGCATCACTCCGAGCGCCAGCAGACCGAACTCGGGGAACTGCATGGCCATGGCCTGCCAGGTCACGACCGAGCTGAAGTTCGGCCACTTCATCACGGCGAAGAAGCCGAGCAGCAGCACGAGGACGACGGCGAGGCGGGTGACGTGTGCGTCTTGGAATACGGTCTGCAGTCCGCGCGGCATGCGCTTCGTGCGCGTCATGGTGGTGGTCACGATGCCTCCTCCTGATGGTCCGCTGCGGTGCGGGGGGCGATGGCGGTCATACGAGAATCCCCTGTCGCTTCCTGGCCTTCGTCATCTGCACGGCCGAGATGCCCGTACCGATGATGATGAGCACGCCGAGCGCGACGCTCTGCCAGATCGTCGGGATGCCGACGAGGATCATGCTGTTCTGGACGATGACGATGAGCAGCGTTCCGAGCATGGCGCCCGTGAGGGTGCCGCGGCCGCCCGTGATCGCGGTGCCGCCGAGGACGACGGCGGCGATCACCATGAGCTCCATCCCGAGCAGGTTCGTCGGGTGCATCTGGCCCATCATGCTGGTGCGCACGAGGCCGGCGATGCCGGCGAGCACGCCCGCGATGATGTACAGCAGGAACTTGGTGCGCTTGACGTTGACGCCGGCGCGGGCCGCCGCACTCTCGTCGCCGCCGATCGCATAGATCGAGCGGCCGAACGTCGTGTACCGCATGACGAAGAACGCCGCGGCGACGATGACGACGAGCAGCAGGAAGGCCATCGGCAGGCTCGAGAGGTGACCCGTGCGCGGGCTCTCGGTGACGAGCAGCGAGGCCCGGCCGAACTCCGCCATCGCCGGCGGGATGTTCGGGATCTGCACGGACGAGAGCGCACCCTGCATGAAGCCGGTGAACACGTTGGCCGTGCCGAGCGTGATGATGAGCACCGGAATCGCGATCGTCGCTGTGAAGGCGCCGTTGAACGCGCCGAGCAGTGCCGAGATCACGATGACGATGAGCAGTGGCAGCCAGAGGCCGCCCTCCCAGCCCCAGTCGACGAGCATCCGCGTCGTCGCGTAGACCGCCAGGGAGGCGAGTGCGGGGAACGAGACGTCGATGCCGCCGGAGACGAGCACCATGTACGTGCCCACGGCGAAGATGCCGGGGACGACCATGGCGCCCGCGAGGGAGACGATGTTGTCGAGCGAGAAGAACAGGCCGCTGCGGGCCTGGATCGCGATCGCGAGGGCGACGATGACGAGCAGGATGTAGAACTCGTTCTGGTGCAGGACCTTCTGAAGCCTGGTGCGAGCCTTCATCGCGTCCCTCCTTCGATGGCGTCTTCGGACATGAGCTCGGACAGGCGCTCTTCGCTCGTGGTGGTCGGGTCGACCTCGTGCACGAGACGGCCGTCGCGCATCACGAGCACGCGGTTGCAGTTCTCGATGATCTCGGGGATGTCGTCGGAGATGATCACGACGGCGAGACCCTCGCCGGCCAGCTCACGCAGCACCTGGTGGATGTCGTGCTTGGAGCCGATGTCGACACCGACGGTCGGGCCGTTCAGCACGAGCACGCGCGGGTTCGTGGCGAGCCACTTGCCGAGCACGACGCGCTGCTGGTTGCCGCCCGAGAGCGTGCTGACCGCGTTGTCCGGATTCGGCGTGGCGATCTTGAGCCGATCCACCCAGCGTTGCGCTTCGGCGTCGACCTTCGAATCTTTCAGCATGCCGACCCGCGAGACGAACCGGTCGATGACCGAGATCGTGATGTTCTTGCCGATCGAGCGTTCGAGGGCGAGGCCCTCGGTGAGGCGGTCCTCGGGAACGTACGCCATGTCGCGCGCGATCGCGTCGCGGATGCTGCCGAGCTTCGCGTGTTCGCCGTCGACGAGGATCCGCCCGGAGTCGTGGGGGATGAGGCCGAACATTGCCAGTGCGAGCTCGGTGCGGCCCGAACCGAGCAGGCCCGTGATGCCGAGGATCTCGCCCGGGCGCAGCGCGAGGTTGACGTCCGAGAAGGATCCCTCGACGCCGAGGCCTTCGAGCTCGAGCACCGGGTCTGCGGAGATCTCACCGGGGCTGAATCGTGCCTCGTCGAACTCACGCCCGGTCATGTAATAGGAGAAGCTCTTGCGGTCGAGCTCTTCGGGCAGGCACGTGATGACGTGCTTGCCGTTGCGGATGATCGTGAACCGCTGGCTGATCTCGAAGACCTCTTCGAGCTTGTGGCTGACGAACAGGATCGCGACGCCGCGTGAGGTGAGGTCGGAGATGACCTCGAACAGGCGGGCGACCTCGCGCTTGGTCAGCGCGGTGGTTGGCTCGTCGAGGACGAGCAGGCGTGCGTCGTTCATGAGCGCGCGGGCGATCGCGATGAGCTGTTTCTGCGCGACCGGGAGCGCGTCGACGCGCGCGTCGAGGTCGATGTCGACGCCGACCTTCTCGAGCGCCTGCTCCGCCGTGCGACGCATGCGGCGCCAACTGACGAAGGGACGCCCGGAGGAGACCTCGGAGGTGAAGGCGAGGTTCTCGAGCACGGTGAGGTTCGGGAAGACCGAGAAGTCCTGGTAGATCACCTGGACGCCGTGCGCGATGGCGTTCTTCGGAGTGAGCGAGCGGTAACTGTCCTCGCCGAGCACGATCTCGCCGCGGTCGGGCGCGTGCACGCCCGAGAGCACCTTGATCAGCGTCGACTTGCCGCTGCCGTTCTCGCCGGCGAGGCAGTGCACCTCGCCCGCGGCGATCTCGAGCGTGATGTTGTCGAGCGCCTGCACGCCGGCGAATGCCTTGCTGATGCCGCGGAGGCTGATGATGTTGTCCAACGTGGATCCTTTCCGACGTCGAGTATCGGGGCGGCCGGTGTCCGGCCGCCCCGGAAACGGATCAGAACGGATCAGAACCCGAAGTCACCGACGTTGTCGGCGTTGATCTCGATCCAGCCGTTGCCCTCGAGGATCTTGTCGCTGCCCTCAGCGAACTGCATGTCCTCGTAGCCCTCGAGACCGAGGTCGAGACCGTTCTCGATCTCTTCGCCGTCGAGGATCATCGTGGCGAGCGAAGCCATCGCGTAGCCCGCGTCGGCCGGGTCCCACAGCGTGAGCGACTGGACGATGCCCTTCTCGAGGATGTCCTTGTTGTCGGCGGGCATGCCGGTGCCGCTCGCGAAGACCTCGCCGGTCAGGCCGGCCTCTTCGATCGCACGCGCGACGCCGGGGGCGTCGAACGAGGAGGTGCCGACGACGCCCTTGAGGTCAGGGTGCGCCTTGAGGAGCTGGCTCGCGACCTGGTAGGCGACCTCGCCGTCATCCTGCGACTCGACGCGGTCCTGCGCCTCGAGCAGCTGCATGTCGGGGTAGGCCTCCTTCTGCCGCTCGACGGCACCATCGGCCCACTCGTTGTGAGAAGCGTTGGTGACGTGGCCGACCATCGTCGTGTAGAGGCCCTCTTCGCCCATTGCGGCGGCGAGGTTGTCCATGATGAACGCACCGTAGGCTTCGTTGTTGAAGGCCTCGATGTTGTACATCGTGTTCTCCTGGCTGGCGCCCTCGTGGGTGACCACGACGATGCCAGCGTCGAGCGCCTGCTTGAGGACGTTCTCGATGGCGGCCGGGTCGACCGGAACGACGCCGATCGCGTCGACGTCCTGCGCGATGAGGTCCTGAATGACCTGCGCCTGCATCGTGGCGTCGGTGTCCGACGGGCCGCGCTGGTAGACGTTCATGCCGGAGTCCTCGGCGTAGCGGTCGACGCCCTCTTCCATGCGCACGAACCAGGGGTTCGTCGCGTCCTTCGGAACGATCGCGATCGTGTAGTCGCCGTCGCCGGCCTCGCGCTCGCCGCCGCCGGCGTTCTCGCTCTGACCGCCGGGGGTGCAGGCGGTGATACCCAGTCCGAGCACCGCGATCGCTGCGATCGCCGTGGTCTTGAAGCGTCGCTGCTTCGTCATAATGTCCTCCAAAGTCGGGATGTGAATTGCGGGTGAGCGCGACTTCGGAATTCTCAGGCGTCGCGCCGTTGCGTGGTACAGGGATTTGAAGCGCTTCATAAACTGAAGCGCTTTAATAGTAGCCTCGGAAAGTGGGATCCACAAGAAGCCCCCGCGTGGTGACGATGCGACGATCTGGAAAGGTGGAGTGCCATGGGAGGACACGACGACTCTGATGGCGGTGTCGTGCGCCTCCGTGACGTTGCGGCCTATGCAGGAGTGTCGAGCGGCACGGTGTCGAACACCATCAACCACCCCGACCGGGTGCGCCCGCACACGCGCAAACTCGTCAACGATGCGATCACCGCGCTCGGTTACGTGCCGAACCAGCAGGCGCGCATGCTCATGGGCGTCACGAGCGAGGTCATCGGCCTCGTGGTGCTCGACGTGGAGAGCCCGTTCTATATGGAGACCGCTCACGCGATCGAGCGCGCCGTGCGCCGGTCGGGTCAGGTCGTCATGCTGAGCACTTCTGAGGGTGATCTCGAGCGTGAGGCCGCACTGCTGCGTGTCCTCGCGGCGCAGGGCGTGCGCGGCGCCATGCTCGCTCCCTCCACCGCCGACATCGACACCTCGCGCTATCGCGCTCTGCCGCGCGCGCTGCCGGTGATCCTGCTCGACTTCGACGGCGGCCCCACGCACTGCTCGGTCTCCGTCGACAACTACGAGGGCGGGCGGCTGGCGGTGCGGCATCTGCTGGATCGCGGACATACCGACCTCGCCTACATCAGCGGGCCCGCTCACATCCGGCAGTTCGCCGACCGCGCGAAGGGCGCGCGCGCCGAGCTGCGCGCGCAGGGGCGGGATCCGGATCGGCACCTCATCGAGGTCTCGTCGCCCGGAATCGGCATCCGCGACGGGCAGGCCGCCGCCGAGCGGCTGCTCGAGGGGCGCCGCCCGACCGGCGTGCTGTGCGGGAACGACATGATCGCGTTCGGCGCGTATCGAGCGTTCGTCGCGGCGGGACTGCGCGTGCCCGAAGACGTCGCCATCATCGGCTACGACGACATCGATGTCGCGAAGGACTGGATCGTGCCGATGTCGACGATCCGTCAGCCGATCGACGAGCTCGGCACGATCGCCGCGCGCCTCATGATCGACCACTCCTCCGGGGATCCGGATCACGTGCACGAGCAGGTCGTGCTGCGGCCGGAGCTCGTCGCCCGCCGATCCACGGGCGGCTGACGGGGCAGCGGATCAGGACGCGAGTATCCCGGCGGCCGGGACGCCCTCGACCAGCTGCGGCCAGTGGATCCCCTCGCCGGCGCCGATGATGCGCCAGTCCGCGCGCGCGGCATCGGAACCGTTGGCGAGGCGGGGGAAGCGGACGAGCGATACGGCGATTCGTCGACCGTCGCGGAGGGTGACGGCCGCCGAGCGACCATGCGTTTGCCGTGCGACCACGTGATCCCGTAGTCGCACGGCAAAGTCGTAGTCGCTCGCGGGCGGGCCCACCCCGATACGCTCGAGATCATGTCGATGACGAGCTCGGTTCACGGGGAGCAGCGGCGCCGGATTCTCGGCGAGATGCTCGAGCGCGACGGCAGCGTTGCGCTCGCGAAGGCCGCCGCGGAGCTCGGGGTCTCGGAGATGACGATCCGTCGCGACCTCGCGGATCTCGAGGCGGCGGGCCTCGCGCGGCGAGTGCGCGGCGGCGCGACCCGGGTGGTCGGTCCGCGGTCGTTCCGGGATCGCAGCGCGCAGCGACGCTCGGCGAAGGCGCGCATCGCGCAGAAGGCCCTCGCGCTCGTGCCGGAGACGGGAGCAATCGCGATCGACGCCTCCACGACGGCCGGCGCACTCGGATCCGTTCTGACCAAGCACTCGTCGCTCACGGTCGTGACGAACTCGTGGGACAACGTCCACTCGGCGCGCCGCGCGGGCGTCGGTCGCGCGATCCTGACCGGCGGCGAGATGGATGACCTGACCGACAGCCTCGTCGGCCCGATTGCGTGCCGCTCCGCCGCGTCCTACGGATACCGCACCGTCTTCGCGGGCGCGAACGGCGTCGACGCGTCGTTCGGAGCGAGCGACGTCTCGCCCGAGGAGGCGCAGGTGAAGGTCGAGTTCGCGCGCGCTGCTGATGACGTGGTGCTGCTCGCCGACTCGACGAAACTCGGCAGCCGGGACCTCGCGCGCAGCTTCGCGTGGGACGAGGTGTCCGTCCTCGTCACCGAGCTGGATCCGACCGACGAGCGCCTCGACGAGCTGCGCTCGCGCGTCGAGCTGCGGTAAGGATCCGCCGCCCCGCTCGGGCGAGACCTCTTGCGCGAAACGTTATGTAATGTGAGAATTACAAGAAGTAACATTCTTCCGTCACCCTCCGCGTAAGGATCCACATGACGAACCCTGCCGTCGCAGACCTGATCGCCCGCTCGAATCGACTCGGCGCCGATCCGAAGAACACGAACTACGCGGGCGGCAACACGTCCGCGAAGGGCACGGAGACCGACCCCGTCACGGGCGAGCCGGTCGTGCTGATGTGGGTCAAGGGGTCCGGCGGTGACCTCGGCACGCTGACCGAGTCGGGCCTCGCCGCACTGCGCCTCGACCGCATGCACTCGCTCGTGAACGTCTACCCGGGCATCGACCGCGAGGACGAGATGGTCGCCGCGTTCGACTACTGCCTGCACGGCAAGGGCGGCGCGGCCCCGTCGATCGACACCGCCATGCACGGCCTGGTCGACGCCCCGCACGTCGACCACCTCCACCCGGACAGCGGCATCGCGATCGCGACCGCCGTCGACGGCGAGGAGCTCACGAAGAAGATCTTCGGCGACAAGGTCGTGTGGGTGCCGTGGCGCCGTCCGGGCTTCCAGCTCGGTCTCGACATCGCCGAGATCAAGGCGCAGAACCCACAGGCGGTCGGCACGATCCTCGGCGGGCACGGCATCACCGCCTGGGGCGACACCTCCGACGAGTGCGAGCGGAACTCGCTGTGGATGATCGAGCAGGCACAGGCCTACATCGACGAGCACGGCGCGGCGGATCCGTTCGGCGCCGTCCGCTCCGGCTATGAGGCGCTGCCCGAGGCCGAGCGTCGCGCCAAGGCCGCCGCGCTCGCCGCGACGATCCGTGGTATCGCCTCGCACGACGCCCCGATGGTCGGTCACTTCACCGACGTCGACGTTGTCACCGACTTCCTCGCGGGCGAGAAGGCTCCGGCGCTCGCCGAGCTCGGCACGAGCTGCCCCGACCACTTCCTCCGCACCAAGGTGAAGCCGCTCATCCTCGACCTGCCGGCCGATGCGTCGGTCGAAGACTCGATCGCGCGCCTCAAGGAACTGCACGAGGCGTACCGCGCCGACTACGCGGCGTACTACGAGCGCTACGCGACCGAGGACAGTCCGGCGATGCGCGGCGCGGATCCCCTCATCGTGCTCGTGCCGGGTGTCGGCATGTTCAGCTACGGCAAGAACAAGCAGACCGCGCGCGTCGCGGGCGAGTTCTACGTCAACGCGATCAACGTGATGCGCGGCGCCGAGGCGCTGTCGACCTACGCCCCGATCGATGAGTCGGAGAAGTTCCGCATCGAGTACTGGGCGCTCGAAGAGGCCAAGCTGCAGCGCCTGCCGAAGCCGAAGAGCCACCAGGGTCGCATCGCGCTCGTCACGGGTGCCGCCAGCGGCATCGGCAAGGCGATCGCCACCCGCCTCGCGGCCGAAGGTGCATGCGTCGTCATCGCCGATCTCGACCTCGAGAAGGCGCAGGCCGCCGCGGCCGAGCTGGGAGGGACGGACGTCGCGGTCGGCGTCGCGGCGAACGTCGCCGACGAGGCCGCGGTGCAGCGCGCGATCGACGAGGCGCTCCTCGCGTTCGGCGGGCTCGACCTCGTCGTCAACAACGCCGGACTGTCGCTGTCGAAGCCGCTGCTCGAGACCACCGAGAAGGACTGGGACCTGCAGCACGACGTGATGGCGAAGGGCTCCTTCTTGGTGTCCAAGGCCGCCGCGAAGGCGCTCATCGAGCAGCAGCTCGGTGGCGACATCATCTACATCTCGTCGAAGAACTCCGTCTTCGCCGGCCCGAACAACATCGCCTACTCCGCGACCAAGGCCGACCAGGCGCACCAGGTGCGCCTCCTGGCGGTCGAGCTCGGCGAGCACGGCGTGCGCGTGAACGGCATCAACCCCGACGGCGTCGTGCGTGGATCCGGGATCTTCGCCGGCGGCTGGGGCGCCAACCGCGCCAAGACGTACGGCATCGACGAGGCGGAGCTCGGCCAGTACTACGCGAACCGCACGATCCTCAAGCGCGAGGTCGTGCCGGAGAACGTCGCGGACGCCGTCTACGTGCTCACGGGCCCCGAGCTCAGCCGCACGACCGGCCTGCACATCCCCGTCGACTCCGGCGTCGCGCAGGCCTTCGTCCGGTAGCGACGGGCGCACGAGTACGGCAGCTTCGATCCCCGCCGCCCGCGGAGTTCCGCGTCGGTGGTCCGAACCTGCCGTACTTGTGCAGCTGCGTCGCCCGGCGTCGGGGTTGAACTGGCCAGTGGCGGGGGAGTAGCCCACCACCGGTCGGGGCCCCGCACGAGTACGGCACAATCGACTCACCCGTGCTCACCACGTCTCTGACATCGCCACACCATTGAAGCTGCCGTCCTTCTGCATCAGGAGACACTATGAAATCAGTCGCTGCCGTTGACCTCGGCGCCACGAGCGGCCGCGTGATCGTGGGCCGCTTCGACCGGGGATCCATCCAGATGGAGACCGTCGGGCGCTTCGCGAATGACCCCGTGCAGACCCCGGGCGGCATGCACTGGGATCTGACGGCGCTCACCCGCGGCGTCACGGACGGTCTGCGGGAGGCATTCCGCGCCGCCGGCGACATCGCGTCCATTGGTGTGGACTCCTGGGCGGTCGACTACGCCCTGCTGCGCGGCGACCGCATGCTCGGCACGCCGTTCCACTACCGCGACGATCGCACGGCGGGCGGCGTGGAGCGGGTGCACGGCATCGCGCCGTTCGACGAGCTCTACCGGCGCAACGGACTGCAGTTCCTGCCCTTCAACACGCTCTACCAGCTCGCGTGCGAAGAGGGCGTCCTCGACGCCGCCGACAGCATGCTGATGATCCCGGACCTCTTCGGGTGGCTGCTGACGGGGGAGAAGGTCGCCGAACGCACGAACGCGTCGACGACCGGTCTGCTCGACGTGACGACGCAGCAGTGGGACACCGAGCTCGCGAGCCGCCTCGGCGTGCCCGCGCGGATCCTGCCGCGCCTCGTCGACCCGGGCGACACGGTCGGATCCCTGCTCCCTCACGTGGCGCGCGAGCTGGGTGGATCCGCGCCGGTTGTCGCCGTCGGATCGCACGACACGGCCTCGGCCGTCGTCGCGGTGCCCATGAAGGCCGACCAGGCGGCGTACATCTCGTGCGGCACGTGGGGCCTCGTGGGCGTCGAGACCGCGAGCCCGGTCCTCACCGACGCCGCGCGCGAGGCGAACTTCACGAACGAGGGCGGCGTCGACTCGCGCACGCGGTTCCTGCACAATGTGATGGGGCTGTGGCTGCTGAGCGAGACGATCCGCGAGTGGGAGCGGGAATCCGGCGAGAAGATCGACCTGCCCGCGCTGCTCGCAGAGGCCGCACGGGTCGAGGGACCCGTCGGCATCTTCGACGCGAACGATCCCGTCTTCATGCCCCCGGGCGACATGCCGCGCCGGATCCGCACGTGGCTCGCCGAGCACGACCAGCCCGTGCCGGCCACCCGCGCCGAGTTCGCCCGGTCGATCGTCGAGAGCCTCGCGGAGGCCTTCGCGTCGGCCGTGCGCACGGCCGGGGAGCTGTCCGGTATCGATGTGCGCACGATCCACATCGTCGGCGGCGGATCGCTCAACCAGCTGCTCTGCCAGCTGACGGCCGACCGTTCGGGGATCCCGGTCGAGGCCGGCCCGGTGGAGGCCACCGCGATCGGCAACCTTCTCGTGCAGGCCCGCAGCGCCGGGTTCATCTCGGGCGACCTCGACGCCATGCGCGCGGTCGTGGCCGAGGCGTTCCGCCCGACGCGCTACACCCCCGCCTCGTAAGTACACCCCCACTCCGTAAGTACGCCCCACCCCCTAAGTGGGTCGCCAGAGATGGTCGTAATTCGGCCCACACAGCGACCATCTCTGGCGACCCACGCTTGAGGGTCGCCACACTTTGCAGCGACGCGACGCGCAGACCTGCAAACTCTGGCGACCCACGGGGTGGGCCGGTAGCGTCGTTCCGAGACCTCGCATGACGCACAACTGAAACCGGAGCCCCGTGTCCCACGACGAGCACGACGAGCGCGAAGACTACGACGCGCACCCGCAGACCGGGATGTTCTCCGCCGCGACCGGACTCATCCCGATCCCCACCGGCCTCATGCCGGTGCCGGATCACGTGCGCGGCGCCTCGCGGGAGACGGCGAGCGTTCACCCGGGGGATCGGCTCTCCCGGACGCGCCTGTTCTGGTACGTCATCCTGCTCGGCGCTCTCACGGCGCTCGGGCCGTTCACGGTCGACCTGTACCTGCCGGCGTTTCCGATGCTGGAGGACGACTTCGACACGACCGCCGGCGCGGTGCAGCTGACGCTCACCGGCACGATGGTCGGGTTCGCAATCGGCCAGCTCATCGTCGGTCCGCTCAGCGACGTCATCGGGCGCCGCACTCCTCTCCTGGTCGCCACGAGCCTGCACCTCGTCTCCAGCGCGTGCGCCGTGTTCGCCCCAAACCTCGCCGTGCTCGGGGTCGCTCGTGTCCTGATGGGCATCGGCGCGGCCGGCGGCGCGGTCGTCGCGATGGCGATCGTGCGCGACTTCTTTGGCGGCCGGCGGCTCGTCATCATGCTGTCGCGGCTCGCGCTCGTCACGGGCGTCGCCCCCGTGATCGCGCCGCTCATCGGATCCGCGCTGCTCGAGGTCATGCCCTGGCGCGGCATCTTCGTCGCGCTCGCCGCGTACGGCGCGGTGATCCTCGTGGCCGCGATCTTCGCCCTCCCCGAGACGCGCCCGAAGGCGGATCGCGCGACGGCCGAGACCGTCTCGATCCGCCACCGGTATCGCGTCGTCTTCTCCGACCGCGTCTACGTCGGCGTGCTCATCATCGGGGCGATGACGTTCTCCGGACTCTTCTCGTACCTGTCGTCCTCGTCGTTCCTGTTCCAGACCGGGTATGGGCTCACGACGATGCAGTACGGTCTCGTCTTCGCGGCCAACTCGATCGGGCTCGTGATCGGCAACCAGATCGCGGCGCAGCTGGCGGCGCGCTTCGGGCCGCAGTGGGTGCTGGCCTTCTCAACCGGCATGCTGCTTGTCGCGGGCATCGCGATCCCGGTGTGCGCGGAGCTCGTCGAGGGGCCGTGGGGCGTGATCATCCCGCTGTTCTTCTTCATGTCGGCGTGCGGATTCACGTTCCCGTGCGCACAGGTGCTCGCGCTCGACCGTCATCCCGGCGCGGCGGGCACCGCGGCATCCGTGCTCGGCGCGGCCAACAACGGCGTCGCAGGCATCATCTCGCCGCTCGTCGGCGTCGTCGCGGCGTGGACCGGCGGGATCACCCCGATGTCGATGTCGTCGATCATGGTCGGCTGCGCGGTCGTCGGGATCGTCGCGCTATGGGTCATCGTGCGTCCCTGGACACTCGGGCGGTTGTCGGACTAGGGGCGCGTCACCGGCGGGCGCACAAAACGAGGAGATCTCACGAGGAGCGGTGGCCTGACGAGGATCACTCCTCCTTTCGTGAGATCTCCTCGTCTGGTGATACCCCGCCGTAGTCCTCGGGGCGCGGCTTCAGCTCCGGCTGCGCCGTGGTCGTCTGGGCGAGTGTGTCGTCGGTCGAGGGGCGCTGCGGGATCGCCTGCGTGATGATGTCGATCGGGCGCGTCTCGTCCACGACGACGCGGAAGCGTGACGTGGCGTTGCGGTGCATGCGGCCGGATCCGAGCAGCCACGCGAGGCCGACCGCCGCGGCGAGGATCCCTGCCGCGCCGCCCACGAGGAGCGCGACGCGCGGGCCCCACAGGTCGGCGACGGCGCCGACGATGGGAGCGCCGATCGGCGTGGATCCCATCATCACGGCCATGTACAGCGCGAGCACGCGTCCGCGCAGCGCCGGATCCGTCGTCGTCTGCACGTAGCCGTTCGCTGTCGTCAGCATCGTCACGGTGCAGAATCCGATTCCCACGCAGACGAGCGCATACGCCAGGTACGCGGGCGTCGCCGCGGCGACGAACTGCATGACGCCGAAGCCGGCGGCGGCGAGCATCGCGACGCGCAGTCGCGCTCGATCTCGTCGCGCGGCGAGCAGCGCGCCGGCGAGGGATCCGATGGCGAGAGACGAGCTGAGCAGCCCGTAGCCGTCGGCGTCGCGACCGAACTCGAGGGCCATCGTCGATGCGAAGATGGGGAAGTTCATGCCGAACGCGCCCATGACGAACGCCATCGCGAACGTCACCGTGATGTCGGGGCGCGAGCGAACGTACCGTAGGCCGTCGGCGATGCGGCCCTGTCCGCTCTTCGAGCGCGCCCGGGGCTGCAGCTCGTCGGTGCGCATCGCCACGAGGGCGACGAGCATGGCGGCGAACGTGGCGGCGTTGATGATGAAGACCCAGCCGCTGCCGATCGCGATCAGCAGCAGGCTGCCGGCGGCGGGACCGATCAGCCGCGCCATGTTGAACGACGCCGAGTTCAGCGCGACCGCGTTCGAGGCCTGGGTGCGGCCGACGACGTCGCTGACGAACGCCTGCCGGGAAGGCGCGTCGAAGGCGTTGGTGACGCCGAACAGCGTCGCGAGGATGAGCATCATCGGCAGCGTGAGGATCCCCGTGAGGAGGAGCACGCCGATGATGAGCGAGAGGACGCCGAGGGTCGACTGCGTGATGAGCAGCAGCTTTCGCCGGTCGAACCGGTCGGCGACCCATCCGGACACCCCGACAAGGATGAGCGGCGGCCCGAACTGGCACGCCATCGTGATGCCGACGGCGGTGGCGTCGTGGTCGGTGAGCTCGGTGAGGACGACCCAGTCCTGCGCCGTCATCTGCATCCACGCGCCGATGTTGGAGATCAGGGCGCCGATGAACCAGACCCGGTAGTTGAACAGCCCGAGCGACCGGAACATGCCCTTCATCGGTGCACCTCGCGCAGGATGATCTGCGCGGCCTCGTTGAGGGTGGTCCGTTCCGCGTCGGTGAGCCGGTCGAGCACGGTGGCGAGCCACGTGTCGCGCCGTTCGACCGTATCGGCGACGACCGCGTACCCGGCGTCGGTGATCGCGATGCGCACCTTGCGGCGGTCGTCGACGTCCGCGACGCGGGTGACGTAGCCGACCTCTTCGAGGGCGTTGACCGTGCGATTCATCGACGGCGCGGTGACGCCGTCGCGTTCCGCGAGGGCCGTGAGCGTGTGCGGACCGTGCACGCGCAGGGCGACGAGGACGGCGAACTGGCCGTCGGTCATCGTCGAGACAGAGCGTTGCTGTCGGATTCGTCGCGCCAGGCGCAGGGTCGCCGCGCGCAGGTCGGAGGCATCGTTGTGGGGTGAGTCGTTAGCCATTCTAATAATTAGATTAGCTCATTAGCTTTGTTAAGCAAACGGCGCGCAGTGTGGCGCATGTCGGAGGACGGCGCGGATCGGCTCGCATCCCGTCAGATCTGGATGCTGTGCCGCCGTCGTGCGTCTGAGAAGATCGGCGCATGCCCTCGTTCGTCGATCACCTCGGCACCCGGATCCACTACGACGTCGCCAGCCCCGCTGGAACGCCGCGCGGCGCGGTGCACGTGCTGCACGGCGTCGGGGAGCACGCCGGGCGCTACGCCGCCCTGCTCGAGGCGCTCGCCGCGGCCGGCTGGGTCGCCTACGCCGACGACCACCGCGGCCACGGACGCACGGGCCTCGAACAGCACGGATCCGCCGACCGGCTCGGACGCCTCGGTCGCGGCGGCCACCGCGCGGCGGAGGACTCGGCGTTTCGCATGTCACAGATCGCGCGCGACGAGAACCCGGGAACACCGCTCGTGATCCTCGGCCACTCGTGGGGATCGTTTCTCGCGCAGAAGCTCGTCAACCGCCACCCCGACATGTACGACGCGATCGTGCTCGTCGGATCCGCGCTGCGCTGGCCCGGCGCCCTCAACGCCGGCCCGCTCAACAAACGCTGGCACGGGCCGGGCGCGAAGGGCAACGAATGGATCTCCGAGGATCCGGCGGTACAGGATGCGGCCCTGAAAGATCCGATGACGGTGCAGAAGTCGCTGCCGGAGCTCTTCGGCCTGCCTAACGCGATGCAGCTCTACGGCCTCCCGGCGCGGGGTCTGCCGGACACGCCCACCCTGCTGCTCGTCGGCCGCGACGACACCGTCGGCGGCCCCCGCGCCGTGCACCTCCTCGCCGATGCGTACCGCGACCGCTCGGGCTTCACCGACGTCACGACCCGCGTCTACGAGGGTCGCCACGAGATCCTCAACGGCTACCTGCAGGCCGAGGTGCGCGCCGACATCCTCTCCTGGCTCGACGCCCGCTTCAACTGACGCGGAGTCGGGCGTCGGGCGGCCGGCGGTGCTTCGGCCGGCCTGCAGGACTACGGCAAAATCCGGCCCGATCCCGCAGGAACCCGTGGTTCCGCCCGATCCGGCGCCGGATTGCCGTAGTTGTGCATTGGGCGTCAGCGCGACCCGCCCGGCTACGCTGGATCCATGCACGGTGAGTACAAGGTTCCGGGCGGCAAGCTCGTCGTCGTCGACCTCGAGGTCTCGGACGGCACGATCACCGAGTTCGCGCTCGCGGGCGACTTCTTTCTCGAGCCCGACGACGCCCTGATGGACATCAACCGCGCCGTCGTGGGCCTGCCCGAGACCGCCGACGTGGCGACGATCGCCGCCGCCGTGCGGCGTGCCCTGCCCGAGGGGGCGCAGCTGCTCGGCTTCACGCCCGAGGCGGTCGGCACGGCCACCCGGCGGGCCCTCGTGACGGCCGCGACCTGGTCCGACTTCGAGTGGCAGGTCGTCGACGACCCCGCCGTGTCGCCCCTCATGAACCTCGCGCTCGACGAGGTGCTCACGCAGCGCGTCGGCGAGGGCGCGCGGACCCCGACGTTACGTATCTGGGAGTGGGATCGCTCGGCGGTCGTCATCGGATCCTTCCAGTCGTACAAGAACGAGGTCGACCCCGCTGGCGCCGAGAAGCACGGCTTCGACATCGTGCGCCGCATCTCGGGCGGCGGAGCGATGATGATGGGCGCCGGGCAGATCATCACCTACTCGCTCTACGCGCCGGCCTCGCTTGTGGCTGGGCTGACCTTCGCCGACTCGTACGCGTTCCTCGACGACTGGGTGCTGCACGCGCTGCACTCGGTCGGCGTCGAGGCGACCTATCAGGGGCTCAACGACATCACGAGCCCGCAGGGCAAGATCGGCGGCGCGGCGCAGAAGCGCCTCGCCAACGGCGGGATCCTCCACCATGCGACCCTCAGCTACGACATCGACGGCGAGATGATGACCGAGGTGCTGCGGATCGGACGCGAGAAGCTGAGCGACAAGGGCACGACGTCGGCGGCGAAGCGCGTGGATCCGCTGCGCAGCCAGACTGGCATGGGCCGCCGCGAGATCATCGACGCCTTCATCACGCAGTTCGAGAAATTCACCGGGGCGACGCGCGGATCCATCACCGACGACGAGTACGCTGCGGCCGAGGAGCTCGTGCGCACGAAGTTCTCGACCGACGCCTGGCTGCACCGCGTCCCGTGACCCTCTCCGAACCCGCGCCGCGCCTGACGCGCGCCGCGCCCGTCGCGATCCATCATGGCGACAACCTCGAGGTCATCGCGCAGATGCCGGATGCGTCGTTCACGATGATCTACCTGGATCCGCCGTTCAACACAGGCCGCCGCCGGCAGCACACGACCGAACGCGCGACCCACGCTCCCGAGGTCCCCGAGCCGCCGGCGCCCACCCCCGCGGACGCCCTATTCGGCGACGACCTGCTCACCACGCCGGCGAACCCAGCCTGGAACGGCTTCCACGGTCGCCGGTACGAGCGGATCCGCGAGACGCTGACGACGTTCGACGACCGGTTCGACGACTACTGGGCGTTCCTCGAGCCGCGGCTGCGCGAGGCGTGGCGACTGCTCGCCGACGACGGCACGCTCTATCTGCACCTCGACTACCGCGAGGCGCACTACGCGAAGGTCATGCTCGACGCGGTCTTCGGCCGCGACCGGTTCCTGAACGAGATCATCTGGGCCTACGACTACGGCGCGAAGAGCCGGTCGCGCTGGCCCACGAAGCACGACACGATCCTCGTGTACGTGAAGGATCCGGAGAAGTACCACTTCGATTCCGAGGCCGTCGACCGCGAGCCGTACATGGCGCCGGGTCTTGTGGATCCGGAGAAGGCGGCGCGGGGAAAGCTGCCGACGGATGTGTGGTGGCACACGATCGTGCCGACCAGCGGATCCGAGCGCACCGGCTACCCGACGCAGAAGCCCGAGGGGATCCTCACCCGCATGATCACCGCGTCGACGCGACCCGGCGACCGCGTGCTCGACTTCTTCGCGGGATCCGGCACCACGGGCGCGGTCGCGAGCAGGCTCGGGCGCCAGGCAGTGCTCGTGGACGGCAGCCCGCGCGCGATCGAGGTCATGCAGGAGCGCATGCCCCACGCGATTGTCGTGCGGTAGGGGCGCCGGCCCCCGCCGTCGGCGCCCTTCGCGACGACGCATGCTCACCTGTGCACGGCGCTCGCGCGTCCGCGGGCGGTGCCACCGCCCCGCCCGCGGCGCGACGGCGATCAGTACGCCTGCACGCGCTGCTCGACGATGAGGTGGATCAGCGCGAAACGGCCGTCCTTCGTCGCGGCGATCGCGTCGGCGACGCCCTGGGCGACCTGCGACTCGTCGTCGATGCGCACGCCCCACCCGCCGAACGCCGTGGACATGGCGGCGAAGTCGGGGTTGATCAGCTGTGTGCCCGAGACGCGGTCGGGATGGAAGCGCTCCTGGTGCGTGCGGATCGTGCCGTACTCGGCGTTGTCCATGACGACGATGAGCGGGGTCGCCCCGTACTGTCGGGCGGTTGCGAGTTCCTGGCCGTTCATGAGGAACTCGCCGTCGCCCGCGATCGTGATGATCTGTCGGTCGGGAAAATCGAGCGAGGCCGCGACGGCCGAGGGAACCGAGTAGCCCATGGACCCGTTGCCCGCGCTGACCATCGCCGGGTAGCGCCGCACGGGGAAGTAGCGGTGCGCCCAGTTGGTGTGTTCGCCGGCGCCGAGGGTGACGAGCGCGTCGTCGTCGAGCAGCGGCACGAGGTGCGCCATGAGGGTGTCCATGCGGGCGGGACCGGTCGTGCCGGGCACCGGCAGGGCGGCAAAGTCGAGTTGCTGCTCGCGCATGCGGGCGGTCCACCGGGCCCAGTCGGGGCGCGGTGCGATGTCGAGGGCCACGAGGTCGCGCACGAACGCCGCGGGCTTCGACAGGATCTGGTGTGACACGGCGCCGGAGCGGCCGCGCATGAGCGAGTCCATCGACACGATGAAGTTGTTGAGGTGCCAGCCCTGGCGCGCGATGTAGCTCGTGAGCACGTCGCCCGGAACGGTGCCGATGAATACGACGAGGTCGGTCTCGGCGAACAGGTCGTAGGTGGGCTTCGGGCGTCCGTACCCGATCGGCCCGACGTAGCTGGGCGAGTCGCTCGAGACGACGCCCTCGGTGCGCCACTCGGCGGCGGCCGCGATGCCCTGGCGCTCGAGCCATCCGGTGAGCAGCTGCGACGATTCCGGCGTCCAGTCGCTGCCGCCCGTGACGAACAGGGGCTTCTCGGCGCGGGCGAGGGCCTCGGTCAGTGCGT
The DNA here is from genome assembly GCF_014640975.1 of Microbacterium faecale. Classification (NCBI taxonomy): domain Bacteria; kingdom Bacillati; phylum Actinomycetota; class Actinomycetes; order Micrococcales; family Microbacteriaceae; genus Microbacterium; species Microbacterium faecale. Next base: position 892,375 of record NZ_BMHO01000001.1, read on the forward strand.
GGGCATCGGATCGGGCGACGCCGCCGGTCGCAACGGGGATCGGCGGGATCGCGCGCACGTCCACGCGCTCGCGGATGAGGTCTTCCGGCAGCCCCACGACGACGGGGCCGGGGCGGCCGGACCGGGCGGCGAACAGCGCCTCCGCGGTGATCTCGCTCGCGCGCTCGGGCGAATCGAGCACGAACACGCGCTTGGCACCCTTCTCGAACCAACCCTGGATGTCGAACTCCTGGAACGCCTCGCGCTGACGGTGATCGCGGGGGATGAGCCCGATGAACAGCACGACGGGCGTCGAGTCCTGCCAGGCCGTGTGGATCCCGACGAGCGCGTTCGCGGCGCCCGGGCCGCGGGTGACCATGACGATGCCGGGCAGGTCGGTGAGCTTGCCCTCCGCCTCGGCCATATACGCGGCGCCGCCCTCCTGCCGCGTGACGATCGTCTCGATCGATGAGGCGTGCAGGCCGTCGAGCACCTCGAGGTAGCTCTCGCCCGGCACGACGTACGCGCGCGGAATCCCGTGCTCCTCGAGGGTGCGGACGATCGCGTGGCCGGCGGACTCTGTCGTCGGGGCGGGGGCGGTCTCGGTGTGGGTGAGAACGTCGGTCACGAAAGGCTCCATTGCGGGACGAAGATTCTTTGGTCTCTTCGATTCTGAGCGCTATCCGAGGGTTCTCGCGCCACGGAGGCGAGAAAATTCCGGAGTTCTTCCGAAAAAAGCGAGACCCACGGATCCGCGTCAGGCGAGCTCGGGGATGACGCGGCCCTCGAACAGCTCGACGCTCGAGAGGTCGTACGCCATCTCGGGGAAGTAGGTGATCGTGTAGTCGACCCCCGCGTTCTTCAGCTTCTGCAGGTGCTCGGTGACCTGCTCGACCGTGCCGACCGTGGGCACGTCGGTGCCGTACTTGCGCATCGCGCTCTCGTAGCGCTCGCCGAGGTGCGGCTGCAGGCGCGCGCCGACGGCGGCGACGCGATCGGCCACCTCCGCCTCGGTCTCGCCGATGATGACGTTGACGTTCGTCGATCGCGTGATCTCGGCCTGGTCGCGTCCGAGGGCATCGCAGTGGCCGCGCAGCACCTGATCCTTGTGCCGGAACTGCTCGATGTCGCCGCCCGCGAAGTTCGTGTATTGCGCGTAGGTCGCCGCGATCTTGAGCGTCACCTTCTCACCGCCGCCCGCGATCCAGAACGGGATCGCCGGATCCTGCAGCGGTTGCGGCTGCACGATCGCGCCGTCGACCTGGTAATAACGTCCGTCGAGGGTCGCGGACCCGGTCTCCCACGCCTGCTTCATGATCTCGACGCCCTCGCGCAGCATGCGCAGGCGGTCGGGGATCTCCGGGAAACCGTAGCCGTACGCGCGCCACTCATGCTCGTACCAGCCGCCGCCGATGCCCATCTCGATGCGGCCGCCCGAGACGTGATCCGCGGTCGCCGCGACCTTCGCGAGGTAGGCGGGGTTGCGGTAGCCCATGCAGGTGCACATCTGGCCGAGGCGCACGCGCGAGGTCGAGGCGGCGAACGCGGCCATCAGGGTCCATGCCTCGTGCGTCGCCTCGTCGCTCGGCACGGGGGTCGTGTGGAAGTGGTCGTAGACCCAGATCGACTCCCACGGGCCGTCGTCGGCGCGCTGGGCGAGCCGGCGCATCGTGTTCCACTGCTCGGCCGCGTCGATGCCGACGAGGTCGAAGCGCCAGCCCTGGGGGAGGAAGGTTCCGAATCGCATGTGGTCAGGTTAGCCCGGCCGCGCGGCGCATTCATAGGCTGCACATAGTCCTCGGCCCAGTGGGGCAACGTATGGTCGAGGGTATGAGCACCGTTGAGGTTGACGACGCCGTGATTCGCCTCGCGCGTGAGTTGCGCGATGAGATGCAGCAGTTCCTGAACGAGTACGAGTTCGGGATGCGGGAGATCGAGACGAAGCTCCAGATCCTGCGCGACGACTTCGCGCAGCAGCACTCGCACAACCCGATCGAGCATCTCTCCAGCCGCGTGAAGAGCGTCGACTCGCTGATCGAGAAGGTGCAGCGCCGTGGGGTCGAGCCGACGTTCTCGGCGATCCGCGAGGAGATCACCGACATCGCCGGGGTGCGCGTGACGTGCAGCTTCGTGAGTGACGCCTACCGCCTGTTCGAGCTGCTGCTCGGACAGGACGACGTCGGGGTGCTGCTGGTGAAGGACTACATCGCCGAGCCCAAGGAGAACGGGTACAAGAGTCTGCACGCGATCGTGACGGTGCCGGTGTTCCTGCCGCGCGGCACGGTGCACGTGCCGGTCGAGGTGCAGTTCCGCACCATCGCGATGGACTTCTGGGCCAGCCTCGAGCACAAGATCTACTACAAGTACGACAAGCAGGTGCCGCAGCAGCTGCTCGACGAGCTGCGCGAGGCGGCCGTCACCGCGAGCGACCTCGACGTGCGCATGGAGCGCCTGCACCGCCAGGTCCACGGGGATGACGACCCAGATCCGACGCCCGCGCCGCCGCTGCGCGAGATCGCTCAGACCGACCGCCCCCACGCGGCGTAGGAGCGCGCGGGCGCTCCTTCGTCGGCCTCAAGTCCACAAGTCTCCGACAAGTCCGGCGCGATTCACAACGGACTTGTCGGAGACTTGTGGACATGCGTCGGCGCACCGGACATGCGCCCGCGCGTTACAGCTCCGCGGCGAGGAGCTCCAGCGTCTGCATGCGGCCCGGCGTCTCGTCGAGAGGCTCGGACTCGTAGGCTCCCGCGCTCGGCGAGATCATCACCTCGTCGACGCCGTGCGTCTCGGCGAACGTGCGCAGCTCGTCAGCCACCTTCGACGGCTCTCCGACGAACCACCGCTGCCGGTTCTGCTGCATGAGCGAATCCTCGAGTGCGTCCGACGGATCCCGCAGCACCTCGTCGACGGTCTCGATCTTGCGCATGGGCTTGTTCGAGCGCAGCCGCGCGAACTGGCGCAGCTGCGGTAGCGCGCGCTCCTCGGCCTCGGCCTGGTTCGGCGCCACGACGACGTTCGCGGTCACGAACGTCACCGGCTCCGGGAACGTCTCGCTCGCGACGAACTCCTGCCGGTACAGCGACATCGCCCGCTCGATGCCCTCGCCCGCGAAGTGGTGCGCGAACACGTACGGCAGCCCGAGCTGCGCGGCCAGGCGGGCCGAGAAGTCGCTGGATCCGAGCAGCCACACCATCGGGGATCCGGTCGCCTCGGGCGTCGCGTGCACGTCGTACGTGTCGCCGGACGTGAACCGCACCGTCGCGCCCTCCGGACCCATGAGCTGCATGATGTCCTGCACGTGATCCGGGAACTGCTGGGCCTCGCTCGTCGTGCCCGAGCGCCGCAGCAGCTGCGTGATGACCGGATCGCTGCCGGGCGCGCGGCCGAGCCCGAGATCGATGCGGCCCGGGGCGAGCGCCTCGAGCGCGGCGAACTGCTCGCCGACGATCAGCGGGGCGTGGTTCGGCAGCATGACGCCGCCCGAGCCGACGCGGATCCGCTTCGTCTGCGTCACCGTGGCCGCGATGAGCACGGGAGGCGACGTCGATGCGACCGCTGGCATGTTGTGGTGCTCGGCGTACCAGTAGCGCCGGAACCCGAGCTCGTCGGCGGTGCGCGCGAGCGCGAACGACGTCGTCAGGGCCTGGGCGGTCGTCTGGCCCGTGCGCACGGGCACGAGGTCGAGGACGGAGAGTGCGGGGGTCATCTTCAACTGCAACACCCGCGCCCGCTCGGTATTCCCGCGCGCGCACCGGAACCGCGCCGGCGCGCGGCCGCGAAAGCGACCGGATCCGCTACGGCAGCACCTCTTCGAGTTCGCGTCCGATCGCGGGGGCGAGGTGCTCGACCCAGAGGCGGTTCAGGTGCGACTCGTCTTCGTACAGGGGCAGCTCGCCGGCGAACAGCGGGCAGCCGTCGTCGGAGCACACGAACTTCTCGGTATCGAGGTAGAAGGCCCCGGCGGCCTCGACCTCCTCGCGGGTGATCGTGTTGCTGTGCTGTTCGGTGCTTTCGCCGGAGACGACGCAGTCGGCCTGGTTCGAGCTGGGGGAGTCGATGCAGTCCTGCGGGGCGACATCGTCGCGGGCCGGCACGTCACCGAGCGCGATCACGCGGTCGCTCAGGGCCTGGTAGTCGACCATCGCCTCGGCCACGGCGTCGCGCCACTGCTCGTCGACGGTCGCGTCCGGGTGGTCGGCCATGCGCAGCTGACCGCGCGCGCCGAGCATGACGGCTTCGGGCTCGAGTTCGGCGACCTTCTCCTGGGTGAACTCGCGGAACCGGTCGCACGTGGGGAACTCGGTTCCGCCGTTGCCCTGGTCGACCGAGTAGGCGCCGCACGCCATCTTCGCGAAGAGAGCGACGCGGAAGTTGTTCTCCTTGCCGATGATGTTGAGTGCGGGCAGCCACATCGCGGCGTGGGAGTCGCCGACGAGCGCGATGGTGGTCTCGGATTCGGTGTCGCCGAAGAAGCACACGTCCGCGGAGTCCTCACCGCTCGAGGCGTAGCAGTCGCTGTCGGCGATGTCGGTCCACATGGCGTCGCGAATCGCCTCGGCATCGATGTCGGGCGGGATCGGGGCGCCGGACTCGGCGACCTCGACTGCCTCGTCGAGGTCTTTCTGTACCTGGTCGGCGTCTTCGGGCTCGCTGGTCTGATAGCCGTGCTCGTCGAAGTACTCCTGGGCGATCTGGCGGTTCGCCTCGGCGCGCACGTTGCCGTAGGCGGAGGATCCGAGGGCGACCGCGACGACGACGATCACGCTGATCGGCCACAGCCACAGCGTCTTGATGTCCTGCGAGAACACCGGCACGCGCTTCTTCTGGAAGGGCTGCTCGACCACGTGGTAGGTCAGGCTCGCGAGCGCGACGGAGATCGTGATGATGATCGGCGCGGTGAGGAGGAACGACGTCGAGGCGGGCACCAGCGCCTCGATTGCGAGCGCGACGGGCCAGTGCCACAGGTACAGCGAGAAGGAGATGTCGCCGACGTAGCGGACGGGCGTCCACTGCAGGATCCGTCCCGTCCAGGTGTTCGGGCCGGCGGCCAGCAGCAGCGCCGTGCCGACGACGGGGAAGAGCGCGTGCCAGCCGGGGAACGGCGTGAACTCGTCGAACTGCCACGTCGCGTAGGCGAGGATCAGGATCCCGACGGTCGCGGCCGCGTGTCGCCAGCGCGAGGCGAGCGGTGAGGTGAGCACGCAGGCGAGCAGCGCACCACCGGCGAGTTCGAACGCGCGGGCCGCAGTGTCGAAGTAGGCCGCCTCGGGGCGCTCGCCGGTGGCCCACAGCGAGTAGGCGAGGGAGGCGACGAACACGACTCCTGCGGTGATCGCGAAGCCGCGCTTGCTGAAGCGAGGCACGACGAACAGCACCAGCAGCGGCCAGATGATGTAGAACTGCTCCTCGACCGCGAGCGACCAGTAGTGCTGGAAGAGGCTCGGGGCCTCGACGGAGAAGTAGTCGGTGCCGGAGAGCGCGAGGTGCCAGTTGGCGAAGAAGATGCTCGACCAGGCCGCGTCTGCCGTGGTCTGGTGCAGGCGCTCGAGTGACAGCGTGAAGGTCGCGTAGAGGACGATCGCGACGGTGACGACAGTCGCAGCCGGCAGGATCCGCCTGGCGCGCCGGACGTAGAACTGCGAGATCGAGACGGTGCCGCTGCGCTCGACCTCGCGCAGCAGCAGCTGGGTGATGAGGAAGCCCGAGATGACGAAGAAGACGTCGACACCGATGTAGCCGCCCTCGACGAGGGGGACGCCGGCGTGGGCGACGAGCACGAGCCCGACGGCCAGCGCGCGGAGCCCCTGGATGTCGGGGCGCCACGTGCTCGGTGCTTTCTTCAGCACCGGGGTATCGACTGTCGCGCTCATAACTACCACGTTAGTTACCGTTTTGTGATGTTTCTGGGAGCGCGGGATATCGGGCGGGTCACGGGCGCCGTTGTTCAGGGTCGGTCGGCTGTCGGTGGCTCGCACAACAACGCAGTCAATCCCGGGCCCCAGGTGGCCACGTGCCGCGTGTTTCCGCGGTGTGGTCCGATCCGGAGCCGGAATCGACTGCGTTGTGTTCGAGGTGCGCCGCTCAGGCGACGATGGATTCGCCTATCGGGCGGAGTGCGCCGTGTCGCGGTCGGCGTCGACGGGCTCGTCGGCCTCTTCCTCGTCGTGGAACGGCAGCCCCTCGCGCGGCGCGTTGTAGAGGTCGAGGTCGAGGATCTTCTCGCGCTTGGCGACGATCGCCGGGATCAACGCCTGGCCCGAGACGTTGAGCGCGGTGCGGCCCATGTCGAGGATCGGGTCGATGGCGAGCAGCAGGCCGACGCCCTCGAGCGGCAGGCCGACGGTCGACAGCGTCAGGGTGAGCATGACGGTCGCGCCGGTCGTGCCGGCCGTTGCGGCGGATCCGACGACCGAGACGAGCACGATCAGCGCGTACTGGATGAACGTCAGCTCGATGTCGAAGAACTGCGCGACGAAGATCGCGGCGATGGCCGGGTAGATGGCGGCGCAGCCGTCCATCTTGGTGGTCGTACCGAACGGCACGGCGAACGACGCATACGAACGGGGGACCCCGAAGTTGCGCTCGGCGACGCGCTGCGTGAGCGGCAGGGTGCCGATGGAGGAGCGGCTGACGAACCCGAACTGCGTCACCGGCCACACGCCCGTGAAGTACTGCTTGATCGACAGGCCGTGCGCCTTCGCGAGCAGCGGGTAGACGACGAAGAACACCAGGGCGAGGCCGATGTAGATGGCGACGGTGAACCACACGAGCGAGGTGAGCTTCTCCCAGCCGTACTGCACCACCGCGTTACCGATGAGGCCGAGCGTGCCGATGGGGGCGACGCGAATGATCCACCACACCACCCGCTGGATGACCTTCAGCAGCGACTCGGTGAAGTCGAGGAACGGCTCGGCCTTCTTGCCGGCGCGGAGCGCGGCGAGGCCGACGACGAGCGACACGACGATGATCTGCAGGATGTTGAAGCTGACGGATCCGGTGAACGCGCCGCCCTCGTCGATGCCGCCCCGCACGCCGAGGCCGAGGAAGTTCTCGGGCACGAGGCCGATGAGGAAGTCCCACCAGGAGCCGACGCGCGAGGGCTCGCCCGTCTCGAGACCGCCGCCTGCGCGGGCGCCGGGCTGCAGCACGATGCCGAGGGTGATCGCGATCGACACCGAGATGAGCGCGGTGATCGCGAACCAGAGGAGAGTCTGTCCGGCCAGGCGCGCGGCGTTCTGCACGCGGCGCAGGTTCGAGATGCTCGCGACGATGGCCGTGAACACGAGCGGCACGACGGCGGCGCGCAGCAGGGTGACGTACGAGGATCCGATCGTGCCGAGCGTGTCGGACAGCCACGTGGGGTTCTCGGCCGAGGCGCCGAACTGGCGGGCCGCGAGGCCGAGGACGATGCCGAGGACCAGCGCGGCGATGATCTGGAAGCCGAAGGAGGCGTAGAAGGGACGCTTCTTCTTCACCTTCGGATCGGTTGTTGCGGACATGAAAAATCTCCTGAGGAAACGGGGGCTGATGCGGCGCCGAGCGCAGCGGTCGGCGCAGCGACCTGATGCCATTCAACTCCTCGACGGGCGTCGATGTTCCCGATGTTTCCCTGAGTTTCGGTTTCGGGGTGGGGCCAGGGGGAATCTCCGTCATGGGGTGACTTCTGCGGACGTAATGTGACGTGGTGGGTAACGGGTTGGCCGGTTCGATCGCGATCACGTCGCTTGCTCGACGGCGTGGCTGGCCCGCTCCGCTCGTCGTCACCGCGGTTGCGCTCGTTGTCTCGTACGCCTCGGGGCAGATGTGCAAGGGCATCAAGCTGCGGCGCTGGAAACATGCGCCCGAGGCGGGCAGAGCGGATCCGTCCTCCCGGCCCGGCCGACGCATCGCCGAGCAGAAGAAGCGCCGCGCGGCGATGGCCGTGCAGTCAACGGCGCAGGCGATCCGCACGCGGGTGCAGAAGCCGCGGCTGTCGTGGCAGGAGCGCCTCGTCGTGTCATGGTCGAGCATGCGCGGTGTCGTGACGCTCGCGCTCGCCGTGGCGCTGCCCGACCTCACCGAGCACGGGATGCCGGACGGAAACGTCGAGACGATGATCGCCGTCGCGTACATCGTCACGGTCGGCACCCTGCTGCTGCAGGGGCTGACGCTTCCGGCGCTGATCCGCGGGCTGGGCGTGTCGGCGACGGATCAGACGGTGGCCGACAACCGCGAGATCGCGCGCATGCGGCGGCTCAGCAAGGAGGCGGGCGTCGAGTACCTGCGGGAGCAGCAGGAGCGCTGGGGCGCAAAGTACGGATCCGACGACATCGACGCCTTCAAGCGGTTCTCGCGTGGGTTACTGAGGATCGAGCAGGGCGCGGAGCGCGGGGATCGCGAGATCGACGGAGCCACGGATGACGCGACCGCGCGCCGGGGCGGGGTCGCGCACGAGGAGTTCCTCGCGCTGTCGAAGGGCTGGCTCGCGGTGCGCCGCCGCGTCGCGCTCGAGCAGTCGAGGGCGGGAAACCTCAGCGAGGAGGTCATGCGCGAGGTGTTCGACGCGATCGATGCGGAGGAGCTGGCGTTGGATACGAAGGGGGCGCTGCGGAAGAAGTAGGGGATGAGGCGCTCGTCCGACACATCAGACTCGGGATGGGACACATTCGTCACGCGCGGAGGCCGTCGCGCCCGGGTGGCGGGCACCGGATACTAATACACTGAGCAGCATGCAGGCGCTCCATGAAATCCCGGTATGGCCCCGAGGTTCGCTCGATGAGGACCGACGTCGTCAAGCCGCAAGACGTGTTCTACCGTCCCACGCGTCTCGTGGTGCCGCTTTTCCAGCGCCCATATGTGTGGTCGCGGGAGTCGCAGTGGCAGCCGCTGTGCGAGGACATCGTTCGGCTTATCGAGGTGATCGATCGGCACGATCAGAACGCGACGCACTTCCTCGGTGCCATCGTCATCCAGCAGGTGCCGACTTCGTTGGGTGTTCTGCCAACGTGGAACGTCATCGATGGACAGCAGCGCCTGACGACCCTCCAGCTGTTCCTCAATGCGATGTACTCGTCCTTTGAATATCGCGGCTTTTCGAGCCTCGCCCGACGGATTCTGCCACTGACGGAGAACTCGCAAGACGAGCGCACAAAGGACGAGGACCGCTACAAGGTCTGGCCCACGAACCGCGACCGCGAGGGCTTCGCGGCAGTTATGTCGCTGCCGGTCGCGGCGCAGTACAGCGACATCGCGCACACACGGATGCGCGACGCGCACGAATTCTTCACCGGATCCATCACGGAGTGGCTCGGGGACGGCGACGACGTCGAACGGCGTGCGGCGTCCCTCGCGGATTCGGTGATGACTCGACTCGAGATAGCGAGCATCACCCTTGAGGCGAACGAAGACGCGCAGGCGATCTTCGAGACGCTCAACGCCCGCGGCACGCCCCTGTCGGCGGCCGACCTCATCAAGAACTACGTCTTCCAGCAGATGCCGGAGGAGCGAACCGAGCGCGCCTACCTCGCGTACTGGGCGGACTTCGAGACGCCGTGGTGGGAGCAGACGGTCACATCGGGGCGCGTGAAGAACACGCGTTCGTCGCTGTTCCTCTGGCAGTGGCTGACCGCCCGCACGCTCGAGGACTTTCCGATCCGCGAGGTGTTCACGCAGTTCAAGCACTATGTGAGCACGGTCGCGAAGGACATCGGCGCGCTGCTGCCGCAGATCAAGCGGGCGGCGGATCGCTATCGCGCGGTGATCGAGGGATCCGCGCGAGAGGTCGGCGAGCTGAGCCGCATCGAGCTGTTCAGCTACCGCGTCGACGCGCTGCGTACGGACGTCGCGCGCCCGTTGCTCATCTGGCTCGACGAGCCGGAGCAGGAGGCGATCACGGACGAGGATCGCAACCGGATCCTCGGGACCCTCGAGTCCTGGTTCGTGCGGCGGGCGCTGGTGAAGGCGACGTCGCAGGGATCCAACCGGACGATCGTCGACCTCCTCCGGCGCGTGAGCAGCCTTCCGCCGGATCGGGTGGCGCAGGGAGTCGTCGACTTCCTCGCAGACATCCACTCGCGCACGGGCTACTGGCCGGACGACGCCGAGGTGCGATCGGTCGTCAGCGAGGTGCGCGCCTACTGGTCGTACCGCCAGTCGATTCAACGGATGATCTTCGAGGCGCTCGAGGACGTCAAGCGCGGATACCCCGACGGGCGACGCTTCGCGATGGGCCCGATCGTGCGCGGCAAGGCCACGATCGAGCACCTCATGCCTCAGAAGTGGCGCAAGAGCTGGTTCGCCGAGCTGAGCGACGACGAGCAGGCCATGCGGGATCACCGGATCCAGCAGCTCGGCAACCTCACGATCGTCACTCAGTCGCTGAACACGCGCGTCTCGAACGGACCGTGGGAGCAGAAGAGGGATCACTTCCTGCGGTCCGACGACGTGCTCATCACGAAGGACGCGATCGATCTCGCCGGGGAGACCGGCTGGGACGAGGGCGCCATCGAGCGGCGCACGGAGCAGCTGATCGATCAGATCCTCGTCGTCTGGCCCGCGCCGCACGGGCACGTCGGGCTGACCGAGACGCGAGGCAACGGCTCGGCGTCGAACGAGGTCGATGTGGCACAGCTCGTCGACGCCGGATGGCTCGAGGCCGGGACGCGACTGGTGCCGGGCGGCAGCTACTTCGCGGAGGGCATCGAGGCGGCGATCGCGCAGGACGGGCGGATCCACGTCGGCGAGACGCCGCACGACACCCCCTCCGGCGCGGGCCGCGCGGTGCTCGGGCACGGCGTGAACGGCTGGTGGTACTGGGCGCTCGCCGGCACGGAACGACGGCTGTCGCACGTGCGGGATGAGTACCTCGCGAGCGTCGGGGACGCGAAAGGCGTGAGCGATGGCGACGACGACGGAAGAAGAATCTGATGGCGCTCAAGAAGTCTGACCTCTACAGCTCGCTGTGGGCCAGCGCGGACCAGCTCCGCGGCGGCATGGACGCGAGTCAGTACAAGGACTACGTCCTGACGCTGCTCTTCATGAAGTACGTCACGGACAAGGCGAAGTCCGACCCGGACAGCCTCATCGAGGTGCCCGAGGGTGGTTCGTTCGACGACATGTTCGCCGCGAAGGGCGACAAGGAGATCGGCGACCGGTTCAACAAGATCATCGGCAAGCTCGCCGAAGCCAACGACCTGCGTAACGTCATCGACCAGGCCGACTTCAACGACCCCGAGAAGCTCGGCAGCGGCAAGGAGATGCAGGATCGCCTCTCCAAGCTGGTGACGATCTTCAACGATCTCGACTTCAGTGGCTCGCGAGCTGAGGGCGACGACCTGCTCGGGGACGCCTACGAGTACCTGATGCGTCACTTCGCGACGGAGTCGGGCAAGAGCAAGGGCCAGTTCTACACGCCCGCAGAGGTGTCGCGCGTCGTGGCGAAGGTTGTCGGCATTGGCCGCCAGACGCGTCAGGATGAGACGGTCTACGACGCCGCAGCCGGTTCCGGATCGCTCTTGCTCAAGGCGGCTGCTGAGGCGCCGCGCGGCATGACGATCTATGGCCAGGAGAAGGACAACGCCACGTGGGCGCTGTCCAAGATGAACATGATCCTCCACGGCAATGAGACCGCGGAGATCTACAAGGGTGACACGATCACCAACCCGCAGCTGACGAACGGGACGAGGCTCAAGACCTTCGACTACGTCGTCATGAACCCGCCGTTCTCCGTCAAGTCGTGGAGCAACGGGCTCGAGGAGGACTACGGGCGCTTCGAGTACGGCAAGCCTCCTGAGAAGAACGGTGACTACGCCTTCCTGCTCCACGCGCTGACGTCGCTGAAGTCCGAAGGCAAGGCAGCCGTCATCCTCCCGCACGGCGTGCTGTTCCGTGGCAACGCCGAAGGCAACATCCGCCGCGAGCTGCTCAAGCGTGGCTTCATCAAGGGCGTCATCGGTCTGCCGGCAAACCTCTTCTACGGCACGGGCATCCCTGCGTGCATCGTCGTGCTCGACAAGGAGAACGCCGTTGGCCGTGCGGGCGTGTTCATGGTCGACGCGTCGAAGGGGTTCATCAAGGACGGCGCCAAGAACCGCCTGCGCGACCAGGACATTCACCGCATCGTCGACACGTTCAACAAGCAGATCGAGATCGATCGCTACTCGCGCATGGTGCCGATGAGCGAGATCGCCGATCCGAAGAACGACTACAACCTCAACATCCCGCGCTACATCGACAGCTCGGAGCCCGAGGATCTGCAGGATCTCTCCGCGCACCTCAACGGCGGCATCCCGAACCGCGACATCGAAGCACTCCAGAAGTACTGGGATGCACTGCCGTCACTGAAGGACGCGCTCTTCGAGCCGCTCCGTGAGGGATACTCCAGCCTCAAGGTCGAATTGAGTGAGGTGCAGGACTACGCGCTTCACCGCAGCGGGCTCGACAGCCTCCGCGCACAGGTCGCTGCCATCGTCGACGATTGGTTCGCCGCCCACCGCGGCACGCTCCTGAATCTCACAGCCGAGACCAGGCCGGGCGACTTGATTACGACGCTAAGCGACGACCTGCTCGAACGCTTCAAGCCGGTTCCGCTCCTCAACGAGTACGACGCCTATCAGCAGCTCACGACCTATTGGCACGACGTCATGCACGACGACCTGAGCCTAATCATGGCGGAACTGAGCGCAGGCGGAGACTGGGCGAAAGCAGCGGCACCCCGCCCGACCATCGAGGACAAGGAGCGCAAGCTCAACGAGACCGCGGACCTCGAGCTCGGTACCGGTCGCAAGAAGACCAAGTACAAGATGGATCTCGTCCCGCCGTCACTCATCGTGGGGCGCTACTTCGCAGATGAGCAAGCGCGCGTCGATGAGGTGAACGCGGAGCTCGAAGCGGCGACGGTGGCGGTCACTGAGCACGCAGAGGAGCACGGCGCCGATGAAGCGCCGCTTGCCGAGGCGACGAACGACAAGGGTACGTACACGAAGCAGCTCGTCAGCGCGGTGATCCGGGAAGCCCGAGCGAGTGGAGACCAGGAGATTCTCGACTGCGCCAAAGCCGCTCTTGAGCTGGTGAATCATGAAGCTGTGGCGAAGAAGGCGGCGAAGGAAGCTCAGGCTGCGCTCGACGAGCAGACGCTCCGCAAGTACGGCGACCTGACGGACAACGAGGTCAAGTCGATCGTGCTCGACGACAAGTGGCGTGCCGCGATCGCGGTGAAGATCGACGGTGAGGTTAACGCGCTGACCCTCGCGCTCGTCGCTCGCATCCAACAGCTCGGAGAGCGGTACGCCGTAACCGTCGGCAGCCTTGCCGCTCAGTTGGAGCGGCTCGAGGCGAAGGTTTCTGACCATCTTGCTGTCATGGGGGTTTCGTCATGACCACTGATGCTCCGTGGCGTAGCGCGCGGCTCGATGCGATTGGCACGGTCATTACTGGCAGCACGCCGCCGACCGGTGTCCGTTCGAACTACGGTCGGCAACATCTTTTCGTGAGTCCAGCCGATCTCGGACGTAGCAAGTATGTGCGGAGCACGGCCAAGATGCTCTCCGCTAAAGGATTCGGTCGGTCGCGTCGAGTTCCTGCCGGCGCAACCCTATTCGTGTGTATCGGTTCGACAATCGGAAAGATTGGGATGGCTGATCGTGAACTCACCACGAACCAGCAGATCAACTCGGTCATACCTAACGCTGCCGTTGATGCGGAGTATCTCTACTACGCGTCATCGACTCTGTCGACGTTGGTGCGTGAGCAGGCTGGTGAGCAAGCTGTCCCGCTCGTGAACAAGTCTCAGTTCTCGGAGTTTGAGATCCTGTTGCCGAGCCTGCCGGAGCAGCGGGTGATCGCCGGAGCCCTTGCGGATTCCGATGACCTGATCGCCACACTCGAGCGCCTCATCGCCAAGAAGCAGGCGATCAAGCAAGGCATCATGCAGCAGCTCCTCACCGGCAAGACTCGCCTCCCCGGCTTCACCGGTAGGTGGGACGAAGTCGCTCTCGGGGAATCGGGTGCGATCACAGGGGGAGGGGTCGATAAGACTCGCAACCCCACGGAGACGGCCGTGGTGTTACTGAACTATATGGACGTATACCGAGCTGAGTTCATTGATCAGGGGACGGCGACGATGCATGTGACAGCGTCGGCGCCGAAAATGGCGAAATGCTCCGTAAAGGCTGGAGACGTCTTTTTTACCCCTACATCAGAAACGCCGGACGACATTGCTCGCTCTGCCGTTGCTGACGCCGACTTGCCGGGCGTGGTGTACAGCTACCATCTTGTTCGTTGGCGGCCCGGGCCGGGTTGGGATCCGTCATACCTTGGGTACGCGTTCTCGACAGAGAGCTTTCGAGCTCAGGCCTCGACCCTCGCGGCTGGAAGTGGGACACGGTACGTCGTGAGCATGCCTGGCTTCCGAAGCCTGGTTGTACCGAAGCCCGCGATCGACGAGCAGCGGGCGATCGGTGCGACGCTCCGCGAAGTGAGCATCGAGATCAACGCGCTGAACGCTCGACTCAGTAAAGCCCAAGCAGTCAAGACGGGCATGATGCAGCAACTTCTGACTGGCCGCACCCGCCTGCCGGTGAATGACGTGGTCGCCGCGTGAATGGGATGAACCTCGAATGGGCAGTACACGAACTCGACTCGTTCATTCACCTGGCTGAGCGGATCCCGCATCCGAGCGCGAACGTGATTGGGACTGTGTATCGCGGGTCAGGAAGCGACCTGGCGGCGCAGGCGCAGATCGTCGAGCAGATTCTCGATCGAGCGACCCCGGGATGGAGAGAAGCGTTACCAGAGAAAGGGCGTCAGTGGGCTGGCTTGCGGGAGGCGGCAAGCAGAGGCCGCGCTCAACTTCAACGTGAGGACGAGCTGCGGCAGAACTTGGGCGACGACGCCCCTGGGATCTCCGCTGCCAACCTGCACCCGTGGATCTGGAGCGGCGCGCGCTCGCTGTGGCAGTCGGGCCACTACGTTCAGGCAGTGCGCGATGCTGCTACCAAGTTAAACGCGGAGACCCAGAACAAGGTCGGCCGCCGCGATGTCAGCGAGACGAAGTTGTTCCAAGAGTCGTTCTCGACCGATCCTGCTAAGCCGGGCAAGCCCCGACTTCGTCGGACGAGTCCGGAAGACAGCGACACCTACCGTTCAGTACAGCGTGGCGCGATGGCGTTCGCGGAAGGTGTCTTCGCGGGGATCCGGAATCCGCTCAGCCACGACGTGGATCAGGAGATGTCTGAGCAAGTGGCCCTTGAACACCTGGCTGCGTTGAGCGTGCTCGCGCGGTGGGTGGGTGAATCAACTGTGGAGCACGCAGGAGAACCGTCATGAGCACCGTAGGTCAGATCGAACGTAAGACGCAGAGTCGCGTCGTCAAGCTGTTCAGGGAGCGGCTCGATTACGAGTACCTCGGTGACTGGCACGACGGCAACCGCACCAGTGGCATCGAGGACGATCTGCTGATCCAGAACCTCCAGGCGCGCGGGTACGACGCGACGCTCATCAGTCGGGCGCTCGATCGCCTGCACAAAGCGGCGGCGGTTGGCGCCGGGCGCAATCTCTACGAGGCCAATCGCGACGTGTATGAGCTGCTCCGTTACGGTGTGAAGGTCAAGGCAGCCGTCGGTGAACAGTCCGAGACCGTACATCTCATCAACTGGGCGGATCCCAACGCCAACCACTTCGCTATCGCCGAAGAGGTCACGGTGCTCGGTCAGCACACGAAGCGTCCCGACGTTGTGCTCTACGTCAACGGTCTGGCACTCGGCATCATCGAACTCAAGCGCTCGAAGGTCTCGGTCAGCGAGGGCATTCGCCAGAACATCGGCAACCAGAGCAAGGACTTCATCCGGCCGTTCTTCGCCCCGACGCAGTTCCTCTTCGCCGGCAACGACGCCGAGGGGCTTCGCTACGGCGTGATCGACACCCCAGAGAAGTACTGGCTCGAGTGGAAGGAAGTCTCCGACGTCCAGTCCCCGCTCGATCGTGCGCTGCTGCAGATGTGCTCGAAGGGCCGCTTCCTCGAGCTGATCCATGACTTCATCGTCTTCGACAAGGGCGTCAAGAAGGGCCCGCGGCACAACCAGTACTTCGGCATCAAGGCCGCGCAGGCGCGTATCGCCAAGCGCGAGGGCGGCATCATCTGGCACACCCAGGGATCCGGCAAGAGCCTCACGATGGTGTGGCTCGCCAAGTGGATCCGCGAGAACCAGCCGGATGCGCGCGTACTCCTCATCACCGACCGCACCGAGCTCGACGACCAGATCGAGAAGGTCTTCAACGGCGTCAGCGAGTCGCTCTATCGCACCAAGAGTGGCGCCGACCTGATCGCGACACTCAACAAGTCCGAGCAGTGGCTGATCGGTTCGCTCGTCCACAAGTTCCGCGGCAACGACGATGAAGCTACGGCGGACACGGACGACTACATCGAACAGCTCAGCGCTTCCCTGCCCGCTGACTTCAAGGCCAAGGGCAACATCTTCGTCTTCGTCGACGAGGCCCATCGCACGCAGTCGGGCAAGATGCACGACGCGATGAAGAAGCTCCTGCCCGAGGCGATGTTCATCGGCTTTACGGGCACGCCGTTGCTAAAGCAGGACAAGGCTACGAGCATCGAGACGTTCGGCTCGTTCATTCACACCTACAAGTTCAACGAGGCTGTCGACGATGGTGTCGTGCTGGATCTGCGCTACGAGGCGCGTGACATCGACCAGGAGATGACGTCGCCGCAGCACGTCGACAAGTGGTTCGAGGCGAAGACCAAGGGCATGACCGACCTCAGTCGCGCTGAGCTGAAGAAGCGCTGGGGCACCATGCAGAAGGTCGTCTCGAGCAAGTCGCGCGCATCGCAGATCGTGGCGGACATCCTGTTCGATATGGACACTCGCCCGAGGCTCATGGATGGTCGCGGAAACGCGATGCTCGTCGGCTCGAGCATCAGCCAGGCTTGCACCTTCTACGACCTCTTCGTGGCTGCCGGGTTCAAGGGCAAGTGCGCCATCGTCACGAGCTACGAACCGAGTGTCAGCGAGATCTCGAAGGAGGACTCCGGCGCTGGGTTCACCGAGAAGATGGCGCGATACAACACCTACCGGCGCATGCTCGCAGACTACTTCGACGCGTCCGAAGACGAAGCGATGGGTCGCGTTGAGGAGTTCGAGGCTGCCGTCAAGAAGCAGTTCATCGACGAGCCCGGCCAGATGCGCCTGCTCATCGTGGTGGACAAGCTCCTGACCGGTTTCGACGCTCCGAGCGCCACCTACCTGTACATCGACAAGAAGATGCAGGACCACGGCCTCTTCCAGGCGATCTGCCGCGTCAACCGCCTCGACGGCGACGACAAGGACTACGGCTACATCGTCGACTATCGCGACCTCTTCAAGTCGCTCGAGAAGGCCATCGATGACTACACGGCCGGTGCCTTCGAGGGGTACGACAAGCAGGACATCGAAGGTCTCCTCTCCGACCGCATCGACAAGGCCCGCGAGGACCTCGAGGACGCCCTTGAACGGATCCGAGCCCTCTGCGAACCAGTGCTACCGCCGAAGGGCACCGATCAGTACCGTGCGTACTTCGTTGCTCGCGAGGCCGGGAATGCGCAGGAGATCAAGGACAACGAGCCCAAGCGCGTCGAGCTCTATAAGGCCGTGTCCGGAGTCACACGGGCGTTTGCGAACATCGCCAACGACATGAGCGCGGCCGGCTACAGCCCTGCCGACGTCGAGAAGATCAAGGCGGAGATCGCGCACTACAGCGATGTGCGGGCAGAGGTGAAGCTCGCCGCTGGCGAGGACGTCGACTTCAAGGCCTACGAGGCGGACATGCGCTTCCTGCTGGATACGTACATCAAAGCCAGCGCATCGGAGGTCGTCTCGAACTTTGAGGACGACGGGCTCATCGACCTGATCGTCAAGCTGGGCGCAGGCGCGATCGACAGGCTGCCACCGGGCATCAAGAAGAACAAGGAGGCGGTGGCCGAAACCATCGTCAACAACACCCGCAAGCTCATCATCGACGAGCACGGGACGAACCCGAAGTTCTTCGATCGTATGAGTGAGCTTCTCGACGCTGTGCTTGAAGAGCGGCGCCAGCAGGCACTTGCGTACGAGGAGTACCTCGCGAAGATCCTCGACATCGCGCAGCGCTCGGGCGAAGGCCATGCAGATCGCTCGTACCCGGGATGGGCGACGAACGGGGGGCAACGGGCGCTGGTCGATTTCTTCTGGCCCGACAGTGAGACTGCACTTCAGATTGACTACGCCGTGCGCAACGTTAAGCAGCATGGGTGGAAGGGAAACGGCCTCAAGCGCAAGCAGGTATTGCGAGCCATTCGACGGCACGTACCTGAGGGCGATCGTGCGGAAGAGGTCCTCGACCTGCTTCAAAGGCGCGATGAGTATGCCTGACAACTACCTCACAGTGGGCGGCATCGACGTCGACGTTGTGTTCAAGGACATCAAGCACTTGCACATCGGCGTCTATCCACCTCTCGGGCGAGTGCGGGTGGCAGCACCATCGCGCTTCGACGATGACACCATCCGACTCGCGGTGGTGCAACGGCTCTCGTGGATCCGTCGGCGGCGCAAGGAGCTGGCCGGAGCCGCACGCCAGTCGATGCGCGAGATGGTGACAGGAGAGAGTCATTATGTGTGGGGGGCGCGCAAGCGCCTCAAGGTCGTTGAGCGCGCCGGACGTTCCCACATTGAGCTCGATGGCGAGCGCCTCGTTCTCTACACGTCAACCAACTCCACGTCTGAGCAGCGGCGGGCGGTTCTTGATCGTTGGTACAGGGAGCAGCTACGCAACGTGCTGCCGGGCCTGATCTCACGATGGGAGTCCGAGCTCGGTGTCATGGTGCCGAAGTGGACGGTTCGCAAGATGAAGACCAAGTGGGGCTCCTGCAACCGCGAGACGCACAACGTCTGGTTCAATGTGGAACTGGCGAAGAAGGATCCAGTGTGCTTGGAGTACATCGTTGTCCATGAACTTATGCACTACTTCGAGCGTAATCATGGTGGCACATTCACGACCTTGATGGATCGATACCTGCCGGATTGGCGGGTCCGACGCGATGAACTGAACGGAGCGCCGTTAGCTGAGGAAGCGTGGGAAGGGTGAGCACCGCCGTGTCGGATAGTGGCTCTTCTCGCGGTTTCGGGTGGGAGAAGCACGTTGGTTTGCTCGCCGCGGGTGCAACAACGACTCTTATATGCCTGAAGATTCTCGCCGTCGCCGGGTGGGACAGTATTACGGCATTTGGTATTCTTGCCTCGGGTGGCACTGTCAACGTTTTGACGGGAACGCTACTCGCGGTTTTGCCGATGCTTTATGGCGCTGTGGCGGTCTTCCTCCTGCCGAGGGTCGAGCGGAAGCTGCGGCGTCGTACACCTGTTGAGCGATCAGCCGCGCGGATGCTGGAGACCTTGCCGACGGTCTTGCTTGTCTTCATTGTGCCTGTGGCTATGCTCATTGCGCTGTTCGTTGTCGTCCTGTTCATAATCTTCATGCTTATACTTCAACGAATGCGGGCAGGTCGAAATGCGGCTCGTAAGCGTCATGCAGACGGAAGTGAGGTTCCGACACGTTTCGAGACGCTCAGTGCATCACTTGGTTGCTTAGTAGTCCTCTTGTTTGGTTCGTTACACACACCCTGGGTTCCTCCGGAAGTGTCTGAAGGGCCGGATGGAGAGAAGGTGGTGTATGTATTGAATAGAGATGCAAATGAGGCGACTGTTCTCGTGGGCGAAGGTCGGGCATTGGCGCGCATAAATATTGATGCGCTGAAGGGTGTGTACTGTACGAATTACGGTGGGTGGTGGAATGAGACCCTGCTCCAGGTATTCAATGAGGATAGATATCCCGTGTGTCCCGACTAGGTGGGTCGCGCTATGCGAACAAGCGCCCCCGATACTTTCTTCGTGGCCGTCTCGCGAGCATGCTGGACGGTGACAGCCTGCCGGGCTCGGCATGACTACTGCCCCCTGTCCTCGATGATCTGGGGGGTGTTGTCACCGAGCCCGGTCGGCGGTGCGCGATCGCTGATAGGGGCTGGACCCGAACCCCTGGTTCGAGGCCGTTCGTAACGTGGATGCCGAGGCTCACCGCCATGGTCTGGCTGTCCCGACTTTTATCAGGCTAGTGCCCTGCGGCGGCTCGCTGTTTGATGGCTTCGATGACCGCGGCGACGTCATCGGTGAGGGTGTCGGCGGCTGCGATTTCGTGTCCGTCGACGTTGATGATGATTTCGCGGTAGCGGCGTAGCGTCTTGACGAACTTCCGGATGGACAAGCCGGTGGTGTCCTCGACCCTACGCGAGACGGCGAGGGCGGCGATCACGACCTGGAGGTGCGCGTCGATCGAGTCACGGACCCTGGCGTAGATTGGTCGGGCGCGGAGGTCGCTCTTCGACATGCGGAAGCTCTTCTCGACCTCGAAGAGCCGGTGGTAGGCGTCGATGACGAACTCCGCGGGCTCGTCGGTGAGGTTCGTCACGTATCCCTTGATGCCCGCGAGTGCGCGTGCTTTCGCTTCGAGGTCGCGGTTGACGGTCTTGTCGCCGCCGGTGAGTTTCACGAACCGGTTCCGCTTCACCGAGACCCGGCCGGCGACAGCGTTCTCTGCTTTCTCGACCTGCTGGGCGATGCCGCGCAGGGTGCGGCGGGCGTTGTCGGCCTTGTAACGGTAATAGAACACGTGATCGCGCCTGTGGTCGGTGGGGCCAGCGGGCCAGGGTGTCGACGCCGGGTGAATACTGACCCCGTAGCGTCGGATGAATCTTGACCCCCTCCGACACTCTTGGAGGGTGATTTCAGTGGAAGACTGGGCGGAGATCCGCCGACTGCACAAGGCCGAGGGCATGCCGATCAAGGCCATCGCCCGCACGCTCGGCGTCGCGAGGAACACGGTCCGCGCAGCGCTCGCGTCCGACGAGCCGCCGACGTATCGACGCGCTAGGAAGGGGTCTCTTGTCGACGCGGTCGAGCCCGAGGTCCGCAAGCTGCTCGCGGTGGACGTGAAGATGCCCGCGACGGTGATCGCGGAGCGCATCGGCTGGGAGCACTCGATCACGATCTTGAAAGACCGGATCCGGCAGATCCGCCCGGAGTACGCCGGCCTCGATCCGGCGGACCGGATCGTTTACCAGCCCGGGCAGTCCGCGCAGATGGACTTGTGGTTCCCGGAGCTGCGGATCCCGGTCGGGTTCGGGCAGGCGGCGATGCTGCCGGTGCTGGTGATGACGCTGACGTTCTCGAGGTTCCTCCAGGCGGTGATGTTGCCGTCGCGTCAGGCGGGAGACCTGCTGGCGGGGATGTGGCAGCTGATCAGCGGTGTCGGGGCGGTGTCGAAGACGCTCGTCTGGGATCGCGAGGCCGCGATCGGCGGGAAAGGGAAAGTCACCCAGGCGGCGTCGGCGTTCGCGGGGACGCTCGCGACGAGGATCGTGCTCGCCCCTCCGCGGGATCCGGAATTCAAGGGCATGGTCGAGCGGAACAACGGGTTCCTGGAGACGTCGTTCCTGCCGGGGCGTCAGTTCGCCTCGCCTGCGGACTTCAACGATCAGCTGCATGGCTGGCTGCCGCGCGCGAACGCCCGCACGGTCCGCTCTCTCGGCGGGCGTCCTGTTGATGCCCTCGACCGGGATGTCGCGGCGATGACCGCGTTGCCGCCGCATCCGCCAGCGACGGGCCTGGTCACGCGGGTCCGGCTGGGGAGGGACTATTACGTCCGTGTCGATGGGAACGATTACTCCGTCGACCCGCGGGTGATCGGCCGGCTCGTCGATGTCACCGCGACGCTGACGCGCGTGATCGTCGTCTGCGACGGCGTCACGGTCGCCGATCATGCGCGGTGTTGGGCGTCGGGCGCGGTCGTGACCGACCCGTCGCACGTGATGATCGCGAAGGGGCTGCGGGCCCAGTACACCGGCGCCAAACGCGACCGCGATCGGCAGCGGCGGGAGATGTTGCGGGCGCCGGAGCATCGGGTGATGTTCCGCGACACGGCCGACTACGACGCCCTGTTCGGCATCGATTTCAACCCGACCACCGGGGAAGTGTCGTGATGGGCTCCGTGACGGAGACCGCGTCGACGATCGGCTACCTGGTCAGAGCGTTGAAGACCCCCACGATCGGGCGCGTCTGGGAGCCTCTGGCGGCGACCGCGCGCGAGGAGGGATGGTCGCACGAGGACTACCTCGCCGCGGTGTTGCAGCGCCAGGTCGCCGACCGGGAAGCGAACGGCACGGCGTTGCGGATCAGCGGGGCGCACTTCCCGCAGGTCAAGACCCTCGAGGACTTCAATCTCGATCACCAGCCGTCCCTGCGCCGCGATGTTCTCGCGCATCTGGCGACGACGTCCTGGATCGCGAAGGCCGAGAACGTCGTCTTGCTCGGTCCTCCCGGGGTCGGGAAGACGCATCTCGGGATCGGGCTGGGCATCAAGGCCTGTCACGCGGGCTTTCCGACCGCATTCGATACCGCCACCGGTTGGGCATCGCGCCTGCAGACCGCGCATCGCGAGGGGCGGTTGGAGAAGGAGCTCAAGCGGCTCCGGCGCTACCGGCTGCTGATCATGGACGAGGTCGGCTACCTCCCGTTCGACGCGGACACGGCGAACCTGTTCTTCCAGCTGATCGCGGCGCGCTACGAACAGGGATCGATCCTGGTCACCAGCAACATGCCGTTCGGGCGCTGGGGCGAAATCTTCGCTGACGACGTCGTCGCGGGCGCGATGATCGACCGGCTCGTCCACCACGCCGAGGTCCTCACCCTTGGCGGGGACTCCTACCGGACCCGCTCGCGCCGCGAGCTGCTCAAGACACCGCCCGCCCAGGGCGGCGAACAGTAACGATCAACAACCCCGAGAGGGGTCAACTTTCAGACGTCGATAGGGGGTCAGAATTCAGCCGACGTTGACACGAGCACTCGCGCCTCGACGCGATCGCCGACATCGTCGAAGTCGGTGAACGTCGCCGCCGTCGCCTCCACGCTGCCTATCTCGCGGCGGCGGTCGACGAAGCGGCCGCCGATGGCCAGGTCACGCAGTCGGAGTGTCGCGAACTCGAGCAGATCGCGGCCGTGCTCGACCTCGAGGTGCCATCCCTTCCTTCGTCAGCCGAGACGTCGGATCCGATCTCTGTGCCCTCAGTCGCGAGGTCGTCGGCCGCGGTCGATGCGCCCGAAACCGGGGCAACGTTCGTACTCTCGCCTGGGGCGCGCGTGGTGTTTACCGGTGCCCTGAGCCGCGAGCGCGCGGAATGGGCGCAGACGATCGCGGAAGCCGGATTCACGACCGGCAGCGTGACGAAGAACTGTGCGGTGCTCGTCGCAGCGGATCCCGCAACGCAGTCGGGCAAGGCGAAGACGGCGGCGAAGCACGGGATTCCGATCGTGACTGAGGCGGAATTCGTGCGGGTGTTTGAAGCGTACGTCGCGGGGATCGCTGCGTAACGCGCTGCCGACGTGCCGCTCGGCGACGCGCCGGCAGCCGTGTCAGTCGCCGACCACCCTCGTCGGCTGACCGCGCGTCACAAGCGTTCCCATCGCCCGCGGCTTCCCGCCCGTGAGGATGTGCTCGACCGCCCTGCTGGGTGACTCACCCGCTTGCACTC
Organism: Microbacterium faecale; assembly: GCF_014640975.1. Classification (NCBI taxonomy): domain Bacteria; kingdom Bacillati; phylum Actinomycetota; class Actinomycetes; order Micrococcales; family Microbacteriaceae; genus Microbacterium; species Microbacterium faecale. Next base: position 915,938 of record NZ_BMHO01000001.1, read on the forward strand.
TCTCGAGCCAGGGCTTCCACGCCGCCGGAGTGAAGCGGAAATCCCCCGCTCTCTTCTCGTCCGGCCACAGCTCGAACAGGCGCGCGTGCCGGTGCACGTCGAGTTCGTTGCGGAATCGCCCCGTCACGAGCGTCGCGAGCAGGTAGTAGTCGGCCGGCGTGAACCCGGCGGCGTGGAGCGCGCGGGCCGCATCCTTCCAGATCTGCGGCGCACGCGTGCCGCCATTCATCACACCGGGGGCGATGTAGTTCATGATGACGGCGCCCGGGAACCACGGCATGTAATCGACCATGTAGCGCGACCACAGCGGCCGGTCGGCTTCGGGGACGTCGCCCCAGCCGTCAGCGGGATCGAGATTGTCATCGGCGCCGGAATCGACATAGATCAGGGACATCGGAGAACTCCGTTCCGGGTGCCCGCACGCGGCGAACTCCCATCGACTTGCCCGCCGCGGTCGCGACGAGCCGGTTCTTCCCCTGGGGCACCCCGCTCGATGGAGAGGGTTGCCGTGCAGCCGGCCAGGTACCGACAGCTGCAACTCGTGAACCTGGTTCGAGAGTAGCCCACGATCACTGACAAACGAAGGGATTGCCACCGCATCAACCCGCACGGCGTGATCGGTGCGTTCGTAGCGCGCGCAGCGAGAGCCCGCGTCCCTTGGCGTGTGCGGTGGCTGCCGTCAGCCGCGAGCTACTAACGGCTCGCCGTCTGATCCCATCCGCCCGTCACCCCGTGACGGTCAGCTCCGCGTTCGACCGCGCACGATACTCCCGGGCCACGTCGCCGATCGGCGTCGGCGCAACGGTCACGCGGATCCGCACCTGCTCGTGCGGCTCGACCCGCCCGCCGCTGCGGCTGCCGCCGCCGTCCTCGCCCCAGATGAGCGTGAGCTCGGTGCCGGGCTCCGCCAGCCGCTCGTCGATCGATCCGAGCGACATCATCGCGCGTTCGTTGTAGCTGTACGCCGGATACGTGCCGAAGCCGACCAGCTCGCCGGCGTCGTCCAGCACCTTGTCGTAGTGCAGCCGCCCGGTCGCCGAGACGGGCAGGTCGATGTGCAGCGCGGAGGGGCCGTCGCCGACGAGGCGCTGGAAGACCTGCGTGAAGTCATCCGGGTGCCACAGCAGCGTGACCTTCTTGCGGTGCGGCTGATCCGCCATCTTCTCCAGCGCCTCGCGACCCACGAAGTCATGGTCGAACTTGATGATGTGGCCGTAGTTCAGATCCCACGGGGTCGCGTAGTAGTCCTCGGGGTTGTCCGAGAAGAAGCTGCCGCCGAGCGACATGCGCGCCGAGGCGCTGCGATCCGACAACCATGCGCGGTAGTCCGCGAGTGCGGGGCTCGTGTACACCGCCGAGAACGGCACCGCCCACCAGCCCGACTCCATCACCGTGCTGAAGTAGGCGAGGGAACCGATCTGCCGCAGCCCGTGCTTCTTGCCCGCCTGCACGAGCGCGGTCTTGACCTGGTTGCGGGTGTCCCAGGATCCGGACAGCTCGAGCCCCGGCACGCCGCCCATGCTGTGACGCATGGCGCGCACCTCGTGGCCGTCGACCGAGATCGTCGCCGACCGGAAGAACTTGATCTCCGGCAGCGGGCCGCCGTTCAGTTCCTCGAGCAGCTCGTACGCGTTCGGGCCCTCCACCTGATAGCGCCACACCAGCCGGCGCTTGTCCTTATTGAGCGCCCACACCGGATCCAGCTCGGCTTCGACCTCGAAGTCGCCCGTCTCCGCGTGGTACTGCACCCAGTCGGTCGACGCCGGGTTGCCGACGAGCAGCAGGTCTTCCTCGTCCAAGTAGTAGAGGATCGCGTCGCCGATGACGTAGCCCTCGGGGGAGCACGCGATGAACTGCTTCGCCGCCCCGGGCCGGAACGTCGCGAACGAGTTGATGCCGAGGTGCGAGAACAACGCGAGGGCGTCCTTGCCCCGTACCCGCAGGTTGTGCATGTGGTAGCTCTGGTCGTGCAGCGCGATGCCGTTGCGCCACGACAGCTGCTCGTCACGCCACGTCGTGAACTCCGCGCGCACGGCGTCGACGGGCATCATCACGCCGAAGATGTTCAGCGCCGTCTTCGGCGCGCTGCGGTAGAAGCGAGCGACGATGCTCTCTTCCTGCTCCATCAACGACTGCAGGCTGTTGTCCGTCATGAGGATCTCCTCCACGGGGTAGATTCTAATTTAGAACTGACTATAGCCTGGCGAGAGAGCACGCGGAAGTGCAGGTTCGGATCCGTGCTCGCCGCTGAGGCAGGAGAAGGGGAACGCCATGTTGTCGAACACGCTGTCGCGCCGAGTGGAGTGGGGAGACTGCGACCCGGCCGGGATCGTCTTCAATCCGCAGTTCTTCCGGTGGTTCGATCACGGCACGACGATGCTCTACGAGGCCGCCGGTTGGCCGAAGCCGCAACTCCTCGAGCGATTCGGCGCGGCCGGATGTCCCGTCGTCGACACGCGTGCCTCATTCCGCGCTCCGTGCCGCTTCGGCGACGATGTGCAGATCACGAGCGAGATCGCCGAGATCGGCACCCGCAGCTTCAGCATCCGCCACACGCTCACGAAGGGCGACGAGGTCTGCGTCGAGGGCTACGAGACGCGGGTCTGGACGGCCGAGAAGCCCGACGGCGGGCTGGGCTCGGCGCCGCTTCCCGACGAGCTCGTCGAGCGCTTCCGCGGCTGATCGGTCAGGCGTCGCCGTCGATCACGTATCGCATGTCGCGCGCGTGGACGGGCCCGCCGCAGTGGTCGCACGTGAGCTGCGGCGTCGAGACGTGCCCGCACGTGACGTGGTGCAGGGAGATGTCGCGCGCATCGTCGCCGAGCCACTTCTCGCCCCACTGCTTCATCACGAGGAAGACGGGGTAGAGCTCGAGGCCCGCTTCCGTGAGCAGGTATTCGTAGCGGTCGGGGCGCTGCTGGTAGCGGCGTCGTTCGAGGATCCCCGCCTCGACGAGATGCTTGAGCGTGCGCGACAGCACGGATCGCGAGATGTCCAGCACGCGCTGGAAGTCGTCGAATCGGCGCACCCGGAAGAACGCCTCGCGCAGCACGAGCGACGACGCCCCGTACCGCAGCAGCTCCTCGGTGCGCTGCACCGACGTGGTGCCGTGGTTGCGCGCCCGCTCGTCCGTCACGTTCGCGGATCCTTTCGTTTGCTCCCGTCGGAAACCTGACGGTGGTGCATGCCGGGTGTCCGTTCTAGTATGAAACTTACTACGGTGAGGGCAGTCGGATCCGGTGCCGACGCGTATGCGCGGCGAGCGGGAAGTCGGTCACCACCTTACTGATCACGTCGAGGAGGACATGATGGCGAGTGCGTTCGCGGCAGAGACGACGCGGGACACGTGGAAGGCCGTGCTCGAGAAGTATCACGAGGATCGCGAATCGCCGATCAGCGCCGACTACTGGTCGGCGAAGGACACGTGGTCGCGGGATCGCGTGCGCGAGGTGCAGGACGAGAAGATCGCCGCCGTCGCACCCTTCCTCTACGAGAACAGCGCCTTCTATCGCGCCCGGTTCGACCGGCTCGGCGTCGCGCCCACCGACGTGCACTCGGTGGAGTCGATGATCGCGAACTGGCCCGTCGTCACCAAGCAGGAGATGATGGCCGACGTCACCGAGCACCCGCCCTACGGCACGTACTCGACCTGTGGTGACGACGAGTGGAACGACCGCGGCTGGATGCTGTTCTCCTCCTCCGGCACAACCGGTGTGCCCCGCGCCTTCCGCTACACGCACTTCGACCGCAAGCACTGGGAGCAGGCCAACGCCCGCGCCCTCCACTCCGGCGGACTCCGCACGGGCGATGCCGCGCTGCCCATGGTCGGCTTCGGGCCGCACGTGTTCGCGTGGGGCGTGCAGTATGCGCTGGCGAAGATGAGGCTTCCGGTCATCCCCGGCGGCGGCATGGACGGCAAGGCGCGCGCCGGCCTGGTCGAGCGCTTCGCGCCGCGCGTGCTGGTCTGCACGCCCTCGTACGCGTTGTACCTCGGACGCGTCATGCAGGAGATGGGCAGGGATCCGGCCGACACCGCCGTGCAGTGGCTCGTCACCGGCGGGGAGCCGTTCTCGGGGGTGCGCGGCACGCTCGAACGGATCCAGGACCTCTGGGGCGCGAAGGCCGTCGAGTTCTACGGCTGCACCGAGGCGTCCCCGCACTGCGGCGGATACTCGTGCCCTGAGTATCAGGAGGGCGACACCCCCTTCATCCACCTGATGGAAGACATCCAGGTGTGGGAGACCGTCGACCCCGACACCCTCATCACCTCGCCCGACGGTGTCAAGGGCGTCTCGGTGTGCACGAATCTCGCCTCCGAGAGCTCGCCGCAGCTGCGCTTCCTCGTCGGCGACTACACGACGCTGTCGACGGATCCGTGTGCCTGCGGCCGCAGCCACGTGCGCGCCATGGGGTGCATGACCGGTCGCTCGGACGACCTGCTCAACCTGCGGGGGATCAAGTTCTTTCCCGTGCAGATCGAGGAGGCCGTGCGCGCCGTGGCCGGGACCGGTGACGAGTTCCAGATCCGCTTGTCGACCAAGTCAGACGGACTCGACGTGATGACCGTTATCGTCGAGCACACCGACTCCCGCGTCGCCGAGATGGTGACCGCCGAGATCCGCTCGCGCTGCGAGGTGCGCGCCACCGTCGAGGTTGTCGCCCCCGACTCGCTCCCGAAGAACGAGATGAAGGCCAAGCGCGTCTTCGACGAGCGCGGGTGAGGGGTGTGGCCGGGCCGATGGTGGCGCGAGCCATCCGTCGCCGCAACTCTGCGCGAAGCGAGAAAGAGAAGGTGTCATGACCTCAGCAACAATCATCGGCGCGGCCGGAGGAATCGGCCAGACGGTCGCCGCGGAGTTCGTCGCGCGCGACCTGTTCGATGAACTCCACCTGGTCGATCTGCGCACGAATCTGCTCGAAGCCGACCGCATCGACCTCAGCGAAGCGAGCGTCGCTGCGGGCCACCAGCCTCCGCACATCACCGTCGAGGATCCGCATTCGGCACTGCATGCGCTCGGGTCATCCGACTTCGTGGTGTGCGCGGCGACGCTCGGAGAGAAGCCCGGTCAGTCACGGAGCAGCTTTGCGCAGGTGAACTGGGAACTGCTGATATCGCTGGTCCCGCTCATCTCACAAGTCGCCGGAGAGCACGGCACCGTTTTGCTCGTCACCAATCCCGTTGACGCGATGGCTGAACGATTGGCCCGTGAAGAGACGATCCCCCGCGATCGCATCATCGGGTATTCCGTGAACGACTCGACGCGCTTGCGAGTGGCGATCGCAGCCGAGGTCGGCGTTGAACCCGACCGCGTGCAGGCACACGCGCTCGGCGTGCACGGCGAGCAGCTCGTGCCGCTCTACAGCGGCGTGCGCATCGACGACGAGCCGGTCGAACTCGACGCCGGGCAACGGCAGCGCATCGACACATGGACGGAAGGGTGGTTCGCCCGCTGGCACGAACTGAAGAGCGGCCGTTCGTCGATCAGGTCGACGGCAGCCGGAGTCGCCTCCGTCGTCCGAGCGACCAGGAGCGGCGCTGAGTTGCCGCTATCGGTCTCAACGGACAGCGTCGACTTTCTTCCGAGTAGCGCCTTCATCGGGCTGCCGACATCGTTCGCGGGCGGATCTGCCGCCGTCAGCGACGCGTTCGAGTGCACGAGCGAGGAGAAGGCGGCACTCGTCGAAGCCGCGACCGCGGTGCGCGATCTTGCCGGACAACTCGGCCGTGGGTGACGTCTCGATGAGTCGCCGAGATCTTCGGCGTCGTCGGCAGCGGAAACTTCCGAACGACGAACGCGATGACGGCCGAGGGAGTGTCCTTCGTGGCTGCACGTCACGAGATGGGGGCCACGTGTATGGCCGATGCCTACGCGAGAGCCACCGGTCGTCTGGCGGTGGTGAGTGTTCATCAGGGCTGCGGACTCTCCAACGCGCTCACTGGCGTCGGGGAAGCCGCGAAGTCTCGCACCCGCCCGTGCTTGCCCATAGCTTCGCGGAACACGAGTGACGCTCTTCGAGTCACCCCGCCGGGCGGGTCAAGAGCTCGACCCGTCCGTCCGCGTGACGAACATAGTGACGCCCAAGCGCGCCGAATGAGATCTGTGTCACCCGGTGCGTCGTGCTGGAAGTGATCGGCGTGATGTCCGCCCCATTCGCGACGAGTTCCGGCAAGCCCCAGGGATGTTCGCCGGAGGACGACTCGACGAAGTGGCGGCCGTGAGCAAGCGCTGAGATCCGCAGTGTGCCGCTGCGGCGATTGCCACTGCAGCTCACCTCGACGTTCGACAGCGACGAGCCGAATCCGTTCGTGATCAGCACGCCCCATCGGTGCTTCCCGTCGTTCGCGCCGCTCGGCATCGCGACCCAGTGGGCGTCGATCTTGTCGCCGCGCTCTTCCACGCGCAGCGCCGCCTGCTCGGCCTTATCGCGCTTGCGCCAGACGAAGACGATGACGGCGCCGGCCGCGGCAATCGCCATGATCCAGTTGGGGATCGTTTCACTGACAACGTACGAGAGGCTCCAACCGTCGATCATGTCGAAATCCTCACACGGCGCGGCGCGGACGACAAACGCTGTGAAGCTTCGTTGCGGTCCGGTCGTCACGCGCACGATGACGACGAGTGAGGGGTATCGCGCTCGTCGGCGCGGGAAGATAGTCTCGTCGTCGGCACACCGCCTCTCGCGTCGAAGGAGACCGTTTGACCACGCTCGAGAATCGTCCGAACTCCGCGTTGCTCGTCGTCGATGTGCAGAACTGCGCGATCGGCGAGGCTCACGATCGCGATGCCGTCGTCGCGCGGATCGCGACGCTCGTCGACCGGGCGCGCGCCGCCGGATCCGACGTTATCTGGGTACAGGACGAAGACGAGGATCACCCGCGCGGCAGCGACGCGTGGCAGCTCGTTCCGGAGCTCACCCGCGACGAGGCCGAGCCTCTCGTGGCCAAGGAGTATGGCGATGCGTTCGAAGATACCGACCTCGAGCAGGTGCTCGCCGACCGCGGCGTGGGCCACCTGTTCGTCTCGGGCGCCCAGACCGACGAGTGCATCCGATCGACCCTGCACGGCGCCATCGCCCGCGGCTACGACGCCACGCTCGTCGCCGACGCGCACACCACCGAAGACGCCACGTCGTACGGCGCCCCGGCCCCGGAGCTCGTCATCGCCCACACGAATCTGTACTGGGCAGACCACACGGCGCCCGGCCGCGAGGGCGGCACGGTGATGAGCGCGGAGATCGACTTCGCGGCCTGAGGGGTCAGTGGCGCAAGGCCGACGATCCATGCCCTCTCACGGGATCCAACTCGGATCCGCGCGGTGGGCGGCTATGGCGAGCCGTTGGTGCCGAGACGCCTGATATCCGCGCAGCACCATGCCCCGGTGACCTGCGAAATGTATGATGATGAATACAAATCGGTTTGGTGAAGGGGCATCATGGAAATCGGCGCCTACAGCTTCGGTGACACGCAATTCGACGACAACGGCGAACAGGTCGACACCGCGGGAGCCATCCGCAACCTGCATGAAGCCATCGTCCACGCCGACACGGTCGGTCTCGACTACTTCGGCGTCGGCGAGCACCACACGATGAGTATGCCGGCGTCCTCGCCGGGTGCCGTCATCGCCGCCGCCGCGGGCGCCACGAAGCAGATCATTCTCGGCAGCGGCGCGAGCATCATCAGCACCGACGACCCGGTGCGGGTTTATCAGCAGTTCGCGATCGCCGATGCGGTGTCCGGGGGAGGACGCGTCGAGATCACTGCCGGCCGCGGATCCTCGGTCGAGACCTTCCCGCTGTTCGGCTACGACCTGGCCGAATACGACGAGTACTACGCCAACAAGCTCGACCTGCTGATGGCGCTGAACGACAGCCCGACCGCCGAGGTCACCTGGCGGGGTGAGCACCGCCCTGAGATCCCCGGACTGGCTGTCGTGCCGCGGCCGGTGAACGGTCGTCTGCCGATCTGGTTGGCGACCGGCGGCAACGCCGGATCCTCCGCCCGTGCCGGAAAGCTGGGCCTGCCGATCTCGTACGGCATCATCGGCGGCGCGCCCCACCGCTTCGCTCCGCTGGCCGAGCTGTATCGTCGTTCCGCCGCGACCGCTGGCCACACGAGAGACGACATCAAGATCTCCGTCGCCGCGCTGGGGCTGGTCGCCCCGACGAAGAAGGAAGCGCTCGACCGGATGTACCCAGGATGGCATGCACTCAACGTCGAGATGGGCCGCCTGCGCGGGTGGCCAGCCCCCGACAAGCAGGCCTTCCTCGCGCAGGCCGATGCCCCGGGTGCGTACTACGTCGGCGACCCCGACGAGGTCGCGGAGCGCATCGTCCACCTGCACGGATACATGGGCCACATGCGCCACTTCCTGCAGATGGACATCGGCGGCTTGCCGCAGGAGCACCTGATCGAATCGATCACCCTCCTCGCGACCGAGGTCACGCCGCGGGTGCAGCGCCTTCTCGCCGCGAAGTGACGCGGGGGAGGGTCTCTCGTCGCTAGCGTGGTGCGCATGGCGCGCACCCGCGACAGTCCGGGACGGAGGGTCTCAGATGACGAGTGATCCCACGACCGGCGGCGTGCGCCTGTCCGCGACGATCCTGATCGTGCGCGACGACCCCCTCGAGGTCCTCACCGTGCGGCGGCACGCCCACGCGACCTTCGCCTCGGCGATCGTGTTCCCCGGCGGTGTCGTCGACGAAGCCGATCGCAGCGAGGAATGGCTGCCGCTGGTCAGCGGCGCGGACGACCTCGGTCCGAACGAGCGCGCGATCCGTATCGCCGGCATCCGCGAGACCTACGAAGAGACGAGCCTGCTGCTGGCGCACCTGCCCGACGGCGGCCACGTCGCTCAACCCGCCGCGCCCCACCCGACGTTCCGCGAGACCGTGCGAGCGTCCGGCGGCACGCTCGCGCTCGACGACATCCGCCCGTTCGGGCACTGGATCACGCCCGAGGGCCCACCGAAAAGATTCGACACGCGCTTCCTGCTCGCCCGAGCGCCACGGAACCAGACCGCTGTCGCCGACGGCGTCGAGACCGTCGACATCGAATGGGCCCGCCCTTCCGCGCTCATCGAGCGGGCACAGGCGGGCGAACGCGCAATCATGCTCCCCACCTACGCGAACCTCCTCCGCCTCGCCGAGAGCGAGGACGCCGATGAAGCGTTCCGCAAGGCCGCCGGCATCACGCCGTATCCCGTGATCGCGTGGCAGGAGACGCTCCCCGACGGAACGCGGGTGCACGTCATCCCCGCCGAGGCGGCGTACGGGTTCACCGAGTTCCCGGCGTGACTCCCGTGCGGCACCTGCCCGCCATCCCGGATAGAGTCGCGCCATGACCACCCGCGTGAGTGAGCATGTCCGCGTCGTCCTCGCCCCGAACCCGGGCCCCATGTCGCTCGAGGGCACCAATACTTACCTGCTCGGCGCTGACGACCGGCTCGTCGTCGTGGATCCCGGCCCCGACATGCTCGAACACGTCGACGCCGTCGCGGGCGCCGGTCGCGTCGAACTCATCCTCATCACGCACCACCATGCCGACCACACCGAAGCCAGTGCGGCGCTGCATGCCCGGACGGGTGCTCCGGTGCGCGCCGCCGATGCCGCCTTCTGCCACGGTGGCGAACCGCTGGTCGACGGCGAGATCGTCGAGGCGGGAGGGGCGGCTATCCGCGTGCTCGCGACGCCCGGTCACACCGCCGACTCGGTGAGCTTCGTCGTGGACGGCGAAGACGTCGTGCTCACGGGTGACACGGTCCTCGGTCGCGGCACAACGGTTCTCATCCACGGTGACGGGTCGCTCGCCGACTATCTCGATTCGCTCGACCGGCTCTCGGCTCTCGGATCCGTCAGGGGCCTCCCCGGGCACGGCTCCGTGCTGCCGGACCTCGCGGCCACGTGCGCCGGACTGCGCGCACATCGCCTCGAGCGGCTCGAACAGGTCCGTGCAGCGGCCGCGAAGCTCGGTTCGAGCGCGTCGGTCGCCTCCGTCACGGACGCGGTCTACGGCCACACGGATCCCGCCGTGCGTTTCGCCGCCGAGGAGTCCGTCGCGACGCAGCTCGAGTACCTTCGCGTGCACGGCTGACGCTGTCTCGGCGCGCTCGGGTAGTGCGCCGGGACCCGCTCGTGATCGGCCGCGCTCGTCACCGGTCGCGCTCGCTCGGCCGCGCTCGATTCGGCCCGGCCGCGTTCGATTCGGCCCGGCCGCGTTCGATTCGGCCCGGCCGCGCTCGATTCGGCCCGGCCGCGTTCGTCACCGGCGGTGCGCGATCGGATCCTCGAGGTACGGTGTCCACGCCTCGCGCATGTGATCCGGCATCCGCGTCGGGCGCCCCGTCTTGGTGTCGACGAGCACGACGAGCGTCGTCGCGCGGGCGTAGCTGACCCGATCCGCGTCGGTTTTCGGGCTCATGACCTCGTAACAGATCTCGACGCTGGATCCGCCAATCCGCCCGATCCAGAGCTGGATGTCCAGCGGCTCCTTGGCATAGGGCGTCGGCAGCAGATACTCGATCTCCTGCCGCGCGATGAGCGTCATGATCTCGCCATCGGTCGCGACGGTGTCCTCGCCGAACACGGCCATCGGGCCGTCGTCGGCCTCACCCGTGCGCCAGAAGGCGCGCAGCCGCGCCTCCTCGAGCAGCTTCATCATGCTGACGTTGTTGACGTGGCCGAGGGCGTCCTGGTCGCCCCACCGGCGATGGATCGGAATGTGCAAGCGCATGCGTCCATGCTCGCGCGCGCGACCGCTTCACGCGAATCCTGCACCAGGCGTCAGTGGGACGCGTCGCCCATCAGTCGCTGGCGCAACGTCGACAGCAGGTCTGATGTGTAGAGCGCGCGGGGCTCGTCCAACGCAGCGACGCCGAGCAGGAGGACGTCCGTGACGATCAATGCCGTGAGGGCCTCCGCAGTCGAGCCCCCCGCAGACTGCGGGGCGATCAGTGCGACGTCGACGGTGCTGCTGAGGCGTTCGGCAAGGTCGCGCTCCGAGACGGCGATGCACGATGCGCCGACAGCTCGCGCGCGTTCGATGAGTACCTCGGCATCCCGAAGCATTCGCCCCGGAACGTATAGAACGACGACATCTGATGCCTGCAGACTGAGGAGGTCGTCGGCGAGGCGGAACCCCGTCGTGCCGACGTGTCGCGAGCGGTGTCCGAGGCGATTCAGCTTCAGGCTGAGGTGACGTGCCGCGAGCTCGGATCCGCCGACACCGTAACTGACCACCTCGGACGCCTTCGAGATCAGCGCGACGGCGGCCCCGAGCTGTGCCATGTCCTGGCTCAGCTCGGTCTCGTCGAGGCGTTCACGGGCGTCGGTGATGACACCGGTCAGCGCCGCGTTCAGATCGGGTCCGAGCTCCGCGATGCGGCGCTCGAGCCTGCTGCGAGGGTCGGACTCGCGGGTCAGCGCGGCACCCGCTTCGCGTTTGAGGCCAGGGAGCCCGCTGTATCCGAGGCGACGCGACATCCGGATCACGGAAGCGTCGCTGGTGCTGGAGAGCTGCGCCAGATCGGCAGCCGTCGAGAAGACGAGCTTTTCCGGCGGGCAACGAAGCAGGGCCTCGGCGATTCGCTGTTCTGTCGGCGACAGGTTCTGCCACATCGCCTCGACGCGTTCGCGTAAGGTCATGTCTTCGTGGAGACTCGTAGTCATCACTACACCTCTTGCTCAATGTTTGCGGGCGTGCCACACTGATCGTAGCGGTTGTCGTAGTGACTGCTACATTGCAAATCTGACAGGGTGGTACATGAATAATCTCAGTCTTCCAGTTGTGGAGCTACGTGGTTCCGCCGTCGAGCGAGGCCAGCAGTACGGCGAAGCAGCGAAAGAGCGCATTCACACTTCGTTGGAACACTACGAGAATGCTGTGGGCGAGGCGACGGGGCTGACGTGGAGCCAGGTGCTCCAGCGCGCCGAGCAGTGGGTCGAGACGTGCCGTGGATATGCGCCGGACCTCATGGAGGAGATCGAAGGCGTCGCCGACGGTGCAGGCGTGGAAATGCTCGACGTGCTCACGCTCAACGCGCGCGGCGAGATCATCTACGACACCTCCTTCGGGAAGTCCACCGAGGGGGAGGAAACGGTTCTGGACGGCTGTTCGTCCTTCTCGATGACCCACGGCGCGAGCGGCGACGGCCACGTGTATGCGGGGCAGAACTGGGATTGGCTGCATGGCTCGAGCGAGACGCTCATGGTGCTCAGGATCGTCCAGGATCCGAAACCGACGATCGTGATGCAGGTCGAGGCCGGACAGATTGGCCGACAGGGCGCGAACTCCGCGGGCCTGGCGCTCAACGCCAACGGGCTCGGCGGTCGGTTCGACGAGTCGGTGGGCGTCCCGCAGGCCTTTATCCGGCGACGCGTGCTCGATTCGGCCGGACTGCTGGAGGCCGTGCGGGTCCTCAACCACGCGCCACAGCACATCGCGAGCAACGCACTGATCACCCACCACGATCACTTCTCGATCGACCTCGAGACGACCCCCGGTGCGAATGGATGGATGTACCCGGACGACGGGCTCCTGGTGCACGGCAACCATTACCAGGCGTTCGTTCCAGAGCAGCTCGCCGCGCGGTATCGCCCCGCCTCAGTCGACTCGCTCTTCCGCGTCCCGCGCCTCCGTGAGCGCCTGCTCGCCTGTCGGGACGCGGCGGACTCGGCAGAAGTCCGCCGACGCGTCCATGCGGCAGTCTCCGACCACCTCGGCTATCCCAAATCCGTGTGCGCTCATCCGGATCCGACAGAGGGCCCGCACGAGCAGGTGTCAACGCTGCTCTCGAGCCTTGTGGACCTGACCACAGGGGAATACATGCTCGCGCCAGGGATGCCCTGTGAGAACGACTACGAGCTCGTGCCGTGGAACGTATTCGACGGCCCCGGCCCCGATGGACCGCGCCGTGGAGGTGCACGTTCCATGTAGCGCTTGCCCTACCCGCGACGATCTCGCACGCCGCTTGTTCAATGACGAATCCCTTTGGAGTGCAGCACCATGAAGAAGACTCACATTTCCGTTGCGACCGTCCTCATCGGCGGTCTGGCCCTGACCGGGTGTACGAGCCCCGAGCCGACCGGCGGGGGCGAAGAAGAAGGAGAAGCTCGCGAGTTCGAGCTGGTGGAATCGACGCCCTCGGCGTCAGGCGAAATCGACGCGATCGACTGGGCGCTGTCCGAAGAGCCGAACTCGCTCGACCCTGACAGGGCGAACGGTGGCGACTCTGATGCTGTCATCGCCAACGTCTGCGAGGGCCTGTTCCGCATGCAGACCGATCTCTCGGTCGAGCCGTGGCTCGCGGAGAGCGTGCAGCAACCCGACGACGTCACGTTCGTCCTCGGGATTCGTTCCGGCGTGACGTTCCACAGTGGTCGTGACATGACGGCCGACGACGTGGTCTGGAGCCTCGAGCGCCACTCGCGCCCAGAGAGCGGTGAGTCAGACGAGTTCAGCAACATCACCGCCATCGAGAAGACCGGCGACATGGAAGTGACGCTCACTCTCGAGGAGCCGGATCCACAGTTCGAGTATCGGATGGCCGGCGGCGCCGGCATCATCCTCGACAGCGAGGTGGCCTCAGCACAGGGCCAGGATTACGGAACGGCCGGAAGTGAAGACGCCTGTACGGGGCCGTATGTCCTCGACGAATGGAATGTGGGATCGAACCTGTCGATCAGCCGCTATGACGATTACTGGCACACCGACGGGCGCGCGCTCTCAGAGAGTGTGACGTTCACCTGGGGTGATGAGACCACGGTCGCAAACATGGTCCGTGCCGGAAACGTCGATGGCACGTTCCTCGCGGAGCCGACGCTGGTGCCGACGATCGAAGATGTGGAAGGGATGTCGATCTACTACGGCGCGAGCACGGGTGCCGAGAAGCTCATCCCGACCGACCGTGGAAACGCCACGGATCCGCGGATCCGCAAGGCGCTCTCGCTGGCGATGGATCGGCAGGGAATCGTCACCGCCGGCCTGCAGGGCATCGGTGAGCCGTGGAAGTCACCCGCGGGGCCAGGCGCGTGGGGTTACGCGCGCGACACCTTCGAAGCGGCATACGACGCAATCGAGGGCGTGCCCGTCTCGCCGGAAGAAGCGGACATCGAGCAGGCGAAGGAACTCGTCGCGGAGGCGGGAGTGCCAGACGGGCCGATCGTCGTCGCCTCCAACGGGACGCAGCTGCGTAACGTCATCGCGAACGCCACCGTGAGCGCAGGCGAGCAGATCGGGTTGGACGTCGAGGTCCGCATGTACTCGGATGCCGAATATGGTGAGCTGTTCTCGTCCCCCGAGGCGCGTGCGGACGTCGACTTCGTCTCGGACGACTGGTACCTCTCGAAGCCCGAGGCGCTTGGGCTCTATGACAACCTGCTCCCGGGGGAATCGAGCAACTATCTGGGCTACGAAGGCGATGAGTATGTCGAGCTCTACAAGAAGGCGGCCGCCATCTACGAGGAGGACGAACGTGCGGGCGTGGTCTCTGAGCTTCAAGCGCTCGCACTCGACGAGATGCTGTGGATCCCGCTCGCGTCTGCACCGATCACCCTCGTGCTCGACGACGCCCTCACCGGTGCTCCCACGTCCTTCGTGTACCGCACGTACCCATGGGCGGCCGGTATCGGAGCAGCGAGCTAACCGATGAGCCGAGCAGTGCCCGTGCTGTACCGGGTGGTGCGCCGCGTCGCAGAGGGTCTGCTGACGCTGCTGATCGCCTCGGTGCTCATCTTCGGCGCCATGTATGTCGCCCCGGGGAGCCTGGTCGCCACGCTCCTCGGGGGGCCCGAGAGCGTGAACGCCGAATCCATTCGCGCGATCACCGAGGCCTACCACCTCGATGAGCCGTTCGTCGTGCAGTACTGGTACTGGCTGGAAGGCGTGCTCCAGGGGTCGTTCGGCCGTTCGTACGTGTACGGTCTGCCCGTCACGACAATGCTCGCGACGCGGCTGGAGACGACGGGCCTTCTGCTCGTGCTCTCCTACACGGTGATCATCGGCCTCGGGATCACGTTCGGCATCCTCTCGGCCACACGGCGGGGGCGGACCGATCGCGTCATCCTCGTCGGAACGACCTTCGGATCCGCCATCCCCCAGTTCGTCGTGGCGCTCGTGCTCATCGGGATATTCGGCGTCGAGCTGGGATGGTTTCCGGTATCAGGCACGGGGACGGGATTCGCCGACCGTCTGTACCACATGGTCCTGCCCACGTTCGCTGTCGCATCTGTGTCACTCGCGGTGATCACACGCGTGACGCGGCAGTCGATGCTCGACGCGTTCAGCCAGGACCACGTTGAAGCCGCCCGCATCCGTGGAATCAAGAGCGGTCCTCTCGTGCGTCGGCATGTATTTCGCAACGCGCTGGGTCCCGTGATGACGATGAGCGGTCTGATCCTTGCCGGGATGCTGGGCGGGTCCGTCCTGGTCGAGACGGTGTTCGGGCTCAACGGCGTCGGATCTCTTCTCGTCGATGCGATCAACAACAACGACTTCCCGGTGGTGCAGGCGGTGTTGCTGCTGATGGTCGGAACCTACGTCGTCGTCACGATGATCATGGACCTGTTGTATCCCCTCGTCGATCCCCGAGTGGCGCGAAAGGAGAAGGCGTGATGAGAGCGACCATGACAGAGACCACCGGCCAGATTCGCCGGCGGGTGCCGCGCAGTGACGCGTTCTTCTGGATCTCGCTCGGCTTCGTCTTCGTGCTCGCCGTGGTCGCCGTCCTCGCTCCGGTGATTTCGCCGTACGGTCCGGGAACAGCGGATTTCGCGAACACGCAGGGGCCGCCGAGCGCGCAGCACCTTCTGGGAACGGATCAGATGGGCCGCGACATTCTGTCTCGGCTCATGTACGGCGCGCAGGCGAGCCTTCTCGGTCCACTCGTGATTCTGCTGACCGCGAGCGTGATCGGCGTGCCTCTCGGGATCGTCATGGCGTGGCGTGGACGGTGGTTCGATGCCGTCGCCTCACGCGCGACGGACATGTTCTACGCCTTTCCCGGTCTCTTCTTCGCCCTGTTGGTGATCGCCGTCTTCGGGCGCGGAATGACCGCGGTCACGATCGCGTTGGGCTTGGCCTTCTTTCCCACCATCACGAAGTTCACGCGCAGCCTGGCGATCGCAGAGATCGGTAAGCCGTACATCGATGCGTACCGCGTGCAGGGGGTGAGTGGCTTCGCGATCTGCTTCCTGCGTCTCCTGCCGAACATCGCCCCCGCTGTGTTGGGATACATCGTCGTCCTCTTCGGCGACGCCCTCATGAGTCTGGCCGGTCTGAGCTTCCTGGGCTTCGGTGCGCAGCCGCCGTCCTCAGAGTGGGGTCTCATGGTCTCCGAAGGCCAGATCGCGCTCTTGCAGGGTGCGTGGCTTCCGACAATCGTCCCGGGCATCGCCATCGTTCTGACGGTCGTCGCCGTCAACCTCGTCGGCGTGAGAATCGCCGACAAAATCGGAAAGGGGGAGTGATGCTGAGCATTGAAAACTTCTCGCTGGTGCTCGATGACGAGGCCATCGCCCGTCCGATCCTTCACGACGTGAACGTGACGGTCTCGCCCGGTGAGGTCGTCGGCCTCGTGGGCGAATCCGGATCCGGGAAGTCGACCACCGCGAAAGCGGCCGTGGGGGCGATTCCCCAACGTGCCCGGGTCACGGGACGCGTGTCGGTCGGCGGCGATGATGTTCTCGCGATGGGTGAGATGTCGTTGCGTGGACTGCGGACGCGCTCGGCCGCCATGATCTTCCAAGACCCGCGAACGACGTTGAACCCCGTGCGGACGGTCGGCGACTTCCTCACCGAACAGCTGGAGCAGCTCGGTTGGTCGCGCGAGAAGGCTCGCCGACGCACGGTCGAGCTGCTCGAGTCCGTACACGTGTCGAAACCAGAACTGCGGATGAAGCAGTACCCGCACGAGCTGTCCGGCGGAATGCTGCAGCGTGTCGTCATCGCGGCGGCCCTCGCGAGCGAGCCGAAACTCATTCTCGCCGATGAACCGACCAGCGCCCTCGACGTCTCGACGCAGGCCGAGATCATGGCGCTTCTCGAAGAGCTCCGCCGCGAACATGGCTTCGCGGTCCTCTTCATCACGCATGACCTGCACCTTGCGGCCGCTGCGTGCGATCGGGTGTACGTCATGTACGCGGGGCACATCGTCGAGGAGCAGCCCGGGCGGAGCCTGTTCACGAACGCTCGCCATCCGTATACGCGCGGGCTCCTCGGATCCGTGCCTGATCTCTCCGGCGACAGGCCGCTTATGCCGATCGCCGGACGGCCGTTGATGATGAGCGAAGCCGTGTCGGGGTGTCCGTTCGTCGACCGGTGCGACTGGGCCGAGGAAGCGTGCCGTACGTGGCAGGCCGAGCTCATCCCCGTGGCGCCCGGAGTCGAAGCGGCGTGCCGGCGCCTTCCGGCGGTTGCCGCTGACGTGGGCCCATCGGCGGCTGTGTGGGAGGGAGGCACTGATGACCGTTCTTGAGGTCGACAACCTCGTGAAGTCGTTCGAAGACCGCGGCGTCGTGCGGAGGGGCAGAAGCGCGCGATCGGTGGCTGTGGATGACGTCTCGTTCACGGTCGGCGCCGGCGAATCCCTCGGGATCGTGGGCGAGTCCGGCTCGGGCAAGACCACCATCGCGCGGATGCTGGTCGGGCTCGAACTGCAGGACAGCGGGACCATCGCGGTGAACGGCCGGACGCTTGTCCGATCGCAATCCTCGCGAGCGCGTCTGCGGCGCGCGAAAGACGTTCAACTCGTGTTCCAGGATCCGTACTCCACCCTCGACCCTCGGCTGACCCCGCTCGAGTGCGTCGAGGCGTCGCTGAAGGTCGCGCAGCGCGGCACCGGGCACGATCGTCGAGCGAGAGCGAAGGAGTTGCTTGCGCAGGTCGGCCTCGGAAGCCGCGAGGCGGGATTGCGGCCGCGCCACCTGAGCGGAGGGCAGCGTCAACGTGTGGCCATCGCCCGGGCGCTCGCTGCGGATCCGGCCGTGCTCGTCATGGACGAGCCTGTCGCCGCGCTGGACGTGTCGATCCAGGCGCAGATCCTGCAACTGCTCGACGACATTCGTCGCGAGTCCGGCACGGCATACGTCTTCATCAGCCACGATCTGGCGGTGGTCAGGCAGATCACAGATCGTGCGCTCGTCATGCAGCGAGGGCGCGTGGTGGAGGCGGACGAAACGGCGAAGCTGCTGGAGAATCCACAGCATCCGTACACGCGCCTTCTGCTGGCGTCGGTGCCGTCGCCCTCGTGGAATCCTGCCGAAGTCTCGCGGCTCCGCGCAGAGATGATGAGTGACATGCGTGACGCGGAAGGGATACGCACATGAACACGTCGGACACGAGCGCGGACACGGAGAACCGATTCGCACACTACCTGTGGGGCAAGGCGCCCGCGTGGGCGCTCGCGACAGACCAGCGATTCAGCTACTACGCGTACACGCCTCCAGAGCTGCAGGGTCGGCAAGACGAGATCCCACTCGTGATCGTCGTGCACGGAACGCTGCGGCAGCCGCAGGTCTATCGAGACGAGTTCGTCGACTTCGCGCACGAACACCAGTGCGCTGTCCTCGCGCCGTTGTTCCCGGCCGGGATCGAGGAGACGGGCGACATCGACAACTACAAGCGAATCGCCTTCCGCGGCATCCGTTTCGACCGGGTCCTCATCGACATGGTCGCCGAGTATTCGCAGCGCTACGGACTGTCGTTCGGACGCTGGTATCTGCACGGGTTCTCTGGCGGAGGCCAGTTCGCGCATCGATTCTTCTACCTCCATCCGGAACGTCTCGCCGCGGTCTCGATCGGCGCGCCCGGGGCGGTCACGCTTGTCGATGATCAACGTGACTGGTGGGTCGGGACGGCCGACGTGCGTGCGCGATTCGGTGTCGAGATGAATCTTGACGCCATGCGCCAGGTCTCCGCGCTGCTCGTCATCGGTGCCGACGATTCCGGTGCCGAAGAAGTTACCGTGCCACCCGACAGTCGTCATTGGATGCCAGATGCCAATCACGCGGGGCGGGACCGGCAGGAGCGGATCGAGTCGCTTCGCCGAAATCTCGAAGAGCACGGCGTGGACGTTCAATTGGAACGGGTGGCGGGCGCGGGACACCGTGGGCGTCTCATGATGCCGGCAGTCCGCGCGTTCTTCGAGGCAGTGATCGACCGGCAGGGTGGACGTCCGGATGCGGACGAGATGAAGGGGAACTGATCGTGAAGATTCGGGCCGTTGAACTGCGCACCATCGAGATCCCTCGAGTGAGTGCATTCCGCACCTCGCTCGGCACGCAGAGTCTGCACGCCGGCCTCCTCGTGCGTGTCGAGGGCCAGGACAGCGAGGGGTGGGGCGAGTGCGTGGCGGAAGGCGACCCGTCCTACTCGCCTGAATACGTCCGTGGTGCGGTAGGCGTCATGCGAGACTTCCTCGTTCCCCGCCTGCTCGCGGAAGGAGAGGTGCTTCCGCAGGAGGTCTCCTCGCTGTTGGCGGAGTTTCGCGGACACCCGATGGCGAAGTCCGCGTTGGAGGCAGCCGTCTTGGATGGCCAATTGCGCGAGTGGAACCTCTCCATGTCCAACTACCTCGGCGGCACTCGGACGGAGGTGCCAGCAGGTGTCTCGGTGAGCATCGCCGACGACATCGATGCCCTGGTCGGCGAGGTTGCCGACCACCTCGACGCAGGCTATCGCCGGATCAAGCTGAAGATTCAGCCGGGCTGGGATATCGAACCGGTACGCGCCGTCCGAGAGGCGTTCGGAAGCGACGTGCTGCTGCAGGTCGATGCGAACACCGCGTACGGACGCGGCGATGAACGCCTGCTGTCCCGCCTCGACGACTACGACCTGCTGATGATCGAGCAGCCTCTGGATCCCGACGACCTGATCGGACACGCCGACCTCGCTCGCCACGTGCGCACGCCGATCTGCCTTGATGAGTCGGTGACATCCGCTCGGATCGCCGCAACCGCGATCCGGCTCGCGGCGTGCTCGATCATCAACATCAAGCCTGGACGCGTCGGCGGGTACCTGGAGGCGCGAAGAATCCACGACCTCGCCACAGCGAACGGCGTGCGCGTCTGGTGCGGAGGCATGGCCGAAACCGGAGTGGGGCGGGCGGGAAACGCCGCACTCGCGTCGTTGCCCGGGTTCGATCTACCGAACGACATCTCAGCGTCTTCGAGGTATTACGCGAAGGACATCACGGAGCCGTTCACGGTGTCAGACGGCTGTGTGTCGGTGCCGACCCGGCCTGGTATCGGGGTCGACGTCCGCGCCGACGTCCTCGACGAATACACCGTCGCGCGCGACGTCCTGACGCCCTAATCAGGTTCGTCCGGTCGGCCGAGCGACCGCACTGTCGACGCCGCCGCCTCCGCGCATCGCGGTGCTCGCGGCGTTCACGATGGCATCGGTGCGTTCGGTGGTGACGTCGTCGAGAACCGGCGTGATTGTGGGCAGGATGTCACGCGACCAGCGGCGTGATCGCATCGATCTCCGCCTGGTGCGCGTCCTTCTCCATCGCAAGGTCGTAGTCAAGTTGCAGATCGAGGAAGAACCGTTCACTCATTCCGAGCGCTTTGGAGATGCGTACTCCGGTTTCGGGCGTGATCCGACGCTTGCCGTGCACGATTTCGTTGATGCGTCGGGGTGAGACAGCGATGGTCTTCGCCAGGCGGTACTGCGAGATCTTCATCGGCCGCAGGAACTCTTCGAGCAGGATCTCACCCGGGGTCACCGGCTCGAATGCCTTCTCGGTCATGGTCGCTCCTCAGTGGTAATCGGTGATCTCCACGTCCGCTGGGCCACTTTCGGTCCAGCGGAAGCAGATGCGGAATTGCTTGTTGACGCGGATGGAATGTTGGCCAGCGCGGCCACCGGCGAGCTTCTCCAGATGGTTTCCCGGTGGAACGCGCAGGTCATTCAGGGTTGCCGCTCGATTCAGGATGAGCAGCTTCCGGTGTGCGCGCCGGGTGAGCTCGAGGCTCATCTTGCCGGGCTTTTCGCGGTTCCACACCTTCGCCGTCCGGCTGTCGGCGAAGGATCGAATCATTGCGATAATAATAACGCGACGCGTTATTAGTCTGCAAGGGGGCTGATGCCGCCCGATCAAGCATCGTGTTGGCTGGACGTATGGCTGCAGACCCGACCGGATCCCTCGTCGCGCGCATCGAGCACGAGGCGGCGGGGTTCGAGCGCTTCGTGCTCGGGATCACGGGCAGCCCGGGGAGCGGAAAAACCACACTCGCGAGCGCAATCGTCGAGCGGATCCGCGAACGCACGCCGGGCGGCGCCGCGCACCTGCCGATGGACGGGTTCCACCTCGCGAACGCCACGCTCGACCGGCTGGGCATCCGCGACCGGAAGGGCGCCATCGACACATTCGACGGCTGGGGGTTCATCGCCCTACTCGACCGCGTTCGGCGCGAGACGGATCACGTCGTGTACGCACCGAGCTTCCGCCGCGAGGTCGACGAACCCGTTGCGGGCGAGATTGCGATCGCACCCGCCGCGCGCGTCATCGTCGTCGAGGGCAATTACCTGCTGGCGGACGCGGATCCGTGGAATCGCGTGCGCAGCCTGCTCGACGCCGCGTGGTTCTGCGAGGTTGCCGCCGACGTACGCGAGGAGCGCCTGGTTGCGCGGCACACGCGGCACGGCCGCAGCCTTGAAGCCGCCACGGCGTGGGCGCGCGGGGTCGATGGCGCGAACGCCCGCCTGATCGAGCAGACCGCCCGCCGTGCCGATGCCCGCATCTCCGGCGTGACGTGGGAGATGTGACGGCGGCGATCGTGGTGCTGATACGAACGATCGTGCCATCGCCCGCGCCGGATAGGGTGAACCGCGACGAAGGGACCTCATGGCAATCACGCGGTTCGAAGAGCTCGACTGGCAGCCCACGCCGATCGGCGAGCTCACGCTGCGCCGACGCACGGAGCCCTCGGTGGGCCGCGAGATCTACGAGGTGAAGCTCGGCGACGAGTTCCTCATGTCGAGCCTGTTCACCGTGGCGGAGGAAGAGCTCGCCGATCTCGGCCTCGCCGCGGCGCACGGTGAGCGTCTGTCGGTGCTCGTCGGCGGCCTGGGTCTCGGCTACACGGCCGTCGCGGCCCTGCGCGACGAGCGGGTCGGATCCGTCACGGTCGTCGACCGCCTCGGCGCCGTGATCGGCTGGCACGAACGCGAGCTTCTGCCGGCGTCGGAGGAGCTCGTGCGTGACACGCGCACGTCGCTCGTCGAGGACGACTTCTTCGCGCTCATGCGCACCGAACCCGCCGCGGACCAGCCTGGTTACTCGGTGATCCTTCTCGACGTCGACCACTCGCCGCGCCACCAGTTGGATCCCGCCCACGCCGTGCTCTACACGCCCGACGGCCTCCGCGAACTCGACCGGCACCTCGCACCCGGTGGAGTGTTCGCGCTCTGGTCGGACGACCCTCCCGACGAGGAGTTCATGGTCGACCTGCGTTCGGTCTTCGATGACGCCGCCGCCCACGTCGTCGAATTCGACAACGCCGTCACCGGCGGGGTGTCGTCGAACACGGTGTACGTCGCGCGCAGCCGCAGCTGAACACCGCGCCCGCGGTGCCGTCCGCTTGGCGAGTGCGTTCGCGCCCGTGAACCCTACGCGAGTGCCGTTGCGTCCCCGCGGCATCTGGCGAGTGCCTCGCCGCCCTCAAAGACGCCGGCGAGGGCGGTAGGGCACTCGGGAACGCGGGCTGATCGGTAGGGCACTCGGGAATGTCACGTGGGTGCGCGCTTGGGTGCGCCGGCGCCCGTCGCCGCGTCACCGCGCGCGCACGAGCAGGTCTCCGACCTCGCACTCGAGCGCATCGCAGATCGCGACGAGGGTCGAGAATCGGATCGCCTTCGCCCGGTCGTTCTTCAGTACCGACAGGTTCACGATGCTCACCCCGACCTGCTCCGCGAGGGCGGTGAGGGTCATGTCGCGCTCCGCGAGCAGCTCGTCGAGGCGGCAGTGGATCCCGGTCAGCTCCGCATCGCGCGGCGTCATACGAGCCCCTCGGTGTCCTTCTGGATCCGCTGACCTGCGCCGAGCACGTACGCGATGCTGATGAGGACGACCGGAACCACCAGGAGCCGCAGGAAGTCGACGTCGACGCTGACGTCCCCGACGCCGAGCCGTGCGCTGATCGCCCCGAGCGCCATCGTGCGCGCCATCAGCGCCACGCCCTGGAAGACGAGGTACGCCATTCCGCCGGCCGCGAGCAGGAGCGGCACGCGCGGCGGAAACGGAATGCGTCGCGCGACGTAGGACAGGAACACCACGATGCACGTGGTCAGCACGAGCCAGGACAACGCGCCGGAGAGCTGCTGCACGACGAGCCAGGTGCGCTCGCCGCCGTCGATCCACGTGAGGCTGATGTCCACCCTCGTCGCGCTCGCTTCGACCTCGAGGCCGTCGATCGGAGTATCGATCAGCGGAAGCTCGACCGTCACCGGCGGTCCGGCCGCGATCTCGATCACGCGGCGCACCGCCACGGCGATCTCGATCGCGACCAGCAGCACCAGTACGCCGATCACGCCCCACATCGCGACGCGGTCGCTCTTCTTCATCGTCCCTGCATCGGGTGTCTCGCGTGCCCACTCAAATGCTCGTCCCATGACATCCTCCCAAAGTTTCACGATAAACGATAACAACGATTATCGTTAAGTCAAGGGTGTGACGCATGACGACGGCAGTCTGGTGCCGCAGCTGCGCGGTGCGGGAGTGGCGGCGTGATCTGGCCACGCGATGCCGTAGTTGTGCGCCGCACCGGCGTCATGACGGCCGGCCAATATTGACCGCGTTGTGTTGGGTGAGCGTCAGAACTTCGGATATGCCCACGGCGAACACGGCTCCCTACCCCATCGCCGCTGACTAGCGTGGGATCACGGCGCGTTCCGCGTGCCGCCGAACCGTCCAGCGCCCGGAGGAGTGACATGTTCGAGAGATTCACCGACCGCGCCCGCCGCGTTGTCGTCCTCGCCCAAGAAGAGGCGAAGATGCTCAACCACAACTACATCGGCACGGAGCACATCTTGCTCGGCCTGATCCACGAAGGGGAGGGAGTCGCAGCGAAGGCGCTGGAGTCGCTCGACATCTCCCTCGATGCCGTCCGCGAGCAGGTGCAGGACATCATCGGCCAGGGTCAGCAGCAGCCCACCGGCCACATCCCCTTCACGCCCCGAGCGAAGAAGGTGCTCGAGCTCAGCCTCCGCGAGGCCCTGCAGCTCGGCCACAACTACATCGGCACGGAGCATATCCTCCTCGGCCTCATCCGCGAGGGCGAGGGCGTCGCCGCGCAGGTGCTGGTCAAGCTCGGCGCCGACCTGAACAAGGTGCGCCAGCAGGTCATCCAGCTGCTCAGCGGCTACCAGGGCAAGGAGCCCGTGGGCGTGGCCTCCAGCGGTCAGGAGCAGCAGGAGTCCGGCGGCAAGGGCGGATCCCAGGTGCTCGACCAGTTCGGCCGCAACCTCACGCAGGCGGCGCGCGACAACCAGCTCGACCCCGTCATCGGGCGAGAGAAGGAGATCGAGCGCGTGATGCAGATCCTGTCGCGCCGGTCGAAGAACAACCCTGTCCTGATCGGCGAGCCCGGCGTCGGCAAGACCGCCGTCGTCGAGGGCCTCGCGCAGGCCGTCGTCAAGGGCGACGTGCCCGAGACGCTCAAGGACAAGCAGGTCTACTCGCTCGACCTCGGTTCGCTCATCGCCGGATCCCGCTACCGCGGTGACTTCGAAGAGCGCCTCAAGAAGGTCACCAAGGAGATCCGCACCCGCGGCGACATCATCGTCTTCATCGACGAGATCCACACGCTCGTGGGCGCGGGCGCAGCCGAGGGCGCGATCGACGCGGCCAGCATCCTGAAGCCGCTCCTCGCTCGCGGCGAGCTGCAGACGATCGGTGCGACGACGCTTGACGAGTACCGCAAGCACTTCGAGAAGGACGCGGCCCTCGAGCGTCGCTTCCAGCCGATCCAGGTCAACGAGCCCGCGCTGCCCCACGCGATCAACATCCTGAAGGGCCTGCGCGACCACTACGAGGCCTTCCACAAGGTGCAGATCACCGACGGCGCGATCGTCGCCGCCGCGAACCTCGCCGACCGCTACGTGCAGGACCGCTTCCTGCCGGACAAGGCGATCGACCTGATCGACGAGGCGGGCGCGCGCCTGCGGTTGTCGATCCTCTCGAGCCCGCCCGAGCTGCGTGAATTCGACGAGAAGATCGCCAAGGTGCGCGAGCAGAAGGAAGAAGCCTCCGAGGAGCAGGACTTCGAGAAGGCCGCCGCTCTGCGCGACGAGGAGAAGCAGCTGCTCGGTGAGCGCCTGCGCCTCGAGAAGCAGTGGCGCGCGGGCGACGTCGAGTCCAACGAGGTCGTCGACGAGGGCCTGATCGCCGAAGTGCTCGCACAGGCCACGGGGATCCCGGTCTTCAAGCTCACCGAGGAAGAGTCGAGCCGTCTCGTCTTCATGGAGCGGGCGCTGCACGAGCGCGTCATCGGCCAGGAGGAAGCCATCACGGCCCTCGCACGGACGATCCGTCGTCAGCGTGCCGGCCTGAAGGATCCGAAGCGCCCCTCGGGGTCGTTCATCTTCGCCGGCCCCACGGGCGTCGGCAAGACGGAACTCGCGAAGGCCCTCGCCGAGTTCCTGTTCGACGACGAGGACGCCCTCATCTCGCTCGACATGAGTGAGTTCGGCGAGAAGCACACGGTCTCGCGCCTCTTCGGTGCCCCTCCCGGGTTCGTCGGGTTCGAAGAGGGTGGCCAGCTCACCGAGAAGGTGCGGCGCAAGCCGTTCTCGGTCGTGCTCTTCGACGAGATCGAGAAGGCTCACCCGGACATCTTCAACTCGCTGCTGCAGATCCTCGAGGAGGGTCGTCTGACCGACGGTCAGGGCCGCGTGGTCGACTTCAAGAACACCGTGATCATCATGACGACGAACCTCGGTTCGTCGGCGATCGCCGGTGGCCCGGTCGGCTTCCAGGTCGAGGGCAACGAGACGACGAGCTACGAGCGGATGAAGGGCAAGGTCGACGAAGAGCTCAAGCGGCACTTCAAGCCCGAGTTCCTCAACCGCGTGGACGACGTCATCGTCTTCCCGCAGCTGAAGAAGAGCGAGCTGCTGCAGATCGTCGATCTGTTCACGAAGCGCCTCGCCGAGCGTCTGCTCGACCGCGACATGTCGATCGAGCTGTCGCAGTCCGCCAAGGAGCGCCTCATCGACGTCGGGTTCGACCCCGCGCTCGGTGCGCGCCCGTTGCGCCGGGCCATGCAGCGCGAGATCGAGGATCGTCTCAGCGAGTCGATGCTCTCCGGTCAGCTCGAGTCGGGACACCACATCAAGGTCGACTTCGTCGACGGCGAGTTCGTGTTCCACAACGAGCCGCGCGGTGAGAAGCTCTCGGTCGGTGTGAACACCGGCAGCGGCGACATCTCCGCGACCCCGGAGGTCACAGCCTTCGGCGAGTAACCCCCACACGACGACGCCCCGCCCCCGATCTCGGGTGGCGGGGCGTCGTCGCGTGCGCACCCGTCATTGGGTCGCCACACATTGCAGGTTTTGCCCCGCCAAACCCGCAAACTCTGGCGACCCTCTTGCGTTGCCGGAGCGGGCGCGCCGCCCATGCAGGGATGGGGCAGGATGAGTCGCCAAAGAATACCGGTGTGGGCGCCGGGGACTGACCATCTCTGGCGACCCAACGGGGATCAGGCTGGCGGGTCCGCCTTCGCGAAGGCGGCGTCGAGGTCGAGCGCACTCGTGTCGATACGGAACAGCTCCGTGAGCGCGTCGCGGAGTTCGTCGGCGTTGCCGAGGATCCGTTGTTCTGGCGGCTGGCCGACGACCCTTGTCGTCAGACGTCGACCCGCCAGCGCGTGCCGGCGATCGGGGGTCGCCCGCGCGGCGATGAGCGCCGTGACGAACTTCGACTCCGGCGCCGTCGACGTGTACCAGTTCGAGGCCTCGTAGTCGATCGGCAGCTGTGGCTGCAGGTCGAAGCGGTACAGCGACCGCCACTCGCCCGCGACGAAGGTCTGCAGCGTGAACTCGTCGCCGTCCGCGACGAGCCGGAAGGGTTCGAGAGGCGTCGGCTGCTCGTCGCCCGACCGCAGTGCGAGGCTCGTGGTGAGCACCATGCCGCCGAAGCCGACGTCGGCGATCCGCTCTTCGCCTTCCGCCCTCACGCGCAGCAGCATATGGCTGCGCGGGGTCACCGCGTCGTCGGGCATGCCCCACCGCACCCGCGCCGAGAGCCCGGTGACGTCGAAGCCGAGGCGCAGCAGCACGGCGCGCAGGAGGAGATTGTGCTCGAAGCAGTAGCCGCCGCGTCCGCCGGACACCAGTTTGCGCTGCAGCGATTCGAGGTCGATCCGGTTCGGCGTGCCGAGGAACGGATCGAGGTTCTCGAATGGGATCGCGTTCGTGTGGTGGGCGATGACCTCGTCGAGCACGCGAGGGGTCGGATCCAGGCTCCCCGCGTATCCAATCCGGTCGAGGTAGCTGTCGAGATCGAGCTGCGTCATGGGATCCATTCTCCTCCCGCGCGACACGAATGGGTCGCCAGAGTTTGCGGGTTTGCGGAGCCCGAACCCGCAAACTCTGGCGACCCAGAATCGATCTGAGACGATCCTGCGCCTCGTGACACTGTCCAGGGTGAGAGATGATTGCACGGATGACGGGTGGGGACATGATCGACGACTTGACTGACGCCGACCTGGTGGCGGCGGCCGCGTCGGGTAGCGAGGCTGCCTTCCGGGAGCTGTTCCACGCCTACGTGCGTCCGGTCTTCTGGATCGCGCACGGCCTGCTGGGTGACCGCCGCGATGCGGAGGACGTGGCGCAGGAGACGTTCACCACGGCCTGGCGAAAGCTGCGCGGCTTCGAGCTCGCGGGAGACTCCGCGTTGCCGTGGCTCGCGACGATCTGCCGGAACGTCGCGGCGAACCGGATCCGCGGGCTCCGTCGCGAGCGCGAGAACACGGCCGGCGTCGTCGACGAGCGCCAGCCCGACATCGTCAACGTCGAGCAGCAGGTGATCGACCGCGAGCTCGCCGACCGCATCGCCGCCGAGGTGTCGAGGCTGTCGGAATCCGACCGCCGCATCTTCACCCTCTGCATCGTCGACGGATACGCCTACCAGGCTGCGGCCGACGAACTCGGCGTCAGCCACGGATCCGTGCGCAATCGTCTCTCTCGCATACGAACGCGCCTGCGTGGTGCCGTGAGAGAGGAAGAGCGATGAACGCCAACGACAAGGATCTGCCGGAACTGACCGACGACGCCGTCAGGAGGATCGAGGCCAACGTGTTCTCCGCGATCACTCGCGATCACGTCTCGCGCAATACTCGCGCACGCACGCGTCGCCGCTGGATCGGCGGAGGCATCTCGGCCGCCGCCGTCGTTGTCGCGGCGATCGCGATCACGCCCCTCATGCTCGAGGGCGTCGGCCCGTCTGCCAGCTATGACGCGGGCCCGGTCGGGGGCGCCGACAGCGCGCCGGCGGAGGAAAGCGACATGGCCAGCAGCGAGTCGGCTGGCGTCGGCGCGATCAGCCCCGAGGAGATCGCCGAGCGCCGCGTGATCCGCGACGGCGAGGCCGCCCTCATCGTCGACGACATCGCGGGCGCGACCGAGAAGCTCACGCAGCTGGCCGCCGAATACGACGGGTACGTCGAGCGCCTCGGATCCTCGAACTCGTCCGACGACGCGTCCGACGCGACCTCGGGATGGGTGACGCTGCGGATTCCGGCCGACCATCTGGACGGCGCGCGCTCGGATCTCGCCAGCATCGGCGACATCTCGCGTATCGAGGTCTCCGAGCGCGACGTCACGAGCCAAGCGATCGACCTGGAGGCACGGATCGATTCGCTCCAGGCGTCGGCCGACCGCCTCACGGACCTGATGGACAAGGCCGGCTCCGTCGGGGACCTCATCGAGGCCGAGACCGCGCTGTCCGAGCGGCAGTCGCAGCTCGAGTCGTATCAGCGCGAACTCGACCACCTCGACGACCAGGTGTCGATGTCGACGCTCGACATCGAGCTGACGCGTGACCGTGCGGCCGCGTCGACGGATCCCGCGGGCTTCGGCGACGGACTGCTGACGGGCTGGAACGGCCTCATCGTGTTCCTCAACGGGCTCGTCGTGGCGTTCGGGTTCCTGCTGCCGTGGGTCGGTGTCCTCGGCGTCGCCGGGCTCATCGTCTGGTTCGTCGTGCGACTGATTCGCCGCCGCGGCCGCTCGTCCTGAGCCGCCGTCATTGGGTCGCCACACATTGCAGGTTTTGCCCCACGAAACCTGCAATGTGTGGCGACCCAACGGGGGTGTTGCGCCCCCACCCCCACAAGGCGGTCGCCTGAGTTGACGGCGTTGTGTTGGCGGGGCAGCGAAGCCTCCGCCGCGCGCCTCCGAGGTCGCCACCAGGCGTGCGCAGTAGCCTGAACGCGATGACCGACTTCACCGTGCGCCCCGCTCACGCCGCCGACATGGCGGCCGTGCACGCGATGCTGCAGCCGTACGTGATGAAGCGGATCCTCCTCGGCAAGGACCTCGTCGTGCTGTACGAGTCGACGCAGGAGTTCCTCGTCGCAGTCGACGCCGGTGACAGGGTGATCGGGTGCGGCGCGCTCCACGTCATGTGGGAAGACCTCGGTGAGGTGCGTACGCTGCTTGTCGCCGACGAATGGCTGCACCGCGGAGTCGGTCGTGCGCTCGTCGACGGCCTCGAGGACAACGCCCGGCTGCTCGGCCTGAAGCGCCTGTTCTGCCTCACCTTTGAGACGGCGTTCTTCGAGCGCCGCGGATTCACCGAGATCGGCGAGCAGGTCGTCTCACCGGACGTCTACTCGCAGCTCGTCCGCAGCCCCGACGAGGGCATCGCCGAGTTCCTCAATCTCGCCCACGTGAAGCCGAACACGCTCGGCAACACGCGGATGCTTAAACAGCTCCTCTAATCTGGCGACGTGGGAGCGAAGCGGAAGCCGCGCAGGCAGTCGAAAGCCGTCTACCGGCGTCGGCGCCTGTTGCTGCTCATCGTGACCCTCCTCCTCGTGGCGGGTATCGCGATCGGCGCGACCTTCGGGATCCGCTGGCTTGCCGAGGCGAAGCCCTGGGAGAACCTGCCGTTCGTCGGAAACGATCCCGTGGCGGCCGAGACGCCGGATCCGATTCCCACGATCTATCCGACGTCCGCCCCGCAGTCTCCGGGACCGTCCGAGAGCGCGTCTCCCGAGCCCGAGGATCCGGAAGCCTGCGTGCCCGGGGCCCTCGAGATCACCGCGCACACCGACAAGAACGAGTACGGCGGTGACGAGAAGCCGAAGTTCACCCTCGAGCTGACGAACACGGGCGACGTGGCGTGCATCGTCGACGTCGGCACGCGCGCGCAGCAGTTCACGGTTGCGAGCGGCGTCGACGAGTGGTGGCGCTCCGGCGATTGTCAGCAGGACGCCTCCGAGAACTGGGTCACGATCGACGCGGGCCAGACAGCAAGCACGGATCCGCTGACCTGGGACCGCACCCGCTCGTACCCTGACACGTGCGACGCGTCGGATCGCCCGCAAGCTGCCGGTGGCGGCGCGACCTACTCGCTGACGGTGAAGCTCGGCGAGGTCGCCTCGCAGCCCACGGCGTTCATCCTGCACTGACGCCCGTACGCTGGACGTATGGCGAAGAGGCGAGGCAAGCGGAAGGTCGCGGATCCGAACGAGTTCCGATCCGAGGCGCTCGCGCAGGCACTGGAGAAGCAGGACATGGCCGCGGTCGCGCTCGCACTGCGCAACGGCCGGACCATCGTGCCGCTCATCGCACCCGGCGCGCGCGACAACCCGCTCGATTCGGGCGAGGTGTGGACGTACCGCGATCCCAAGACGGGTGACGTGGCGCTGCTGCTGTTCAGCGACGCGCGCAACAAGCCCGAGAACCTGCCGCCCGCCGTCGCCGCCTACTCGCCGGAGTGGCTCACGTCATTCCTGACCACGTACCGCGACACCATCACGACGGTGTTCCTCGACATCGCCGGCCCCCACCCGATGCAGGCCTCCCCGGGGGAGCTGCTGCTCGCACTCGAGGCGTAGGGACGCTGGGTCGCCAGAGATTACCCGCGCGGCACGCCGCGCAAGGTAATCTCTGGCGACCCAATGATGTGGCGTCCGCTCAATCCCGGGGATCCGGCGGGGGCGCGCGCACGTCGCGGATCCCGAGCCACGAGACGAGGCCGCCGGCCGCGAGCAGGACCGCGACGACCAGGCACGCGCGATGGAAGCCGTCGAGATCGAGGGATCCGCCGATCACCGTGCCGATCATGGCGACCGCGATGAGGCCGGCGACGCGAGAGATCGCGTTGTTGACGGCGCTGGCGATCCCGCTGCGCTCCGGAGTGATGGCGCCGAGCACGGTCGAGGTGAGCGGCGCCACGGTGACCGACAGCCCGAGCCCGAACAGGATCATGCTCGGCAGCACCTGCCACCAGTAGTCGAAGTCCTCGCTGACGGACAGCAGCAGCGCGGATCCGCCCGCCATCAGCAGCGGACCGACGGTCATGAAGCCGCGCGCACCCCAGCGGCCGGCGAGGGATCCGATGCGCGAGCTCAGCAGGATCATGAGGATCGTGACGGGCAGGCTCGCGAGCCCCGCGAGCGTCGCTGACAGACCCGCGCCCTGCTGCAGGTAGATCGCGACGACGAATCCGTTGAGCGAGAGGGCGGCGTAGACGAAGGTCGTCGTGACGTTGCCGGTCCAGAAGTTCCGCGCGCGGAACAGGTCGAGAGGAAGGATCGGCGCGCGGACCGTCCGCTGCCGCAGGAGGAAGAGGGTGAACAGGACGGCGCCGCCGATGGCGGTGACGAGGATCCCGGCGTGCGTCCAACCGAGGCGCGGTTGCTCGATGAGGGCGAAGACGACGCCGCCCAGGCCGACGGTGCACAGCAGGGCGCCGATGATGTCGATGCGGGCGTCCGGGCGACGCTGCGGATCCTTCGTGCCGCGCACCAGCCAGAGCGTGATCGCGATCGGGATCACGTTGATGAGGAACGCCAGCCGCCAGCTCGCGAGATCGACGAGGACCCCGCCGAGCAGGGGACCGACGACCATCGCGCCGGTCGTGAAGGACGTCCAGGTGCCGATCGCGCGCGCCTGCGCCGGGCCCGAGAACGTCGAGGTGATGAGCGCGAGCGAGCTGGGCACGAGGAACGCGCCCGCCGCGCCCTGCACGAGGCGCGCAATGACGAGCGTGACCGGATCCGGGGCGAACGCGATCGCGACCGACGCGATGCCGAAGCCCACGAGGCCGATCCGCAGCACGAGCGCGCGCCCGAACGCGTCGCTCACGGATCCGGCGAGCAGCATGAGCGCACCGAGCGTGATCAGGTAGCCGTCGACGACCCACTGCTGCGTCGAGAGGCCTCCGCCGAGCTCGCGATCGATCGCGGGCAGCGCGACGTTCACGATCGTCCCGTCGAGGAACGAGACGAACGAGGCGAGGATCGCGACCCAGAGGATCCGCGTCGGAGTGGTCACGCGGAAAGCGTACGCCGTCGGGGGAGAGGCCGGGCGACGGAGTTTTCCCGGCGTTCCGTGCAGCGCCCCCGGAACCGCGGAGATGCGCTCGACCCGCGGAGCCCACCGCGGGTTCTGGTCCGCCGTTGTGGTGATTCTCCGCGGAACCGGCGGCGCGGTGGTGTCGTGGGCGCTGTTCGGCTACCCCGCGTCGCCGTCGACGTACATCCAGCGGCCCGCACGGCGGGTGAAGCGTGAGTGCTCCCGCAGCTCGCCGGGGCCATCGGGCGTCGTGAAGCGCGCGATGAAGTCGACGGTGCCGTGTTCGTCGTCTTCGACGGAGGTCGCGAGGATCTCCAGCCCGGTCCAGGTGAGGGACGGATCCGCGGTGACGTCGTCGGGGCGCGTGCGCGGGTGCCACGTGCGCGCGAGGTAGAACGGATCCTGCTTCGCGAACGCCGCGTAGCGCGCCCGCATCAGCTGCTCGGGCGTGGCGGCGTCGCGCTCGCCGCGGTGCAACGGCCCACAGCACATGTCGTAGGCGTCGGATCCGCAGGGGCACATCTCCATTCCGCCATTGTCCCGCGGGTGCGATGCACAACGACGGCACATCGCCTGCGTCAGCGCCGATTCCGACCCGCCGGATCGCGGGTCGTGCCGTATTCCTGCTCGGCCGCGCCGCGCCGCCACGTGCTTCGACTGTCGGACGTCGCACATAGCCTGGTCACATGGCTTCGAAACGCTCCACTCCCGCCTACGCCTGCACCGAGTGCGGCTGGACGACCGCGAAGTGGGTGGGGCGGTGCGGCGAATGCCAGCAGTGGGGCACGGTCGAAGAGCAGGGTGCCAAGCCCGCATCGCGTCGGGTGGCGTCGCTGGTGCCCCGCTCTGCGGCGCGTCCGATCACGCAGGTCACGACGAGCGAGTCGCCGCGGCGGGCGAGTGGCGTGGGGGAGTTCGACCGCGTGCTCGGCGGCGGCATCGTTCCCGGCGCGGCGGTGCTGCTGTCGGGTGAGCCCGGCGTCGGCAAGTCGACCCTGCTGCTCGAGGTCGCCGCGCGGGCGGCACGCGAGGGGCGGCGGGTGCTCTATATCAGCGCTGAGGAGTCGGTGGCCCAGGTGCGCCTGCGCGCCGAGCGGACGAATGCGCTGCACGACGACCTCTTCCTCGCGAGCGAGGTCGACCTCGGCACGGTGATCGGCCACATCGACCAGGTCGAGCCCGAACTCGTCATCGTCGACTCCGTGCAGACGGTCGCCTCGTCGGAGCAGGACGGCGCGGCCGGAATGCCGGGCCAGGTGCGGGAAGTGGCGTCGACGCTGATCCGCATCGCGAAGGAGCGCTCGGTGCCGATCATCCTGGTCGGCCACGTCACGAAGGACGGCAACGTCGCGGGCCCGCGGGTGCTCGAGCACCTCGTCGATGTCGTGTGCCACTTCGAGGGCGACCGCCAGACGT
This sequence comes from Microbacterium faecale, assembly GCF_014640975.1. Lineage (NCBI taxonomy): Bacteria > Bacillati > Actinomycetota > Actinomycetes > Micrococcales > Microbacteriaceae > Microbacterium > Microbacterium faecale. Next base: position 949,872 of record NZ_BMHO01000001.1, read on the forward strand.
CGCTGCGATTCGTGCGCGCGCTGAAGAACCGCTTCGGTCCGACGGACGAGGTCGGGTGCTTCGAGATGGCGGGCGACGGCATCCGCGAGGTCCCGGATCCGTCGAGCATGTTTCTGTCGCAGGGCGTCCCCGAAGCAGGCACGTGCGTCGGCATCTCGATGGAGGGCAAGCGCGCGCTCCCTGTCGAGGTGCAGGCGCTGACGATCCCGACGACCGCACCGAACCCGCGCCGCATCGTCCACGGTGTCGATTCCTCACGGGTCGCCATGGTGCTCGCCGTCCTCGAGCGGCGCGCGAACGTCACGACGAGCAACCTCGACGTGTACGTCTCGACCGTGGGTGGGGTGAAGTTCACCGAACCTGCCGCCGATCTCGCGATCGCGATCGCGGTTGCCGGATCCGTGGGCAACTTCGCCGTCGCGCGCGACGTCGCGGCGGCGGGCGAGCTCTCGCTCGCGGGCGAGGTCCGTCCCGTTACGCAGGCGCCGCAACGTCGCGCGGAGGCGTCGCGGCTGGGATACGCGACCGTCATCGATGATCGCGCCGGTCGCGTGCGCGACGCGCTCGCCGCGGCACGGTCGCGACGAGCGCGCGCGAGGGAGCCCCACGACGATGTCCCAGCCTTCTGACGCGGGATGCACGACCCCACAGCGGAAGACACGAACGTGACGGAACAAACCCTCGTCACCGGGCGTTGACCCGAGTATGACTGACACGACCCCGGCCCCTGCACGCCTCGGCATCGACGTCTGGCTCGACATCGCCTGCCCGTGGTGCGCGCTCGGCGAGCGCCGCCTTGACGCGGTGATCGACACGCTGCCGTTCAAGGAGCACGTCGACGTGCGATTCCACTCGTACCAGCTGGATCCGGGAGCGCCGGAGAAGGCGACGCAGTCGCAGGCGGAGTACCTCGCGGGACGCGGCCTCGACCCAGCGCGCCTCGAGGCCGGCCACAAGCACCTCAGCGAGGCCGGCAACGAGATCGGCTTCACGTTCAACCACGACGACGTCGTGCCGTCTAACACGTGGACCGCTCACCGCCTCATTCAGGCGGCTGCCGCACACGACGTGCAGGCGAAGGTCGTCGACGCCCTGTTCGTGGCGTACTTCGAGCATGGCCTCGACGTCGGCGACGGCGCTGGGCTGAAGGCGGTCGTGGTCGAGGCGGGTCTTCCCGTGCACGTCGCAGACGAGGTGCTGTCGGATCCGAACGCGTTCGACGACCAGGCAAAGGCCGATGTCAGCCAGGCGGCGACGCTCGGCATCCAGGGCGTGCCGTTTTACGTGCTCGACGGACGCTACGGCGTCTCCGGAGCGCAACCCGCCGCGGTGTTCGAAGAGGCGCTCACGAAGGTCTACGACGAGCTGAACCCGGCTCCCGTCCAGCCGCTGAGCTCCCTCGGCACCGACGGCGTGACCTGCGGCCCAGACGGCTGCGACGACTGACGGCGCGTACGCACCCGCTTCATAGGGCGCGCGACTAGCCTCCCCGTATGCGCCGTCTCGCGATCCTGCCCCTGCTCGCCGTCGTCGCGCTCGGCGGCTGCGCACAGGTGACGCAGTTCGCCGGCGAATCCCTTGGAGTGCCGGTCGACGAGGTCTGCACGACGATCGACGACGCCTACGAGAGCTACGAGACGATGCTCGAGAAGGGCGAGGTCACGGAGCAGCAGATCGAGTCGGCGCACGCCGACGTCGTCGCGAAGCTCGAGGACCTCGCTGACGACGTCGGCGGCGAGATCGGTGACGTGATCCGCTCGAACGCCGAGAAGTTCGCTGACGTGTCGGGCCCCGACTCTCCGGAGGCGATCGAAGCGGTCGAGAATCTCCGCGACTCGGCCGCCGCCTTCTGCGACTGAGACGACCCCTACCGCACGGTCGCGGTGCGCAGGAGGAGCCAGGTGCCGACGCAGGAGAGCGCAGTGATGACGCCGGCGAGGATCGCGAGCCACCACAGTTCGAACGCGGCGAGGATGTCGGACATCGCGGGCAGGATCGCGATGAGTGCGCCGATCACGACGATGGCGATGCCGACCGCGATGAGCTGAGGCCCGCGCGCACCGAACCGCACCCACGAGGCGCCGAAGACTCCGCCGAGCGAGAGCAGGGTCAGCACGCCGAGGAACACGATCGGGATCAGCAGCGTGAGGTCGCCGGCGCCGAGCACATAGACGTCGAAGATGTAGAACCCGGAGAACCAGTGGTTCGTCGCGGTCTCGATCGTGGCCAGCAGCGCGAAGGCGACCGTCAAGTAGGCGGCGACCGCGACGCTCCAGAGGAACGTTCCGCCCACGAACGCTCGGCGCGGAGCGCCGAGCGTGAGCGCGAACGGGAACGTCGTGGCGACCGACTGCACGCCGAGGTATCCGAGGAAGCCGAGCAGTGCGTACGCGATCCCGGGGTTCGACTGCGATCCCTGCACCCAGCCGGGGGATCCGGGCTCGCTGCCGAACCGCCAGAAGAGGAACGAGATCAGCACGGAGATGACCGCGACCGCGGCGGTGATGTACAGCGGCACGGCGAACGTGGTCTCGCGCTTGTTGAAGTGGAGCTTGGCACTCGAAATCGTCATGTTCATGGTCGTCAGACCTCCTTGGCGTCGACCAGTCGGGATTCATCTGCGCCGTAAGCGGCGACGAGCTGCTGCAGGGACGCTCGCTCGATCTTCAGTCGCAGGTCGCCCGCGCGTTCGCGGGTGTCGTCATCGATGGCGCCGGCGACCGTGACCGAGGACAACCCGCCGATGGTGCTGCGCTGCAGCACGCGCCGATCGGCGACCACCTGGTCGACGGCATCCGTCGTGCCGCTGACCACCCACGCCGATTCGCTCGTCTCGTCTCGGTCGGCGTCCATGACAATGCGTCCGCGATCCATGATCACCACGCGGTCGAAGAGGGATTCGGATTCCTCGATGAGGTGCGTGGACAGCAGGATCGTGCGGGGTTCGCGCTCGTACTCCCGCAGGAGCACTTCGTGGAACAAGGCCCGCGCCGTGACGTCGAGCCCGAGGTACGGCTCGTCGAGCAGCGTGACCGGGGAGCGCGACGCGAGGCCGAGCACGATCGCGACCGAGGAGAGCTGGCCCCGCGACATCTTCTTGATGGCGGTCTTCTTCGGGATCCGAAACCCCTCGACGAGCTCCGCCGCGACGTCCGGGTTCCAGTTCGGCGCGAAATCGGGCGCGATGCGCAACACGTGGTGGAGGCGATAGTCGTCCGGGTAACGCTGGTTGTCACGCACGTAGGTGATCTGCGCGAGGGTCGGGCCGTGTTCGAAGGGACTGTGCCCGAGCACCTCGGCGCGTCCGGAGGTCGCCCGATCCTGGCCCGCCAGGATCGACATGATCGTCGTCTTCCCGGCGCCGTTTCGTCCGAGCAGGCCCACGATCGAGTGCTGGGGAATGCGGAAGCTGATGTCGTCGAGTGCGTTCACTCGACCGTAGGTGCGAGTTACCGACTGCACCTCGATGGCGTTCATCATCGGTCGTCCTCCTGATCGATCATTTCTGCGATCTCGTCCTTCGCGATGTGCAGCAGACGAGCTTCTCGGATGAGGGGGAGGACGTGCTTCTCCCGGAATTCTGTGCGCCGCCGCGCTTGCAACACGGTCAGTGCGTCGTCGGTCACGAACATCCCGACGCCGCGCTTCATGTGCAGCACCCCCTGCTCGACGAGCAGGTTGAGGCCTTTCGACGCCGTGATGGGACTGATCTCGTAGAACGCCGCATACTCGTTCGTCGAGGGCACGTGGGATCCCGCCGAAAACGTTCCGGCGAGGATGTCCTCCGCGACCCGATCAGCGAGCTGCTGATAGATCGGTCCGTCCCCTGTAAGCAATCGCATCATCCTTCTTAGGTTCTATAGCTCACTATGGAACCTAAGTGGTTGCGCCGGTTCTGTCAACTGTTGGTTCCCGTATATGTCGAACGAATAGTGGCGATGCCGAGTCGAGCCGCGGGGCCCGCGGTGAGTGCCCGCCGAAGCCCATCCGGTGCGGGGCGCTGACGCTCGCCCGCTGACGTTCCCCCCGCTGACGCGCCCCTGTCAGGCGAGCAGCTCGGCGACCAGCGCCTCGATCCGTCCCTTGATCTCGTCGCGGATCGGCCGTACCTCGTCGATTCCCTGCCCGGCGGGGTCGGTGAGCTCCCAGTCTTCGTAGCGCTTGCCGGGGAAGATCGGGCACGCGTCGCCGCAGCCCATCGTGATGACAACGTCGGAGGCCTGCACGGCGTCGATCGTGAGCACCTTTGGCTGTTCGGCGGTGATGTCGATGCCGTCCTCGCGCATCGCCTCGACCGCGACGGGGTTGATCGCCTCGGCAGGTATGGATCCGGCAGACCGCACCTCGATGCGGCCGCCCGACACGTCGCGGAGATATCCGGCGGCCATCTGCGAGCGACCGGCGTTGTGTACGCACACAAACAGCACGGAGGGCTTCTGATCGGTCATGTCGCGTCCTTCTGGCGGGGTCACAGGTCTACAACACCACGGATCCGCGGAACAGTCCCGCACGAATCTCGCTTCACCGCGCGCTCGTCCGCCGCAGTGCGTACCGTGAAGGGGTGAAGACCACCGATCGCGTCGCGCTGGCCGTTGCAGCGCTCGCGCCGTTTGCCGCGTTCGCGCTGGGCGCGGCCTCGCGGCAGCGCGGCCGGCAGCGCCCGCAGCCGCGCACCGTCCCGCCGAGCCCCGAACCCGAGGATCCGCGGGCGCCGCGCTGGCTCGCATCGCCGTCGCGCCGAAACTGGCTCGCGACGTTCGCGTCGATGCTGCCGCTGGCGGCGTTCATCTGGGTCATCGTGTCGGATCCGGCGCAGCGGGCCGAGGAGTGGAGTCTTCCGGTCGTGATGGTGTTCTGGGGCACGTTCGCGCTCGTGCACTCAGGCCTCACCGTCGCGGCGCTCTGGGGCCTCGAGGGCGCCCGCCTGCATCGCTCAATCGTCCTCGTGAAGCGACGTGACTTCGGCATGACGTCGAGTGCGCGTGCGCTGGCCGTGCAGACGCCGCTCGTCGTGCTCGTCATCGTCGCGGTGATCGTGCTGACCCCGGCGTTCCGCGGCGACCGCTACCTCGTCGCGCTCACGCTCGCCTTCGTCGTGATCGCCTGGATCAACACGGCGCTGCTCTTCGCCGAGAACTACATCGCGCAGGGCAGCCGCGGCCTCGCCTTCCCAGGGGAGGGACGGATCGGGTTCGCGGACTACGTATATTTCTCCCTCGCCGTGCAGATGACCTTCGGCACGTCCGACGTGTCGATCACCGACCGCGCCACGCGTCGCAACGTCACGATCCACGCGACGACGGCCTTCGCGTTCAACACCATCATCATCGCGATGATCGTTTCGTTGCTCGTCACCGGCTGAGGTCGGAACGCGCGGTGCGGGCAGCCCGTGATCAGTGACATTCGTCCTATTGCTCGCGCGGGGCCGTTCGGCACAATGGCACGATGACGGATCACAACGCCACCCTGTCTCGCACGTCGCGAGCGCTCGCGCCTGACGTCTCTCGCGGTCTGATGCTGCTGCTCATCGCGGCTGCGAACGTGTCGTGGTTCCTCTGGGGTCGCGAGTCCGCGCTGACCGGCGCGCACCTGGTGGACGGATCCGCGCTGGACAAGGCCGTGCAGATCCTCATGATGGTCACCGTCGACGGCCGTGCATATCCGCTGTTCGGCTTCCTGTTCGGGTACGGCATGGTGCAGTTCGTCCGCTCGCGGATGGCACGCGGCGTCACCTACCCGCAGACGCGCCGCATGCTCCGGCAGCGACACTGGTGGATGATCGTCATCGGCGCGCTGCATGCCGCGCTGCTGTTTCTCGGCGACATCGTCGCCGCCTACGGCATCGTCGGGCTGCTGCTGGTCTGGCTGTTCTTCGACCGCCGCGACAAAACGCTCTGGGTCTGGGTATGGGTCATCACGGGCGTCTGGACTCTCTTCGCGCTCTTCGGTGCGTTCGGCGGCGTCATGACGAACCTCTTTGCCCCCGAGATGGCGGAATCGGGCGCGGCGTACGCCCCCGACATCCAGGGCATGACCGCCGGCGAGGAGAGCTACGTCGCCAGCATCGTCGGACGACTCGCGATGTGGAGCATGGGCGGCATCACCCAGGGCCTGATCACCACCGTGCCCATCTGCATCCTGCTCGCCTGGCTCGCGGCGCGTCGCGGGGTGCTCGAGGATCCGAGTGCGCACCGTCGCCTGCTGCGGGCCGTCGCGTGGATCGGGATCCCCGTCGGCTGGCTCGGCGGCCTGCCCGCCGCGCTCACGCACGTCGGCGCAATCGGACTGCCTTCCTGGACGTTCTCAGGGCTCACGACGATCACGGGCGCGGCCAGCGCGCTGGGATATGTCGCCGTCTTCGCGTTGCTCGCGGCACGCTGGCAGGAGGCGCCGCCGGCGCCCGTCCGGGCGATCGCGGCGGTCGGCAAGCGCTCGCTGACGTTCTACCTGTTCCAGTCGCTGATCTTCGCGCCGCTGTTCAGTGCGTGGGGCTTCGGTCTCGGCGGCACTGCCGGGACGGCGCTCGCGGTGGGAATCGCGGTCATCGTCTGGATCGTCTCGGTCCCGATCGCCGCCCTGCTCGAACGGCGCGGAGTGCGCGGACCCGCGGAAGCGATGTTGCGCCGCCTGACGTATGCGGGAGTCGGAAACGAGGAAAACCCCGGCTGACTCAGCGAGAGCTCCAGCCTCTTAGGCCCCGCTGATCGCCCGAGAGGAGCTGGAATCGCGACACGACATCGACGACCCCAGCTCCCCATCCGACCTCTTTAATAGACACGCCCTAATCTACGGGCTGCATCGTGGTCCACGAGAGTCGTTCGCGGAATTCCTTGGGCTCGGCATCAGTCCAATTGGTGGTGTTGATAGACGGATCCGCGTTCAGATTCCAGAAGAGCGGCGCGTAATACATCAGCTCGGCCGCACGCTCCTGCAACCTCTTGTAGTGCTCGGCCCGCTCGTCACGGTCAGTGGTGCTCAGCGCGAGAGCCGCTGCCTCGTCGATCTCCGAATCACAGACCCCCGTGGAGTTGGCGTTCGTTCGATCGTCAGGATTGCACGTGAACCAGCGCATCATTCCGACAGACGGCTCCGGACCGAGCCGCTGCGTCGTCACCCCGATGTCATAATCGAAGGTGTCATAAACGCCCTCGAGGTAGACCTGGGACGTCGTGCCCAGGAGCTCCACGCCGATCCCGACCTCTGCGAGCTGTGACTGCATGATGTCGACGGTCGCCGCAAGATCGTCCACGCTCTGGATATAGCGGATACGAAGGGTGAACCGCTTCCCGTCCGCCCCGACAGGGAAGCCCGCTTCGTCCAGCGCCGCGTTAATCGCATCGAGGTCGCGCGGGAAGTCTTCCGCGAAGTCGACCTCCTCGCTTGCCGCCCAGTCCCACGCGTCGGGCATGAAACCGGTGGCAGTCTGGCCACCGATGCCGTACATCGCCTTGTCGACCATCGCGTCCCGGTCGAATGAGGCGAATATCGCGCGGCGTACGGCAGGGTCCGACAGGTACTCGCTGCGTGTGTTGAAGAACACCGGCATGATGCCGGGGAAGTAGCCAGTGCGCCTGAAGTCCGTCTGTTCCGAATCGCGAATACGTTCGAGCGCCGAGGCAGCGACAAGAGTCTCGTCGAGCTCCCCCGCGAACAGCGCTTCCTGACGGGTATTCTCGTCGGCCATCTGCACGAAGTATGCGCGGTCGACCTGCGATTCCCCATCCCAGTAATCGGGGTTCTTCACCAGGACGATTTCCACCCCGGGGTTGTACTCGCCGAACTTCATCGGACCGGTGCCGATGATGCCCGCGTAGTTCGCTTCATTGGTGACGAAGTCCGTCCCCTCGTACAGGTGCTTGGGAAGCATGTATTGCTCTGAAATCACTTCCAGGATGGGACCGAGCGGGTCACTCAGCTTCATAGCCACAGTGTGGTCATCGATGATCTCCACCGTGGTGAGCCGCTTGGTGATCTCCGCGCCCATGATTGCCAGAGGGACGATCTCCTCGAAGTTGAACTTCACGTCCTCTGCGGTGAACGGCTCGCCGTCATGCCAGGTGACTCCTTCCCTGAGGTTGAGGGTCAACGTCAGTGCGTCGTCGCTGAGTTCCCAATCCGTCGCCAGACCCGGGGTGAGTTCGCCCACTCCGGAAGCGAAGATGAGTGGCTCCAGAATCTGGGCGCTGAACGCGGTCGCAGCGTTCCCGGATGCGAATTGAGCGTTGAGCCCGATGCCCATCGGGTCACCGTTCGTGACCCACTTGACATATGTCCGTTCGGCATCCGACGATGCCCCGCCCTCCGACGAGGTGCATCCCGCGATCGCGAGTGACGCGGCGAGTCCTATGGCGAGCAATGCGCCGAACCGTCTCTTGGTGCGACGCGCACGGGGCCGTGTGAGTGTGATTGTCATATCCTGCCTCTCTGCATGGATGTTGATGGGAAAAAGCCAGCTGTGCCGTACCTGCGATCACGTCAACGGCGGTAAGACGGGCGTAGCTTGTAGAAGGTTTTGCGTGTACGGGTGCTCCGGATTGGAGAAGACGGCTTCCGTCGTGCCTTCCTCGACAACCTCACCGGACCGCATGACGTACACGCGGTCGGCGACCTTTTCCACGATCGGTAGATCGTGCGTGATGAATACGTATCCGATGCCGAGCCTGTCCTTGAGGTCGGCCATCACTCGCAGCACGCCGGCCTTGACCGACGCGTCCAGAGCGGACACCGCCTCATCGGCCACGATGATGCGGGGATGGAGGACAAGCGTGCGGGCGATGAGGACCCGCTGGCGCTGCCCACCGCTGAGTTCGTGAGGGAAACGCTCAAGGAAATTCTCAGCCGGGCTGAGCCCTACCTGCTGCAGCGCTTCGATCGCGAGAGCGCGGATCTCCGATTGGCCAGATGTGAGCTTATGAAATCGGATGACCTCGCCGATGGCTTGCTCGACGCGCTTGCGAGGATTCAGCGATCCTGCGGGGTCCTGCAGCACTGCCTGCACGCTCCTGCGGTATGCCCGGTACTCCTGTCGACGCAGCGACCCGATCGGGCGACCATCCAATTCGACCGTGCCGGATGTCACCGAGATGAGATCGAGCAGCATTCGAGCAACTGTGCTCTTCCCGCTCCCGCTCTCTCCCACGATCGCGACGAACTCGCCGGGTCGGGCGTGCAGACTGACGTCTTTAACGGCATGTACTGGCTCCGACCGTTGCCTGGTGTGGAACGTCTTGGAGAGGTTCTTCGCCTCAAGAAGCATGCGCCGTCTCCTCATTCAGGCTTCGACGAAGCTCTGGCGGCATCGAGTACAGTTCTTCCCCGCGCCCCGTCAGACTGCGCACGCTGCGCAGCAGCGCCTTCGTGTAGCGATGCTGCGGGTCAGTGATGACGCGTTCGGTTTTCCCTTCCTCAAGGATTCGCCCGTTGTACATGACGTAGACGCGGTCGGTCATGCCTGCCACGACCGCCAAGTCGTGAGAGATCAGGATCAGGGACGTATCCAGGTCGCGAACGGTCGCGTCGAGCGTCTTCAAGACGCGCTGCTGAACGGTCACATCGAGTGCGGTGGTCGGTTCGTCCGCGAGGATGAGCTGTGGGCGCTTCGCGATGGCGATCGCAACCAGTACCCGTTGGCGCATGCCACCGCTCAGCTCGTGGGGGAACCTCGCGGCCACCTGCCGAGGATTGTCCAGACCTGCTTGCTCCAGGAAGCCATACACTTCTTCCTTCTGCTCGGAGCGCTTCCGTCCACGTTCCGGAGAGAAGGACTCGGCAACCTGACGACCAATTCGCGTGGTCGGGTTCAGGAAGGACATCGGGTCTTGAAAGATCATCCCGACTCGGTGGCGGCGGATCTCAGCCCACTCGGCGGCAGGTGCGCCCAGCATCTCCTTGCCTTCGAAACGAAGCGAACCGGTCACGTCAACGCGAGGAGATCTCGGAAGCAGTCCGGCGATAGCGCGCCCGGTGATCGACTTCCCCGACCCGGACTCGCCGACGATCCCGACCCGCTCCCCGTCGCGGACACGGAGATCGACGCTCCGCACTGCCTCGACCGAGCTGCGCGGACCGGTCGGGAGCACGACACGAAGTCCTTCGATTTCCAGGAGCGGCGGCCGCCCTTCCGACGGTGTGACCGTATCCGTTTGAATACTCACTTGACACGTCCGATCATCGGGTTGAAGGAGTCATTCAGCGCGTCCCCCAGCATGTTCACCGCGAGGACAACGAAGAAGATGCAGGCTCCGGGGAACACTGCGAGCCACCAGCCTTCGCGCATGTGCCCCTGCGCATCGGAAAGCAAAGTGCCCCAACTGGGGTTGTTTGGATCGCCGATCCCGATGAAGGCGAGGCCCGACTCGATGAGAATCGCTCGGCCGACAGTCAACGTCGTGGCGACCAGAACTGGTGGCATGAGATTAGGAATCACATCGGACACGATGATCCGATATCCGGGGAACCCGACCGCGCGGGCCGATTCGACATAGCCCATCTGTGAGATGCGCATCGCCTCGGCACGCACGATGCGCGCTACCCCGGGCCACATCGTCACGGCAAGGATGATGACGATGAGCCACATACCGTCCCCGAGCAATGCTGCGGCAACGATTGCGAGCACGATTGCCGGGAGCACCTGGAAAAACTCCGCGATCTTCACCAGGCCGAGGTCGACGGCCCCACGGTAGTATCCGGCGGCCCCACCAATGACGAGCCCGATGGTCATGCACAGCACGGCAACCGCGAAGCCGACCATCAGCGAGATCCTGCCCCCGTTCGCCACTCGGACGAGGAAGTCACGCCCCAACTCATCCGTACCCAGCAGGTTGTCCGGATTCGGTGCTGACATCACGGGAAACACGGTCATGATCGGGCTCGGTCCGAAGAACGGCACGACCACCACGAAGACAACCATCAATGCCAGGAGGGGGACGAACACAATTGTCGTTGGTTTCCGGATGAACATCGCCCAAGCCATCCGTTGCGCACTCACCCCTCGGCTCGGGGCGGCGTTCTGCGCTCCAGAGGAAATGTCGGGCGTCGCTGCCCGCTGCTGAAGTGTCATGAGGCGGCCACTTTCACTTTCTTGCTCGATGCGAAGCTCTCGCGCACTCGCGGATCCACCAGCCCATAAAGCATGTCCGTGAGGATGTTGACAATGATGATGGTGAAGGTGAGAACGATGACAATGCCGAGAACAACTTGGTTGTTACCGCGCTCGACCGACTCAACGAACATCAGCCCCATGCCGGGCCAGCCAAAGACTCGCTCGGTGACGACTGACCCCGCGACCATGAAGCCCAGGCTGTAGCCGGCCACCGTCACCATCGGCAGCAGCGCATTGGGCAGCGCGTGCCGCCAGAGAACCTCTCGTTCCGTCAGGCCCTTGGACCTCGCCGTATCGATGTAGTCCTGCCCCAGCGACTCGATGACGGACGCGCGCATGATTCGAGTCTTGTAAGCAAGCTCGCTCGTTGCCATCGTCAGCACAGGCAGGATCAAATACTGGACCTGAATGCCTGGCACGCCCCGTGGGCTTGCCCCCTGAATCGGTAGCCATCCGAGTTCAATCGAGAAACTCAGCAGGAGGAGCATTCCCAGCCAGAAGTTGGGAATTGAAAACAGCGCGATCGCGGATCCGGAGATGAAGCTATCCAGCCAACGCTTGCGGGTACGGGCGGCGATTGCGCCGAACACCAGACCGCCGGCGGTGGAAATCAGAAACGCGGGAATTGCGAGCGCCAAGGTCGGTCCGATGCGCTCCAGCACCAGCGTCAGAACGGGGCTCCCGGCATGAAGATAGGAGTAGCCGAGGTTTCCCGTGAGCACATTGCCCATATAGATGAAGTATCGCTCCCACACGGGGCGATCCAGGCCGTAGGTCTGTCGCATTTTTTCGAGGAACTCGTCGGTGACCGGCGTATCCCCCAGAATGGCGTGGACGGGGTCGCCCGGGGATGCCTCGAGCAGGAGAAACAGGACGCTGATAACTACCAGGAATAAGACGAACGACGACAACAGCAGCTTGCTGTAGTGGATCAGCCGCTTCATCGGAGCGTCCCCAGAGGTGCTGACGGTGGCCGCGTTGCGTTCCGTCGTGATCGAATCATGTGACTTCCTTGTCAGAGGGTAAATACTGCGTACGGAGAAGCGGCCTGCGTCTCCGATTCAGCAAATGCGCTTTTCAGGCTACCTGATACGCGGTCGGTCAAACAAGCTTTTTTTCACATACTGAGCAGGCCGTTCACATTAGGGGACATTTTGTGGTGGTGAGACCCCACCGGATGGCTGTCATTACCGCATGCGGGCGCGCATCAAAACCACATTGTGGTGCAGCCGCGTAAAATGCGAACACTCGCCTCGGCTTTGGTGGTGGGTGTCGTCAGCGATCATTGTGACCCCCGAGGGCCTCGGCCAGGACAGATCGGTCAATCAGCTTTGCCAGCTCTTCGCGACTGCGCGGTGCCCGGTGAAGTTCCTTGGCCACCCACACGTCCTCGCGCTCCAGTACATCCAGCATGTCGGGAATTATCTGGACGGGGAACTCCAGCTCCGGCCAGCTCTGTTCAATCTCGTGAAGCGAGAATCCGGAGATATCGGAGATGTGGTCCCAGTAACGCGTGGGCTCTTCCTTCAGCGCTTCACTCGCCTCGGCGACAGCGCGCACATACGCGACGATCGAGCGGCGCTTCTCGGGGTCGGCGAGGTCTTGCGCCCTCGCGTGGAGATTGAACACCTCGCGGTAAAGGTCTCGATCCTGGAAGAGGATCGCATCATCACCCAGCTGCTCAATGGCGTTAACCGGCTCCGGCTCCCAGATGGAGATTGCATCGACTTCTCCGCGGGCGAGATAGCCAGACATCTGCGCCATCCCACCCTGTCCGTCCTTCTCCTTCGCGAGGCCAATGATGTTGACGTCGTCCTCGGTAAGACCGACGGTCTCCAACATCGCCACGAGGAAGTAGTTCGCCGATGTCTTCCGAGGCAGCATGATCGTCTTGCCCTTCAGGTCTGCAGGTGTTTCGATGCCTGCCGATCGACGCCCCACGATCCGGAAGAACCCCTCGGTGACCGTCATGATGATCCTCAGGTCGGAGTTGGTCACCGATTCGCGCAAAAGCTGTGTCTCCGCGTTCGTGGCGAGGTCGGCCTCACCCGACGTGATCCTGGTGATGCCGCCGTCCCCCACGGTCAGGGGTTGAGGGTAGAAATCTCGGGCCGCCACCAGCACGGGCGCGAGCTCGATCCAGTAGACGCCTGAGACAGAGATGGGTGTGAGCGGCTCGTCTACCGCAGCAGTGGGTTCGGGGAGCGTTCGGTCCAGCAAGTTACAACCACCTTGTTGTCGTCCGTGCCGACAGTCCTGTTGCATACCAGGACTTCGACGATGCTCACCATGCGAACATCAATTTCAGTATACGACCGAGGGGTGGGTTTGGCCACGGTGAAAGCGCAAGGACACCATCGGAGGGGGTATCAACCGCCGGATCCGAGACACCCCGTCTGTCACGATCTCAGACTCAGCGGGGAGCACGAGAGAAAGAAAAAGCCCCGCGATCCCAGTTTTTACAAGGGATCGCGGGGCTTCGTTTCTGGCGGTGACGGTGGGATTTGAACCCACGGTAGGGGGTCGCCCTACACGACATTTCGAGTGTCGCACCTTCGGCCGCTCGGACACGTCACCGCGGACAAGCTTACGGCGCGGTGATCGTCGCACAAAATTCACCACCTGGGGATCCGCTGGGGCTCGTCGCGGCGCGCGAGCATCGGCAAGACCACGCATGGGTGATACCGGGAACGAGCCGCACGGAATCGGCCGCCGACCGCGGGATAAGCTGGCGCCGTGAGTAGGAGCGAGGTGACCGACTCGGGTGCGACGAAGCCGAACATTCGGCAGGTCGCGGCCATCGCGGGCGTCTCGCACATGACCGTGTCGCGTGTGCTCAACGACTATCCCCACATCCGCGAGGCGACGCGACGCCGCGTGCTCGACGTGATCGAGGAGCTGGGCTACCGACCGAACATGGCCGCCCGCGCCCTCGCGACGCACCGGACGCAGCGGATCGGCGTGCTCGTCGAGAGCGCCATCGAATTCGGACCCACGAGCATTCTGCGCGCGGTCGAGTCAGCCGCCCGCGGGGCCGGCTACGCGGTCAGTTCGATCGCGGCAGGCGACGGCGACGAGATCAGCCCGCAGGAGGCGGTCGACAACCTGACGGGCCAGGGCATCGACGCCCTGTGCGTCGTCGCCCCGCGCTCCTCGTCAGTCGCTGCCCTGCGCAAGACGTCCATGAGCGTCCCCGTCCTCGTCGTCAAGCCCGACGACGACCCGACGTTCCTCACCGCATCGATCGACCAACAGCAGGGCACGACCCTCGCGGTCGACCACCTCGTCTCACTCGGCCACCGCGACATCCTTCACCTCGCCGGGCCCCTCGACTGGCTCGACGCCCGCGCCCGCGAACGTGCGTTTCACGCGCGGGCGAAGGAGTGGGGAATTCGCCAGCGCCCGATCGTCGTCGGCGACTGGTCGGCCGACTTCGCCTACGACTTCGCCAACGGCATGCGCGAGCTGCCCGAGTACACCGCCGTCTTCGTCGCCAACGACTCCATGGCGGTCGGCCTCATTCACGGCCTCCACGACCGCGGCTTCTCGGTGCCGGACGACCTCAGCGTCGTCGGGTTCGACGACATCCCGCTCGCAGCCCACGTCCTCCCGCCGCTGACCACGGTCACCCAGAACTTCCGCGCACTCGGATCCTCGGTCGTCGACATGCTCCATGCCGCGATCGAACGCCGCGAGATCCCGAAGGTGACACGGATCCCGACCGAGCTCATCGCGCGCGGATCGAGCGCGGCCGCAAGGCGAGGGGCGGATCCACGATGAGGGGACCGCTCGTCGAGATGACGTCGGTCGTGGTCGAGTTCGCCAGCCGACGGGCGCTCGACAGTGTCGACCTGACGATCCATCCCGGCGAGGTCCACGCGCTCATGGGCGAGAACGGCGCGGGCAAATCGACGCTCATCGGCGCGCTCACGGGCACGCACCCGATTCGCTCCGGATCCGTCCTCATCGCGGGCGAGGCGCGCACACCGACGGGCGTGGCCGACGCCCGCGCGGACGGCATTGCGACCGTGTTCCAGGAGACCCACCTCACGCCGAACCTCACGGTCGTCGAGAACGTCATGCTCGGCAACGAGGTGCGCGGCCGGTTCGGCATCGACTGGACGGCGAACCGCGAGCGCACCGCGGAGGTGCTCGCGCAGCTCGGGTTGAGCGACCTCGACCCACGGGCGCGCCTGTCGTCGCTGTCGCCCGCCGTCGCGCAGCTCGTCGCGGTCGCGCGCGCCCTGGTGCTGAAACCACGGATCCTCGTGCTCGACGAGCCGACGTCGAGCCTCGACGCGGAGGAAGCGCGCACGCTGCTGCGGATCGTGCGGCGTCTGCGCGACGCGGGTACCGCGATCCTGTTCGTCTCGCACTTCCTCGAGCACGTGCTCGCCGTCGCCGACCGGCTCACTGTGCTGCGCGCGGGCCGCGTGGTTGCCGAATACGACGCCGCGGATGTCGAGCGCGCCGAGCTCATCTCGAACATGATCGGCGAGGACATCGACGCCCTGCGCGAGCTGCGCTCCGACCGCCTCGCCCATCACTACGCACCCGGCGGCCCCGCCATGCTGCACGCGCGCGAGCTCGGCCGGCGCGGCGTGCTGGATCCGACCGACCTCGAGCTCTCCCGCGGCGAGGTCGTGGGCGTCGCGGGGCTGCGCGGATCCGGACGCACCGAGCTCGCGCGGCTCGTGGGTGGCGTCGATCGCGCCGACTCCGGCGAACTGTGGCTGGACGGAAAACGCGTGCGTCTTCGCAGCCCGGGCGCGGCGCTGCGCCACCGGATCGCACTGTCGACTGAGAACCTGCGCGAGGAGGGCGTGATCGGCGGCCTCACTGCGCGCGAGAACATCATGCTCGCGCTGCAGGCGATGCGCGGATGGTCGCGTCCCCTCTCGCGCGGCGAGCAGGACGCGCTCATCGACACCTATCTCGACGCGCTCCACCTGGCGGCGGACGACCTCGACCGCCCCGTCGAGACGCTGTCCGGCGGCACCCAGCAGAAGGTGATGCTCGCGCGCCTCCTCGCGACGCGACCCCACGTGCTGATCCTCGACGAACCCACCCGCGGGATCGACATCGGAGCGAAAGTCGACATCCAGCGACGCATCGCCAAGCTCGCGGGGGAGGGCGTCGCGGTCGTATTCATCTCCTCAGAGCTAGAGGAGGTCGTGCGCATCAGCGACCGGATCGTGGTGCTCAAGGACCGCGAGAAGATCGGCGAAATGTCGAACGGCCCCGGCGTCACGGTCGACACGATCGTCGAGATGATCGCGGCCGACCTCGCGGGCGAGGGCTTCGGCGGCATCGACGCGTAACGGCGCGATGTTCCGAACACGGTCTTGCTCTTCCCCGATTGTTCCCGGTAACATTCCGGGAACGACGCACCTGTCGTCACAGCAACCCACAGCGGATCCGAGAGCGGTCCGCGCACCCGGGCGCCCTGAGCCCGTGTTCTCGAGGAGGAGAATATGTCCGCACGCACGCGCATCATCAAGGCGGCTGGCATCGCCGCTGCCGGAGTCCTGGCACTGGGCCTCGCGTCCTGCGCCGGTGGCGGGGGCGACGACGGAGGAGGCGGGGATGGCGGCGACGAGCTGACGACCGTCGGCTTCGTCGCGGTCGGCCCCGAGGGCGACTGGCGCGCCGCCAACGAGACGAACATCCAGGACACGTTCACGGAGGATGCCGGGTACGAGCTGAAGTACGCGCCCGCTGCGAACCTCGACCAGAAGTCGCAGATCGACGCCTTCACGTCGTTCGTCGACGAGGGCGTCGATGTCATCCTGCTGTCGGCGACCGAGGGGTCCGGCTGGGAAGACTCGCTCGAGCGCGCGCAGGAGGCGGAGATCCCCGTCATCCTCATCGACCGCGGCATCGAGCCCGACAACACCGACCTCTACGTCACGCGCATCGCGCCCGATAACCCACAGGTGGCCGCCGGCGTCGCCGAGTGGGCCGTGAGCGAGTTCCCGGACGGCGCGAACTACTTCGTGCTCGAGGGGCCCGCGGGCGTCTCCGTCGTCAACGAGCGCAACGAGGGCTGGGACTCGGTCATGGACTCCGAGTCCGGATTTACCAAGCTCGGTGCGCAGACCGCGAACTGGTCGACTGAGGAGGGCAAGAGCGTCTTCGAGACCGTGCTCAAGTCGAACGACAACGACGTGCAGCTGCTGTTCGCGCAGAACGACGAGATGGGGCTCGGCGCCATCCAGGCCGTCGAAGAGGCGGGCCTCACGCCCGGCGAGGACGTCAAGATCGCGACGATCGACGGCACGAGGGGGGCGATGGAAGCGCTCGCCGCCGGCGAGCTCAGCTTCGTCGCGGAGTACAACCCGCTCTTCGGTGACACCGCCCTCGACGCGGTCGAGAAGGCCCTCGCGGGTGAGAGCGTCGAGCCGTACATCATCGTGCCGAGCGAGACGTTCGATTCGCCCGAGGCTGCCGAAGAGGCGCTGCCCGAGCGCGAGTACTGATCCGCGTCCGTCCCTGACAGACCGACCCCGCCCCGAGGGGTGCGGGCCCACGCGGCCCGCACCCCCGACCCGCCTCGCCATGCGCGAGGATGAGATGTGGAGGACGCGATGACGCAGTCGCAGCCGATCGTCGAGATGACCGGCATCACGATCACCTTTCCCGGCGTGAAGGCGCTGGACGAGGTCGACTTCCGCCTGTTCCCCGGCGAGGTGCACACCCTCATGGGAGAGAACGGCGCCGGCAAGTCGACGGCGATCAAGGCCCTCACCGGCGTCTATCGCATCGATGGCGGCGAGATCCGGATCAACGGCGAGGCACGCCGCCTCTCCGGGACAGCGGACGCGCAGGCCGCTGGCATCTCGACCGTCTACCAAGAGGTCAACCT
Organism: Microbacterium faecale; assembly: GCF_014640975.1. NCBI lineage: Bacteria > Bacillati > Actinomycetota > Actinomycetes > Micrococcales > Microbacteriaceae > Microbacterium > Microbacterium faecale. The sequence goes on from NZ_BMHO01000001.1 coordinate 967,838, forward strand.
CTGCACCAACCTCACGATCGGTGAGAACGTGATGCTCGGGCAGGAGATCCGCGGCCTGCTCGGCATCGACTGGCACGCCACGCACCGCGCCGCGCGCGAGGCGCTCGCGAAGCTCGGCCTCGGCCACCTCAATCCGCGCCAGTCGCTCTCGACGCTGCCGCTCGCACTGCAGCAGCTCGTCGCGATCAGTCGCTCGGTCGTGGCGGAGTGCAAAGTGCTGATCCTCGACGAGCCGACCTCGAGCCTCGACGCCGCCGAGGTCGAGCAGCTGTTCGGCGTCATCCGGCGACTGCGCGACGAGGGCGTCGCGATCCTCTTCGTCTCGCACTTCCTCGACCAGGTCTACGCCATCAGCGACCGCCTCACCGTCCTGCGAAACGGCCGCTTCGTCGGCGAATACCTGACACCGGACATCCCTCGAGCCGCCCTCATCTCGAAGATGATCGGCAAGGACGCTGCCGCGCTCGCCGCGGTCGAGGCGCGCGGCGCCCGCCGCGCCGCCGCCGAGGGAGACCCGGTCTACTCGGCCGTCGGCATCGGCAAGAAGGGCATGCTCGAGCCGCTCGACCTCGAACTGCACCGCGGCGAGGTCGTCGGCGTCGCCGGCCTGCTCGGATCCGGCCGCACCGAACTCGCGCGCCTCGTCTACGGGGCCGACAAGCCCGACGCCGGCGAGGTGCGCCTGCGCGGCCGCGCCGCCGACATCACCAAGCCTGCCGCCGCGCTGGCGAAGGGCATCGCGTTCTCCAGCGAGAACCGGCGCGACGAGGGCATCATCCGCGACCTCAGCGTGCGCGAGAACATCATCCTCGCCGTCCAGGCGAAGCGCGGCTGGGCCCGGCCTCTGCCGCGCCGCGAGCAGGACGAGATCGTCGGTCGCTTCATCGCAGCCCTCGGCGTGCGCCCGGCCGACCCGGAGCGTCCGATCGGCAACCTCTCCGGTGGCAACCAGCAGAAGGCGCTCCTCGGGCGCTGGCTCGCGACCGAACCTGACATCCTCATCCTCGACGAGCCCACGCGCGGCATAGACGTCGGCGCCAAGGCCGAGATCCAGGAGTACGTCGCCCGCCTCGCCGACGACGGCGTCTCGGTCGTGTTCATCTCGTCCGAGGTCGAAGAGGTCGTGCGGTTGAGTGACCGCATCGTCGTGATGAAGGACCACAAGAAGATCGCGGAGATCGACGGCGGGCCCGACGTCTCGGCGGACGCTATCGTCAGCATCATCGCCGAGGAGTCTTCCGACGGCGGGGGAGAGCGCGAGATCTCGCGCGAGGAGGTCACCTCGTGAACGACACGCCCACCGGTCCGCTCGCCGCGCTGACGGGGATCCTGAAGCACCACTACGTATGGGGCATCGCCGCGATCGTCGTGCTGCTCGCGATCAACCTCGCCGGCGACCCGAGCTACCTCGCCATCACGGTCAGTGAGCGCGGCAACCTCGTCGGCAACGTCATCGACATCCTGCGCGCCGCCGCACCCATCATGATGATCGCCGTCGGCATGTGCCTCGTCGTGGCGACGAAGGGCATCGACCTGTCGGTCGGATCCGTCATGGTCGTCGCCGGCGCCGTCGCGATGGAGTACCTCGCCGCCGCCGCGCCCGACTCGGTCGGTGCCGCCCTCGTGGCCGTCGGCCTCGTCATCCTCGTGAGCGCCGCGCTCGGCGCCGTCAACGCGATCCTCGTCTCGGTGGTCGGGCTGCAGCCATTCATCAGCACGCTCATCATCATGCTCGCCGGCCGCGGGCTCGCGAAGGTCATCACGGCGGGGCAGAACACGTCCGCGAACAACGACGCGTTCTCGTGGATCGCGAACGGCCGCGTCTTCGGCTTCCCCGTCATCTTTCTCATCGCTCTCGCGCTCGTGATCCTCGTCGGTCTGCTCGTGCGCCGCAGCGCGCTCGGGCTGATGCTCGAGGCGATCGGCATGGACGCGCAGGCCGCGCGCCTTGCCGGCGTCAATCGCCGCGCGCTGCTGTTCACGGTCTACATTCTCGGCGGGATCCTTGCGGGCATCGCGGGCGTGTTCGCCACCGCGAGCGTGATGACCGTGGACGTCTCGCGCACGGGTTACCAGCTCGAGCTCGACGCGATCCTCGCGGTCGTCATCGGCGGCACGTCACTCGCGGGCGGCAAGTTCAACATCACGGGCGCGACCTTCGGCGCGATCCTCATCGCCACCCTCGACAAGACCGTCGTGTTCCTCGGCATCTCGTCGTCGGCGACGCCCGCGTTCAAGGCGATCATCATCGTCGCGCTCGTTCTGCTGCAGTCCGAGCGCGTGCGTCGCGCGTTCCGGAGGCGACGGATCCTGAGACCGGCCGCTGAGAAGAAGGAGGAGGTCGCCGCATGAGCTCGCTCACCGCGCCGCCCGCGCCGCTGGGCACTAACGAGCGCCTGCCGCTCCGCAAGCGCCTCGCGCTGCACCTCGACGCGCTCCCGACGGTGGCGTCGATCCTCATTTTCGTCGGCATGGTCGTGTTCGGTGAGCTGGCCTACGGCCGGATTCTGCAGTTCAACACGATCTCGAATCTGCTGATCAACAACGCGCACCTCGTCATCCTGGCTGTCGCGCTGACGTTCGTGATCGTGACCGGCGGCATCGATCTGTCTGTCGGGTCCGTCATCGCCGTCAGCAGCGTCGCCGGCGTCATGCTGTTGAACGCGGGATGGAACCCGTGGCTCGTTGCCGTGCTGATGATCCTCATCGGCGCGCTCTCGGGGGTGATCGCCGGCGTTCTTGTGCAGTACTTCAACGTGCAACCGTTCATCGCGACGTTGGCGATGATGTTCCTCGGCCGCGGGCTCGCGTCGATCCTCAGCACCGTGCCCGAGCGCGTCCCCGATGACTCGGCACTCATGCTCCTCGGCGAGAAGCTCAAGCTCTACGACGGGCCGAAGGTCAACGACATCGTCATCACCCCCGGCGTGATCATCGCGGCGCTCGTCGTGATCATCTCGTTCTTCGTGCTGCACCGCACGCGCATGGGCCGCACGGTCTACGCGATCGGCGGATCCGAACCATCGGCGGCGCTGATGGGCCTGCCCGTCGCCGCGACGAAGGTGTGGGTGTACGTCATCAGCGGTGGCCTGTCCGGTCTCGCGGCGGTCGTCTACACAGCGCGGCTCGGCAGCGCGCAGAACATCACGGGCATCGGGTGGGAGCTCGACGCGATCGCCGCCGCCGTCATCGGCGGAACGCTGCTCACCGGCGGAGCGGGCTACGTGCTCGGATCCGTCGTCGGTGCGCTCGTGCTGGGACTGATGATCGTGCTGATCACCCGCGACGGATCCGTGCCGCCGGAGGCGACGACGATCATCACCGGCGGGATCCTCCTGCTGTTCGTGCTGCTGCAGCGCGCCGTGACCCGCCGCCAGCGCGAATAGCTGTCCGGGCACAGCAAAGGGCGGTGCGAGAAACGAATCTCGCACCGCCCTTTCGCGCGCTCAGCGCAGAGTCAGTACGCCTCGCCCTCGGCCTGCGAGGGGTGCTTCTCGAACCACAGCGGGCGGCCGAGGAAGAGGTCTGCGTCGGTGTCGTAGAGGGTGTCAACCATGATGCTCTCCTTCATTGGAACGTCACGAGATAAGTCTTATTGCTTCGATCATGCGCGACGAACAAGGGGTTTGAAGGGGGTGAATGCGGTTAAGAACACCGAAATTTACGGATCCGGCATGAGAGTCGCTTCCAGACACCACAGGGGCCGCCCCGCGCGATGCGGAGCGGCCCCTGTCGTGAAAAGGCGACTTAGCTCAGGTCGAAGCGGTCGTTCTCCATGACCTGTGCCCAGGCCGACACGAAGTCCTGCACGAACTTCTCCTTCGCGTCGTCCGACGCGTAGACCTCGGCGATTGCGCGCAGCTCGCTGTTCGAGCCGAACAGTAGGTCCACGCGGCTGCCGACCAGGCCGGTGCTCGACGTGAACGTCTGTCCGTCAGCCGCCGGCGTCCAGTCCAGCCCATTCACGAGCAGCTTCACGAAGAAATCATTCGTGAGGGCGCCCGGGGTATCGGTGAACACGCCGATGTTGGAGCCGTCCCAGTTATTGCCCAGCACGCGCAGACCACCGACGAGCGCCGTCATCTGCGGCGCGCTCACGCCGAGGTGGTTGGCGCGGTCGATCAGCAGGTACTCGCTCGGCAGGTCGATCGTGCGGCTGTCGTAGTTGCGGAAGCCGTCCGAGACGGGCTCGAGCCAGTTGAACTGCTCGGGATCCGTCTGCTCCTGCGTCGCGTCCACACGGCCCGGGGTGAAGGGCACCTGGACCTCGACGCCCGCGGCCGAGGCCGCCTGCTCGACGCCCACGCCACCGGCGAGGACAACCACGTCGGCGAACGACAGGCCAGAGGTCTCAGCGACCTCTTCGAGCTTCGCGATGACCGGCTTCAGCTCGGCCGGCTGGTTGACCTTCCAGCTGACCTGCGGCTCGAGGCGGATCCGGCCGCCGTTCGGGCCACCGCGCTTGTCCGAGCTGCGGAACGTCGCCGCCGCCTTCCATGCGGTCGACACGAGCTGCTGCACCGTGAGACCTGCCTCGGCGACGAGCTTGCGCGCCTCGGCGATCGACGCGTCGTCGGTCGCGGCGGTCTGCTCGGGCAGCGGATCCTGCCAGATGAGGTCCTCTGCGGGGACCTCGGGGCCGAGGTAGCGCGACTTGGGGCCCATGTCACGGTGCGTCAGCTTGAACCAGGCGCGGGCGAACGCGTCCGTGAACGCCTGCTGGTCGTTGCGGAAGTGCATCGAGATCTCGCGGTAGGCCGGGTCCTCGCGCAGCGCGATGTCGGTCGTGAGCATGCGCGGCTCGCGGCGATCCGGGCCCTGTGCCATCGGCACCATGTCGGCGCCGCCGCCGTCCTTCGGACGCCACTGCTTGGCGCCCGCGGCCGACTCGAAGAGCTCCCACTCGTAAGCGAACAGGATGTGGAAGAACTCGTTGTCCCAGCGCGTCGGGTGGTAGGTCCAGGTGACCTCGAGGCCGGATCCGACGGTGTCGTTTCCTCCCCGACCGTCGCCGTAGCCCTGCTTCCAGCCGAGACCCTGCTGCTCGAGCGGTGACGCCTCGGGATCCGGGCCCTGACGGTCGTCGGGGTGCGCGCCGTGGGTCTTGCCGAACGTGTGACCACCGGCGATGAGCGCGACGGTCTCCTCGTCGTTCATGCCCATGCGCGCGAAGGTCTCACGCGTGTCCTGGGCCGCGAGGAGCGGATCCGGGTTGCCGCCCGGGCCCTCGGGGTTGACGTAGATGAGGCCCATCTGCGTCGCCGCGAAGGGGGCGTCGAGCTCGCGGTCGCCCTGGTAGCGTTCGGCGTCGAGCCAGACCTTCTCCGGGCCCCAGTACACGTCATCGTCCGCTTCCCAGACGTCGACGCGGCCGCCGCCGAAGCCGAAGGTCTCGAAGCCCATCGACTCCAGAGCGACGTTGCCGGCGAGGATGAACAGGTCGGCCCACGAGATCTGCTGGCCGTACTTCTGCTTAACGGGCCAGAGCAGACGCCGTGCGCGGTCGAGCAGGACGTTGTCCGGCCATGAGTTCAGCGGTGCGAACCGCTGCATGCCGGATCCGCCGCCGCCGCGGCCGTCGTGCGACCGGTACGTGCCGGCCGAGTGCCAGGCCATGCGGACCATCAGCGGACCGTAGTGGCCGAAGTCGGAGGGCCACCAGTCCTGCGAGGTCGTCAGCGTCTCGGTGATGTCGGCCTTGAGCGCGTCGAGGTCGAGGCTCTCGAAGGCCTTCTTGTAGTCGAAGTCGCCGCCCAGCGGGTTCGCCACCGGCTGGTTCTTGGCGAGGATCTTGAGGTTCAGGCGGTTCGGCCACCACTCGGCGTTCGCGCTGCCCTTCGTCGGGTGCACGCGCGTGCCCGACGTCGCGACGTCGCCGTCGTGCGTGTAGTCGCCCGCGACGGTCGGGCTCTCCTGTGCGGCGGAGTCACCGGATCCATACCCGAAGGGGCATGTGCCATTGCTTTCAGTCATTGTTGCCTTTCGTGGACGACGGGGCCGAAGATTTGAATGACTCAATTCTAGCGCATGCGGGGGCAGAGGCTCGACGCCGGGTGGCCGATCATGAGGGAGCCGTCAGGCGGCGCGACCTGACGCCGCTTTGCCCGCTTTCGTTAGGTTGTTGGCATGGAGGATCTGCCCACCCTGCTGCGCGAGACGCGCGAGCGACTGGCCGCCGTGCCGCGCGCGCGACTCGGTGAGGTGCGTGGTCCCGGCCGGATCCGTCGCCTGTTCGGGGGCCGCCCCGTCATCGCGCCCGCCGACAAGGTCTGGCACCTCGGCGTGCTGCTCGTGGGGGAGGCGGACGTCTGGGCGACAGGCACGGTGCTGCGCGCCGAGCGCGAGGTGATCCGCGGTTACTCCGCCGAGTCACAGCGCGAGCGCGCCGTCATCCGCGGCATGGCGTTCCGCGGCGGCTTCGCGACCGGTGAGACATTCCACGTCGAGTGGTCGCCGATCGACGTCGAGCGCATCACGAGCGGCGGATCCTCGGGTCCGGTCACCTGGGACGGCGAACGCCTCATGCTGCGCTGGTCGCCGGCCGGATTCCTCACGCCGCTCGCGGACTATCTCGACGAGCGGATCCGCCTCGCGCAGGGCTGAGCAGCCTGCGAGGTTCGTCGCAACACGCGACGCCCGATCGTGGGCAGATCTTCCCTTGAGGGCCGTTCATAGCTATCTTTTGGGCACGACGACGTTCACAGGATATTCATGGCGTCGACGATCTGACCAAGGAGAAGCATGTCTCGAGCACAGCCCGCAACGGGCGCGATTCCCGAGCGCGAGCAGTGGACAGGGCAGGTCGGGTTCATCCTGGCCGCCGTCGGGTCCGCGGTCGGCCTCGGCAATATCTGGCGCTTTCCCGGCGTCGCGTATGAGTCCGGTGGAGGCGCGTTCCTCATTCCGTACCTCGTCGCGCTCATCACCGCCGGTATCCCGATCCTCTTCCTCGACTACGCCATCGGTCACCGCTTCCGCGGATCCGCACCACTTGCGCTGCGTCGCCTCGGCGGCAAGCTTGGCGAGGGGATCGGCTGGTTCCAGGTCACGATCGCTGCGCTGATCGCGATCTACTACACGGGCGTCCTCGCCTGGGCGGCCAGCTATTTCGTCTTCTCGTTCGACCAGAAGTGGGGTGACGACCCGACCGGTTTCTTCGTCGGCGAGTACCTGCAGGCCTCGGACGGCGCGACGACGCCGTTCACATTCGACTTCGTGCCGGGCGTGCTCATCCCGCTCGTGCTGATGTGGATCGTCACTCTCGTGATCCTCGGCGCCGGCGTCGTCAAGGGCGTGCAGCGCGCGAACGTCATCATCATTCCGTTGCTCGTGGTCGCGTTCGTCGCCCTCGTCGTGCGGGCGCTGTTCCTGCCGGGCGCTCTCGAGGGCCTCAACGAGTTCTTCACGCCCGACTTCGCGGCACTCGCGGATCCGGGTGTGTGGGTGGCCGCTTACGGGCAGGTGTTCTTTTCGCTGTCGATCGCCTTCGGCATCATGATCACCTACGCCTCCTACCGACGTCGCCGGTCGAACATGACCGGCGCCGGTCTCGTCGTCGCGTTCGGAAACTCGTCGTTCGAGATCCTCGCCGGCATCGGCGTCTTTTCGACGCTCGGCTTCTTCGCCTTCCAGCAGGGGGTTGGTGTCGGCGATCTCGAGGGCCTCTCGGGCGTCGGCCTGGCGTTCATGACGTTCCCCGCGATCGTCAGCGAGATGCCGGGCGGCGGGTGGACCGGCGCGCTGTTCTTCGGCACGCTGACCCTCGCGGGACTGACCTCGCTGATCTCGATCCTCGAGGTCGTCATCGCCGCGATCCGCGACAAGTTCGGCATGACGCGCGCTCAGGCGGTCGGAGGAATCGGCCTGCTCGCCGTGATCTCGATCGTGCTGCTCGGCACCTCGTCGGGCCTCATCGCGCTGGACACTATCGACCAGTGGACGAACAACGTCGGCATCGTGGCGGGCGCGATCTTCATGACGATCATCGTGATCTGGGTGAAGCGCCGCGGCGGAGAGCTGTCGAAGCACCTCAGTGCGGTCTCGACGTTCAAGGTCGGTCGCCTGTGGGTGCTGCTGACCGGCCTCGTCGCACCGGCCGTGCTCATCTACATCCTCGTCGCGAAGCTCATCGACCTCGCGACAAACGGCTACGAGGGGTACGCGACGTGGTACCTCGGCGTCGCCGGATGGGGATCCATCGGCCTCGCGATCCTCGCCGCGATCGTGCTGCCACTCGTGACGTGGCGCAGCGATCCCGACGAGTTCACCGCGTGGCCCACCAATGAACAGCTACAGGTGAAGGGAGGCCGGCGATGACTCCCATCGCGATCGTGTTCCTCGTGATCTCGGCCGTCGTGGTCTGGGGAGGCCTGATCGGAAGCATCGGCTTCCTCACGGCCCGTCCCGAGGTCGACGCATATCCCGAGGGCGAAAACACGCCCTGACGAAGGTGAAGGGGGCGTGCGGATCCGTGTGGTCCGCACGCCCCGTTCTGCGTGCCCGCGGCGGCGATCTCAGCGCGAGGAGCGCGCGGTGCGGCCGCGGGTGATGCCGACGAACGCCTGGATGTCGTCGGCGTCCCGCTCGCGCAGCCAGGCGAGGACGACCGGCGACGCCGGCGCCGCGGGCAGCCGCCGAAACGTGACGTCCTTGCGGTGATGCAGGCGCGCAAGCGACATCGGCACGACGGTGATCCCGACGCCCGTCGCGACCGTGGCGATGGCATCGGCTGTCGTGGGCACCGGATCGAAATTCGGCGCGACGGTCGGCAGGTCGAGCGGGCCGAACACGTCATCGAGCGGCGTGAGGAGCGTCTCGCCAGCGAGGTCGTCCGGGCGCAGCTCCTCGGCGACCGTGAGGTGCGAGTCGACGCTCATCACGACGACCGCGTCCTCGTCGTAGAGGGCGACGCGGTGCAGATCGTCATCCGAGACGCGCCCGCGGCAGATCGCCACGTCGACCTCGCGGGAGCGGATGGCGCGGAGCTGATCGGCCGCATCGAGCGGCACCAGCTCAAGCGGCTGTCGCGGGTGCTGTTCGCGCCAGCGCTCGATCCACTTTCCCGGTGTCGCGCCCGGCACCGCGCCGAGCCGCAGGATCGTTGCGCCTGCGTGTGATCCGGTCGCGTCGGCCATCCCCTCAGCCTATGCCCCGACGCCGTTCGTAAGGGGGCGGGGACCCGCTACGCTCACTCTGACGAAAGGATCCCGATGGTGCACTTCGATCTGTCCCTGGCCGAGCTCCGCGCACACCGCTCGGACGTCACGCCCCCGAGCGACTTCGACGCGTTCTGGGAGAGCACCATCGAGGGCAGTCGCGCGGCCCACGGTGAGACGTACGCCCGCGACGTCGACAACGGCTTCACCCTCGTCGACACGAGTGACATCACCTTTTCGGGCTTCGCGGGCGATCCGATCAGCGCCTGGTACCACCGGCCGGCGAGGGACGCTCCGACCGCCGTCGTCGTCGAGTTCATCGGATACTCCGGCGGACGCGGCTACGCGCACCAGGCTTCCGACTGGGCGCTCGCTGGCTACGCGCACCTCAAGGTCGATACGCGCGGTCAGGGGTACGGCGAGTTCTCGCCGGGCGACACGGCCGACCCGCACGGGTCCGAGCCCGCGACCCCAGGCAGCATGACGCGGGGGATCCGCTCGCCCGAGACCTACTTCTATCGTCGCGTGTTCACCGACGCGGTGCGCGCCGTCGACGTCGCGCACGAGCTCGCGCCGGACCTGCCGGTCTTCGTCGCTGGCGTCAGCCAGGGCGGCGGCATCGCGACGGCCGCGGCGGCGCTCGGCGCCGATGTCGCCGGATCCCTCATCGACGTGCCGTTCCTCAGCGACTTCCCGCGCTCGACGTCGATCACGAACGCGGCGCCGTACTCGGAGATCGTGCGCTATCTCGTCGCGCACCGCGACCGGATCGAGGAGACCTTCCGCACGCTGAGCTACTTCGACGGCGTGAACCTCGCCACCCGCGCGAACGTGCCGACGCTGCACTCGGTCGCTCTCATGGACGAGATCTGTCCGCCGTCGACCGTGTTCGGCGCGTTCAACAACTGGGCGCACGACGACAAGCACATTGAGCACTACGCATACAACGGCCACGAGGGCGGCGGCGCGCTGCACCGTCGCGTGCAGCTCGATTGGCTGCGCGATCGCGTGTGAGCCGCGGGACGTCAAAGGCCGCTCACCCGTGTGGTGAGCGGCCTTGTCGTCGTGAGTCAGCGTGCCCTAGGCAGCGAGATGAAATCCGCGCCGATCGGTGGCGATCCGTTGGCCGTCGCCGATCTTCTCGTCGTCGCCGATCAGGGATCCTCCGGCGATCTGCGCGCCCTTCCCTACCTGGCTGCGCACGCCGATCTTCGCCTTCGCGCCGACGGCGGCCTCGGGGCCGACGTGAGCGCCTGCGTCGATGATCGCTCCGGCGCCGATGATGGCGCCCGGTTCGATCCAGGCTCCCGTGGCGATGCGCGCGCCGTCGAGGACCCGCGCACGCGGTTCGATATACGCGCCGGCTTCGACGCGTGCGGTGGCCGCGACCTTCGCGCCGTGCGCGACGAGGCCTCGACCGTTCGCGTGCTTGCGGTAGCGCAGCACGCCGCCCTGGTCGTCTTCAATGTCGATGTAGTTCTTGCCCACAGTGTCCTTCCAATGTCTGAGGAGTCGGACATAGGGGTCAACGACGAGGAGCCCGTCGTTATTCCCCGCTGAATGCTCATCCTGGTATCTCGCCACACGTACTCGCTGTGGGGCGCCTATGTGCCGCCTGGGAAAGCAGGATCTCCCGAACGTCCGACATCGCGAGTAGCGTCGACGAGGTGGTACGGACGACACTCACAGCGGAGCAGGCGAGGCGCGTCGCGCTCGCGGCGCAGGGCCTCGGCGGACCCCGGTCGGGCGGCACGAGGCGCGCGCTCGCATCACAGATCGCACGGATGGGCGTGCTGCAGATCGACTCGGTGAACGTGTTCGCGCGGTCGCACTACCTGCCCGGGTACTCACGCATTGGCGCGTACGATCCGGCGGCGCTCGACGGCCTCGTGATGCGGCGCCGCCGCCCGACGTACGTCGAGTACCTGGCGCACGAGGCCGCGTTCATGCCGCTCGACGACTGGCCGCTGTGGGGCTTCCGGCGCCACGCGTTCACCGAGCGCCTCACGCGTCCGGGCGCCTGGGCCGCCGAGCCGCACAATGCGGACGTCATCGCGTGCGTTCGCGCAGAGCTGGCCGACCGCGGGGCGCTGAAGCCGAGCCAGATCGAGTCGGTCGTGCGGCAGGCGCGCCGCGGGCCATGGTGGGATTGGGATCACGTCAAGAACGCTCTCGAGCACCTCTGGCGCACCGGCGAGGTCGCCATCGCCGGCCGCGACGGGTTCGAACGCGTCTACGCGCTCGCCGAACACGTGATCCCGGCCGAGCTGCGCGACGATCGCCCGCGCGATGACGCGATCCGCGAACTCGTGCGACGCGCGGCGAAGGCGTATGGCGTCGCCACGCTCGCCGATCTCAACGACTACTACCGCTTCCGCGACCAGAAGGCGGTGCGGCGGGCGATCGACGACCTCGAGGCGGTCGGTGAGGTCGCCCCCGTCGAGGTCGAGGGCTGGACGACCGCCGTGGGGCGATCGATCCCCGCGTGGCTGCACCGCGATGCCCGGGTCCCGCGCGCGATCGAGCAGACCACTCTGCTGACGCCGTTCGATCCCATCGTGTGGTTCCGCGACCGCGCCGAACGGCTGTTCGACTTCCGCTACCGCATCGAGATCTACGTGCCCGGGCCGAAGCGGCAGTACGGGTATTACTCGTTGCCGCTCCTCGTCGATGAGCGCATCGCCGGCCGGCTCGATCTCAAGGCCGACCGGGCGTGTTCGACCCTGCGCGTGCAGTCGGCGTGGTGGGAAAAGGGTGTGGCGGCGGATCCGGATCGCGTCGCCGCGGAATTGCGGCGCGCGGCCGCGTGGCAGGGCCTCGGGCACGTGACGGTGTCGCACTGGGGCGACGCCGCCGACGACATCGCGGGCGCGCTCGCCGCCGACCGCCACGAGCACCCCAACGCGGCGGCGGCGTGAGGGGCGCGGTTCGTACGCTACGTGCCGTCCGCGCGACCCGGTCCGGACCCGCGGTGATGAGCCATAACCGCGTGCGATTTCGAGAGACGGATCCGCGGTTGCGGCGCATCTCCGCGGTTGCGGCCCGCGCTCGCGCTGCCGGAGCAAAGGCAGTGGGGATCATCGAGCGGTTGAGGGGCGTATGAATCCGCCGAGCGACCTCGCGGGCGTGCCCACAGACGCCGAGGTGCCGCGAATCGTCGCCGAACTGCCCGGCGGCGACCGGGCCGAGGCGGTATGGCGCAATCAGCTCGGCGGCGTGACGTTCTGCCTCCCCGCGATCGGATCGCTGCCGGCACGCCACGCCAAGTGGCAGCCCCCACCATCTCGGAGCGGGGCAGATCTGTCGTGCGGAGGGGAACGGCAGTCTGAGAGCGTCGACCTCCGCGTCGAGGCGGAGCGGCTCTCGTGGGCGTCGCAGTTCACCGCGGTGCCGCCCGTGCGTGACGTCGTCGAGGTCGGCCGAGAACAGGTGCTCGTGACTGACACGATTCGCGGCACGTCGGCGGTCCTGGCGCCGTGGACGGAGCGTCCGGCGGCAGCTGCGTGGGCTCTCGGCGCCGGATTGCGCACGTTCCACGATGCGCTGCCTGTCGAAGCCTGCCCGTGGACGTGGTCGAGTCGCGACCGAATTGCGCGGGTCCGCGACGTGCGCACACGCGAGCGACTGGCCAGCGCGAATCCGCGGATCGACCGGCTGGTGGTCTGCCACGGTGATGCGTGCGCGCCGAACACGTTGCTCTCTGACGGCGTGGCAGCCGGCCACGTCGACCTGGGCGATCTCGGCGTCGGCGACCGCTGGGCCGATCTTGCCGTCCTGGCGATGAGCACGGTCTGGAACTACGGCGAGGGATACGAGGGCGAGGTCTACGCGGGGTACGGCGTGGATCCGGATCCCGCCCGTATCGCGTTCTTCCGCGACCTGTGGAACGCGGAGTGAGCGCGGCGACCTTGCCGAGCGTCTCGAAATTGGCCGGGCGTCTTGACCGGATCACGGAATCGGCTCGATCTCGCCGAGTTCCGAGACCCTCGGCGGACGTAGCTACTCTCCGCTGCGCCGCGCGCTGGCGACTGCGGCGGGGTCGAGGTCGAGCCGGCGCAGGAGCTGGGCGTTCGCGGCGACGATGATCGTTGACAGCGACATCAGGATCGCGCCGACCGACATCGGCATGACGAAGCCGATGGGGGCGAGCACGCCCGCCGCGAGCGGCACGGAGATGAGGTTGTAACCGCCCGCCCACCACAGGTTCTGGGTCATTTTACGGAAGCCGGCACGCGACAGCTCGATGACCGACAGCACGGCGCGTGGATCGTCGCTCGCGAGGACCACCCCGGCAGATCCGATCGCGACGTCCGTTCCCGCCCCGATCGCGATGCCGACGTCGGCGCGGGCGAGCGCGGGGGCGTCGTTCACGCCGTCGCCGACCATCGCGACCTTCCGGCCCTCGTCCTGCAGCTGCTTCACAGTGGCGGACTTGTCCTCGGGGCGCACGCCCGCGAAGGCGCGGTCGATCCCGAGCTCGGCCGCCACCGACAGGGCCACCGCCTCGGCGTCTCCGGTGATCATCACGACGTCGACTCCCCGCGCGTGCAGGACGTCGACGGCCTCGCGCGATTCGTCGCGGATCTCGTCGGCGAGGCGCAGCGCACCCGCGGTGGATCCGTCGACGACGACATGCAGGATGATCGCGCCTTCGTCGCGCCACGCGTCGGCGATCGGGCGCTCGTTGGCCGACTCCTCGTCGAGGAGCGCCGGTCCGCCCACCCGCACGGTCTGGCCCTCGACGGTCGCGGTCACACCGACGGCGGGGGAGGAGGAGAAGTTCGTCGCGCTCGGGATCTCGAGGTCCTGGTCTCGGGCCGCGGCCACGATGGCACGGGCGAGCGGATGCTCCGAGTCGGTCTCCGCGGCCGCCGCGAGGGCGAGCACGCGGTCGCTGTCACCGGCGGTCGCGTCGACGCCCGTGACCGCCGGGGTGCCCTTCGTGAGCGTTCCCGTCTTGTCGAACAGCACGACGTCGACCGTGCGCATCGTCTCGACGGCGAGTCGGTCCTTCACGAGCACACCGCCGCGCGCTGCCCGCTCGGTCGAGATCGACACGACGAGGGGGATCGCGAGTCCGAGTGCGTGCGGACAGGCGATGACGAGCACCGTGATGGTGCGCACGACGCCCTCGTCCGGGCGGCCGATCATCGTCCACACGAGCGCGGTGAGGACGGCGGCGCCGAGCGCGTACCAGAATAGCCACGCGGCGGCGCGGTCGGCGAGGCGCTGCGCTCGCGATGACGAGGTCTGCGCGTCGGCCACGAGGCGCTGGATCCCCGCGAGCGCCGTCTCGTCCCCGGTCGCGGTGACCTCCGCGCGGATCCCCGAGTCGGTCGCGACCGTTCCGGCCACGACGGTGTCGCCGGCCGCGCGGTGGACGGGGTGCGATTCTCCCGTGATCATCGACTCGTCCATGCTCGCCGATCCGTCGACGACGCGAGCGTCCGCGGGCACGCGCCCGCCGGGCCGGATCACGATGACGTCGCCTGCGCGCAGCTCGGCCGGCGCGACCGTGACGGTGGTGTCGCCCTCGACGCGTTCGGCCTCGTCGGGAAGGAGCGCGGCGAGCGAGTCGAGCGCGGAGGTCGTCTGCGCGAGTGAGCGCATCTCGATCCAGTGGCCGAGCAGCATGATGACGATCAGCAGCGCGAGTTCCCACCAGAAGTCGAGCTGCGCGTCGATGACCCCGAGGGTCGAGCCCCACGACGCGACGAAGGCGACGGTGATCGCGAGGCCGATGAGCAGCATCATGCCCGGCTGCCGGGCGCGCAGCTCGCTGACCGCGCCCGTCAGGAACGGCACGCCGCCCCACGCGTACATGACGGTGCCCAGCACGGGCGAGACCCAGGGGATCCATGCGGCGTCCGGCAACGGGTAGCCGAAGAACGACGCGAACATCGGCGACAGCCCGACGGTCGGGATCGCGAGGACGAGCATGATCCAGAACAGACGCCGGAACTGACCGACGTGGTCACCGTGGTCGTGTCCCGCGTGACCCGTAGGGTCTGCGTGCACGTGCCCTGCGTGGTCGGTGTTCCCGCCATCGCTGGCGTGTGCGTCGTGCTGGCTCATCGCGTGTCCTCCGACTTCCCGCGCGAACGTTCACCCCATGATACCCCTAGGGGGTATCAATGCTCCGGTTCGAGAAAGGCAGCGAGGTTCGCCAGCGACGAGGTGAGCCCCGCGGCGTGATCGCGCGCCGCGACGCCGAGGGGAACATCGCGCGCGACGATCTCCACGATGGTGCCGGCGGGGTCGTCGTGGAGGTTCCATTCCATCGTCATCATGCCCTGCAGGTTCGGGTCCGTCGCCTCGAACTCGATCTCCTGAACGACGCGTTCTCCGGGGACGATCTCCCGGATCCGCACGTTCGAGACGTCTTCATCCGCGGTCGTCTTCCCCGGGGATCCGCTGGCGTCGTCGTACGTGAGGACAAGTCGGTACGCGCCGCCCGTGCGCATCTCGAACGATTCGAACCGCCCGCGCATGTCCGCGGGCGGCAACCACGTCGCAAGCGCGTCGGCTTCGGTGAGGGCGGCGAAGGCGGCCGCGCGGTCGACGTGTACGAGGAGGCTTGCACGATCGGTGCGTGTCATGCGGCCACCGTAATGCCGTGCCCGAATCGGCGCGAGAGTCAGTCGCGCGACGCCTGGCAGCTCGGGCACCAGAACACGCGACGTTCGCGCGTGGCGTCGCCGAGCGTCGTCTCCTGGATCACCGTGCCGCAGCGCCGGCAGGGCAGGTTCGTGCGCCCGTACACCCAGTGGTCGCGGCCGCGGCGCGTGTCGCCAGTGAACGTGCGGACGGGGCGCGTGAGGTTGCTGCGGATCGCCCGGGCTCCGAGCGAGACGAGCGCAGGGACGTCGACGCGCGACATCGGCGTGTGCGGGTCGACGCCGCGCAGGAAGAGCAGTTCGTTGGCGTACTCGTTGCCGAACCCGGCGACGTTGTGCTGGTCGAGCAGGGCGACGTGTGCGGGGTGCGGATCCGCGGCGAGGCGCGCGGTAACGAGGTCGGGATCCCATTCGGGCCCGAGCGGATCCGGCCCGAGGTGCGCGATCACGTCGCCTTCGCGGTCGCGGGGGAGAAGCTCGACGACGCCGAGGTCGAAGCCGACCGTCTGCCACTCGTCGGTCGCGAGCACGGCGCGCGCCTGGAAGGCGGGCCGACGCCACCGATCGCCGCGCGGGTAGGTGTGCCACTCGCCCTCCATCTTGAGGTGCGTGTGGAGCACGAACTCACCGACGCGGTGCAGGAGGTGTTTGCCCACCGCGCGGACGGACTCGACCCGCTGGCCGGTCAGATCGGCCGTCGCAGCCCGCGGTACGCGCAGGTCGAACGCCGTGAGCACCTCACCCGCGAGCACCTCGTGCAGGCGCCGCGCGGTGCGGTGGGCGGTGTCTCCCTCAGGCATCAGCCATCCTCCTCACATCGGGAGCCATCGCGTTGTCGCCGACCGTCTCGGAATTCGCCGACCGTCGGGAAACCTTGGGCGATGTCGCCGGACCCCGCCGAATTTCGAGACGCTCGGCGAGTAGTCACCGCAGTTCCTTTCGGAGGGACAGCCCCTTCGGCGCCTCGACGAAGCCCGCGGTGCGGAGGTGACGCGCGAGCGGGGACGAGTACGTGCCGACCCCGTTGATCTTCTCCACCGTGAGCGTCTCGAGGCGCCGCGCCCGCGCCTCGGCGGCGAGCCCGCGCATCGCGGCGGCGATCACGTCGTCGTCCTCCGAGAACGCGAGCACCGTGCGGCCGCCGCGCTCGAGATAGAGCACCAGTTCGCCGTCGATCAGCACCACGAGCGCCCCCGCCTTGCGACCGGGGCGATGGGTGACCTCCTCGAGCGCCGGCCACGCGAGCGCCGCGCCATAAGGGTTCGCCGGATCCGTCGCCGCGAGCACGCGCGACGCGAGCGGGGGCGGATCTGCAACCGCACTGAACGTGCGCAACCGATCGATGGTCGTGGAGGCGGCGAACTGCGCGGCGCCGAGCTTCTCGATGAGGTACCCGCGTCGGCAGTGCCCCGACTCCTCGAACGTCGCGAGCGTGCGGTACACCTGCGCGAACCCGCCGGGCGCGCCCTCGTTCTGCACGGATCCGCGTGTCACGACGCCGTACCGATCGAGCAGCAGAGACGCGTGCGCGGCCGCCCGCATCGTGTCGTCGGCCTCGGGCGCGGGCAGTAGCGACCACCTCCCGCCCGCGGCCGGATCGCGCGGAGCGGCGGCCGGGCGCGCGAGCGTCATGCCGCGGAAGGTGCGTGTGCGCGGCGTGCGGCGCTTCGTCTTGTGGCTTTGGGATCCGCCCGACAGCAGCGTGCGCACGGGCGCGAACGTGTCGTTCGTGACGCGCGCGGCCCACACCAGCCGCCACAGCGACGCCGTCACGGCCGCCTCCGAGACCTCCGCCGCTTCGGCGGCCGTGAGCTGCGAGCGCACCATGTCGGCCACCTGCGAGGCGAAGAAGGCCCCGCCCGGCGCGAGCGCCTCGAGGATGCGGGTGTCGAGCGGATCCATCACGATGTCGTCTTCGGGTGCGATCGTGAGCGGCACGGCGTCGGCGGGATGCAGGGCGACCCATCCGTCGCGTCCGGCGATCTGGCCGTGCCCCGACCACGCGACCTCGCCGGCCGCGGTGAGTTCGTCGAGCATGGCCGGCGCGTAGTCGCGCACGCGGGTGGGCAGGACGAGCGTTTCCCAGGCGCTCGCGGGGATCGGCACCCCCGCGAGCTGTTCGACGACCTGCAGCACGCCGTCGACGCCCTCGAGCGGACGATCCATGTGGTGCCATGCGGGGAGGAAGCGCGCGTACGCGGCGGGAGCGACCGGCTCGATGGATCCGCGCAGCGCGGCGAGCGACCGCATCCGGATCCGCCGCAGCGCCTCCGTGTCGCACCACTCCGCCTCATCCGCGAGAGAGGTGGCGGCGCCTTCGGGCAGGAAGAATCCGCCGACGACGCGGCCCTGTGTCTCAAGGCGCTGCAGGGCGTGACGCGCGACCGCCGCGCCGATGCCGAGGCGCTCCGCGAGCGCGCCGATCGTGAACGGGCCGTGCGTGCGCGCATATCGGCTGGCGAGGTCTCCCAGCGGATCCGCGACCGGCTCGGTGAACGCGACCGGAACGCCCACCGGCAGTGCGGTGCCGAGGGCATCGCGCAGACGTCCGGCGTCCTCGATGGCAGCGACGCGCTCGACGCCCGCGATGCTCACGCGGATGGCTCGACGCGCCCGAACCAGATCCTCCAGCAGCCCCGCCGCTTCGTCGGTGCCCGCATGAGGCCCGCCGCCGATTGGGTCGCCAGAGATGGTCGTGTCCGCACCCTCATTCGGCGCCATCTCTGGCGACCCATTGGGTTGGGCGCGGGTTGCCTCACGTGGGTCGCCAGAGTTTGCGTCCGACACGCCGTCGCCTGGCGCCATCTCTGGCGACCCATTCGCATCGGGCACGCCAATGGCGTCACCTGGCCCCGCGGCGGGGGCGAGGCGGGCCGCCACCTCGTCCGCGGTGAGGGGACCGAGCAGACGCAGCAGGTCGGCGACCCCCTCCACGCCGCGCACGCGCCGGTCGGCCGCGAGCCGCTGCACCTCCAGCTCGAAGCGCGCCACGACGTCGGGATCGAGCAGTTCGCGCATCTCGACGCGGCCGAGCAGCTCGCCGAGCAGCGCCGGGTCCACCGATAGGGCGGCCGCCTTGCGCTCGCCGAGCGGGGAGTCGCCCTCGTACATGAATGCGCCGATGTATCCGAACAGCAGGTCGCGCGCGAACGGCGACGGCTGCGCGGGCTCGCTCTCGACGATCCGGATCCGTCGCTCCGCGACACCGCGCGCGATCCGCACGAGCGCGGGCAGATCGTAGACGTCCTGCAGCACCTCGCGCAGCGTCTCAAGGATCACGGGGAACGTTGGGTGACCGCGCGCGACGTCGAGCAGCGCGGCCGATCGCTGCCGCTGCTGCCAGAGCGGCATCCGCTTGCCCGGGCGCAGCCGCGGCATCAGCAACGAGCGGGCCGCGCACTCCCGGAACCGCGAGGCGAACAGCGCGGAGCCACCGACCTCGTCGGTCACGAGCTGCTCGAGCTCGTCGGCGTCGAACACGAACAGTTCGGCGCCGGGCGGCTCGGCCTCGGCATCCGGGATCCGCGCGACGATGCCGTCGTCGCTCGCCACGGCCGACCCGTCGACGCCGAGTCGTTCGCGGATCCGCGCGCTCACCGCGAGCGCCCACGGTGCGTGCACGGGCATGCCGTAGGGCGAGTGGAGGATCAGCCGCCAGTCGCCGACCTCGTCGCGGCCGCGCTCGACCGTCAGCGTCACGTCTGTCGGGAGGGATCCGGTCGCCTCGCGTTGCTCGTCGAGGTGCGCGAGGAGGTTCACGCGCGCGTTGTCGTCGAGTCCGGCCTCTTTCAGCCGCGCGTGGGCGGTCTCGGGCTGCGCCGCCGCGACTTCGCGCGTGAACGCGCCGAGTGCCTCGCCGAGTTCGGCGGGGCGACCAAGGCCATCGCCCGTCCAGAACGGCACACGCCCCGGCTGCCCGTAGGCGGGGAGGACGTTGACGCGGTCGTGCGTGATCTCCACGATCCGCCAGCTCGTCGTGCCGAGCGTGAAGACGTCGTTGACGCGCGACTCGTAGACCATCTCCTCGTCGAGCTCGCCCACGCGGGCGTTCTGCGTCTCGCCCGCGATGAAGACCCCGAACAGTCCGCGGTCGGGGATCGTGCCGCCGCTCGTGACCGCCAGCCGCTGCGCGCCCGGACGCCCCTCGAAGACCCCGCGATCGCGATCCCAGACGATGCGCGGCCGCAGTTCGGCGAACTCGTCGGACGGGTAGCGCCCGGCGAGCAGATCGAGCGTGGCCTCGAACGCACTGCGCGGCAGCGACCGGAACGGCGCACTGCGGCGCACGGTCTCGAACCAGCCCTCGACCTCGACCGAATCGAGCGCCGACGCGGCGACCGTCTGCTGCGCGAGGATGTCGAGCGGGTTCTGCGGCACGCGGATCGCCTCGATCGCGCCTGACAGCATCCGCTCGGTGACGACGGCGGTGTGCAGCACGTCGCCCCGGTGCTTGGGGAACAGGTCGGCGCGGCTGATCTCGCCCACCTGGTGCCCGGCGCGGCCGACGCGCTGTAGGCCGCTCGCGGCGCTGGGCGGCGACTCCACCTGGATGACCAGATCGACCGCACCCATGTCGATGCCGAGCTCGAGGCTGCTCGTCGCCACGACGCAGCGGAGGTCGCCGCGCTTCAGCTCGTCCTCGACGATCGCGCGCTGCTCCTTCGACACGGATCCGTGATGCGCCTTCGCGAGTACCGGCGCCACCCCGGCGGTCTGGCCGCCCTGCGCCGGCATCGCCGCGGCTGGCGCGGTCTGGTCGGGCACGTCCATCCCGAGCCGCTCGGCGTGGATCTCGTTGAGCCGCCCCGTCAGGCGCTCCGCGAGGCGGCGGGAGTTCGCGAAGATGATCGTCGATGTGTTCTCGAGCACGCGGTCGACGATCGCCTCTTCGACGTGCGGCCAGATGGATCCGGTCACCTCCGTGTTCTCGGATCCCTCCTCCCAGAACGCGTCGCTCGCGGGAGCGGCCGGGTCGTCGTCGGAGCCGCCGGGCGTCGCCGCACGGTCGGTCCCGCCACCGTCGGCGCCCGGCGTTCCCTCCCAGAACCGGTCGTCGGCGGGCGCCATCGGCTCGCCCGAGCCCGCCCCCGCGAGATCGGCCCGGTGCGAGGCCTCCCGCGGTGCCGCGGGAGGCGGATCCGTCATGTCGTCGATCGGCACCCGCACCGCGAGCTCGAACGTCTTCGACGCGCGCGGCGCGACGATGTCGACCGGCGCCTCGCCGCCGACGAACCGCGCCACCTCGTCGATCGGGCGCACCGTCGCGGACAGCCCGATGCGCTGCGCCGGCGTCTCGAGCAGGTCGTCGAGCCGTTCGAGCGACACGGCCAGGTGCGCGCCGCGCTTCGAGGCGGCGACCGCATGCACCTCGTCGATGATCACCGTGTGCACCTCGCGCAGGGTGTCGCGCGCGCTCGACGTCAGCATCAGGAACAGCGACTCGGGCGTCGTGATGAGGATGTCAGGCGGATTGCGCAGCATCCGCTGACGATCGCGCGGCGGCGTATCGCCCGACCGCACGCCGACCGACACCTCCGGCGGATCCACCCCCAGCCGCTTCGCCGCCTGCGTGATGCCGACGAGCGGCGACTGCAGGTTGCGTTCGACGTCGACGCCGAGAGCCTTGAGCGGTGAGACGTACAGGATCTTCGTGCGCCGCTTCGCCTTGCGCGTGCGCCCCTCGAAGCCCGGCAGTGCGTCGCCCGACGACCCTTCGCGGAACACGCGGTCGAGCGCCCACAGGAATGCCGACAGGGTCTTTCCGGATCCGGTCGGCGCCACCACGAGCGCGTGACGCCCCTCAGAGATCGCCTTCCACGCGCCCGTCTGCGCATTGGTCGGCGCCGCGAACGCCCCGCGGAACCACGCCGCGGTCGGTTCGCTGAAGCTGTCGAGAACGTCCACGGATCCATCCTGCCGCGGACCACCGACACGCGGGGCCGGAGCTTTGGTGTCGCCCGCTACGCCACCGCGCTGTCGCCGATCGACAGATCGAGCGGGAAGTCGATGGGGAAGCCTCTGAACAGCAGGCGCCCTGCGGCCGCGGCGGACTCGCGCATCGCCTCGGCGGCAGCGTTCGCCTGATCGGCGGGCGCGTGGACGATGACCTCGTCGTGCAGGAAGAACGCGATGTGCGCGCGACGGGCGAACGCGCGTCCGGAGCGCGGCGCCGCATCCTCGGCCGGTACCGCGGGCAGCGCGGCGAGACGGATTCGCAGATCTGCCATCCATGCCAGCGCCCACTCCGCGGCCGTGCCCTGCACGACGAAGTTACGCGTGAAACGGCCGTGATCGCGGGCGCGACGCAGCGCGCGCTGCTCGTCCGCGGCCGTCGTCGCCGTCGACAGCAGTCGCCGCGTCGCCTCATCGAGCGGGGGAGAGGTGCGACCGAGCCACGTCGCGACCGTGCCGCCCTCTTCGCCCGTGCGCGCCGCCTCGTCGACGAGGCGCATTGCGCGCGGGTACACGCGCCGGAGTCGCGGCACGAGGCGCCCGGAGTCGCCGGTCGTTGCACCGTACATTGCGCCCAGCACGGCGATCTTCGCCTCGGATCGCGTCGCCACCGCCCCGTCCGCGACGACGCCGTCGTAGAGATCCTGCCCGCGTGCGGCGTCGGCCATCCGCTCATCACGCGCCATCGCGGCGAGCACGCGCGGCTCCAACTGCGAGACGTCGGCGTCGATGATGCGCCAGCCGGGATCCGCCCGCAAGGCCGCCCGCAGCTGCCGCGGAATCTGCAGCGCGCCGCCACCGGCCGCCGCCCAGCGCCCCGTCACGACGCCGCCGGGCACGTACACCGGGCGGAACCGGCCATCGCGCACCCACTCGTCGAGCCACGCCCACCCGTTCGCAGTGAGCAGGCGCGCGAGGCGCTTGTACTCGAGCAAGGGCGCGATCGCCGGATGGTCGATCTCCTGCAGCACCCACTTGCTCGTGGAGTCGACGTGCATGCCCGCCGCCCGCAGCGCCTTGAGAAGCTGTGGTGGCGAATCGAGTGACACCTGCGGATCCTCGAGCGCCCCGCGCACCTCGCCCGCCAGCCGCGCCATCGTGGTGGGAACGCCGCCGGCTCCCCGGTGCCCGAGCGCGTCTTCGAGGATCCGGTTGTGTTCTGCGGCGTCCCATGGGACGCCCGCCGATCGCGCCTCGGAAGCGACGAGCGCTCCTGCCGATTCCGCAGCGAGCAGCAGCCGCATACGCCCCGGATCCGAGGAGGCCTCGAGCGACTCGTCTTGGCGCGCGAGCTCGCGCAGCACCTCGTCGAGCGCGTCGCGTCGCGGTCCGGTGTCGAGGTCGAACAGGGCCGGAGCGTGCTCCTCGTCGGGGGCGTCCCACTGCGCATGCGCGGCGAGCGCGGATCCGGGCACGGCGTTCTTCAGGATTGCGTGACTCAGTCGCAGGTCGTGGCAGCGCTCGATCCTCACGCCGGCCGCGAGGAGGGAGGGGTACCACTCGGCGGTGCTCGACCACACCCAGCGCACGCGGCGTTCCGTCTCGCGCGCCGCGACCCAGGCGGGGAACTCGGCATCGCTCAACGTACGGCGCACCCCGTCCGGATCGGCGGCGACGATGCGCCGGTCACTCGCGCGCCCGATCGCGATGCGCGCCGCGTCGCCCCAGGGGGACTCCGCCTCGGTGCGACGGTTCGGATCCATCTCCCCATCCTCCCGCGAACCCGCCCGCCCACATGACGCAAATGCACCCACCCCGCCGCGGTTGGCGCCATTTGTGTCATATGGCGCGGGGGCCGCGCTTCAAGTGACGCAAACGCACCCAAAACGCGGTGGTTGGAGCCATTCGTGTCATATGGGGCAGCCGCGCTCTAGATCACGCAGATGCACCCTCCCCGCCGCGGTTGTCATGTGGGGCAGCGGCGCTCCAGTCGCGCAAAGGCACCTTCCCAGCGCAACGAAGGTGCCTTTGCGCGACCGGAATGGCCCGCTACCCGATGACCCGAATTGGGGACCCCTGGATCCATGCCGCGATGTCTTCGGCGGCCTGACCGTAGTAGATCCGGTAGGTCTCGTCAGTGACGTAGCCGATGTGCGGCGTGAGGACAGTTCGCGGGGCGCTGCGAAGCGGATGGTCGCGAGGGAGCGGTTCGGTGTCGTACACGTCGATCCCGGCGCCGCGGATCCGCCCCGCGCGGAGCGCATCGAGCAGCGCGTCGGTGTCGACGAGCGGACCCCGCGACGTGTTTACGAGGATCGCCGAGCTCTTCATGAGCGCGAGTTCGGCGGCGCCGATGAGCCCGCGACTGCGCTCGCTCAGCTTGTAGTGCACGGTGACGACGTCCGAGGTGCGGAACAGCTCCTCCTTGGTGACGCGGGTCGCGCCCTGCGCGGCGGCGGTGTCGGCATCGAGGTTCTGGCTCCACGCGACGACCTCCATGCCGAACGCTTGCCCGATGTGCGCCATGCGGGATCCGAGTCTGCCGAGGCCGACGATGCCGAGGCGACGGCCGTCGAGGCCACCGCCGATCGTGGTCTGCCAGCCGCCGTCGCGAACGGCCGCGTTCTCCGTCGGGATCTCCCGCAGCACCGCAAGAATGAGCCCCCACGCGAGCTCGGGCGTCGCCGTTCTGGGCGATTCGGTGCCGCACACGACGACACCGCGCGCGTTGGCGGCCGCGACATCGATTACGGCATTGCTCGGCCCCGTCGTCACGAGCAGCCGCAGGTCGGGCAACTGTGCGAGCACCTCGGCCGTGAACGCGGTGCGTTCGCGCATCGCGACGACGACCTCCGCTCCGGCCAGGGCGCGCAGCAGCGCATCGCCCACGAGGGGTTCCGACTCGAACCGCACGTCATCGGCACCGAGTGCGTCCCAATCGGCATAGCCCTCGGCGACCCGCTGGTAGTCGTCCAGCACGACGATCCTCATCTGCCCACTCCTCACGCATCGGTGCGCCTGAAACTACCAGCCGCCCGATTCGTGTGACGCCCGTGACCCTTCGTTGCGTCGGGAAGGGTCACGGGCGTCACACGAACGGCGTAGCGATGAGCTCGCCGCGCCCCCCGCGGCGACATCTCCATCCGCGGCGTCGGCGGGGCCGCTCTAATCCGCCACATGACACGAATGCACCATCCCGCGGCGGATGGTTCAGGTGGAGCTCGCCGCTACCTCCGCCAACGTCCCATCGCGCAGCTCGAGCGTGAGGTCGGGGGCGAGTCGCCGCAGGAACGCCGCGTCGTGGCTGACGATCAGCACGGCTCCGCGGTAGGCGCGCAGCGCTGCGAGCAGCTGTTCGGCCGTGTCGACGTCGAGGTTGTTCGTCGGTTCGTCCAGTACCAACAGCTGGGGCGGCGGATCCGCGAGCAGCAGCCGCGCGATCGAGACGCGGAAGCGCTCACCGCCGGAGAGGTCGCCGATCGGTCGGTGCGCTGCTTCGCCACGGATGAGGAACCGCGCGAGGCGATTGCGCAGCTCTCGATCGGGAACATGCGGCGCCGCCCGCTGCACCGCGTCGATCGCCGACTCGGCGTCATCCAGCGCGTCCAGTCGCTGCGGCAGGTACGCCACCCGGTCGGTATGCAGCTTCGACGCCGCAGCGCAACGCCACCAGTCCGCGACGGGCGCGGTGTCAGATTCCGGATCTGGTTCTCCCGCACACGTCGCGGTTTTGAGCCCCGTATCCGTCGCCGCGAGCCCAACGAAGCCTGGATCTGCCGTCGCGAGCCCACCGTGTGCGGGATCCGCGGGAGCCAGCCCACCATGTCCCGGAGCCTGGCGTGCGTTGCGGACTCCCACTCCGCTGGACCCCGGCTCTGTCGCTCCCAGTCCGCCTGGCACCGAATCCGCGGCCGCCAGTCCGTCGGCCCCCGCGCCGCCGCCGGCGTCACCGGCCCCCGCGCCCCCGCTGGCATCGCCGATCCCCAGCAGCGCCCGCAGCAGGGAGGTCTTGCCGGCGCCGTTCGGACCGACGAGCGCCACCCGCTCCGGGCCCTGCACGATCCACTGCCGCTCGCCGTCACCGAGCGTCAGGATGCGCCGTCCCGCCGCCACGCCGGGGTCCGGCAGATCGAAGACCACTGAATCGTCCGAGCGGATCCGCGCGTCGGCCTCATCTCGCGCGGCCTGGGCCGAACCCTCCTTCCCACGGGCCTCGATCCGCAGGCGGCCGGCTGACTCCTCCGCCCGTCGCGCGTACGCATTCGCCACGATCGTCGGCAGTGTCTCGGCCTTCTTCTTACCCTGGCGGTTGCGGCGCGCGATCTTCGTCTCGAGCTCGATCCGCTGGCGCTTCTCCTTGGCGAGCACCTTCTTGGCGTCCGTGAGGTCTTGCCGCGCGGCCTCCTGCTCCGCGTCGACCGCCGCGCGCCACTCCGAGTACGGTCCGCCGAACACCGTGAGCTGGTGCCCGTGCAGCTCGGCGGTGGCGTCCATGAGCTCGAGCAAGTC
Source organism: Microbacterium faecale (assembly GCF_014640975.1). Lineage (NCBI taxonomy): Bacteria > Bacillati > Actinomycetota > Actinomycetes > Micrococcales > Microbacteriaceae > Microbacterium > Microbacterium faecale. The sequence goes on from NZ_BMHO01000001.1 coordinate 994,011, forward strand.
GAGGTCGTGCGACACGATCACGAGTGTGCCGCGCCACGAGCGCACCATGTCGTACACGCGCTGCCGGGCGTCGCCGTCGAGGTTGTTCGTCGGCTCGTCGAGCAGGGTCACGGACGCGGCAGCGAGACGGATCCCCGTGAGCGCCGCGAGCATCCCCTCGCCTCCCGACAACTCGCCGACCCGTCGGTCGAGCACACTCGGATCCAGACCCGCTTCGGCGAGCGCCGCGTGCGACCGCGCTTCGACGTCCCAATCGTCGCCGACCTCGTCGAACCGCTCGGGAGCGACGTCGCCGACCGCGATCGCCCGTACCGCATCGAGGGGAGTGGCGACGCCGAGGAGCGACGCCACCCGGGCACGAGTGTCGAGCGTGAGCCGCTGAGGAAGGTACGCGACGCGGGCTGCGGCATCGTCGACGAGCGCGGCGCCGGACGTCGGCGACAGCTCGCCCGCGATGAGCTTGAGCAGCGTCGACTTGCCGGATCCGTTGCGGCCGACAAGCCCGGTGCGTGCGGCGCGCAGGGCGCCGGAGACGCTGTCGAGGGCGACGGATCCGTCCGGCCACGCGAACGTGAGGTGGTCGAGAACGATTACTGGCATGGAAAACCTCCCGGGATCAGTGCACGGATGCGCTGATCGGCGGAGATGCCAGAAGAACGGTGCATCGGACCAGCGCGGATGGGCGCTGCGCGATGCCTCAGGAGTGAGGGTGGTCGGTCAGCGCGAGATCACGCGAGGTTCCACACCGATTCGTTCCGTTCGTCGGGGACAGGACGATGGAACGCTACGCGACCGTGCAGATGCGTGTCAACACTCCACCAGACGAAGTCGGATCTCCGTCGCCCGGCGGAGGCGCGCCCGCGGCGTGCTCGGTAGCGTCGAAGACGGGAAGGTGGTCGCAGCATGGTCGGCGAGCGGAAGACGCAGAAGGCGTGGGGCATGGGGCTGTGCATCGCCCTCGGCGCGGGAGTCGGGACGGCGATGTCCGTGTCGATGGACAACTGGGCCTATCTCGCGATCGGCATTGGCGTCGCGGTGGCCATCGGCGGTTCCCTGGGAGGCAAGCCGAAGCGCGACGAGGGTGAGAACGGGACCGAGCGCGCGCCGCAGTGACGCCTCCGGTAGCGTGGTCGTCGCCAGCAGCGTGATGCTCCTCACAGCGTGTTGCCTCTCAGAGCGCGGCGTCCCTCACAACGTGACGTCTTCTACAGCGTGATGCTTCCCACAACGCGACGCTTCCGACCGCGTGACGCCTCCGGCATGATCGCTTCCCACAGTGCGCAGTGACCACACGGGTCCCGCCGGCGCCCGAGCGCAGCCACGAGATCTCCCTCCAGCGGAGGATGTGCAGCACGTCGCGGATCCGTACCTTAACGGGAGGAGGCGGTGAGCAGATGACCGAAGCGGCGGAGAAGAAGCGCGAACCGAACTGGGGCTCCGGAATGGCCCTCGGCATCGTGTTCGGCGTGGTGATGTCCATCGTGCTCGACAACTGGGCGTTCGTCGGGATCGGAATCGCGCTGTCGGTCGCCTTCGCCTACGGCACCGGAACGGAGGCATCGGAGGACGAAACAACCGATGACGCAGCCGGCGCGGATCCGGCCGGCGACGGTGACATGACCGGCGATCGCGACGACCCTGACGGTCGCGACGGCGATGATGCAGGTGACGCGGATCCGACTGACGACGACACCGGCCACGGCCTCGGCGACGTGGGCGCCGCGGATCTGATCAGCGCCGACGTTGATGGCGGCACGGCGGGCGCCGACGACACGGACCACGGCTTCGGTGACGTTGTCGGCGGCACTGTGGGCGACCCCGACGACACGCGCGGCGACGCAGACGCTGAGGACCCGACGGACGAGACCGACAACGACGACGATGACGTCAGCGGTCACGCCTGCGGCGACGCCCCTGACCCGCCCGGGTCGGCGACGAGCTGACGGGATCGCGTTACCGTGATCGCATGACCGATCGTCGGCCCGGCAGGCTGAAGCGGGGCCTTGTCGTGGCCATTAGCCTCGTGGCGGGCGCGCTGGCGTGGCTCGTCACGGACAGCATCCTCTGGCTCGGTGTGGGCGTCTCGTTCGCGGTGATGTTCGCCGTCGCGCTCGCGTCATCGCGCGACGACCGCTGACAGCCCGGATCCGCACGGCGAGTGGCTGACGTCTGCGCGTCGTGAGGTGCGCTCATTCGGGCCCGTCCCCGGGCACCGCACCCGCTCGGATCCGCGTCAGTCGAGCTGCTTCGCGACGAAGCGCGCCAGGTCCTCGAGTTCCTGCGGGGAGACCGCGTGCGACAGCCCGGGATAGATGCGCCCGACGAGGTCACTGTGCCCCGGCAGCCACTCGGTGGTGTGCTGGATCGCAGCCTGCGGGATGACGGTGTCGGCGGATCCGCGCCCCCAGAACACGGGCGGACGCTGCTCGGCGATCACGTCGTCGCCCGGAAGCGATCCGCCAGCCGCGTATCCGGACAGGTTCGCGACGAAGTCGACCCGCTCGGGAGCGAGACGCAGCGCCTGCAGTGCGATCGCGCCGCCCTGCGAGAACCCGATCAGGCCGACGCGGGTCGGGGAGACAGTGTCCAGCCACTCAAGCAGTCGGGTCGCGCCGTGCGTGATGGCTTCCGGATCCCGCGAGTCGAGTGAGTCGATCGCGTACCAGGAGTGGCCGCTCATCGGGAACGGCGGCTCAAGCGGCGCGCGCACGGAGGCATAGACGAAATCGCCCGGCAGGTGCTCGCGGAGAGCGAACAGATCGCGTTCGTCGGATCCGTATCCGTGCAGGAACACGATGAGGGGATCGTCCCCCGGATCGCGCGACCACAGCACGGCATCGTTGTCGAGAGGCGGCGTCAGCATGGATCCATCATCTCTCAGAAGCGGATCGCGCGTCGCGGGAATACCCCTGGGGGGTATGCTGTTGGCACCAATGACGAGAGGGAGTCGCATGACGGATCACAGCCACCACGGCTACATCGATGGCAAGGACAAGGTGCTGGCGCGCCTGCGCCGGATCGAGGGTCAGGTGCGAGGTCTGCAGCGGATGGTCGACGAGGAGCAGTACTGCATCGACATCCTCACGCAGGTGTCGGCGACGAAGAAGGCGCTCGAGTCGGTCGCGCTCGGTCTGCTCGACGACCACCTCTCACACTGCGTCGCGGATGCCGTCCGGGAGGGTGGCGACGTGGCGAACGACAAGATCACCGAGGCGTCCGACGCGATCGCGCGCCTCGTCCGCTCATGAGGAGGAATGACATGACCACCAAGACGTATTCCGTTCAGGGAATGACCTGTGGCAACTGCGTGAACCACGTGACCGAGGAGGTCTCGGCGATCACCGGCGTGGAGAAGGTCGACGTCGACCTCGCGAGCGGTCGCCTCGAGGTGACGGCGTCCGTGATCGACGACGCCGCGGTGAAGGCGGCGGTCAACGAGGCTGGCTATTCCCTTGCCGCGCCCGGCGACCTCGGCCTGAGCCCCGCGTAAGCCTCCCCGGCCCGCAACGAAACGCGGAGATCTCACGTATTGCGGGCCGAATACGCGGATCTGCCCGTATTTCGTGAGATCTCCGAGTTTCGTGGCGTCCGATCGAACGAGTGAGGAACCGATGAGTACGACTGAGCTCGACCTCGACATCCAGGGGATGACGTGTGCGTCCTGTGCAAACCGCATCGAGCGGCGGCTCAACAAGCTCGACGGCGTCACGGCGAGCGTGAACTACGCGAGCGAGAAGGCGCACGTGTCATTCCCCGACGCGCATACGCCCGAGGATCTGATCCGCACCGTCGAGGAGGCCGGCTACGGCGCAGGCCTTCCTTCGCCGATATCGAACGACGACCCTGACGCGAGCGACCCGTTGCGTACTCGCCTGATCTGGAGCATCGCGCTCAGCGTGCCGGTGATCCTCGTCGCGATGATTCCGCCGCTGCAGTTCCCGGCGTGGCAGTGGGTGTCTCTGCTGCTCGCGCTGCCGGTCGTGTTGTGGGGCGGATCCGGGTTCCACCGCGCCGCGTGGATGAACCTCCGCCACGGCGCCGCGACCATGGACACGCTCGTCTCGGTCGGCACGCTCGCCGCGCTGGGGTGGAGCGTGTACGCGCTGGTCTTCGGCACGGCGGGCGAGATCGGCATGACGCACGGATGGTCGCTGCTCGCGACGCAGGCCGACGGATCCGGATCCATCTACCTCGAGGCCGCCGCGGGCGTGACGACGTTCATCCTGCTGGGACGTTACATCGAGGCGCGCAGCAAGCGCCGCGCGGGCGACGCGCTGCGCTCGCTGCTGGATCTCGGCGCGAAGGACGTCGCGGTGCGCGGAGACGATGGCGTCGAGCGGCGGATCCCCGCGAGCGAACTGCGCGTCGGTGACGCGTTCGTCGTGCGCCCGGGGGAGAAGATCGCCACCGACGGCGAGGTGATCGAGGGATCCAGTGCCGTCGACGTCTCGATGGTCACGGGCGAGCCGGTGCCCGCCGAGGTCGGGGTGGGATCCGCCGTCACGGGCGGCACGGTCAACGCGAGCGGGCTGCTCGTGGTGCGGGCGACGCGCGTCGGCAAGGACACGCAGCTCGCGCAGATGGCGAAGCTCGTCGAAGACGCGCAGGCGTCGAAGGCGGAGGTGCAGCGGCTCGCCGACCGGATCTCGGGGATCTTCGTGCCGATCGTGATCGTTATCGCGATCGCGACGCTCGCCACGTGGATCCTCATCGGACAGCCTGTTGCGGCGGCGTTCACGGCGGCCGTCGCGGTGCTGATCATCGCGTGTCCGTGCGCGCTCGGCCTCGCGACGCCGCTCGCGATGATGATGGGGACGGGAACCGGGGCGAAGCGCGGGATCCTCATCAAGGATGCCGCCGCCCTCGAGCGTGCCCGGCGCATCGACACGATCGTGCTCGACAAGACAGGCACGGTGACCGAGGGGCGGATGACGCTCACACAGGTCATCCCGGCCGCTGGCGAATCGGCTGACGACGTGCTCCGGACCGCGGGCGCGCTCGAGGTCGCTTCAGAGCACCCCATCGCGCGCGCCATCGCCACCGCCGCCGTTGAGTCGCCACACTTTGCAGCTCCGGGCACCCTCCCCGCCGCCATCTCTGGCGAGGCATTGGGTGATGAGTCGCCACACTTTGCAGCTCCGGGCACCCTCCCCGCCGCCATCTCTGGCGAGGCATCAGGTAATGGGTCGCCAGACTTTGCAGGCGCAACCACCCCTCCCGCCGCCATCTCTGGCGACCCACTTCCGGGGGTGACCGACTTCCGCAACGTGGAGGGGCTCGGCGCGCAGGGCATCGTCGACGGGCGCGCGGTCGTCGTCGGACGTCCGCAGCTGCTCGACCAGTGGTCGGTCGGCCTCACACCCGAGCTCCAGCGCGCGTTCGACGAGGCGCAGGCCACCGGCGCGACCGTCGTCGCCATCGCGTGGGACGGCGCCCCGCGCGGCCTCCTCGCCGTGGCCGACACCGTCAAACCCACCAGTGCCGAGGCAGTGGCCGAGATGCGCGCGCAGGGCCTGGATCCGATCCTCGTGACCGGCGACGCCGAGGCGCCCGCCCGCGCGGTGGCCGCCGAGGTCGGAATCGACCGGGTCATCGCCGGCGTCCTACCGCACGAGAAGGTGACCGTGGTGACGGAACTGCAGCAGGAAGGGCGTACCGTCGCGATGGTCGGCGACGGCGTCAACGACGCCGCGGCCCTCGCACAGGCGGATCTCGGTATGGCGATGGGCACGGGCACCGACGTTGCGATCGAGGCAAGCGATCTGACCCTCGTCCGCGGAGACCTGCGAGTGGCGGCTGATGCCGTGCGGTTGTCGCGCAAGACGCTCCGGATCATCCGGGGCAACCTGTTCTGGGCATTTGCGTACAACGTCGCGTCGATCCCCCTCGCCGCCGCGGGACTGCTCGCGCCGATGCTCGCGGGCGCCGCCATGGCGTTCAGCTCGGTGTTCGTGGTGCTCAACAGCCTGCGCCTCCGCCGCTTCCGCTGATCCGGCGCCGCCACGTCACCCGCAGCTGACCCGTCGATGCGCTCCCCGCGCTCGTTGGGGAGCAAGACCGCCACACAGTCGCGGAGCAGGACGCGCGTGCCCTCATCGCGAGCGGCGTCGACGTGCGGGGCATCCGAGGAGCCCGGCATTCCGTATGGTTCGGGCATTTCGACGAATTCGTTGCGGCCCTTCCAGAAGTCTTCGCATCGTGACGCGCACTTGTCGCCGCAGAAGAGTTGTGCAAAAATATGTACAACTTTTGGAGGCGACATGAACCGAACCAGCGTGGTGCCCGTCGCCGAGGCGCGTCGCGACTTCAGTCGGATCCTTCGCGCGTTTCGAACGGATCCGCGTTCGGCGGCGCCAGTCGTCGTCGGTTCGCATCGGAAGCCGGAAGCAGTCATCGCACCGATCGACTTTCACTGGTCGGCGCCGACGATCGCGTTCCGTGATGAGGTGCATCGCCTCCGCGACGTGATCGCGCACCTGGCCGAGGCAGCCAACCTCCATGATGTCGCCCTGGTGGGGTCCGTCGCGCGTGGTGAAGACACGGTCGACAGCGATATCGACCTCCTCGTCTCGCTCGGTGCCGGAGCTGACTACTTCGACTCCGCACAGTTCGCGATCGACGTTGAAGCTGTTCTCCGTCGCTCTGTCGACGTCATTGACCGTGGCACGCTCGCCGAAGGGCATCCGATTCTCGCGGAGGCCGTGCCGTTGTGAACGCAGGCGACCGGATCGCGCGCTTTGCGGGGGACTTGCGCCGATTCTTCCGCGAGATGAGTGAGTTCGTGGATCGCGGCAAATGTGCGTATGACGATGATCTCGCGGTCCGCCGGGCCGTCGAGCGTACGGCGGAGAACATCGGCGAGGCGATCAAGCGGCTCCGCGCGCTTGACGCTGACCGTTTCGCCGATCCAGCGTGGCAACACGCGGCGCGTTTCCGGGACTTCATCGCGCACCACTATGAGGAGATCGATCACGACATCGTCTGGCGCATCGCCACTGTGCGGATGCCCGCGCTCGAGGCGATGCTCGACGACTCATGACGGCCGCGCCCGTCGGATGTCGCCGGATCCGAGTAGCGTGAGCACATGGCCGTTCGCACCCCCGATCCTGATCCCGATGACCAGCCGGGCGATGACGCGAGCGATCTGAGCGGCGTCTCGAGCGTGCCGGGCGGATCCGCGAACCCCGCATGGCTCAGCGACATCGAGCTCGCGGAATCACGACGCCGCCTGCCGATGCTCTACGTCGAGGCCGTCCCGGTGCGCACCGACGGCGCCGGCCAGGTGACCGAGGTGGGGATCCTGCTGCGCTCGACGAGCGTGGGTGAGCTGGTGCGCACGATCGTGTCCGGCCGCGTGCGCTACGGCGAGACGGTGCGCGACGCGCTGTACCGCCACCTCGAGAACGACCTCGGCCCGATGGCGTTCCCACAGGTGCCGCCACAGCCGACGCCGTTCACGGTGGCCGAGTACTTCCCGATCCCCGGCGTGACGCCGTTCCACGACGACCGCCAGCACGCGGTGTCGCTCGCCTACGTCGTGCCCGTCACTGGGTCGTGCGATCCGCGGCAGGACGCTCTCGAGGTGACGTGGATGACGCCGGAGGAAGCGGCGTCCGACGCGCTCGCCGCCGAGATGGAGGGTGGCCGCGGCACGCTGATCCGTCAGGCGCTCGCCAGCGTCGGCATGTTGCGCTGACGTCTTTCGCGCCAGGAGTCACGGGTTCACGCCCCGTCAGCCACCCGCGCCCCCACACATCCTGCGGCGAAGCGCCCGAGCCCCCGCACATCCTGCGGCCAGGCCCGTCACTCACGAAGCGCCCTCGGCCCCCACACATCCTGCGACCACGCCCCGCGCCCAGACGCCCCCGTGAGCCGACCGCAATACATCCGCGGAATGACGCGCGGTAGCGGTCGGTCTCGTACCGTGAGACCGTGAGCTTCTTCCGCCCCATCGGCCCGATCCGCCTCGGCATAGACATCGCGATGGCGGTCGTGTTGCTGGCCGTGGCTTGGTACGCCGCGCTGTACTCGGGAGGGGCCGAGGCGTTGATTGCGGTGTTCATGGCGGCCGCGCTCGCCGTGCGTCGGCTCTCGCCCGGGCTCTCCCTGGGGATCGCCTGGCTGGGCGCGATCGTGCAGATGTCGCTCGGCCTGCCGCCCCTCGCTGTGGACTTCGCGATCTTCGGCGTGCTCTACGTCACCGCGGCATACGGATCCCGGCTGATCATGTGGATCGGCCTCGCGTCGACCGGTGTCGGGGCGATGACGGTCGCGGGCTACCTGATCGCGACAACCACCACCTCGCCCTGGTACCGCCCGATCGATCTCCTGATGGACGCGGTCCCCACCGGGCTCGCCGCGCTGTTCGGATTCGGCCTGTCGTGGACCGCCGGCGCCCTCGTCCGCGCGTTGCGTCGCGCCGACGACAACAGCCGCGCCCAGGAACGCGCCGAATCGGACGCGGTCGCCGAACACGAGCGCGGCCGCATCGCCCGCGACATGCACGACGTCGTGGCGCACTCGCTCGCGGTCGTCGTCGCGCAGGCGAACGGTGCACGCTACGCGGCCAAGACGGATCCGCAGATCGCGACGGACGCGCTCGCGACGATCAGCCAGACGGCCGGATCCGCGCTCGCCGACGTGCGCGTGCTGCTCGCCCAGCTACGGCACCGCGAGGCAGACGGGCCGCAGCCGACGCTCGCCGATCTCGACGCGCTGTTCGCGCAGGTGCGGCAGGCCGGCGTGACCCTCGCCGTCGACATCGACCCGGCGCCGCGCGGCGACGTGCCCGCGGCGGTGCAGCTCGCGGTGTACCGGATCCTGCAGGAGGCGCTCACGAACGCGTTGCGCCACGGTGACGGCGGGACGGTCGACGTCCGCCTCGCCTGGCATCCCGGATCCGTCGCGCTCGCCGTCGACAACGCGGCGAGCGCGTCGCCGCTCGAGCCGCGTGGATCGCAACTCGAGCCACGGGGGATCCTCGCGGAGCCGCGCGGACCCCAGCTCGACCGGCGCGGCGCCCACGGCGACTCGCGCGGCGAGGAGGGGAGCCGGACCACGGGGCATGGCATCATCGGGATGCGCGAGCGTGCACAGCTCGCCGGCGGGACGCTCGAGGTGGAGCACGCCGACGGCCGGTTCGCCGTACGCGCACAGATCCCGTGGAAGGAAGAGGCATGATCGGCGTCGCCCTCGTGGACGATCAGTCGCTGTTCCGCGCGGGCATTCGCATGCTCGTCGACTCGCAGCCGGACATGCGGATCATCGGCGAGGCGGGTGATGGCCGCGCCGGCATCACGCTCGTGGACCAGGAGCGGCCCGATATCGTCCTCATGGACATCCGCATGCCCGTCATGGACGGGATCGAGGCGACGAGGGAGATCCTCACGCGACCGGATCCGCCGCGCATCATCATGCTCACGACCTTCGACCTCGATGAGGCAGCGGCACGCGCGATCCGCGGCGGTGCGAGCGGGTTCCTCCTCAAAGACGCCGACCCGGAGTTCCTCCTCGCCGCGATCCGCGGCGTGCACACCGGCTCGAGCGTCATCGCGGCGGCCGAGACGCGGGAGCTTTTCGCCCACTATGCCGACCGCAAGCCGGTCCCCGAGGTCTTCGCCCGTCTCACCGAACGCGAGCGCGAGATCTTCGGCCTCGCCGCACGCGGGTTGAACAACGCGGAGATCGCCGCGCGCGAGTTCCTCAGCGAGGCGACGGTGAAGACGCACATCAGCCGGATCCTCACCAAGCTCGCCCTGCGCGATCGCGTGCAACTGGTGGTCTTCGCCCACGACCACGGCCTCACCGGCTGACCCGGCATCGCGCTCGCCCTCGCACACCGCCCTCCCAACACGACGCCGCCGGTCCCGCGAAAGTTCGCACGAACCGCCGCGCCAGGCTCGCTCCGGACGCGAAGCGACTGCGTTGAGGTGGACGCGAACGTCATCCTTTCGATGTACGAGGATCACCCCACCGCCCGATGTCCCGACCCGGCGGCGGAAAATACCGTCGGAGGTATGGAGAACACAGAGGGTCTCGCGGCCCGCGTCATCGACCTCACGAAGAGCTTCGGATCCGGTTCGGGCGCCGTCACCGCGCTCGACGCGGTCAACGTCGGCATCCGCCGCGGCGAGTTCACGGCGATCATGGGGCCGAGCGGCTCCGGCAAGTCGACGCTCATGCACATCATGGCGGGCCTCGACGACCCCACTCAGGGTCGCGCCTGGATCGGCGACACCGAGATCACGGGGCTCGGCGACCGCGAGCTCACGCTGCTGCGGCGTCGCAAGGCCGGGTTCGTGTTCCAGTCGTTCAACCTCGTGCCGACGCTCGATGTCAAAGCCAACATCCTGCTGCCGTTCGACCTCGACGGGCGCCGCCCGACGGCGGCCGAGCAGCACCTCGTGCAGGATCTCGTCTACGACCTCGGTCTGGGCGACCGCCTGACGCACCGTCCCCACCAGCTCAGCGGCGGACAGCAGCAGCGCGTCGCGATCGTGCGCGCCCTGGCCACGGCGCCCGACGTCGTCTTCGCGGACGAGCCGACCGGCAACCTCGACTCCCGCACGGGGCGTGAGGTGCTGCGGATCCTGCGTCGAGCGAGCGAGGGCGGTCAGAGCATCGTGATGGTAACGCACGACCCTATTGCCGCGAGCTACGCCGACCGCGTGCTGTTCCTCGGCGATGGCCGGGTCGTCGCCGACAAGCCCCGCCAGAGCGCCGAGCAGATCTCCGAGCACATGCTCCGCAGCGAGATGGCGGCCGTCGCGTGAGCGCCGTCGCCTTCGAAGCGCCGGACCGCGCCGGGGTGCTCGACGCCCCGGCGCGCGGCGCCTCCCTCACCTTCCTCCGCGAGCGGGGGATGGGCGCGAGCGTGCTCGTCACGGCGCTGTCGTCCGGCTTCGGCGTCGCGCTGCTCGCTCTCGCCACCTACGTCGGCTTCCTCGCCCAGGAGTACATGGGCTACGGCGGCACCGTCGGGGTGATGGTCACCGTGCTCACGGTGCTGTTCATCGTGATCGCGATGTACGTCGCCGCCATCGTCACCGCGAACACCTTCGCGACGATCGTGGCCGGCCGCACGCGGCAGATCGCGCTGATGCGGCTGATCGGATCCACGGCCCGCGACGAGCGCCGAAAGGTCGCGAACCAGGGGCTGGTCGTCGGCGTCATCGGATCCGTCATCGGCCTCGTCGTCGGCGTCGCGGTCGCGTACGCCGGACCCGCGATCGCCGAGAGCGTGCTGTCCGCGCCGGCGTACGAGGACCCCGTGACGCTCTGGATGCTGCTGCCGATCCCGGCGGTCATCCTCACGACATGGGTCGCGGCGTGGGGCGGATCCCGTCGCGTGCTGAGCGTCACACCGAACGAGGCGCTCGGGGGAGCGGTCGCCCGCACGCACGCCGACCAGGCGGGGCGCCGCGGACGCAACGGCGCCGCGATGACGCTTGGAATCCTCGGGATCCTGCTGCTCACGGCGGGCCTCGTGCTCGGGCTGTACACGCCGCTCGCGGTCCTCATCGCGTTCGTGGGCGGTCTGCTGTCGTTCACGGCGCTCGTGATGGCGTCGGCCGCGATCATGCCGCCGATCCTGCGGCTCGTCGGGCGCGCGTTCGGCGGATCCGCGACGGCGCGTATGGCGGCACAGAACGCGCTGCGCTACCCGGAGCGGTCCAGTCGCATGTCGATCGGGGTCGTCGTGGGCGTCACGCTCGTCGTGATGCTGGCGGTCGCCGCCGAGACGTTCGAGCGGATCCTGCTCGTCGGCGTGCCCCCGGACGAGGCCGAGGCGACCGGCATCTCGGGGTTCATCGACATGCTCTCCGGGGTCATGATGGGGCTCGTCGGGTTCGCCGGTGTCATCGCCGCGGTCGGGCTGGTCAACCTGCTCACGATCGGCGTCGTGCAGCGCCGCGCCGAGCTCGGCCTGCTGCGTGCGCTGGGGCTGTCGATCGGACAGATCCGCCGCATGGTGCTGCTCGAGGCAGTGCACATCACGCTCTCCTCGACGCTCCTCGGCCTCGCGCTGGGCGTCGCCTACGGCTGGATCGGCGCGCAGTCGACCACCGGATCCGTGCCGGAGGGCGGGCTGCTCATCGCGCCCGCGATCCCGTGGATCCCCGTCGCGATCGTGGTCGCCGCGGTGGCGGTGCTGACCATCGTCGCCTCGGTCGCGCCGACGCGCCTGGCCACCCGCATCAGCCCGGTCGAGGCCCTCGCCGTGGAGTGACCCCGCCTCGCGGTAGCGGGCGCGCAACCTTCCACAGATGGCTCTAAAACGCGCGAGTTGGAGCCATTTGTGGAATGTGGGCGCCCGGGACGCCGTGGATCGGAGGCCTTACGACGACCGGCCGGCGTCGTGGAAGGCGCGTTGCAGGGCAGCGCGCACCGCGACGACGCCGCGGGATCCGGCGGACGCCTCGCGAGCGGAGGTGAAGATCTCGCGCGTGGGGGCGTCGGGCAGGTCGATCAACCGCACGGGGCTCTCATCGCCGGCGAGCAGTTGTTCCGGCAGCAGGCCGACCGCCCGCCCGGCCGAGATCATGCGCAGCTGCGCGAGCAGGTCGGCCGCGCTGTAGCGGACGTCGGGTTCGAATCCGATCGCGCGGCACTGCTGCACAGACCACGCGTGCACGGCGGTGCCGCGCGGCTCCATCACCCATGCCTCATTGGCGGCCTCCGCGAGGGAGGTCACCGCCGAGGAGTGACCGACCGCGAGGCGAATCGGGTCGCTGCCGAGCGCCACGCGGTCGAGTCCGGCGACGTGCTCGCGGGTGTGCCCCGGGTACTGCTCCGCGATCACGAGGTCGAACCCGCGGGCGGCGACCTCGAACAGGCCCTCCTCGGGTGGCACGACCGCGATCTCGACGCGCATGCCGGGGTGGGTCGTCTCGAGGATCTCCAGCGTTCGGGGCAGGAGTGCGCGGGCCGACGTCTGCAGGGCCGCGATGCGCACGGGCGCGGGCATGGGGTTGTCCACGTCGAGCTCGGCCCGCGCCCGCTCCTCGAGCGCCAGTACCTCGGCCGCATGCGCCGCCACGGTCTCGCCCTGAGCGGTCAGGCGCACACGGCGGCCGTCAGCCTGCAGCAGCGGAACGCCGACCTCGCTCTCGAGCTGGGCGAGCTGCTGCGACACGGTCGACGGGGCGTAGCTGAGCGCCGCGGCGACGGCGGTGATCGTGCCGCGCAGCTGCAGCTCGCGCAGGAGCAGCAGGCGGTGCGAACTCCACGGGGCGCTCATGGATCCGACGTTACCTGCCGATCCATTCCCGAGAGGATGACTTTTCGTCGACGCGAGGCCCTCATTGCCGGATCCGCCCTCGCGCGACGCGAAAGTCCTCTGCTCGCGACCCATCGCCGCGGCCGAACGGATCCGTTCGGCAGAAGGGGGTAGATCGCGCGCGGGGTCAGCGGGAGGATGAGGGCGGGTGCCGACGATGCGCCCGGAACAAGAACGTTCGAGCTTTCCGAATGGATTCCTTCGAAACTTTGCGCTTTACCTGACGGTTATTCGGGCGCACGATGGAATCACCATCGGAGAAGAGGTGACCTTCATGACCATCGAACAGGGTGGATCGACGCAGTTCTCGGCCCCAGACGTGACTGCGCGGCTCGACAGGGCGCTTGCGGACGAGGCGATCGCACAGGTGCGTACGTGGCTGATCGAGGCGCGAGCGGAGAAGGTCGATTCGGCAGCCAAGAACCTCGCCGGCGTGCTGAGCGACCCCAAGGGCCTCGACTTCGCCGTCGGATTCGTCGACGGTGTCGTGCAGCCCGAGGATCTCCACGTCGCCGCGCGCAACTTCCAGCGCGTCTCGCGCGACGTCCCCCGCTTCCTGCCCGCGCCCCTGCGCGGTCTCGTCCGCCTGGGCGGAGCCGTCGCCCCGATGTTCCCGCCGATCGTCGTGCCGATCGCGCGCAAGGTGTTGCGCGAGATGGTGCGCCACCTCATCGTCGACGCGAGCGAGAAGGGCCTCGGCCCGGCGCTCAAGAAGATCGGCGGCGAGGGCACGCGACTCAACATCAACCTGCTCGGCGAGGCGATCCTCGGCCAGCGCGAGGCCGACAAGCGCGTCGCCGACACGATCCGTCTCATCGAGCGCGACGACGTCGAGTACGTCTCGATTAAGGTCTCGTCGACCGTCGTGCCGCACAGCCTCTGGGCCCACGACCAGGCTGTCGCCGAGGCCGTCGAGGCGCTCGCGCCGGTGTTCCGCGCCGCGGTCGCCAACGACACGTTCGTCAACCTCGACATGGAGGAGTACAAGGATCTCGACGTCACGCTCGACGTGTTCCAGCAGATCCTCGACCGCGACGAATTCCAGCGCTCGCGCGCGGGCATCGTGCTGCAGGCGTACCTGCCCGACTGCCTCGCCGCGATGATCCGGCTGCAGGAATGGGCGGCGACGCGCGTCGCAAACGGCGGATCCGCGGTGAAGGTGCGCGTCGTCAAGGGCGCGAACCTGCCGATGGAGCAGGTCGAGGCCGAGACGCACGGCTGGCCGCTCGCGACCTGGCAGTCGAAGCAGCACACCGACGCCGGCTACAAGCAGGTGCTCGACTACGCGCTCACCCCCGAGCGCATCGCGAACGTGCACGTCGGCGTCGCGGGCCACAACCTCTTCGACGTCGCGCTCGCAAAGCTGCTCGCCGAGCGGCGCGGCATCCAGATCGCCCCCGGATCCGGCGTCGAGTTCGAGATGCTGCTCGGCATGGCGACCCAGCAGGCGGCCGTCGTCCGTCGCGACGTCGGCGAGCTGCTGCTCTACACGCCGGTCGTGCATCCCAGCGAGTTCGATGTCGCGATCGCCTACCTGGTTCGCCGTCTCGAGGAGGGCGCGAGCTCGGACAACTTCATGTCGGCGGTGTTCGACATCGACAGCGACGAGCGGCTGTTCCAGCGTGAGCGGGAGCGCTTCCTCACCTCAGTCGACATGATGCCGACAGAGGTGCCGGAGCCGAACCGCGTCATGGATCGCCGCGAGCCGCAGCCCGACGGTCCCCGCGGCGAGTTCCGCAACACCCCCGACACGGATCCGGCGGTCGATGCGAACCGCGACTGGGCCGCCGACATCCGCGCACGCATGCAGGAGTCGGACCTCGGCAACGCGACGATCGAGGAGGCGACGCTCTCGTCCCCCGAGGCGCTCGACGAGACGATCGCCGGCGCCTTCGCTGCCGCCGACGAGTGGCGAGCGCGCCCGCTCGCCGAGCGCGTCGAGATCCTACACCGCGCCGGTGACGAGCTGCAGCGGCGTCGCGGCGACCTGCTCGAGGTCATGGGATCCGAGTGCGGCAAGGTCGTCGAACAGGGCGACCCCGAGGTGAGCGAGGCGATCGACTTCGCCCACTTCTACGCTCGCAGTGCCGAGAAGCTCGCGGAGGTCGACGGGGCCGAATACGTTCCCGCGAAGGTGACCGCCGTCATCCCGCCGTGGAACTTCCCCGCCGCGATCCCGGCTGGCGGTGCGCTCGCGGGGCTGGCGAGCGGATCCGCCGTGATCTTCAAGCCGGCCCGTCAGGCCGCCCGCACCGGCGCCGTCATCGCCGAGGCACTCTGGGCCGCCGGCGTGCCGCGCGAGGTGCTGCGCCTCGTACGCCTCGACGGCCGCGACCTCGGCGAGCAGCTGCTCGCGGATGAGCGGGTCGACCAGGCGATCCTCACGGGCGCATACGAGACGGCCGAGCTGTTCCGCTCGTTCCGTCAGGACCTGCCGCTGTACGCCGAGACGAGCGGCAAGAACGCCATCATCGTCACGCCGAGCGCCGACTTCGACCTCGCGGCGAAGGACATCGCGTACTCCGCGTTCGGGCACGCCGGGCAGAAGTGCTCGGCCGCGTCGCTCGTGGTCCTCGTCGGATCCGTGTCGAAGAGCGAGCGCTTCCGTCGCCAGCTGCTCGACGCCGTCGACGGCTACGAGGTCGGCTATCCGTGGGCCGAGGGCGCGCGGATCGGACCGGTCATCGCCCCCGCCGAGGGCAAGCTCCTGCGCGGGCTGACGAAGCTCGAGCCGGGGCAGAAGTGGGTGATCGAGCCGCAGCAGCTCGACGACTCGGGTGCGCTGTGGTCGCCCGGTATCCGCGAGAACGTCGAGCGCGGCAGCGAGTTCCACCTGACCGAGTACTTCGGGCCGATCACGGGCATCATGACGGCCGAGACGCTCGAGGAGGCGGTCTCGATCGTCAACGACATCGAGTACGGCCTGACGAGCGGTCTGCACTCCCTCGACGTCGACGAGATCCAGCAGTGGCTCGGATCCGTGCAGGCGGGCAACGCGTACATCAACCGCGTCATCACGGGCGCGATCGTCGAGCGCCAGCCGTTCGGTGGATGGAAGAAGTCGGCGGTCGGCCCCGGCACGAAGGCGGGCGGGCCCAGCTACCTGTTCGGCCTGGGCACCTGGACCGACGCGCCGCAGACCTCGTCGCGGCGGGACGCGCGCGGACATGCGGATGCCGCCTCGCGCCGCGCCGTGAAGGCCCTGCCGGAGGGGGATCCCGCGTGGCTCGAGAGGGCGCTGGCGAGTGACATTCGCGCCTTCGCCGATGAGTACGGTGTCGCGCGCGACGTGCAGGGCCTCGAGCTCGAGCAGAACGTGCTGCGGTACGTGCCGACGCCGGTGACCATTCGCTACGAGGGATCTCGCGTCGAGGAACTCGTGCGCGTGGTCGCCGCCGGAGTGCGGATCGGTGCGCCGATCGATGTGTCGTCGGCCCTGCCCGTGGCGCAGGAGGTGCGCGACTATCTCGCGGACGTCGGCGTGGCGTTCCGCGTCGAGGAGGGCGCGGCCTGGGCGACGCGTGCCGCGGCGTTCGCGAAGAGTGGTGCGCGGATCCGTCTCGTCGGCGGCTCGTCGGAGCCGATCTTCCTCGCGACCGAGGGTGAGCCGAACGTCGCCGTCTACGACGGCGAGGTCACCGGATCGGGGCGCGTGGAGATGCTGCCGTTCGTGCGCGAGCAGGCGGTCTCGATCACGGCGCACCGCTTCGGCAACCCGCGCCGCTACGAGGTCCCGGTCGTCGCCGGCGGCGCCGGATCCCTCGTCGCCCACTGACCCAGCCCAATTTCAAGGGTCGCCAGAGTTTGCACGCGTGGGGCCACCCACGTTGCATTCTTTGGCGACCCATTCCATGTGGCGCGTGAAGACCGCGCGCCAACCCCATTGGGTCGCCAGAGTTTGCAGCGTCGAGGGCCTGACACCTGCATTCTTTGGCGACCCAATGGGGTGGTCAGCGGCAGAGGCGGTCGAGGGCCCCGACGAAGCGGTCGATGTCGGCGGGCTCCGTGTCCCAGCTGGTGAGCCACCGCACTTCGCCGGTCGCGTCGTTCCAGTCGTAGAACATCACGTGCTCGCGCAGGCGGTCGGCGACGCCGGGCGGCAGCGTCGCGAACACGCCGTTGGCCTCGGTGGCCTGCGTGAACCCCACGCCGGGGATCCCGCGCCCCTCGATGTCCTTGCGGAGGCGCGCGGCCATGGCGTTCGCCTGCGCGCCCGCGCGGATCCACAGGTCGTCTTCGAGCAGCGCGACGAGCTGCGCCGACACGAACCGCATCTTGCTGGCGAGCTGCATCGTGCTCTTGCGCAGAAAGTCGATCCCCGTCACCGCGCCCGGGTTCAGCACCACGACCGCCTCGGCCCCCATCGCGCCGATCTTCGTGCCGCCGAAGCTGAGCACATCGACACCGGAAAGGATCTCGCGCAACGGTCGGCCGAGAGCCGCGACGGCGTTCGCGATGCGCGCACCGTCGACGTGCACCGCGAGCCCCAACTCGTGCGCGACCTCGGCGATCTCGCCGATCTCCTCGACCGAATAGAGCGTGCCCATCTCGGTCGACTGCGTGATCGACACCACCTCCGGCACGATCGTGTGCACGCCGCGGGATCCGGCATGGCGGCGCACGAGATCGGGTGTCAGCTTCGCGTCCGGAACGTCGACCGGCACGATCTTCAGCCCGCCCACCTTCTCGGGAGCCCCGCCCTCGTCAGTGTTGACGTGCGCGAGCGCGGGCGTGATGACCCCGCCCCAGCGGCTGACCATGCTCTGCAGGGCGAGCACGTTGGCGCCGGTGCCGTTCCAGACGGGGTACACCTCGGTCTCGTCACCCAGCAACTCAGCGAATCGCCGCTGCAGTTCCGCGGTGTAGGGATCGTCGCCGTACGAGCTCACGTGACCGAGGTTGGCGATGCGCACCGCCTCGATCACCTCGGGGTGAGCCCCCGCGTAATTGTCGGAGGCGAAGGTACGGCGGGCGGCGTCATGCAGCGGTTCCACGGATCCAGAGTATGCGCCGGCGGCGACCACACGGCTCGACGCCGAGAACTCGTCAGGGGCGCGCCATGCGCAGGTCGCGCAGCATGCGGCCGCCGCGCTCCTCGGATTCGACGCCCCCGTCGAGCCGGAACCCGTGCTTCTCGTAGAACGCGATCGCACGGTTGTTGCCCTCGAGCACCCACAGGTACGCCGGATCCGCGCCAATCGCGGTGCGCAGCAGCTCGGCGCCCACACCCGCGCCGTGCGCGATCGGATCCACGTACAGCGCCCACAGTTCACGCGCGCAGGGCGCGTCGTTGTCGCGCGCGGCGCCAGCCGAGGCGAACCCGAGCACGCGTTCGCCCTCGACCGCGACGACCGTCGCGGACGTCGGAGTGTCGGTCTCGATGCCGGCGTGCCCGCCTGCGCCGGCGGTGCCCACAGTCGCGCTCGCCCCGCCGAGGATCCGCTGCCACCGCTCGGTGCGCGCAGCGACATCGAGCTCGTCGAGGAGGGCATCCGGCAGCAATCCCCGGTAGGTGGACTGCCACGTGCGCACGTGCAGGTCGGCGATCGCCGCGGCATCGGACAGTTCGGCACGGCGGATCCGGATCGGCATGGCCCGATTCTGCCACCACCGCGCGTCACGCTCCGCCCCGGCGGTCGTGTCTGACGGCGGATGACGGGCCGCGTGCATCTGAAGCCGGGCGACGCGTAGCCTGGAGGCATGACGGATCCGCGGTCTCAGTCCACCTACCAGATCCGCCTCGCGTGGGGCGCCGAGGGGCTCGCACGGTTGGCGCCCGCAGGGATCATCGTCGTGATCGACGTGATCGGATCCCCGGAGAAGCTTGCGGCCGACGCGGTGGAGCAGCCGAACGATCCGACCGTCTTCCTCGGCACGCTGCGCAACGCGACGGCCACGGCCCAGGCCGTCTACGACGAGCACCTCGCACGGGGCGGGCGCAACGCCATCAACCTCGTGCTGGTCGGCGACGACGGCGCGTTCGCTGTCGAGGACTACCTCGCCGCCGGCGCAATCGCCGACGGGCTGTCCGCCCGCGGGCTGGACCACTCGTCGCCCGATGTCGCCGTCGCCACGGAGGGGTTCCGGCCCCTGACCCGCGCGCTCAAGCACCTCGTGTCCGCGAGCGCGGCGGGTCTCGCGCTCACAGCCGAGGGCAAGGGACCCGACGCGCGTACCGCGGCCGAGCTCGACGCGGAGGCGGAGCCGACGCGCGTCATCATCGCCGAAGAAGACTGACGACGCGGAACCGCGAAACGCGCGGGCTGCGGCGGCCCGGGACCTTGCCGTCCATCGGGAAATTCGGCGAGCATCTCGAGAAATCGCGCGTATGTGCCCGATCTGGGCGGATTTCGAGATGGTCGGCGAAGCGGCCGACCGCCCAGACGTTC
This sequence comes from Microbacterium faecale, assembly GCF_014640975.1. Taxonomy (NCBI): domain Bacteria; kingdom Bacillati; phylum Actinomycetota; class Actinomycetes; order Micrococcales; family Microbacteriaceae; genus Microbacterium; species Microbacterium faecale. Next base: position 1,013,679 of record NZ_BMHO01000001.1, read on the forward strand.
GGCGCACCCCGGCCTGGCCGCGGCGTCGCCGATGCGTTCGACCTACCGCGGGCGCTGGGCGGCGAGCCGATCGGCGCGGGTGATCTCCCGCCGTTGCCACCGGAACGCGAAGCGCGCGTCGAATCCGCGCGCGCACTTCACACATGACGACGCGCGCGACGGCCGGCGGTGGCGGTAGACGGTATGCCCGTTGGGGCATACGCCAATCCACGGCGCGAGCTCCGTCGCCGTCTCGAGGCTGTGGGTCGTGCCGCCCACGTATCCGAGCTCGCGCGAGATGCGCTTCCACTTCGCGGAATGACCGGCAGCCGGACCAGCCAGCGCGTGCGCGACCTCGTGCAGCAGCGTCTGGTGGATGTCGTCGTCGGAGAACCGCGCGGCGAGATAGCGCGAGACCGAGATCCGCTTCCGCGTGAAGTCGCACAGCCCGGCGCGTCGCTTGGCGTTGTCGAACGCGAACGTCCACGACGGATCGAGGTGCATGCGGATGAGCGCGTTCGCCCACACAGTCACACGATCCAGATCAGCCACGGCTCCAGGCTACGGCGATCCTCCGACACGAATCCTCGCGCCACGCTCGTCGGCCAGTAGCGGCGCGACTCGCACGGCACCGCGCGCTCGACCACGGCGCGTCCCACTCGGCCACGGCCGCACCCCCGATCGACCTCGGCATCTCCTGCTCGGCCACGCCCGCATCCCCGATCGACCGCGGCACGGCCAGCTCGACCGCGGCAGCACCCCCGATCGACCGCGGCACGGCCAGCTCGACCGCGCCAACAGCCCGAGAACCGCCCCGAGAACGACCCCCCGCTCAGGCGATCGCGGAGCGGCGGCGCTCGGCCGCCTCGATGAAGCTCATCGCCTGCTCGAGCTGCGTGTCATCGGCGCCGAGCTCCTGACGCATGAAGAGCTCGCGTTTGAAGTCCGCGCGCGCCCCGTTGTAGTCGCCCGCGTCGTATCGGGTCTTGCCGCGGTGCGAGTAGGCGAGCGCCGCGATCCGCGGCCACCCCTGCCCCTCGGCCTCTTCGATGCACGTCGTCAGCTCGGTCTCGGCGCTCGTGTACGCGCCGCGCAGCTGGTTCACCGACGCGTGCAGGATTCTCGCGTGCAGCAGATCCTTGCGGGTGCCCGACATGCGCGCGAGGCGCACGGTGTGCTCGGAGATGTCGAGGGCCTCGGCCATCTCACCGAGCACCTTCAGCAGCCAGACCTGCTCGAGCTGCGCGGGAAAGCTGCGCTGACTGCGCACCTCGGCCAGGCGCTCGTACGCCTCGGTCCGATCGACGATCTCCTGGAGGGTCTCCGTGTCGTAACCCCGAATCAAGCCCACGCCGAATCCCTTCTCCCGCTTCTTGCGATGCAGACTTCCATCCTGCCTGGTCACGGCCTGATAACAGCCTCGGCGCGCGGAGGATCACCGTTCGAACAGCGACAGCGAGGGTTTCGGAGAGGCGGTGGCGTCGGCATCGGTCGCGGGGAGGGCGCCGGCGACGAAGCGGTCCACTTCGGCTCCCTCGGCCACCTTCGCCGGGTGCGGGCCGGCCGCCATCAGCCGCGGCAGCCAATCGGTCGGCAGCGGATCCGCCGAGGCGGCGAACACGAGATTGCCGAAGCGGCGCCCCTTGAGTACCTGCACCTCCGCGAGGATCGCGAGGTGCGGCAGAGCCTCCCGGATCGTCGCGGCCTGCCGGCGCGCGAAGGCGAGCCCGGATCCGTCGGCGACATTGACGAGCAGGATCCCATGCGGCGCGAGCAGCGTGGCTGCCTCGGTGTAGAACTCGACGGTCGTGAGGTGAGCGGGTGTCTGCGCGCCCGAATACACGTCGCTCACGACGAGATCGGCGGATCCGACGAGCGCGGGAGGCATGCGCGACAGGCCGGCACGCGCATCGCCGAAGCGCACCCGGATCCGTGCGTCGCGCGGCAGCGGCAGGTGCTCGCGCACGAGATCGACGAGCGGCTGGTGCAGTTCGACGACCTGCTGGCTGGAGCCGGGACGCGTGTGCGCGATGAAACGAGGGAGCGTCAGGCCGCCCGCACCGAGGTGGACCGCGCTGATCGGACCTTCCGGCAGTTGATCGATGACCGCGCCCATCCGCGCAACGTACTCGAACGAGAGGTGGCTCGGATCTGCGAGGTCGACGTGCGACTGCGGCGTGCCGTCGACGACGACCTCGAAGCCGTCGTCGAACTCCGAGGGGCGGATCTCGGCGATGCCGCCGCCGTCGAGCCGCGCCTGCGGAAACGCGATGTCCTTCTTTCGTTGCCGTCCCACGTGGCCATTCTCTCGGATGTTGCGCCTCACTCGAGCCTCTGTGGCGCATCGCGCTCGCCGGTCGCCCTCCCGCGAGTCCGCAAGTCTCCGACAAGTCCGGCGTGAATCGCAACGGACTTGTCGGAGACTTGCGGACCCGTCGGAGACATGCGGACTTGGCGCCCGCACGTGTCAGGGCCAGCAAGCCGGTGTCCGGGCGCGTCCGAAAACCTCCGCTCCCGGGGGACGAACGGCTACCGCGCGCGGGTGCCGAACGTGGCGTCGTCGCTGTTGCCCCGCGCGCGGAGGTCGCCACGCACCGAGAGCCGGCCCCCCTCGGCGTCGATTTTCAGACCCGACACCTCGAGCGACGAGGATCCGAACTGGAACGCCGTGCCCGCCATCTCGCGCAGCTGGGGGCGCAGCGGCAGGAGGAGGAGCTTGGTGAGGAAGCTCTTGCTCGCGGCCGTCGCCCGATGCACCGTGACCTCGCCGGCCTCCGACACCGACACGTCGAACCCGATACGCGCCGACATCGGCACGAAGAACACCTTCGCGGCGCCCCCGACCGTCACGACGAAGCGGTTCTCTCCCTGCGGCTTCACCGCGAGCTTGAGGTCCTTGGCTGACGCCGTCCACCGCGTCGCGTCGCGCATGCGCGACTGCGCGAGCGAGAGGGCGAGTGCCGCGATGTCCTCCTGCGCCATCGAGAACCGGAAGGATCCGCGGGTGCGCTTCTCGTCGTCCCGCCCCTCGCCGAACGTGCCGAGAAGCCGGCCGTTCCGGCGCACGAGGATCCATTCGATCGGAGCGTGCGTAACGGCGACCTCCGCGCGCATCTCCACGCCCTCGACGGTCACGGGATCCGCGCGCAGGCGCAGCTCACCGATGCTGCCCGGCGTGCGCGAGACGACCTCGTCGCGCGACGGATCCGGGATCCACGCGCCGTCGTCGTGTGCGAGGCGCGAGCCGTCGATTGAGATCTCGGCCCCGGTCAGATCCGCGGTGAGCTGCTCGACGTGCGATCGGCTCGTGAACGCCGACGAGCTCACGCGCATGCCGGGGGAGTCGTTCCACTCCACCTTCACGCCCGACGCCTCGAGCCGCGACAGCAGCTGGGCGAGGCCGGTCTTCAGGGTCGTGCCCGATGCGGGCCAGGCTTTCTCGCTCGACGGGTGCCAGGGCCAACGATTCATGTCACCCAGCGTATGGGACACGAGGGTTGCGCGCCGGGGTTATACCCGAGAGGAAAATGTGAGTCAACTACCGGGGTAGACATCGCGTGTCTCTCCGGGTAGAGTCGACAGTTGCGCTCATTGGCTCTTCCGTGCCTTCATATGGTGGTTGGCAGGAAACTCTCGTGGGATCCCCGCAGATTGCGGCGCGGGTCGATGCGAACGAGGCATATGGGCGCGCCTCACACCCTGTCGGCAAGGATTCTAGGGCCCTGAGTGGGTCCACGGAGGTTCATTCCCTTGGCTGCTTCGCGCAACGCATCCAACCCCACCACCAAGAACGGACGCGACGCTCGGCGTCTGTCGTTCGGAAAAGTCACTGACGCGCTGACGGTCCCAGACCTCCTCGCGCTGCAGAAGGACTCGTTCGACTGGCTCGTCGGCAACGACGACTGGAAGGCTCAGGTCGCTGACCGGAAGGCCAGCGGCCGTTCCGATGTCTCGGAGCACAGTGGTCTCGAGGAGATCTTCGAGGAGATCTCTCCAATCGAAGACCTCGGCGAGACAATGCAGCTGTCGTTCACGAACCCGTACCTCGAGCCCGAGAAGTACTCGATCGAAGAGTGCAAGGACCGCGGTAAGACGTTCGCGGCCCCGCTCTACGTCGAGGCCGAGTTCATGAACCACCAGACGGGTGAGATCAAGACCCAGACGGTGTTCATGGGCGACTTCCCGCTTCAGACGCGCGAGGGCACGTTCATCATCAACGGCACCGAGCGTGTCGTCGTGTCGCAGCTCGTCCGTTCGCCCGGTGTCTACTTCGACAAGACGCCCGACAAGACCTCCGACAAGGACGTCGTCTCGGCGCGCGTCATTCCGAGCCGCGGCGCATGGCTCGAGTTCGAGATCGACAAGCGCGACCAGGTCGGCGTCCGCATCGACCGCAAGCGCAAGCAGTCCGTCACGGTCTTCCTCAAGGCGCTCGGCATGACGAGCGAGCAGATCCTCGAGGAGTTCGAAGGCATCGTCTCGATCGAGGACACCCTCGCGAAGGACACCGTCCTCACCCAGGAAGACGCGCTGCGCGACATCTACCGCAAGCTGCGTCCGGGCGAGCAGGTTGCCGCTGAGGCCGCGCGCTCGCTGCTCGACAACTTCTACTTCAACTCGAAGCGCTATGACCTCGCGAAGGTCGGCCGCTTCAAGCTGAACCAGAAGCTCGGCCTCGACCGTCCGCTCACCGACACGGTGCTGACGATCGACGACATCGTGCAGACGATCAAGTACATGGTGCGCCTGCACCGCGGCGACGAGACGTTCGAGGGCGTCGGCAAGGGCGGCGAGATCGTCGACAAGCCGATCGTCGTCGACGACATCGACAACTTCGGCAACCGCCGCATCCGCGCCGTCGGCGAGCTCATCCAGAACCAGGTCCGCACGGGCCTGAGCCGGATGGAGCGCGTCGTGCGCGAGCGCATGACGACGCAGGACATCGAGGCGATCACGCCGCAGACCCTGATCAACGTGCGCCCCGTCGTGGCAGCGATCAAGGAGTTCTTCGGCACGAGCCAGCTGTCGCAGTTCATGGACCAGAACAACCCGCTCGCGGGCATCACCCACAAGCGCACGCTGTCGGCGCTCGGTCCGGGCGGTCTCTCGCGCGAGCGTGCGGGTGTCGAGGTCCGCGACGTTCACCCGTCGCACTACGGCCGCATGTGCCCGATCGAGACGCCGGAAGGCCCGAACATCGGCCTCATCGGCCGCCTCGCGACCTACGGCCGGATCAACACCTTCGGCTTCATCGAGACGCCCTACCGTCGCGTTGTCGACGGCAAGGTCAGCGATCAGATCGACTACCTGTCGGCCGCGGAAGAGGCGGCCTTCAACGTCGCCCCGGCCAACACGCGCCTGAACGACGACGGATCCTTCGTCGACGACCGCGTGCTGGCCCGCGAGCACGGCGACGAGGTCGACCTGATCCCCTCGGAGGACGTGCACTACATGGACGTCTCGCCGCGCCAGATGGTGTCGGTGGGTACTGCCCTGATTCCGTTCCTCGAGCACGACGACGCGAACCGCGCGCTCATGGGCGCAAACATGCAGCGTCAGGCGGTGCCGCTCCTCGAGCCCGAGGCGCCGATCGTCGGTACGGGCATGGAGCGCTTCGCCGCGATCGACTCGGGTGACTCCCTCATCGCAGACAAGCCCGGCGTCGTCACCGACGTGACCGCCGACTACGTCTCGCTGCAGCTCGACGAAGGTGGCACGCAGGAGCACTTCCTGCGCAAGTTCGACCGCTCGAACCAGGGCAACACCTACAACCAGCAGACCGCGGTGAAGACGGGCGACCGGATCGAGATCGGCGAGATCATCGCCGATGGTCCGTCGACCGACCACGGTGAGCTCGCGCTCGGGAAGAACCTCCTCGTCGGCTTCATGCCGTGGGAGGGGTACAACTTCGAGGACGCGATCATCCTCAACCAGCGACTCGTGAAGGACGACTCACTCACGTCGATCCACATCGAGGAGTATGAGATCGATGCGCGCGACACGAAGCTCGGCAAGGAAGAGATCACCCGTGACCTCCCGAACGTCAGCCCGGAGCTGCTGAAGGACCTCGACGAGCGCGGCGTCATCCGCATCGGTGCCGAGGTTCGCCCCGGCGACATCCTCGTCGGCAAGGTCACGCCGAAGGGCGAGACCGAGCTCAGCGCCGAGGAGCGACTGCTCCGCGCGATCTTCAACGAGAAGAGCCGCGAGGTGCGCGACACGTCGCTGAAGGTCCCGCACGGTGAGCAGGGAACCGTCATCGCGGTCAAGGAGTTCGACGCGGAAGAGGGTGACGACGAGCTCGGCTCGGGCGTCAACCGTCGCGTCGTGGTCTACATCGCTCAGAAGCGCAAGATCACGGAGGGCGACAAGCTCGCCGGCCGTCACGGCAACAAGGGCGTCATCGCCCGGATCCTGCCCGAGGAGGACATGCCCTTCCTCGAGGACGGCACGCCGCTCGACGTCATCCTCAACCCGATGGGTATCCCCGGCCGCATGAACTTCGGCCAGGTGCTCGAGCTGCACCTCGGCTGGATCGCGATGCAGGGCTGGAAGATCGAGGGCACGCCCGAGTGGGCGATGCACCTTCCGGAGGAGTTCCGCGATGTTCCGGCCGGCACCTCGGTGGCGACCCCCGTGTTCGACGGTGCCGAAGAGGAAGAGGTCCGCGGACTTCTCGACTCGACGCTGCCGGCGGAGAGCGGTGAGCGCCTCGTGGACGGCACGGGCAAGGCCCGCCTCATTGACGGACGCACCGGAGAGCCGTACCCGTACCCGATCGCGGTCGGATACATGTACATCCTGAAGCTGCACCACCTGGTCGACGACAAGATCCACGCGCGTTCGACCGGACCGTACTCGATGATCACCCAGCAGCCGCTCGGTGGTAAGGCGCAGTTCGGTGGTCAGCGCTTCGGCGAGATGGAGGTCTGGGCCCTCGAGGCCTATGGCGCCGCCTACGCCCTGCAGGAGCTGCTTACGGTCAAGTCCGACGACATTCTGGGCCGCGTCAAGGTCTACGAGTCGATCGTCAAGGGCGAGAACATCCCGGAGCCTGGCATCCCCGAGTCCTTCAAGGTGCTCATGAAGGAGATGCAGTCGCTCTGCCTGAACGTCGAGGTCCTGGGAGCGGGCGGCGAGCCCGTCAGCCTGAAGGACACCGACGACGAGGCCTTCCGCGCGGCGGAGGAGCTCGGTATCAACATCTCGTCGCGATTCGAGTCCGCCTCGATCGACGAGATTTGATCCGCCCGGCCGATTTCTAGATTTCCACACAGGAGAGTCAATTGCTCGACGCAACCACTTTCGATGAGCTTCGTATCGGTCTGGCCACCGCGGACGACATCCGTCGCTGGTCCTATGGCGAGGTCAAGAAGCCCGAGACGATCAACTACCGCACCCTGAAGCCCGAGAAGGACGGCCTGTTCGGAGAGCAGATCTTCGGACCGAGCCGCGACTGGGAGTGCGCGTGCGGTAAGTACAAGCGCGTGCGCTTCAAGGGCATCGTGTGCGAGCGCTGCGGTGTCGAGGTCACCAAGAGCTCCGTGCGCCGTGAGCGCATGGGCCACCTCGAGCTCGCTGCTCCCGTCACGCACATCTGGTACTTCAAGGGCGTTCCGTCGCGCCTCGGATACCTGCTCGACATGGCGCCGAAGGACCTCGAGAAGGTCATCTACTTCGCCGCCTACATGGTGATCTCGGTCGACGAGGACGCGCGCCACCGCGACCTGCCGACGCACGAGAACAACCTGCGCCTCGAGATCAAGGCGCTGTCCGACCGTCGTGACGCCCGCGTCGCCGACCGCCTCCAGAAGCTGGAGGAGGAGCTCGCCACCCTCGAAGAGGAAGGCGCGAAGGCCGACCAGAAGCGCAAGACGAAGGACGCCGCCGAGAAGGAGATGGCGACGATCCGCAAGCGTGCGGACGAGCAGGTCGCCAAGCTCGAGCGCATGTGGGAGGAGTTCCGCACGCTCGAGGTCGGTCAGCTCAAGCCGGAGGACGACGTCTTCCAGGAGCTGCAGGACCGCTTCGGCCAGTACTTCGACGCCCGCATGGGCGCCGAGTCGCTGCAGGTGCGTCTCGCGGAGTTCGACCTGGCCGGCGAGGCCGAGTCGCTGCGTACGCAGATCGCCGAGGGCAAGGGCCAGCGCAAGATCCGCGCGATCAAGCGCCTCAAGGTCGTCAACTCGTTCCTCACGACGGGCATGAGCCCGGCCGCGATGGTCCTCGACGTCGTTCCCGTGATCCCGCCGGAGCTGCGCCCGATGGTGCAGCTCGACGGTGGCCGCTTCGCGACGAGCGACCTGAACGACCTCTACCGCCGCGTGATCAACCGCAACAACCGTCTGCGTCGCCTCATCGACCTCGGGGCTCCCGAGATCATCGTGAACAACGAGAAGCGCATGCTGCAGGAGGCCGTCGACGCACTGTTCGACAACGGCCGCCGCGGTCGCCCCGTCACGGGCACCGGCAACCGTGCGCTGAAGTCGCTGAGTGACATGCTCAAGGGCAAGCAGGGACGTTTCCGTCAGAACCTGCTCGGCAAGCGTGTCGACTACTCGGGCCGTTCGGTCATCGTGGTCGGCCCGCAGCTGAAGCTGCACCAGTGCGGTCTGCCCAAGCAGATGGCGCTGGAGCTGTTCAAGCCGTTCGTCATCAAGCGCCTGATCGACCTCGGTCACTCGCAGAACATCAAGGCCGCCAAGCGCGCCGTGGAGCGCGCACGTCCCGAGGTCTGGGACGTGCTCGACGAGGCGATCCGCGAGCGTCCGGTTCTGCTGAACCGTGCGCCGACGCTGCACCGTCTCGGTATCCAGGCGTTCGAGCCGCAGCTCGTCGAGGGCAAGGCGATCCAGCTGCACCCGCTCGTCTGCGCGGCGTTCAACGCCGACTTCGACGGCGACCAGATGGCCGTGCACCTTCCCCTGTCGGTGGAGGCGCAGGCCGAGGCTCGCGTGCTGATGCTCGCGTCGAACAACATCCTCAAGCCGTCGGACGGCCGCCCGGTGACCCTGCCTTCGCAGGACATGATCATCGGTCTGCACCACCTGACGACGGTGCTCGAGGATGTCGAGGGCGAGGGTCGCGTGTTCGGCTCCGTCGAAGAGGCGCAGATGGCGTTCGAGGAAGGCACGCTGCACCTCCAGGCGCGTGCGCGCATCTTCCAGCCGGGCCTCGCGTTCCTCGAGGGCGACTCTCCGGAGGGCTACGACACGCACGGTCTCGTCGACGCCTCGCTCGGTCAGATGATCTTCAACGGTCAGCTGCCGAAGGGCTACCCGTTCGTGCGTGAGCAGGCCGACAAGGGCAAGCTCTCGCAGATCGTGAACAAGCTCGCGGAGGAGTACCCGAAGACGGTCACCGCCGAGACGCTCGACAACATCAAGGACGCCGGTTACTACTGGGCCACGCGTTCCGGTGTGACGGTCGCGGTCAGTGACATCATCACGCCCGAGCGCAAGCCGGAGATCATCGCGGAGTACGAGAAGAAGGTCGCGAAGATCACCGCCCAGTACGAGAAGGGCCTCACGACTGACGACGAGCGTCGTCAGGAGCTCACCGCGCTCTGGACGGAGGCGACCGATGTTCTCCAGAAGGAGATGAAGGAGTCCTTCCCGGAGGACAACCCGATCTACCGCATGGTGTCGTCGGGTGCGCGAGGCAACTGGCTGCAGATCCGGAACATCGCTGCGATCCGTGGTCTCGTGAACAACCCGAAGGGCGAGATCATCCCCCGCCCGATCCTGTCGTCGTTCCGTGAGGGCCTCACGGTCGCCGAGTACTTCATCGCCACCCACGGTGCGCGTAAGGGTCTCGCCGACACGGCTCTGCGTACCGCCGACTCGGGTTACCTCACGCGTCGTCTCGTCGACGTCTCGCAGGATGTCATCATCCGCGAGGACGACTGTGGCACGTCGAAGGGCCTCGCTTACCCGATTGCGGAGAAGCGCGAGGACGGCACGCTCGTCAAGGACAGCAACGTCGAGAATTCGGTGTTCGCCCGCAGCCTTGCGGTCGACGTCGTGGCGGAAGACGGCACTGTCATCGCGGAGCCCGGCCAGGACATCGGTGACCCGATGATCGACAAGCTCGTCGCCGCTGGCGTCACCGAGATCAAGGTGCGCTCCGTGCTCACCTGTGACTCGGCCGTCGGTGTCTGCGCCCGTTGCTACGGCCGCTCGCTCGCGACCGGCAACCTCGTCGACATCGGCGAGGCGGTTGGCATCATCGCCGCTCAGTCGATCGGTGAGCCCGGCACGCAGCTGACGATGCGTACGTTCCACACCGGTGGTTCGGCATCGGCGGACGACATCACGCAGGGTCTGCCCCGCGTGCAGGAGCTCTTCGAGGCGCGTACCCCCAAGGGCGCGTCGCCGATCTCCGAGTCGGCCGGTCGCGTCACGATCGAGGAGAGCGAGAAGGGGAAGAAGGTCATCGTCACTCCCGACAACGGAGACGAGCCCCACATCTACCCCGTGCTGAAGCGCGCGACGCTCCTCGTCGAGGACGGCGAGCACGTCGAGGTCGGACAGGCCCTTCAGGTCGGCACGCTCGACCCGAAGGAGATCATGCGTGTGCAGGGCGCTCGCGAGGTGCAGAAGTACCTCGTCGACGGCGTGCAGGACGTGTACCGCTCGCAGGGTGTGCCGATTCACGACAAGCACATCGAGGTCATCGTGCGGCAGATGCTGCGCAAGGTCACCGTGGTTGACCACGGCGAGACCGACCTGCTGCCGGGTGAGATGGTCGACATGCGCCACTACCAGGGTGTCAACCGCGCGGCCGTCGGCGAGGGCAAGCGTCCCGCCTCGGGCCGTCCGGAGCTGATGGGTATCACGAAGGCGTCGCTCGCGACGGAGTCGTGGCTGTCGGCTGCATCGTTCCAGGAGACGACCCGCGTCCTCACGGAGGCGGCGCTCCAGGGCAAGCGCGACCCGCTGATCGGTCTCAAGGAGAACGTCATCATCGGAAAGCTCATCCCGGCCGGTACGGGCCTTGCCAAGTACCGCGACGTCGAGGTGGAAGCGACCGAAGAGGCGAAGAGCGAGCGGTACCCGAACCGCATCTTCGCGTCGGACGGCGCGCTCGATGACGGCGAGTACAGCTACGTCGACTTCGACGCGTTCTCGACGGACGACTTCACGCCCGGTACGTACAACTGATTGAGGCGAGAGCCAAGCGAGCTTGCTCGATTGGCCGAACCAATTGAGGTTGTCGAGCGACAAAGTCGCGAACACAACTGATTGAGCCTCGGAGCCCCGTGACCACCGGTCACGGGGCTCCGTCGCGTTCGTCCCGCATCACGAAACTCGGAGATCTCACGTATCTCGGGCGGATCCGCGCGAAACGCCCGCATTTCGTGAGATCTCCGAGATACGTGACGCGCGCTCGCGTGAAGCGAGGACGCAGGGCCGGTGTCATAGCCTGGCCGCATGGCGATCGGTGGGCGCAGCAAGGTGGCGACGGCGGTCGGCGCGATCCTGATCCTCGCCGTCGTGGGGCTGCTCGTGTGGGCGGCCTGGCCGTTCTGGCCGATCGTGGGGGAGTGGATCTCCGACCTTTTCTTCGGTTTCTTCGACTGGCTGCGCTCACTCACGGCTGGGTAGCCGACAACCTCACGACTGGATAGCCGATGATCGCCGCGCGTGGCGCACGCGCCAGCGTCTCTGCGCGCGTTATCCTGCGGCGGAGGGGAGAGACCCCGCGACCGTGAGGAGTGCCTGCGATGACTGACGCAGAGGGCCCGAAGAACGACGGCGATGAGCAGGCCGACCGCACCGCTCCCGCCTCCGCCGACGCGCCTGCCGCAGAGCAGGCGCCGACCGATGGATCCGTGAACGACGCGGCCGAGGTTGCGAACGGAACCGAGGACGAGCCGCTGTACGAAGCCGCCGCCGAATCCGCGCACGCGACGGAGGAGCCCGGATCCGCGGATGACGTGGCGCCGAGCGACGCCGCGCCGTACGACGCCCCGGGCGCCGAGCCCGAGCTGACGCGGAGCGGACCGGAGCCGCAGACGACGGAGTTCAGCGCCGAGGGCGCTTCCGGTGTGGATGCCGCGGACAGCTCCGTGAGCGCCGACCGTCGCGGCGAGGTCACCGCGCCCGAGACGACCGACGAGGAGCCCGACTACGAGGCCCTCGCGGCCGAGCTCGACCGGCTCGAGGCCGACACGGCCGCCGCCGCGCCCGTCGCTCCTGGCGCGCGCGAGCCCGAGCCGACGAACGAAACCGCGGATCCCTGGTTCGAGCCGGCGACGTCGCAGACGTTCTCCGCTTCCGAGCCGCAACACCAGCAGCCCGCCACGCTGGACGCGCCGGACGCGACGCCCCACGCGACGTCGACCCCGCCGCCCGCCGCCGCACCCGGTCCGATCTTCGTGCAGGCACCCGAGCCGCCGCGTAAGCGCGGCAACCGTGGCGCCGCCGGCCTCATCGGTCTCCTGGCAGCTGTCGTGTTCGCGCTGCTGTTCGCCGTTGTGAACTTCGCCTGGGAGGCGTTCCTCGGCTGGGGCACCGCGGCCGTCGGCGAGGGCACCACCGACCCCGCGACGTTCGTGACCGACGTGCTGCTGACGCCGCCGTTCTGGTTCACCGTCGTGGCGTTCTGGCTGTCGTTCTGGCTGCTCGGCGTGTTCGTGAACCGTGCGCGCTGGTGGTCGTGGGTCGTGCTCGGCATCATCGTCGCGCTGCTGACCTACGTTGGCGCGATCGTGGGCCACTTCCTCGAGGCGCCGTTCTGGAACCTCACCTCGGACGAGGGCGTCACGCTGCTCGGCAACCTCGTCTTCTCCCCGCTGGTGCTGCTCGCGTTCATCATCGCTCGCGAGGTCACCATCTGGTTCGGCTCGTGGGTGTCGCGTCGCGGAGCGCGCGTCACCAAGCTGAACGAAGAGGAGCGTGCGGAGTACGACAAGGTCATGTCCGAGGGGCCGAAGGGTCCCGAGCGCGCCTGACGGCGCTGACCGGTGACGAGGGCGAGGATCTGCGGATCTTCGCCCTCATCGCGTCCGGGGCGAGACAATGAAGGCATGACCAGTCGGGAACAGCTGCCGGATGCCGTGCTCACGTCGCTCGCGAGCATCGGCTACCTGGCGCTGCTCGTGGCGGGCCTCGGCTTCGCGAGCCTGTTGACCGACTCTGACGTGATCGAGACGCAGGGCGTCGGGCTGATCCCCGCCTACGTCGCGGCGGCCGTGGCGCTCGTGACGTTCGCGCTGCTCGTGCGCAGCACCGTCGCGCGTGATCGGCCGAGCTACGTGTCCGTCGTCCCCATCGCGATCGGGGCGGCTCTCGCACATCTCGCCACGCTCGCGCTGACGGCGGTCATCGACTCCGGCGACATCGGCGTCGCAATCGGCGTGGTCGGCGAAGTGCTCATCGGATGGGTGACGCCCGTCATCGCGCTCACCGCCGCGATGGCGGCTTGGGCGGCGGTCGCGATGCGCCGTACGCGCGCCGACCGTCCACGCTGGCCGTGGGAGGACGAGGAGTAGCGGCGGTTCGGCGTGCAGCCCCGTTCTCGCGACGGCTCGAACTGTGAAGCAGGCCCTACGCGCCGAAGTCGCGTGGGTCGAACGGCGCGTCGAGCGAGCTGGTGAGCTCCTTGAGCATCGCGTCGATCTGCGGATCCACGTACTCGCTCACTGCGGCGCGCACGCGCTGGCGGTGCGTCTCGAGGAGCCGACACACCTCGCGTCCGACGTCGTTCGCGAATGCGTCGGCGAGGTGCACCTCGCGTCGCAGCGACTGCTTCGCCTCCTCCGAGAGCGGCGGCAGGGGAGGGGTCTCCTGAGCGGCCTCGGCCTCGAAGTCGGCGATCGTGAAGAGGAAGGGCGCGCCGGGCTCGGGCTCGGGATCCAGCGGGAGGCCGTCGAACTCGGGCCCGAGATCCTCGCGCGGCCGGTAACTGCGCGCGTTGTTGCGCGCCGCCTGCTGATCGAGCTCCGACTGCAGCAGCGGCAGGTTGTTGGCTGTGTACGTCGCGACACGCTGGTCGACGATCGTCTTGATGCGCGTCGAGAGGCCGTGCTGCACGCCGTGCGGCGTGTCGGTGTCGATTCCCGCGGCGGTGAGCACCGGGGATCCGAAGCAGCGCGAGCACGGGGAGCGGCGCCCGCGGTGCGTGGCCGGCTCCCAGCGGGGCAGCCAACGCAGCCAGGCATCGACGGCCTGGCTCACCCGGGTCTCCAGTGAGCGCTCCATACACTCAGGGTAGTGACACGCAGGCGTTTGCGGGCGGCGTGTCGCACGCGTATGATGGGTCAGTCTGCGTACATGCGTTTTCGCGTGCGCGCGAACACATAAGGGTTCAGGCCTGCGAACAGGTCCACCCCCACGGCATACCCATCGCAGTACATGTGAGCGTTCGTTCGCATGGGTGGGTCCGACGTGAAACATCACGCACTGCTGTCACCGTGCAGCATTTGAATCAAGGAGAGACGTGCCAACTATTCAGCAGTTGGTTCGCAAGGGCCGCCAGACGAGGAAGAAGACCTCGAACTCGCCGGCTCTGAAGGCGAACCCGCAGCAGGCCGGCGTGTGCACCCGTGTGTACACCACCACCCCGAAGAAGCCGAACTCGGCGATGCGCAAGGTCGCTCGTGTGAAGCTCCGCAACGGCACCGAGGTGACGGCCTACATCCCCGGCGAGGGACACAACCTGCAGGAGCACTCGCTGGTGCTCGTGCGCGGCGGTCGTGTCAAGGACCTCCCGGGTGTGCGTTACCGCATCGTCCGTGGCGCGCTCGACACGCAGGCCGTCAAGAACCGCAAGCAGGCGCGCAGCGTCTACGGCGCAAAGAAGGGTTGAGTTAGATGCCTCGTAAGGGTCCCGCACCCAAGCGCCCCGTCGTCAACGACCCGGTATACGGCGCCCCCGTTGTCACGCAGCTCGTGAACAAGATCCTCGTCCACGGCAAGAAGGCACTCGCCGAGAACATCGTCTACGGTGCACTCGCCGGTGTCGACGCCAAGTCGGACGGCGACGCGGTCGCCACGCTCAAGAAGGCGCTCGACAACGTGCGTCCCACGCTTGAGGTTCGCAGCCGCCGCGTCGGTGGGTCGACGTACCAGGTTCCGGTCGAGGTCAAGCCTCACCGTGCCAACACGCTCGCCCTCCGCTGGCTCGTGAGCTACGCGAAGGGTCGTCGCGAGAAGACGATGACCGAGCGTCTCATGAACGAGATCCTCGACGCTTCCAACGGCCTGGGTGCCGCGGTGAAGCGCCGCGAGGACACGCACAAGATGGCGGAGTCCAACCGAGCCTTCGCGCACTACCGCTGGTAATCACCACAGCGCCAGACGTCGGCTCCGGATCCGTCCCCGGGGCGATCCGGAGCCGACGTTCCTGTTTCATCTGATCTCTCACGTAAGGACATCGAAGTGGCACAAGACGTGCTCACCGACCTCAAGAAGGTCCGCAACATTGGCATCATGGCGCACATCGATGCCGGTAAGACCACGACTACCGAGCGCATCCTGTACTACACGGGCGTCAACCACAAGATCGGTGAGACGCACGACGGTGGCGCGACGACGGACTGGATGGAGCAGGAGCAGGAGCGTGGCATCACGATCACGTCCGCTGCTGTGACGTGCTTCTGGGACAACAACCAGGTCAACATCATCGACACCCCCGGCCACGTCGACTTCACGGTCGAGGTCGAGCGCTCGCTTCGCGTGCTCGACGGCGCCGTTGCCGTCTTCGACGGCAAGGAGGGCGTGGAGCCCCAGTCGGAGACGGTGTGGCGTCAGGCCGACAAGTACAACGTCCCGCGCGTCTGCTTCGTCAACAAGATGGACAAGCTCGGTGCGGACTTCTACTTCACCGTTCAGACGATCATCGACCGCCTGAAGGCGACCCCGATCGTCATGCAGCTGCCCATCGGCGCTGAGAGCGACTTCACCGGCGTCGTCGACCTGCTCAGCATGAAGGCCTTCGTGTGGCCGGGCGATGCTAAGGGCAACGTCGAAATCGGCGCCATGTACGAGACGCAGGAGATTCCCGCGGACCTCCAGGCCAAGGCTGAGGAGTACCGCGAGAAGCTCGTCGAGGCGGCCGCTGAGGCCGATGACGAGCTGCTCGAGAAGTTCTTCGGTGGCGAAGAGCTCACGATCGACGAGATCAAGTCGGGTATCCGCAAGCGCACGATCGCGGGCGACGCGTTCCCCGTGTTCTGTGGTTCGGCATTCAAGAACCGCGGAGTGCAGCCGATCCTCGACGCTGTCGTCGACTTCCTCCCGTCGCCGGTCGACGTGCCCGCCATCGAGGCGCACGACCCGAAGGACGAGTCGAAGATCATCGAGCGTCACGCCGACGCCGACGAGCCGTTCGCGGCGCTGTCGTTCAAGGTCGTCTCGCACCCGTTCTTCGGTCGCCTGACCTACATCCGCGTCTACTCGGGTTACCTCGAGTCCGGTGCGCAGATCGTCAACTCGACCAAGGGCCGCAAGGAGCGCATCGGGAAGATCTTCCAGATGCACGCCAACAAGGAGCAGCCGGTCGAGTCGGTCACCGCTGGCCACATCTACGCGGTCATCGGCCTCAAGGACACGACGACGGGCGACACGCTCAGCGACGCGGCCGCACCGGTCGTGCTCGAGTCGATGACGTTCCCGGAGCCCGTGATCGAGGTCGCCATCGAGCCGAAGACGAAGGCTGACCAGGAGAAGCTCGGTCTCGCCATTCAGAAGCTCGCCGAAGAGGACCCGACGTTCCGCGTCGAGAACAACCCGGAGACCGGTCAGACGATCGTCAAGGGCATGGGTGAGCTGCACCTCGACATCCTCGTGGACCGCATGAAGCGCGAGTTCAAGGTCGAGGCGAACGTCGGCAAGCCGCAGGTGGCGTACCGCGAGACGATCCGCAAGGCCGTTGAGCGTCACGACTACACGCACAAGAAGCAGACGGGTGGATCGGGTCAGTTCGCGAAGATCCAGTTCCGTCTCGACCCGCTCGAGGTCGAGGGCGACAAAGTGTACGAGTTCGAGAACAAGGTCACTGGTGGCCGCGTTCCGCGCGAGTACATCCCCTCGGTCGACCAGGGCTTCCAGGACGCGATGAACGTCGGCGTGCTCGCCGGCTACCCGCTCGTGGGCGTCAAGGCGACGCTCGTCGACGGTGCCGCGCACGACGTCGACTCCTCGGAGATGGCGTTCAAGATCGCCGGTTCGATGGGCTTCAAGGAGGCCATCCAGAAGGCGAGCCCCGCGCTGCTCGAGCCGCTCATGGGCGTCGAGGTCCGTACGCCCGAGGAGTACATGGGCGACGTCATCGGCGACCTGAACTCGCGTCGCGGTCAGGTGCAGTCGATGGAGGACGCCGCGGGCGTCAAGGTCATCAAGGCCCTGGTTCCGCTCTCGAGCATGTTCGGTTACATTGGCGACCTGCGTTCGCGTACGTCCGGCCGCGCTGTCTACTCCATGGAGTTCGACAGCTACGCCGAGGTGCCGAAGGCGGTTGCCGACGAGATCATCCAGAAGGGCAAGGGCGAGTAACACTCGCCTCCCCGACGGCTCTGGGGTGGGGTCGGCGTCAGGTCGGCCCCATCCACAACGCACAACTTCACACAGACTCGTCTCTATTAGACTGAAATAAACCCCGGAGGATCCGGTCGCATCCAGCGCCCGGTGCCCTCCACGAACGTCCTGAGGAGGACCCAGTGGCTAAGGCCAAGTTCGAGCGCAGCAAGCCGCACGTCAACATCGGAACCATCGGTCACGTTGACCACGGCAAGACCACGCTTACCGCCGCCATCTCGAAGGTGCTGGCCGACAAGTACCCGTCGGACGTCAACGTCCAGCGTGACTACGGCTCGATCGACTCGGCTCCGGAGGAGCGCGACCGCGGTATCACGATCAACGTTTCGCACGTCGAGTACGAGACGCCCGCGCGTCACTACGCGCACGTTGACGCCCCTGGTCACGCTGACTACGTCAAGAACATGATCACCGGTGCCGCCCAGATGGACGGCGCGATCCTCGTGGTCGCGGCGACCGACGGCCCGATGGCTCAGACGCGTGAGCACGTCCTGCTCGCCAAGCAGGTCGGCGTTCCCTACCTGCTCGTCGCGCTCAACAAGTGCGACATGGTCGACGACGAGGAGATCCTGGAGCTCGTCGAGCTCGAGGTGCGCGAGCTGCTCTCCTCGCAGGGCTTCGACGGCGACAACGCTCCCGTCGTGCAGGTGTCCGGTTACCAGGCACTCCAGGGCGACGAGAAGTGGACGCAGGCGATCGTCGACCTCATGCAGGCCGTCGACGACTCCGTTCCGGAGCCCGTCCGTGACCGCGACAAGCCGTTCCTGATGCCGATCGAGGACGTCTTCACGATCACCGGTCGTGGCACGGTCGTCACGGGTCGCGCCGAGCGCGGCACCCTCGCGATCAACTCCGACGTCGAGATCGTCGGCATCCGCGACACCCAGAAGACCACGGTCACGGGTATCGAGATGTTCCACAAGCAGCTCGACGAGGCCTGGGCCGGCGAGAACTGTGGCCTCCTGCTTCGCGGTCTGAAGCGTGAGGACGTCGAGCGCGGCCAGGTCGTCGTCAAGCCCGGTTCGGTGACCCCTCACACGAACTTCGAGGGCACGGCCTACATCCTCTCGAAGGAAGAGGGCGGCCGTCACAACCCGTTCTACACGAACTACCGTCCGCAGTTCTACTTCCGTACGACGGACGTCACGGGCGTCATCTCGCTGCCCGAGGGCACCGAGATGGTCATGCCGGGTGACACCACGGACATGACGGTCGAGCTGATCCAGCCGATCGCCATGGAAGACGGTCTCGGCTTCGCGATCCGTGAGGGTGGCCGCACGGTCGGCGCCGGCACGGTGACGAACGTCATCAAGTAAGACCCTTCCGGTCCTGCTGAGAAGCGGGCGGATCCTTCGGGATCCGCCCGCTTTCTCGTTGCACGAGCGGATCCGCGCGGCCGGCGCGGGTGCGCTTACTCGTCGGAGGCGCTGACGAGCGCGTCGAAGAAGCGCAGTACCGCCGCGCGGTCCGCGGGCGACAGCTGCGAGACGGCCTCGAAGCGCCGCGCGTGGCTGCGGCCCACCGTGGCGCGCGCCGATCTGAGCGTCTCGGGCGTCACGTCGATGGCCGTGCTGCGGCGGTCGTCGGGGTGTGCGCGGCGGCGGATATGCCCGCCGGACTCCAGTCGGTCCATGAGCTTCGTCGTGGCGGCGGGGGAGATAGCGAGGTGCGCGGCGATCGCCCCCGGGGTCGCGACGACGCCCTGGCGCTGCGCGGCGATGAGGTAACGCAGCGCCCGCATGTCGGTGTCACCGAGACGCATGTAACGCCGGGAGCGCTCGCTCATGGCCCGTTCCACGCCGCGCCACGCGCTCATCGCTTCGAGCACAGCCACGGTCTCCGCCACGTCGTCGTCCGACAGATGCGAACGGGTGACGAGCTCCTCCGCGGGGTCGAGTAGGCGGGGGTCGATCAACGACGCCAGATCGCTCACGCGACGCTCCTCCTGCCCGTCCATCCTCCGATTCTACGCCTCCGAAAAAATTCATCTGAGCATACGGTTAACCGAGCGTAGTAGGCAGGGTTTGCGCCGTGGCCGGAGCCGCGGTTGAGGCGGAGAGTAAGCGCTTCGTGACCGTGTTCTCAGCTTCATGCTGACGTCGAGCGTCTAACCTGCCCCATATGACGTACGCAGACGACGACCGCAAGCCGCGCCGTAGCCGCCTGCGCGTCGGCCTCGCGACGGTGCTCTTCATCTTCTATCTCGGGTTCGTGATGTGGGTGACGATGACCCCGAGCCTCGACGGCGTCGGCGTCGATACCGTCGCCGATCGAGTGCTGAGCGTCCTCCATCGCATCGGCGTGCCCGAGAGCTTCGGCTACATGGAGCTCGAGTTCGCGGCGAACATCGGCATGTTCATCCCGCTCGGCTTCTTGCTCGGCCTGGCGCTTCCCGGGTGGGGCTGGTGGCTCGCACTCATCCTGTTGCCCGCGTACTCGATCGGCATCGAGTGGTTCCAGAGCGAGTTCCTTGGCGATCGTGTCGGAGATGTGCGCGACATCATCTCCAACTCCCTCGGCGCCTGGATCGGCACGCTCATCGCGGCGACGCTGCGCGCGATGGTGCACGCCCGCGACGCAAAGGTGCTCGCCCGCGCCAAGTGGGAAGAGGAACGCGCTCGCCGTACGCAGCGTGCGTCGCGGGATCCGAACCGCACCGCCGTGCTCGAGGAGCTCGGCGTCCCCGTTGACCGTACGCCGACGGCCCCCACCCGCCAGATCCCGTTCTGACGCGGCACTCCCGGCCCCACACGCTGAGGGTCGCCAGAGTTTGCAGCTTCGGGGCATCCCGAGCTGCAAACTCTGGCGACCCTCACGTGGGGATCCACAGGGGCTCACCGTCAGGGTGGTCGGTGTGTTGACGTGAGGCTCCTGTGGTGGGCGCCTGCGCGTGAGTGCGCGCGCTCCCGTCCGCGTTCGACTGTCGGATCACACACCCATAGTGGGGAGACGACACTCGATTATTGGACTACACATGACCGGATATTCGGAGTACAATAATGGCGAAGCTCACAAATGACGGATCGTCCTCGCACGCTCCGCCTATAAACATGGATACGACCGGTTCGACGCTCTCGCGGCGATAAGACGCACGCGATTGGCCGCCGATCCGTTCGAGGATTCGCGGGTCTCGTCGCAGCCGGATCCAGCCGGTTGGATTGGCCCCGCGATCAACGGAACCGAGATCGAGGTCTTCGCCGAAGTTGACCATGGCGCCCGAGAGATCTGGATCTTTCACATGATGGAGGCTCGTGCGCACGTCATCCGTCGGATCCAGAAGGCCGAGAAATCGGAGAGGCAGTGAGGAAGCACCATGGGCGACGCATCTGAAACCTACGACGAGCGCGCTGCGCGTTACGAACGCGGAGACATCGACGTTTCTCCTCACGCGAAGATCTACAGCGGAGAGGATGCTTCCCGTCGTGGACGTCAACTGATCGAAATGGTGCTCGATGAGGACGAGCTCGCCGAGCTGGAGACGGCGATCCGACGCGGGCGGCCCAGTGTCGGCGCGGTTGGCCCGCGAGGCGAGTCGCCCAAGCGCCAGGTCCGACTTCCGGTGGACCTCGACCGCGCACTCACCGAGCGTGCCGAAAAGGAGCAGCGCAACCGGAGCGACGTGATCCGCGACGCGCTCTCCAGTTACCTGCGCGCTTCGTAGCGCGCTGCTGTACCTGCGCGGGCTCGGCTGAGCGCGTCAGGCGGTGGGTCGCCAAAGAATGCGGCTTTCGCGCGTGCGCGGCCGCATTCTTTGGCGACCCACCGAAGAGGGGCGCCGATACCTACTCGGCGCCGCAGGCGTCGACGGTGCCCGTGGTGGCGTTCACCATCGGCGTCGACCACAGTGCGGCGGGGCCGAACTCACCGTCGCCCGAGAACGTCGCGTTGACGCTCGCCAGCTCGGTGGGCGCGAGGTAGGTCCAGAAGAACGCGACCGGACGGCCGAGGTCGTCGATGTCCTCGTTCTTCACCTCGACTTCGCGTCCCTCGAAGCTGACCTCGTCGAGCGTCGTGCCGGGAGGCCCGTACACGTACACGGCGGTGCGGAAGCGCTGCGAGCCCCACCCAGGGGTCCCGCTCTTGACGTAGTCGGGCAGAACGTCGGCTGAGGCCTGGTCGATATCGAGGTGCAGCGTCGTCGCGACGTCGAACGTGCTGCCCCCGTCGGAGCACGTCTGCGTCACGTCGATGTTCGACTTCATGTAGTAGTCGATCTTCGACGCCGACTCGTCACGGAAGTAGACGCCGACCGTGCTGGTCTCCTCGTTGTCGGTCGGCAGGATCCCCGACACGCGCTCGTCGGCGATGAACTGCTGCGTCTCGTCGTCGAAGCTGTGGAAGAGCACGGATCCCTGGTCGATACCGCGGCTCATCGAGCTCGCCATGGTGAGCATGTCGAAGTCGGCGGTCGCGATCTTGTCGAACACCTGCGCCGCCACGCTCGCGAAGAACGCATCGGCCACCTCGGGCTCGTACCTGCTGTACGCGTCGCTCAGTAGCATCTGCACGGCGTTCCCGCTCGACATCGTGTCGCCGGTCTCCTCGATGTGGATCGGGCCGGTGGCCTCGAGGATGTAGCCGAGGGCGATCGGATCGATCGCGACGACGCCGTCGATCTGCTGATCCCCGATGTCGCGGTTCCAGAACGCGCGCGTCAGCTCCGCCATGGTCGGGAAGTCCGGCCGCGAGGGCGTCGTGTTGACGTGCGTGCGCAGGTAGTCGGTGTAGAGGTCGATGGCGCTCTCGTCGACCTCGACGTCGACCGCCTGCCCCTCCACGAAGTCGCCACTCGACGCCTGCGCCGTGATCTCGAGGTTCCCCGAGTCGACGCTGATGAGCGTCTGCGAGGCCGCGGATCCGGCCAGGCCGACCGACTCGGCGTTGTTCATGAACACGAGCAGGTAGTTCTTCGGCTCCTCGGCACCAAGCAGCCCGGGCGCGACGCCGATCGCGGGCTCCGCCATCTGCAGCACGCCGTTGACGAGGTCGACGCCGCTGCGCACGGGGGCGATGAGGGATCCGGAGTCGGCGACGCCCTCGACGGCGCCGGCGAGCGAGGTGATGTCGGGCTGCACGTCCGACAGGATCGGCAGCAGCCGCTCGAGCACCGGATCCTCGCTGTTGGAGTTCATCTCCGCGAGCGCGGGCACGGCGAGATCGTTCGTTGCGACGTCGAGCGTCTCGGATGCGAGGCGCACGCCCTTGAGGTTCGGGCCAGCCCACGGGATGAACTCGGCGATGCGCCAGACCGGATCCCACTTCACGCTCGCGGCGGATCCCGCGTACTCGCCCAGCACGGGCAGCGAGGCCTCCATGCTGTCGGGTTCCTGCTGCACGTGCGAGACGATGCGTTGCGCGGCCTCGAGGTCACCCTTCACCATGAGCGCGCGGATCCCCAGCCACGCGGCGCAGACGAGCAGCACGATGACGGCGATGATGATCGTGCGCTTGGTGTGGCGTTTCGTCCAGCGTCGGCCGGAGTCGTCGTCCGAGGCGCTCGTGTCGCTCACGGAACCGTCCCCCGAACCGTCATCGGATCCGTCGCTCGCGCTGGCCATCGCGACGGGCGTTCCCATCGGCGGCGTCGCCGCGTCACTCGCGCCCGCGGCACCCGCACCGCCTGTGGCACTCGCGGCGCCAGTACCCGCTTCGGCACCAGCACCAGGTGCGGTCTCGTCGAACGCCCTGTTCTCCTGCTGCGGCAGCATCGTCGTCGCGGCCTCGTCCGGGGAGCCATCGTCGTCGCGCAGGTGCGGCAGCGCCGTCGTGGGCGCGTCGTCCTTCACGTCGTGGGCGGCTTCGGCCTGGTCGAGACGCTCCCGCAGTTCGCGGAGCTCGCGCCGACTCAGTCCGGCGAAGGGGTCGTTCTCGTCTGCCACGTCTCTACTTTTCCTTGATGAACACCGGGGAGCTGCCCACCGTCACAGTGACCTTGCCGTCCTTCGGCTTGACCGTCTTCGTGGATCCCCACATCGTCGTCACCTCGACTGGGCCCGACACCGAGAACGTCGCGTCGCGCTCGCCCTCGAGGGTCCACGCGGTGCGGACCTTGTCATCATTCTTGCCGAAGACGGCGGTCTTGACACCATCCCCGGCATCAACGCGATCCGGGTTGCCGCGGCCGCCGAGCTCGTTGATGAGCAGCGCCTGCGTGAAGGCGGCGGGCTTCGGGGGCAGGGCCTGGATCCCGTCGCGTCGCTGCTCGAAGATGCCGAAGTTGCCCTCGTGCTGGTTTCCGTCGGTGCTGTCGTTGACGAGGTCGTACCAGAAGTACTTCTCGACGCCGTAGCTGAAGGCTGTGAGCTCGGCACGCACGAGGCGCTCGGCCTGGTTCGCGTACGACACCTGCTGGCCCAGCTCGGCGCCGGTGGTCCAGCCGAATTCGGTGATCCAGATCGGCACCGTCGTGCCGGTGATGTCCTTCATGTCGCTGTTCGCTTCGCGCACCACCGTCGACAGGCTCTCCGGGGTGTCGTAGATCCACTTGTTGTACGGGTGGAAGCTCATCGCGTCGGAGTTCTCGATGACGCCCGTCGGCCAGAGGCCGCGGAACCAGTCGCCGTCGTAGTTCGCCGTGGATCCGGAGACGATCGGGATGTCGGGGTCGACCTCTTCGACGTACTTCTCGGTCGCCTTCACGAGCGGCGGGTAGCACTCGGGGGCGGATCCGCAGGAGCCGGTCTGGAACCGGTCGTGGTTGAACTCGTTGAACACCTCGAGGCCGGCGACGTCGAAGTTCTTCGCGATCGCCGCCGCGTAGCGACCGAAGGCGTCAACCGCCTCGGGGGAGGCGGGGGTGTTGCCGCCGTCGTACAGCGGGTTGCCGTAGTTGACGATGCCGAGCAGGTCGATGCCGTGCGACGAGAACTTGCCGAACTCGTTCACGTAGTGGTCCGAGAAGCTGTACTGTCCGGGCGACGTCTCGTTCTGGTCCCACAGCACGTCGTTGCGGGCGAGGCCGAACCCGACCGCGCGGATCGCGTCGGCCGAGTCGAAGTACCAGCTCTGATCGGCGTGGGTGGCGACGCCGAAGCGGTCGTCGGGCGTGATGTGCGTGCCCGTGTAGTCGACCACGCCGAACGGCGTCGAGATCTGGCGGCCGTCGGAGTCGGTGACGGAGAACGTGTAGTAGCCCTGCGTGACGTCGTCGAGGCCGATCCGGGCGATGCCGTTCTTGACCTCCTCCGTGCCCTCGGCGACGGCGTCGCCGTCGGAGGTCGTCACCGACCACTGCGCGTCGCCGTCGGGCAGTGCAACGCCCATCGCGGCGCCGGTCTCACGCAGGATGAGCGAGTCGTTGAGGATGCCCCACTCGCCCGAGACGTTCTCGAACGACGCGTTCGGAACGATGTTGTCGCCGCCCGAGGCGGGCGTCATCGTCACATCGTCGATGCCGAGCGCTGACACGGCGTCCTGCACACGGATCTCGATCGTCGCCGTGTCCTCGCCGTCCGGTGCCGTGAACTCTCCGGTGATCTCGCTCCAGTCGCCGTTGACCTCGCCGAACGGGATCTTCGTGTCGCCGATGCGGATCGTGGCGGCCGCCTTCTCGAGTTCGCGCGTGCCCGCGCGCACCTGCGCTGAGATCTCGTACGTCTCGCCCGGCTCGACCGAGACCTCGGTGCTGAGCGCCGTCGTCGCTTCCTTCACGCGCGGTGCGTCGATGTACGCCGCCATGCGGCCGGACGCCGCGTCGCCGATCTGCGGCATGATGTCGGCGATCTTCTTCGAATCGGCGCCGGACCAGCCGTCGATCATCGCGTGCAGCGCGGTCGATGTCGGGATCTCCGCGGGCTCCGGCTTCTCAGGAGTCGGCGTCGGTGTGGGAGTGGGCGTCGGAGTCGGTGTGGGAGTCGGCGTGGTCGCGACCGGCTGCGGTTCGTCGCCCGCGAAGAGCGCGGCGTAGGCGATCCCGCCGCCGCCGAGCAGCACCACGAGGGCACCGGCGATGATGAAGATCAGGTTTCGGTTGCGCTTGGTCAGAGCCACGAGTCGACATTTCCTCCCGGAGACGAACGAGGTTCATCATCGCACGCGACCCCTGACAAACCGTCCATTGCCGGCCCCATCGGCCACATTCCGCAACACGTCCGCGACGGCTCCAATTATGAGACACGCCCTAGGATGATTCCCATGCCGCACGCCGTGACCATCGACGCCATCGTGCCGGTGTACGGCGGGTGGGAGCACGTCGAGGAGTGCCTGACCGCGCTGACCCGACAGACGCACCCCGTGAACGTCATCGTGGTCGATGACTGCGGGCCGGATGACACCGCCGATCGCGTTGTCGCGACCTTCCCCGAGCTCACGCTGCTGCGCAACGAGACCAACCGAGGGTTCGCCGCGACCTGCAACCGGGGCATCCGGCACGGATCCGCCGACGTCGTCGTGCTCGTCAACAGTGACGTGATCGCCGAGCCGACACTCATGGCCGACATCGCCGAGGCCTTCGCCATGGCGCCCGCCGACGTCGCGAGCGTGTGCCCGCTGCTGACGACGCCCGACGGATCCATCGATTCGCAGGGCATCACCGCGGATCCGACGTGCGCGGGCTTCGTGCGCTATCACGGCGCGGATCCGTCGCGACAGGACCCGCGGGATCCGCTCGTGCTCGGCCCCTACGGTGCCGTCGCGGCGTATCGCCGCCGCGCGCTGGACGAGGTGGGGCTGCTCGACGAGGGGATCTTCATGTACGGCGAGGAGCTCGACCTCGCCCTTCGGCTGCGCGCGGGCGGCTACGACACGCGTGCGCTCGCCGTGCCCGGCGGCGTGCACATCGGCGGCGCCTCGGCGGGCGACGGATCCCCGAAACAGGTGCGCCTGGCGGGCTTCGGGCGCGGCTACCTGCTGCGCGCGTGGGGTGTTCTCGGCACGCGTCACGCGGCGATGGCGCTCGCGATCGAGGCGCTCGTCTGCGTGCGACGCCTCGTGCTGCAGCGCGATCCCTCGGCGCTGGTCGGGCGGATCCAGGGATGGCGCGCCGCGAAGGGCGTCGAGCGTCCGCAGATCCCCCTGGAGGGCATCGACCGCACGATCGGCATGCTGCAGTCCATTCGCATGCGCTCGGCGGGATACTGGCGGGCGTGATGGCCGTGCGATCGACACGCGCCCGGGCGAGGTGACATGTCTCTCACTCGCCGTCTGCTGAGCTTCTCGACGATCCCGGCGTTCTCGGCGCTGATTCCGTTCCTCATCCTGCCGGTGATCGCGTACGCGGCCGGCGACGCCTCGTGGGTCGCGATCGGGGTGGGGCAGTCGATCGGCGGGTTCCTCGCGCTCGCCGTTGCCCTCGGCCTGAACGTGCAGGGCCCGACGCTCGTCGCGCTCGCCCCGGCCGCCGACCGTGCCGCTCTGTTCGCCCGCGGTACGCGCGCGCGGCTCGTGCTCGTCGCGCCGGCGATCGTCGTCGGATCCGTACTCGCCTGGCTGCTCGCCCCCGAGGGCGCACGCCTCGAGTCGCTGCTCATGGCGATCGCGATCACACTCGGCGGGCTGACCTCGAGCTGGTATCTCATCGGGCTCGGCACGCCGCTGCCGCTGATCGGGTTCGAACTCCTGCCGCGCGCCCTCGCGACCGCGGCGGGCGCAGCGCTGGTCGTGACCGGCGGCGACGGTCTCGTGTGGGCGTATCCGACGCTGCTCATCGTGGCGATCGTGGGCGGCATCGGAGCCTACGTCCTGCGCACCGTGACGCCGCGCGACCTCGTGACCGGATGGCGTGACTCGCTGCGCTTCGCCCGTCGGCAGCTGTCGGCCGCCGGTACCGAGGTCGTCAGCGGCGCCTACACCGCGCTCGCCGTCTCGATCGTGACGCTCGGCACCACCACGGCGCAGACGGGCGTCTACATCTCCGGCGACAAGCTGTGGCGCATGGGGCAGACCGTCGTCGGGGCCCAGGGCAACGCTCTGCAGGGGTGGGTCGTCGAGGACGACCGGGCGCACTTCGGCCATCGCGTCCGGCGCGCGCTGCTGCTGCACGCCGTGCTCGGCCTGGTCGGTTTCGCGGCGTTCGCGCTGCTCGGACCGTGGCTGACGGGGCTGCTGTTCGAAGACCACGTCATCGACCGGCCCACCGCGATCC
Source organism: Microbacterium faecale (assembly GCF_014640975.1). Classification (NCBI taxonomy): domain Bacteria; kingdom Bacillati; phylum Actinomycetota; class Actinomycetes; order Micrococcales; family Microbacteriaceae; genus Microbacterium; species Microbacterium faecale. The sequence continues at coordinate 1,041,279 of NZ_BMHO01000001.1, forward strand.
TCTTCGGCATCGCCACCTTCTGCCTGTCGATGTCGACCGCGACCGGGCGGCACGTGCTGATCGCGTGGGGCCTGCCGCGCGCCGTGTTCGCCAGCGTCGTCGTGGGCGCCGTCGTCGGCGTGCCCGCCTCGCTGCTGCTCGCCGGCCAACTCGGGGCGCTCGGTGGCGCGATCGGGCTCGCCGCCGCCGAGGGGTGCGTGCTGTTGGTGCAGGTCGCGATGATTCTCATTCGCCGCAGACGCACGTGACTGCGCAGATTCATATGCAAGATGCGTCAAAGTGGAGGGGACGGAGGGAAGCGCATGCGGACACTCGTGGTGGTGCTCAACTGGAATGGCGTGGACGACACCCTCTCCTGCCTCGACGCGCTCGACCGTCAGACGCACGATGACTTCGACGCGCTCGTCATCGACAACGGATCCGTCGGCGACGACGTCGCCCGCCTGCGCGAGCGGGTGGAGCCAGCTGGCCTTGCCTCGCGTCTCGGGGATGGCGCCGCCATCAGGCGCGACGCTGGCCTTGCCGAGCATCTCGAAATTCGCCGAGAAGGCGGCGATACGGCCGGATCCTCGAGACCGCCGCGCAATTCCGAGACGCTCGGCGAACGCGCCGCGAGGGTCACCCTGCACGAGGAGCCCGAGAACCTGGGGTTCGCGGGCGGCGTCAACGTGGGGATCCGCCGCGCGATGGCCGAGGGCTACGACGCTGTCGCGCTGCTCAACAACGATGCCGTGCCCGACCCTGACTGGCTCGCCAAGCTCGACGAGGCCCTCGAGCGCACGGGTGCCATGGTCGCGACCGGCCTCATGTTGCGCGCGAGCGAGGATCCGAACCTCGATGGCACGATCGACACCGCCGGCGACGCAATCAGTACGTGGGGGATGCCTTTCCCGCGCTCCCGCGGCGACGCCCCCTACGCGATGCCCGCCGGCGGACCCGTGTTCTCGGCGTCGGGCGGAGCGTCACTGTTCCGCACAGATCTCTTCCGCGACATCGGCCTATTCGACGAGAAGTTCTTCGCCTACTTCGAGGACGTCGACATCGGATTCCGCGCGCGACTGGCCGGACACGCGATCGTCTACGACCCCGAGGCCGTCGTGCGCCACAAGATCGGCGCGACGAGCGGGCGGATCCCCGGCTTCACCGTGCGCCAGAACTTCCAGAACCTGCCGCTGCTGCTCGTGAAGAACGTGCCGGTCGGGCTGCGGCGCATGATCGTGCCGCGATTCGTGATCCTGTTCACGATGATGCTCGCGAAGGCGACGCTCACCGGATCCGCGAAGCCTGCCTGGTTGGGCCTCATCGGTGGGCTTCGTCTCGCCCGCGGTCACGGCTTGCGCGAGCGGGCACGGATCCAGTCGGCTCGCCGCGCGCACCCGAGCGACATCGACGCGATGCTCACGCACGACCTGCCGCCGGCCCAGAGTGGCATGCGCAAGGTGCGCCGCGCCCTCCGCGGCCGCTGACGCGCGGGCGGCGCGGAGCGGCCCCGCCGGAGGGGAATCATTCGGCGAGTGGCTCGAAATTCGCCGAGTGGCTCGAATTAAAGTGCGATTCGGCTAGATCTCGCCAGATTCTCCGCCCCTCGGCAAGGACGCGACGTGTGCCGGACGAGCGGGGCGGTGAAGACGAGCGTCGGGCGCTCGTCACGACCATCTGACGCGGTGGTGAAACGGCGAGCTAGCGGAGTGAGACTGCGAGCGACAGGCGGCGAAACAGCGATCTGGCCCTCCGAAAACAAAAACTTCCTCCCGAACGGCGGCGCCACTCGGCCTCGCGTTGACATCGCTTCGGCCTCACTGCATACTTTTCATGTACATAGTTGTCCACATACAAATGGGTGTGCATCGATGAAGATTGCAGTGATCGGAAGCTACGGCGTGGGGCTCAGCATGCGGGTGCCGCGGATGCCTGACGCGGGGGAGACCCTGACCGGCGGCACGTTCGAGGCCGGCCCGGGCGGCAAGGGATCCAACCAGGCGATCGGTGCAGCCCGGCTCGGTGCCGACGTCCGCTTCCTCACCGCTATCGGCGCCGATGACTACGGCCGCGCCGCCCGCGAACTGTGGGCGGACGAGGGCGTTGACGCGTCGCGCGTCGTCGAGTTCACCGACGCTCCCACGATGGCCGGGTTCATCATGGTCGAGCCGTCGGGAGAGAACCGGATCGCGATCGCGCCGGGCGCCCTCGACCGTCTGAGCGAGAGCGACGTCGAGACGTTCCGCGACGAGATCGCGCAGGCGGACGTCGTGCTCGTGTCGATGGAGATCCCGATCGACGCCGTCGTCGCCGCGCTCCGCATCGGACGCGAGCTCGGCGTCACGACGATTCTCAACCCGGCGCCCGCGCAGCCGCTGCCGGATGACGCGCTCAAGAACGTCGACATCATCACGCCGAACCAGACGGAGGCCCGCGTCATCCTCGGCACGGACGATGCCACGACCTCCGACGCCGACGTCGCGAAGGCCATCGCGGATCGCGTCGACGCGGCCGTGATCATGACGCGTGGCTCGGAGGGGGCGATCGTCATCGAGAACGGAACGATGCAGGAGATCGCTGCCGTCCGCGCGTCGCACGTCGTCGACACGACGGGCGCGGGGGACGCGTTCAACGCGGCACTCGCGGTCGGCGTCGCCGAAGGACACACGCTTGCCGACGCCGCCGCTTTCGCCGCGCGCGCAGGGGCATTCGCCGTGGCGACCGACGGCGTCGTCCCTGCACTGCCGAGACGGCAGGACTTGAACCTCACGAACGGAGAATCCCTGTGACCGCTGCTACCGCGACCGCGCCACGGCGCGCCTCGTTCGACCCGCGAAAGCTCCTTCACGCGCGAGAGGCAGGAGTGTTCGCCGCACTGGTGCTCCTCTTCGTGCTGGGCGCGGTGCTGTCGCCGAGCTTCATGCAGGCAGGGAACCTCCTGTCGGTGGGCCAGCAGATCTCTCAGATCGGCATCATGGCGATCGGTGCGACGTTCGTGATCGTCAACGGCGAGATCGACCTGTCCGTCGGATCCGTCTACGCGCTGGCGGCGATCTCGACCGGCCTCGCGATCGAGGGCGGCATGACCTGGACGCTGGCTGTCATCATCGGTCTCGCCGTGGGCGCGCTCGCCGGTCTGCTGAACGGCCTCGCCGTCGTCGTGCTGGGCGTTCCGAGCTTCATCGTCACACTGGGGACGTTGAGCGTCTTCCGCGGCGTCGCGCTCCTGATCTCCGACGGCGCGCCCATCTCGCTCAGCTCGAGCCAGCCGGGCGTCGCGGAGTTCAGCCTGATCGGACAGGGCTATCTCTTCGGTGTCATTCCGATGCAGCTCATCGTCTTCGCGGTGATCGCGGCGATCGGCGTCCTGCTCCTCGCCCGCTCGCGTTTCGGATTCAACACGTATGCGGTCGGCGGCAACCCCGAAGCTGCGCGCCTCGTCGGCATCAGCGTCAAGGGCGTCAAGCTCGCCGCCTTCACGATCGCCGGCCTGACGGCCGCCGCCGCGGGCGTGCTCGGCCTGTCGTTCCTCTCGTACGTGCAGGGCGTCACGGGAACCGGTCTCGAGCTGACCGTCATCTCGGCCGTGATCATCGGTGGCGCGGCGCTGTTCGGCGGCTCCGGCACGATGTGGGGCACGATCATCGGCGTCACGTTCATCGGCCTGCTGCAGAACATCCTCAACATCAACGGCATCTCGTCGTTCTGGCAGACCGTCGTCACCGGTCTCGTCATCGTCGCCGCCGTCGCGACCGATACCTGGCAGCGCCGACGCAAATCGAAGGCGTAACGCCATCCACCCGCGCAGGATCATGCGCCATTCGTTATCCCGGACCAAAGGAGGACCGATGTTTCTCAAGACAACCGCCCGACGCCTCATGGCAGCCAGCGCAGCCGCGCTGACCGGCGCACTTCTGATTGCCGGATGCGCGGCGATCACCCCCGCGAGCTCGGCGTCGGACGACAGCGAGTTCGAGCTGGCCGACTACATCCAGGAGCGCGTCGACAGCGGCGAGCCGCTGCGGATCAAGCTCAGCTACCACGACCCGTCTCTCGCGTTCGCGACGCCGATCAAGGTGGGAATGGAAGAGGCCGCCGAGGAATTCGGCGCCGACGTCAGCCTGATCGGCCCCACGGGCGGCGATGCGGCGAAGCAGGTCTCGGAGCTGCAGACCCTGATCCAGCAGCAGGCCGTTGATGGACTCGCCGTCTCATCTGCGTCGAGCGATGCGCTCAAGCCCGTGATCTCGCAGGCGCACAGCGCGGGCATCCCGATCATCTCGTTCAACACCGACAACCCCGGATCCGACCAGATGGGCTTCGTCGGGCAGGACCTCAAGGCGTCCGGCGAGGCCGAGGCGGAGGAGCTGCTGAAATCTCTCGGTGACAACCCGTCCGGCAAGGTCGTCGTGTTCTCGCTCGACACGGGCGCCGGCTGGTCGCACGACCGTTTCGGCGGGTTCGAGAGTGCGCTTGCAGACACCGACCTCGAGATCGTCGGTCCGGTGAACGTCGGCAACGAGCCGAGCGAGGCGTACAACACCGTCGAATCGACCATGTCCGGGCAGTCCGACGTTGTCGGGATCGCCGGCCTCGACTGCTGCTCCACGACGGCCGCCGCGAAGTGGCTGTCGCAGTCCGGCAAGACGGGCGAGATCTCGATGGTCGGATTCGACCTGCTCTCGACCACCGCCGACTACATCCGCAACGACGTCGTGACATTCACGATCAGCCAGAACCCCACCGAGCAGGGATACCAGGCAGTCAAGGTCCTCGCGGAGTACCTCACCGACGGCACGGCGATCGAAAGCGTCGACACCGGCGCGCAGATCATCACCAAGGACAACCTCGACGAAGCCACGGTGGAGGACTGATGAGTGCCGTCTCGCCCCTCGTCGAAGTCCGCGACCTCACTCGCAAGTTCGGTCCGGTCACCGCACTCGACGGCGTGAGCTTCGACATCGTCGAAGGTGAGGTCACCGGTCTGGTGGGTGAGAACGGCGCGGGAAAGTCGACGTTGCTGAAGATCCTTGCGGGTCTGCAGCCGCCGAGCTCCGGATCGGTGCGCGTCGACGGCGCGGAGGTGGAGAGTTTCGACCCGAACACGGTCCTCACCAAGCATTCCATCGCGATCGTGCCGCAGGAGCTGTCGCTGCTGCAGGATCGCACCGTCGCCGAGAACATCCTCGCCGGCATCGAGCCCGGGTCTCGCCTCTTCCCGTCGAAGCGGCAGATGCACGCCCGTGCGCGGGCGCTGCTCGCCGAGCTCGACCTCGACATCGACCCCGGGGCGAACGTCCGGCAGCTGGATCTCGCGATCCAGCAGCTCGTCGTGGTCGCGCGGTCGGTTGCGCGCGGATGCAAGGTGCTGATCCTCGACGAGCCGACAGCGATGCTCACCCCCGCTGAGGCGAACCGGCTGTTCGTGCTGATGGCGAAGCTCAAGGCACAGGGCACCACGATGGTGTACGTCTCGCACCGAATGCCGGAGATCTTCGAGCTCTGCGATCGCCTCGAGGTGCTGCGCGATGGCAGACACGTCGCGTCATGGCGGCGCGAGGAGGTCGGCCCGGACGACGTGGTCGCCGCGATGGTGGGCCGTGAACTCGAAAAGTTCGACGGGCGCGAGAACAGAAGCACGGATCCGCAGGCGACGCCCGCGCTGCGAATCGATGCGCTGAGCGGCCGTCGCCATCGCGACGTCTCGTTCGACGTCCGGCCCGGCGAGATCGTCGGGATCGCTGGACTGCCGGACTCGGGTCGCGTCGAGCTGCTGGCGAACATCTTCGGGGCGGATCGAGGGACAGCCGGCCAGGTCTGGCTGTCGGGGACGGCTTACGAGTCACGGTCCCCGATCGCCAGTGTGCGGCACAAGCTCGGTTTTCTGCCTGGCGAGCGGCGCGCGCAGGGGATCCTCACGACGATGTCGGTCGGAGACAACATCGGCGTGCTCGGAACGCGTGCGAACTCGACGCTCGGCATGCTCAAGAAGGGCAAGATCGCGCAGTCGGCGCAGCGATTGGCGACGCGGATGCGTGTGAAGACCGCCGGCCTCGGCCAGCCGATCACGAGCCTGTCCGGAGGCAATCAGCAGAAGGCGCTGCTCGCGCGATGGATCTCGATCCGGCCGGACGTCCTGATGCTCGACGAGCCGACCCGCGGCGTCGACGTCGGCGCGAAGGTCGAGATCTACGAACAGCTCTTCGAGCTGGCGGAGCAAGGCGTCGCGATCGTCTGTTCGTCGTCTGACCTGCCGGAACTGCTCACCGCGACCGATCGGATCCTCGTGATGCGTGAAGGACAGGTGGCTGGCGTTGTGGAGTCGAACGACGCGACCGAAGAGACGATCATGGCGCTCGCGACGAACGCAACCGCCGATGAACTCACCCCGACGAAAGGAATGTGATGAAACGACACGGAATTCTCAATGCTGAGCTCAGCGGCGCGCTTGCGACGCTCGGGCACACCGACCTCCTGATGGTCGTCGACGCCGGCTTCCCGATCCCGCGAAGTGCGCATCGGGTCGACCTCGCCATCGCGGAGAACCTCCCCGACCTCCGCACCGTGTTGAAACTGATCTCCGCGGAGATGGTCGTCGAGGGCGTCGTGCGGGCTGACGATGTGACCTCGAACAACCCCCGCCTCGATGAGTGGCTTCAGCAGGAGTTCACGGACGCGGAGTTCACGACGCGCAGCCACGCCGACATGCTCGGAGAGCTCGCGCAGCAGGCGAAGGTGATCGTCCGAACCGGGGCATTCGAGCCGTGGGGCAACATCGGCCTCTTCTGTGGTGTCGACGTGCCGCGCTGGTTCGGCGGCGAGGGCATCATCGCGCCGGACTACTACGCATCGAAGCTCTAGAACCCGAAATACAGAGAAAGAAGAACATGACTGACACCACTGCGCCCGCTGCGCTCTCGCTGTCGCCCGCCGAATTGGCGCCCTACATCCAGCACACCAAGATCGAACCCGGGGCCACCCGTGACGAGATGATCGCGCACGCTCGTGAGGCGGCGGAGCACGGATTCAACGCGGCGATGATTCCCGCGTCCTGGATCCGCGAGGTCGCCTCGGAACTGGCCGGCACGGGCGTTGAGATCGCGTCGGCCCTCGACTTCCCGACCGTCGGAGTGATGACGAGCGCGGGCAAGGCAGCGGAGGCGGAAGCGATCGCCAAGCTGGGCGCGACGCAGCTCGACATCGGCGTTCAGGTCGGCTGGCTCAAGAGCGGCTTGTACGACGCGTTCCGCGATGACATCGCGGGCGTCGTGAAGGCGAGCGGGATCCCCGTCAAGGTGATGCTCGAGCTGCCGCTGCTGACTGAGTCGGAGAAGGATGCCGCCGTCGACCTCGCGATGGAGGCAGGCGCCGCGTTCCTGAAGAACGCGTCGAGCGGCCAGATCGAGACGGCGAGCCCTGACAACATCCGCTACCTGGTGGGTCGCGCACGTGAGGGCGTCAAGGTGAAGGCGTCGGGGTCGATCAAGACCTATCACCAGGCTCTCGAGCTGATCGGTGCGGGCGCCGTGCTTCTCGGAACGAGCGCGGGCACGTCGATCATCAGCGACACCGGCGATGACTCGACTGTGAGCTACTGACCGGAAGAGTCTCACCGCCTGCCCGGCTCGGTTGGGCAGGCGGTGATACTTGTAGAGAGGCGATGCGTGAGGAGCGAGAGTGGCGGAACAGGGTGACGTGATCGGGAGCGAGATCCAGCGCGAGCTTCCCGTGGCGATCCACGCTCAGATCTCAGATCGATTCCGCTCCCGCATCGCCTCCGGAGAGTGGCCGGCGAACTATCGCCTGAAGAGCGAACCGGATCTCGCGGGCGAGCTCGGCGTCAGCCGGGGCACGCTGCGGCGCGCGCTGACCACGCTGATCGAGGAAGGTCTGCTCAAGCAGGTGCGCGGGCGTGGGACCTTCGTGACGTCGACGACGATCGAACCGGCGATTGCCCAGAAGCTGAGCACGCTGACGGAGGATTTCGCGAAGCAGGGCATCGAGACCGACACCGAGGTTATTGAAGCCGTGCTGATCGACCCGCCGCGCCCCATCGCCGCCCTGCTCGACGTCGCGCGAGGTGGGGCGGTTCTGAAACTCGTGCGCCGCCGCAGCACGGCGGAAGGGCCCGTCGCGCTCCTCTACAACTACGTGCGCGCCGATCTCGCGCCCGGCATCGAGGGCGTCGATTTCGCGACGACGAGCCTGTTCGGCACGCTCGAACGGCAGTTCGGGCTCAAGATCGCGTCTGCTCGTCGAACGTTCAGTGCGCGCGCTGCCGACGGGATCGTGGCGCGCTACCTCGATCTCGCCGAGTCGTCACCGGTGCAGTACCTCGAGCAGGTCACCTATCTCGCCGACGGGCGTCCCATCGAATACTCCGACGTGTGGATCCACTCCGGGCGCCTGCGCGTCACGTCGATGCTCTCCCGCCGCTGATCTAACGCGCCGGCTGCGCCCCGTCAGAGCCCTCGATGCCGTGGATGAAGATCGCGGCGACCTCGTCGTCGAACACGGCGCGTTCGTGGGGGATGCGCGCGCGGTAGGAGGCCTGCGCCTCGAACGCGGCGGCCGGATCCGCGAGCACGCGGTCGTAGGCGCGCTTGGCGTTCTGCACGATGTCGGGGCGCACCTCGACCTTGTGCTCATGTGGAAGCGGCACGTCGACGCCATTGGCCGCCGCGCCGCGGTTGGCAACGAGCACCACGGATCCCATGGCCGCGGCTTCACGAGGGAAGCGATCTTTGCCGGGGTGCGCGCCGAGATCGAGGTAGACGAGGGAGGTGCGCAGGGCGTCGTCGACCTGGTCGCGCGTCATGTTCTGCAGCGGCAGCAGCTCGATGCCCGGCCAGCGCCGCGAGAACTCCGTCATGATGGCGCGCGACTTCGCGGGGTTGTAAGCGATGCGGGGGATCCGCCCCTCGGCCGTCACCGCGGACGACGACAGCGGCGTGTAGTCGCTGAGGATGGATCCGGCTCGGCCGAGGTGGGCGAACACGTGGCTCCACGCGTAGTGCGACTGGGCGAGGTGTCCGCTGCGGGCCAGCACGCGATCCTCGCCGCTCGTGAGGCCCCGTAGGAAGCGCTTGGCCGCGCGCACTTGCAGCAGCGGTGCGCGCTGATTGCGCCCGCGCTCGATCGGCAGCAGCGACGTCGCGTCGCGTTCGATCACGAAGCGCGGGGCATAGTCGATCGACAACCACCACACGTATCCGCGCGCTCGCCGCAGGCCGCGTAGCAGCAGTGCCTGCGTCTCGGGCACGATGACCTCGTTGCCGCGCGCGTCGACCACCCCGTTCGCTTCCGGCGCGTCGTAGTGCTCATAGCGCTCGGCGCGCGGCGTCGCAGTCGTGCCGGGGATCGGAACGAGGAACGCCTCGCGCCCCTGTCGCCGCAGCGAGTCGACGAGCTGGTGCAGCGCCTCGGGGCCGCCGGTGGCGAGGCCCCTCGGGTAGTAGACGTAGGTGGTCACGCGTCGACCTTACGAGACTTCGCCCCAGACCCCGCGGAAGCATGCGCGCCAGAAGCAGCACCGGCGCCACCCACCGGCGTCAACGCCAGCGCAGTGAGCACGGCGACGAACGGCAGCGTGTGGTTGTCTCCGACGAAGAACGTCGTGTCGGCCATGCCGTGCAGGAACACCCACGTGAGCCCGATGAGAACGATCGCTGTTCGCAGCGCCGCCCGCGAGAACATCGGCCGCCGCCGCGTCTCGCCGATGCGGCGCAGGGATCCGACGAGGCCGACGACGACGAGCGCGACGGTGAGCACGACCGCGATGAGGCCCGCGTCCACCCACGCCTGCAGGATGAGGTTGTGCGGAGGCCACACCTGCGTCGCGATGCCGGGGAAGTAGTCCGACCAGACGTCGACGATGTGGGTGCGCCAGTTGCCGAACCCGAATCCGGTGAACCAGCGGTGCGGGAAGGCCTCGGCCACCATGCGCCACAGCGTAAAGCGGTCGCCGAGCGTGGTGCCAGCCGACAGCGCCCCGGGCCGGAAGGTCGCGACGGCGATGGCACCGGCGATCGCGACGAGCACGGCGATGGATCCGACAATCCAGCCGATCACCGGGCGGCGCACCGCGAACAGCGCGAAGAGCGCGACGACCGGCAGCGCGACGACGAGCAGCACGGCGGTCATGGATCCGGTGGCCACGAGCGCGGCGACCGAGACGACGGCCGTGACGAGGTGAAGCGTGCGCCGCCCACCGGCGAAGACAGCCCAGAGTGCGGCACAGGCGGCGATCGCGAAGAACAGCGACGCGGTGTTGCCGTTGAGGAAGAGGCCGCCGGCCTTGTCGGGCGAGAGAACGTTCTGGTAGTGCGTCGGGTCGTCCTGCGTGAAGAGGCGCGGCAGCAACGGGTGCGACTCGCGCCGCGGCATGGCCTCGCCCGCGAACAGCCCGAGGGTGCGGATCGGGTCAAGCGCGATCGCGATCTCGGCATCGCTGACGAGGATCACGTCGGGCTCGGTGAACAGCGTCGCGATCGGCGACCGGAGGTACGCCCCTTCGAGCGGCGGCCAGAGCCGGAACACGATCACGATGAGGGCCGAGATGATCACGAACGGTGAGGCGACCGCGAGCGCGACGGGCGTTCCGGCCGGATCGCGGCGGATCACGTCGCGCGCCAGCAGGAACACGGTGAGCAGCGCGACACTGAAGACCACCCCGTAACCAGCGGATCCGAGTTTCTCCGACCACAGCACTGACACGGCCTGCCAGGCGGCCAGCGCCGCGAGGAACAGCGCCCAGATCGTCGCGCCGGATCGCAGCGTGCGCCGATCGTCGCGCGTGCGCCAGAACGCGACGGGTAGCAGGGTGCACGTGATGAGCAGGGCGAACGACGTGAAGCCGAACGGCCCGAAGAACTGCACGACGCCCAGTGCCAGCGTCGCCGCCAACAGCCAGCGCGATCTGACGCGAAATGCGAGCGCAGCGACGACCAGCGCCGCGACCGCGACGACGCCGAGGATCAGCATGATCTCGAGGGTCGATCGCGAGTCGAGGAACGACGGGTCGTCCTGAAGTCTCAGCACACATCTCCCCTTGTTGCTGACATCTCGCACCATCTTAGGGTCGTGTCCCCCGTATATCGGGAAGCGCGAGTCGGCGGAAGAAAGACAGTGTCATCCGAGACAATCGAGGTATGCGAATCTCCGCCCGCGGCGACTACGCCGTCCGCGCCTGCCTCGAGCTTGCGGTGCGCCCCGACGACGCGCCGCTGTCGGCCGAGGCGATCGCCACCGGGCAGGACATCCCGCGGCGCTTCCTCGAGGGGATCCTGCCCGATTTGCGCCGTGCCGACATCATCCTCAGCCAGCGCGGTGCGCGCGGCGGCCATCGCCTGGCTCGCGCGCCCGAGGACGTGACGGTCGCTGACGTGATCCGCGCCGTGGAAGGCCCGCTCGTCTACGTGCGGGACGACCGGCCGTCGGACGTGGAGCTGCGGGGCACGGCGACACCGCTGGTGAACGTCTGGGTCGCGCTGCGGGCGAACGTGCGGGCGGTGCTCGAATCGGTCACCCTCGCCGACCTCGCCGACGGCCGGCTGCCGAACGACATCGCGAACCTCGTGGCGGATCCGGGGGCCTGGGAACAGGAGTAGCGGCGGCCACTGCTGCGCCTCGCGCTCCTTGCGGCTCGTAATCCGCGGTAATCCGACGGAATTAGTAGGATATGCTCGTCGCCATGAACACGCTCATACTGCTCGCGCTCGTCGGGCTCGGCGCACAGCTCGTCGACGGAAGCCTCGGCATGGCGTACGGCGTCACCTCGACGACGCTGCTGCTCGCCATCGGCACCAACCCCGCTGCCGCGTCCGCGACGGTTCACCTCGCGGAGATCGGCACGACACTCGCGTCCGGCGCCGCTCACTGGCGTTTCGGAAACGTCGACTGGAAGGTCGTCGCCAGGGTCGGGATCCCCGGCGCGGTCGGCGCGTTCGTCGGTGCGACGTTCCTCTCGTGGCTCGCGGTCGAACTCGCCCAGCCGGTGATGTCGACGATCCTCCTCGGGCTCGGCATCTACGTGCTGTTGCGGTTCACCGTGCAGGGGCTCCCGACGCGCAGCGAGCGTCCCCTGCGCCGTCGATTCCTCGTGCCGCTCGGGCTCGTCGGCGGCTTCATGGACGCCACGGGCGGAGGCGGGTGGGGCCCCGTCGGAACCCCCGCGCTGCTCGCGAGCGGACGGATGGAGCCGCGTAAGGTCATCGGCACCATCGACACGAGCGAGTTCTTCGTCGCGGTCGCGGCGAGCATCGGATTCTTCTTCGGGCTATCGGGTGTCGGCATCGATTGGTCGTGGGCGCTCGCGTTGCTGATCGGCGGCCTCATCGCGGCCCCGATCGCCGCGTGGCTCGTTCGGCACGTGCCGCCGCGCATCCTCGGATCCCTCGTCGGCGGCCTCATCGTGCTGACCAACTCGCGCACGCTGCTGCGGAGTGACTGGATCGCGGCGCCAGCGCCCGTGGCCTGGACGGTCTACGTCGTCATCGCGCTGGTGTGGGCCGGAGCCGTCGCGTGGAGCGTGCGGGCGCACCTCGCCGCGAGTCGCCTCGAGAAGGCGCGCGTCGCGGAGGGCGCGCGAACGGACTGAGGCGCGCTCAGCGGGCGTCGAGCTCGGAGAGCGCGGCGAGGATCCGGTCGACCGCGTCGTCGGGGGAGACGACGGAGGCGTCGATCGTGAGGTCGGGGCGCGGCGGGATCTCGTACGGGTCGCTGATGCCGGTGAACGCCGGGATCTCGCCGGCCCTGGCCTTCGCGTAGAGGCCCTTGCGGTCGCGCTCCTCGCACACCTCGAGCGGTGTCGAGACGTGGACGAGCAGGAAGCGCCCGAACTCCTCGACGCGGCGGCGCATCTCGACACGCATCGCCTCGAACGGGGCGATGGGGGCGCACACCGCGATGCCGCCGTGCCGGGCAACGAGGGCGCCGACCCAGCCGATGCGCTGCACGTTGAGCATGCGGTCGTGCAGCGAGAAGCCGAGACCCTTCGACAGGATCTGGCGCACTTCGTCGCCGTCGAGCAGCGTCGTGGTGCGCGGATCCGTCTCGGCGAGGCGCTGCACGAGCAGTTTCGAGATCGTCGACTTCCCGGATCCGCTGAGCCCGGTCAGCAGCACCACGCGACCTGACGAGGCGGGGGCGGGAGTCTGCCAGACGCTGACATCGTCGGCGACGAGCTGGGTCGCGATGCGCGCGTTCTCGTCGTCGGAGTCGGTGGTGTGGGGGAGGATCACGGCGCGGCGGCCGGCGGCCTCGACGGCGGTCACGGCGCGGGCGAGCGCGGCCGAGTCGCCGCGGTCGAGCACGATGGCGTCGCCGGGATGCTGCTGCCAGCCCTCGTCGTCGGGCCCCGGCACGGTTCCGGTGACGAGAACGGCGTGCGGGGTGCGGGCGGATCCACGGACCACGCGCAGGTCGGCGCGGTCGCGGTGCCCGAGCGGGCGGCGGGCAGTGGCGGTCCCCGTCACGACCGCGATGGTGGGAAGCGGCGGGGCCTGCCCGGATCCGAGCTGCGTGATCTCATCACGCGGCGGGTCGACGTGTTCGACCGTGATCTCCGCGATCTCGGCGACGTCGGTGCCCTCTTCATCGTGGAGCACGACGGTGTCGCCGTCTGTGACGTCGATCCCGGTGAGCTCGAGGCGCAACTGACCCTCGTCGAGACCCGCGAGGGCGAGTTCGACCTGACGCAGCTGGGCGGCCGAGAGCGTGGCGGGCACGTCCATCATGAGTTCTCCTCGGGGTGGTTCTTGTGCTCCTGATGCCATGTGGGCTCGAGGCCGTTCGCCTTGCGCAGGCCCATCCAGCCGAACGTCGCGGCGACGAAGGCGACCGCGACGGCCGCGATGGTCCAGGTGATGTCGACATTGAGCAGGCGCAGGCCGGCGGCGAGCAGCACGAGGGCGAGGGCGCGGCGCACGATGCCACTGGGCAGAACCGACGAGAACCGGGCTCCGATGAGTGCACCCGGCACGCTGCCGATCATGAGGGGGATCACGATTTCCCAGTGCACATCGCCGAAAAACAGGTGGCCGATCGCGGCCGCGAACACGAGGGGCACGGCCTGCACGAGGTCGGTGCCGACGAGGCGGTTCATCGACAGCAGCGGGTAGAGCATCATCAGCGCGATGATGATGAACGAGCCGGAGCCCACCGAGGTGAGACCGACCATGAGGCCGCCGACGACGCCGACGATGAGGGTCGGGACGATCTTCACCGGCACGTCGGCGGTGTCACTGCGCTGCGTCGACGTGCCGTCGCGGCGTTCGCGGGCGCGGTTGCGCATGCCGATGAAGGCTCGGAACCCGAGGAGCGAGGCTGCGAGCAGGAGCACCGCACCGAGGGCGGTTTTGACGAACGCCTGCACTCCGGTCAGCTCGCCGACGGCGGAGATGATGAGCGCACCGCAGAACGCGGCGGGCACCGACCCGATCATGAGCCACAGCACGAGCCGCCAGTGCACGGTGCCGTAGCGTGCGTGCACGATCGATCCGGCCGGTTTCATCACGGCGGACGTGATGAGGTCGCTTGACACCGCTGTCAACGGGCTGACGCCGAAGCCGAGCACGAGCATCGGAGTCATCAGGGCGCCGCCGCCCATGCCGGTGAGTCCGACGACGACACCGATGCCGAGGGCGGCGAAGACCATAGCCCAATCCATGGGGAGAAAGATTATCAGCGCGAGGCGGGAGAACCGTCCCTGTCACGCTCCATGACGGCCCGCGGAACAGATTTTGCAGGCGACTGGGGTAAAGTCACGGAGGAACTGGGGGAGTGCGCCTCCCCTGCAGACGACCGTTTCCAGGGGATCACCGCTTCGTGACTGACACAACCGATGCCGACATCGCGCGCGAACTCGCGCGCCTGGCGGCCCAGCGCCTCATCGAAATCCGCGCCGAGAACCCCGAACTCGACGGAAAGGCCCTGAAGGATCTCGGTGATCAGGGCGCACAGGCGGTCCTCGCCGAGCGGCTCGCGACCCTCGCGCCCGGCGACGCCGTGCTCAGTGAGGAAGCCGCGGACAGCGACGCGCGACTCGGCGCCGAGCGGGTGTGGATCATCGACCCCCTCGACGGCACCCGTGAATTCAGCGAGGGCCGCGACGACTGGGCCGTGCACATCGCCCTCCAGATCGGTGATGAACTGACGCTCGGCGCCGTTGCGCTCGGCGGGCCCGACGAGATCCTCGTCTCAACCGACGCAGGCGTCGACACCGCCCGCGGAGCCGCGGAGAGCGACGGCCCTATTCGCATCGCCGTGAGTCGCAGTCGCCCGCCGGAGCTCGTCGAACACGTGTCCGCGAGCCTCGGTGCCGAGCTCGTGCCGATGGGATCCGCCGGCGTGAAGATCTGCTCCGTCGTGCGCGGCGAGACCGACGCTTACGTGCACGGCGGAGGCCAGTACGAGTGGGACAGTGCGGCACCCGTCGCCGTCGCTCGCGCGGCCGGCCTGCACACGTCGCGCCTCGACGGCAGCGACCTCGTCTACAACCAGCCCAACCCGTACCTTCCCGATCTGGTCGTGTGCCGACCTGAGATCCGGGACGACGTGATGACCGCGATCCGCGCGGCGCTCTGAGCGCTGGCGGACGGAAAGGAGAACGGTGTCTGCCGAGACCCAATTCTCGATCTCGCAGCTCAGGGAGCTCGAGGCCGAGTCCATTCACATCATCCGTGAGGTGGTCGCGCAGCTCGAGAAGCCCGCGCTCATGTTCTCGGGCGGTAAAGACTCGCTCGTGATGCTGCACCTCGCGATGAAGGCCTTCGCGCCGGCACGCCTGCCGTTTCCGGTCGTGCACGTCGACACGGGACACAACTTCGACGAGATCATCGCCTTCCGCGACCAGTTCGTCGAGAAGCACGGACTGCGGCTGATCGTCGGATCCGTGCAGGAAGCGATCGATCGCGGTCTCGTCAAGGAAGAACCGAACGGCTCGCGCAACCGCATCCAGACGCCGGTGCTGCTCGAGACTGTCGAGCAGAACGGCTTCAACGCCATGCTCGGCGGCGCGCGCCGCGATGAGGAGCGCGCGCGTGCCAAGGAGCGCGTCTTCAGCTTCCGCGATGACTTCGGGCAGTGGGACCCGAAGAACCAGCGTCCGGAGATCTGGAACCTCTACAACGGCCGGGTGCACCCGGGAGAATCGATCCGCGTCTTCCCGATCTCGAACTGGACCGAGCTCGACATCTGGCAGTACATCAAGGAAGACGGCGTCGAGATCCCGCGCATCTACTTCGCGGAAGAGCGCGAGACGTTCGTGCGCGACGGCATGGTGTTCGAGGCCAACCGCTTCGCGCAGCCGAAGGAAGGCGAGGACGTCGTCACGCGCCGCGTGCGCTACCGCACCGTCGGCGACGCGACGCTGACGGCCGCCGTGGAGTCAGACGCCGACACACTCGAGAAGATCATCGAGGAGGTCGCGGCGACCCGCATCACAGAGCGCGGCGCGACGCGCGGCGACGACCGCGTGAGCGACTCGGCGATGGAAGACCGGAAGAAGCAGGGGTACTTCTAAAATGGACATGCTGCGATTCGCGACCGCTGGATCGGTCGACGACGGCAAGAGCACGCTCATCGGCCGGCTGCTGTTCGACTCGAAGTCGATCTTCGAAGATCAGCTCGCCAGCGTCGAGAAGACGAGTGAGAGCCGCGGCAACGAGTACGTCGACCTCTCGCTGCTGACCGACGGCCTCCGTTCGGAGCGCGAGCAGGGCATCACGATCGACGTCGCGTACCGCTACTTCGCGACGCCCAAGCGCAAGTTCATCATCGCCGACACGCCCGGCCACGCGCAGTACACGCGCAACATGGTCACGGGCGCCTCGACGGCTGAGCTGGCGATCGTGCTCGTGGACGCGCGTAAGGGCGTCATCGAGCAGAGCCGCCGTCACGCGACGATCGCGTCGCTGCTGCAGGTACCGCACGTCGTGCTCGCGGTGAACAAGATGGATCTCGTCGACTACGACGAACAGGTGTTCGAACGGATCCGCAAAGACTTCCTCGATTTCGCGACGAAGCTGGACATCGACGACATCACCGCGATCCCGATCTCGGCGCTCGAGGGCGACAACGTCGTCACGCGCAGCGAGAACATGCCGTGGTACCAGGGGTCGTCGCTGCTGCACCACCTCGAGACGGTGCACATCGGCGCCGACCTCAACCTGCAGGACGTGCGTTTCCCGGTGCAGTACGTGATCCGGCCGCAGCAGAAGGACGTCATCGATTACCGCGGCTTCGCCGGTCAGGTCGCCAGCGGCCACATGAAGAAGGGCGACGACGTGATCGTGCTGCCCTCCGGCATGACGTCGAAGATCAAGGCAATCGACATGGCGGGCGAAGAGATCGACGAGGCGTTCCCGCCGATGTCGGTGACCGTGCGTCTGGAAGACGAGATCGACGTCTCGCGCGGCGACGTGCTCGCGCGCCCCGGCAACCAACCGCAGGTCTCGCAGGACATCGACGCGACCATCTGCTGGATGGATGAAGAGCCGCTGGTCAAAGGCAAGAAGTACGCCGTGCTGCATAACAGCCGCGAGGCGCGCTGTGTCGTCAAGGACATCCAGTATGAACTCGACGTCAACACGCTCAGCCGCAAGACCGACGTCACGCAGCTGTCGCTCAACGCGATCGGTCGCGTGACGTTGCGAATGACGTCGCCGCTCGTCGCCGACTCGTACCGGCTGAACCCGTCGATGGGTTCGTTCATTCTGATCGACGAGTCTACGAACGCCACC
This sequence comes from Microbacterium faecale, assembly GCF_014640975.1. NCBI lineage: Bacteria > Bacillati > Actinomycetota > Actinomycetes > Micrococcales > Microbacteriaceae > Microbacterium > Microbacterium faecale. The sequence goes on from NZ_BMHO01000001.1 coordinate 1,058,999, forward strand.
GTCGCGGCCTGCACGATCAACGTCGCGGAATAGCACCGTGTGCGCTACGAAGTGCCGCCACCGTCAAAGGCGTGGCCCTTCGTAGCTCACACGGTCGCGACCTTCTGCTGGTTTCAAGCTCCCAGATGTCTCGTGGATGCCTACAATCACCACATCGTTGGTTGGTCGGTTGACTCCAGCGCCGATACCTGCCTCGTCATCAATGCACGCGACGTGGCGCTGAAGGCACGCGATCCGGCACCGGGCGGCACGGTCCACGCGGACCACGCGTACGCAATTCATATGAGGGGTCTTCGGGTCTTCGGCGACAACATCCGCTCCGCCGGGCTCATGACCTCGCTCGGGACCGCTGGCGAGGAGCTCGACAGCGCGATGATGAAATCGTTCTGGTCGTCCAATGCAGATCGCGCCCCTCGCTCGGAAACACTGGTACACTAGAGTCGAGCTCGTGAACGCGACCGTTGAGTACATCGAGGTCTTCTAGAACCGCCGCCGAGTCACTTGGGCGTCGGCATTCTTGCGTCCATCGAGTTCGAGCTACGCTTAGATCCCACATCCACCCCGCGCCTGATTTCCACCGAATGACCGGTAACCAAACCATGTGGCAGGTCACAACTTTCCCTCGTTCGTGCAATAGGTCCATGGGTGGCCAGCTGAGCTGCACCAAGTGGACCACAAGAGTGAAGCCGGCTGAGCGGCTCGGTGCTACAGGCTCCTTCCTCTCAGGGAGAATCGGCTACGTCGATTAGGCTCGTCGGCGGCTCGCCTGCGCGAGCTGCCACGGTCAGTGGCATGGAGTCTCTGCGGACGCGGCGTACGTAGATGACCTCTCGGGTGATGAGGACAGAGGACAACGCGTGAAGAGCGATGAATTGCGGTTGACCGTCGCGGGCGTCCTCGCGGGCGCTGTCGCGGCAGGGCGACCTGGCGATGCGGTGATATCGGGATGAATGCCGACGGTGGTGGACCGAAGGACCTCCGACGGCTTGTGCTGCACGGCATCGGGTGGAGCGCCGTCGAGAAATGGGGCATACGCCTCATGTCGCTCGTCGTTTTCGTGATTCTGCTCCGGACTATCGACGCTAGCGAGTTCGGCCTCGCGTCGTTCACCACGGCGATCACATCGATGCTTCTGGTGTTTGTCGACGCTGGTTTCGCCAAGGCCCTCATCCAGAAACGAGAACTCGGCGGTGATGACGCGACAACAGCGTTCTGGACGTCAATAGCGATCGCCGTAGTGATATACGGCCTCATCTTCTTCACGGCGCCGCTCATCGCGAGTTGGATGGAGATGGAGCAGCTCTCTGCGATGCTTCGTGTGCTGGGTCTCTCGCTGTTTGCCTCGGCGATGAGCAGCGTTCCGGCTGCTCTTCTCGAGCGCGACATGAACTTCAAGTCACTTGGACTACGCAGCATTTTCGGCACAGTCGTTGGTGCAGCAATTGCTGTGCCGATGGCATTGTTTGGAATGGGCGTGTGGGCACTGATCGTGCAAATGCTTGCCACGCTTGTTGCGGGCACAATTGCTCTCTGGTTCAGTACCAGTTGGCGACCGACGTTCCGCTACTCCGTACCGGCCTTACGCAAGTTGATGTCCTTCGGCGTCAGCGTTCTTGGGCTCGAGATCCTAAACCGTACGCAGCAGAATATCGACAAGGTCCTCGTCAACGTTCTCCTTGGTCCGGAAGCCGGCGGAATTTATTTCGTCGCGCAACGCGCAATGAAGCTTGTCAGTGAGCTTGTGTCAAGTGTGATCAGCAAGATCGCTCTGACGACATTCTCGAAATTGCAGGATGACCGCGAGCGCCTCAACCGCGCTTTTCTGCAACTCACCTTCGCCGCGGGCGGGATCGCTATTCCGGTCCTCGGAATTATCGCTGCCCTGGGGGACATTATTATGCCCTACATGTCAGGCGCTGGTGAATGGGAACGCGCTGTCCCCATCATGCAGATTCTCGCCGTCTCTATGTCTATGGCCGCAATCTGTCGCTTCGATAAGCAGACACTTCTGGCAGTCGGTCGGCCTGCGCGGGCTTTCGCACTCGGACTGATCGAGAATATCGTTGGCGTCGCGCTTTTGATGATTGCGGCGCCCTTCGGTCTGATCGCGCTTGCGGTTGGACGCGCACTCCGGATTATTCTGACCTGGCCGTACCGGATTTACCTTCTGAAAAAATACGCCAGTATTCAGATCGTGCCCTATATTCTCAATACGGTGATGCTCGCCGCCGCCTTCATCGTGCCACTTGGTCTACTGTTCTTGTGTACATATACGCCATGGCGACAAGCAACTCCTGCGTTCTGGACGTTCGCTGTCCCGATGTCGATCATGATGCTTTTGAGCTACTACGGCACGCTGTGGTTGGTCTGCGGGCGCCGGAACCGCGCAGCGATCCGCCGGACGCTAAAGCTCGGACGTCGTGGGAAGAGGTCCGCGACGTGAACGGCCGTTACGACTCGAAGGTTGCTGGTCTTGGCGGCTAAGCGTTCGGGCACCCCTCGCCTGCACGCGCGTTCCTGTATTATGGTTAGTTCATCGCGAGGAAGGGCGCCCCTGGTCTTGCGCAACCAACACGATTCAAAACACCTCGCAGCACTTCGCGAGCAGACGGAAACGACTCTCCGGGAAATCATCGGGGACATGCGGGACATCGCCATTCTGGACGTCCCGAACCAGCGAAACGTTGGTGACTCCCTGATCTGGGCAGGTGAGCTCGCCTATTTTAAGCGGCTTGGCTATCGTATCCGCCACATCAGTGATCTGCGTACTTACGATGCGGGGGATGTGCGCGCATCACTCAAGCGCGGAGGCGTGGTCCTCCTGCACGGGGGCGGAAACCTTGGCGACCTGTGGCCTGGACATCAGAAGCTACGTGAGAAGGTCGCGGATGAGTTGCGTGATTTTAAAATCGTTCAATTGCCACAATCCGTCTACTTTGAAAGTCGTGCGCTCGCGATTCGGGCGAACGAAACGATGTCCAGTCACCCAGACTTAACGATTCTGTTGCGCGATAACGAATCGATCTCACGCGCGCAAGATCAGCTGCCGGATCTGAATTGTGTGTTTTGCCCTGATATGGCGTTGGGCTATGAACCGCCACGACGCACCGGCCGGGAGCCCCAGAAACACATCCTCGTCATCGCCCGCGCAGATCACGAGTCTGCGACCAACTTGCGTGATCTTGGAACGTCTTGGGCTAGTCCCTCCGATGTCTACGTTACGGATTGGTGGCTCGACAGCGCAGAAACCGTGAGGTGGCGTGTTGCTCGCGGCGTCACTCGTGTGCAGGCGTTCATGATGAGGGCACGTCATCGGCTTCGGCGCCGCTTAAGAATACGCGTTTCGGGCTTCCGCCTCCCGCAATCCTGGATGAAGCTCGCTCTAATCGCTATCAATGAGGAGAACGTGAAGCATGGCTTGAAGCTCTATGACCGGGCTTCGGACGTGCTCGTCGACCGCCTACATGGTCACGTGTTCGGTGTCCTGTTGGGCAAGAACCACGTGATGGTCGACAATAAGTATCGTAAGCTCGGCGCAATCTACGACGACTATACCGGCATGTTCAGCACCGCTCACTACAGTACGACCGTTCCCGACGCGCAACGACGAATCTTGGAGGGAATGGACCGATGATCGCGTTCATTACCAGCCTTCGACATCCAGATAATGCCGCCGACTACGACCATATCGAGAAGCTGTTACGCCAGTCACTCCGCTCGATTGAAGCACAATCGGACGACGACCATGTCACAATTATCGTCGGCAATCAGGCGCCCTCCTTCGTGTTGCCGCCGGGTGCACATTTCGTCGAGGTTAATTTCCCGCCACCATTACCCGTTAACGGGCTACATGCTGACCGCTCGGGCTTCGTCATGGATAAAGGAACGAAGATCGCAATCGGGCTGATCGCTGCGCGTGAGTACTCTCCGCATTCAGTAATGATCTTCGATGCGGATGACTTCGTGCATCGTGAGTTGGCCGCATTCGTGAACTCTCGCACCGCCTCAGGTGGGTGGTATATAGAGCGTGGATGGATATACTCTGCGCGCCGCAATGGTTATCGGGCCCAAGAACGCTTCAATCGAACCTGTGGCACGTCTTTCGTCCTTCCTTATGCTGCTTATGAAGTACCGGAGGATCTCGATGTTGACGCAACCCAGCAGGATCTCATGAGTTCCTTCGGTGAGATTTTGCCAAATATTCTTGGCGCGCATCGCAACGCATTAGAATGGCATGCCGAACAGGGGCGAACTGTTATGCCCTTACCTTTCCGTGCGGGCGTCTATCACGTGGACACCGGCGAGAATCATTCGCTAAAGAGCTTGCCCGGCGTGATCCGCCCTTGGAACGATCGGTTCGGGCGCGCGTTTGCAATTACGCCGACGCGGAGTTCACTGTCCAGTATTCTCTCTTGTTATTCGCCGCGAGCCTTCTTGCACGAGGTGTATCGGGCAGTACGTCGCAAACTTTTGCCGGTCGTTCGCAGCTTGCGGCGCAATATTGTCCCCGAAACAACTGACAGCGAATTGTGAGTGGCATTGATGAGAATCCATGATGACGACCGATTTCCGATGTCATTCTCGCACGCAGACCTCGAGATTGCGCGCGAACGGATGCCCTTGGAGAGCTTCGGGCGCGATCTATTTGACGCGTCTGTGTCAGATGCGCGAGAGGTCATTCTTCTCCTCAGTACGCCGCGGAGCGGCAGCACTTTTCTAAGCGAGCAATTCCGCGTTCACGGCGGCTTCGTCACGCACGAGTATTTCAATTCCAAATACGGTATACCCGCACTCGCCGAGAGGTGGGGCTGTCTTGATAGCGCTGGACGTCTCGATGCGCGCCGTTATATCCAAGAACTTCGGCGATACCGTACAGGTGCCGACGGCAGGTTGGGGATCAATTTGCACGGTTCGCACGTGCCGATTTATGCTCTCTTCGCCCGTCATTTGACTGATTTGCCTGTCAGAGCTATTCGCCTCAATCGCGGTGATACAATCTCTCAGGCTATCTCGTTGTCGATTGCCAAGCAGAGCGGGCGATGGAGTTCGAATCACGCGGGCCGTAGCGACGCGATTTACAACTTCGAACACATCACGAAGATGGTCGAGGAGTTGGCGCGTCAGAACGCCCGGATGGATGCGTTCGAGGCGGCATTCAATCTCCACCCGACGCGGCTCGAATATGACGAAGTGGTTGCAGCCCCGCACGCCACAGTTGCTGCGGTGCTGGACGTGGAGGCGAAACCTCAACAGACTTCGGACAGGCTCGAGAAGCAGAGGGGACGGCGCAACGCCGAATGGCGAGAGCGTTACATTGCTGATTCGTTGAAGGTAGCTGACAACGGCGTTTCCAGCCCGATTCAGCGGATTGGTGCACGAGCCGTCGCGCAGTTCGGAAAGAAAGTAAAGCGGCTTCGTAAACGGTAGATGTTGACCCTGGAGCGCGCGTTAGTGTTGTCGAACGGGCCGGGCTTCGTGGGCTGGGGCCCCAACTGTGATGGCGCGTACGTGCGGGGGCGCGCCTATCGAGTAAGATCGGGCGTCGCCCGTGTTCGCATCGTGCACTGGTTATTTGACCACGCGGGGTCGAGCCTAACTGGGAGGTTTAAGGTGGTGACACCAAGTTCGTTCATCGTGGGCGTAAACAAGAGCGGCACTACCTCGGTTTTCAACTCGCTCAGTCGGCAGCCGAACGTGTGCGCATCGAACACGAAAGAGACACATTTCTTCGACCCGTTGAAGTACGGGCGCGAGCTACCACCGCTTGCTGAGTACGAGAAATTCTTCGAACCGCGGTCAACCGACGACGTGGTTTTTGAAGCGACCCCGGGGTATTTTTACGGTGGGAGAGTGCTCGCCGAGAAGCTTCGTGAAGTGTCCCCTCAAAGTAGAGTGGCCATCATTTTGCGCGAACCCGGCGCAAGGGCATTTTCGTGGTATCGGTTCGCGCGTACTCGGCTACTCTTGCCTCAGGACATGACGTTTGAGGAGTATCTCAATCGGTGCGAGCCGCTCGGGCTCGCGCCGGAGGACGAGGAAGATCAAGTCGGCTGGCGCGGATTGAGCGGCGGTCGATACGAACAGTGGCTACCTGCATGGCAACAGACGTTCGGCGACGATCTCCTCGTGATGTACAGCGATGACTTCTACGCGAACCACGCTGAGGCTCTCCAGAGAATCGGTACACACCTCAGGATCGACGTGACGAATACCGATCGCAATGACAGCAACGTCTCAGTAGATATCAGCAATGCGACACTTCAGCGCTTGGCGTTGGGGGTCAATCGGGTCGGAGAGCGCATCTGGCGTCAGAATCCGAAGCTCAAACGCAGTCTTCTCAACTTCTACTACAAGGTGAACTCACGGAGGAAGCAGGAGCGGATGACTGAAGAGTCGCGGCAGCGCCTCGACAGGTACTTCTCCTCCCCGCTCGCACAGTTGCGCATGCTCCTCCCCGATGTGCCCGGTGGATGGGGCGCGAACGCATGACTCGCCTGCCTGACTTCATACTCGCTGGAGCGCAGCGCGCTGGCTCGACAGCGCTCGCTGAAGCGCTCGCCGAGCACCCGGACATCGCGATCACCGACCCGAAGGAACCAAGCTACTTCGCCACCCTTTTCGGCTCGCTCGACTATTCGGGCCCGGGCGACCAGTGGTTTGCGTCACAGAACGTCGGGGATTGGAACGCGTATCTCGGCCTCTGCCAGTCGGATGCAACCGTGTCGGGCGAAGCGTCCGTTATGTATCTGGCGATTCCAGGCACGGCGCCCGCAATCCACGAACGCCTGCCGAACGTAAAGATCGTTCTGGTGCTGCGAGATCCCATGGCTCGCGCGCGGTCCGCGCATTCGTATCTGCGGGTTAATGGACGTGAGAAGGAACAGGACTTCGAGGCTGCGTTGGCACTCGAAGAACAGCGGCGTGCTGCTGGTTACGGACCGATGTGGTGGTTCGAGAAGGCGAGTGACTATGCGCCCGGCCTTGAGGAATATTTTGAGGTTTTCGGTCGTGAGCGCGTCTTCGTGACGACGAACGAGCAGTTGAAGGCTGACCCTGCCCGAGTGCTCCACGGCGTAGGCGGATTCCTCGGTGTCGATGCTGTGCCCGCACCCGTTGACTTCCTGACTTCGAATTCGGTGAATTCCGGAGGCACTCCAAGGAACGAGCTTCTCACTCGTATCCTGTATCCGCCCGACCAGTTGCGTCGAGCTGCGCGGCGGCTCGCACCCGAGAAGCTGCGGCAGTTCGTACGGTTCGCGCGTAAGAACTCCACGAGGGCGTCAGATGAGGACCACACTGACATCGCACCGGAGGTGGTTGCGCGGTTCCGCGAGAGCGCGCGCCGTACAGGAGACGTTCTTGGTCGTGACATGAGCGATATGTGGCCCTCGGCGCGGGGTGCTACGGATGACAACTGAGACGACGTTGCTCGTGGCAAGTACAGGCGGGCACCTTACTGAGTTGGTACAACTCGCACCGCATATCGAGCCGGACCCGGATAAGCGCGTGTGGGTGACGTTCGATACGCAACAGAGTCGTTCGCTGCTTCACGGCGAGAGGGTGCATTTCATCGCCTTTATGGCACCTCGGCAATGGGGGGCGCTCGTGAGGAACTTTGCGCGATCGCTACGGATCCTGCGCCAGCACCGTCCGCGCCAAGTTGTGAGCACGGGCGCCGGCGTCGCGTTGTCGTTTCTGCCTTTTGGTCGCTTCTTCGGGGCCAGCGCGACATACATCGAGTCGGCGGCAAGAGTGGACGGACCGAGCGCGACCGGAAAGCTCATCGCACGTCTTCCGCGTATCGCAACGTATACACAACACACCAATTGGTCGGACGGCACGTGGCAGTACGGGTACTCGGTGTTCGACAGCTTTGATCCGGACGGTGAGCTGACGAGGAGGCCGCGGTGCGACCAGCCGCGGCTGTTCGTGCAGCTTGGCACGCTCGACTTCCCCTTCATTCGTCTTGTGCAACGAGTTGCCGCATCGCTTCCGGCCAACGCAGAGGTTGTGTGGCAGCTCGGAGCGACGCCGCCCCCTGCAGCATTGCCAGGACGCGCATTCGACTTTGCATCGACCGATGAGATCGAGACGCTGATCAAAGAATCGACAGTCGTGGTGTCTCATGCTGGCGTCGGCAGCGCCTTGATGGCGCTTCAGAACGGTATTCGTCCTATCCTTGTGCCTCGGTCGCAGGCACACGGCGAGCACGTCGATGACCACCAGCTCGAAGTGGCCCGCGAGCTAGCGGCGCGCGGAATTGCAACGTACGCTGACGTCGACGAACTGGACGAAGCGCTCTTGAGCGGTGACTTTCGGGATTGGAAGCTTCCGACCGTGGAAGAGGGGGCGACGTGAAGGTCCTACAACTCGGCAATTTCGGTGACGATGCCGGCGGCATCTCCTCGGTCTTGCGTGAGTTTCACGCGTGGTCCTGGCCTACGAGTCACCACGCATTCGTGGACACGTACGCTTCGGACCCACGGATGTTCGGTATCAAACGATTCGCGATCGCAGCCCGGTCGCTCCTCCGTAACCGGCGCAACATCGATGTCGTGCACGTTCACCTGTCCGAGCGAGGTTCGTTCATCCGCGAGGGCGCTTTAGTGCTGCTCGCATCGATATTGAAGCTCCGCACCGTCGTGACGCTGCATGGGGCGGACTTCGTAGAATTTATGGGCACCCACGCACGACTGGTGCGGGCGGTCTTGCGGAGAGCGGACGATATCGCCGTCCTGACCGCGCCGACGGAGCGAGTCCTGCGCTCGTCGGGGTTCGCGAATGTTACTCGCGTGCCGAACGCCGTGTCGATCGAACAGCCCGATGCCACTAATCCGGCGCCGGTGCCGACGCACGAAGTGGTCTACGCGGGTGTGGTCGCTGCGCGGAAAGGCGCGGACGTCCTGTTCGAAGCCTGGGCCGGCGTGCTCCAGCACCATCCAGAGGCCCGACTGCACGTCTTCGGAGAGATAGTCGACGTCACACCGCCGGATGAACCGACCATCGAGATTCACGGCAAAGTAAGCCGCGCGAGAGTTCGTCGCTCACTCGAACGGGCGACGCTGTTTACACTTCCGAGCCGAGCCGAAGCCTTCCCCATGGCCATCCTGGAAGCAATGGCAGCGGGGTTGCCCGTCGTCGCCACTGATGTGGGGGAGATTTCAGAGATGTTGAATGATTCTGCGCAGATCATCCCAGCAGGGGATGCTGCACGACTCACATCGGCGTTGACACGCTTTCTAGGAGACGCCGATCGTGCCGCCTCCACAGGGAATCGGAATGCGAACCGATATCGTACGAAATATTCCCCAAGTGTCGTGATGGACCAATACGAGGCGTTGTATCGCGCGTGACCGCTACGTGAAACGCATTGACATTCCTACCTACTGTGTGAGTCCAGATGCTGCAGGACAGCCAGCGAACGGTACAGACGCCGGTGTTCGGCGTTGCGCACCGTAGCGTTCTCGAGAACGATCGGTGAGAATGTACCGAGGATACGCCGCAGGATCGCGTGCGGGCTTTGGCTGTCTCGTGAAAGTTCGATACGTCGGCGCGCGTAGGCTGTTGTGAGAGCAGCGGTGTCATCACGCAGGGAGTGCTGAGGCGTGGCTAGATCGACTGCGCTGGCACTCTAAGCTCTAAGACATCGCGGTGTCGAATTGGTCCACCGCATGCGCATGCGAAATCGTATCGAGAGGACGCCGGGTTGACGGTCAGAACGTATTACTGGAATCATCCGATGAAGAAGACGCAGAATCGCGTGCGTTGGATCAAGCGTCGCCGCGTTCCGTGGCGTGTCGGGAACGCGGGTGACATTTATACTGTCGACCTTGTTCGTCATCTCTATGGCGTGGAACCAGAAAACGACAAGAACAACGGCAAACGGTTGTTGATGGTCGGGTCGATCATGGACAAAGCTCGTCAAGGCGACGTCATCGCGGGTGTTGGAGCGCGCGGTACTGTTGATGTGCCTAGCCCAGCGGAAGCAAACCTGCAGGTGTACGGGGTCCGTGGCCCGCTTACCCTGGCTGCGCTTCGCGACGCCGGCCACGACGTGAGTCAACTGCGATTCATACTCGACCCTGGCCTTCTCATTCGTAAAATATTTCCCGAACTCGATGACGTGAGTCCCGAACCTGGTCGAGTTGGGTTCGTTCCTCACTATCGAGAGGGCCCTCAGTATCGATCCGGAACGCGCTACGACCTGATCGATGTCGACGATTCACCGCTTGAGTTCGCGCGAAATATTGCCCGTTGCGAACGTGTGTATTCCTCATCGTTGCACGGTGTAATTTTTGCCCACGCTCTTGAGCGTCCGGTCGTGCTCGTCGCGCCTCGGACGGCCGAGCCGGAGTTCAAATACCGCGATTATTTCGCGTCTGTGGGGCTGAAGTGGCATGAGCCTGTAGGCCTCAAGCAATCGTTGGCATCGGTCGAGCCTGCCGTGCCTGACGGTATCCAGCAACTCATCGAGACGGCGGAGTTTCCGTCCATCGAGGAGCTGCGCGAACGGGGGGTCGCCAGCTGAGCCGATCCGGTGCGTGCCTCGTTGAAGTCTGCGTGACTGTCGCACTTACGCGAATTACCTCGTGTGTAGCGGACGGTGACGCTCCGCGTAGTACATAGGCAGCTCCGCGCGAGGGGCGTCTACGCGCGGGAGAACCTAGACAGAGTAGCCGAGCGCGCCGAGGTCCACATCGAGCAACCGCGAAGCGTGACGGTTGCTCTTGACATAATAGTCGCCAACGAAATCTCGAATCGCGGCACTTTGGCGACGAGCGAGGTGCGAATCCAAGTTCGAGGGTGTGATTCGTTGGAACGCGCTCCCCGCGTGCCAGAAGGCCTTGTTGAGTGAGTTTAAGCGGAGAATTCCGTTCTCGTTGAGTTCGGAGCGTGTCAATAAGCGGTTTGCGATGCGTCGGGTGCTCTGCATTGTCATTGGACGGCGACGATTCTGCTTATTGGACTTGTCGGGCAGCTTATTAACCTTCGCTGCCCCCGCGAAATCAGCGACACTCTGCGCGAAGCTGAGAGGATCGGACCGCATGTGCTCGAAGGGGAGTACGAGTATATTTTCGTTGCCGAACAGTTTTCGGTAAAACGAAATTTGCGCGTCGTAACGCAGTATCCCCAGGTGGAATTCTGGCTTTCGTGCGAGGTACGGCGTGTTTCCTCGCACAAATCTGGCGAGTGAAAGATGCCCACCATCTGCTATGTACTGGCCGTACATTGAATCGATGTGAGAGTTCTGCTCACGTATGGTGAGGAGTATTCGAGGATCCTCAAAGGTGTCAGCGATGCGGTGTGCGATCAACGTGCGGTCAAAGCTGCCTCCGGGCGGGTAGCCTGACAATCGTTCGTGTGAAAGTACCGGGACGAGGTCGTGCTCATTCGCGTAAGCGATCTCTGCGGCGAACTTCTTTTTAGCTTCTTGCGGATCGAATTCGAGGTCCGGGGTGCGCACGAAGAAGTCTAAGACTTCAGGCATTCCGAAGGAGCGCGATAGATCATGATATCCAGCGGCCTCTCGTTGGAAAAACTCAGCCTGCAGCCAGGTCGTTCCGGTCTTGTGTAATCCGACGTGGATTAATGGAGAGACCATGGGCTCCTCAATATCTTGAGACGAAGGTGCTGCCGTCGGCGAGCGCCGACGGACTCATCATATGAGGCAGAGCGGGCATAAGCGAGCATGCATGATTCATGTCTGGTTGTGCAATCTCGGCGTATACCTGCGGGAGATCTGTAGGTCGCATGTTCCTGGGGCGAGTGTTGATAAAAACTCAGCGCCTGATCGGGTATTTGTCGCGACCTCTCTCAAATGTCACGGCCGAGCGTCGCCGATCGCCATTGACTCTCCATTGCATGAGGTCGATGTGAGGGCGACAAGCACGCTCAGGCCCGCGGCGGCGAAGCCATCGAAAATCCGAGGGCTCGCCAAGGAATCGATGACCACCGTGGCGAGAAACGCGACAGCAGCGAGGTGCCATGTGGTTGTGCGGTGCCGCCATGCAGCGGGAACGATGCGAGCGATAAGCGCCAGCAGCGCTAGCGACATTCCAGCGGCGCCGAAGAAACCAGATTCGCCGATCACTGTTGCCCAAGACAGGTCTGTCGCGAAGAGCGCGTTGCCCTCGACGAAGCCGTACTGATCCGAGAGGCCATACCTTTCCCACAAGGGGCTGTACGCGGCCCGGGAAGCCTCAGAGGCGAAGGAACCGAAACCGCCGCCAAGGAAGAAGTGATCGAGCGTCACGTGGATGCTGGCAGTCAGTAGCTCAGACCGTGGCGACCCGTCTGCGCCCATGACAGAGGAGAAGCGACTCGAGATGAGGTCCCAACCGACAAGCGTGACGGCGCCAGCGATGACTGCGACCGTCAATGGCGCCCAGATCCGTGTACGCCTGCCGCCGCCCACGGTGAAACGCACGGCAAACACGGCAACAAGACCGAACAACGACTTTACGCGGAGGCTGGCAACAGCAAGCGCGGCGGCGGCGTACCCGATGGCGCGCGGAAATCGACCGACAGGCCCGTTGACGAGAAACGCGACAACGAACATGCAGAAGGTCGCAGACTGAACGGGATGGCTGAATATGCCCTTGAGGCTCGAAAGGCCCAGACGCTCGGTTGCGTGCGAGCCATCGAAGACGGCGTGCACGGCAGATGGAGCGATGACTTCGACAACGGCTACAGCGCTGTGAAGGAAGAATACGATCACGACAGCCGTAATGATCGACTGTACCGCCCGACGATTCCACTGCAGGCTTACGACAATGAGCAGGGTAAGGGGAAGTTTGAGCGCGAGCCACGTGCCAGTGATGAAGCCCTGAGGATTGGTCCAGAAGACGAACTGGCTTAATACGCCAGCGGTCGCAAAAATTGCAAACCCAAGCCACGTCAGGCCGGGCACAGCTTCGAGCGCGCTGAGCGGGGTTCGAGACCGGATTGGATGCACACCCCGGTTGGAGGCGCGACGGGTCCGGGCCCATGCTCGTACGTGGTGAGCGACAGTGAAGGGAATCGCAAGCGCGAGCACCGCGTCATCAAGATAGGACAGGTAAGGCGCAAAGGGAATGTTCGCGAATCCCAGAAGGTCTCGCACAGACCGCTCGAGTAGTGCCGTGAGGAGAATGACGACAGCAACGCCTGGGACGCGCCGAGAGCATGCGAACACGTAGTAGATCACGAGCACGGCCAAGCCTAGAATTGTGAGCGCCGCGAACACGAATTGCGGTGTAAATATCGCGCCCGCAATCACGCACCCGGTGGCGCCCGTCAGCGCGATCACTGACCACGTCTTCAATCGAACGCGAGACACGCGTGCCCTTCTTTCGGCGGACGACCTCAGGCTGATGCGCTAGCGCCTTGAGTCGAATGACATGGTTATAACCGTATCGCGTGCGAGCCTCGGTGCAGCTCCTCTTCGCGACGAGGAGTACCCACTTCTAGCCCTGCGCGCGAAGCTGCGTGGCGCACTTCCATGTCTGACTAGGGTCGGCCCGACGCGCCGTCAGCGCGGTCTGTGATGGCCCGACGCGCAGGCGTGTTCTCGGTCCGCCTGATTCGCCGCGGGAGGTGTCGAGTTTGCCGCGCGAGGCGCCGAGGCGGACAATAGCGAAGTGGCAGACAACTTCCAAGACGCCGTGTACGCGGAATGGGTGCGGCGGTCGGCGACCGACGGCATCGAGGTCTCAATCGTCCTCCCCCTATACAACGCAGAAGGTGGCACGCTTGGCCTGCGCCTCGAAGCACTGACGGCCGTCAACGATAATCAGGAAGTCGTGATCGTTGACGATGGATCAACGGATGGGACGCTCCAGCAAGTCCTTGAGGCCACCGGGCATCTCAGAAATGTCGTGATCTTATCGAGTCCTCGCAACGGCGGCGTGGCGCGGGCACGGAATGCTGCCGTGGCGACCGCCCGCGGCGCGTATGTGTGGTTCGTGGATTGGGATGACGAATGGACGTCGGAGGCTGCACGCAGGATGCTCGAAATCGCGCGCCAATCCGACGCGGATGTAGTCATTTGCAATGCGCATCTTCGTGAAGGTGACTCCGCCACGTCTGTCGTTGATGGACTCGCTTCTCGACTGTCGATGACTGGGCCGGATGCATTGACGCGTCTACTTGACGGCGAGATATTCGGTTACCTTTGGTCGAAGCTGATTCGCCGTGCATTGCTTGGCACTGACCCGTTCCCATCGATGCAGTTTCAGTCAGACCTCGGAGGGCTTGTACCGGTATTGGCACGCGCGAAGGTCGTCGAGGCGATACCGGACGTGCTTTACACACACGTCGCGCGTGAAGGGTCCGTGAGTAGGTCGGTAAGCACCGACGTCACTTGTAAATTCGAGTGTCGCGACATTGTTGAGCGGACGGTCGCAACGCTCGAGGAAGGCGCGAGTGGGCCGACGCGGGAGAAATTACAGCGGTGGGTGTATCGCCGGGTCTACCTCGGATCCGTGAACACGGCTGTCCGGCTCGGACAGGATAGAGCGTCGATGGCACTAGTTATCACCCGGGTAAAGGATGCGGTCAGGTGGCGTGATCTCTTCCGCCACCTGAAGAATGATCCCACCACGGCCGTGAAGCTGCTCGCTGTGAAGGCGCTCGGTCGCCATTACGGTGATCTCACCCGCCGAGTGCGCAACCTCAAAAACAGCCCGAGGCCCCTCCCGGCCGCAGATGATGACGGTCGGACGTTAAGGATCATGCATGTGGCCCCGCCGAGGGCCGACACCACGTCGTATGTGGATTTGATCTCGGACTCCGGCGTCGAGCACACTACATTCAATTGGTGGCGCGCGCTTAGACTCGAGATGGATGTGCTCAACGTGCATTGGCCGGAACGCCTGATTAGAGGGCGGACCGCCGTACATCGGATCGGAAAACGACTGGCGGCGCGCGTCCTTTTCGTCCGACTACGCCGTTCAAAGGTCGCCACCGTGCGCACGTTACACAATATCGCTCCACATGAGAGCGGGCCGCGCGGCGAGCAGCGACTCCTCGCGCACATCGACCGTGAGACGGATGCCTTCGTGGCACTCAATCGGTGGACCCCGGTGCCTGGCGACGCCGACCGAACTGTGATCGCGCACCCTCATTATCGTCGTGAGCTAGGGGAGCGGAGCTCAGAACCGGCCGTCGCAGGGCGCATCCTATATTTTGGGCTCATTCGTGACTACAAGGGTGTTGACAACTTACTCGATGCTTTTTCGAGAGTCGACGACGCAAGCTACGCCTTGCGCATCGTTGGATCGCCTGTCCCCAAATGGCGTGCGATTATCGACGATGCTGTGGCAGAGTCTCCGCGAATATCATGCAAGTTGGAATATGTTTCCGATGATGAGCTCGCACTCGAGATCCAGCGCGCGTCGCTAGTCGTTTTTCCGTACCGTAAAATGCATAATTCGGGAGCCGCGCTTGCGGCATTGTCGCTAGGGCGACCGGTGCTTGTGCCAAACAACGAAGTAAATCGTGATCTTGCTGAAGAAGTCGGTGAGTCCTGGGTGCAGAGATTTGACGACGAACTGAACGCGCACGACATCGAACAGGCGCTCAAACAGGCCGCGCCGTTGCTTGATTCCGACGCCGTACCGAACCTTTCTCGGCGGAGCCCTGGGGATGTTTCGAAGCGCTATGTTGAGGTGTATCGCCACGCGATCACCATGAAATCGATGCCACCCCAGTAACGACTGATGCACTGGGGGCGAGGTGCGCGCACTTGTCGGCGGGGACCTTTGTGGCGGTATGTCGACGTGTGCCCGCCCATCGTGTCCTGATCGGCGCGCTGCGTTCGCTACTCGAGAGCATCATCGGACGTCAATCCTGGCGCGATACCGATTTCATTGAGCTTCGCGTAAAGCAACGGCGACAGTGAGTACGCGTACGCCTCGGAGAGGTGTATGGCGTCGCGCTTCATGAGGGTGTCGCCAGCGAACGCGGGACAGACGTTATCTACGCAGAACCAATCGAGCGTGTCGATGAAGACGCGGTTCGTATGGTTTTCGAGTTGATCAGACTGCAACGAGGACGCTTTGATCCAGAACTCCGGGACCGGAGCCGCGCAGTCTGATGGGCTGCTCCCAGGCGTGCGACATACTGCGATGTCCTTGGTCTTTGGAGGTGACGCCAATACGACGTAAGTCCCCACCGAGTCCGCGACGAGATCAATAATGGCACTGTGCGCTCCCACGCGCTGTTCGGGTAGCGTCGCGTAGCCAGCCTTTCCGGCAGGTTCTTGGAAGAAGTCGCGGTACATCGAACTGTCGATCACGACGGCCGGTTCTATGCGATTGATCGTCTTGATGACCTCTTGTTTGTGCTCTTCACACCCCGGGGCGTCCGCTGTTGTGAGGCCTTCAACGAACGGGCAAGCTGCAAGCACTAGCGAGACAACTTCCCAGCCGGCGCGATCGTAAATCGCGCGAATCGTTGGCAAATATGCCGCGGCTGTCGAGTGCCCAACAACGATTACGGTACGTGTGGGGTCGCTCGGAGTGATCGCGTCGCAATCCTTCGCGACGCTGCGTGAAGCATCCGATTCACAGCCGTAGAGGTCGGCGGTGGCAGGCCGCTCCTCGACTACAGCGGTTTCGGGCGGCGTGAACTCTGGCCAAGTATCAGTATTGCTCGCGCCAGCAAGGCTACGTTGCAATTGCTCATGCGTCGTCTCCGGAAGTGGACCCGACAAATGGTCCGTCTGTGATGAGCCATTGACTGACGCTGAACTAAGTGCGAAGCCGACCAAGGTTAAGACGAGGCCTCCAGCGACAGTTGTGCCTCCGATCGAGACGATCTGTGTCCGGCGACGCGGAATGACGTTTGGCTCGAGCCACGCGGAGCGTCGAATGGGGTTCTCGACGAAATGGTAGGAGGCGACTGCACCCGCCGCGGTGATGGCGAGCGCGAGTGCATAGTAGCGCTTGGCGCCGGGTTGGAATATTTGTCCAGCGAATATGATCGCTGGGAAGTGCCACAAATAGAGGCTGTAGGAAATGTCTCCGACGTAGCGTGAGACAGGGTTCGTTAGCGGCCAGAGGAATCGCGTCTGGTTGGTCCCGCTTCCTGCGATGATGACGAGAGCGGTCGAGAGGACGGGAAGCGCTGCAGCTGGAGCTGGAAAAGTTGACGCTCCAGTGATCACCAACGTGCTCACGATGATGCCCGCGATGCCAAACCAAGCTAGAAGTGGGCGTAACACATCGGGAATGCGCCTGAAGGCGGAAGTCGTGCACGCCAGCAGAGCACCAACGCCCATTTCCCAGGCGCGAGAGAAGGTAGAGAAGTAGGCGACCGTCGGGTTCGCAGATGATTCGTATAGCGCCCATGCGAACGACGCTGCAGTGAGAATCGCGATTGCAACGAAGACCGAACGTCGAGCAGCTCGTTTGACCGCCGGCGCGCCCTTGAGACGACGTCCGACGATCCAGAAGATAAGCAACATCAGCCACGGCCAGACGAGGTAGAACTGTTCTTCGACGGCGAGCGACCAGTAGTGCTGCAGCGGCGAGACCGCATTGTCTGCGGCGAAGTAGTCGGTCCCCGCGACCGCAAAATTCCAGTTTGCGGCGAAGAACGTGGCCCACACGCCGTCGTCGACGGTGCGGGCGAAGCGAACTGTCGAGAATGTGAAGTAGGCGGCAATGACGGTCGCGAACACCACCAGGAGTGCTGCCGGCATGATGCGCTTGATGCGGCGGCGGTAAAAGCCCCAGAACGAGATCGTGCCTGAACGATCCCATTCGCGAAGCAGTAAGCCTGTGATGAGGTAGCCCGAGATGACGAAGAAGACATCGACGCCGACGAAACCGCCGCTGGGCCAGCGAAAGAGGTGGTCCGCAATTACCACGCCGACGGCGAGCATCCGCAGCCCTTGGATGTCCAAACGAGGTGCAGCTCGGGTTCTGGGCGCAGGCATCTTCCCACCTACTGCGGTCACTTGGCTCCCCCTCTAGTCAACGATCGCCCGGCCCAGAATACGTCAACGCTCCACCACACATCCTGCTCGAGCGTGGCGGACGCTGCGCGGGGATGGTACGTCTCATCGAGCGGGCAATCAGGGGCCGACGGACGATAGAACGCGCTCCACCGCGGTTGCGGTGGTCGCCCAGTCATACGAACCAGACGGCGGCTCGACCCGTTGCGGGTCGCTCAGTGCGCCATTCATGACCGAGGCCCATTCGTCAGCGTCGTGTGAGCCTTGAACGGCAGTACCGCGCGCGCCGACCGTCTCTGCGACTGCCGCACATCCCTGCCAGAACAGCACCGGCGTTCCGCTCATCACGCTTTCGAGTGCGGGGAGCCCGAACCCTTCGAGAATCGACGGCATGACGGTCGCCGCCGCACCGCGGTATTGACGCGCCAGTTCAGGATCGGTCATCTCCGGAAGTAGTTCGACACGGTCGGCGATATTTAGGTCAGAGCAACGCCGGAGTACTTCCGCATGCTCGGATGCAGGTACCAACATTCGCATGCGAGCGTTCGGGAGCAATGACATCGCTTCGAGCGCCACGCAGATGTTCTTATGCGCACGCAGATTTCCAACGTAAAGCAGATACGGCGTGCTCGATTCGATTGGGCTCATCTCGACGCTGAACGCGGCGGACGCCCCGAGGCCGGCATTCACGATGTCGACAGACGGATCGTTCAACCAGGTTGCGATTGCTTGGCGCGAAGTTTCAGACACGGTGATTACAACACCGTTGCGCTTCACTATCGGTTTCAAGACGGCGTTATAGTACGCCAGATATTTCGCACGTCCGGGCCATGGAGCCTGCAGGTGGATGAGATCGTGGATCGTTATAACTTGGCGCTTGGCGCGTAGGAATGCGTTGTAACCAGGTGAGTAGATAATGCCGTTCGGGACTCGACTCAATGCCCCTGTGGATGCCGCGGGGGAACCCTTGAGGTCGAGCGGGCGCCACTGCAAGGTGAGTCGTGAACTTACTTCACGCGCGTAGCGCCCGATCCCGTGGCGCCCTTCCCACCGCGTGTCGACCCACAGGTCCATTAACGTCCCTCCCTCAGAATGCGGCGGCGCCATGCCTCCGGGAGCATAAACACAACGCGCGCAGGCGTACGCACAACGAGTGCATGGGTGCCGACCGAAGCTGCCGTGATCGCAAGTGTGATGGCGACGGGAGCGAGCGCGTGCACGATCCCGTTGTCGAGCGCTCCGAGCCACCACGTGGGAAACATCGTCAGGAGCTCGAGGAGCGGAACGTGCATGACGTAGATCGGAAGAGTGCGGCGTCCCGTCCACGCGAGTGCGCGCCCCAAGCCGGGCACCTTCGTGAGCGCGAGCGCCAAGACCATGACGATGACGGCGCCCGAGATGTCTCGCGGAACGGTCAGGATATTGCCGACGTTGCCATCGACACCGAACTTTGCAATGAATGCCACTCCGGTGAACACCGCGACAGCGATACCTGCCGCGCGAACCGGACGGTGGGACACCTCTCCGCGGAATCTGGAAGCAGCGTAGACGCCGACTGCGAAGAACACGAAGTATCGAAGAACGTTCCGGTACTGGTCGCCGCCGTCGCCTGGCAGATAGAACGACATCACTGAGATCGTGCCGAGCACGATCAGTACGGCGGCGGGAGATACCTTGTGAACGGCGGCCAGTACGACCGTCCAGATCGCCAAAGCCATGACGTACCACAGCACGCTCGTCGGCAATATGAGCTGGTCAACGAACGCCCGCGCGCCTTGATACGGGGTTCCTGCTCCGAGCGGTCCGAGCCACATTGACCAGCCCACGCCAACAGCGATCAACAGGAAGACCAACAGCCAGACGACGTAGATCCAATAAGACAGCGCGGCCGAGGCGCGAACCGATCTGTCTGACCACCCGGCGCGAATCCGCCGTGCTAGCAGCATGCCGCTCAGGAGCGACAGCGCAGGCATGCGGAACGGCGTCATCGCATCGACGACCTGGCGCCAGACGACGTCGACCTGCGTGTGCTCCACGACGACGAGCAGCGAAATCGTCGTGTGCATGACAACGACGGCGAGTACACACAGTGCGCGGGCCGCGTCGATCCACTGAACCCGCGCGCGTACGTCGCCGTGAAGAATCTCCGTGCTCACGTGTGTCTCGCTACGAACTCACGGATGCGGCGGTCGAAGACGTCACTTCCGAAATCGCGCGCGCGGTCTCGGCACGCATCGGCGCTGCAGCCGACCGCGGTATCGACGGCGGCGCGGAGCTCGGCATCGTCGGACCAGTCGTGTACGTGCGCGCCGGTCACACCGTCGACGACGGACTCGACGGCTCCGCCCGTTGCATTGACGAGAACTGGCGTTCCCGCCGCCATCGCCTCAACGGGGATGATGCCGAAGTCTTCGATCGGCGCGAAGACCAGCGCCATGGCACGTCGCAGGATGGCCGAAAGGAGCTGGTCGGATGGATTGATCGCGAAGTGCACCATGCCCGGATGCACACGCTCGCCGTACGCACGCAACTCGGATTCCCCATCTCCGCCGCCAGCCAGTACGACGGGCAAGCCCGCGACGCGGCCCGCATCGATCGCGGCGTCCAGTCGCTTGTACGGCACGAACCTCGAGAAGCCGAGGATGAACTCCGACGGCAGTTGAGCGAGGCGTTCCTCGTCATCGGCGGAGAGGACCGGTTTGGCGAAGATCCGCTCGACATCGACGTTCGGATAGATGACCTCGGCCTCGCGCTCCCACGCGTCGGAGATCCGCTGTGCGATGTATTCGCTGTTCGCCGCGAGCGCGACGGGCTCCTGGGCGCGCCGGCGGTCCAACGGCTTCAGCGCGCGGGATGCGAGGCGCGCTGGAAGACTGGCGCCACGCACGTCCAGCTCGGGCACCCAGATGTACCGGGCGGGGGTGTGCGCGTACACGAGCTTCGGCGCATCACGGGCGGCGCCTTTGAATCGTGCGTGGTGTGCGAAGAGGTGTGTGCTTGTCAGAACCCAGTCGGCGTCGCGACGGGGGAGGTTCCGCCAGACGGCCGACATGAACGGCAGTGCGAGGGCCTTACGCCCCTTGAGCGGCGTTCGCGCGAGCACCGTCTCGTGGATCGGACGAAGCCGGTCCGACTCGTTCCAAAGGCACCATCTTTCGGCATCGGGAAACGCTCGCGCAATCGCTTCGAAGACGTTCTCCGAGCCGCCCGCAGGGGAGAGCCATTCATGGACGATGATGCCGGACACTGCTACCCACAACCTGGCGCATCGATCTTGGTGGGAACCTTCTCAATCATCGGTGTGTGCCTGATCGCCAGCGGTCCGTAATCTTCATCGGCTGGGGCGGAAAATGTGACTTCGACGGTGTGCGTGCTCGACGGCTCACTCTCGAAATTGATCAGCACGGCGGCTCTTCCGAGGTCGGTCGTGCCGGCCTGCGGCACGAAGTCCTGCCCGTCGACCTTCGCAGAGACGTAGCTGCTACCCACTGGGCCGTAAAAAACGAGATTCGTCGATTTAATTCCCTTGGGGAAATAGCGGCCCGTTGACACGTACTGGGGAAGCTCTGCGACCTCTCCCGCATCGAGGTTGTAGTTGTACGTAGCGCTAGTGGTGAAGGTCGCGTCGTCGTCAGCTTCGCAGACATCACTTGTGACGTTGACGCTCATGTCTGTGTAATAGTCGAGTTTGCCTTCGGTGTTGTCATTGACGAAGACACCAAGCGCTGTGGTCTCGGCATTGTTAGCCTCAAAGAGTGGGCCGTTGAAGCGGGTCCCCGCGACCGCCTTCGCTTCCGTCGGGTCGGTGGGCGCGTAAAGAATACGGCCTTCCTGGAACCCCTTCACAAGCTGTGGTGCAAGAGCGGTAATGCCACCATCAGCGTTGGTAACGGCGTTGAAGATTGCTGCTGCCGAGTCCGTGAAAAAATCGTCCTGCTGACGAGCAGACTCTTCCGTCCCACCAGGAAAACGCCAATAAACGCGGCTGAGCAATTGGTCGACGACGTTCCCGGGTTTGAGCGTTTCTCCGCTCGTCACCTCCACTGGGCCAGTGGCTTTGAGGAGGTGGCTCAAGAGAATCGGGTCGATCGCGAGGACCGAGGCGCCCGGATCGCCGAGCGTTTCCGACCAGAAAGCGCGCGCCAGGTGAGCGGTCTGCGCGAAGTCCGGCGTCATGGTTGTGTCCTGGATGAACTTCCCGACGCGGTCCGTGTACAAAGCCTCGGTCCAGGGGTTCAGTGGCACGATCGGGCTGTCTCGTCTCGTGTTGACGTCGAACCGGCTTGCCTGCTGCGTGATGCTCATCCGACCGTTGTCGAATGTCAGCATGAGCATGTTCCCCGGGTTGCCGCCTAGCGTGCGCATCTCGGCTGTGTTCTGCACGAGCACGAGATAATCGCGCGGTTCATCGGCTCCGAGCATCGTTGGTAGTTGCGGGGAGAGAATCGCCCCCCGTCGCAGCATTTCGGCTGCGGTATCAACTGTCTCGAGCACCTGGTTGACGGGGCCCTCTAGCGGCGAGATGAGCGCGGTCGTATCGATGTTTTCTGCGATGAGGCGTATCCGGGCTTCTTGTGCCGCAGGTGCCACTTGTTCGACCTTGGTCCCCAACTTCGCGACGGCGTCGACGTCGAGAGCGCCATCGATGGGCCCAATTGAGCTGAAGTCGAATTCGAGCAATGGTGCGGCGACATCATTGACAAGCTCGTCCGCGGCGGCAGCGAGCAGTCGCACCGCGCGGAGGTCATCCCCAATAAACGGAAGGACCTCGCTCGCGCGCCAGACCGGATGCGCCGTTGCGATGTGCGCGTTGCGTGCAGACGATTGCATGTTCTCGGCGTGTTCGGCGACCTTCTCTTGGTCTCCGAAGTTTTTGGCGAGCTGGCGTGCATTCGCAGTCAATGAGTCCACCGAAGACTTCGCGACGAAAGCACTCACGCCCATCACGACGATGCAGAAAGCAATGACCGCAACGGCGGACCACAGTGTCGGTTTGAGCCGCGGACGTCGTTTCCACCACGGACGTGTGGCGGCGTCATTTCCGTACCTCTGCATCCGCATATTCTAGGCTGTCGTCGTTCGTGTAGCCTGCACGGACCCGCCGTGCGAGAACCGGCGATACCTCGTCGTGCGCAAATTCTGTGCGGTATGCTCTGTGCCTGTACGTGAGGGCGAATACGGGGAGGCCAGCGCTTGTCGAGCGGTACGACGCATGGTCCGATGGCGGAAGGGACCGTCAGCGGTGTCGTCGAAGCTGTGTCGGCAGGGACGTCGCGCGCGTCGACGGCCGATTTCCCAGCGGTCGTGCGAACCGCGACCGGCTCGGTGCCCTCGGGGCGCGCGGTCCCGAACGGCGCGCGAAACTGGCGTGCGCGATACGCGCGGGCTCTTCGGATCACGGACTTCGTCATCATCGTTGGGGTGGTTTTCGGTACCCAGCTTGGGTGGCTCGGTTTTCATACGCAGGTCGCGATGCCCGTGCAGACCTGGCCGGGTGTCTCGTCCTACACCGCGCTCTCGTGCTTGATCGTCCTCAGTTGGCTTCTCGCGCTAGCCGTCGCGGACACGCGATCCGCTCGCGTCATCGGCGTCGGACCGGTCGAGTATCAGCGCGTTTTCAACAGCAGCGTCATGCTGTTCGGTCTTATCGCCATCGCGGCATTCCTCCTCCAGGTTGAAGCTTCCCGAGGCTATCTACTTATTGCACTGCCAGCGGGCGTGCTGCTGTTGTTGCTCGGACGGTACCTCTGGCGCGTCTGGTTGCGCGCAAAGCGGAGGAAAGGCGAATACAGCGCGCGGGTTCTGCTTGTCGGCTCCGAGAGGTCGGTGAAGCACACCGCTGACGAGTTGCGACGCAGCCGTTCGGCGGGATATATCGTTGCGGGTGCGTGCATCCCGGCGCATCGGTCGGCTGAGGTTCTGGACGGCTCGGACATCCCAGTTATGGGTGGCGTGAGCTCGGTCGAGAGCGCGTTGAAACTGACTGGCGCCGACACAGTCGTGATCACGAGCACCGACGAGCTTGGCCCCACGCGCGTGAAACAGATCTCCTGGACGCTTGAAGCGGGGAAACAACACCTCGTGCTCGCGCCCAGCATCACCGACATCGCTGGCCCACGCATCCACACCCGTCCGGTCGCCGGACTCCCACTCATGCATGTGGAGACGCCGCGTTTTTCGCCAGCGCAACGTTTCGTGAAGCGGATGATGGATATTTTCGGGTCACTCTTCATGCTTCTGCTCCTCAGCCCCGCCTTCCTGGTGATATCTCTGCTCGTCCTGTTTACGCCGGGCCGCCCTGTCATCTATAAGCAGGCGCGCATAGGCCGCCACGGCCGCGAGTTCCGCATGTGGAAGTTCAGGTCGATGATCCCCGATGCCGAAGGCATGTTGCAGTCGTTGCTCGATGCCCAGGACCACGGCAATCGCGTGCAATTCAAGATGAAGAATGACCCGCGCATCACGCCGATCGGACGGGTCTTGCGCAAATACTCACTCGACGAACTGCCGCAGCTCTTCAACGTGCTTGGCGGCTCCATGAGTCTCGTTGGTCCGCGCCCGCCGATTCAGCGCGAGGTCGAGCAATACGATGACCACGTGCATCGCCGCTTCCTCGTCAAACCCGGCATCACGGGGCTCTGGCAGGTTTCGGGCCGTTCATCGCTGTCGTGGGACGACAGCGTGCGCCTCGACCTCTCGTATGTCGAGAACTGGAGCGTCATGAGTGATCTCGTGATCCTGTTCAAGACGTTCAAGGCGGCGCTGGTGCCGGGAGACACCACGGGCTGACTCGCGACACCGACGCATCCGACCTAGGATCGCGGGATGCCCGCAACCCGACGTCTCGACTGGATCGACGTTGTCCGCGGCAGCGCCGTATTGCTGGTCATCCTCGTGCACGTGATGCAGCGCACGGAGCTGTTCACGGGGCACGAGTTCACGCGACTCGGCACGGCATCGATCATCGTCACGCCGCTGCGACTGCCCGCGATGTTCCTCCTTTCGGGCCTGTTCGTGCCGCGCTCGCTCGCGAAGGGGTCCGCCACGCATGTCGCCGGAAAGCTGCGGCGCATCGCGTGGCCGTACCTGCTCTGGTCCGTGCTGTTGATCGTCGTCTTCGACCTCGATCAGCGCCTCACCGGCTTCGGTTTCGGCTGGGAGGTGTTCTGGCGCATCTTCTACACCCCGATCGAGCACCTCTGGTTCCTCGCCTACCTGCTGCTGTACTTCCTTCTCGCGATGCTGATGCGATGGATCCCGGCCCCGCATCTCCTCCTCGCCGTGATTGCCGTCGCCGCACTGCCGGTCGAGGGGGAGTGGACGCGATTCTGGGGGCATGCGGCCTTCTTCTTCGCCGGTGTCGTGCTCGCCGGGCATCGCGATGCACTCGACCGCGCGATCGGACGCTTCTGGCCATCACTCGCCCTGCTGATCACCGCGGTCGCCCTGTCGACGGGCCACGCCACGCGGATTCTCGTCCTCCCCGAAGCGCCGTGGAACCTGCCGATCGTGTTGATGTTCATCGTGGGGCTCGCGGGTGTCGTGCGTCCCCTCGCTTCGACGCCGGCGTTCGCACCGTTGCGTTACGTCGGCGTGCAGTCGATCGTGTTCTACATCGTGCACTGGCCCGTCGCTTCGCTCTCTGCTCAGGCGTTGGCGACTACCGGCCTCGATCCCTGGCCCGTGTTCGGCGGCGCACTGGTGGCGGCGCTCGTCGTTCCGTGGGCGATCGCCTGGGCCGCCTCGCGCTCGAAGCCGATCGACGCGGCCTTCGTGTGGCCGGTGTTCACCCGGAAGTGAACGGCCCGCAAGCCCGAGCCCGTTACTCCGCGCGCAGGTACTCCTCGAGCGACGCCTCGTGGTCGGCGGGGGAGAACCCTGCGGCCTCGAGCTTCGACAGGTCGAGCACGCTGTTGGCGGGGCGCGGCGCGATGCCCTCCTTGCCCGCGAAGTAGTCCGCCGTTGACACCGGCGACACCCGCTCGGGAGAGTGCCCGGTCAGCTCGAACACGCGTCGCGCGATCTCGAACCACGAGCGCGGCTGGCCGGATCCGGTGAGGTTGTACGTGCCGAACGGTGCGCCCATGTCGAGCAGGTGGCGCACGCCGCGCGCGATCTCGCTCGTGAACGTCAGCCGGCCCACCTGGTCGTCAACGACCTGCGGATCCACGCGCCGGCCTGCGAGCGACGCCATCGTGCGCACGAAGTTGCCGCCGTCGCCGATCACCCACGACGTGCGCAGGATGTAGTGCCGTGGCGCGGTCGCCGCGGCGACGTCGCCGGCGGCCTTCGACTGCCCGTACACACCGACCGGCGAGAACGCGTCGGTCTCCCGATACGGCGCGGTCGCGGATCCGTCGAACACGTAGTCGCTCGAGACGTGCACCAGCGTGATGCCGTTCGCGGCCGCAACGCGGGCGAGGGATCCGACCGCCGTCGCGTTCGCGGCCCATGCGGCGGCCCGATCCGTCTCGGCCGCGTCGACCGCGGTGTAGGCCGCGGCGTTGACGATCGCTCCGTAGTCGCGCCACCGTCGCGCCGAGGCGAGATCGGCGGTGAGATCGAGGTCTGCGCGCGTGGCGTATTCCGCCCAGGGCATGTCCGCGAACTCGTCGCGCAATGCGCGTCCGAGCTGCCCGCTCGCACCGAGCACGAGGACCTTCTTCGGAGCGATCGGCGTGACGTCCGCCAGTCGCGGGTGCTGCCGATCCTTCTGGCTCAGCTCGGCGTCCTCGAGCGCGATGGGCCAGTCGATCGCGACGGTCTCGTCGGCGAGGTTGAGGAACGAATACGAAGCGTCGGGGGACCAGTGGTCGTTGACGAGGTAGGTGTACGCCGTCGCATCTTCGAGCACCTGGAACGCGTTGCCGACGCCGCGCGGCACGAAGATCGCCGTCGACGGATCGATCTCGGCTGTGAACACGCGCCCGAAGCCGTCGCCCGCGCGCAGGTCGACCCAGGCTCCGAAGATGCGGCCGGTCGCGACCGACACCCACTTGTCCCAGGGCTCGGCGTGGATCCCTCTCGTCGTGCCAGCGGATCCGTTGAACGAGATGTTGTTCTGCACCGGGCCGAAGTCGGGCAGGCCCAGCGCCGCCATCTTCTCGCGCTGCCAGTTCTCCTTGAACCAGCCCCGGTTGTCGCCGTGCACGTCGAGATCGAACAGCAGCATCCCCGCGATGGGGGTCTCGTGCACCTGCACCGTCACTGCCCCTTCGACGCGTAGAACGCCTCGACCCCGTCCTTCGACGGCGCCCACCACGACTCGTTCTCGCGATACCAGCGGATCGTCGCCTCGAGTCCCTCGCGGAAGACCGGGAACTGCGGGCGCCAGCCGAGCTCCGTGCGCAGGCGCGACGAATCGATCGCGTACCGCAGGTCGTGGCCGGGGCGGTCGGTGACGAGGTCGTACGCGTCGCGCGGCTCGCCCATCAGCTCGAGGATCATCTCGACGACGTCGCGGTTGTTCTCCTCGCCGTCGGCGCCGATCAGGTACGTCTCGCCGATCTCGCCCTTCTCGAGCACGGTCAGCACGGCCGACGAGTGGTCGTCGGCGTGGATCCAGTCGCGCACGTTCTCGCCCGTGCCGTACAGCTTGGGGCGGATCCCGCGGATGACGTTCGTGATCTGCCGCGGGATGAACTTCTCGACGTGCTGGAACGGGCCGTAGTTGTTCGAGCAGTTCGAGATCGTCGCCCGCACTCCGAACGAGCGCACCCACGCGCGCACGAGCAGGTCGCTCGCCGCCTTCGTCGACGAGTACGGCGACGACGGGTTGTAGGGGGTCGTCTCGGTGAACCGCTCCGGATCGTCGAGCGCGAGATCGCCGTACACCTCGTCGGTCGAGATGTGGTGCAGCCGCATGTCGTGGCGGCGGGCCGCCTCGAGCAGCGTGTACGTGCCGATGACGTTCGTGTCGAGGAACGGGCGCGGATCGTCCAGCGAATTGTCGTTGTGCGACTCGGCCGCGTAGTGCACGACCGCATCGTGGTCGGCGAACAGCTCGTCCACGAGCGCGGCGTTCGCGACGTCACCGACGACCAGCTCGAAGCGATCCTCGGGAAGCCCCGCGAGCGAGTCCTTGTTGCCCGCGTACGTGAGCTTGTCGAGCACGGTCACCACGTGATCCGTGTTCTCGATCACGTGGTGCACGAAGTTGGATCCGATGAAACCGGCCCCGCCGGTCACGAGCAGGCGCGCCATCAGCGGCCCCTTTCCAGAAGGTCGAGCAGGTAACGGCCGTAGCCGGACTTCACGAGGCCCTCGGCGCGCGAGCGCAGACCGTCGTCGTCGATGAAGCCGCGCCGCCACGCGATCTCCTCGGGCGCGCCGATCTTCTGGCCCGTGCGGTGCTCCATCGTGCGCACGAAGTCGCCGGCACCGATCATGTCGTCGAACGTGCCCGTATCGAGCCACGCCGTGCCGCGGGGCAGCACGTCGACGCTGAGAGATCCGAGTTCGAGGTAGGCGCGGTTGACGTCGGTGATCTCGTACTCGCCACGCGCCGACGGCGCGAGACCGCGGGCGATCTCGATGACGTCGTTGTCGTAGAAGTACAGCCCCGGAATCGCGAAGCTGCTCTTCGGGTGCTCGGGCTTCTCCTCGAGCGAGAGTGCGCGCCCGTCGCCATCGAACTCGACGACGCCGTACGCCGACGGATCCGCCACCCAGTACGCGAAGATCGCGCCACCCTGGACGTCGGTGAAGCGCTGCAGCTGCGTACCGAGCCCCGGGCCGTAGAGCAGGTTGTCACCGAGCACGAGCGCCACCGCGTCATCGCCGATGAAGTCGGCGCCGATCGTGAACGCCTGCGCGAGACCGTCGGGGGAGGGCTGCTGCGCGAACGAGATCGACACCCCGAACTGCGACCCGTCGCCCAGCAGGCGCTCGAAACCGGGCGCATCGTGCGGGGTGGTGATGACGAGGATGTCGCGGATTCCCGCGAGCATCAGCGTCGACAGGGGGTAGTAGATCATCGGCTTGTCGTACACCGGAACGAGCTGCTTCGACACCCCGAGGGTGATGGGGTGCAGGCGCGTTCCGCTGCCGCCCGCCAGAATGATGCCCTTCATGGGATCCATCGTGTCATGCGCGGCCGTCAGGCACCGGGAAGCTAGCCTTGCGGAGGCGACGACGGGGAGGACCGACCGGCATGACGAAATCGCGTGAGGCGACGTGGACCAGGCTGCGCTGGCCGCTGCTGTCGGTGCTCGTCACGATCGCGCTCGCCGCGGGCCGCCTCGCGATCACCCCGCGCTTCTACTTCGCCGACGACACCGAGCGCGGATCCTTCGGGCAGTGGTGGGCGCTCGGCGAGTACCTCGCGAACGGCACGCTGCCGATCCTGGATCCGTCCGCCTGGCAAGGCGGCAACTACTTCGCGGAAGGCCAGTGGGGGATCCTCAGCCCCGTCACGTGGCTCATCGGCCTGACCGCGTACGTCACGCCCGACGCCGTGCTGCACGTGTCCGCGTGGAAGATCGGGTTCCTCGCCGTGTTCGCCGCGGGGATGTACCTCATCGCGCGCGACTTCGGGGCGTCCCGTCCGTGGGCCGCGCTCGCCGGGGTGCTCGCCCCTGCCGCCGGGTTCACGGTCTTCATGGACGCCGCCTCGTGGTCCACCGGCCTCTTCGACGCGTGCCTGCTGCCGCTCGTGTGGTGGACGCTCAGGCGCGGCGTGGAAGCCGGCCGATCCCCGATCCCGTACCTCATCACGAGCTTCACCCTCATCACGTTCGGATACGTCTTCGGGGTCCTCGTGCTCGTCGTGCTGCTCGTCGAGACGCTCGTACGCGCGATCGTCGCGCGTGATCGGATCCGCATCGTGCGCGCGCTCGCCGCCAGCGCGTGGGGCGGGTTCTGGTCGATTGTCGTGTACCTCCCCGCGATCATGACGTCCTCCGTCACGGTCCGCGGCGACTCGCCCTACGAGAACACCGGCTTCCTCAACGCCGACGTCGCCGACCTGTTCTCGGTCGCGTCGCCGATGTCGACGGCGTCGATCCGCGCGTGGGACGGCATCGTCGATGGCCCGCTCGTCTACATCGCGTGGCTCGTGCCGCTGTTCCCCCTGTTCCTCCCGATCCCGCGCGAGGCCGTGCGCCGTCTCATCCCGGTCTGGGTCTACGGATCCGTGATGGCCGTGTTCGTGCTGGCGCCGAGTGATCTTGGGGCGATCCGCTGGCCGATCCGGATGATGCCGTACCTCGCGATCGCGGTCATCATCGTGCTCGCGGTCGCCGCGACGCGGGCCTACCCGGAGCGCATCACCCGGGGGCGTGCCTGGGCATCGGTCGCGGTCATCGCGGCGATGGCCTACATCAGCTGGGTCGGCGAGATGTGGTCGTGGAAGTCGATCTTCGCCGGCGCGCTGCTGCAGATCGTGGCACTGGTGGCGATCGTGCTGATCGCGCGCGGGCGCGACTACGCGTTCGTGGCCGGCCGCACGCCGCCGTGGGCGAAGAAGACCGCCGCCGTTGTGCTGTGCTCGATGCTCGTCACGATCGGGGTGGGCGCGGCGCAGATGCTGCAGTGGCGCGAGTCTCCGCTGCCGTCGGTCGGCGCCCCCACGAGCACTGACGAGCTCGAAGACGTGCTCTCGGACGCTCCGGGCGACGCCATCGTCGTCGGCAACTACATGAAGGGCGCGCTCGACCCCGACAGCTGGGACGAGCGCCTCATGGCGAACCTCTGGTACCTCAGTGACACGAACGTCTCGAGCGTGTACACCGTGCTGCCGTTCACGGCCTACGCCAGCGATCTGTGCGCCGACCTGCGCGGGCTGACGTGCGCCGATGCCCTCGGCACGCTGTGGAGCACCGACGAAGACACCGGGGTCGAGGTCGCTTCGCTGTTGAGTGTGTCGACGATCGTGGCGGCCAAGCACACGTATCCGTCTGAGCCTTCCTCGCCGGACGGATGGCAGCTCGCCGACGAGGGCGAGTGGAACTGGTTCTTCGAGCGCACCGAGCCGCTGCCGTCCGCGGGTGGCGTGACGTGGACGGGGGAGGGGACGTCCGTCTCCGTCTCGGGTGAGACGCAGACCACCGTGACCTTCTCCGTGGATGCCGTGGGGGCGGATCCGCGGGTCGTGCTCAGCCGCCTGCCGTTCCCGGGTTACTCCGTCGATGGCGCGGCGTTCGCGGATCCGGTGCGCGACTATCTCGTGACCGTCGACGTGTCCTCGGCGTCTGTGGGGGACGAGGTGACCGTGCGGTTCCTGCCGCCGCCGTTCCCGGTGCTCGCGGGATCCTTCGTGCTCGCGTGGGTCGTGGCGCTGGCGTGGCTCATCTCCCGCGCCGTCGTGCGGCGACGGGCGCGACGCTCGGCGTAAGACGCCATTGGCGTCGGGTCGCGGGGGCCGTCCCGGCTCACGTTGGGCGCTTCAGATGGATCCACTGGCATGTGACCTGGGGTTTCTTCCGTGGGGAGACATGCTGTAGCGCACTCACTCTCCCTGGTCTGCCGCTCGTTCTTCCCATCCCTACTTATTAATTCATCAATCAACGTAAATGTGTTGACAGTCGAAATAAATATGTTTAGAGTGACAAACGCCTCACCGCAAGGTTGACCGCCACCTACGTCTGGCGGCCTCAATGACTGACGGGGCTCAATGAAGAGACGCAACCGGAAAGGTGCATCCAGTGCGAGTTCGTGGAAGTGAAGCCTTCGTAGAATCCCTCCGACTCGAAGGAGTGTCCACTGTCTTCGGGATCAACGGCTCGGCCATCGTTGACCCGCTCGACCTATTCACGGCGGCGGGGATCGACTTCATTCAGGTGCGCAACGAGCAGAACGCCGGGGGAATGGCCGACGGCTACACACAGGCATCCGGAAAGATCACGGTCTGCATCGGTCAGAATGGCCCCGGTATCACCAACCTCGTGAGCGGTGTGGCGATGGCTTACGCCAACCACACTCCGATGATCGTGGTCACACCGTCCGTGACCACGATGCAGAGTGGCAGCCACATCGTGCAAGAGGTCGACCAGATGGCATTGCTGTCGGGAGTCACCGTTTTTCAGCATAAGGTCGCGCGGGCCGACCGCATCCCGTGGGCCATGCGTGCGGCGTTCCGCAGCGCGCTCATAAAGCGCGGACCCGCACAGGTCGACATCCCGCGCGACCTCTTCTACGACGAGCTCGACTGGGACGAACAGGCGCCCGCAAGCTACCGGCACTCCGGGCTCACCCAACCGGCGCAGTCCGACATCGACGCTGCGGTCGAGTTGCTTGCGACCGCACGGAGGCCCCTCATCGTGTGCGGACTCGGGGTCGCCCAGACAGAGGCATTCCCGCAGGTGGGACAGCTCGCCGACCTCGTCGACGCGGGAGTGACGACGATATACAACCACAACGACGCCTTCGACAACTCACACCCGCGCTACGTCGGACCGCTCGGCTATAGCGGATCGAAGTTCGCGATGGAGCACTCGTCGCACGCTGATGTTGTTCTCGCCCTGGGGACGCGGCTCAACCCCACGGGAACCTCGCCGCAATACGACGTCGACTTCTGGCCTGCCGACGCACGCCTCATCCTCAACGACGCCGACCCCTTGAACATCGGGGCCAACCACCCCATCGACGTCGGCCTCGTCGGCGACTGTGCGCTGACCGTCGACGCTCTCGTCAGCGCTCTGGAGTCGCGGGGCATCGCCCCCGATCGGGAAACAGCCACCGTGAGCGCGATCGCCGAGGGAAAGAATGCCTGGTGGCGAACCCTCAGCGATGAAGCGTCCGGGCCGGCCTCGGTGCTCTCGCCCAAGGCAGCGCTCTTGCGGCTCGCCGAGCTCACCCCGAACAATGCCATCGTCACAGCCGACGCAGGAAACGCGACAAGCTTCGTCACCACCTACTTCGAATTCACGCGCGGCCGCAGCCTCATGATGCCCGGCACCTTCGGCTCGATGGGAGGTGCGTTCGCAAACGCCATCGGAGCCAAGGTCGCCGCACCCGAACGACCCGTCATCGCTATCAGCGGGGACGGCGCGTGGGGAACGGGCCTTCAGGAGGTGCTCACCGCAGTCGCCGAAGACGCGCCCGTCATCTCTGTCGTGCTCAACAACGGTTCACTTGCAGCCGAGCGAGCCAATCAACTCGGATTCCTCGGGGGACGCTTCTACGCCTGCGACCTCGACAATCCCGATTTCGCGGCAATCGCCGAACTCATGGGCGCGACGGGCATAACCGTTCGCACTCTCGAGGAGCTTGAGATCGCGTACACGAACGCACTCGCCTCGAGCAAGCCCGTCGTGCTCGACGTGCATGTCGATGTCGAGGTCCTCGCCCCGCCGCGGCGCAAGGACGCCCTCCAGAGTCGTGAGCGTCTCCACCCGCGCTATGCCCGGGACGCGAAAGCACAGTCTGAGACGTCCTATGAATGACACCGACCTGAAGAGGCCCGTCCCACCTCGGCAGCGAGTCGACATCGGCCACCGTGGTTTCCGCACGCCTGTCGGGCGCAGTGTGCATGGCAAATGGGCGCGCGTCGCCTGGGCCGCCACGATCCTGTCCGTCATCATCGCCGTCGTCTACCCGATCTTCCGCGTCGTGCTCGCCGGCGTGACGCAGCCGTCGACCGGCATGTTCGACCTCTCGGGCATGCTCTCGGTTCTGAGCATGCCGTATACGTGGGAGGCCACCTACAACACGGTGGCAATCGGCATCGTCGCCACCGTCATCGCCCTTCTCTTCGCGGCCCCGATGGCGTGGGGGGTCGTGCGCACCACACTCTGGGGCCGCCGCCTCTTCATGCATTTGTCGTTCCTGAGCTTCCTCACGCCCGGAATGCTCATTGCTCTCGCCTATCTGATCCCGCTCGGGCCTCACATGCCCGTCTCACAATGGCTCACCGACCTCTTCGACTCACCCACGTCGCTCTATGGCTTCTGGGGGCTCGCCCTCATGACGGCCTGCCACGAGTTCCCGATCATCTTCATCAGCCTGGCGGTGTCCCTCTCGAGCATGAGCAGCGACCTCGAGGACGCCGGCTACGCACACGGCCTCTCGCCCTCTCGGGTCGTCTGGCGCATCACCGCACCACTCATGAAGCCGGCGCTCGTGTCAGCCAGCTTCCTTGGGTTCGTCGCCGGAATCAACATCTTCGGCGTGCAGGCGGTCATCGCGATTCCCGCGCGGATTCCGCTCCTCACGACCGCGATCTATCAGGATTTTGGATACCCCGTCGACTTCGTACACGCCGCGACCATGGCCATCGTCTTGCTCGTCATCTCGATCGCCCTCACCGCGGCCACCAACTGGTACGTCCGGCGCAGCAGCCACCCCCTGGTTGTCGGCAAGGCGGGA
The DNA here is from genome assembly GCF_014640975.1 of Microbacterium faecale. NCBI lineage: Bacteria > Bacillati > Actinomycetota > Actinomycetes > Micrococcales > Microbacteriaceae > Microbacterium > Microbacterium faecale. The sequence continues at coordinate 1,093,242 of NZ_BMHO01000001.1, forward strand.
GGGCATACGAAGCTGCGGCTCGCCACAGGTGTCAACTTCGCTCTGACTGTGTGGAGCTCGATCGCCGTCCTGCTCATCCTGATAATCCCCGGCAGCACCCTTATCTTGGGCAGCCTCTCCAATACGGGCAGCTATGCGATCTCACTCGCCGACCTCGATTTCAGCGCCTATGTTGCGCTCTTCGAGCTTGGCCAGACCGTGCTCGCGATCGGCAACAGCGCCCTGTTTGCCCTCGTCACCACCGTTGTCGTCTTGTTGCTCGCCCTCGCCCTGGTGTACTTCGAACGCCACGGCTTTGTCTTCGGCAAGACCATGAACGCCATCTCGGACCTCGCGTTCGTGATCCCCGGAATCGTGCTCGCCTTCGGCCTCATCAGCGCCTACAGTGGCGGGCCGCTCGTGCTTTACAACACGGCAGCCATCGTCGTCATCGCCTATATCGGCCGCTTCTTGCCCTTCGGGCGCAGGAACGTTCACGGTTCCGTAGCCGAGATCGACCGTGATCTCGAACTGGCGGCGTACAGCCATAGTGTTCCCGGGGGCACGACGTTCGCGAAAGTCGTATTTCCCCTCACAAAACGGGCCGTGCTCGCGGCCGCGATCATCTGCTTCTTCTTCGCCTTCAACGAGCTGTCGGCGTCGATCCTGCTGATCACGAGCGACACGGTCGTGTCGGCCACCGTTCTCCTCAGCTACAAGGAAGAAGGCCTCATCGGGCAGATGTACGCACTGTCCTCGGTCCTGTTTGTTTTGAGCATCCTCGCCTACACGATCGTCATCAAACTGGCCGGCCGCCGAGCATTCGCAGACATCGATTAGGGATACACAATGTCGTCAGTATCGTTTGAGAACGTTAGTTTCAGCTACTCCGATGCCGTGGGTGCCGGTGGCCTCCACGACGTCACGCTACACCTCGGAGAAAGCGGTATCACCGCAATCCTCGGGGCAAGCGGTAGTGGTAAGACCACAATGTTGCGCCTCATCGCCGGCTTCATCCGCCCCTCACATGGCACCATCAAACTCGACGACCGCGTCGTAGCCGGTCCCCGGTATGTCCCACCGCAGAAGAGAAATCTGGCCGTCGTGTTCCAGAGCTACGCACTCTGGCCGCACCTCACTGTCGCGCAGAACGTCGCGTTGCCGCTCAAGGCCAAGAATCTCGGCAAGCGCGAACGTGAGACACGCATTCTCGAAACATTGGAGATCACGGGTCTTGGCGAGCTCGCCGATCGTCTCCCCGCTCAGCTGAGCGGCGGGCAGCAGCAACGGGTAGCCCTCGCACGGAGCATCGCGTTGCGCCCCGGACTCATCCTCTTTGACGAGCCCCTCAGCAACCTCGACGCGGCGCTGCGCGGGCGACTTCGCACCCAGCTTCAGGAGCTCCAGCGGAGCACCGGGATCGCGTTCGTCTACGTCACGCACGATCGCGACGAGGCGATGAGCCTCGCCGACCACCTCATCGTGCTCGAGAATGGTTCTCTGCTCTGTTCAGGCGAACCCCGTGCCCTCTATGCAGCGCCGCCGACGCGTTCGGCCGCCGAGATCCTCAGCCACTGGGCGGCGGAGCTGCCCGGGGTCGCCGTCGAAGGCGGCAAGGCCGCCGGCGTGCTGCTGGAGGGCACATCGCGAACGCTCACCCTCTCGCCGCGCCAGTGTCCGAAGCCGCTCGTCGTGGGTGAGCACGTCACAGTGCTTGTACGCAACCAGGGACTGCGGATCGCCGGCACCCCCGACGACCAGTCCCTGGAGGGAACAGTGGAGCGAGACGAGTTCGTCGACGGTGACGTCAAGTTGTGGGTCCGCCTTGAAAGCGGACACCTCGTGACCGTGATGGACGCGGGATCGACTTCGGGCCAGAAGGGCACCAAGGTCGCCGTCGCGATCGATGACGACCATGTCGTGGCATACCCGGGGGACGACACGACTTACACCCCCAACACAGCATCACTCGCCCGCGTCTGATCCGACATTCGCTTGAGTGTCGAATACAAACAGGAGGAACCAGCCATGAAATCACGAACTCGAGGCCGCAGCGGCGCGGCTGTGCTGAGCGCGACCGTAGCCTCCGTGGCACTGCTGTCGGGCTGCGCCGTCGGCGCGGCCGTGCCGCAAGACAAGGTCGACCAGACCGAAAGCGAGGGGCCGATCCCTACGGCGAGCTCCGAAAGTCTCGTCGACGCTGCCACGAAAGAGGGAACGGTCGTCTGGTACACGAATGAGCCTCGCGAGAATGCGGTTGCCATCGCCGACCTGTTCCAGGACACCTACCCAGGCATCGAAGTCGAGCTCTTGCGGCTGCCCGGCGAGAAGATCGCCGCCAAGCTCGAAGCCGAGTTCTCGGGGCCCGGTCTCGAGGCCGACGTTGCGTACGTGACGCCGAGCTTCACCATTCAGCGGCTCGCCGACAGGGGGGCTTTCGCGCCCTTCTATCCCGAGCATGCCGATGAAGTCGACTCCAACTACATGGACCCGGAGGGAAACTGGGTGAGCACAGGCTACGTGGCGTTGGTGGCCCTCGCCTACAACGCCGACATCGTCTCTGAGGCGGACGCGCCCGACTCGTGGGCCGACCTCGTCGACCCGAAGTGGGAGGGAAAGATCACCGCAGGTGATCCCGCCAGCTTGACAGTTGCGACCAGTGCCGCCGCTGCATGGCTCGAGAACTTCGGGGAAGAATACGTTCAAAAGCTCGGCGAGAATAAGCCCGTGCTGCTGTCGAGCTTCGGCGATACCGAAGCTGCGATCCTTTCCGGCTCGTCGCCGGTCGGAGTCGTCACCGACTTCCGCACCTACGCCGACATGGCTCAGGATCGCCCGATCGAACTCGTCTTGCCTAGTGAAGGCTCCGTGGCGATGGCCGGCGCCATGGGAATCAACGCCGAAGCAGAGCATCCCAATGCGGCACGCCTGTTCGAGAATTTCCTCTTCAGCGACGCGGTCATGGATCTCTACGCCGACAATTTCTCCTATCCGGTGCGGCCCGGGTTCGCGAGCGAAGGGATGCCTGAGCTCGACGACGTCAAGGTGCTCGAGGTCGACGGCGAGTCCCTCTCCGATCCGAGTAAGGTCGCCGATCTCCGGCGAACTCTTCGGACGCTCCTCGGGTAAAACTCAACACACGAGAAAGGTGGTGCGGTTCATGCGCGTTCTCAACAACGCTGGCATAACCGAGTGCTATGACGTCACGCTGCGCAGCTTCCGCTACGTCGACACGGGAATCGCCTCGGCCACGGTGGAGTGCTTCACGAACGACGCCGTGCTCGATCGCTACGGCGACGTGACGGTAGGCGGAGACGAGCTCCTCCAGCTCTTCACCGAACGTGAGAACGATGTGAGCCGTACCACCTGTCACGCTGTGGTCAACTTCAGCCCGGTCGAGGTCGCGCGCGACCAGTGCATCGAGGCGCATTACGCGCTCCTCGTGTTCGAAGCTCGGCCGGGCGAGCACTCGAGTCAGCTTGCCGGCGTGCGGTTGTGCTTCGACCGCTATGCACGGCGCGAGGGCCGCTGGCTTATCGAGCACCGACGGCAAGAGCATTTGGGACTTGCAGCCTCGATCGCTGCAGCGAAAGAGGCGAAGTGAGCGCATACAACGCCGTGCTCGCTGTCATCTTCGATCTCGAAGGCACTCTCCTCAACTCTGCGGAGATGATCCGCTCCGCCCTCGACGATGCCTGCCGGGGCACGGGAGAATCCCGGCCATGGAGCTTTCTCGACCTCCGCGACCCCATCACGACCGTGCGCCGGGCCCGCGGTGACATCGACGTGCTCCTCCACAGCATCCGAAACGCTGACCTGGAGCCGCTGCCCGGAGTCGTCGATGCCCTTCAATCGCTTCAGGTCGACTGCACGCTCGCGGTTGCCACGAATGCCCGACGTGAGGTCACCGAAGCGCTTCTCGAGCGTTCGGGCCTCGCGCCCTACTTCACCGCCATCGTCAGCGTTGACGACGTGAGGCTTGCGAAGTCGGACCCCGAGGCCATCCACCGCGCCTGCTCGTGGCTAGGAGTCGCCGCCAGCCAGGCGATCGTCGTCGGCGACTCGCTCGCCGATCTCGTCGCAGCCCGTGCTGCGGGTGCTCGGGGAGTGCACGCAGCATGGACTGGAGCTGCTTCGCTCGGCACCGAACTTGTCGCGTCGCACCCTCAAGACCTGCGTGATTTCGTGAGTCCCAGCGGTATGAGGGACGACGGCCGCCCCGCGGTGCGGATCAGCGCCGCTCGTTCCGGTTAGGCTGCGTTCGATGGCCGACGACAGACGCATACTCGCCGCACGTGACATAGCGCGAGCCCCCGTTCACCGCGTTGGCGAGATATTCAGCCTGATCCACCGCGGCGAGGCCCGCACCATCTCCGAGTTGTGCGACGCTACGGGGCTCGCGCGATCAACGGTGGGTACCCGCATCGCCCGGCTACTCGACCTGGGGCTCATCGCGGCGGCATCGGCATCGCCAGTCGGCAAAGGACGTGCGCCGTCGCTTTACACCTTCAATCCCGCGGCCGGCATCATTCTCGCCGCGCAGGTAGGCATCACGGCGTCGCGCGCTGCCCTCACCGATCTCGAGGGCGACATTATCGACAGCGTCATGGTCGATACCCGGGTCGACCTGGGCGCAGAGCCCGTCCTTGCCGCGCTCGGGAATGCGTTCGAGGCCCTGCTCGCCGGCAACGACACCCGAACGGGCCGACTTCACGGCATCGGGATCGGCCTGCCCAATGTCATCGAGCTCACTCGGTTGAACACCGAGAGCAGCGACGAGGAGCCCGGTGCAATGAGTGACTGGTCCGAACTCGTTTCCACGACCCTCACGAAGCGATTCTCGGCGCCGGCATTCGTCGACCAGGACGTGAATCTGCTCGCCCTCGCAGAGCAGAGGGTTCACTGGCCCGACTCTCGTGCCCTCATCTGTGTGAAGGCGGGAACCGTCCTCAGCGCCGGCGTGCTGATCCACGGCAGTGTCGTGAAGGGCCGAGAGGGCCTTACTGGTGAGATCGGACACACTACTGTGCAGTCCGGCGGCGGGCTCTGCAATTGCGGCAATCGCGGATGCCTCAATGTCGTCGCTGGGGGCAAGGCCCTGGCCGAGAACCTCCGCGCCGAGGGGCACGCGGCCGGGACGGCACGTGATGTGGCCCGGCTCGCCCAGCAGGGGCTCCCCGAAGCTATCGAACAGGTGCGCAACTCGGGTCGACGTATCGGCGAGGTGCTCGCAGGGGCGGTGAACCTGCTCAACCCCGACGTGATCACGGTATGGGGTTATCTTGCCGAGCCCGAGGAGCACCTCTTCGCCGGGCTGCGCGAATCGCTGTTCAGCCACGCGCTCCCCCGCGCCTCCGATGCCGTCAAGCTTGTGCCGGCTCGACTGGGGAACGATGCTGGGATCAAGGGGGCGAGCATGATCGTGGTCGAGCATTCGCTGTCTGAGCAAGCTGTCGAAGCACAAGTCGAGGCAGCCAATTCCTGATATGTGAGTGGTTTCGTCAAGTGGGCGTGGATGAGCGGACGCTCTCAGGTCGCTTTCCTGCACCGCACGAAGGGGCGAGACGGTGGTCCAGACCGTTCCCGCCCCTGTCCCGCGGCTACTGCAACTCGAGCAGTGCGAGGATTTCTGACTTTGCGGCCTCTACCTCGTCGACCGAGTAGTCCTGCCATCCGTCGGGCAGCGGAACGCTCGTCGGCACGGCGTCGACGCCGAGCGGTGAGGAGATGTCCGCGGCGAACGCCGTCTGGCCTTCGGCGGACGTGAGGAAATTGAGCAAGAGCTTCGCGGCATTCGGATGAGTCGAATCCGTCGAAGCGATCGTGTAGAAGGTGCTCCCGGTCGTCGGAGACATGTCCTGGAACTTCACAGGCGCTCCCTCTTGGGCGAGCATCTCCGTCAGCTGGAATGAGCCCGTCATTCCCAACGTCGCGGCGCCCGCACCGAGAGCCTGCGTCACGGACACCTGGCTGGCCTCGTACGTCGTCCCCATCGCAGCCACTTCCGTGAGGTACTCGTCGCCGTATTCCTCACGCAACACGTGCATGAGCGCTAAGTAGCCGGGAACGACTCCCGGGTCGCCATTTTGAATGACGCCTTCGAACCGCGGGTCCAACACGTCTTCCCATGTCGCGGGCGGATCCGAGAGGAGGTCGGTGTTGTAGACGATGCCGTAAGCCGCTCGGCCCAACGTGACGACGCCATCGTCGACGGCATCCTCTGGCCACTCAGCCATCGCGGGAATGTTCGAGAGGTCGGTGTCGATCCAACCTTCGTCGCGGGCGTCGTTGATGAATTGTTCGTCGGCGATCGTCACCACATCACCGGGGGCGGCACCTGCGTCGCGCTCCTGTGCGTATCGCGTGCCCAGCTGGCCGGCGGGGAGGCGGACGAAGTCGACCGTGATCCCGGGGTAGGCCTCTTCGAACGCGGCTGGTGCCTCGTTGGGAGCCGACGAATACCACGTGACCGATCCCTCTTCGAGTGCCGCCTCATAGAGCGCGTCGACCTCGCTGTTCGATGGTCCGGGCGCACTACTCGGAGCAGGGTCCTCGCCTGCACAGCCAGTGAGGACGACGGCTGATGCGAGCACAGCAGCGAGGGACACCTGCGTACGAGTTCGAATCATGATGACATTCCCTTCGATAGCGACGAGGACTTCTCGTCCTTCAATTCAGACAGAAGTGTGGTCCCGTAGTCTCCCGTTCGGAACGCACGCGAGTGCAGCAGCTCGCGCAGGAGCGGAAGATTCTGCTTCGGCCCATCGAGTACGAAGCTCGACAGGGCGAGTTCGGCTTTGTCGAGGGCTTCCTCGCGCGTCGAGCCCCACACGCAGACCTTGGCTAAGAGCGGATCATAGAAGTGGGAGACGACGTCGCCCTTCGCGTAACCGGAATCGACGCGGACATCGCCCTCAGGCTCAATCCATTCTGAGATGAGCCCGGGCCCGGGGCGGTAGGTGTCCGGGTCTTCGGCATACACACGGAACTCGAATGCGTGGCCGTTCGACGCCAACGCATCTGGCTCGAACCCCGGCGAATCTTCTCCCGCCGCGATCCTGATCTGCGCTTCGACGAGGTCGACTCCGAAGACCAGCTCGGTCACGGGATGCTCAACCTGCAGGCGAGTGTTCATCTCCAAGAAGAAGAACTCTCCCGAGACGCGATCAAGCAGGAATTCGACGGTGCCAGCGCCGCGATAGTCGATGTTGTCTGCGACCGTCGCCGCGGCCGCGAACATCTCGGCCCGGACGTTCGTAGGGAGACCGGGAGACGGACTCTCTTCGACAAGCTTCTGATGGCGCCGCTGAACGGAGCAGTCGCGCTCTCCGAGTACCAGAATGCGTCCATCGTTGAGACCGAGGACTTGAACCTCGATGTGGCGTGCGCGCTCCGTGAAGCGTTCCAGCAGGATGCTCGACTCGCCAAAGAGGGACCTGCTCCGATTGACCGCGGTCGTCCATGCCGCCTCGAACTCTGCGTCGTCGGTTGCGATACCCATGCCGATCCCGCCGCCGCCACCGCTCGGCTTGACCATGATCGGATAGCCGACCTGTGCCGTGTACCGAAGTGCGTCCATCACGTCCACCAGTGGCAACGTGACACCAGGCGCAATCGGGACGCCAGCGGCAGAGACCGTCGACTTCGCCTCCGATTTGTCACCCATCGCTGCGATCGCGTCCTGAGGCGGGCCGATCCAACCCAGGCCGGCATCGACAACGGCCTGCGCAAACGAGGAGCTCTCCGAGAGGAAGCCATAGCCGGGGTGGATGGCGTCGCTGCCAGAATCGTGCGCCGCGACGAGCACCCGATCCGCGTCGAGGTAGGACGACTGTGCGGGGGCGGGACCCAAACGCACCGCTGTGTCAGCCTCTCGAACATGCATGGCGTCGACGTCGGCATCCGAGTACACCGCTACCGACTCGATCCCGAGACGACGGCACGTTCGGATGATTCGACATGCAATTTCACCTCGATTGGCGATAAGGATTCGTTTGAACATCGCCGCGGCCTCCAGCCATGCTGTCGAAGGGTAGATCCGCCCAGAGAAATCCTGGACAGCTCTGTACAGGTGGGAAATCCTTGTCAGTCTCAATGAGCGCGCAGGCGCCGCGCAAGCCTAGGATGCCTTGAACGGCGATAGGAGAATCCAAACGTGCGCATCGACCAGCTTCGCTACGTCGCGGCAGTGATGTCTTCGCGCTCGATGCGCCAGGCAGCCCAAGCACTCGGAATTACCCAGCCCTCGCTGAGTCAGCAGATCCAGCGGCTCGAGGAGGACCTCGGCGTCGTCCTCTTCGTGCGTGGTTCCACCGGAGTGAGCCCGACGTCAGCCGCGACGTTTCTGGAACCACACATCCGCGCGATGCTCAGCGCCGAGCGTACGATGCGCCAGGCCGCGAGCTCGATCAGCGATGCACGCGTCGGTCACGTGTACATCGGCGCGGTGCCGACGGTGTGCCGCACGATCCTGCCGACCGCCGTGCACCAGTTTCGTCAGGAACACCCGAACATCGAGTTCGAGGTGACTGAGCTGGGGAGCCACCAGGTGTGGGAGGGCGTCACGAACGGGGATTTCGATCTCGGACTGATCTCGCGCGTTGCGTCGGACGCCCCGTTGAACGCCGTCACCACCGTCGATCTGATCGCGAGCCAAACGGTCATGTGCGTGCCGACAGACCATCCGCTGGCGCACGCACAGGTCATCACCCCCGAAGATCTCGTTGGTGAGCCCCTGATCGTGTTCCAGCGCGGCTTCCTGTTGCGACGCATCTTCGATGAGATGAACATCGACGGCAGGCTCACGGCGATCTTTCACACCGCGAGCATCGACACTGCGCGCGCGTTGGTGACGGCCGGCGTCGGGCTTGCTGTCCTTCCCGAGATCGGGATTCCGGAGGACGATGTCGCGAGCGGTAAGTATCGCGTCGTTCCGCTCGAAGCCACGTTGTCAGCGACGATCACCGCCGCGATTCGCCGCGTCGACGAGTATCCATCTCCGCCGGCGTTGGGGCTCCTGAACATCCTCAGAACACTCGCCGTTTCGCGCCGCGGCGTCAGCTGGTGACGCGTCGCCGGCGTGCCCGTCGACGGGGGCGCCTGTACGTGGTGTCGCGCATCGAAGGTGATAGGTGTACCTTATCGCCCCGCTCGGTGTGGCGCTCTTCCGTGCGACGCTGCAACCTCGCATACTCGATCCTGTCGACTTGAATCGGGCGCCCTGTTGAGACGGGCGCCGCGAGGATCGAGATGCGGGATTGGCGAGACCTGCCCGCCAGAATGCGAATCTTGCACGTCGTAGTGAAAGGGATAGCCATGAGCGCAGACCGAGGTCAGTCGGATGCCGATGCGCCCGATTCAGCAACGCACGCGACCCGCGAAGCCATGTCACCTGCATCGCCGTGGCAGAGCGAAATCGATGAGCTGCATGAGCGCAGGGAGATGGCGTACGCGCTCGGTGGCGAAGAACGTGTCGTTTCACACAACGAGCGTGGCAACCTGACGGTGCGCCAGCGAATCGAGTATCTCCTGGATCAGGGCACGTTCGAAGAAGTCGGCGTGCTGACGGGGGCTGCGGCGTACGGCGAGGACGGTCGCGTCTCGACGGTGACTCCGGCCAATTCGGTCATCGGCACGGGCCGCATCGGCGGATGCCGCACCATGGTGGCCGGCGATGATTTCACGGTTCGCGGGGGATCGTCGGAAGCGTCGATACCGGATAAGTGGATCTTCGCGGAGACGTACGCGACGGAGCACCGCGTGCCGCTGGTCCGCCTGGTGGATGCCGCGGGCGGAAGCATAAAACTCCTCGAGAAGGCGCAGTCGACGAAACTTGGTGGATACCCCGCGTGGAAGACGTCGGAGCTTCTCGGCACCGTGCCCGTCGTCGGTGTCGCGCTCGGACCGTGCGCTGGGCTCGGAGCGATGAAGGTGTGCCTTTCTCATTTCTCGGTCATGGTGCAAGGATCCAGTCAGGTCTTCAGCGGTGGTCCGCTCGTTGTTGCGCCGGGAGTCGGGCAGGCGGTCGATAAGGAGTCGTTGGGGGGCTTCCGCGTGCACTCGCGCGGTTCCGGGGTCGTCGACAACGACGCTGCGACGGAGGAAGAAGCACTTGATCAGGTAAAGACCTTCCTTTCGTACATGCCGTCGAGCGTCTTCGAACTTCCTCCAGTCGAGTCGGAACCCGAGCCGGGCGACGCGCGCGACGAGGCGCTCCGCTCGATCATCCCGCGGGACCGCCGGAAGCCGTATCAGGCGCGGAGCGTGCTCGAGCGGGTGCTCGATCCCGGGTCCGTCTTCGAGATCGGCAAGTACTGGGGGAGGCCGATGATCACCGCACTCGGTCGCCTCGGTGGCCGACCGGTCGGGATCCTCCAGAGCGACCCGTTCCATGTCGGCGGTGCGTTGACCGCAGACGCCGCCGAGAAAGCGACCCGGTTCGTCGATCTCTGCGATACGTTCCACCTCCCGATCGTGTCGCTCGTCGACCAGCCGGGGCTCTATGTCGGCAAACAGGCCGAAGAGCAAGGCACGGCGCGAGAGGCACTCCGTCTGATGCTCGCGATCGAGCAGAGTTCGGTCCCCTGGTGTGTCGTCGTGCTTCGCCGAGCGTTCGGCCTGGGCGGCGGAATACTCTCCCCGACAAAGCGAGCAAGCACGCGTGTTGCATGGCCCTCTGCACACTGGGGCTCGATTCCGATCGAGGGCGGGGTGGACGCCGCGCATCGGCGTGAGATCGCCGCGCACCACGATCCCGATGCACGTCGCGCCGAACTCACCGAGCATTACCGCCAGTTCGAATCGCCTTTCCGAACCGCGGAGCGATTCGGGATCAACGACATCATCGATCCCGCGGACACCCCCGGCGTGCTGCGGAACTGGTGCGATGAAGCGTATCGGCTTCTGCCCGAGCTGATCGGTCCCCGCGCCCATACTTTCCGCGTCTGAGCGCACGTTCCTGATGTATCTGAATGGAGTAGCAGCATGATTGAAGTTCGGTCTGAAATGGTGGCCAGCGTCTGGAAGATCACGGCCAGCATCGGGGAGGCGGTGCAGCCAGATTCGGTTGTCGTCGTACTCGAATCGATGAAGATGGAGATCCCGGTGCTCGCCGGTGCCGCCGGAACCATCGACGCACTCCACGTCAGCGAGGGAGATTCCGTCGACGAGGACGGATTGATCGCGACGATCCGCCCCTAGTGACCTGACACTTTCCGTGCCGCGCGAGACCTCGCGACGTGCGTGCGCCGGTGCCGTCCAGCGAGCAAGATTCAACGATGAAACTTGGGAACCATGAACGAATCACCTTCACACCTCGCAGAATCCGCAGCGCCGCAGAGCATCAGTATCCGAGGCATATCCAAGAGCTTTCAACGTGAGGACGGGACATCAGTCGCGGCTGTTGACGATGTGTCGATCAACGTCGATCCCGGCGAGTTTCTCGTTCTGCTCGGGCCCAGTGGATGCGGCAAGACCACTCTGTTGCGCATGATCGCAGGTCTGGAGAAGCCCGATCGCGGGCATATCTCCCTCAACGGCTCGCCGGTCTTCGACAGCGAACGTCACGTCGATCTTCCGCCGGAACGACGTCCCGCAAGCATGGTGTTTCAGTCATACGCTCTGTGGCCGCACATGACAGTATTCGACAACGTCGCCTATCCGCTCCGCAGCCAACGCGTGGCGAGGGACCGGGTCCAGAAGCGGGTGACTGACGTCCTGGAGATCGTTGGTATCGGACACCTGCATGCGCAGTTCCCGAACCAGCTGTCGGGCGGTCAGCAGCAGCGAGTATCACTGGCGCGCGCGATCGTCGCATCTCAGGACGTGATTCTTTTCGATGAGCCCTTGTCGAACATCGATGCGAAGGTGCGAGAGAAGCTTCGCCTCGAGATCATCCGCATGCAGCGTGAGCTCGGGTTCACGGCACTGTATGTGACCCACGATCAGGACGAAGCAATGACGCTGGGGACGCGAATCGCCGTCCTCGACGAGGGCGTAGTGGCGCAGATCGACACGCCTCGTGCGGTGTACGAGCGCCCGGCATCCGCCTACGTGGCCGCGTTTGTGGGAACGGTCGACGAGTTCAAGGGCTCCGTGATCGAGCGTTCACCAGGCCATGTGCGTGTACGCACGACGGGGCAGCAAGAGTGGGACATCGCCATCCATGACAACGCGATGGAGAGCGTCGTCGTGATGGCGCGGCCCGAACGCTGGACGCTCGCCGAAGGCTCGAACCCGGGACGCAACCGGCTGACCGGCATCGTCGTGTCGTCGATGTATCTGGCCGGTTCACGGATGCAATACCTCGTTCGCACTGCGGAGGGAATCATCCGCGTGTGGGCATCGCACGGCGCGGAGATTTCGCAGGGTGCTGAGGTCACGATCTCGCAGACGCCTGCAGACCTGCTCGCGTTCGGGCGGGAATCATGAACGCCGCGACAGGTTCCTCGGCGAATGGCCGGGGGAGGAAGACCAGCGCGTTCGTCATCGTCGGATGGGCCATGGGCGTCGTGATCGCCGCGCTCATCGTGGTGCCGCTCGTCGTGACGATCTTTCGTCTCTTCTTCCTGGAAGGCGGATTCAACGCGGCAGCCTTCGTGCGAATCTGGGAGAAGCCGTGGCTGGGGAAGGTCCTGATCGACACGGCGATTCTGATCTCGCTGAGCACAGCCGGCGCGGTCACCGTCGCCACATTCTTCGCCTGGGTCACCGAACGTACGAATGCACGAATGGGCTGGCTCTCCGACAGCCTGCCCGTGCTGCCGCTCTTCGTGCCACCGATGGCAAGCGCGGTCGGATGGGTCATGCTCGCGACTCCGGGCCCGGGAATTCTCAATGTCGTGATCCGCGATGCCATGAGCGCCGTCGGCATCACCCCTCCGGTCGAGGGGCCGCTCGACATCTACACCTGGCCGGGCATGGTGTTCCTCTACGTTGTCACGCTCGTGCCCTTCTGTTACCTGCCGATCTCGGCGGCCCTGCGCAATGCGAATCCGGCTCTCGAAGAGGCATCGCGCGTGAACGGAAGCGGTGTCGTGCGCACCTATCTGCGGGTGACGCTTCCCGCGATCCGTCCGTCGATGTTGAGCGGGGTGCTCCTCGCATTGGCGGCCGGATTCGCCGTGTACTCGATTCCGGTCCTCATGGGCAACCAAGCAGGAATCGATGTGCTGACCGTGCGCATCGTTCAGCTCACGACGGCCGAGTACCCGCCGGATCTGTCTGGCGCACTCGTTCTCGGCCTCGTCGTCGTCGCCGTCATCGGGTCAGCGTGGCTTCTCGAGCGCCGCACCAGCCGACGCGCGCGCCACGCGACCATCGAAGGCAAGTTCTCCGGCGGCAACAAGCTGGTTCTCGGCGTGTGGAAGTGGCCCGCGCGCCTCATCATGCTCATCTACATGGCTCTGATGGTGATGCTGCCAATCCTGGCGCTCGTCGTGGTTTCCTTCCAGAGCTACTGGTCTGGAGCCATCACGGCCGAGAACTTCACGCTGAGCAATTGGCAGAAGATCTTCGAGCCCGGGTCGACCACACAGGAATCGCTCGCGAACAGTCTCACGCTCGGTGTTCTTACGGCGACCATCGGCGTCCTCGCCTGTGCGGTGATCGCGTTCGTGACGCAGCGCGCACGCCGCACATTCATCGGAAGATTCATCGACGGGTCGATGAAAGTGCCTGCGGCGATCTCTCACGTCGTTATCGCCGTGGCGCTCCTCGCCGCACTCGCCGCCCCTCCGGTCGGCCTGCAGGGAACGGTGTTGTTGATCCTGATCGCATACCTCATCATCTTCATGCCGCAGGCGAGCATCAGCGCAAACGACGCGTTGTCCCAAGTCGGACCGGTCCTGTCGGAGGCGAGTTACATGTCGAGGGCCGGAACGTGGCGAACGTTCCGCAAGATCGTGGGGCCGTTGATGAGGCCCGGACTCATCGCCGGATGGATTCTCGTGTTCGTGCTGTCGGCGGGTGAACTCACCGCCTCCGTCATGCTCGGCAGTCCACGCTCTCCCGTTGTCGGATTCGTGATGATGGATCTGAAAGACGGAGGGACATACGGCCAGTTGGCCGCGATGGGCGCGTTGGTGAGCATCGTGACGTCGACTCTGGGCATCAGCATCCTCCTCCTCGGCCGCCGTCGCCGTCGCCGGCAGCGATCTGCACTCGCTCACGGGATGAAGAAGCCGACCACGCGGACGATCGCGATATCCCGAGTGCCCAAAGCATCGCGGCTCACGCGCTCGCAGATGAAGTGAGCGCGAGCGCAGCTGTCACCATCAGGCACGCGCCTGCTGGGCCCAACGCCAATCGAAGTAAGGACTGACATGGGAATCGAGTCGCTACACACCGATCTCGCGCACCGGCGCGCCAGAGCCCTGGCTGGGGGGCCGACTGCCGCGCTCGAGAATCTCCGCGCGCAGGGACGTCTCAATGCTCGGGAGCGCGTTGAGCAGCTGCTCGACACCGGGACGTTCACGGAGTTGGGACTCTTGGCCACGGCGCCCGATCGGCACGCTCCGGCTGACGGGAAGATCACCGGGCTCGGCGAGATCGATGGACGGACGACCGCCGTCGCCTCGAACGACTTCACAGTGCTCGGCGCCTCGAGCAGCCCCGTCAACAACCGGAAGATGCGGCGTCTCAAAGACGTGGCAGGAAAAGTCGGCGCACCGATCGTCTTCCTCGGCGAGTCGGCGGGCGGCAGGATGCCAGACACGATGGGCGCAACGAGCATCGCCGGAGGCTCCGACCGGTTGCAGTACCAGCGGATCCGCCGATCGCCGTGGGTGTCCGCCGTTCTGGGATCCTGCTACGGGTCGTCCGCCTGGTATGCGTCGATCTCAGACTTCACCGTCATGCGGAAGGGTGCGACGCTCGGCGTTGCGAGCGCCCGTCTGATCTCGGTCGCGACCGGTCAGTCAGTCGATTCCGAGGATCTCGGTGGGTGGCGCGTGCACACCGAGGTCAGCGGCCTCGCCGATGTCGCGGTGGACACTGACGAACAAGCTATCGCGATGGTCAAGCAGTTCCTCTCCTATCTGCCGTCCAATTCCGAGGAAGCGCCTCCACTTGTCGATGCTCGCGACGACGAGGGCGAAGCGGGCCGTGCGGCCAGGCTGCTCGACGTGCTGCCGGAGTCACTCAACAAGAGCTACGACATGCATGCCGTTCTCGAATGCATTGTCGACAGCGACTCTCTGTTCCCGCTCAAGCGCTCGTACGGCAAGTCCGTCATCACGACGCTCGCGCGGATCGACGGTCAGTCGGTCGGCATTGTCGCCAGCAACCCGATGAGTGTGGCCGGCGCGATCACGGCTGAGGCGTGCTCGAAGGTGATCAGCTTCCTTGTGCTGTGCGACTCGTACAACATCCCACTCGTTTTCCTGGCCGATCAGCCGGGGTTCCTCATCGGGCTCAACGGCGAGCGCAAGGGCATCACGGGACGCGTCATGAACTGGATGCATGCGCTCACTCTCTGCACCGTGCCGATCGTGGCGATCGTCGCGCGAAAGTCATATGGGGCCGCGGTCGGGAACATGGGCCTCAGCGGCATCGCCGACCACACCTGCGCGTGGACGACCGCGGAGCTCAGCTTCATGAACCCAGACTTCGGCGCGCGCGTGCTCCTCGGCGAGAAGGCGTCGGATCCCGAGGCTGTCGACGCGAAGGCAGCCGAACTCGCGCGCGAAACGACAGCGTACGACGCCGCCGCGAGCTTTGCCATTGACGACGTCATCGATCCGCGCGAGACCCGCGCCTATCTGCGCAACGTGCTGAGACTTCGTCGCTCGAGTCCCATCGGCGAGCACTTGATGGCCGGTTGGCCAACCAGCTACTGACGAGCATGACCCCAAAGGAGAACGAAATGAACGACGCATCAGTCGTCGGTGTCGACGAACTGGAAAGCAAGGGGCTGGCCGCGTCGTTCGGCGTGCCCGTGCCCCGCGGAGTACGGGTGAGTCAGGTCGAGGAGGTGTCGCGTGCCGTCGCCGGACTGCAGCCGCCGTTCGTCGTCAAGCTCTTATCGCGGACGCCGATCCACAAATCGGATGTCGGCGGGGTGAAGGTCGGCCTGAATAGCAGTGCTGACGTCGTGGCCGCGATCCAACAGATGACGGACGAGCCTCGCATTCCATCGGGCATCGTGAGCGGATACCTCATTGAGGAGATGGCGGCCAGCGGCCAAGAACTCATCGTCGGCGCGAAGGTCGATCCATCATTCGGTCCGATGATCATGGTTGGCGCAGGGGGCATCTACGTCCATGTCCTCGACGACGTCGCGGTCCGGGTCTGTCCCGTCACCGCCGCAGACGCGCTCGAGATGCTGCAGGAGCTCCGGATCGCTCCCATGATCTTTGGGGCGCGCGGCCAGGATCCCGTTGACGTCGGCGGCCTCGTCGACGCGATCGTGAGGATCGGCGGCGAGAACGGGCTCATCATGACTCATCAGAGCGAGATCTCTGAGCTGGACATCAATCCGCTGATCGTTGGCCGCGACGGAGCCTGCGCAGTGGACGTTCGAGTGGTTCCGACCGACGGGGGTGCACTGTGACGACGTTCGAACACGCGTCGATTTCAGCGAGCGACAGCGAGCTGATGGAAAGATTCATGCCGCTCGTTGCGCCCAGGGTCATCGCGGTCGCTGGTGCGTCGACATCGGGGAACGCGCAGGGCAACACGTTCCTGCGTCAACTTGAGGAAGCAGGATTCGACGGCACTGTCGTCGTCATCCATCCCTCGGCGACGAGCGTCGACGGATACGCCGCGGTGCCGTCGCTCGCAGACGTGCCCGAGACGGTTGACTACGCGTATGTGGCCGTTCCTTCGCGCAGCGTCCCGGCACTCATCGCTTCGGGCGCGGGACGCGTACGATTCGCGCAGGTGATCTCGAGTGGGTTCGGCGAGGGGGATGGCGTGGGCGTCGATCTTGCGAACGAGCTGCTGCGGGTCGCGCGCGAAACGGGAACGCGCATCGTTGGCCCGAACTCGCTGGGCACCCATTCGCCGCGCGGTGGCATGAGCTTCGTCGGTGGCGCGTCCGCACCCGACGGAACCATCTCCGTGGCATCGCAGAGCGGCGGTCTGAGCGTGGACATGATCCGTCGCGGTCGATCTTTGGGCCTGGACTTCCGCAGCGTCGTCAGCGTCGGAAACGCCCTCGACGTCGATCCGATCGAGCTCGCCGAATACTACCTCGCTGATCCCGGCACCACGGCGATTGGCCTCTACCTCGAATACCTCCCCGACGGTCGCCGATTTGTCGACCTCTTGCGTCGATCCGCGGGGACCAAGCCCATTGTCGTGCTCAAGGGAGGACTGACCGCGCAGGGGAACCGGGCCGCTGCCTCGCACACGGGTGCTGCCGCGACCGATGAACGGTTGTGGCGCGGGTTGGCACGGCAGTTCGGGATCACACTCGTGGAGACGATGGACGAGTATCTGCATTCGCTGCTGGCGTTTCAAGACCTCGCGCGCGCCCCGAGGGCGAACGCGCGGGACGTCGTGTTGCTGGGCAACGGTGGCGGTGTCAGCGTTCTCGCAGCGGATCAGTTCGCTCGCGCCGACTTGGCCGTGCCGCCCGTGTCCGACGAGCTTCTCCGGGCGGCGGAGACGATCCCGTTTCCACCAGGCGCAAGCGTGCTGAATCCGATCGATCTTCCCGCGGGCGTGTTCGCGAGCGAGGGCGGGGCATTGTGTGAATCCTTGCTGCGTCTGGTGTTGGAACGCGACGCGCCGGGCGGAATCGTCGTGCACCTCAACCTCGGAGCGATGCTGCAGGGACCGGTGTATCTGGCAGGATTTCGAGGATTCCTGACGGCGGCACTCCCGATGCTGCGGGAGCATCGGGACCAATCGCTCCCCGTTCTCGTTTTGAACTCCGACGGCAGCGCGGAGGCAGATGAGCTTCGCCGCTCGCTGACGTCTGAGGCGCGGGAGTGGAGGATCCCCGTGGTCACCGGCTTCGCGGGAGCTATTCGGATTCTGTCCACGCTCTACGAACACGAGTCGCGGATGCTTCACACCGAGGCGACGACGAGCGTGGGGTGAGCGGAGCGATGGGGGAGAAGTGAGCTGAGGGAGAGCCGAGCGAAGGGACCCGGAGATTGAGACATCAGCCGTGGTCTCTCCTGTTCCAGGCCGGCTTCGCGCAGGGAACGACATTCCTGATTCGTCCGACTTCTGCGTATCGCGCATTGGAACTGGGCATCGATTTCGCGTGGCTCGGCTTTCTCGCGGCAGCCTTCTCGCTCTTGCCGTCGTTGATCGCCACGTTCGTGGGGCACTTCGTCGATCGCGGCAATGAACACAGAACACTGGTGTTCGGCGCCTCGTTGACCGTCCTTTCGGCGGGGGGACTCGTGTTCTGGTCTTCTTCCCTGATGCTCCTGCTGGCCTGGAACAGTCTCCTGGGGTTGGGATTCATCTGTTGTGTCGTCAGCCAGCAGACTCTTGTCGCACAAGGAGACCCGAAGACCCTCGACTCCAATTTCGGCGTTCTCACCTTCGTCGGCGCGTTGGGACAGTCGCTCGGGCCGTTGGCGATCACCGTGTTCAGTGGGCACTCGGCGTTTCCGGACACCACATTGCTGTTCGTCGTGGGAGTCTGCTGCGCGGTCGTTGCGCTGGTGCTCGCGATTGCGATGAGATCACCCGGCAGGGTCGATCGCTCGATCGGTCATGTTTCTTCACGCCCGTCCATCTGGGAGGCGCTGAGGGCGCCGTCGCGCGCGCGAGGAAGGCTGCTGATCGCCCTCGTGGTGAGCATTGCCATTCTTGCGGCGGTGGATCTGCTGACGGTCTACCTGCCTGCGTGGGGCGTTGAGGTGGGTATCTCAGCAACGATGGTCGGTGTGCTGCTGAGTGTGCGTTCGATCGCCACGATGCTCTCCCGCCTCGGTCTGGGCGCGATGGTGCGAGTCTTCGGACGATCGACGTTGATCATCGCGTCGACGCTGATCGCGGGAATCGCGGTGCTTCTTCTCGGATTCACGACGAATGTCCTCGTGGCGGGCATGGTGCTTGTCGTGGCGGGCGTTGCGCTCGGGATCGGACAGCCGCTCACCATGGCGACCGTATCGCTGCTGGCACCGCCCGGGACCGTTGGTCTGTGGCTGTCGATCCGACTGACGGGCAACAGCCTCGGCCTCGTCCTCATTCCACCCGCCGTCGGGTTGGTCTCCGGGGCGCTCGGTGTCGTCGGAGTGTTCGGCATTCTCGCGGTCACACTTGCGGGGGTGGCGGGCCTTGCGTGGGCTGGTCGTCGCTGAGGCACAGATTCGCCCGAACTCCGTGCGTTCAGAGACCCAGCAGGAGGATCGATGCGAGGGCGACTGCGGCCGCGAGAATTGTGGAGATGGCGCCGAGGGCAAGTGGTCGCCATCCCGTGGCGATCAGCTTTCGGACGTCGACGGAGAACCCCAATCCGAGCATCGCTGCGGCGAGGAGGAGATTTGCTCCGAACTCCAAGACGCCGAGGACCTCTGCGGAGAGCGGCACGAAGGTGCGAATCCCCACGGCGACGAGGAAGCCCGCGACGAACAAGGGGAGCAGGGGAGGGCGCTTGCCGCTCGTCTGGTTGTCAGATGTGCGGTGCTCGATGATGTTGATGAGCATGATCAGCGGAGCGAGGAGAACGACTCGACCGAGCTTTGCCACTGTCGCGAGGGCGAGCGCCGCGGTCGAGATCATGCCTCCCGCAGCCACGACCTGTGCGACCTCGTGGATGCTCGCGCCCGCCCACACCCCCGCCTGGAGGTCGCTCAGCCCGAGCGGTCCGGTGAGGAGGGGAAGCGCGAACATCGCGATGGTCCCGAAGATGGTCACCAGCGCTATGGCCTGCGCCGTGTCCTCCTCGTGCTTTCCTCTCGGATCGACGATGCTGCTCATCGCTGCGACGGCAGAGGCGCCGCAGATCGAGAAGCCGGTGGCCACGAGCATGCGCGTGACCCGCGGCACGTGCATCAGACGTCCGATCGCGATGGTGCCCACGAACGTCACCGCGACCGTGATGAGGAGCACCGCGACGCCCCGGAGCCCGATCGTCCCGAGGCTGACGATGGAGAGCTTGAAACGGAGGAGGACGATTCCCAGACGCAAATACTTCTTTGCCGCCCACGAGATGCTGCTGACTGTCGAGGCCGGTACGATCCGCAGGTTGCCGGCGATCGCACCGATCACGATCGCGAGCAAGAGCGCCGAGAGCGCCGGGACGATCGCGGCGAGCAGTATTGCGCCGAGCCCAATTATCAGCAGGATTGCGGCCACGCTGGCGCGACGCCTCGAGCTGCTGAGTGTACGAATGGTCATGAGTCCACATTCACGCGGTCGCAACCCGACCGGAACGCCGAATTCCAGTGGGCGGCCATAGGATCTGTCTATGGGTGAGGGAAGTGACGACGCCGCGTTGGACCCGCGCATCACGCTCGCCGGGTTGCGCCAACTCGTGGCGCTCGACAAGCACGGCTCGCTCAGCGCGGTCGCTCGTCATCTCGGGGTCAGCCAGCCCACGGTTTCGTCGAATCTCGCGCGGCTCGAGGAGGTGATGGGGATCCCGCTGCTACTTCGCGGGACAACGGGCAGCACGCTGACATGCGAAGGCGCCGTGGCGGTGTCGGCAGCGCGCGCGGTGATCGCCGCCGCCGACGATCTTGCTCGGACGATCGAGGAGCTTCCGCAGCTGACGACGACGCCCCTGAGGATTGCCGCCAGCCTGACCATCGCCGAGCAGCTCGTTCCACGTTGGCTGGCGGATTCGCGCATTTCGAATCACATCGACCCCGGGCAGGCGACGCTCAAAGTCGGTAACTCCGATGCGGTCATGAGCTGGGTCGAAGGCGATGATGCGGATATCGGATTCGTCGAAGGCAATCGATTTCGCGAGGGGGTGACGCATACGCCGATTGGGAGCGACGAACTGGTCGCGGTGGTCGGACCCGCACATCCGTGGTTCTCGCAACGACCGCGCATCGCGGCAGCTGACCTCGCCCGCTCCGGGCTGGTGCTACGTGAACCTGGATCCGGCACCCGTGAGGTCATTCAGGACGCGTTCGCACAGGCGGGCGTGGCACTGCCTCGGCACCACCCGAGCTTCGGCTCGACCGCTGCTATCCTCACCGCGGTGCGACATGGCGATGCCGTCGCAGTGGCCTCCTGGCTTGCGGTCGAAGATGAGGTCGGCTCGGGCGCGCTGGTGGTGCTTGATGTGGCGGATGTCACGTTCGTCCGAAACCTGAGCGCAGTGTGGCGCGCGGGCGCGCTTCAGCGGGCCGACGCCGTTGAGCTCGTGACGAACGTTGCGAAGGTGTGGGGCGCGCCGGCGGGTATGCGCGGCATGTCGTAGCCCTACGGGCCAGAGCGTGTCAGTGAGGATCGCGGGGGCCGGACTCGGCGATCGCGAAGGCGTAGAGCGGGCGCGCCTGCACCTCTTCGTAGATGCGGCCGATGTACTGCCCGAGCACGCCGAGCATGAGCATCTGGATCCCGCCGAGCAGGAACATCCCCGCCGCGAGGAACGTCCAGCCCTCGACGACCGACTCCGGGTTCACCATCCGCGAGATCGCGAGGTACACCGTCCACACGCCCGCCCCGACGGCGAGGATCATGCCCAGCGCGCTGATCACCCGCAGGGGGAACGAGCTGAACCCGAGGATCCCGTCGGCCGCGAGCTTCAGCATCTTGCCGAGCGGATACCCGGTTTCGCCCGCGTGCCGCGCGTCGCGGTCGAAGTCGACGGCGCGCTGGTCGAAGCCGATCTCGGCGACCATGCCGCGCAGGAAGCGGTTGCGCTCGGGGTACCGGCGCAGCTCCTCGACGACGCGGCGGTCCATGAGCCGGAAGTCGCCCGTGTTGCGCGGGATGTCGATGCGCGCGAGCTTCGACAGGATCCAGTAGAAACCGCCCGCCGTCATGCGCTTGAAGAACCCGTCGTTGCGCGTGCGGCGCTTGGCGTAGGCGACGTCGGCGCCGTCCTCCCACGCCTCGATCAGCGCCACGGCGACCTCGGGCGGATCCTGCAGATCGCTGTCCATGACGATGACCGCGTCGGCGTCCGCCACGTCGAGGCCCGCCGTGACAGCGACCTGGTGGCCCTTGTTACGGGACAGCGCGTAGACAGAGACGCGTTCGTCGCGCTCGCGCAGCGCCCGGATCGCGGGCAGGGAGCGGTCACGGGATCCGTCGTCGACGAACACGAATTCGCACGTGAAGCGGTCGGCAAGGCTCGCGGCGACCGCGCTGAGCCGCTCGTAGAGCACGGGAATGTTGTCCTGCTCGTTGTAGATCGGCAGCACGAACGCGAGAGTTCTCATCGCTTCACCATCCCCAGCACGCGATAGACGATACGGCGCTGACGGGCGAGAGCGCGAGCGCGGCGCACCCCGCGGGCGACATCGTCGGGCGAGACCTCGCGGAACATGCGGCCCGCTTCGGCGAAGAGCCGGCTCATCTCGTCGGCCTGCTGGTCGACGAGCGCGACCGACCACTGCCCGCCCGAGATGCGGAACGTCGAGGCGACGTCGTCATCGCGCACGAAGGATCCGTGCTGCAGCACCGCGTAGTACGTCGCGACGTCGATCGCGTACGACCAATCGCCCTGCCAGCCGCCCGCCGCGGTGAACGCACCGCGACGCATCATCACGGCGCCCGGCTCGCCGAACGGGTTCGTGCCGCTGCGCACCGAGGCGCGCACCGCGGATCCGCCCGTCATCTCGGCCTCGAGGCCCTGCAGGCCGCGACGCTTCGAGATGGTTCGGCCCGTGGCGTCGATGATCCGCCGCCGACCTCCGACGAGCGCTGCGTCCGGGTGCGCGCGCAGTAATGCGAGCTGGCGGGCGAGGGATCCGGGGGTCACGGTGTCGTCACCCGGCAGCAGCTTGAGGAACTCACCGCGCGCCTCGTCGGTCACGGCCGTCCAGTTCGCGGCGGCGCCGCCGCCCGCACCGATCCGCATGATGCGTACCCGAGGATCACTCTCGAACTTGCGGGCGATCTCCTCGGTGCCGTCGGTCGACGCGTGATCGGAGATGATCAGCTCGAGGTCGACCTCCGCCTGGTCGAGCACCGAGCGGATCGAGTCCGCGAGACTGTCCGACTGCTGATACGCGGGGATCACGACGGAGAGATCCGGCTTCATTGCTTGTCCTTTGCGCTGCGGCGGAACGAGAACTGGCTGTGTCCAAACCAGCTGAGGATCACGTACGCCACCGTGAAGAGCAGCTGCGCGACGATGCGGTTCCAGCCGAGCCCGATGGTCAGCGCAGGGACGACGATGAGGTTGAGCGGGAAGATCACGACGTAGACGAGCTGGAACCGCATGAGATCCAGCCAGAAGTGACCCTTCACGCGGAACACGATGTGGCGGTAGAGGAAGAACGCGCTGATCGACGAGACCACCTGAGCGCACGCGATCACGGCGAAATCGGCCCAGTCCGCGCCGGGCGCCACGGCGTCGAAGAGCGCCGAGAGCAACACGAACCACACGAAGCCGACGCCCGTGTTGATGCCGCCGACGACGAGGAACGCGAAGGCGCGATTCTTGAAGAGCTTCAGGAGGGGGCCGTCCGGCCCCGTCATCCCGGCGACGGTTTCGTCGTCGTCGCCGCCCTGCTGCTCGTTGGTCACGTGCGTCCTCGGTCGAAGATCCGCGGTTCGCGCATTCCGCTGCGCCGCCGCCGATGCCAGACTAGGGTGTGTCCCCGGCTGCGAGGTGTGTGAACGCGCGCAGTGGGCGTTGCTGAGAGCTCGCCGAGGCGGGTGGGCGGATCCGCACCAGCACGCGGATCGCGGCGCGACACGCCCGGGTTGCTCTGAGGGGTGTTCGGCTGGCAGAATAGTTCAGTTCCACATTTCGGCGCGCGCATTACGCGAAGGCGCTGAATCACTGCACTGGCAGTGCACAGGCGGCGCGAGACGCGCACAGTCCTGGGCCGCGGGCAGAGGAATACCTCACATCCCACAGAACGCAGGTTTTCCTGCGCGCGTGCGGATTTGAAACGTGAACAGTTGGCACGGGGCCTCGCCAGAGGCGTCGGTGTCCGCCCAAAGGGTGTCCGGAGGGCACGTGCGTCCAATGCCCGAGAGGTACGACGCTGAATGAGAGTGAGCAGACAAATGGCGGGACAGAAGATCCGCATTCGCCTGAAGTCGTACGACCATGAGGTCATCGACTCGTCGGCACGCAAGATCGTCGACACCGTGACCCGCGCCGGCGCGCAGGTCGTGGGCCCGGTGCCCCTCCCGACGGAGAAGAACGTCGTGGCGGTTATCCGTTCGCCCCACAAGTACAAGGACAGCCGCGAGCACTTCGAGAAGCGCACCCACAAGCGCCTCATCGACATCGTTGACCCCACCCCGAAGGCGGTCGACTCGCTCATGCGTCTGGACCTCCCGGCCGACGTCAACATCGAGATCAAGCTCTGAGGTTCGACATGGCTGACATCAACAACAAGATTTCGAAGGGCATGCTCGGCAAGAAGCTCGGCATGACCCAGGTGTGGAACGAGAGCGGCAAGCTCGTTCCCGTCACGGTGCTCGAGCTCGCGCCGAACGTCGTCACGCAGATCCGCTCGACTGAGAAGGACGGCTACAACGCCGTTCAGATCGCGGCCGGCGACATCGACCCGCGCAAGGTCACGAAGCCGGCTTCGGGCCACTTCGAGGCTGCCGGCGTGACGCCGCGTCGCAAGGTCACCGAGATCCGCACGGCCGACGCCGCCGAGTACTCGGCCGGCCAGGAGATCACGGTCGACGCCACGTTCGAGGCCGGCCAGCTCGTCGACGTTGTCGGCACGAGCAAGGGCAAGGGCTTCGCCGGTGTGATGAAGCGTCACAACTTCGCCGGTGTCGGTGCGTCCCACGGTCAGCACCGCAACCACCGCAAGCCCGGTTCGATCGGCGCGTCCGCGACGCCGAGCCGCGTCTTCAAGGGCACGCGCATGGCCGGCCGCATGGGCGGCGAGCGCGTGACCGTCCTCAACCTCACGGTGCACGCCGTCGACGCCGAGAAGGGACTGCTGCTCGTCAAGGGCGCCGTCCCCGGTGCGCGCGGCCGCGTCGTGTACGTCCGCAACGCAGTGAAGGGGGCCTGAGTTAGATGGCTAACTCGAGTCTCGCTCTCGACGTCCTCGGCACCGACGGGAAGAAGACCGGCACGGTCGACCTGCCCGCCAGCGTGTTCGACGTCAAGACGAACATTCCGCTGATCCACCAGGTCGTCACCGCACAGCTTGCTGCGGCGCGCCAGGGCACCCACTCGACGAAGCGTCGCGGTGAGGTCTCCGGTACCGGCGCCAAGCCGTTCAAGCAGAAGGGCACCGGCCGCGCCCGTCAGGGTTCGATCCGTCAGCCCGAGCACCGCGGCGGCGGCATCGTCCACGGACCCAAGCCGCGCGACTACTCGCAGCGCACGCCCAAGAAGATGATCGCGGCGGCCCTTGCTGGCCTGCTCAGCGACCGTCTGCGCGGCGAGCGCATCCACGTGGTCGACTCGTTCGGCGTCGACGCACCGTCGACGAAGGCCGCGTCGGGCTTCCTGAAGACGTTCACGGCTGAGCAGAAGACGCTCGTCGTCCTCGACCGCGAGGACGAGAACGGCTACCTCAGCGTCCGCAACCTCGGCAACGTGCACGTGCTCGTGGCCGACCAGCTCAACGCCTACGACATCGTCCGCAGCGACGACATCGTCTTCACCAAGGCCGCCATCGACGCGTTCATCGCGCAGAAGGCCGGCTCGAAGGAGGTCTCGGCATGACCGCGATCAACAAGGACCCGCGCGACATCATCCTCGCTCCGGTGGTCTCCGAGAAGAGCTACGGCATGATCGACGAGGGCAAGTACACGTTCATCGTGGACCCCCGCGCGAACAAGACCGAGATCAAGCTCGCGATCGAGAAGATCTTTGGCGTGAAGGTCGCCTCGGTGAACACTCAGAACCGCCAGGGCAAGACCCGTCGCACCCGATTCGGCACCGGCAAGCGCAAGGACGTCAAGCGCGCCATTGTGACGCTCTCGTCGGGCACCATCGACATCTTCACGGCTGTCGCCTGATAGCTGGGAAGGATCAAAGGAACGAATATGGCTATTCGCAACTACAAGCCCACGACCCCCGGTCGCCGCGGCTCGTCGGTGGCTGACTTCGCCGAGATCACACGCTCGACGCCCGAGAAGTCGCTGCTGCGTCCGCTGTCGAAGTCTGGTGGCCGCAACAACCAGGGCCGCATCACGACGCGTCACATCGGTGGTGGCCACAAGCGCCAGTACCGTGTGATCGACTTCCGTCGCGCCGACAAGGACGGCGTGAACGCGAAGGTCGCGCACATCGAGTACGACCCGAACCGCACGGCGCGCATCGCGCTCCTGCACTACGTCGACGGCACCAAGCGCTACATCCTCGCTCCGGCGAAGCTGAAGCAGGGCGACATCGTCGAGTCGGGTGTTGGCGCGGACATCAAGCCGGGCAACAACCTCCCGATGCGCAACATCCCCACGGGTACCGTGCTCCACAACGTCGAGCTCCGGCCCGGCGGCGGTGCGAAGCTCGCGCGCTCGGCGGGAGCCTCGGTGCGCCTCGTCGCAAAGGACGGTCCCTACGCGCAGCTCCGTCTGCCGTCGGGTGAGGTCCGCAACATCGACGCGCGCTGCCGCGCCACGATCGGCGAGGTCGGCAACGCCGAGCAGTCGAACATCAACTGGGGCAAGGCAGGCCGCAAGCGCTGGAAGGGCGTTCGCCCGACCGTCCGCGGTGTCGTGATGAACCCGATCGACCACCCGCACGGTGGTGGTGAAGGTCGCACCTCCGGTGGACGCCACCCGGTGTCGCCGTGGGGCCAGGTCGAGGGCCGCACCCGTCGTCCCAACAAGGAAAGCGACAAGTACATCGTGCGTCGTCGCCCGTCCGGCAAGAACCGCAAGTAGGAGTTCAAGAAGATGCCACGCAGTCTGAAGAAGGGCCCCTTCGTCGACGAGCACCTGCTTCGCAAGGTTGTCTCGCAGAACGAGGCGGGGTCGAAGAACGTCATCAAGACCTGGTCGCGTCGCTCGATGATCGTCCCGGCAATGCTGGGTCACACGATCGCCGTGCACGACGGACGCAAGCACATCCCCGTGTTCGTGTCCGAGTCCATGGTCGGCCACAAGCTGGGCGAGTTCGCGCCCACCCGTACCTTCCGCGGCCACGTGAAGGACGACAAGAAGGGCCGTCGCCGCTGACGCGGCGACGCAAGAGGAGTAAGAAATGGTGGAGTCCATCGCACGCGTGCGACACATCCGCGTGACCCCTCAGAAGGCTCGTCGTGTCGCCCAGCTCATCAAGGGAAAGCAGGCCGATGAGGCCCTCGCGATCCTGAAGTTCGCCGCGCAGAGCGCATCCGACCCGATCTACAAGCTCGTCGAGTCGGCCAAGGCGAACGCCGTGGTGAAGGCTGACGCAGCAGGCGAGTCGCTGAATGAAGAAGATCTGTTCGTCAAGAACGCCTTCGTGGACGAGGGGATTACGCTGAAGCGTTTCCGCCCCCGTGCCCAGGGTCGCGCCGACCAGATCAAGAAGCGCACGAGCCACATCACGGTCGTGCTCTCGACGCCCGAGGCCGCCAACGTGGCAGCGGGCAGCAACAAGAAGGCGAGCAAGTAATGGGACAGAAGATCAACCCTTACGGCTTCCGTCTCGGCATCACGACGGACCACACGTCGCGGTGGTTCGCTGACTCGACGAAGCCGGGTCAGCGCTACGCTGACTACGTTGCTGAGGACATCCGGATCCGCGAGCTTCTGCAGAAGAACCTCGACCGTGCCGGTGTGAGCCGCATCGACCTCGAGCGCACCAAGGACCGCGTGCGCGTCGACATCCACACCGCCCGCCCGGGCATCGTCATCGGGCGTCGTGGTGCGGAGGCCGAGCGCATCCGTGGCGAGCTCGAGAAGCTGACGAGCAAGCAGATCCAGCTGAACATCCTCGAGGTCAAGAACCCCGAGGCCGACGCTCAGCTCGTGGCGCAGGGCGTCGCCGAGCAGCTCGCCGCGCGCGTGGCCTTCCGCCGCGCGATGCGCAAGGGGCTGCAGGGCGCGATGCGCGCGGGCGCCAAGGGCGTTCGGATCCAGGTCTCCGGTCGCCTCGGCGGCGCCGACATGAGCCGCACCGAGTTCTACCGCGAGGGTCGTGTGCCGCTGCACACGCTGCGCGCGAACATCGACTACGGCTTCTACGAGGCGAAGACCACCTTCGGCCGCATCGGCGTGAAGGTCTGGGTCTACAAGGGTGACCTCACGAACAAGGAGCTCGCTCGCGAGGAGGCTTCGAAGAAGCCTGCACGCGGCGACCGTGGCGGCCGTCGTGGACCGCGTCGCAACGACGCCGGCGCCGACAAGAGGGCCCCGGAAGGAGCATCGGCGTAATGCTTATCCCCCGCAAGGTGAAATTCCGTAAGCAGCACCGTCCCGACCGCCGCGGCCAGGCAACTGGTGGCACGCGCGTCACGTTCGGTGAGTACGGGATCCAGGCGCTCACGCCGGCCTATGTGACGAACCGTCAGATCGAAGCCGCGCGTATCGCCATGACCCGTCACATCAAGCGAGGTGGAAAGGTCTGGATCAACATCTTCCCTGACCGCCCGCTCACCAAGAAGCCTGCTGAAGTCCGCATGGGTTCCGGTAAGGGATCCCCGGAGTTCTGGGTTGCCAACGTCAAGCCGGGCCGCGTCCTCTTCGAGGTCGCGGGTGTGAGCGAAGAGCTCGCCAAGGGCGCGTTGAGCCGGGCAATGCACAAGCTGCCGCTCAAGGCACGCATCATCAAGCGCGAGGAGGGCGACGCGTAATGGCGATCGGCACCAAGGAGCTCGCCCCGAGCGAGCTCGACACGTTCGAAGACCAGCGCCTCCTCGAGGAGCTGCGGAAGTCCAAGGAAGAGCTGTTCAACCTGCGCTTCCAGTCGGCGACCGGTCAGCTGGAGAGCCACGGCCGCATCCGCGCCGTCAAGCGCGACATCGCGCGGCTCTACACGGTGATCCGCGAGCGCGAGCTCGGGATCCGCGCGACCCCGGACCCCGCGGCCCCCAAGAAGGCCAAGAAGAGCAAGGCGAAGAAGGCCGATGAGGCTGCCGCCGAGGGAGAGACTGAGTGATGGCTAGCGAGAAGAAGGCCGAGCAGGCTGTCGAGCGCGGCTACCGCAAGTCGGAGCGCGGCTACGTCGTCAGCGACAAGATGGACAAGACGATTGTCGTCGAGGTCGAGGACCGTATGAAGCACCCGCTCTACGGCAAGATCCTGCGCCGTACGAAGAAGCTCAAGGCGCACGACGAGCAGAACAGCGCCGGCATCGGCGACGTCGTCGTCATCAACGAGACCCGTCCGTACAGCGCCACCAAGCGCTGGCGCCTGGTCGAGATCGTCGAAAAGGCCAAGTAAGCCTGCGGGCTCACTTGAAGGAGTAACCAGTGATTCAGAACGAATCTCGCCTCAAGGTCGCCGACAACTCCGGCGCGAAGGAGCTGCTCACGATCCGCGTTCTCGGTGGCTCTGCCCGCCGTTACGCGGGCGTGGGTGACACCATCGTCGCGACGGTCAAGGATGCGATCCCGGGCGGCAACGTGAAGAAGGGCGACATCGTCAAGGCGGTTGTCGTCCGCACCGTGAAGCAGACGCGCCGCGACGACGGCTCATACATCAAGTTCGACGAGAACGCTGCCGTCATCCTCGCCAACAACGGCGAGCCCCGCGGTACGCGTATCTTCGGGCCGGTCGGCCGCGAGCTTCGCGACCGTAAGTTCATGAAGATCGTCTCGCTCGCTCCGGAGGTGCTGTAACTCATGGCGAAGATCAAGAAGGGTGACCTCGTGCAGGTCATCACCGGCGCCACTCAGGAGCGCGGCGGCGACCGCGGCAAGCAGGGCAAGGTGCTCGAGGTTCTCGGGAACCGCCTGATCGTCGAGGGCGTCAACTACATCACCAAGCACACCCGCATCGGTCAGACCCAGCGCGGCACCAAGACCGGTGGTATCGAGACCTTCGAGGCTCCGATCCACGTGTCGAACGTCGCGGTCGTCGACCCCGAGACCAAGAAGCCGACCCGCGTGGGATACCGCGTGGAGGAGCAGGTCAAGGACGGCGTCAAGAAGACCGTGCGCGTGCGCGTCGCCAAGGGCTCGGGAACCGACATTCCCGACCCCAAGGGAAAGTAAGGGTTAACAGATGAGCACGGACACTGCCGCGCAGACTGGCAAAATCCAGCCGCGCCTGAAGCAGGCCTACCGGAACGAGATCCGGGCGAAGCTGCAGGAAGAGTTCGGATACCCGAACGTCATGCAGGTTCCGGGCCTGGTCAAGGTCGTCGTCAACACCGGCGTCGGCGAGGCCGCCCGCGACAGCAAGGTGATCGAGGGTGCGGTCGCAGACCTCACCGCGATCACGGGCCAGAAGCCCGTCGTCACGAAGGCCAAGAAGTCGATCGCGCAGTTCAAGCTGCGCGACGGCCAGCCCATCGGCGCTCACGTCACCCTCCGCGGTGACCGCGCCTGGGAGTTCCTGGACCGCCTCGTGTCGCTTGCGCTCCCGCGTATCCGCGACTTCCGCGGCCTCTCGCCGAAGCAGTTCGACGGCAACGGCAACTACACGTTCGGTGTGACGGAGCAGTCGATCTTCCACGAGATCGACCAGGACAAGATCGATCGCGTCCGCGGCTTCGACATCACGGTCGTCACGACCGCGAAGAGCGATGACGAGGGCCGTGCGCTGCTGACGCACCTCGGCTTCCCGTTCATCAAGACCTCCTGATCGGATCCCTCCGCACAGGAACCACGCTGAGATGCCGGGTTCGGTTCGCTGGACCCGGCATCACGGCGAACAATCGAATATCGCTACTGAATCGTGGAAGGTCGTCTGTCGTGTAACGGCAGCCGAAACCTCATGAACAAAGGACAGTCATTATGACCATGACAGACCCGGTCGCAGATCTGCTGACCCGTCTGCGCAATGCGAACTCGGCGCACCACGACCAGGTGTCGTTGCCGTCGAGCAAGCTCAAGAAGAACATCGCGGCGATGCTCCAGCAGGAGGGCTACATCACGGGGTACGAGGAGACCGACGCGCGCGTCGGCAAGTCCCTCACCCTGACGCTGAAGTACGGCCTGAACCGCGAGCGTTCCATCTCCGGCATCAAGCGCGTATCGAAGCCCGGCCTTCGTGTCTACGCGAAGTCGAACGAGCTCCCCAAGGTGCTCGGCGGCCTCGGTATCGCCATCCTGTCCACCTCCAGCGGTCTTCTCACGGACCGTCAGGCCGAGCAGAAGGGCGTGGGCGGAGAAGTTCTCGCCTACGTGTGGTGATTGACAATGTCGCGTATTGGAAAGCTTCCCATTGACATTCCCGTGGGCGTGAAGGTCGACGTCGATGGCCGCAAGGTCACGGTGTCGGGCTCGAAGGGCGAGTTGACGTTCAACGTCGCAGAGCCCATCGAGGTCAAGGTCGAGGAGAACCAGGTTCTCGTCACCCGCCCCGACGAGGAGCGTGAGTCGCGTTCGCTGCACGGACTGACCCGCACCCTCATCAACAACGACATCATCGGCGTGAGCCAGGGCTACTCGAAGGCTCTCGAGATCGTCGGCACCGGCTACCGCGTGCAGAAGAAGGGCCAGAGCCTCGAGCTGGCTCTCGGCTTCTCGCACCCGGTCACGGTCGAGCCGCCGGCAGGGATCTCCTTCGAGGTCGAGGGCAACAACAAGATCACCATCTCCGGCATCTCGAAGCAGGCCGTGGGTGAGTGCGCCGCCACCATCCGTAAGATTCGCAAGCCCGAGCCCTACAAGGGCAAGGGTGTGCGTTACGCCGGCGAGCAGGTCCGCCGCAAGGCCGGAAAGGCTGGTAAGTAATCATGGCTGTGAAGTCGAAGTCCGCTGCGCGCTCGCGCCGCCACGCTCGCCTTCGCAAGAAGGTCTTGGGATCCGCCGAGCGGCCCCGCCTGGTCGTGTCGCGTTCGTCGCGCCACGTCTTTGTGCAGGTCATCGACGACGCGAAGGGCCACACCGTGGCCTCGGCGTCGACCCTCGAGACCGACCTGCGCTCGTCGGAGGATGACAAGACCGCCAAGGCACGCAAGGTCGGCGAGCTCGTCGCCGAGCGCGCGAAGGCCGCTGGCGTCGAGTCCGTCGTGTTCGACCGCGGTGGAAACCGCTACGCCGGTCGCGTCGCGGCCATCGCCGATGGCGCACGCGAGGGAGGGCTGAGCCTGTGAGTGACAACAAGGAGACCGAAGTGACCACCGAAGCAGCCGGTCAGGCCGCGCCCGCCGCGGCGCAGGCCGAGCCGCGCCAGGAGCAGCGTCAGGACCGCCGTGGTGGCGGTCGTGGCGGACGCGGTGGCGAGCGTCGTGGCAACGACCGTGGTCGGGGTGGCGACAGCCAGTTCCTCGAGCGCGTCGTCACCATCAACCGTGTGTCGAAGGTCGTGAAGGGTGGTCGTCGCTTCAGCTTCACCGCTCTCGTGGTCGTCGGTGACGGTGACGGACTCGTGGGCGTCGGCTACGGCAAGGCCCGTGAGGTCCCCCTCGCGATTTCGAAGGGCGTCGAAGAGGCGAAGCGGAACTTCTTCCGCGTGCCTCGCGTCGGACTGTCCATCCCGCACCCGGTGCAGGGTGAGGACGCCGCTGGCGTCGTCATGCTGCGTCCGGCGTCGGCCGGTACCGGTGTGATCGCCGGTGGCCCGGTTCGCGCCGTCCTCGAGTGCGCGGGCATCCACGACGTGCTGTCGAAGTCGCTCGGTTCGTCGAACACGCTGAACATCGTGCACGCGACCGTGACCGCCCTGAAGCAGCTCGAGGAGCCCCGCGCGGTTGCCGCGCGTCGTGGTCTCGACTTCGACCAGGTCGCACCGGCGCGTATCGTCCGTGCGGAGGCCGAGAAGGCCGCCGCGAGCACGAAGGCAGGTGCCTGATGGCTGCTCGTCTGAAGGTGACGCAGATCAAGTCCAAGGTGAGCGAGAAGCAGAACCAGCGCGACACGCTGCGCAGCCTCGGTCTGAAGCGGATCGGTGACGCGGTTGTCCGCCCCGATGACGCCCAGACGCGCGGTTACGTGCGTGCCGTCGCTCACCTCGTGAAGGTTGAGGAGATCGACTGATGGCTGAGAACAACGAGCGCCCCGGCGTGCTCAAGGCTCACCACCTCCGTCCGGTTCCCGGCGCCAACACCGCGAAGACCCGCAAGGGTCGCGGTGAGGGCTCGAAGGGTAAGACGGCGGGTCGAGGCACGAAGGGCACGCGCGCACGCAACACCGTGCGTCCCGGCTTCGAGGGTGGCCAGATGCCGCTGCACATGCGCACGCCCAAGCTGCGCGGCTTCAAGAACCCGTTCCGCACCGAGTACCAGGTCGTGAACCTGGACAAGATCGCGGAGGCGTTCCCCGAGGGTGGCGACATCACGTCGGCCGACCTCGTGGACAAGGGTCTCGTGCGCAAGAACTCGCTGGTGAAGGTCCTCGGCGACGGAGACATCTCCGTCGCGCTGAACGTCGACGTCGACAAGGTGTCGGCCTCGGCCAAGGCCAAGATCGAAGCCGCCGGCGGTTCGATCAAGTAAGACGTCTGCGGACGTCGTATACCGGGGAGGCCGGGAGCGAGGAGCTCCCGGCCTCTTTCCGTTAGTCTGGTGGATGGTGTGCGCTCCCCAGCGGTCACCATCCATTCCTGGGAGGCAGTTTCTTGTTTAGCGCTATCGCGCGGATCTTCCGCACACCCGACCTTCGTCGGAAGATCGGCTTCACGCTCGGCATCATCGCCATCTACCGCTTCGGCGCGCACATTCCGGCGCCCGCCGTGAGCTATCCCAACGTCCAGGTGTGTATCGCGGAGACGTCAGGCGGCGGCGGACTGATGTCCATCGTCAACCTCTTCTCCGGTGGCGCGCTGTTGCAGCTGTCGATCTTCGCCCTCGGCGTGATGCCGTACATCACCGCGACGATCATCACGCAGCTCCTCCGCGTCGTGATCCCGCACTTCGAGACCCTCCACAAGGAGGGTCAGCAGGGCCAGGGCAAGCTCACCCAGTACACCCGCTACCTCACGATCGCGCTTGCGCTGCTGCAGTCGACGACTCTCGTGACGGTCGCCCGCACCGGTCAGCTGTTCGGTAACACCGGCATCGCGGAGTGCAACAACCTCCTCACCAACACGAGCTGGATCACCCAGATGATGATCGTCATCACGCTCACGGCCGGCACCGGCCTCGTGATGTGGATGGCGGAGCTCGTCACCGAGCGCGGCGTCGGCAACGGCATGTCGCTCCTGATCTTCACCTCGATCGCCGCGACGTTCCCCGGCGCGCTCGGCGCCATCTGGGCCGCGAACGGCTTCGAGGTCTTCCTCCTCGTCCTCGCCATCGGCATCGTGATCATCGGTCTCGTCGTCTTCGTCGAGCAGTCGCAGCGACGGATCCCCGTGCAGTACGCGAAGCGGATGGTCGGTCGCCGCACTTACGGCGGCACGAACACGTACATCCCCATCAAGGTCAACATGGCCGGCGTGATCCCCGTGATTTTCGCCTCGTCGCTGCTGTACCTGCCGACGCTGATCGCGCAGTTCAACATGCCGGCCGACGGATCCACCCCGCCCGTCTGGGTCGTGTGGATCAACGAGTACCTCGTGACGGGCGACCACCCGCTCTACATGGCGATCTACTTCCTCCTGATCGTCGGGTTCACCTACTTCTACGTGTCGATCACGTTCAACCCGGTCGACGTCGCGGACAACATGAAGAAGTACGGCGGCTTCGTGCCGGGCGTTCGCGCCGGGCGGCCGACGGCCGAGTACCTCGACTTCGTGCTCACGCGCATCACGTTCCCGGGCTCGATCTACCTCGGCATCGTCGCGCTGATCCCGCTCATCGCCCTGTCGACCGTGCAGGCGAACCAGAACTTCCCGTTCGGCGGTGCGTCGATCCTCATCATCGTCGGTGTGGGTCTTGAGACCGTCAAGCAGATCGACGCGCAGCTGCAGCAGCGCCACTACGAAGGGCTTCTTCGATGACGACACGCCTCCTGATCGTCGGACCGCAGGGTTCGGGCAAGGGCACGCAGGGCGTGCGCGTGGCCGAGGCATACGGGATCCCCGTCGTCGCGACAGGCGACATCTTCCGCGCGAACATCAAGAACTCCACCGAGCTCGGCAAGAAGGTCAAGGCCATCACCGACGCCGGCAACCTCGTTCCCGACGATGTGACGGGTGAGGTCGTCAGCGACCGGCTCTCGCAGGACGACGCGGCGACGCGCGGCTTCCTGCTCGACGGCTACCCGCGCAATGCCGCTCAGGTCACGTACCTCGACGCGTTCCTCGGCAAGTCGGACGCGGCGCTCGACGCCGTCATCGTCCTCGACGTGCCGCGCGACGAATCGATCGCCCGCATCAGTGAGCGCGCGAAGATCGAGGGACGCAGCGACGACACCGAAGAGGCCGTCGCCCACCGCCTCGACATCTTCGAGCGGGAGACGGCGCCGATCATCGACACCTACGCCGCGCGCGGCATCGTCGATCGCATCAACGGCGTCGGGTCCCTCGACGAGATCACCGAGCGCATCTTCGCCGCCCTCGACGCCCGCGGCCTGGCGCGCGCCTGACCCGAGCCAGGCCGTGTTCCGCCGTTCGCTCTACAAGAAGCCTGCGCAGCTGCGCGAGATGATCGAGCCGGGCCTCATCACGGCCGCTGCGCTCGATGCCGTTGAGGCCGCGATCCGGCCCGGCATCACGACGCTCGAGCTCGACCGGATCGCCGACGAGGCGATCCGCGCGCGCGGGGCGCACTCGAACTTCCAGCTCGTCCCGGGATACTCCCACACGGTCTGCGCGTCGGTGAACGACGAGGTCGTGCACGGGATCCCTGGCTCGCGCGTGCTTGAGCCGGGCGACATCGTTTCGATCGACTGCGGGGCTGAGACGCCCGCGGGCTGGAACGGCGACTCCGCGCGCACGTTCATCGTGCCGGGCGAGCCCGCGGATCCGGAGCTCGTCGCGCAGCGCAACGAGCTTTCTGACGTGACCCGCGGATCCATGTGGGCCGGCATCGCCGCGCTCGCGACGAGTGCGCACCTCGGCGAGGTGGGCGCGACGATCCAGCAGCACATCGAGGACAACCCGCTGCCGTCGACGGGACAGCCAGCGGGGATCCTGCGTGACTACGTCGGCCACGGCATCGGACGCTCGATGCACGAGGCGCCGACGCTGTTCCACTACGCGACGCCTGCGCGCGGCGCCGAGATCAAGCCGGGGCTGTGCATCTGCGTCGAGCCGATGATGACGGCCGGGGGAGAGGACGTGTTCGTCGGCGACGACGACTGGACGATCTCGACCTCCGACGGATCTTCAGGCGCACATTGGGAACATAGTGTTGCCGTGCATTCTGGAGGCATCTGGGTTCTGACCTCT
This sequence comes from Microbacterium faecale, assembly GCF_014640975.1. NCBI lineage: Bacteria > Bacillati > Actinomycetota > Actinomycetes > Micrococcales > Microbacteriaceae > Microbacterium > Microbacterium faecale. The sequence continues at coordinate 1,129,611 of NZ_BMHO01000001.1, forward strand.
CCCGATGGGGGAGCAGCGGGCCTGGCTCCATACGGCGTGAAGCCGACCCCCATCCCCTGACACCGGAGAAACCCATGGCAGCAGCAGCCGCGAAGAGCCGAAACCCCTTCCCGATCATCATCTCGGTCGTCGTCGTCGTGGCGGTCGTCGCGGTCGCCGTGCTCGTGTACTTCATGAACCGCACCGCCTCGGAGCCCGCACAGGCCCCCGCCGCAGGCGTCGTCAACGAGGAGACCGGCGCGATCGCGATCGGCGAAGGCGATCAGAGCGTCGACGAGTACATCGACTTCATGTGCCCCCACTGCGGGGACGCATGGGACGCCTATGGCGACACCACTGCCGAACTCGTCGAGGACGGAACGATCACGTTCAACATCCACCCGATCTCGATCCTCGACCGTTCATCGCAGGGTACCGAGTACTCGACGCGCGCCGCGAACTCCGTCTACTGCGTGGCCGAGGAGGACGGCGACGCGGCCTACTCGTACGTCGACCTGCTGTTCCGCAACCAGCCCTCGCAGGGGTCGCCGGGGCTCGATGACGACGAGCTGATCGGCTATGCGGAGCAGGTCGGAGCCGGCGGCGCGGCCGACTGCATTACGAACCGTGAGTACGGCGACTTCGTGGCCGAGCGCACGCAGGAGGTGCCGCTCGCACCTGGCCAGACGAACGTGTCGACTCCGACGGTCGTGGTCAACGGGGAGGTCGTCCCGCCGACGATGGATCCCGACGTCGACATCCGCGCGAACCTGAACTGATACCACGCGCGCGACACGCCCATGTTGATCGGCTTGGGCGTGTCATATAACATAGATCGTTGGCGTCTTGTGCCTGCGCTCGCGCGCGGCCGAACGCCGATCCACTCATTCACCGCAGACCGGCCGGTCTGCTCAGAAGGTAAGCGAGTTTATGGCTAAAGACGGTGTCATCGAGATCGAAGGCACGGTGTCCGAGTCGCTGCCCAACGCGATGTTCCGCGTCGAGCTGTCGAACGGGCACAAGGTGCTCGCCACGATCTCCGGAAAGATGCGACAGAACTACATCCGCATCATCCCGGAGGACCGCGTGGTCGTAGAGCTGAGCCCCTACGACCTCACGCGCGGGCGCATCGTCTACCGCTACCGCTGAGTTCCTCGGCCGAGAAGTAACGGCCCGCGCTTCGCGGGTACGAAGACAGCGATTAGGAAAATCATGAAGGTTCAGCCCAGCGTCAAGCGCATTTGCGACAGCTGCAAGACGATCCGCCGTCACGGCGTCGTCATGGTCATCTGCAAGTCCAACCCGCGACACAAGCAGCGGCAAGGCTGAGGGCCCGCTCGACCCGCACAATTCCATAAGAACGGCAGTTTCAGATCCCGCATTGCGGGGGACACCTCGGGGTGGAGGCCCGGGCACCGATACTGCTCCATACCTCTCACAATCAACAGGAGAATCGCATGGCACGTCTTGCCGGCGTCGACATCCCGCGCGAAAAGCGCGCGGTGGTCGCACTGACATACATCTACGGCATCGGCCGTACCCGCTCCAGCCAGATCCTGGCGGCGACGGGGATCGACGAGAGCGTCCGCGTCAAGGACCTCACCGACGACCAGCTCATCAGCCTGCGCGATGAGATCGACGGCAACTACCAGGTGGAGGGTGACCTTCGCCGCGAGGTGGCCGCCGACATCCGCCGCAAGGTCGAGATCGGTTCGTACCAGGGAATCCGCCACCGTCGTGGCCTCCCCGTGCGTGGCCAGCGGACCAAGACCAACGCGCGTAGCCGTAAGGGCCCGAAGCGCACGGTCGCCGGTAAGAAGAAGGCTCGCTAAGGCGCGTAAGGGGTTTAGGAGAACACCATGGCTACACCAAACACCGCAGCGCGCAAGCCGCGTCGCAAGGAAAAGAAGAACGTCGCGCTGGGCCAGGCCCACATCAAGTCGACGTTCAACAACACGATCGTCGCGATCACCGACCCCTCGGGCGCCGTGCTCAGCTGGGCGTCGTCGGGTGGCGTGGGCTTCAAGGGCTCGCGCAAGTCGACGCCGTACGCCGCCGGCATGGCTGCCGAGTCAGCTGCTCGTCAGGCGCAGGACCACGGCGTGAAGAAGGTCGACGTCTTCGTGAAGGGCCCGGGCTCGGGTCGCGAGACGGCGATCCGCTCGCTGCAGGCCGCTGGCCTCGAGGTCGGTTCGATCCAGGACGTGACGCCCCAGGCGCACAACGGCTGCCGTCCGCCGAAGCGTCGCCGCGTCTGAGTATCTGCTCGCCCGGAGCGCGCCTCGCGCGCTCCGGGCACCACGTCGTTCCAACTGCGCATCTGGCGCAGGAGTCACAATTCAAGACCTCATTCACCAAGTGTCATATAGCGGACACTTGATCGAAAGGAACACATAGTGCTCATCGCACAGCGTCCCACCCTTACCGAGGAGAAGATCTCCGAGTTCCGCAGCCGGTTCATCATCGAGCCGCTCGAGCCCGGATTCGGTTACACGATCGGCAACTCGCTGCGTCGCAGCCTGCTGTCCTCGATCCCCGGCGCCGCCGTCACCAGCATTCGCATCGACGGCGTTCTGCACGAGTTCAGCACGATCCCGGGTGTCGTCGAGGACGTCACGCAGATCATCCTCAACGTCAAGCAGCTCGTCGTCTCGAGCGAGCGCGACGAGCCCATCACCGCCTACCTGCGCAAGACGGGTGCCGGTGAGGTCACGGCAGCGGACATCTCCGCTCCCGCTGGCGTCGAGGTGCACAACCCCGAGCTCGTCATCGCCACGCTCAACGACGAGGCGAAGTTCGAGCTCGAGATCACGATCGAGCGTGGCCGTGGCTACGTCTCGTCGGGTCAGAACCGCAACGAGTACGCCGAGGCCGGTCAGATCCCGATCGACTCGATCTACTCGCCGGTGCTGAAGGTCTCCTACCGCGTCGACGCGACGCGTGCCGGTGAGCGCACTGACTTCGACAAGCTGGTCTTCGACGTCGAGACGAAGCCGTCGATCCTCCCGCGCGACGCCGTCGCATCGGCCGGACGCACGCTCGTCGAGCTGTTCGGTCTCGCACGTGAGCTGAACGAAGAGGCCGAGGGCATCGAGATCGGCCCGGCGCCGGTCGCCGAGGTCCTGTCGGACGAGCTGTCGATGCCGATCGAGGACCTCGACCTGTCGGTTCGCTCGTACAACTGCCTCAAGCGTGAGGGGATCAACACGGTCAGCGAGCTGGTTTCCCTCTCGGAGACGCAGCTCATGAACATCCGCAATTTCGGACAGAAGTCGGTGGACGAGGTGCGCGACAAGCTCACTTCGCTCGGTCTGTCGCTGAAGGACTCAGTCCCCGGTTTCGAGGGCTCGAACTTCTACAGCGGCTACGAGAACGACGAGACGCTCTGATCCTTTCCGACTCTTTCGATACTGGAGTACTGAGAAATGCCTAAGCCCACGAAGGGTGCCCGCCTCGGTGGCGGTGCCGCACATGAGCGTCTGATCCTCGCGAACCTCGCGTCGGCGCTCTTCACCAACACGTCGATCAAGACGACCGAGACGAAGGCTAAGCGCCTGCGTCCCGTGGCCGAGCGTCTCGTGACGTTCGCGAAGCGCGGCGACCTCGCCTCGCGCCGTCGCGCGCTGTCGCTCCTCCGCAACAAGGAAGCCGTGCACGTTCTCTTCACCGAGATCGCGCCGCAGGTGGCTGACCGCGAGGGTGGCTACACGCGCATCGTCAAGATCGGTCCCCGTAAGGGTGACAACGCCCCCATGGCCGTGATCGAGCTCGTGCTCGAGCCGGTCACCCCCAAGGTCAAGGCCACGCCGAAGGCTGACGCCGCCCCGGTCGAGGAGCCCGTCGAGACCCCCGCCGAGGAGTCGGCTGAGGTTGCGTCGGACGCTGCGGCTGAGGACTCGGTGGAGGCTGTTGAGGCTGACGCTGCTGACGCGGCTGAGGACTCTGCTGCTGACTCGACCGACGAGGCCGACGCTGCAGACGGCAAGGCCGACCCGCTCGAGGACGGCTCCGCGCCGGAGGGCTTCGAGGTCAAGGGCAAGGCGGCGACCAAGAAGTTCTACGAGCCGGGCGACGCTGGCTACGCGCAGGTCAAGGCGGACGTGTACTTCCGCGATGCTGCTGCGGCGGAGGCCGACGGCTTCGCCAAGTAACCCGCTCTGCAGGAGGGCCCGCACACGAAACGTGTGCGGGCCCTCCTGCGTCGCCACCTTCCACAAATGCACCTAAACCCGCCGGTTTAGGTGCATTTGTGTCATCTCGCGCCGCCCCACCCCCTCTACCTTCCGCAAATGCACCCAAAACCCGGGTTTTGGGTGCATTTGCGTCATGTGGCGAGGCCGGGAGTCCACCCGCGGCTGCGGAGCGCCGAGCCGACACGTCCGAGCAGGCGCGGCGGATCCGCGTGCAGCGTCGACGTCACCTGCACGACGCTCCAGCCCGCGTGCCGCGCACGCTCGACGCGCTCCACGTCGTGCGAGTACGACTCACCATGCACCCGCCCCTGGTATTCGACAGCGACGCGCCACCGGCGAAGCACCATGTCGAAGCATCCGAGGAAGGAACCCGCGCCGTCGAAGACGTCGGCGTTCAGCTCCGGCTCGGGGAAGCCGCCCAGCACGAGCCGCACGCGGCAGGCGGATTCGCGCGGCGACCACGCGTCTTCGCGGATCAGACTCAACGCCTGGCGCAGTCGAGGTGCGCCGCGCCGCCGTCCGGCGCCCAGCGCAGCCGCGAGTTGCTCCCGGGTGGCGAGCGGCGCCCGCCCCACGTCTCGCCGGCCAACCCCGTCACGCCACTCGCGGCAGAAGTAATCACCCAGGGCGACGAGGTCGATCAGGCTCCACGATCCGAGCATCGCCCAGGTCGAGGCGGGGGAGGCGAGGCGGAATCCGTCATGCGTGACGACGTTCGTCATCTCGGGCGCGAGGCGCCGTCCGCGCACGCCGTCGCACCGCGGCAGTGACGCGGATCCGAAGACGCCGACATCGAGCGGGCGCACCTCGCGACCGAGAGACGTCGGGATCGGCGCGCCGTACAGTTGCGCCGCCGTGGCGTACGCGAAGAACTCGCCCGCGCGCATGCGTGTCGCGTAGGCGCGCGAGAGACTCAGCGTTTCGGCCGTGGCGCGTTCGTACGGATCCTCCGGAAGCGGATCCGGATCCGCCCGCGCGCGCACGCCGTGAAAGGGACGCGCGAGATCCGCGCTGCGCAGTCGCCCGCGCCCGACTCCCGCGGCGTACGCATCGGTGACCGCAAAGCGATCGCCGATGTCGTCGGGGAGAAGGATCCGTCGGGGCACGGCCCCACATTCGCAGATTCTCGAGGAGCGCGCGGAAGTTATCCACAGGCCGAGCTGGCCCCGCGCCCACATGACACAAATGCACCCAAACGTCGCCGTTTGGAGGCTCATCGCATTCCAGAGTGTAGGTGGGGTCTGAATCCTCCGGACTCGAGCAGCGATCTGGCGATGTAGTTCGTGAGGTTGCGGAAGCCGAGGGCGGATCCGCGGAGGTGTTCGAGGCGGCCGTTGATGGCCTCGGTCGGTCCGTTGCTGGTCCCGGGGCGGTCGAAGAACGCGAGGATGTCGGCGGCCCGCTTCTTCAGTGTCCGGCCGAGCTTGCGGAGTTCGACCAAGCGGGCCGGGACGCCGGTGGCGACGGCGTCGATGACCGCCTGCATGGCCTGCTTCCCGAGCTTCTTGTCGGGTTCCCGGTAAGCGGCGATCATGCGCTGGTAGATGCCCCAGGTCGCTTCGACCTCGACATGCTGCTCGTCGGCGAACAGCACCTGGATTCGCGTGACCTGCTTCTCGGTGAGGAGGGCATCACCGGTGTGCAGGGTGCGGCGGGCTTTGTAGAGCGGGTCGTTCTTCATCCCGCGCCTGCCGTGGAGGTCCTGCTGGACGCGCCGCCGGCAGACGTCGAGCGCGTCGCCGGCGAGGCGGACGACATGGAACGGGTCCATCACCGCGACCGCTTTCGGGAGCTCTTCGGCGGCGGCGGTCTTGAATCCGGTGAACCCGTCCATCGCGACGACCTCGATCCCGTCCCGCCACGACTTCGGGCGTCCCGCGAGCCAGTCCTCGAACACGGCCTTCGATCGCCCCTCAACCATGTCCAACAAGCGTGCGGGGCCGATCTTGTCGCGGTTCGGGGTGAGGTCGATGATCACGGTGACGTATTTGTCGCCGAACCTTGTGTGCCGCCAGACATGCTCGTCGACACCGATCACCCGGACCCCGTCGAACCGGTGGGAGTTGTTGATCAGGCGTCGGCGGCCCTCGGCGAGGACCGCGCTGTTCGCGGTGTGCCAAGACACCCCCAGCCCTGCCGCGACGCGGGTCACGGTGAGATGGTCGACGACGATCCCGGCGAGAGCCCATCCCAGTCCACCGCGGGAGATCTTCGCCCGAGACGGCGCAGCCCTCGTGGTGTCTTCCCGCCAAGTCCGCCGGCAGTGATCACACCGGAACCGGCGCACCCGGAGCAGGAGCGTCGTGGGCCGGTGGCCGAACGGCGCGTGCGCGAGCCGCCGGACGACCGTGTCCCGGACCACCCCTTCGGCACCGCATTTCCGGCACCACGGGTCCGGCTCGGCGACGCGGCACTCGATCACCGCGCGCTCAGGCTCGAGTCGTTGGCCGACGGCTTGAAGGCCGAGTTCGTCGAGGCGGCAGAAAGTGGTCAGGCACGGTGCGGCGAAGGTAGCGTTGAACAACGTCGAGGTCTTTCAGATGGACAGCTTAGGAACTTCCATCCTGGAAGACCTCGACACCTATCCGGCGATCGCCGCGCGGCCCCGACCTACACTCTCAACTGCGAAGAGCCCGTTTGGAGCCATATGTGTCATGTTCGCGCCGGCGGCCGCACCACATGCCCCTACACGAGCGTTTCGAGCCATTTGCGTCAGGTGAGGGCAACGCAAAGGGCCCGGATCCAAGGATCCGGGCCCGCTGGTGGCGAGTAGAAGATTCGAACTTCTGAAGCATTCCGCGGCTGATTTACAGTCAGCTCCCTTTGGCCGCTCGGGCAACTCGCCGAAGCGCGCCCGCCCGACTTGTACAGCCGACCGGAGGCGCAAGCAATTATCTTACGCGCTGTCGCCCGCTGATGAAAATCCTTCCGTCCGGGCGTGCCCCATTGTCCACAGGAGCGGCGCGTGACTCCGGCAGACGGGGGTCGGTGCAAGAATGGCCACAACAGGGAGGGGATCTCATGTCGGCATCGAATCCGTATCCGGGGCAGCCCGTCGCATCCGAAGATCGCAACGAGGGGATGCCGCCGCTGCTGCGGGGCGCGATGTGGGTCGCGATCTGCGCACTCATCGCGGCCGCGGTGCTGTGCGTCATCTGGGTCTTGCTCTCCCCAGAGGGGGATGTCATTCCTAAGGCGTTCCTGACGATCCTCCTCCTGGCGGGGTTCGCAGGCGTCGCACTCCTCGACGCACATCTTGCCTCCGGACGCGCCGGCTGGGTCGTCCCGGCGAGCATGGCCGCGTGGGTCGTCGCGCTGCTGTGCGGCCTGACGCTGGTCTGGTTGCCGAATGAGGACTATTTCGCGCCGTTCAAGGTGTGGAACTTCATCCTCATCGTCGGATTCCTGCAGCTCGTCGTGCTGCACCAGCGGCTGTTCTGGCGCGCTCACAAGCGGTACGTCACCGGGTTCACTCGCACGCTGGCGATCGTGACGACCGTCTGCGTCCTCGCGCTGCTCGGAATGGCGCTGGTGCCGCTGACGGCCATGGACCTCATCGACTTCCCGGATCTGTACGGCCGGATCATGGTCGCGCTCGCGATCCTGGGCGCGGTCGGCACGGCGCTGATCCCGCTGATCACGGCGATGTTCGGTCCGAAGAAGCAGCGCCCTGCGTCGGGCCAGCTGCCGTGGCCCACCTACGCGGATGGTCGCACGCCGTTGCCGATGCTCTCGAACGGTCAGCCCGACTTCGCGGCGCAGCAGACCGGGGTCCCGTCTCCAGGCTCCCAGTCGTTCGGACCGCCGCCGCAACACACGCCGAACCCGGCCGCCGCGTATCCGAACGTCGCCCCTGCGCAGCCGTACGCTCCGGCTCCGCAGCAGGATCCGATGCAACAGCAGTACCGGGGCGCGCAGCAGTACCCGGCCGCGCAACAGCCGTACCCCGGCGATCAGCAACAGACCGCGCAACAGCGGGCAGCGCCGCAGCAGAATCCGCCCACGCAGCCGTACTCGGACGCCCAGCAGCCGTACCCGCCCGTGCCGCCCGAGCCGCCGCGCCGCCCGGCTCCGCCGCAGTAGAATCGGCCGGCGCCGCGACGAGCGTGTCGACCACCCCACACGGGCCGCCCGGCCGTCCGCGCCAGCGTACGGTGGGGGTATGAGCGAACAACTGCGTGACCTCGCCCGCGACATCGCCACGGAGGCCGGGGATCTCGCCCGCCGCCGTCGCGCGGAGGGGGTGCGGCTCGCCGCGACGAAATCGACGCTCGCCGACATCGTGACCGAGGCTGACCGCGAGGTCGAGGACCTGATCCGCGCTCGCCTGGCGGCGGAGCGCCCGGGCGACGGCTTCCTCGGCGAGGAGTCCGGCCACGAGGCCGGCACCACGGACGTGACGTGGGTCGTGGATCCGATCGACGGCACCGTCAACTACGCCGCCGGCATCCCGAGCTACTCGGTGAGCATCGCGGCCGTGCAGGGCGGATCCGAGTTCCCCGGCTGGCAGGCGCTCGCCGCAGTCGTGTATGGACCCGCGCTGGGGGAGCGGTTCGTCGCCTCCCACGGTGGCGGCTCCTTCCTCGAGCAAGAGACCGGATCCGTGCGGCTCGCCATCTCGCGCGATTTCCCGGCGGGCGCGTTGCTGGCGACCGGCTTCGGTTACGACCCGCGCACGCACGCGGGCGACATCGAGACGATCCAACGGGTGATGCCGGTGGCGCGCGACGTGCGTCGCATCGGATCCGCCGCCCTCGATCTCGCGTACGTTTCGGCCGGGCGTATGGACGGTTTTTTCGAGCGCGGCCTGAAGCCGTGGGACCTTGCGGCCGGTGCGCTGCTCATCGAAGAAGCGGGCGGATCCGTGCAGCTGTTGCCCGCCGACGACTTCGGTCGGCAGATGCTCGTAGCGGGTGACGCGCAACTCGTCGAACGGATCGCGACGCGCGTGCGTGCCTGATTGGAATCTTCAGAAAAGTTCGCGTAAGGTAGTTACCTGTTCGTTACCTTGCTCCCCCGCGAGGTCAACATCACCCGAATTCGTCACTCCGCCCTGGAGTGCAGAACGAAAGTGTGCCCGTTTGACCGCTGAACGCCCCGCGCCCGACGCCGCGTCTACACGCCGCTCGCGCCGAGCCGCCGCAACGGCAGGGGTGTCCAGCGACTCCGCACGCCCGATGACGCGACGTGAGCGCCGGATGCGCGAGCAGGAGTCCGCCGCCGTCACGAACGAGTCCGCCGCCACGACCGCGTCCGTGCCGAGGGCACCGAAGTCCGCGACCGCGGCCGCCGATGATTTCGCCGCGGCCGCCGCGGCCCTCAACTTCACGGGGGAGCGCGCGAAGGCCCACGCGGAGCCCGAATCCGAGACTCCCCACGCGTCGTCGCGCCAAGAGGCCCGGCGCGTGTCGACGCCGCAGCGCACGCTCAACACTCCGTTCCGCAAGTTCGCAGCCGCGACCGGATCCATTGCCGCCGTCGGCGCGATCGCCCTCCTCGCCGTCGGTGTCTCGCTTCCGCTCGCTGCTCCGTCGGCGGTTCCCGCCGTCGTCGCAGACGCAGCTGGCGGCGTCGCCAAGACGCCCGTCGCGGCAGACCCCGCCGAGGCCGAGTTGCAGGGCTACGTGGCTGGCGACGACATCGAGACCGCTCCGCTCGAGCGCGTCGAGGGCTACGAGGCGTCGACCTTCTCGGACATCGCGGCCGTCAGTGGCATCAGCACCTCCGGCGCCTTCTTCGACAACGACCCGACCGCAGACATCCAGTGGCCGTTCGCCGTCGGCACGAGCATGAGCTCGCCGTTCGGGTACCGCTGGGGCCGTCTCCACGAGGGCGTCGACTTCACGCCCGGTGACGGAGCGCCCATCCAGGCGATCGCTGACGGCGTCGTGCGCACCGCGTCCGAAGCGGGCGGTGCCTACGGCGTGAACGTCTACATCGACCACGTGATCGACGGCGAGCTCGTCACGAGCCACTACGCGCACATGCAGTACGGATCCCTCGAGGTCGTCAGCGGGCAGCGCGTCGAAGTCGGCGACACCCTCGGAAAGACCGGCAACACGGGTCGTTCCTACGGCTCGCACCTGCACTTCGAGATTCGTTACAACGACACGGCGATTGATCCGCTGCCGTGGCTTCGCGAGCACGCGAACCGCCACTATTCGGATGATGAGAAGGCCGCGGTCGCGGGCCTCGAGACCGACATGCTCGGGCAGGGCGCAGCGGAGTGACGTCCGCAACGCCCGGCGTCTGCTGATTCGAGGATCGGTACGCGCTTTGTTATGATTTTCTGGTTGCCCACATGTGGGTAGCACGCCCCGATAGCTCAGTGGTAGAGCACTTCCATGGTAAGGAAGGGGTCGTCAGTTCAATCCTGACTCGGGGCTCGTTGCATCGAAAGGTGTTTCGCGGCAGGGTAGCTCAGTTGGTGAGAGCGCACGACTCATAATCGTGAGGTCGCGGGTTCAAGCCCCGCTCCTGCTACAGGAAGCCACTTCGTGACCCCTTATCTGATGAGGGGTTCCCGGTGGCTTCTGTCGTCTCCGACCGCGGGCCTGTTCCCGATCTCCGGGAACGCGCCCAGCACCATGTCGACCAGGTGATCGAGCGGCCGCGTGAGCGGATCCGTCGCGGGGATGCCGTGCTCAAGCTCGATCTCATCGATCGCCAGGCCGAGCTCGGAGTCGGTCATGTGCTCGTGGTTGACGGTGACGCCGATCACCCGCGTGTCCGCGAATGCCTCGATCAGCGCGATCTCGCTGGTCAGCGTGGGCATCGTCACCATGGGGAAGTCCCCGAGCACGCGTCTGCCCGGCGCGTGCTGAACCACCACGCCGACAGGCCGACTACCGCGCAGGATGTGGGCCGACGTCAGGTACGCGGGATGGCTCAGAGCGCCCTGACCCTCCACGATGATGACGTCCGGATCCTCGCCCTCGAACGCGGCGACGACCTGGTTCTCGACCTCACCGGAGCAGAACTGGGGTACGAGCGCATCGAGCGCCACTCCGTATCGTCCTCCCTGGATGAGCGTCGTCTGCCCGGTACCGACCATGACCGCCCGGATGCCGCGATCGTTCAGCGCCTGCACCAGCAGGGTCGACGTCGTGCGCTTGCCGATGGCGCCGTCCGTGCCGAGTACGGCGATGCGCGGACACGTGACATCGAAGATCCGCCCCGAGAAGAGGTGGAGGTCCTTCTTCTCGCGCGGACGTCTGATGTCGGTGATCGTGACACCGGCGAGGATGCTCGCGGCCGCAAACTCCACGTCGTCTTCGAGGAACTCGTGCAGGCCGTTGATGATGTGCATGCCGCGGGCGATGCCGTCGAGCAGCACGATGCGCTGCTCTGACGAGAGCAGACCGTCGGCGGGCGCGACGCCGCAGATCAGATAGTCGGGAACGCGATGGGCGTGCGCGATGGCCTCATCGAGACTGGCCAGGATCGGAACCCCATTGGCAACCCCGTCGAGGTATTCGCCGGCGTCGAGACCAGCGTGGCGACTGTCGATCACGCTGAGGATCGAGTACTTCTCGGAGTGGCGTACGAGGCCGTTGGCCGTCTTGCCGTCCTGCTCACCGAACTGGCCCTCGCAGTAGACGATCGCCGTGGATCCGATCGGAAGCGCGACATCGCGGTTCGGGACTGTCTCCGGATGCTGTGGGGTGGTGGGGGTATGCGAATGCACGGTTATCGTTCTCCTCAAGATCACACAGAGGAGGCGACGGAGTACGGAGAGCCCACGGGCCAATCGGCAGACGAGAAGTCTTCTCTGATTACCGGTCGAGTCCCGGCTCGCTGAGCATAACAGGAGGACATGCCAGCGCTCACAGACGGGGATCGCGCCCGCCCCGCGCCCTCACCCAACGAGCGCGACGACGCCTCGCGCGGTTGCCGCAAGGGCGCCGGCGAGGGCGAGGGCGAGCGCGAGTGTCTGGGCGCGCGACGGGCTCACGAAGCGATGCAGGACGGTTCCGACGAGCAATCCGAGAAGGATGCACCCCACGGCCGCGCCGACGAGCGGGAGGGGCAGCGACATCTGCGGTTTGGCGGCCACCGACAGCACGTTGGTGACGAAGCCCACCGCCTGCACCGTCGGCACGAACGCGCTCATCGGCATCTTCGTCGCGACGCCGTACATCGCGAGCGCGGGGCCGCCGACGCCTGCCGTGACGTTGCTGAAGCCCGAGACGGATCCCGCGAAGATCGCGCCGCCCGTCCCCCGGAAGACGCGCATCGGACGGCGTGTTAGGGCGAGCACGACGGCGACGGCCGTGAGGGCGCCGACGACGACGAGGAGCATGTCGCTGTCGAGCGTATGGACGACGACAGCGCCGATCGGCACCCCCGCGAGGATGCCGATCGCCAGCCACAGCACCGCTCGCCACCGCACGAGGCGGAACGTGCGGACGAGGACGAGCAATGCGATCAACGCCGACAGGATGTTCGCCAGAACGATCCCGTCGAACGGATTCAGCACGAGCACGAGCAGCGGCCCGGACACGAGCGTGAAGCCGAGTCCGGTGACACGCTGCAGTGCGGCCCCGATCGTGACGGCGCAGAGCGCGAGGATCCAGGTCACGATCGGGGCGTCGGCTCAGCGGCCGATGTTGTCGTCGACGATGTGCCCGAGGCGCTCGAGTCGTGGAATCGACGTGGTGCGCAGCTCATCATCGACGGACTCTGCGCCGAGCACCGATGCCCACACCGCACGCCCGGAGAGGAAGCCGGATGCTCCCGCGCGGCAAGCGATGCCCACAGCCTCTGGGAAGCGGTCCGCGTCAACGCCCGACGAGAGGACGACCCAGGGGCCGTTGATGCTGTCGGTCAGCTCGCGGCACGCGTCGTGCACCCGCTCGTCGCTCTCGGCGCCCTTGAACGGCACTTCCGCCTTGTAGATATCGGCTCCCAGGTCGCCGAGTTCCTTCGCGGCGGCGAGCACGCCCGCCTCGACGTCGGTCGGGGCGCCATCCCAGCGTCCACGCGAGACCGGTTCGATGATGGAGACGAGGTCGAGCTCGCGGCAGGCGGCGACGAAGCGTCGAACCTCGTCGATACGCTGCTGCGGATCCTGGTCCTCGCGCCACAGCACGAGCAGCTTGAGTGCTTTCGCCCCCTGGCTCTTCATGCGCTCGTAATCGAGCGACGTGTCGAACGTTGCCTCGCGCACGAACTCGCCGTTGCCGGCGACGAACCGGTCGGCTGCCGCAATGAGCGCGCAGGACGGGTCGACCGCTCCCTGCTCGACTGCGGCGTCCCATCCGAAATCGGTGTCGATCAGGACGGCGGACGCGTACGGCGTGAGCGTGCGAGCCGCGGAGACCTTGAACTCTGTCATGTCGGCATCGCTGATGTCGGTCGAGCGCGCACGAGCCATCATGTCGCGCAGCGCCTCGCGCTGGTCGACGGCGAGCATCGCGAACCCGCCGGACGGCCGTGCGAGGAGAGTGGGATCAGACATGGAATTCCTCCGCAGATAAATGTGCGAAATCAAACATTATGTTCGCACTGTATCAGAGGGTTGCTAGCATTCGGGGCGTGAACAACCGGGGAGAATCGCTCAGGCATGGCGGGGCCGAACGTCGCCGAATCCTTATCCTCGAGCGGCTTTTCCGTGACGGACACGTCAGTGTCCCTGCCTTGAGTCAAGAGTTCTCCGTCGCTGAGATGACCATCCGGCGCGACCTCAAGCAGCTTGCCGACGCGGGGGAGCTCGAACTCGTGCATGGCGGCGCCCGTCTCTTGGCTGGTCGCCAGCCGCCGGCGGGCTTCCTGCACCGTACGCGCAGCAACTCCGTGGCGAAACAGCGTGTGGCAGCGGCAGTCGCAGGTCTTGTTCCGAAAGATGGCGTCCTCGGCATCGACGCCGGAACGACGGCTCATGCATGCGCGATCGAGCTCGCTCGAGACTTCACCGGGTGCATCATCTCGCACTCTGTGCCGGTGCTCGCCAGCATGCTGGAGTGGCCGGACATCCGGGTGATCGGCGTCGGGGGTGACCTGCTCCACGAAAACCAGGCCATGGTTGGACCGTCGGCCGTTTCGGCCCTGCGGGACCTGCGGATCGACGTGCTCGTCCTCGGTGCAAGCGCGGTGAACGCCGACGGGATCTACGTGCACAGCTCCGTCGAGTTGGCGACCAAGCGGGCGATGATCGACGCGGCGGGCGAAGTCCTCGTCGCCGCAGACGCCACAAAGGCGGACGCGAGCGGTGCGGTGCGCGTGTGCGGCCTCGGGCCGATCTCGCGCATCGTCACGGACCACGCCTGGCCGAGCGCTGTGGCGGACAGCATCTCCGACGCTGACGTGTCGTTCGTCTTCGCCTGAGCTGACCGGCCTCGGGTTGACGGCGCCGTTTCGTCGTGGCAGACTGCATGCAATGTGTGAATTCGATCATTCCCGCCGAGCGCTTCCGCACGTTGCCGTGCCGGAAAGTGTCGTGGAGTCCGTGCGCTGCCGCGTATACCGCGCGCCGAACACCACCGGCGTCGCGATGTCCTTCGGCGCGATCGGACACCGAACGATGTTCCTCGTCGATGTCGGCTTCGACGACGGCACGGTCGCCACGGGGGAGACCTGGGTGAACTACCCCTCCTGGGGATGGCGCGAGCGAATCGCGACGGTCTCCGAGGGCATCGCCCCGCTCCTCGTCGGGAGATCCTTCGCCGACACTTCTGAAGTGCACGAACACCTGCGGACGTCACTCACGGGAGTAGCGCGTCAGTGGGGTGCGCTCGGTCCCGTCTACCAGGCGATCAGCGCCGTCGACCAGGCATTCTGGATCCGCGCGGCAGAGCACAGCCAGGTATCGCTTGCGTCGCTTCTCGGCGACGCTCCGCTGACCGAGATCCCTGCTTACGGGTCGAGTCTCGGGCCGTCGGGCGTGGCGGAATCGGCGGAACGGTGCCTCGAGCTCGGACTCACCGCGGCCAAGGTCAAGCTCGGCTTCGGCGCTGAGCAGGACGAGCGCAGCCTCGCCACCGCCCGAAGTGTGCTCGGCGAGACCATGCGGCTGTTCGGCGACGCCAATCAGGCATGGACCGCCGACGAAGCGATCGCGATGGCGCCGATGCTGCGCGAATACGACGTCGAATGGATCGAGGAACCGATCGCTGGCGATGCCCCGGTTGACCTCCGGCGCCTCCACGACGAGACCGGTCTCGCGATCGCGACCGGCGAGAACCTCTACGGTGCCGACGCCTTCGGACCCTACGTCGACACGGCGGGGGTAGCGATCATGCAGCCCGACGTCGGCAAGGTCGGTGGCATCACCGACTACCAGCGCGTCGTCGAAATGGCGCGCACGACCGACACGCTGATCGCGCCGCATCTGTACAACGGCGCGTACCAGACGGCGGTTTCGATCCAACTCGCGGCCGCGTCGCCCACCACGCCCTGGCTGGAGTGGGACATCCGCGAGAACGCCGTGCGCGTGCCGGTCGACCACCTGCTGACCGCGGCAGGAACCGTTGCGGTTCCGCAGGGGCCGGGAATCGGCCTCGACATTGATCTTCAGCACCTCGCCCCCCATCTCGTCACTCTCCCTGAGGAGGCACAGTGAACCCGTTGTCCGAAAGTGGAATCCGCATCAGCGGCGACGTCATCTCCAGCACAGACGGGCGCCGCCGCGTCGAAGCCATCAGCCCGATCGATGGCGGCGTGATCGGCGAGGTGCTCCAGGGCACCTCAGCTGACGCGGCGCAGGCCGTCGACGTCGCACAGGACAAGCTCGGCGCGTGGTCGCAGACCCCGGTCGACGAGCGCGTTCGCGTCCTCCGTGCCATTGCTGGCGCACTGCGTGAGGAAGCGCAGGCCGACGACGAAACGAGCTGGGCCTGGCTCCTCAGCACGGAGACCGGGAAACGTCTCGCGGAGGCACAGGGCGAGATCACCTTCTCGGCCGTGTACTTCGACGCGTTCGCCGATCTTCTTGAGAAGCAGCGCGACGAGCACTTCGACGTGATCCCGGGCATCACTCACCGTGTGCAACCGCAGCCGATCGGCGTCTTCGCCGTCATCACGCCGTGGAACTTCCCGGTCTCCATTCCCGCGCGCAAGATCGCTGCGGCTCTGGCGGCCGGATGCACTGTGGTGTTCCGCGCGGCGGCGCTCGCCGCACTGTCGTCCCTTCGCCTGTCGGCCCTCCTCGACCGCTTCGTCCCGGCGGGCGTTGTGAACACGGTGCTCGGCTCCCCGGCCGACGTCGTCGACACCTGGCTCGCTCGCGTCGACGGCGTCTCGTTCACCGGATCGACCCGCGTCGGGCGTCTCCTCAACGAGCAGATCGCTCCCCGCTTCCTCCCGGCCGTCATGGAGCTCGGCGGAAATGCGTCGTTCGTGGTGCTCGATGACGCCGACGTCGGCTCCGCGGTCGAGACGCTGATGATCGCGAAGTTCCGCAACAACGGGCAGTCGTGCATCGGCGCGAACAATATCCTCATCCCGCGTGCGCTCGCGGGCGACTTCCGCGACGCCCTCGTCGAGGCTGCATCGCAGCTGGTCATCGGGGATCCGCGGGAAGCGGCGACGAGTCTCGGTCCGCTCGCGCCGGCGGGCGACCCCTCGCGCGTCGCGGCGCTGGTCGATGATGCGGTTGCCGGCGGCGGCGAGGCATTGCTCCCGCAGATCGAGGTGCCCGGTCAGGGACACTACGCATCCCCGCAGTTCGTGATGGGCGCGCCCGCCTCTTCGGAACTCGTGGCGGACGAAGTCTTCGGCCCCGCAGCGGGGATCGTCGTGTACGACGACCTCGATGAAGCGCTGACGCTCCAGCGTGGCACCGGATACGGCCTCGCGAGTTACGTCTGCACGAACGACGCGGCTCGAGCCGACGCGGTCGCCGCGCGGTTCCGAGCCGGGATCATTGGCATCAACACCGCGACGCCGAACTACCCGGGTGCGCCGTTCGGTGGGCTCGGTCTGTCCGGAGTCGGTTACGAAGGCGGGCGGCAGGGACTCGAGGCCCATCAGCACTTCCGCACGATCGCGACCCGCTCGGATTCGCCGTGACCCTCCTGATCGCGCAGACCGGGGCACCGACGCCCGTCGTGAACCGCAGTCTCGCCGGCTTCATCGAGGGCGTTGGTGACGCCGAGCTACTGTTCGCACACGGTGGCCCCGACGCTCTCGTCGAGGGGCGGATCACGGACGTCCCGCCGGATGGCCGCGAGCTCGTCCGCACCGGATCCTGGCTGCGCGGCGGCCGCCGGTCCATCACCGACGATGATCTCGACACGATCGTCGATACTCTCGCCGCGCGAGGCGTGACAGGGCTCGGCCTCATCGGCGGCAACGGCACGATGGCGTTCCTCTCGGCGATTGGCCAGCGCGCATCGCAGCGAGGGAACGGCCTGCGCGTCGTCGGCATCCCCAAGACGATCGACAACGACATCGTCCGCGTCGACCACACGCCGGGCTTCGCCTCAGCGGCGCGCTACCTCGCGACCACGGTGACGGACATGGCGCGTGATCACGAGGCGATGGCCGGCGTCGAGACCCTGCGCATCGTCGAGGTGATGGGCCGCGACACGGGATGGCTCGCGCTCGCCGCGTGCTATCACGAACACGACGAGGACTACGCGCCCGACCTCGTGCTCACCCCCGAGCACGCATTCGACCGAGACGACTTCCTCGCCGACATCGACCGCATCGTGCGCGAGCGACGTCGTGCACTCGTCGTCGTGAGCGAGGGTGTCGCACCGGAGCTCACGCGTCAGCCAGTCAAGGCGAGAAACCACACACAGCTCATTCAGGGCGGGATCGCGCGGATCCTCGCCGAGGACGCATCCGCTGCTCTCAACATCTCTGCCCGCGGAGAAGTCATCGGCACGGCCCAACGATGCAATTCGGCCCTCGTCAGTCCGGTCGATGCACGTGAGGCCCGTCGCGTCGGAGAGGAAGCCGGCGCCTGGCTTCGCGACCCGGAAGGCCTGACGAACGTCATGGTCGGGCTCGACCGCGACGGTGAGGTCGCTCCCGTCGCACTCTCCGATGTTGGGGGACACGTGCGCTACGTCCCCCAGGAATGGCAGACCAACGACCCGAGCCTGCTGAAGTCGTTTCACAGCTGGCTCTCCCCCCTCGTCGCGCTGGTCTAGCGCGGCGACTTCCCCACCCCGAATACACCAAGGAATCGATCAAGGAGGAACGATGTCCAAGTTCGCTTGGCGCGCAGGCGCTGTTGCGGCGACTGTCGTCGTCGTCGGAGCCACTGCTGCGTGCGGATCCCCAGGAGAGGGATCTTCAGAAGGCGGTGCCATCAACGTGGTGTTGTCCAATCACCCCTGGCAGCGCGGTCTCGAGCCGCTCATCGAACAGTTCGAGGAGGAGAGTGGCATCGCGGTCAACGTCCAGACCTTCGCGGAGCAGCAGGCGCGCGACCGCATCCTGCTCAACCTGCAGTCGAAGAGCACGGCAATGGACGTGTACATGTCGTTGCCCTCGCGTGAAGGCCCCCAGTTCGCTGACGCCGGTTACTACGCGCCGCTCGACGACTACATGGCGAGCGCGCCCGACTCGTACGAGATGGACGACTTCTCACCGTCGGCGATCGACGGCATGAAGGACGCGGACGGCACCATCATCGCGGCGCCGATCAACATCGAGGGCCCGGTGCTCTACTACCGCACCGACGTCTTCGACGACCTCGGCATCGACGTTCCTGAGACCTTCGATGATGTCTTGGCCGCGGCCAAGACCATCAAGGAAGAGGGCGACATCACGCCGATCACGCTGCGCGGTGCGTCGGCGGCAATCCCGTTCACCTTCGGCCCCTTCATTCATGGTGAGGGCGTCGAGTGGACGAATGAGGAAGGCACGGCGAACTTCGACCAGCCCGGAGCCATCACGGCGATCGAGCAGTACGCGACTCTCGCCCGCGAGTACGGACCCGACGGCGTGATCAACTACAGCTTCACTGAGTCGTCGAACCTCTTCGCGCAGGGCCAGGTCGCGATGTCGCTCGAGTCGAGCAACGAGTTGAACTCGGTATTTGACGAGGAGGCGAGCACTGTCAGTGAGCACGTCGGTGTCGCGAAGATGCCCGGCGGCTCTGAACAGGCAGCTCCGACCGCGCTGTCATGGGGGATCGCGATGTCTGCGTTCTCTGAGAAGAAGGACGAGGCGTGGGAGTTCATCCAGTGGGCGACGTCGCCGGAGACGCAGCTCGAGCTGACGAAGTCCGAGATCGCTCCGCCGCGCGACAGCGTCGCGAAGGACCCGAGCTACCTCGAGAACTTCCAGACGCCCACTCAGGAACAGTGGCTCACCGCCGTCGCCGACATCCAGGAGAACGGACACACCGAAGTGGGCCCAGTGGGCTCGAAGGCCCCGAGCATGCGCGAGACCATCGGCGACGCGATCGGAAAGGTGATCCTCGGTGAGGCCACTGCTGAAGAGGCCGCCGCGGAGATCCAGTCCGGACTGAACGAACTGCTCGACGAGAAATAGGCCACATGTCTACGACGCGGACCCTCATCACATCACCGGGTCGCCGCCAGGCGTCACGGGGTCGGACTCAGTTCGACCCCGTGGCGCGGGGGACGCTCCCGTTCATCATCCCCGCGCTGGTTGTCACTGTGGCGCTGGTGCTGATCCCCGTGCTGTACACCGTGTGGCTCTCGGTCACCGACCAGGACATCGCGGGCAACAACACCGGCTTCGTCGGCTTCGAGCACTACATCGAGATGTTCCAGAGCAGTGAGTTCTGGAACTCGCTCGGGGTGACGCTGATGCTGTTCACGGTCTGCCTCGTCGTCCAGACCATCCTGGGCCTCGGACTTGGCTACCTGCTCAGTCGTGACGTGCCCGGTCGCGCCATCTTCCAGGGCGTCATGCTCATCCCGGCGATTACCGCGTCGGTGGCGGTCGCGCTTGTCTGGATGCTGATCTTCGACCCGACCCTCGGCGCCGCGAATCAGATCCTGACCGCGCTCGGCCTCGACCCCGTCGTCTGGCTCGGCAGTCGGACAATGGCGCCCTGGTCGATCGCGATCGTCGACATCTGGCAGTGGACGCCGTTCATGGCGCTGATCATCTCTGCGGGCATTCGGTCGCTCCCGAGCGAGCCTTTCGAGGCGGCATCGATCGACGGTGCCGGCCCGATCAAGAAGGCCCTGTTCGTCGGGCTGCCGCTTCTGCGCTCGGTCATTCTCGTCGCCATGCTCCTGCGCACGGTCGACCTGATCCGCTTCTTCGACACGATCTACATCATGACTCAGGGCGGACCGGTCAATGCCACGAACACCCTCAACGTGTACGGCTATCGCGCCGCCTTCATCGATCAGGAACCGAGCTACGCCGCCGCTCTTCAGCTGAGCCTGTTCGTGCTCGTCATCCTGATCGCCGCCATCTTCACCTACGTGCGAAAGAGGACCTCAAATGTCGCGTAGCACCACGGCGCGTCGGCGTTCGTACGCGCTCACGTACGCGGGGTACGTCGTCGCCGCACTCATCTTCTTCGTGCCCGTGCTGTTTATGCTCTGGTCAGCGTTCCGCAACAACATCGACATCACCGGAAGCATCTTCAACATCACGTCCCCGTTGACGCTCGAGAACTTCCGAACGCTGTTCGAGCGGTTCGACTTCATCTACTACATCCGCAACAGCTTCATCATCGCGGGTGGGTCGACGATCCTCGCGCTGATCTTCGGGGTCCCCGCCGCGTACGTGATCGTGCGCCGACGGATCCCCGCGATCGGCTTCATGACGCTTCTCGCGCGCATGGCGCCGGGCGTGCTGTTCGTGGTGCCCTTCTTCATCCTGTCGATGAAGATCGGGGCGGCCTCGAACGACGTGTTGAACTTCGCACTCCTCATCTGCGCGCACCTCATCATCACCCTGCCCCTGTGCATCTGGCTGCTCGTGCCCTTCTACGAGGAGATCCCCCGCAGCCTGGAAGAGGCGGCGCTGATCGATGGCTGCACTCCGAGGCAGCGCTTCATGCAGGTCGTGCTCCCACTCGTGACGCCGGGCATCTCGGTGGCGATCACTCTGAGCTTCATCTTCTCGTGGAACTACTTCCTCTTCGCGCTCGCGCTGGCGAGTTCGAACACCATGCCATTGCCGGTGATCGCCTTCAACTTCATCGGCCAGGGATCCAGTGACTACGGCGGCCTCATGGCCGCGAGCACGCTGATCTCGGTCCCCGCGATCGTGCTCACGATCGTGGCCCAGCGGTGGCTCGTGCGCGGGCTGACAGGAGGTGCCGTCAAATGAGCGAGGCGATCACGAACACCAGCGCACGCTTCGAGGGCGACGGCGTCGTCTCGTTCACGACGGCAGCTCTCGATGCCCCAGCGACTGGCCTTGCGCGGATCCGTGTGGACGTCTGCGCGCTCTGCGGTTCCGACAAGCGACTGCTCGCGAGTGGTGCCGATGTGGTTCCCGGCCACGAGGTGGTCGGCACCGTCATCGAGTCCGCTGCAGGCGCCCCGGCGGCCGGTACGCGCGTCGTCGTCTTCATCCCCGTGAGCTGCGGTCAATGCGCCGCCTGCCGCCGGCAGCAGAACAACCGCTGTTACGAGCTCCGTGGCCTCATGGGGTGGCAGTTCGACGGCGGCTTCGCGGAGTACATGGACGTTCCGCCGCAGTGCCTCATTCCCGTGCCCGATGACATCCCGTCGGACGTCGCCGTGCTCGCTCTCGACACGTTCGGGACGGCGGCGCACGCGCTGCGCCTCGGTGCGCGCACGCAGCCCAGCGGGATCGAGGATCTCCTCGTGATCGGCTGTGGTCCGCTCGGCCTCGGCGTCGTCGCAGTGGCTCTGGCGATGGGCATTCCGAAGGTGCAGGCGTGGGATCCCAACGGTTCCCGCCTCGCGCTGGCGGAGGCCCTCGGCGCGGACGCAGCACCGGACCTCGAGGGCACGAACCGACACCAGGTCGTCGCTGAAGTGAGCGGCGCGGCATCCGCCAGAGCCTCCGCGCAGGACCTGGTGGAACCGGGCGGAGCGATCCTCGCACTCGGGGAGTCGAACGAGCCGTACCTCATGCCGGCGACGCCCCGGTGGCGGCGAACCGACTGCTTCACGGTGCGCTCGTTCTACTTCCCGCCGACGGAGGTCGATGACAACTGGGAGCTGCTGCGGTCGCAGGGCGCCCGACTGCGCGACACGATCATGACGCCGACGAGGTTGAGCGACCTCGAAGACACCTTCACACGGTTCGTCGACGGCGAGTACGTCAAGCCCTACATCACGCACGAGGAGACCCGATGACCCGCGATAACCTGCTGATCCTGGCCGCTGACCAGCGGCCGTGGCTGACGAATGCCCTCTTCGGTCACACCGGTGTCGCGACGGCGAAAGAGCGTGCGTTCACCGCGGAGGCGAAGCACCTGATCTTCGACGGCCTGCGCAAGGCGATCCGTGAGTATCTCGAGCCGAACGGCATCACCGGCGCCGCGATGCTCGTGGATCCCGAGCTCGGTCCGGGCGTGCCCGAACGTCTCGTCGCCCACGGGATCCCGTTGGCCCTGCCGATCGAGCGCGCGGGGCTGCGCGTGTACGAGACGGAGCCCGAGGACACGCGCGCGTACCTGGAGTCCTTCGGACCCGGATATGCGAAGGTGCTCGTGCGCTACAACCCGGCCGATCCGGCCGAGGAACGCGCCCTTCAGCGCCAGCGTCTCGCCGAGGCATCGGCGGCCTCGCGGCAATCCGGGACGCCGTTTCTCTTCGAGCTGCTCGTTCCGCCGACGGCTGAGCAATTGGCCGAGGCCGACGGATCCGAGGAGCGTTTCGCCTGGGAGATGCGGCCCGCGCTGACTCGCGAAGCGATGCGCGAGATCCTCGAGGACGTTCCCGTCGACATCTGGAAGCTCGAGCACCAGGGCGACCTCGATTCGTCACGCCAAACGGTGGAACTCGCGCGGCAGCACGGCGGAGAATGCATCCTCCTCGGCGCGGGTGGCACACCTCAGAAGGTCAACGGCTGGCTCGAGACGGCCGCGCAGGCGGGCTTCATCGGCTTCGCCATCGGTCGTAGTATCTGGTGGGACGCAGTGCAGCAGCTCGCGGCTGCGCCGACGGACGACGACGTTCGGGCGCGCTCGCTCGACGCGATCGCGGATACGTACGCGGAGTTCGTCTCGGCCTTCACCCGCGCGCAGTAAGCGAAGGCAGGTTGACAGAGTGGAATGGGAAGCCCCGGTGCGGGTGGGGACGAGCGTCCACGAACTCCTGCGCGCGAAGATCCTCACAGGCGAGCTCGAGCCGGGATCGCGTCTCGCGATCCCGGCCATCGCGAAGGAGCTTGGGGTCAGCCGCAGCCCCGTCCGCGACGCCGTGCTGCAGCTGGTGCGTGAGGGCCTCGCAGTGGAAGAGTTCAACCGGGGCGCCGTCGTCCACACGCCGCCGCGCGCCGCGCTCGTCAGCCTCTACCACGCGCGCGAAGCGCTCGAAGGGATGGCCGCGCGGCTTGCGGCTGCCGCGATCACCACGAGCGCACTCGACCAGCTCGATGCGGTGCTGCGCGAACACGAAGCCGTCGACCCGGATGACTTCTCGCGGCACATCGAACTCGACGCCCGGTTCCACCGGCTGATCCGCGACGCCGCCGCGAGTCCCGTTCTCCTGCGCATGCTCGAGGAGATTCAGGGGCAGGTGATCGTGGCCATGCGGTCGACGAACGTCACGGTGGGGGTGCGCGGAGCCGCATCAGATCATCGAGCGATCTTCGAGGCGTTGGCGCGGCACGATCCGGACGCGTCCGAGCGTGCCGCTCGCGCGCACATCTCCCGGCTCACGGGAATCCTCCGAGACCCCGATGGGACAGGAACATGAATCGCACAGCGCTTCGGCACCACCGAGCTGATGGATTGACGCTCGTTGACGAGCCGGTGCCCGCCCTCGCCGCGGGCGAAGCATCGCTCGACGTCCTCGTCGTGGGGCTCTGCGGAACCGATGCCCACATCATCGCCGGCACGTTCCCCTCCGCCGACGGCGTCATCATGGGCCACGAGGTCTGCGGCATCGTCCGTGACGTCGCGGACGATGTCTCCGGTCTGCGGCCAGGAGATCTCGTGACCGTCGAACCGCATTGGTACTGCACGTCCTGCAGCTACTGCCGCTCCGGCGACGAGCACCTCTGCGCCGACAAAAAGGGGTACGGCGTCAAGCTCGATGGCGGTATGACGACCACGATGACCGCGCCCGCGCGCATCCTGTACCGGCTTGATCCGGCGACTTCTCCGTTCACCGGTGCGATGACCGAGCCGCTCGCGTGCTGCATCCACTCGATGGATCGCCTCGATCCGGCCTCCGGCACCTCCGTGCTGATCGCCGGTTGCGGGCCCGCGGGCGCGATGCTCGTCGCGCTGTCGAAAGCGCGTGGGCTGACACCGATCGTCGTGTCCGAGCCGTCGCCAGAACGGCGGGAGCTTGCCCGGGCGATGGGAGCCGAGCTCGCCGTGCATCCGGACGACCTGGATTCGCCCGAGGTGGGAGCGCTCGTCGGTGAACACGGGTTCCACTCGGTGATCGACGCGGTCGGAAGCGCGGCAATCAGCCGCGATCTCCTCGACCGGATCCGCAAGGGCGGTACTTTCCTCGTCTTCGGTGTGGCCGACCCGAGCGACACCATGGCACTGACGCCGCGGGAGATCTACGACCGGGAACTCACGATCGTCGGGTCCATCATCAATCCCTACACGCACGAACGCGCGGTTGCGCTGGCACCCACGTTGCCGCTCGCTGCGCTCCCCACGCGGGTCTTCCCGCTCGACGAGTACGCGGAGGCATTCCGTGCCCAGGGGGAGGGGCGCGAGAAGATCTACATCACCCCGAATCCGCAGCTCTTCGAACGCGCACTCGCACCGCAGGCCGCGTAGTACCGCGCCGCGCCCCACTCGGCCCCTGGGGCTCCGCCGCATCGGTTGCGCATAGACGGGGGATAACCCCCGCGCACCTTGGAGGTCCTCCCCGCTGTGCGAGCGAGCGCGGAACCGTAGCGTTAAAGCATGACATCGACTACTGCGCCGTTCGAAGCGCCACTTCCACGCGTGCACAGCCCGCTGAAGCTAGCCGGCGCGATCGCGCACCTGGCATTCATCGGCCTCTACGGCACCGCCGTCTTCACGATTCTTCTGGTTCTCGTGAGTGTCGGCATCCCCGGCCTCGCGCTGCTCGGCACCGGCGCCCTCCTTCTCCTCGCCTTCGTCTACGGCCTCTACGGCGCAGCTTTCCTCGAGACCGCCCGCGTCGAGGGCCTCTACGGATTCGGTATGCCGATGCTCTCGGCACGCCGATCACCGAAGCGCGGGTTCGTCGGCTTCCTGCACACCGTCTGGCTGCAGTTCATCGACGGCGCGATGTGGCGTGCGATCGCCCACCTCGCCCTCACCACAGTGCTCGGACTGGCCGTGCTCTCCCTCGCGACGGCAGCGGTTCGGGGCATCGCGCTGGCGTTCGCGCCGCTGTATGCGCCCGGCGTCGACACTCACGTGTTCGGCTTTTTCGTCCGGGCCGAGTGGGCGGCGTGGACGGGGGCGATCGGTGCGGTCGTCGCGCTCGTCGCGATCATCGCCGTCGCCCTTCTCCACGGCGTGCTCGCCCGCGTCCTCATCGCCCCGATCCGCGAGGCGCAGCTCGCCGCCCAGGCCCGCGACGCGACCGTGCAGCGGCAGGACGCGATCCGCGCCGGTGACGTTGAGCGTGCCCGCATCGAGCGCGACCTTCACGACGGCGTCCAGCCTCGGCTCGTGTCCGTCGGCATGACCCTCGGGCTCGCGCACCAGAAGATCGACACGGATCCCGACAACGCCAAGGAACTCGTCTCCGAGGCCCACACGTCCACGAAGGCGGCCATCACCGAACTGCGCCAGCTCGCGCGCGGCATCCACGCCTCGGTGCTCGACGACCGCGGTCTCGACGCGGCCCTGAGCGCCGTCGCGAGCCGCTCGCACATCCCCGTGCACCTTGACGTGCGGATGACCGAGCGCGCCGGACGCGACGCCGAAGCAGCCGTGTACTTCGCCATCGCGGAGAGCCTCACGAACGCCGCCAAGCACTCCCGTGCCTCCACCTGCCGCGTGACCGTGCGCAATCGTCCAGAAGAGGGGATCCTCTGGGCGCGCGTCGAGGACGACGGCGTGGGCGGGGCGCGACTCATCGCCGGTGGCGGCCTCGACGGCATCCACAATCGGATCACCGCCCTCGGCGGCACCGCTCGCCTCGACAGCCCCGCGGGCGGCCCGACCTCCCTGGAAGTGAGCGTGCCATGCGCATCCTGATCGTCGAAGACTCCGTCCTCCTCCGCGAGGGGCTCTCACGGCTCCTTTCCGACGCCGGTCACGAGATCGTCGGCGCACTACCCGATGCCTCGCGCGCGCTCCAGGAAGTCGAAGACACGGATCCGGACCTCGCCATCGTCGACGTCCGCCTCCCTCCGACCTTTACCGACGAGGGGATCCACGCGGCTCTCGCGCTGCGCCAGCAGGACTCGAAGCTCGCGGTCCTCGTGCTCTCGCAGTATGTCGAGGAGCGGTACGCGTCGGACCTCATCGCCCAGCCGGGCGGGGCGATCGGCTATCTCCTGAAGGATCGCGTCACCGACGTCACCGAGTTCCTCGAGTCGATCGACCGGATCCGCGAGGGCGCCACCGTCCTCGATCCGGAGGTCGTCGCGCAGCTGCTGACCCGCCGCTCGCGCGACGAGAAGCTCATGCGCCTCACGGACCGCGAACGGGCCGTCCTGTCGCTCATCGCCGAGGGCAAGAGCAACGGTGCGATCTCACGGCTGCTGTTCGTCAGCGCCGGAGCCGTGGAGAAGCACATCACGTCGATCTTCTCGAAGCTCGGCCTTGAACAGGACGACATCGGCAACCGCCGCGTGCTCGCCGTCCTCGCCCACATAGACGCCACGTCGCCGCAGGGACCGATCGTCCCCGGCTCACAGCAGAACGGATCGAACCGATGACCGAAACGCCCCGACAGAGCCCCACGGCCCGTAGTGGAACGCGCGCGCTCGCCGTCACGTTCAGCGTGCTCGGCGGATGCATCCTCATCCTCGGGGGAGGCGCGACGGCCGTCGCCGCCGTCAGTGACACCGTGCGCTCCGGCCAGGTCGAAGATGGTGCGGTGTCGCTGCCGGTAGCCGGGATCGAACGCGTGAAGCTCGACGTCGACGCCGGGTCCGCGAGCGTCGCCTTCGGCAGCGGATCCGAGGCCACTCTCGACTACAGCTCCCATTCCGGCGCCTGGATCTTCGAGCGTCAGGGCGACACCCTGGTTGTCTCCAGCCCGGACGCGAGGTTCAGCCTCTTTGACTGGCGCCGCGATCAGTCGGCGCGGTTGACGCTTCCCGACGAGCTGGAGGGTGTCGACCTCGAGCTCGATCTTGCGGCCGGCGAGATCGATGCGGCCGGCATCTTCGGCGACGTCACGTATGAACTGAGCGCCGGCATGGTGGAGCTCGAGGGATCCGCGGACGCGATCGCCGGCGACGTATCGGCGGGTGCCAGCGTCGTCGAACTCGCCGATGTGCAGACGGCGCGCTTCGACGTCGCGGCCGGTGACATCAACGCGCATCTGACCGGCGAGCCTCCCTCCGACGTGCGGATCGGAGTGTCCGCCGGATCCGTCGAGCTGCAGCTGCCCGACGTGCCGTACGACGTGCGGACGAACCGCGCCGCCGGCGACTTCGTCTCGTCGCTCGAGGAGAGCACCGCGTCTGACCGGCGCATCGACGTGCGCATCATGGCGGGCGACGTCGCGCTGTACGCCGGTTGACCCATACGCGCTGTGTCGCCCCGGGCAGTAGTCCGGGGCGACACTCGCGTGCACAAGTACGGCAGGACGCCCGGTTATCCCTCACAGAGGGAGGCTCGGCGCCTGAGCTACCGTCGTTGTGCACCTGCGGCGGCGTAGACTCAAGCGGGTGATCCGTTCATGAACGCCCTGCGCGCCCGTGGCTCGAGGGTGATCATCACGTTCATCGCGATCGGCCTCGTCTCCGGCTTCATGTCGGGCCTGTTCGGCGTCGGCGGCGGCACCGTCATCGTTCCGATGCTCGTCACCGCCGCAGCCTTCTCACAGAAGCTCGCGTCCGGCACATCGGGTGCGTCCATCATCGTCACCGCGGCGGTGGGCGTCGTCAGCTACGCCGCGCACGGTCAGGTCGACTGGCTCGCCGCCGTGCTGCTCGCGGCCGGCGGCGTCGTGGGCGCCCCACTCGGCGCGCACCTGCTGCACCGTCTCAGTGAGACGAAGCTGCGCTGGTTCTTCGTCGGGTTTCTCGCCGTCGTCGTCGTGACCCTCTTCTTCGTGATCCCCGATCGCGACGCGGGCGTGCCCATGAACCTCTGGCTCGGCGCCGCGCTCGTCGGCGTCGGCCTCGTCACTGGCGTGTTGTCGGGGATGATCGGTGTCGGCGGTGGCATCATCGTCGTGCCCGCGCTGATCCTGCTCTTCGGCGCGAGCGACCTCGTCGCGAAGGGCACCGCCCTGTTGATGATGATCCCGACCACGATTGCCGGAGCATGGCGCAACACCCGCAACCGCAACGTGGATCTCGTGGCGGCGGCCGTCGTCGCGGCGGCCACCGTCATCACGACGCCGCTCGGCGCGCTCGTCGCCGCGGCCGTGGATCCGTTCGTCGCGAACATGCTGTTCGCGGCGTTCCTCGTCGTGATCGGCACCCAGATGGCGATCAGGGCATTCCGCGCCGGACGCCGTTAGGTGCGTTGCTAAACTTGGCACCTACTGCGCTGGCCGATGAACGCCGTTTCGCGGCTTTCTCGTCGATCGACGATGCGACAGCATCGCCTCACTCCTCGGCGTTGCGAGCCGACGCACCTCGACCATGCTCGCGATGCCGCCAAGTTTCGCAACGCACCCAGGAGGACTGACATGGCTGTGGATCCGGATCTCGCCGAGCGCGACTTCCCCCCGACGCCCCCGTATCTCGTCGGACGTGAGAAGGTGCGCGAGTTCGCGCGCGCCGTGTTCGCGACTGCACCCGAGCACCTCGACGTCGACGCCGCGCGCGCCGCGGGACACGAAGACGTCGTCGCGCCGCCGACGTTCGCCATGGTGATCGCCGACCGCACGCTGCAGCAGCTGCTCGCGGATCCGTCGACCGGCGTCGTGCTCGAGCGCGCGCTGCACACGGACCAGCAGTTCACCTACTCGCGTCCGATCGTCGCGGGCGATGAACTCACCGGCCAGCTGCGGGTCACCCGCGTGCGCGCGATGGGGTCCGGCGCGATGGTCGCGAGCCAGACCGAGATCACGGACGCCTCCGGCGCGCACGTCGTCACGGCCAGTTCGACGCTGCTGATCGGATCGGAGGACGCCTGATGGATCTGTCGACGCTGGAGAAGGGCGACGTCGTCGCCTCGAAGACCATGCACCTGACCCGCGACGCCCTCGTGCGCTACGCGGGCGCGTCCGGTGACTTCAACCCGATCCACTACCGCGACGACGTCGCCGAGCGCGTCGGGCTTCCGGGGGTGCTCGCTCACGGCATGCTCACGATGGGCATCGGCGCCTCGGTGCTCACCGAGTGGCTGGGCGAGACGAGCCGCCTCGCGTCGTACGTCGTGCGCTTCACGAAGCCCGTCGTCGTGGATCCGGAACGCGGCGCCAACGTGACCTACGTCGCGACCGTCGGCCAGGTGAAGGACGACGGATCCGTGCGCATCGATCTCGCCGTCACGTTCGAGGAGGAGAAGGTGTTCGGGAAGGCGCAGGCGGTGGTGATGCCGACATGACGGCCTCGGTGAGGTTTACCGCAGGGGAGATCCGCGGCGCGTTGACGTTCCTGGCGGTGGGCGCATGAGCGCGATCGAAGCGCGGCGCGACCCGGTGCCGCTGGCCGAGCTCACGACGATCGGCGTGGGCGCGGCCCCCGCCCGGATGGTCGACGTCCGCACACGTGAGGAGCTCGTCGCTGCGCTGCACGATGCGTGGAGCGAGGACTGGTTCGTCCTCGGCGGCGGATCCAATCTGCTGGCCAGCGACGAACCGTTCGACGGCACCGTTATCCGGATCCTCACCACCGGCTACGAGCGCATCGACGGCGCTCCGGAGGGCTACCAACGCGTCGCGATCGAGGCCGGACAGAACTGGGACGAGTTCGTCGCGTGGACCGTCGGGGCCGGACTGGCCGGTGTCGAGGCAATGAGCGGGATCCCCGGAACCGCGGGCGCCGCGCCGATCCAGAACGTCGGCGCGTACGGGCAGGAGATCATCCAGACGCTCGTCTCCGTCGACCTCATCGACGAGGGAGCCTCGTCGATCGAGACGGTGCCGGCAAGCGAGCTCGGGCTCGGCCCCCGCACCTCCGCGCTGAAGCGTCACTATGATTCCGTTCCCGAGCGCTCGGCGGTCGTGGTCGGAATCGTGCTCGATCTCGCGGTCGTCGGCACGGATCCGCGCCCCGTCGAGGACGAGCGGATCCGCCAGGCTCTCGGGCTCGACGGTGTGCGCTCGGAGGGTGAGGACGGATCCGGGAACGCGTCGCTTGCGTGGATCCGCGACACGGTGCTTGCCATCCGCGCGACGAAGGGCATGGTGCTGGATCCGTCCGACGCAGATACGCGCAGCGCCGGCAGCTTCTTCAACAATCCGATCGTGACGGAGCAGATCTCGCGGCGCCTTCCGGCCGAGTGCCCGCGCTGGCCGATCGACCCCGTTCCCGAGCTGGACCGGGTCTTCGACCTCGCCACGTGGGACGGTCAGGTCGCACCGACCGCGCGCCAGCCGTCGCTCGTGAAGGTGAGTGCGGCGTGGCTGATCGAGAACGCGGGGCTCGCAAAGGGCTTCGGGCTGCCCGGATCCCGCGCCACGCTGTCGACGAAGCACACGCTCGCGTTGACGAACCGCGGCGAGGCGTCGGCCGAGGACGTCGCGACGCTGGCGCGCTACGTCCGGACACGCGTCGCGTCGGAGTACGGCATCGAGCTGAACCCCGAGCCGGTCTTCGTCGGCGTCGAGCTATAGGGTACGGCGCCCCCGCGCGCCCCGTCACGTCTCCTCGCGTCCCCTCGCGTCACCTCGGGTCGCGTCACGTCACGTGGCACGCTGGTGCTCCGCGCAGATGGGTCGCCACACTTTGCAGGTTTGTGGACGCTGAAGTTGCATTCCTTGGCGACCCATTGGGCGCGCCGAATATGGGTCGCCACACTTTGCAGATCTGCGGGCACAGATGTTGCAAAGTATGGCGACCCATCACGGGGTGGGGTCACGCGAGGGCGAGAAGTCGACGGATCCGTGACACGAGCTGCTCGGGATCCAACAGATCTGCGGCGGTGACGTACGTGACGCGATAACCGAGTGACTCGAGTTCCGCGCGCCGCATCTCGTCGCGCCGCCACTGCTCGGGATCCCGGTGGTAGTCACCCTGGTATTCCACGACGAGCCGCGCTTCGCGAAAGAGCATGTCGACGCGAGCGACGAAGCGTCCGCGATCGGTGATGTCGACGTTGAGGTCGGGACGCGGCAGGTGCGCCTCGTGGAAGATCACGCGCAGTTCGGACTCCTTCGGCGATTCACTGCGCGCGTCGCCGAGGCCGAGGGCGCGTTCGCGGCGGAGTCGCCCTGGCTTACGGCGTCCTGCTCGTTCGTGCGCCCGGTCGAGGTCGTGGCGTGTGACGTATTCCCGCAGCAGGCGATCCGTTACGGCGACGAGGCGCGGCAGCGACAACTCTTCGGAAAGGTCCACCCAGGTACGTTCGGGCGTCGTGACGCGAAGGCCGTGCCGCAGAGTGACGTCCTCAGGATCCAACTGGAGGGCACGGCCGCGCACACCGGGGCGCCGGATCCGGTTTTGCCGGGCGGGAACGCCGATGCAGACAACCTCTCGCGCCATGCGTTCGACGGGGAGCGGCAGCGGGAGTGCCCATGCCAGAGCTGCCGTCGGTCCGGCGATGAACGCATGGGCCGGCAGCGCGTCAAGGAGTAGCCGCAGGCGCGACGGGAGATCGTCGATGTCGCCACGTGCGCGCGTGCCGTAGAAGGGGGCGGTGAGGTCCCGGTGGCGGAGACGCGATCGGGAAACCCCGTGTGCGATCGCATCGGGAACGGTGAACGCCTCGGCGAGATCCTTCGGGAGCAGGTTGTTCGACATGGCGTCGATCATGCGCACGCACGGCACGTTCAGTCTCGGTTATCCACCGACCGCGTGCGCGAACGTCCCCTGTGGACGCGCGCCACCCCCGCTGGGTCGCCACACTTTGCGCCCCGCGAGCCCGCTCACCTGCAAACTCTGGCGACCCATGCCGGTCAGCCGCACTGGGTCGCCAAACATTGCAGGTTTATGCCCGGCTCAGTTGCAAACTGTGGCGACCCATCACGGGGGGCACACGATGGGTCGCCAGAGTTTGCAGCGCACGAACGCGCGTGGCTGCAAAGTGTGGCGACGCTCAGGCGAACAGCGCCTGGAGGCGTTCGATGCCCTCGCGCAGCTGGTCGTCGCCGAGCGCGTAGCTCAGTCGCAGGTATCCGCTCGGGCCGAACGCCTCGCCCGGAACGACAGCCACCTCGGCCTCGTCGAGGATCAGGTCGGCGAGTTCGAGCGTCGTATCGACGCGGCGTCCCCTCCACTCGCGTCCGAGCAGGCCTCGGACATCGGGGTAGACGTAGAAGGCTCCCTCGGGCGTCGGCACGGACACGCCCTCGATCTTCGACAGCTCCTCGACCATCACGCGGCGGCGGCGATCGAACGCCTGGCGGAACTGCTCCGCATCGGTCTGCGGTCCCTCGAGCGCCGCGACGGCGGCACGCTGAGCGATGTTGTTGACGTTGCTCGTCAGGTGCGACTGCAGGTTTGCGGCGAGCTTGACCGCGCGCTCTGGGCCAACCATCCAGCCGACGCGCCAGCCGGTCATCGCGTACGTCTTCGCGACGCCGTTGAGGAGGATCGTCTGGTGAGCGACCTCCGGCACCGCCTCGACGACCGACACGGCGCGCACGCCGTCGTAGGTGAGGTTCTGGTAGATCTCGTCCGTGAGGATCCACACGCCGTGCTCGAGCGCCCAGCGCGCGATCGCGGCGGTCTCGTCTCGGGAGTAGACGGCACCGGTCGGGTTCGACGGTGAGACGAACACGACGGCCTTCGTCTTCGGCGTGCGCGCGGCCTCGAGCTGCGCGACCGTCACCTTGTAGCCCTGGTCGGCGCCCGCGAAGACCGGCACCGTGGATCCGTCGGCCAGCTTGATCGCCTCGGGGTACGTCGTCCAGTACGGCGAGGGCAGCAGCACTTCGTCGCCCGGGTTCAGGATCACCTGGAACGCCTCATAGACGGCCTGCTTGCCGCCGTTGGTGACGACCACCTGGTTCGGCGTGATCTCGAGGCCCGAGTCGCGCGCGGTCTTGCGGGCGATCGCCTCCTTCAGTGCAGGGAGACCGGCCGCAGGGGAGTAGCGGAAGTTCGACGGATCCTCGAGGGCCTCGTGCGCCGCGGTTACGACGGACGATGGCGTCGAGAAGTCCGGTTCGCCTGCGGCGTAGGAAATGACGGGGCGTCCGTCGGCTTTGAGGGCCTTCGCCTTCGCGTCCACCTTCAGGGTGGCCGACTCGGCGATGGCGGAGATCTTGTTCGACAGCGCAGCTCGTTCAGTCACGCGACCAGCGTATCGACCACAGCGATGACTGTGGGGCGTGGCGATGGAACACGCCGCGCGCGGACTGGCGTCGGTTCGCACCCCCTCTCCGCATGCCGTATGATCGAGCGTGCAGTTCTTCGCTGCATCATTCGCCGTGCCGCAATGCGGAGAACGATGCTGAGGAGACTCTAGGGCGGTAGCTCAATTGGCAGAGCAGCGGTCTCCAAAACCGCAGGTTGCAGGTTCGATTCCTGTCCGCCCTGCGAATCAGCAGATTCGCTGATCCACGAAAGGTGATGAATGTCTCAGGATGCAGCTGGCGGGGTGCCCGCCGCCGCAGGAGGGCCGAACGCCGCGAAGAGGCCGAATTTCTTCGCGCGCATCGTGATCTTCTTCCGTGAGGTCATCGCGGAACTCCGCAAGGTCGTCACACCGACCCGCAAGGAGCTCCTCAAATTTACGAGCGTCGTGCTCGGATTCGTCGTCGTCATGATGGCGGTCATCTTCGGTCTGGACACGGTCTTCCAGCTGGTGGTGGACGTCGTCTTCGGCGTGCCGAACTAGATCGAAAGAGGCTGAACCAGTGTCCGAGAAGCATCTCGACGACGCCGATTGGGCCCCCGCGGCCGAGCAGTCGAGCGAGGAAGACGAAGCCCAGACAGGCAACGTGCTCGCTGGCAACGAGAAGGCGAGCGACGCCGCCGAACACAGGGCGATGCACATCGACGGCGAGGGTAACGACACCGCCGACGAGGGCATCTCCATCGCAGATCCGGAGGCAGACGCGATCGTGAACGACGCACTCGAAATTGATGAGACCTCGGAGGCCGAGGCAGCTGCTGAGGTGCTGAGCGACGACTCCGCCGAGCACGGCGAGACGACGGCCGCCGAGGACACGACGGCCGCCGACGCCGAGGCGCCCGAGGATGCCGCAGGCTCCGAAGAAGAGGCTGAGGCCGAAGAAGAGGTCGACCCCTACGCCGAGTTCAAGGCCGAGCTGCGCACGCTCGAGGGCAAGTGGTACGTCATCCACTCCTACGCCGGGTTCGAGCGCAAGGTGAAGGCCAACATCGAGCAGCGTAAGTCGACGCTCGAGGTCGAGGAAGACATCTACCAGGTCGAAGTGCCGATGGAAGATGTCGTCGAGATCAAGAACGGCCAGCGCAAGATGGTCACGCGCGTGCGTGTGCCGGGCTACGTGCTCGTGCGTATGGAGCTCAACGAGGACACCTGGTCGGTCGTGCGACACACGCCGGGCGTGACGGGCTTCGTCGGCAACGCGCACAACCCCGCGCCGCTGCGCTTCGACGAGGCGTTCAACATGCTCAAGCCGCTCGCCGAGCTCAAGGAGGCCGAGAAGGCCGCCGCGGGCGACCCGAAGGCGAAGGAGACGAACGCCCAGCGTTCGATCCCGGCCGAGATCGACTTCGAGGTCAGCGAGACGATCACCATCAAGGACGGCTCGTTCGCCGGCCTGCCCGGAACCATCAGCGAGATCAACGCCGCCAGCGGCAAGCTCACGGTTCTCGTGTCGCTCTTCGAGCGCGAGACTCCGGTCGAGCTGTCGTTCGACCAGGTCACCAAGATGACCTGATCGAGCCCGTCGGCTTCGCGAGACGACGCCCCGCCTCTTCGAGAGGCGGGGCGTCGTCCGTTCTCCGGCGTCACGCGGCGTGCTGCCCCGCCCAGTGGGGGCTCCGGATCAGGCCGACCAGGTTCCCGAACGGGTCGCTGACCGACGCCGACCACCATCCCTCGCCGCGCTGGGTGATGGGATCCTCCGCTCGCGCACCGAGCGAGAGCAGCCGGTCGACGGAAGAACGGATGTCGTCGACGTGCATGCTGACGAGCGCCCCGCCTGGCCGGGGGAGTACGGCACGAAACCGCGCGTCCATCAGAGCGAACTCGTCGTCGTCATCCCCGAAGCGCCACTCAGCGTACTGCGCCGGCCCGGTCTCGGGGCGGACGAAGTACGGTGGCTCCTCGAACACGGTCGTGTACCACTCGATCGCGGCGGGCATGTCCTCGGCGACGAGGTTCAGGTTGGCAAGACCACGGAACATGGTGTCTCCTTCGTTGTCGGTATGTGTTCTATGCTCGACCTCAAAGTGATCACCTTCTGATCACTTCAGAAAAGAGGTCGAGAAATTCGTGCTGATCGTCTGATCCAGGCGCTCCTGTTCCTCCAGGGGCGCCCGATGATTACGGCTGCGGAGCTTGCGACCGAGCTCGAGGTCTCCGTCCCGACGGCGCGTCGCGACCTCGAGGCGCTCGCGATGTCGGGCGTCCCGATCTATCCCACGCGCGGACGCGGCGGCGGCTGGCGCCTCATCGGCGGTGCCCGCACGGATCTCACCGGCCTGACCGAGGTCGAGGTCACGTCGCTGCTGATCGGACTCACGCAGAGTCGCGCGACGGATCCTGAACGCGCCGCCGCGGTCCGCAAGCTCGTTCGCGCGATGCCGGAGCCGTTCCGCGCGGGCGCCGAGCGCGTTGCTGCGGCCACCGTGCGCGACGCGCCGTGGGGCGCCACGGGCGACGACACGGATCCGCCCGCGGTCGCCGAACTGCAGCGCGCGATCGCGCGCGAACGACGGATCCGGATCGCGTACGCGGGTTCGCGAGGCGACGTCGATGTCGAGCTCGTGCCGCTCATCGTCGGCAGCCGCGGGGCGCGCTGGTACCTGCTCGCGGCGCCCGCGGCGACGGACGAGGGCGTCGCCGACCGCGACCGCCTGCGCACCTACCGCGTCGACCGGATCCGCGGGCTCGAGACGCTCGCCGAGCGCGGGGTCGCGCCCGCCGACTTCGAGCCGACGGCGGAATGGGACCGCATGGTCGCGCGGGTCGAGAGCCTGCGCGGATCCGTACGCGCGAGGCTGCGCGTCGAACCGTGGGCCGTGAAGGCGCTGCTCGACCGCTTCGGCGCACAGGCGCGGCTGCAGGCTCCCGGGCCCGAGAGCGGATCCGACCCGCGGTCGACGGTCGAGGTGAGCGCTCACCGCGCGGATGCCCTCGCGGAGCAGATCGCGGCCTGGGCGACGGTTGCGGAGGTCATCGAGCCGCCCGAGGTGCGCGACGCGCTGCGCGCGCTGGGGCAGCGGATCGTCGACACGTACGCGCCCGCCGAATCCTGAGAACCGCGACCCGCCGGATCCGGTAGACTTCCATAGTTTGCGCGTCATGGCGCGCAGGCAGCCACCACACCCGGATCGGATGTGGGAGAGCGCACGCACTCGGTGTGTGCTCGATGAAAGGAATAGCAATGGCACCGAAGAAGAAGGTCTCGGGGCTGATCAAGCTCCAGATCGCCGCCGGCCAGGCGAACCCGGCGCCGCCCGTTGGCCCCGCACTGGGCCAGCACGGCGTCAACATCATGGAGTTCTGCAAGGCGTACAACGCCGCGACTGAGCAGCAGCGCGGCAACGTCGT
Source organism: Microbacterium faecale (assembly GCF_014640975.1). Taxonomy (NCBI): domain Bacteria; kingdom Bacillati; phylum Actinomycetota; class Actinomycetes; order Micrococcales; family Microbacteriaceae; genus Microbacterium; species Microbacterium faecale. The sequence continues at coordinate 1,166,757 of NZ_BMHO01000001.1, forward strand.
CCCCGTGGAGATCACCGTCTACGAGGACCGCAGCTTCTCGTTCATCCTCAAGACGCCCCCGGCAGCCGAGCTCATCAAGAAGGCGGCTGGCGTGAAGAGCGGATCCGGCACGCCGCACACGACGAAGGTCGGCAAGATCACCAAGGCTCAGGTCGACGAGATCGCGGCTGTCAAGCAGCCCGACCTCAACGCGAACGACATGGAAGCCGCGGCGAAGATCGTCGCCGGCACCGCTCGTTCCATGGGCATCACGGTCGAAGGCTGAGGGGGAGAACGATAATGGCAAAGTCCAAGGTTTACGCCGCCGCAGCCGCGAAGATCGAAGAGGGCCGGTTCTACTCGCCCGCCGACGCGGTTGCGCTGGCGAAGGAGACCGGATCGAAGAAGTTCGACTCGACCATCGAGGTTGCGTTGAAGCTCGCGGTTGACCCGCGCAAGGCCGACCAGATGGTGCGTGGCACGGTCATGCTGCCGCACGGCACGGGTAAGACCGCCAAGGTCATCGTCTTCGCGAACGGCGACGCGGCTGAGGCCGCCATCGCCGCGGGCGCTGATGAGGTCGGCGGCGCCGAGCTCATCCAGCGCGTCGCTGATGGCTGGACCGACTTCGATGCGGCCGTCGCCGTGCCGGAGCTCATGGGCCAGGTCGGTCGTCTCGGTAAGGTGCTGGGTCCCCGTGGCCTGATGCCGAACCCGAAGACGGGCACGGTCACGCCGAACCCGGCGAAAGCTGTCGAAGACATCAAGGGCGGCAAGATCGACTTCCGCGTCGACAAGCACTCCAACCTCCACTTCGTGGTCGGCAAGGCCTCGTTCGGCGCTGAGCAGCTGAACGAGAACATCCAGGCCGCCCTCGACGAGGTCGTGCGCCTCAAGCCGTCGAGCGCGAAGGGTCGCTACATCCAGAAGGGTGCGGTGTCGACGACGTTCGGTCCCGGCATCCCGCTGGACGTGAACTCGATCGCTGTCGCGTAACAACGCCCGCGACAACGGCCCCCGCTCCGAATCGGCGCGGGGGCCGTTTCGTCGTTCTCACGGCTATACCGGGGGTACCTCTCAGCGTCGCGGCATTGAGGAATAGCTCCCGGCGGGAGAGGATATATTGAAGCGCCGGCAACGCGACCGGAGGGGTTGGCGGTTCCGCCGTGCGCTTCTCGAGTGCCGAAGGAGCATCTCATGGCGAAGGCAGCAGACAGGCGCAAGGTTCTGGCGGTTCTGGCGGGCGGGCTCGTGCTCGGCGTCGGTGCAGCAGTAACGCTCGCCGCATGGAACGACCCGGAGTTCGCAGGTGGCGACTTCGCAGCCGGCGAGTTCGTGTTCCAGGGATCCACCGACGGAACGACGTACGAGGAGCACCCGTCGAGCGATGGCGCTGCCGAGCTCGCATTCGAAGTGGGCGCCGACAACCTTGCTCCGGGCGACGTCGTCTACGCGGGGTACGCTCTGAGCACCGAAGGATCCTCGTACAACGCGACGCTCGAAGCGGTCGCTCCGGTCGACGCGACGGGCACGCTCGTCGCCGATGGAGACCTCACCTTCGCTGCGGTCGCGACGGATACCTTCGGGTGCGACGAAGCCTCGTTCACGGGTGGTGCCACAGTTCCGACGACGATCGCTCCGGACACGCCGGTCAACCTCTGCCTGCAGGTCACGGCGACCGACTCGCTCACTCAGGGCGAGACCGGCACCGTGATGTGGCAGTGGAACGCGGAGTCGGTCGAGTAACGACGTCTCCTCGCTTCTCGTGACCCCGTCGATCCGGGGATCGCACCACGCGGACCGCGAATGACGGCCCCGACCACGCGGCGCGAACTCCGCGAACGCACGAGCGACGACGTTCCGGCGACCACGCCGGGGCGCCGTCGCTCGCGCGTCGGAGGCGTCGTCGGCGAGGTGATCCTCTGGGTCGCGGCGGGCGCGGGACTGGTCTGCATCGTCCTCGTGATCCTCGCGATCACGGCGAACATCTCGCTCATCATGTTCCGCACCGGATCCATGGAACCGACGATCCCCGCGGGCTCCGTCGCGATCGTGCAGGAGGTCGGCGCCGCGGAGATCTCAGTGGGCGACGTGGTGACGGTGGATCGCCCAGGCGAGCTCCCCGTCACGCACCGCGTCACCTCGATCGAGGATGGCGCATCGGCGGACGAGCGCGTGATCACGATGCGCGGTGACGCGAACGAGGTCGAGGACCCGCACCCGTACGACGTGACCACCGTGCGCACGGTGCTGTTCTCGATCCCGGGCATGGCACCGGTGATCGTGGCGATGAGTAACCCGTTCGTTCTCGGCGGGATCACGATCGCCGCGGCGTTGCTGGTGGTCTGGGCATTCTGGCCGCGAGACAAGAAGGAAGCGGAGTGATGATGAGACGCGTCGCCGCCGCAACCGCCGTGTGCGGGGTGCTCGGTGCGCTCGCGATCGCTCCTCCTGCCTGGGCGGCGCCCACTACTGAGATCATCGAGGGTCGCTACGTCCAGCTCGTCTCCGTCGCCGACTGGGAGCGGGCAGCCGATCTCGCGCCGGGCGAAACGATGCGCTGGGACGTCGAGATCAGCGCAGATGCCCCCGAGCCCGGCATGATCGAGATCGCCGTGAGCGCGACCGGCGGCACCCCGCTCGTCGTCGATGCCGCGCTCTGCCTCGACGCGTGGCGCGGCGACGAATGTCCGAGCGACGCGGAGACCCTCCTGTCCGACTGGGAGGTGCCCCGCGATGGCGCGCAGGTCCCGCTCCGCGAGGTCGACGCCGAACAGGTCGCGCACCTGCGGCTGCAGGTCGGCGTCGGGTCCGGATCCGCCAGCGGCGTCACCGAGATGCGCGTCCACGCGAATGGCGCGGGCGACGAGCTCGACACGGGCCCGGACCTCCCGCCCACGGGAGGCTGGTCGAGCGAGCCGTGGTTGCTCGCGGGCGGCGCGCTGCTGCTCGTCGGCGCCGCCGTGCTGCTCGCCGTGCGCGCCCGCAGGCGGACGGGTGGAGGTGCATCATGACCGCGCGACGCAGCCTCGGACGCCGGATCCTCGCGGGCCTCGCCGGCCTCGCGCTGCTCGGCGGCATCGCCCTTGCGCCGACGGCCGAGCAGACCGACGCCGCGTGGACGGACGCGGAAGCCGGCGCAGCGGAGTTCACGGCGGGGACCGCGCTGGATCCGCTCGTCGCAACCGGAGATGGATGCGTCGCGAGCGGCCTGCTCGGGATCGCGCCGCGTGTCGAGATCACCTGGCATGTCCCCGACGGCACGGCCTACACCATCGACGACGTCGAGTTCGGCCAGCTCAACAACGGCCTTCTCACGCCGATCATCGACCTCGAGTTACTGAACTCCATCACGACGACGGGAACGCCGGATGCCTACACGACGGTGATCACCAGCCTTGCGTTGCAGAATCTCCTCGGAGGCGACAAGGTGATCGGGATGCGAATCAGCGATAGCGGCTGGACGTCACCGTGGCTTGTGGCGACCGCCAACTGGGGACCTCTAGGGCTCGCTCCATCGTGCGACATCAGCACGTCGCCATAGGCGGCATCGCATGTAAGCCGGGTCACGACCGTGCGGACGTAGAGCTATTATTGTTGACGCCGCTCGTGCTCGTGCCCACTCACTCAGTTCGAAGAATCCGAAACCTCTCTTCGCCGTCCACGATCGCGGCGTCACCGACGTTGATCCGCTCGACTGCCGCATACGGCGGCCCGTGCTGTAGCCAGCGCTGCATCTCGTCCACGCGGTCGTCGTCGCCCTGCACCTCCGCCTCGACGCGATCCGATCCGACGTTCCGTACCCACCCGGTCACACCGAGTCGTTCCGCCTCCGCCTTCGTGGCGTAGCGGAAGCCGACGCCCTGCACGGTCCCGGTGACGATGATGTGCACGCGCTTCATCGCGGATCCTCTCTCGTGAGTCGCCTCTAGGGCACGTTGCTAAACCTGGCACCTACTGCGTTGGCCGACGCGCGCCTCCCCACGGCCTCTCTGCATGCCGCTGGCGCGCCACGCAGAGCCTCCGGCCGCGTGGGCCCACTCGCGGCGTTCTCGTCGATCGACGATGCTAAGGCATCGCCTCACTCCTCGGCCTTGCGAGCCGACGCACCTCGGCCATGCTCGCGACGGCACCAGATTTAGTAACGCACCCTAGCGCCCGCTGACGGACGCGCGGCCACCGTACCTCAGCGGCCCGACGTCGCGGATCCGCTCAGTGTCCGTTCTCGGCGCGTCCCGCGAGCGCGAGCAGCAGTTCCCCAAGCCGGCGCGCGTCGGCGGGATCCCAATGGCCGAGGCGCGCACGCAGGGTCTCCTCGTGCGGCGTGCGCGCGGCCTCGAGGCGCTCGACCCCGGACTCCGTCGGCTCGATCACGAACGAGCGGCGGTCGGCCTCATCCGGACGACGCGTCACGAGGTCGATCGACTCGAGGTAGGTGACGGTGCGGCTGATCTGCCCCTTGTCCATCTCGAGCCACTCCGCGAGCTCGGACGCGGTGATCGGAGCGCGGCGCGCGATGACGGCGAAGACCTTGTAGGTCATCGGCAGCATTCCCGGCTGCAGTCGCTCCGCGTTGCGTTTCATTGTTCGGCGATGCTGCGTGAAGACCTCGCTGAGGCCGATCTCGACGGAGCGGATCGCGTCCACCGTCTCATCGTCAGACATCGTCACGCTCTCCGGTCGGGGGCTTCCGGGTCCACACTAGCGGTCGACCCGGATGACGCGAGCGCGGTGTCGGTCGCCTGATCGGATCCGGCGTGGTCCCGCACGGCGCGCTTCTCGCGGAGGCGATCGATCGTCGTCAACGTCGTGAGCGGGATGTTGGGCAGGAAGCAGATCGCGACGAGACTCATCACGGCGAGGGGCACGCCGACGAGGAACGCGTGCGAGATCGCGTTCGCGGCGACGTCCTCGACGATGACGGCGATGGATCCGGGCATGTCGCGCGTCGTCGGGAGCGTGCCCGCGGCGAGCTGCTTCGCGATCGCGCGCCCCTCGGCACCGAGATCGGCGATGGCCCGCCCGATCTCGGCCGTTCGGCTCTGCATCTGGTGCGTCATGCTCGCGGCGAGCACGGATCCCATCACCGCGACGCCGGTCGTGCCGCCCACGGAGCGGAAGAAGTTCACGCCAGACGAGGCGACGCCCATCTGCGACGGGTTCGCGGAGTTCTGGACGACGAGCACGAGGTTCTGCATCGTCATGCCGGTGCCGGCGCCGAGGAGGAACATGTAAACCCCGACGAGCCAGAGGGGAGTGCTCATGGTGAGGGTCGAGAGCAGACTCGATCCGGCGACCAGGAGCACGCCGCCGAGCACGAGGTAGCGTTTCCAGATGCCGGTGCGCGACACGATCTGTCCGATCACCGTTGACGCTCCGAGCATGCCCGCCGCCATCGGAACCGTGAGCAGTCCGGCCACCGTCGGCCCGAACCCGCGCGCGATCTGCATGTACTGCGCGAGATAGACCGAGGTGCCGAACATCGCCACGCCGATCGATACGGAGGCCAGCACGGCGAGCGTGAAGGTGCGGTTGCGGAACATCGGCAGAGGGATCAGCGGCTCGGACACCTTGCGCTCGACGATGATGAACATGATCGTCGCGACGATCGCGATGCCGACCATGTAGAGCGTCTCCCAGCTCACCCAGCCGTAGTCGCTGACGTTCGAGACCCACACGAGCAGGAACCCGGCCGCCACCGAGAGCAGCACGATGCCGAGGTAGTCGATTCGCACCTTGCCCTCGTGCATCTGCGAGATCCGCAGCGTCTTCATCAGCACGATGAAGGCGATGATGCCGAGCGGCACCCCGACGTAGAAGTTCCAGCGCCAACCGATCGTGTCGGTCAGGAGGCCGCCGAGAAGCGGTCCGCCGACCATGCCAACGGCCATGACCCCCGCCATCAGCCCCATGTACCGGCCGCGCTCGCGCGGGCTGATGATGTCGGCCATCAAGATCTGCGACATCGACTGCAGGCCGCCGCCGCCGATGCCCTGCAGCGCGCGGAAGATGATGAGTGTCTCGACGTTCTGCGAGAGGCCGGCGCCGGCGCTCGCGAGGACGAAGATCGTCAGCGCGATCAGGATCAGCACCTTGCGGTTGAGCAGATCGGCAAGCTTGCCCCAGATAGGTGTCGAGATCGCCGTCGTGAGCAGCGTCATCGTGATGACCCAGGTGTACGCGGTCTGCGTGCCGCCCAGGTCGGGGACGATGATCGGCAGCGACGTGCCGACGACCGTCATCGTCATCATCGAGCAGAACATCGCCAGCAGCAGCCCAGACAGGGCTTCGAGTACCTGGCGCCGCGACATGGTCGTCGAGACCGTCGTCGTGGAAGGAGGCATCGGCATCCTTTTCTGTGGAGAACGGGAAGAGTTCACGGCGGCGTCGGCGCGAAAACAAGTTGATCGTCGTCAACTATACGATAATGGTTGACTCACGACAACCAATCACGCTGTGTCTTTGCCGGGAAGGGCGGATCCGCTCGGCTAGGGTCGAGGAGATGTTGCCCCCCGAACTGCAAGAGCGAGTCGTCGCGGATTCTCGTGACCGTGTCGCTTGGCTGCGGGCGCGGTCGCAGGGCATCACCGCCACCGACGTGGCGAATCTGTCGACGCCCGCCTCGGTGCTGCGCGCGGCCCGTCAGAAGCTGCGGCCGTCTGGGTTCTCCGGCAACGCTTACACGGATCACGGCCGCCGTCGCGAGCCCGAGATCGCCATGTGGGTCGAGAGTGAGCACGGCATCCTCCCCTCGACCGCGCTGTTCCGCGCGGACGTCGAGAAGCGGCACCTCGCCACCCCCGACGGCGTCGGTGTCGACGACGGCGGTCGCGTCGTCCTCGCCGAGATCAAGACCACGAACAAGCCGTGGCGCACGATCCCGCGCGCATACCTGCGACAGGTGTGGTGGCAGCAGCACGTGCTCGGGGCCGAGCGCACGCTGTTCACGTGGGAGGAACATCGAGACTTCCGCCCCGTGCACGACGAGCCGAAGTGCCTGTGGATCGACCGCGACGAAGCCGAGATCGACAAGCTCGTGACGCTCGCGACGGCGCTGATCGACGAGCTCTACCAGCTCACGACGGGGCAGAACATTCGGGCAGGATCCACGAGCCCGCGCGAACAGGCCATGCTCCGTGCCGCGACGCAGGACGCATACCGCGCGCTCGCGCTCATCGATTGACGGCGGATCCCCAGTCTCGCCGAGTTGGCGTCGCGCGCGGGAGCCGCGTATGCTGGGGGAAGCCGAAGACCGCCGGTCGCCGGGAACGTCAGTTTCCGACCGAAGCACTGCAGAAGCAGGGGCCCGCGCAGGTGTACTGAGAAGGCCTCCTGAGTTCAGGATCCGAAAAGCTCCGTGCGCTTGCGCCGGAGCTTTTGTCATGTGTGCAGGGTGGGACGCGGCCGGCCCCTCACCTCCGTGGGGTGCCTCGCACGTAACAAGGAGTGGCCATGGCGCAGAAGGAAGCATCGGTCGCCGAGCTCGCCGAGAAGTTCGAGAGCTCGACTGCCGTTCTGCTCACCGAGTACCGCGGCCTGACGGTTGAGGAGCTCAAGGAGCTCCGCAACAGCATTCGTCAGGATGCGGAATACGCCGTGGTGAAGAACACGCTGACCAAGATCGCTGCTGAGAAGGCAGGGGTCGAGGGGCTCAACGACGACCTTCAGGGTCCGTCGGCGATCGCCTTCGTGCACGGTGACCCGGTCGCCGTTGCCAAGGGCCTGCGTACCTTCGCCAAGGCACACCCTCTTCTCGTGATCAAGAGCGGGTACTTCGACGGTGCCCCGCTCTCTGCCGAGGAAGTCAACAAGCTCGCCGACCTTGAGAGCCGTGAGGTTCTGCTGTCGAAGGTCGCCGGCATGATGAAGGCTTCCATGTCGAAGGCCGCCGCCGTCTTCCAGGCGCTTCCGTCGAAGACGGTCCGCACGGTTGAGGCGCTGCGCGAGAAGCAGGAGAACGCGGGCTGACGCCCACGTTCGACACATCCACCGACCTAGCTCACACAACACAGGAGATACAACATGGCGAAGCTCAGCACTGAAGAGCTGCTCAGCGCGTTCGAGGAGCTCACGCTCATCGAGCTCAGCGAGTTCGTGAAGGCGTTCGAGGAGAAGTTCGACGTCACCGCTGCGGCCCCGGCCGCTGTTGCGGTTGCCGGCGCGCCCGCTGGTGGCGGCGACGCCGACGAGGCCGAGGAGCAGACGGAGTTCGACGTCATCCTCGAGGCTGCTGGCGACAAGAAGATCCAGGTCATCAAGGCTGTCCGCGAGCTCACCTCGCTCGGCCTCGGCGACGCCAAGGGTCTCGTCGACGGTGCACCGAAGCCGGTCCTCGAGGGTGTCGCGAAGGACGCCGCCGAGGACGCCAAGGCGAAGCTCGAGGAGGCTGGCGCCTCGGTTACCGTCAAGTAACCAGCGTTTCCTTCACGAAGCCCGCGGATCCTTTCGGATCCGCGGGCTTCGTCGTTCCCCACCCGCTCCACCTTCCACGAATGCATCGAACTGGCGGCGGTTGGAGTCGTCTGCACCCAGCCTGGCGGCCGCAGCCGCTCCATCATGCGCACGCGTAGCTATCTGACGCCGCGGTTGACAGTGTCGATCGCGTCCGCACGGCGAAGAACTCTCGGTCTGATCGTCAGCGCAGCGTGGCGCGGATGAGGACACCGCCGACGGCCTCGCTGTTCTCGTCCGCGGCGCGAATCTCGATCACCACACTCGGTGCGAGGTTTCCGTCGAAGACCGGGAAGGAGAGGTCCGCAGCAGCCTCGCCGTCATCATCGAACTTGAGAGTGTACGAGAGCGACATCGGTCCGCTCAGCCCGCGCACCTCGACTCTGATCGCGACGTCCTGGTTCGCGGGACCGACGAACCTCACGGAGAGTGAGCTGTCATCGGCTGACCACGTCGACCCCTTGGCGAGCGTGATGACGGGTCGGCCCGCGGGCGAGCTCACAGTCTTGTGTCCGGCACCATCGATGGCGGCGACCGTGTAACGGTACGTGCCCGGGAGGAGGTCCGGGGCAGGCGTCGGATCCGAATAGGCGGTCGCATTCGCTGCGACCGTTTCGAGCTCGACACCATCGCGATACACGACGTAGTTCTCAACGCCAACGTTGTCCGTTGCTTCAGTCCACGTCACCGTGCCGTCAGCGGCCGCGACGACGTCCGTGGGTGCCGTTGGTGCTTCGCGGTCGTAAATGAGTGGCTCACTGAGCTCACTGGCATTGCCCGCGGCGTCGAGCGCCGTGATCTCGTACGTGTAATCCGGTAGCTCGTTAGCGTTCCTGTCGGTGAACGCATGGGCATGCACGCGATCATTGGCCTCCACGCGGCCGACCACCTCACCGTCGCGGTGGATCAGGTACTCCGTCACGCCGACGTTGTCGGTCGACGGTGTCCACTCCAGCGCATAGGAGCCGTCACCCGTCTCGGATCCGGTGACATCGGTGGGCGAAGTCGGAGCCTCGGTGTCGGGCACCTGCACGGTCGTGGAGGACGCATCGCTCTCACCGGCTTCGTTGACAGCGATGACGAAGACGTAGTAATCGCCCGTGGCCAGCGTGATGCGGGACGACCACGACTCCGTGCTGTCGATCTCCTCTGCGTCGCTGACGTGCTTGCCGGTGCCGACCAGAACGCGATACGCCTCGGCGTCGTCAACCTCCGCCCACTCGATTAGGACATCGCCGTCGGCGAAGGACGCTTCGAGCTCTTCAGGGGCGTCGGGAGCGACCTGCGTCGGCCCGGGATCCGGCTCGGGTGTCGGGTCCGGCGACGGTGTCGGCTCTGGTGAGGGCGTCGGGTCTGGCTTGGGCTCGGGCGACGGCTTGGGGTCCGGTGACGGCTTCGGGTCCGGTGAAGGCGTCGGCTCGGGCGACGGCGTCGGGTCCGGTGAGGGTGTCGGATCCGGTGTCGGTTCTGGCTCGGGCGTCGGTGTCGGTTCTGGCGTCGGTGTCGGTTCGGGTTCCGGCCGTGGATCCGGGGAAGGCTGCGGTTCCGGCGAAGGCTCGGGTTCCGGTCGCGGGTCCGGCGAGGGCTCGGGATCCGGTTCGGGAGTCGGCTCAGGCGAGGGCTGAGGCTCCGGCTCCGGCCGTGGCTCAGGCTCCGGCCGCGGGTCCGGCAAAGGCTCGGGATCCGGCTCGGGATCCGGCTCGGGTGAGGGCTGCGGTTCCGGCGAGGGCTGCGGTGACGGCTCGGGCGGATCCTCGGACTCGAGAGCCCGGAGGAGTTCGTCGCGCACGCCGAGCGACGAGAGCGTGACGTTCACGGGGCTGCCGGCGGATCCCTCATACCCGCATGCCAGGCGCACGTCGTTCCGCACCTGATCCGCCGTGAGCGCGATGGTGAAGGTCGCGGAACCGTCGTCCCCGAACGTCGCCGTGTCGAGGGCGCCACCCGCGACGGATCGCAGCGGTGACGTTGCCGGGCGGTCGGATCCGCCGCCGGCGCCGACAGGATCCGTCGAGCCGGGAGCGCGCACCGTGACGGTGCGTCCTGGCTCACCGCTGACATGCACGGCGATGGTGCGCGCGTTCACGTCGACGATATCCGCACCGTCGACCGCGACAGGTGTCGTGGCATCGTCCTCGTCGTCGGCGTCCTGCGCCTCGGGCTCGGACGTCTCGGCAAGATCGTCGGATGCCTCGATCGATGCCTCCCCGGGGGCGCCGCCGCCGAACGCATCACCGGCTGCTGCGGGGACCGACGGGTTCGTCGTCACCGCGCCTACCGCGATGACGACAGCCACAGTGGCCGCTGCGATTCCGGCAGTGACGAGCCCGCCGATGGTCCAGGCCGCTCCCGCCGAGCTCGCGCTCGAGCTTCCGCCTCCCGCGGATCCGCCGGTCGTCGCTGCGGATCCGCCTGCCGCTGCCGATCCGCCGACGACGAATGCCGCGCCCGCGGCGGTTCCGCCCTCAATGACGGCTGGTGGCATCGCGGCCAGGGCGACGACGGCCTCGCTCCCCCGCTGCACGGCGGCGAGGTAGGCGGTGGACGCCGGGATGCCGACCGCGAGGGGCAGCAGGATCATCGCCAGGCGGCTGCCGACGTCCTTGGCCTCTGAGGCGACGAGCGAACACCGCGCGCAGGCATCGAGGTGCTTCTGGAGCTTTGCGCGGTCACGGGATCCGAGATTGTCGCGGGTGTGCGCGCCGAGTCGCTCGATGGTCCACTGATGGTCGGATCCGTCTTCGAGCGTCGCGAGGTGCGCCTGGATCCAGGCTTCGCGCAGGCCTTCGCGAGCGCGCGCCGCGAGCTGGGAGACCGCCGCCGGCTTGATCCCGAGGAGGGGAGCGGTTTCGCGAGGCTTGAGGCACTCGACCTCCGTGTACCAGAGGACCTCCTGCCACCGAGTCGGGAGGCTCCGGAAGGCGGTGTGGGTCGTGCCGCGATCGAGGGCGGCCTCGGCGGCGCGCTCCGTGCTCTCCGGATCCTCGACGTCATCCGCGTCGTCGAGCGAGACGTCGACGCGCGAGCGCCCCCAGCTGGCTGCCGTGTTGCGGATCGCCGTGAAGAGATAAGCACGGAACGAAGCCGTCGGCCCGCCGCCTCGGCGCACGGTCTGAAAGATCTTGGCGTACGCCTCCTGCACGAGGTCGTCGGCGTCGATGCTTTCCGAGATGCTCCGCGCGGCGACGACGCCGGAGCGGTAGTGGCGGGCCCAGAGCTCACCGAAAGCGGCAGTATCGCCTGATCGGGAGCGGAGGACGAGATCGGCATCCGAAACGTGCGCGACGTCGCTCTCGTGCGTTTCGGGCATGACTCTCCTGCTGATTTCGGCCACGACGATTCTGCCTCGTCCGTGCCGTCATTGCCACTGGATCCATGAACCTCTCGGGAGATTTAGGAGCTGATCACGGTTTTCTGTACGCGTTCAACAAATCTTGGCGAAGTCGCGTCATAAAACGGCATCCGCCGCGTCTCATGGGTGAGAGAGGCGCAGCTCGGCATCCGGGGGGAGTAAGACCGAGCCACCGCGGGCGGGAGCCCACGGAAAGAGGCGGCCCATGTTCGATTGATCATGGGCCGCCTCACTGGTTGCGTCAGCTCTTCGCGAGTGTGCCGATCTCGTCACCGCTGGAGTTGAACACCGTCATCGTTTCGTCGGCGATCTGAAGGGAATCAGCGCCGCGGAGCCAGTCGTCGACGTTCATGCAGCCCTTCAGGGTTGCCACGCCCACACGGTCCAGGACGATGCGGTCATCTTCGACCTCGTACGTGCCGCCGAAGCCATTACACCCATCGTTTCCCTCGAACGTGCCGTCGTCTGAGAACGAAATGAACGGGTCGCCCGCCTCCGAGCTTGCGAAGGTCGCACCAACGTAATCTGCGGGTTCCATCGTGCCTCCCTCGGAGCCAGCGGTCGTTGCGCAACCGGCGAACGCGAACGCCGCTGCGCCAATGAACAGCGCGGGAACGAGACGTCGTGTCCTCATGATGTGCCTCCCAATGTCGAGACCGCCGGTGAGGCGGAAAAATACCGCGGGTTCCCATTTTACCCTGAGCTCTAGTAATGTGGCGGTGCTATGTCTGCGCTGGGGATGCGCTGAGTTCTGCAGGCGGGCTGGCACAGACCACAGTGAATCGGCGACATGTCGCCACGAAACCATGGGGGACCTCCTTGAGCTCCACATTCAAACGAGGCGCGCGTCTGAGCGCCATCGGCGCCGCTGCAGCGCTCGCTGCGGGTGGCCTGATGGTCGCACCGGCGGCCGCCGAAGAAGCGGCCCCGGCTGCGAACCTGGACCAGATCGCCGCTCAGGCGTTCGGGATTCCCGGCGTCGTCGGCGTCACGACCGACAACCAGAGCATCTTCATCAAGGTGCTCGGCGAGTCGGGCGAGGGTGGCATTGCGCCCATGTCGGCGAGCAACGAGCAGAGCGTCAACGACCTCGCGAGCCAGTTCGGCAACGTCCAGGTCGTCGAAGGACAGGCCTTCACGCCCGTCGCGACGAACGACGTGGTGGGTGGCGCGGGCTACATGACCACGGACGATGGGATGACCAGCGCGGGCGCCTGCTCGGTCGGCTTCTCGGCGTGGTCGCCGAACGGCGACCCGGCCATCATCACCGCCGGTCACTGCAACGGCACTGACGACGGCATGCCGAACCTCTTCACGTCGCAGCCGTCGCAGGAGCCCGCTGTCGGCGGCGAGGGTTACACCATCATGGCTGAGCTCGGCACCTGGGGCTACACCCAGTTCGGCGGCCCGGGCAACACCTCCGTTGAGAACCCCTACGACGTCCAGCCTGAAGAGCTCGAGAACGGCACCGACATCGCCGTCATCGACGACATCAACCCCGAGCTGAACCTGCTGCCGTCGGTCACCGACTGGACGACGGCAGGCGAGGACGACCTCGCCAAGTCGGCGACGTCGGTCACGGCCGTTGGCTCGGCCTCGATCGGCGATGAGATTCGCCGCTCGGGCCGCACGACCGGTTCGAAGGTCGGCGTCGTCAACGAAGAGGGCTACACCCTCGTCGGTGACCCGCAGATCGGCTACCACCCGGTCTACGGCTACAACGCAACGTCCACCGGCGACTACGACCTCGCCGTTCCGGGTGACTCCGGCGGTTCGGTCGTCATCGGCAACACGGCCGTCGGCATCACGAGCGGCGCTGGCCAGAACCCGGAGACGGGCTTCACCGACCTGTGGTTCGCTGACCTCCCCGACGCGATGGAGCAGCTGCACGCGAACGGTGGCGAGTACCAGGTCGCGCTTGACATCGCGGAGCCCGAGGTCACGAAGGCCTCCGCTCAGCAGGGCACGCAGTTCGAGGGCGCCGCGCCCGCGAACTCCGAGGTGACCATCGGTGGCGACATCGAGGCCACGGCCACGGCCGACGAGAACGGCAACTTCTCCTTCGCCGCCCCGAACGACACGGGCAGCTTCGACATCACGCTGCAGGCGAAGCAGGGCTACAACGTCTCGGAGACGGTCAACGCGACCGTCAAGACGACGAAGCTCCAGCTCGACGCGCCGGTCATCACCGGCCCGGAGAACGAGTCGAAGTCGACCGAGGCCGTCACGGCCGTCACCGGCACGGGCCAGCCCGGCGCCGAGGTGACGCTGCAGGGCGACGCCGAGGGCACCGCGACGGTCGGCGACGACGGCACGTGGTCCGTCGACGTTGAGCTCGGCTTCGGCGCCTACACGGTCGGCGCGACGCAGTCGCTCGCTGACTCGACCTCCGACGCGCGCTGGGTCTCCTTCCAGGTCGTTCCCGGTGCCCCGAGCATCGTGACGCCCGAGGACGGCGGCAGCTACGAAGAGGGAATGATCCCGGCCATCACCGGTGAGTCGCCCATCAACGGCGCCACGGTCTCCCTCGACATCGAGGGCCCCGAGGCCGCGCAGGCGACGATCGAGGCAGTCCGCGACGCGGGCGGTGCCGAGGTTGTCGGCGGCGTGTGGTCCGTCGAGCTCCAGGAGCAGCTCGCTCCCGGCACCTACACGATCGCTGCCACGCAGTCGGTTGACGGTGTGACGAGCGACGCGACCTCCGTGACCTTCGAGGTCGTTGCAGCCGGCTCCGGCGGCGGCGACGAGGGTGACCAGGGCGACGAAGGCGACCAGGGCGGCGAGGGCGACGAGGGCGATGACAACGACCTCGCTCCGACCGGCGCCGACAGCGCCACGACGGTGCTCCCGCTTGCCGGTGGCGCCGCGGTGATCCTTCTCGCTGGTGCGACGCTCCTCGTGGTGCGCCGCGTGACCCGCGCATAAGGCACACTGCCTGAATTACCCGTCGAGGCGGGGTGAGCGAATGCTCGCCCCGCCTCGCGGCGTTTTGGTGTGATGTTCGCCACTGATCGACAGGGTATGATCACCATGTCGCGACTGGCGTCCGAGGTGGGTCACCACCGGGAAGCGGCACACCGAACGGCATTCGACCGCGCGCCTGGGTCGAAGCGAACACCCCACGCCCGCTGAGTCCGTTCTGGAGCATTCATGACTGATTCGCTGTTCAACGCCCCCCTGGCCGACGTCGACCCTGAGATCGCGGCGGTCCTGCAGCGCGAACTCGATCGACAGCGCGGCTTCCTCGAGATGATCGCATCCGAGAACTTCGTTCCGCTGTCGGTCATGCAGTCGCAGGGATCCGTGCTGACGAACAAGTACGCGGAAGGCTACCCCGGGCGGCGCTATTACGGTGGTTGCGAAGAGGTCGACATCGCCGAGAACCTCGCCATCGAGCGCGCGAAGTCGCTGTTCGGATCCGCGTATGCGAACGTGCAGCCGCACTCCGGTGCGTCGGCGAACGCGGCCGTGCTGCACGCGATCGCGCGGCAGGGCGACACCGTGCTCGGCCTGTCGCTCGACCACGGCGGCCACCTCACGCACGGCATGAAGCTCAACTTCTCGGGCCGGCTCTACGACATCGTCGCGTACGGCGTCGACCCCGAGACGTCGCTCGTCGACATGGACGAGGTGCGCCAGCTCGCGCGCGAGCACAAGCCGAAGGTCATCATCGCCGGCTGGTCGGCGTACCCACGCAAGCTCGACTTCGCCGCCTTCCGCGAGATCGCCGACGAGGTCGGCGCGTATCTGTGGGTCGACATGGCGCACTTCGCCGGCCTCGTGGCCGCCGGCGTCCACCCGAACCCCGTGCCCCACGCGCACGTCGTCTCATCGACGGTGCACAAGACGATCGGCGGCCCGCGCTCGGGCTTCATCCTCACCAACGACGCCGACATCGCGAAGAAGATCAACTCCGCAGTCTTCCCCGGCCAGCAGGGTGGACCGCTGATGCACGTTATCGCCGCGAAGGCCACGGCGTTCAAGCTCGCGGCGACCGATGCGTTCGTCGACCGTCAGAAGCGCACCGTGCGCGGCGCGCAGATCCTCGCAGAACGCCTCACGCAGCCCGACGTCGCCGAGGCCGGCATCACGCTGCGCTCGAACGGCACCGACGTGCACCTGGTGCTCGTCGATCTGCGCGGTGCATCGATCGACGGCAAGCAGGCCGAGGATCTCCTGCACGAGATCCGCATCACGGTCAACCGCAACTCGGTGCCGAACGACCCGCGGCCGCCGATGGTGACCTCCGGGCTCCGCATCGGCACGCCCGCGCTCGCGACGCGCGGCTTCGGCGATGAGGAGTTCACCGAGGTGGCCGACATCATCGCCCGCGCGCTCCTGCCGAACCCCGACGTCGCGGCGCTGCGTGCGCGCGTGACGGCCCTCGCTGACGCCCACCCCCTCTACGACGGGGTCGAGAGCGCTGGCCAGGGCTACGCGGGCTGACCCCGACGCTTTCGATGATGAAGGAGCACACATGACCGCACAGGTCCTCGACGGCAAGGCCGCGTCCGCGGCAATTAAGAGCGAGCTCGCCGAGCGAATCGCCTCGCTCAAGGAGCGCGGCGTGACGCCGGGTATCGCGACCGTTCTGGTCGGGGCGGATCCAGCTTCGCAGCTGTACGTCGGAATGAAGCACAAGCAGTCCGTTGCGATCGGGATGAACTCGATCCAGCGGGAGCTGCCGGCCGACGCGACGCAGGAAGACGTCGAGGCGCTCCTCGACGAGCTGAACGCGGATCCGACGTGTCACGGCTACATCGTGCAGCTGCCGTTGCCGAAGCACATCGACACCGACCGCGTGCTCGAGCGGATCGACCCGGCCAAGGACGCGGACGGCCTGCACCCGACGAACCTCGGACGGCTCGTGCTCAACGTCAACAGCGAGATCACGACACCGTTGCCGTGCACGCCGCGCGGCGTCATCGAGCTGCTCGTGCGCAACGGCTACGACCTCAACGGCAAGCACGTCGTGGTCGTCGGCCGCGGCGTGACGATCGGACGTTCGGTGGGGCTGCTGCTGACCCGGCGCGAGTACAACGCCACGGTCACCCTGACGCACACCGGCACGGTCGACATGTCGGCGCACCTGCGCGAAGCCGACGTCATCGTCGCCTCGGCAGGCGTGAAGCACCTCGTCACGGCAGCCGATGTGAAACCGGGCGCTGCGGTGCTCGACGTCGGCGTGACGCGCGAGGAGGACCCGGAGACCGGCAAGCCGAAGATCTACGGCGACGTGCACCCGGACGTGGGGGAGGTTGCGGGTTACCTCTCGCCGAACCCGGGCGGCGTCGGCCCGATGACGGTCGCACTGCTGATGACCAACGTCGTGGAAGCTGCCGAGCGCTCGCTCGCCTGACGGTAGGTGACTGCGCCCCGTCTCCGTCAGTGATGATGGAGACGGGGCGCAGCGCGTTCAGTCGTTGTGGCGTTCGAGGAAGTCGAACACGTCGCGTTCGCTCACACCGGGGAAGTTCCCGCGGGGGAGCGGGCTGAAGATATGGGTGTGCACGCGAGCGCTCGGCCAGGCCTTCTGAGACCACCGTGCCGACACGTCGGGGGAAGGCTTGCGGCAGCACGACTCATCGGGGCAGTTCGACGCCTCACGCTTGGTCGTCTCACGTCCGCGCCAGAAGCGCGCGTCGTCGAACGGGACGCCGACCGTGATCGAGTACTCGCCGTGGTCGCGCGTACCGGTCTGGGTGGCGCACCAGAACGTCCCGCCCGGAGTGTCGGTGTACTGGTAGTGCTCGGTCGTGCGGTTCTGGCGTTCGAACGCGCGGCGTGCCGAGAAGTTCCGACAGAGGATCTGCCCCTCGACCGCGCCCGTGACGTCCTCCGGCACCGGGAGTCCGTCGTTGACGTACACGCGCTCGATCTGCCCCTCGCTCCCCGCGCGCAGGAAGTGCAGCCGCATGTCGAGGTGCTGCGTCATGAGGTTCGTCATGCGCATGCTGGCCGCCTCGTGCGTCACCCCGAAGGCGTCGCGGAAGTCCTCGACCGCGAGGTTGCGATCCTTCTTCGCCTGCTTCAGGAAGTCGACGCCCGCGGTCTCCGGGATGAGGCAACATGCGGCGTAGTAGTTGATCTCGAGACGCTGCGCGAGGAAGTCGGCGTACGAGGTCGGCGGCTTGTGACCGAGCAGCCGATGCGCCATGGCCTGCAGGGCCATCGAGCGCAGGCCGTGACCGCCCGGAATCGAGGCCGGCGGCAGGTAGATGCGCCCGTTCGCGAGATCCGTGATCGAACGCGTCGATGCCGGCAGGTCGTTGACGTAGATGAGCTCGAATCCGAGCCGCTCGGCCATGAGGCTCACGGTGCGGTGGGTCAGGGCGCCGCGCTTGTGACCCGCGGCGGCGAGCTGCTCCTCGGCGAGCGTCTCGATCTCGGGCAGGTAGTTGTTGCGGTCGCGCATGCGCAGCCGGAGCTCGGTGTTCGCGCGACGGGCCTCCTCCGGCGTGGCGTTGGCCTCCCGGTCGCGACGTTGCAGTTCCTGGTGCAGCCCGAGGACCGTCTCGAGGGCCTCGTCCGTGACGCCCTTCGTGACCTTCAGCGGCGGGATCCCGAGCTGCAGGAACGAGTACGTCTGCTGGGCGTGCTCGAGCGCGATCTCGAGCGCCGCGCGGCGGTTCGGCGGCTCGGACGAGATGAGGTCGCCGACCGAGACATCGGTTGCTTCCGCGATCGACTGCAGGAGCGTCAGCTTCGGCTCGCGCTTGCCGTTCTCGATGAGGCTGAGCTGGCTTCCCGCCACGCCGACGAGCGCGCCCAGCTCGTCAAGGGTGAGGTCCTTCGCGACGCGATGGTGGCGGATCCGGTGCCCGAGCGTCTTGAGCTCGATACGGGGGTTCGGGGTCGTCGAGGGGGCTGCAGGGCTCATTCCTTGATTGTATCGAAAGAATGCAGGAAATTATGATCCGAAATGGTGCCAAGGATCCCCATCCATGACCGATTCTTGAGGAGAGGACGAACTCGAGTCGTCCTCTCGACGACGATAAGGAGCGCTCGATGGCCATTGCGGAACCGATCACCTTCGCCCGTAACTCGCGCCTGTCCGAGTACGGAACGCGTCCCGAGTATGACTCGCGCGCGTTCGAGGAGCTCCTTTCCTGGGTGAAGAGCGTTGCCGCACTGACCAAGCCCGAGCGGATCCACTGGGTTGACGGAACCGCTGAGGAGCGCCAAGCTCTGCTCGACGCGATGGTCGACCAGGGCATGCTGATCAAGCTGAACCCGAAGCTGCGTCCCGGCAGCTACCTCGCCCGCAGTGACGCGGGAGACGTCGCGCGCCTCGAATCGCGCACCTTCATCGCCTCGGAGCGCGAGGAGGACGCGGGGCCGACGAACAACTGGACCGAACCGTCCGTGATGCGCGCAACGCTCACGGAGCTGTTCGACGGATCCATGCGCGGACGCACGATGTTCGTGGTGCCGTTCTCCATGGGCAAGGTCGGCGGCCCGATCTCGCAGCTCGGCGTGCAGATCACCGACAGCCCCTACGCGGTCGCGTCGATCGGCGTGATGACGCGCGTCGGATCCGCGGTGACGGAGCTCATCGCCGAGGGCAGCCCCTGGGTGCGCACGGTCCACTCGGTCGGCGCGCCGCTCGAATCCGGCGACCGCGACGTCGCATGGCCCTCGAACGATGAGAAGTACATCGTGCACTTCCCGGACACCCTCGAGGTCTTCAGCTACGGATCCGGCTACGGCGGCAACGCGATCCTCGCGAAGAAGTGCTACGCCCTGCGAATCGCATCGGTGCTCGGTCGCGACCAGGGGTGGCTCGCGGAGCACATGCTCCTCATCCGCGTCGTCTCGCCCGAGGGGCGCAAGTACCACGTCGCCGCGGCGTTCCCGTCCGCGTGCGGCAAGACGAACCTCGCGATGCTGCGCCCGACGATTCCTGGCTGGAAGGTCGAGACGCTCGGGGATGACATCGCGTGGATCCGCCCGGGTGAGGACGGCCGCCTCTACGCCATCAACCCCGAGGCCGGCTTCTTCGGCGTTGCGCCCGGCACAGGCGAGTCGACGAACGTGACGGCCGTCGAGGCGCTGCGCGAGAACGTCATCTTCACGAACGTCGCGCTGACCGACGACGGCGATGTGTGGTGGGAGGGGCTCACCGACGACGCCCCGGAGCATCTGATCGACTGGCAGGGCAACGACTGGACGCCCGCGGCCGACCGCCCCGCCGCGCACCCGAACTCGCGCTTCACGGTCTCGGCCGCGCAGGCGCCATCGATCTCCGACGACTGGGAAGAGGCGGTCCCGCTCGACGCGATCCTTTTCGGCGGACGCCGCGCGAGCAACGTGCCGCTCGTCACGGAGGCGTTCGACTGGAACCACGGCGTGTTCATGGGATCCACGATCTCGTCCGAGCGCACGGCGGCCGCCGAGGGGACGGTTGGCGAGTTGCGCCGCGATCCCTTCGCCATGATGCCGTTCTGCGGCTACAACATGGCCGACTACTTCGGACACTGGGTCGAGATGGCGAGCCTCGCCGAGAAGCTGCCGAACGTGTACCAGGTCAACTGGTTCCGCAAGGGTGACGACGGCCGGTTCCTCTGGCCTGGGTTCGCGGAGAACTCGCGTGTCATCGAGTGGATCATCCGCCGCATCGAGGGATCCGCGGACGCCGTCGACACGCCGATCGGCCGCGTGCCAGCGGAGCTCAACACCGAGGGCCTCGACCTCCCGGACGCCGACCTCTCGGCCCTGTTCGAGATCGATCCCGACGGCTGGCTTGCTGAGGCCGACCTGACGTCGGAATTCTTCGACACATTCGGCGACCGTGTGCCGGAGGAGCTGCGTAGCCAGCTCGCCGGCCTGCGAGATCGTCTCCAGACCGCGAAGAGGGGCTGACCGCACTCGGCACCCTTCGCTCGCGGGGATCTCCTCGGACCGCACGCCGAGCCCCGCATCAGCGGCCCGTTCCCCCTCCCGATCCGGGGAACGGGCCGCCTCACGCTTCCCCCCCCCGCTCTATATGACGCAAATGGCTCGAAAACATGCCTTTTTCGAGCCACTTGCGTCATGTCAGGCGCGGGGAGTACTACGCCAGCAGCTGGTGGCGGGCGAGGTCCCGGTAGAGCGGGGTCGACTCGATCAGCTCGTCGTGCGTGCCCTGGCCGACGACGGCGCCCTCGTCGATCACGACGATCTTGTCGCTGTCGACGACCGTCGAGAGACGGTGGGCGATGAGGATGAGCGTGCGGCCCTCGGCGACGGCGTCGATCGCCTCGCGCATGCGGCGCTCGTTGAGGCCGTCGAGCGACGAGGTCGACTCGTCCAGCAGCAGCACCGGCGGAGCCGACAGCAGGGCGCGGGCGATCGCGAGGCGCTGGCGCTCGCCGCCGGAGAGCATCACGCCGTCCTCGCCGACCGGCGTATCGATACCGCGTTCGTCGCGGTCGACCACATGGCCGAGATTCACAGCCCGCAGTGCACGGTCGCACGCCTCGTCTGTGGCGGCGGGGGAGGCGAGGCGCAGGTTGTCGGCGAGAGACCCGGCGAGTGTCGGCGCATCCTGCTCGACGTAGCCGAAGCGGGCCCGCAGTGCTTCGCGCGGCAGGTCGCGCACATCGTGGCCGTCGACGCGGATCGCGCCGCCCGTCACGTCGTAGAAGCGCTCGATGAGCGAGAGGATCGTCGACTTGCCGGCGCCGGACGGGCCGACGAGAGCCACACGGGATCCGCGCGGCACGTCGAAGCTGACTCCCCGCAGGACCTCGCCATCGGCCGGGGCGACGATCTCCTGCTGCAGGTGGGCGTCGCCGGCGCTCGTTCCGATCTCCGTCGCGGCCTGACGTCGCGCTTCGACGACGTCGCGTGGGTAGCGGAAGCGCACGTCTTCGAACGCGACGGCGACGTCCGCGGCTGCATTCTCGCAGGAGGGCGGCAGATCCTGCACGGATCGGGCGGATTCCGACGCTTCGGGACGCGACTCGGTAGACGATGCCGTCGTTGTGCTCGCCGCGTCGTCGGTATCCTCCTCGGGCAGGTCGAGCACCTCCTGGATCCGCCCCAGCGCGCCGAGCGCCTGGCCGACGCTCGTGATCGCGCCGAACGCCGACGCGAGCGGCATGATCATGAGGAACAGGAACATCGCGAACGTCACGAGCGAGGCGACCGAGACGGCTCCGGTCGCGACACGGAGGCCGCCCACACCGAGCACGACGAGCAGCGAGACGTTCATCGCCAGGCCGGCGACGGGCACGACGAACGCCGACGCGCGCGCGACGTCGAGACCGGCGCGGTAGGCGCGCTGAGCGGATCCGCTGACCGCGTCGAGCTCGCGACGC
This sequence comes from Microbacterium faecale, assembly GCF_014640975.1. Lineage (NCBI taxonomy): Bacteria > Bacillati > Actinomycetota > Actinomycetes > Micrococcales > Microbacteriaceae > Microbacterium > Microbacterium faecale. The sequence continues at coordinate 1,188,840 of NZ_BMHO01000001.1, forward strand.
GTCGCGCCGGCCGCGCGGATCGTGCGGATCGACCCGATGGCACGCTCGATTCCGTTCGACAGGTCGCCGACGCGCTCCTGCTGTCGCTCGGTGGCCGAGCGGATCCGACCCGACAGCGCGACGACGGAGATGACGGCGACGAGGAGCACGCCGACGATCGTCGCCAGCAGGATCGGGTCGATGATGAGCATCGCCACGAGCGCGCCGATGAAGATCAGCGCGTTGCCGACACTGTCGGCGAGTCCCTGCGTGAGAACGGCGTAGAGGAGGGTCGTGTCGGTTCCGACGCGGCTGACGAGGTCGCCCGTTCGGCGCGCATCGAACTCGCTGATGGGCAGGTGCAGGATCCGGCGGATCAACTGCCGACGGCTCGAGAGGACGACCGCGGTGCCCGCCTTCTGCAGCAAGTAGTGCTGGTAGGCGCTCACGCCCGACTCCACGACGACGAACGCCACGAGCCCGTACAGCAGCCATCCGAGCGGCTCCTGCGTTTCGACGTGGCGGATGACCTCACCGATCATCACCGGCTGCACGAGTGTGAACACCGCCGCGATGACCGACAGGATCGCGACCACGACGATCGCTCTCCGCTGCTCGAGGATGTACGGCACGAGCTGCCGGAAGGAGGCCCGCGGCCCGTCCCCCTTCTTCGGGCGGGAGAACGGGGATCGCCGGCGCGTTTCAGCCATGGGCGGCGTCACTTCTTTCCGTACTTCTTGTGTGCGGCCTGCTTCGTGATTCCGAGGGCGTGCGCGATCGCCTCCCAGGAGTACCCGCCCGCGCGAGCGCGGCGGACGAGGGCTTCCTCTTCGCGGTTCAGCGCACGCCGCGCCTCGGCGACCTGCGCGAGCGCGGCAAGGGGCTCTCTCGGGGCACCACCCGAAATGGTCCTGACGGCCATGCGTCAACTATAGTTGACGTTGCGCATGTCGTCCAGCGGGCGACCTACCAGAGGATCGCGATGGACGCGTTGGCGAGCGTCAGCAGTCCGATCAGCCAGAAGATCGCCGCGGGAACGGATCCGGTGCGCTTCTGGCGCGCCCCGCCGATGCCGAGCAGTGCGCCGACCACGACGACGACGATGAGCTTCACGCCGATCTTCATGTAGTTCATGTCGCCGTCGAGTCCCCACGGCGCGGCGAGTGCGAGGCCTGCGACGAGGGCGATCACGAGACCCCATTGCATGACCTTCGAGACACCTCGCTTGCCGAAGAGCTCGACGATCCAGCCACCGAAGAGTACCGCGAACCCGATGAGGTGGACGATGATGACGACGTCGCGCAAGATATCCATGCTTCTACCTTACGTAGAATTATGCGGAAAGGCCACGCAGCGCGATCACCGCGCGCACCGCGGCGTCGGCGGCCTCGAAGCCCTTGTCCTCCCGGGATCCGGGAAGCCCCGAGCGATCGAGACCCTGCTGCTCATCGTCGACCGTCAGCACGCCGAATCCCACCGGCTTGCCAGTGTCGAGGGCCACCCGCGTCAGGCCGTCGGTCGCCGAGGCCGAGATGTACTCGAAGTGGGGGGTGCCACCGCGGATGATCACGCCGAGCGCCACCACCGCGTCCGCGCCCTGCTGGAGGGCGGCCTTCGACACGACGGGCAGTTCGAATGCGCCGGCGACACGGACCACGCGATAGTCGGCATTCGCCTGCTCGAGCATGCGCTCCGCACCCGCGACGAGCGCGTCCGAGAGCGTCTGGTGCCAGGCTCCGGCGACGACGACGATCCTCATTCCGGTCGCGTCGACCCCACCCTGCTGAGGCTGTCCGGTGCCGCTCACTGGTCTGTCCCTTCGTGCATGCGCGCGACGGCTTCGTGCAGCGCGTCCTCGCCGATGATGTGGCCCATGCGGTCGCGCTTGGTCTCGAGATACTGATGATTGTTCGGGCCCACGCCCACGATGAGCGGCACCTGTTCGTCGACGTCGATTCCGAACGAGCGCAGCTGCTCGACCTTGTCGGTGTTGTTCGTCAGCAGGCGGAGGCGCCCGATGCCGAGGTCGGCGAGGATCGATGCCGCGGCGGCGTAGTCGCGGGCGTCGGCCGGGAGCCCCAGCTCGATGTTCGCGTCGAGAGTGTCGAACCCGCGCTCCTGCAGCGCGTAGGCGCGCAGCTTGTTGATGAGGCCGATGCCGCGGCCCTCGTGCCCGCGCATGTAGATCACGACGCCGCCCTCGGATGCGATGCTCGCCAGCGCCGCGTCGAGCTGCGGACCGCACTCGCACTTGAGGGATCCGAGCGCCTCTCCCGTGAGGCACTCGGAGTGCACGCGCACGAGCGGCGCCGTCGTCGTGAGGTCGCCCGACACGATCGCGAGGTGGTCGGTTCCGGTCGCGCGATCCCTATATGCCAGGAAACGCATATCACCGTGCTCGGTCGGGATCACGGTGTCGGCCCGCAGACTCACCGTGCGCGTGGCGACGGGGTCGCCGCTGCGCGGATCCACGGCGTCGAGGTGCGCGGCGAGCTCCTCGATCGTGATCACCGGGACGTCCGACTCGCGACCGAGTTCGAGCAGCTCCGGCAGGCGCATCATCTCGCCGTCGTCGGCGATGACCTCACCGATGACCGCCACGGGCGAGAGGCCAGCGAGGCGCATCAGGTCGACGGCGGCCTCGGTGTGGCCAGCGCGCTCGCGCACGCCGCCGGGGCGCGCTCGGAGCGGCAGGATGTGCCCGGGGCGGATGACGTTGGCGGAGGTGGCATCCGGGTTCGCGAGCACGTTGAGCGTGCGGGAGCGGTCACTCGCGCTGATTCCCGTGGTGATGCCCTCTGCGGCGTCGACGGACACCGTGTATGCGGTTCCGCGCATGTCTTCGTTGCGCGCCACCATGGGCGGGAGGTCGAGGCGGTCGGCCCATTCCTCCGGCATCGGAGCACACAGGTATCCGGAGGTGCGGTGCACCATCCACGCGATTGCCGCCGGCGTGGCGAGCTCGGCGGAGAGGATCACGTCTCCCTCGTTCTCACGGTCCTCATCGTCGGCGACGAGGACGGGACGCCCCTCGCGCAGCGCGGCGATCGCGTCGTCGATCGACGACAGCTGACGGTCGGTCATCGTGTCTTCTCCCTGAGGGTCGAGAACGCCGCGAGTCGCTGCACGTGGCGGGCCAGGATGTCGGTTTCGACGTTGACGCGGTCGCCCGCGCGGAGCTCACCGAAGGTTGTCGCGCGCAGGGTCTCCGGGATCAGCGAGACTTCGAGCCAGTGCTGATCCGCGTCGGGCGCGCTCACGTCGCTCACCGTCAGTGATGTGCCGTCGAGCGTGATGGATCCCTTGTCGACGACGAGCGGTGCGAGCTCGGCGGAGATCCCGATGCGAATCACCTGCCACTGTTCGCCGGGCGTCACGGACACGACGGTGCCGGTGCCATCGACGTGCCCCTGGACGATGTGGCCCCCCAGTCGGGCATCGACGGCGAGGGCGCGCTCGACGTTCACGCGTCGGCCCGGGGCGACGCCCTCGAGGGTCGACATGTCGAGCGTCTGCTTCATGACATCGGCGGTGAAGGCGTCGAGCGTCCAGTCCACGACGGTGAGGCACACGCCGCTGACGGCGATCGACTCGCCGTGTCGCACGCCGTCGACGACCGTCGGCGCATGGATCGTCAGGCGCACGCCGTCGCCGGAGGGATCGACCGCGGCGATGCGACCGACCTCCTCGATGATTCCGGTGAACATCAGCTCATCTCTCCTTCTGTGGCTGAGGGACTGGGGGCGCCGCTCGCCGGGCGAGCGACCAGCAGCAGGTCATCGCCGAGAGTGTCGACAGACGTGATGGTGAAGCGTCGCTGCTCGGAGATCGTCGTGACACCGATGTCGGTGAGCGCCGCCCGCGGGCCGCCGATGAGGGTCGGCGCGATGTACGTCAGCACCTCGTCGGCGAAGCCGCTGGCGAGGAACGCGCTCGCGAGTGTGGGGCCGCCTTCGACGAAGACGCGGTACAGGCCGCGATCGAAGAGATCGTCGAGAACTGCGGCGAGGTCGTGCGTCGCATGCACGATCGGCGTGCGGGGGTGCGCGTGGATCCGAGCCGACGGCGGCACCGCGCGCGTGCCGATGACGACGGGAACCGGCTGCGCCTGGAAGAGGGCCGATGTCTCGGAATCCCTCGCCGTGAGCGCCGGATCATCAGCGACGACGGTGCCCGTGCCGACGACGATCGCGTCCGCCTCCGCGCGGCGGCGGTGCACATCCGCGCGGGCCACGGGCCCGGTGATCCACTGGCTCGTCCCGTCGGCCGCGGCCGCGCGGCCGTCGAGGCTCTGTGCCCACTTGACCGTCACGTGCGGGCGGTCGAGTTCGCGTGCCGTGAGCCATGGATCCAGGAACGCGCGCGCCTCATCGCCGAGCACGCCGGCTTCGACGTCGATGCCGGCAGCGCGCAGGCGTTCGGCCCCGCCGCCCTCTTTCGTGCCCGGATCCGGAAGGGCGTAGACGACGCGCGCGACGCCCGCCGCGATGAGCGCCTCGGCGCACGGGCCGGTACGTCCGGTGTGATTGCAGGGCTCGAGCGTGACGATCGCCGTCGCGCCCGCCGCGCTGCCGAGGTGGCTGAGGGCGTCGACCTCCGCGTGTGCGGTGCCAGCCCCGTGGTGCCAGCCCTCGGCGAGCGTCTCGCCACTGGGGGAGAGGAGGAGCGCGCCGACCTGGGGATTGCGGGTGCGGCGACCGCGTGCGGCGAGTTCAAGCGCGCGACGCATCGCGGCGATCTCGGCGTCGGTGGCCATGTCCGGATCCCTTCGGTCTGTCGACACCGGGGTTCACGGAACGGGCCCATACAGGCTCGTCGTGCTGCCTCCCATCCGGACTAGCAGGTCACCCTGCATCACCGTCGGTTCCGGAATTACACCGGATCACCCCCACGTCAGTGGGGATCGCGGACTTTACCGCCGGTTCGGATTCACACCGACCCCGGAGCACGTTCTCCAGCAAGCATAACGTGCCCCGTCAGAATGTATTCCCGCGGGCAGGCGCGAAACGCAGTCACCTCCGCGGGGATCGGCTCGCGCGGGGAGCGAAGCAGTGCTTACAGGCCCCAGTGCTGGGGCGTGCGGGGGTCGGTGGAGAGCAGGCCCGCGACCCAGCCGTCGGCGCGGCCGTGCGCCCCGCTGGTGCCGTGACGGGGGAGAGACCTGCGGCGGACGCCCTCCAGCTGGAAACCCAGTCGCTGCGCCACGCCGGCCGAGCCCGCGTTGCCGACGACCGCCTGCCACTGGATGCGCTCCAGGCGCATCGGACCGAACGCGAAATCGATGACGGCGCTTGCCGCCTCCGCCATATAGCCGTGGCCGCGGCCGGACGGGGCCATCCAGAAGCCCAGTTCCGCCCCGCCCTCGCTGATGTGGTGCAGGCCGACGACACCGACGAGCTCGTCGCCCGGCCGGATCGCCCACACGTGTTCGGTGCCCGCCTGCCACCACTCGGCGACGAGTCCGACGAACGTCTCCGCGTCCTGCCGCGTGTACGGCGACGGCACCGTCGTGTAGTACTGGATATCCGGATCCTGACACGCCTCGTAGATCGCGTCGACGTCAGAGGTCCCCGGCGCGGTGAGGCGCAGTCGTGTCGTCGTCAGGGGGACCGGGTCACCCACGAAGGAGCCCGACGCGCTCGTAGACCGCGGTGAGCGTGTGTTCCGCGGCCTCGGCGGCGCGCGTCGCGTTGGCCGACAGCACGCGGTCGAGCTCCGCCGGATCGTCCAGCAGTTCGAGCGCACGTGCTCGCACCGGCTCGAACTCCGCCACGACGACGTCGCGCAGCCCCTTTTTGAAGTCGCCGTACCCGCGTCCGGCGTACTCGTCCTCGATCGCCGCCACCGAGGATCCGGTCAGCGCCGAGTAGATCGCCAGCAGGTTCGAGACCCCGGGCTTCTCGTCGCGGTCGTAGCGCACGATGCCCTCGGAGTCAGTCACCGCGCGCATGATCTTCTTCGCGGTGACGTTCACGTCGTCGAGCAGGTACAGCACGCCGGCCTGCGACTCGGCCGACTTCGACATCTTCGACGTCGGCTCCTGCAGGTCGTAGATGCGCGCGGTTTCGCGGGGGATCACGGGCTCCGGCACGGTGAACGTCTCGCCGAAGCGCGCGTTGAACCGCTCGGCGAGGTTGCGCGTGAGCTCCACGTGCTGCTTCTGGTCGTCTCCGACGGGAACGGCCTCCGCCTGGAACAGCAGGATGTCGGCCGCCATCAGCACGGGATACGTGAAGAGGCCGACGCTCGCCTGGTCGGATCCATAGCGCTGCGACTTGTCCTTGAACTGCGTCATCCGGCCGGCCTCGCCGAAGCCGGTGATCGTCGACAGGATCCACGCCAGCTCGGCGTGCGCGGGGACCTGCGACTGCACGTACAGCGTCGACTTGTCGGGCTCGATGCCCGCCGCAATGTACTGCGCGGCGGTGCGCCGGGTCTTCTCGCGCAGCTCCTTCGGATCCTGCGGCACCGTGATCGCGTGCAGGTCGACGACGGTGAAGAACGCGTCGAAGTCGTCCTGCATGCCGCGCCACTGCATGAGGGCGCCGATGTAGTTGCCGATCTGAAGCGAATCGGCGGACGGCTGCATACCGGAGAAGAGGCGTGGTTTCGTCACCCGATCAGTCTACGGCGCACCGCTCGGCGCTCATGTCGGCCGGCGATCTGATAGCGGCGCGTGCGTCTCGATCGCGGCGACCTCGCCGCCGCGGCGCACGTGCACCACGGTGAAGGATCCCGTCTCGAGCGCGGCGGCGCGACGCAGTTCGGTCGACGGCGGCGTTCCGGTCTCGCTCGCGATCGCCTCCATGATCTCGGGCAGTACGGGGCCGTGGGAGCACAGCACGGCTCCCTTCTGCTTGCGGATCCGTTTGGCGACGATCGACGCGACGTCGCCGTCCTGCGCGGCCCACGCGTCCTGGCTGATCGCGTCGCTGACGTGCACGCGGCGCCCGAGCTTCTTCGACAGCGGCGCCACAGTCTGCTGGCAGCGCAGCGCTGACGAGGCGATGATGCGCCGCACGCCGAACGCCTTCAGCGGACGCACTGCGGCCTTCGCCTGCTTCTCGCCGCGCGGCGCGAGGGGCCGCTCGCTGTCGACGGGGGCGGATCCGGCGGTGCCGTGCCGCAACAGGACGATCGGAAAGGTGTCGAGCCCGTCGGCGGCGATGAGCTCCTCGAACCGCGTGAGCACTTCGCGGTCGACGGGGTAGCTGACCTTCTTCCGCGCTTTCTTGAGTGACAGCCACTCGAGCGCGGCGATCTCCTTGTTCGGCGTGAAATCCGAGGCCTCGATCGCCTCGGGCGTCGCCTCCACCGCCCAGTAGTGCACGAGCTTCTCGCGCCCCGACGGCAGGTGATACTCGACGCACCCGAGCGGCGGCCCGAGTTCTCCGCGGATCCCCGTCTCCTCGGCGATCTCCCGCACCGCGGTCTCCGGGAAGGTCTCGCCCGGATCGAGCTTGCCCTTCGCGAACGACAGGTCGCGGAACTTCTTCCGGTACACGAGCAGCACCTGGATGCGGTCGTCGACCCGGCGCCAGACGACGCCGCCGGCCGCGAGGACGCGCCGGCCCACCCTCAGCGCCTCGTCTGCCGGGAGCGCCGGCGCCGCTGGATCAGGGACATCGTCGTGTCCTGCACGTCGGCGAGCGGCTCGCCGTCGGCGCTGAGGTGGTGCCGCGTCCACGAGCCGTTCTCGCCGAGATGCCAGGTCGCGGATCCCTCGTTCATCGCGAGGTCGACGTAGTTGATGAGGTCCTGCATGTGGCGCGGATCCGTGACCTGCACCAGCGCTTCGACGCGTCGGTCGAGGTTGCGGTGCATCATGTCGGCGCTGCCGATGTAGACCGTCGCATCCTCTCCCTCGCCGAACGCGAAGATGCGCGAGTGCTCGAGGTAGCGTCCGAGCACGCTGCGCACGCGGATGTTGTCGCTCACGCCCGGCAGATCCACGCGCAGGCTGCAGATGCCGCGCACCCAGACGTCGACTCTCACGCCGGCCATCGAGGCCCGGTAGAGCGCGTCGATGATCTGTTCGTCCACCATCGAGTTGACCTTGATGCGCACGTACGCGGGTTTGCCCTCCGCAGCCCGGCGCGTCTCGCGATCGATGCGCTTCAGGAGTCCCTTGCGCAGGTGGAGCGGCGCGGTCAGCAGGCGCTTGAACTTCTTCTCGATCGCGTAGCCGCTCAGCTCGTTGAACAGACGCGTGACGTCGCGGCCGACCACCGGATCGCACGTGAACAGGCCGATGTCCTCGTACAGGCGGCTTGTCTTGGGGTTGTAGTTTCCGGTGCCCACGTGCGTGTAGTGGCGGAGCTTGCCGTGCTCCTCGCGCAGCACCGACGCGATCTTGCAGTGGGTCTTGAGCCCCACGAGACCGTAGACGACGTGCACGCCGGACTTCTCGAGGATCCGCGCCCATTCGATGTTGTTGGCCTCGTCGAAGCGCGCCTTCACCTCGACCAGCGCGAGCACCTGCTTGCCGTTCTCGGCGGCGTCGATGAGGGCCTGCACGATCGGGCTGTCGCCCGAGGTGCGGTACAGCGTCTGTTTGATCGCGAGCACCTGCGGATCCCGCGCGGCCTGCTCGAGGAACGTCTGCACGCTGGTGGCGAACGACTCGTAGGGGTGGTGCACGAGCACGTCGCCCTTGCGGATCTGCGCGAAGACGTCGGCCTTGGCGTGCTTCGAATCGGAGTCGACGGGCTGGAACGCCAGCGCCGTCACCGGGACGTGCTTGTTGTAGCGCAGGTCGGGGCGATCGACCTTGTTCAGCTGGAAGAGGGCGCGCAGGTCGAGCGGAGCGGGGAGGCGGTACACCTCCTGGTGAGTGATGTCGAGCTCGTCGAGCAGCAGTTCGAGAGTCACGTCATCCATGTCCTCGGTGATCTCGAGGCGGATCGGCGGCCCGAACCGGCGCCGCAGCAGCTCCTCCTCGAGCGCCTGGATGAGGTTCTCCGACTCGTCCTCCTCGATCACCATGTCTTCGTTCCGCGTGAGGCGGAAGGCGTGGTGCTCGATCAGCTCCATGCCGGGGAACAGCTCGTCGAGGTGCTGGGCGATCAGCATCTCGAGCGGCAGGAATCGGTCGCGCGGGCTGTCGGGATCGTCCGCGCCGTCGGCCTCGCTCGGCACGCGGATGGCGCGCGGCAGCATGGGTGGCACCTTGATGCGCGCGAACTCCTCGCGGCCGGTCCGCGAATGACGGATCCGCACCGCGAGGTTGAGCGACAGCCCCGAGATGTAGGGAAAGGGGTGGGCCGGGTCCACGGCGAGCGGCATGAGGACCGGGTAGACGTACTCTTCGAAGTACTCGTACAGGAGGGTCCGCTCGCGCTCGGTGAGGTGATCCCATTCGACGAACTCGATCTTCTCCGCCGCGAGCGCGGGGCGCACGTCCTCGCTCCAGACGCGCGCGTGCCGCTCCTGCAGGTCGTGCGCCATGTTGCTGATCCACTCGAGCACCTTCTGCGGCGTCGTGCCGATGTTCGTGGGCACCGCGAGGCCGGTGACGATGCGGCGCTTGAGGCCAGCGACGCGCACCATGAAGAACTCGTCGAGGTTGCTCGCGAAGATCGCGAGGAAGTTCGCCCGCTCCAGCAGGGGCACGGTGGGATCCTCCGCGAGCTCGAGCACGCGCTGGTTGAACGCGAGCCAGCTCAGCTCGCGGTCGAAGTAGCGGTGATCGGGCAGGTCGGATCCGGCGGCCTCGATCAGCTCATCGAAGTCGTCATCCTCCGAGTCGCCCAGCCCGGTGTCGACGATCGTGGAGTCGGTCATGCGTTCCATCCTGACACCGGGAGGGAAATCCAGGGTGAATTCTCGTCAGCGGACATCATGCGGCTGCTCGTCGCTCACCTGGAAGCGATACCCGACGTTGCGCACCGTGCCGATGAGCTGATCGAGGTCACCGAGTTTCGCCCGCAGGCGCCGCACGTGCACGTCGACCGTGCGCGTGCCGCCGAAGTAGTCGTAGCCCCACACCTCGCTCAGCAGCTGCTCGCGCGTGAACACCCGCGACGGGTGCGTCGCGAGGAAGTGCAGCAGCTGGAACTCCTTGAACGTGAGGTCGAGCGGCTTGCCGCGCACCTTCGCGGAGTACGAGGCCTCGTCGATCGTGATCCCCGACGTCTGTACGCGCGTCGTCGCGGGGTCGGCCTCTTGGCGCCCCAGCGCGAGACGGATCCGCGCGTCGATCTCGGCGGGGCCAGCCCCCGTCAGCACGATGTCGTCGACGCCCCAGTCGGGGGAGACCGCGGTCAGTCCGCCCTCCGTCGTGACGAGCAGCAGCGGTGAATCGATGCCCGTCGTGTGGAGGATCCGGCACAGCGATTTGGCGCTGACGAGGTCGCCGCGCGCATCGACGATGAGGACGTCCGTGCTGGGCGCGCCCACGAGCTGCGCGGGTGAGGCGGAAATCTGCTGAACGTGGTGCCCCAGCAGCTCCAGTGCGGGCAGGGGCGGATCGATCTCCGGTGCGGAGCTCAGCACGAGCAGATGGGCCACGGGACACTTCCTCTCGGCCCGTAGACGGGCCTGGCGTGGAAGTATTTTATGTCAGACCGGGGACGCCGCGTCACGGTGGCCGTGTCGCATCGGGCAGAATGGGATCCACGGAACGCAGACGAGAGGGGAGCGGCATGACGGACGCCGAGGCGCGCCGCCCGGGCGGCATCGTCGGGCGCATCGCCCGCAGCCAGGGCCTGATCCTGCCGTGGAGCATCGCTCTCGTCCTCGCGCTCGCGACCGCATTTTTCGGGCCGAGCCTGCAGCGCTGGGAGTGGTTCTCGGCGGTGGCGGGAATCAGCATCATCGTCGCCTTCGCCGTGCAGCTCATCATCGGCCGCGCCGACGGGTTCATCCTGCGCACGGCGACGGCCGCCCTCGGATCCGTCGTCATCGTCGGCATCGTGTCTCTCGTCGTCGCGCTGTTCACCGCCGTGGCTACGGGCCTGACGCTGTTCCCCGCGGAGTTCGCGTCGCTCTGAGCGCGCGAGATAGGATGTAGTCATGTTGGAATTCCTCGCCGGCGTCGACGTCTTCGCACTCGAGATGTTCTTCCTGGGCCTGCTCGGGCTCGCGAGCGTCGCGATTGCGTTCGTGTCGGGCGCGGTCCTCCTGAACCTCTTCCGCGGCCAGAAGTAGCGCCGGGCCTGCGGGTGCACGGCACCCGGCCCTGCCTGTCGTGCGCGCGGATACGCTGGGAAGACCATGATCGAGATCCCCTCTGACGCCCCCGCGGACATCGTGCCGCTGTACTGGCTGATCGGCGTATGGGAGGGAACGGGCGTCATCGATTACCACGTCGGCGACGTGCACTACTCGGGCGAGTTCTCCCACCGGGTGAGCTTCAGCCACGACGGCGGGCCGTTCCTCAACTACTCCGCGACCGCCACCCTGCTCCCGGCAGGCGACCGGCCACGCCAGCAGCTCGTGTCCGAAACCGGCTTCTGGCGCCTGGCGCGCGAGGCGACCGATCAGGTGCCAGGACCGGGCCTGCTTCCCGCGCTCGCCGCGGAGCCGGCGCGCACGGCCGAGGACGTGGAGCGGCTGCGCACCGCGCCCGACGGCGGCTTCCCCGTCGAGGTCATGCTGAGCCACTCCGACGGCGTGCAGGAGCTCTACGTCGGAGAGGTGAACGCCGCGCGGGTCGATCTCGGCACGGATGCCGTCGTCCGCTCGGCCAGCACGAAGCCCTATGCCGCCGCGACCCGGTTGTACGGGCTCGTCGACGGTCATCTGCTGTGGGCGTGGGACATCGCGGCGCTCGGTCGCGAACTCGCGTCCCACGCATCGGCGCGATTGGCAAAGGTGTCCTGATGACGAACCCCTTCCTCACGAGAGACGGCGTCGTCGCTGACGACGGCGTCATCCAGCACGCGGGCAACCCTGTCCGCGAGCAGCGTTCGCTCGACAACGGATCCGCGATCGTGTCGCGCGACGACCGCGCCGTCATCTCGATCACGGGCGAAGAACGCCGCAGCTGGCTCGATTCGATCACCTCGCAGGCCGTCGCGCGCCTGCGCGCGGGGGAATCGACCGAGCTGCTGGTGCTGGATCCGCAGGGCCGGGTCGAGCATGCCGCCGCCGTCGTCGAAGACGGCACGACACTGTGGCTGATCGCAGACGCGGCGGATGCCGCGCCGCTCGCGAAGTGGCTCACGATGATGCGCTTCCGTGCGCAGGCCGAGATCGTGGTGCGCGACGACCTGCACGTCGTCGGCGTGATGCGCAACGGATCCGCGTACGAGCGGGTCGTCGAGGCCGCGGTGCGCGAGGGTGACGCGCCCGCCGTCTGGCACGATCCGTGGACGGGCGTCACGCCCGGGGGATGGCAGTACGCGTCGGTGGCGGAGCATCCCGGATCCGATTACGCGTGGGCGGAGGCGGTCGTCGCCGATCTCGCGCCCCTCGCGGACCTGCCGGTTGCGGGCGCGCTCGCAGCGGAGGCGCTGCGGATCGCGGCCTGGCGCCCGCGCTGGGCAAACGAGGTCGATGAGCGCTCCATCCCGCACGAATCCGACTGGCTCCGCACGGCGGTCCATCTCGACAAGGGCTGCTACCGCGGCCAGGAGACGGTCGCGAAGGTGCACAATCTCGGCCACCCGCCGCGCCGGCTCGCGATGCTGCACCTCGACGGATCCGATTCGGTTCTCCCGGCGCGCGGCGACACGGTCTTCGACGGCGAACGCGAGGCCGGGCAGATCACGTCCAGCGCGCTCCACCACGAATTCGGGCCGATCGCGCTCGCGATCCTCACGCGGCGCACGCCGGGTGAGGCCGCGCTCGAGGTCGAGACCGAAGGGACCCGCGTCGCGGCGTCGCAGGAGATCATCGTCCCCGCCGACGCTGGCCGCACGGCGGAGGTGCCGCGGCTGACCAGGCTGTCTCGTCGGAAGGCGGTCGACCCGCCGCAGTAGGCTGGTGGCATGACGCACACGCTGATCCTGCTCCGTCACGGGCAGAGCGACTGGAACCAGAAGAACCTCTTCACCGGGTGGGTCGATGTCCGGCTCACCGAGCAGGGCCGCGCGGAGGCGAAGCGCGGCGGCGAACTGCTCGCCGAGCAGGGGGTGCTGCCCGATGTGCTGCACACCTCGCTGCTGAGCCGCGCGATCCAGACGGCCAACATCGCCCTCGACGCCGCCGACCGTCTGTGGATCCCCACGAAGCGATCGTGGCGCCTCAACGAGCGCCACTACGGCGCGCTGCAGGGCAAGGACAAGGCGCAAACCCTCGAGGAGTTCGGCGAGGAGCAGTTCACGACCTGGCGCCGCTCGTTCGACGCGCCGCCGCCCGCGATCGACGCGGACGACGAGTTCGCGCAGACGAACGACCCGCGTTACGCCGGTCTCGACGACATGCCGGCCACGGAGTCGCTGAAGCTCGTCATCGACCGCATGCTGCCGTACTGGGAGGGCGAGATCGTCCCTGACCTCTCCGCGGGCAAGACGGTCATCGTCGCGGCGCACGGCAACTCGCTGCGCGCGCTCGTGAAGCACCTCGACGGCATCAGCGACGAGGACATCGCGGGCCTCAACATCCCCACGGGGATCCCGCTGGTCTACGAACTCGACGACGAGATGCGCCCCGTGAAGGCGGCGCGCTATCTCGACCCCGAGGCCGCCGCGGCCGGAGCCGCCGCCGTCGCCTCGCAGGGCAAGAAGTAGCCCACCGACGAAGGAGGGGCCAGGAGGATCGATCCTCCTGGCCCCTCCTCTTCGATGCGTCGGTCAGGCGCCGAGGCTGTCCTCGTCGTCGGACCCCGCCCAGTCGCCCGTGGCGAGGTACACGACCTTCTTCGCCACCGAGACGGCGTGGTCGGCGAAGCGCTCGTGGTATCGGCTCGCGAGCGTCGCGTCGATCGCGTGCGGGATCTCACCCGTGAACGTGTCGGCGAGCACGCGCTCGTAGACCGAGGCGTGCAGCTCGTCGATGTCGTCGTCGGTATCGCGGATCAGCGTCGCGTACTGGAGATCCTGGGTCTTGAGCAGCTTCGTGAGGGTACGCGCGACCTGCACGTCGAGCTCGCCCATCTTCGTGAAGGTCTTCTTGAGGCCCTTCGGGATCGCGCGCTCGGGGTATCGCGAGCGCACGAGCTGCGCGATGTGCTCGGCGAGGTCGCCCATCCGCTCGAGCGAGGCGCTCACGCGCAGCGCCGTCACGATCACGCGCAGGTCCTGCGCGACCGGCTGCTGCATGGCCAGCGTCTCGATCGCGATCTCGTCGGTGCTGAGGACGAGCGCATCGATTCGGTCGTCGTTTGCGATGACGTCTTCGGCGAGCGACACGTCGCCCGACGCGAACGCCGCCGTCGCCTTCTCGATGGCTTCGGTCACGAGCTCGGAGATCTCGGCGAGCCGCCCCTGGATGTCTTCGAGGGTGTCGTGGAAAACTTCGCGCATATCGTCTCGCGCCCTTCCGCTGATGGTGGTTCCCGCGTCGCAACGTGCAACGGGCGTCGCGCACGGCAACCGCGAGTGTGCCGAGCGAAGGTTAACGGCGGGTGGAGTCCTCATGAACTCTCGCCGGGCCGTGCCGGGATTCTCGCGACCGGATGCACGGCGACCTTCACGTCCACCCTACTCTGGAGGCATGCCCGCATCTCTGATCGCGCTCCTCGTCGGAGTCGCCATCGGCGTCGGCGTGACTCTCATGGTGCTGGCGGCGCTCCGCGCGCGCCGCCGCGCAGAGGAGAGCGCGCACCCCACGGTGCCGTCCGCCGTCACCGCGATGCTCGATGCGCTGGACGATGCGGCCGTCATCACGAACTCCTCGGGCATCGTCGTCGCGACATCGCCATCGTCGACGTGGCTCGGTGCCGTGGCCGGCACGCGCCTCGACCAGGAGGAGCTACGCGAGCTGATGAAGGAGGCGCGCGAAACGGGACTCAGCGAGTCGCAGACGATGCGGATCCGCGCCGGCCGCCTCGACCGCGAGCCGCGACTCGTCGTCGCCCGCGCGGCGCAGATCGATCCCGGTTTCGTCGCCGTGTTCGTCCGCGATATCTCCGAGCAGGAGCGCGTGCAGCAGATGCGGCAGGACTTCATCCAAAACACGAGCCACGAGCTCAAAACGCCGGTGGGTGCGATCTCGCTGCTCGCTGAGGCCCTCGAGATGGCCGCGGACGACCCCGATCAGGTGCGACGCTTCTCGGGGCGCGTCTCGGCCGAGGCCGATCGGCTGGGACAGCTGACCGGACGGATC
Organism: Microbacterium faecale; assembly: GCF_014640975.1. Classification (NCBI taxonomy): domain Bacteria; kingdom Bacillati; phylum Actinomycetota; class Actinomycetes; order Micrococcales; family Microbacteriaceae; genus Microbacterium; species Microbacterium faecale. Next base: position 1,204,029 of record NZ_BMHO01000001.1, read on the forward strand.
ATGAACCTGTCGCGACTGCAGGCGACGGGCGAGGTGATCGACGTGTCGACGATCGCGGTCGACGAGGTCGTCATACGCGCCGTCGAGGCGCATCAGATCACCGCAGCGGGCGCCGAGGTCGAACTCGTCACCGGCGGAGAGCGGGGCCATCACGTCCGCGGGGACGCTCGCGTGCTCGTCGAGGCGCTCAGCAACCTCGTCTCCAACGCCGTCGCGTACTCGCCGGCGGGCTCGCGCGTGGGCATCGGCGTGCGGGTCGAGGACGGCATCGTCGAGATCGCGGTGACCGACCAGGGCATCGGCATCACGGAAGACGACCAGAAGCGGATCTTCGAACGGTTCTACCGCGCCGACCAGGCGCGCTCACGTCACACCGGCGGAACCGGGCTCGGCCTCTCGATCGTCAAGCACGCGATCCAGCGTCACGGGGGCGAAGTGCGGCTGTGGTCGCGCGAGGGCCACGGATCGACGTTCACCATCTGCCTTCCCGCGGTCGACACGGAAGAATCCGCGTCCGGGAAGAGACACGCCAAGCGCGCGGCGAAGCTCGCCGCGCAACGGAAGGAAGAGAAGGCATGACGCGCGTTCTGCTCGTGGAAGACGAACCCGACCTCGCGGATCCGCTCGCGTATCTGCTGCAGCGTGAGGGCTTCGAGGTGGAGATCGCGGACGACGGAGAGAAGGCCCTCCGCCGGTACCGGGAGGGCGGCGCGGATGTCATCCTGCTCGACCTCATGCTCCCGGGAATGCCGGGAACGGAGGTGTGTCGTCAGATCCGCACGACGAGTTCCGTACCGATCGTGATGCTGACCGCGAAGGACAGCGAGGTCGACATCGTCGTCGGGTTGGAGCTCGGTGCCGACGACTACGTGACCAAGCCGTACTCGTCGCGGGAGCTTCTCGCCCGCATGCGGGCCGTCCTGCGTCGCTCGATGGCGTCAGAGGACGACCTCGACGAGCATGTGCTGGAGGCCGGGCGGGTGACGCTCGACATCGACCGTCACACCGTCTCGGTCGACGGCGAGCAGATCGCGATGCCGTTGAAGGAGTTCGAACTGCTCGAGCTGCTGATGCGCAACACAGGGCGCGTGCTCACGCGCGGTCAGCTCATCGACCGCGTGTGGGGCTCCGACTATTTCGGCGACACGAAGACGCTCGACGTGCACATCAAGCGGATCCGGTCGCGCATCGAAGTGACGCCGTCGAAGCCGCAGATGCTCGTGACCGTGCGCGGTCTCGGCTACCGTTTCGAGGGATAGGCATCCAACGAGTGAGGGCCCCGCGATTCGCGGGGCCCTCACTCGTTGATCCGAGAGGATCAGTGCTCGGTGTCGACCTCGAGCACCGGCGCGCAGAACTCGGCGTCGTACTCGTCGTTGGGTGCGAGGTCGGAGTACTCGGTCAGGCAGTTGTTGAGGACGGGAACCTCGATCTCGACGCCTTCGCCGAGGCCCGGCTGGATGTACATGCTGACCGTCGCGCCCGGCATGATCCCGAAGTCCTCAATCAGCTCCGGCTCGGCGTTCGCGCCGAGGCTCACCGTCTCGTCGGCGGGAACGTCGATCGACGCGTCGCCGTCGCCCCAGTCGATCGTGAGGGTCTGCGCCTCGTCGGTGGTGTTGACCAGGACCGCGATGAAGTTGCCGGCGGCGCCGTCGTAGTCGGCGACCACGAACGCGTTGCGGACGTCAAGGCCGTCGGTCTCCGCCGCCGGGAGGTTCACGCCGTCGGAGGCCGTGTACTCGAAGGTCGTCGCCTGAGTCGTAACCATGTTGCAGCCGGTCGCGGTCACGAGCACGAAGCCGACGGCGGCGAGAGACGCGATGAAGCGCGATTTCACGGATCCTCCTGGTGGTGCGAGCGCCACACATGACGCGGGGCCACCTTCCATCTTAGACGCTGTCGCCGCGCGTTCTGACGACGCGACTCGACGGTCGGAGCGGAATCCTAGTACAACCTGCGCTGTGGTAAAGTAGATAAGGCTGGGAAGGACGTAATTCATATGCTTTTTGAGGTTGGCGAGACTGTCGTTTACCCCCATCATGGGGCCGCAACCATCACCGAAGTGAAGACCCGAGTCATCAAGGGTGAGGAGAAGACCTACCTCAAGCTCAACGTCACACAGGGCGACCTCGTGATCGAGGTTCCCGCCGACAACGTCGACCTCGTCGGCGTTCGCGACGTCATCGATGAGAGTGGCCTCAAGGAGGTCTTCGACGTACTGAAGGCGCCCTTCACCGAGGAGCCGACCAACTGGTCGCGTCGCTACAAGGCGAACCTCGAGAAGCTCGCCTCCGGTGACGTCATCAAGGTCAGTGAGGTCGTTCGCGACTTGTGGCGCCGCGATCAGGACCGCGGACTGTCCGCGGGCGAGAAGCGCATGCTCGCCAAGGCGCGCCAGGTGCTCGAGTCTGAGGTCGCGCTCGCGAAGAAGGTCGACGAGGAGGAAGCCGCGCGCATCCTCGACGAGGCCCTCGCAAGCGAGTAAGCGCACCGCACCGTTTGTCGTCGCCCCGCACCCAAAGGTGCGGGGCGACTAGGTTTGTGTACCGTGAGCATCGCCCGAATCGACACCGCGATCGTCATCGTCGCCGCTGGCAGCGGCGCGCGCCTCGGCGCCGGAGCGCCCAAGGCGTTCGTCGGCATCGACGAGAGTCCGATCCTGCGGCACTGTCTCGACGGTGTCTTCGCCGCCGCCCCGGCACAGGTGATCGTCGTCGCGCCGGAGGAGTATCTCGGCGAAGCGCTGTCGATCGCGCATGCGGCCGCGGATGACGCGGACCGGCGGGCCGCGGATCCGCGAGACGTCGCCCCGTCCCCGCAGCATGCGGGTCCGGCCGCTGTCGTGAGTGAGCAACGTCGCGATCTCGTGACGGTCGTCGCCGGGGGCGCTACCAGACAGTCCTCGGTCGCTGCGGGGCTCGCGCGCGTGTGGCCGGACGTCGACCTCGTCCTGGTGCACGACGCGGCGCGGGCGCTGACGCCGCCGGAGGTCATCGACCGCGTGGCCGAGCGCGTGCGGGAGACCGGGCACGGCGTCATTGCGGCCGTCGACGTCATCGACACGATCAAGCGGGTCGACGGATCCCGGATCGCCGCCGCCGTCGACCGATCGGAGCTCGCGACGGCGCAGACGCCGCAGGGGTTCCGCCGCGATGTCCTGGACACCGCCTACGAGCGCGCGACCGAGGAATTCACGGACGATGCGGCGCTCGTCGCCGACGCGGGTCACGACGTGCTGCGCGTGGAGGGATCCGCGCTCGCGTTCAAGATCACGACCGCCGCCGACCTCACCCGCGCGCGCGATCTCGTGCGTCGAGCGTCTCGGAATTCGTCGGCGCTCGGCGATGAGCGGGAGAATCTCGAGACGCTCGCCGAATTTCCCGAAGCTCGGCGACCTCACCTGCCGCGCGTCGGCGTTGGCACGGACGTGCACGGTTACGGCGGAGACGGATCCCTATGGCTCGCGGGTCTCGAGTGGCCTGGCGAACCGGCACTGTCGGGCCACTCCGACGGCGATGCGGTCGGCCACGCGATCGTCGATGCCGTGCTGAATGCCGCCGGCCTCGGCGACATCGGCACCCACTTCGGCACGAACCGTCCCGAGTTCGCCGGCGCGCATGCCGAGGCGTTCCTCGCGGAGACCGCACGGATCCTCGCCGACGCGGGCTGGCAGATCGGCAACGTTGCGGTGCAGCTGCAGGCGAACCGTCCGGTGTTCTCGCCGCGTCGCGCGGAGGCCGAGCGCGCCCTCAGCGACGCGCTCGGGGCCCCCGTGACGGTCTCGGCCACGACAACCGATCGGCTCGGCTTCACGGGACGTGGCGAAGGGGTGCACGTCATCGCGACGGCCCTCGTCGTACCGCGCAGTTAGGCTGGGATCCGTGACCCTCCGGCTCTACGACACGCGCGTGCAGGCGCTTCGCGAGTTCCTCCCGCTCGACGAGAACAACGTGACGATGTACGTCTGCGGACCGACCGTGCAGTCGGGGCCGCACGTCGGTCACCTGCGCGCGGCGTTGTCCTTCGACCTGCTCCGCCGCTGGCTCGAGCACAGGTACGGCCGCGTCACATACGTGCGCAACGTCACCGACATCGACGACAAGGTGCTGCAGAACGCCACTGCCGACGAACCGTGGTGGGCGCTCGCGTACCGGATGGAGCGGGAGTTCACCGCCGCGTACGACGCCATCGACATCCTCCCGCCCACCTACGAGCCGCGCGCCACTGCGTCGATCCCGCAGATGCAGGACTTCATCCAGCGGCTGATCGATCGCGGTCATGCCTATGCGGCTGATGGCGATGTCTACTTTGATGTGAGCTCCTGGCCGAGCTATGGAGCACTGACGCGCCAAGACATCGACGCCATGGTCAGCGACGAGACCGACCTGCGCGGCAAGCGCGATGCCCACGACTTCGCCCTCTGGAAGGGGACGAAGCCGGACGAGCCCGCCGATGCCTCCTGGCCCTCGCCATGGGGCGCGGGCCGCCCCGGATGGCACATCGAATGCTCCGCCATGTCACTGCGCTACGTCGGCGCGGAATTCGACATCCACGGGGGCGGCCTCGATCTGCGGTTCCCGCACCACGAGAACGAGCTCGCGCAGTCGGAGGCGGCGGGGGATCCGTTCGCCCGCTACTGGGTGCACAACGGTCTCGTGACCGCCGGCGGGCAGAAGATGTCGAAGTCGATCGGCAACGTCACGCTCGTGCGCGACGTGCTCTCCCAGCGGTCCGCCCGCGTCGTGCGCTACGCGCTCGCGGCCGCGCACTACCGCTCAAGCCTCGACCTGACGGAGTCGTCGTGGGCGGAGGCGGCGTCGGCGCTGGAGCGAATCCGAACCTTCCTCGTGCGCGCCGAACGCGTCGTGGCGGTGGCGGATCGGCCTGCCACATTGCCGGAGGCGTTCTCGCACGCGATGGACGACGACCTGTCGGTGCCCCAGGCGCTCGCCGTGCTGCACGAGACGGTGCGGAGCGGCAACAGCGCTCTCGACGGCGGCGACGAGGTCACAGCCGAGATCGCCTATCATCAGGTGAAGGCGATGACGACGATCCTCGCCATCGATCCGCTCGAATCAGGCGACGTCGACGACAAGGCGGCTTCCGCTCTGGATGCCCTCGTCCGAGCGATGATCGAACAGCGTGCCGAGGCGCGCGAAAACAAAGACTGGGCGACAGCCGACCGGATCCGCGACCTATTCGCGGACATCGGCGTCGTTCTCGAAGACACCCGTGATGGAACGGTTTGGAGCATCGATGGCTAAGCCAGGGCGGCCCGGCGCGAGCAAGGGCAAAAAGGGCGCGACCAAGGGGTCGGGCGGCAAGGGCAAGGCGAAGCTCGCCGGTCGCGGACCGACGCCGAAGGCTGAGGACCGGGTCTATCACAAGGCGCACCGCAACAAACAGCTCGCCGACCGGAGTTCGTCGAAGCGACCGCAGCAGCGTTCGGCGCCGCGTCGCCGGCCGAACGACGAAAACGAATACGTCACGGGACGCAACAGCGTGCTCGAGGCGCTGCGCACGCGGATCCCCGCGACGACGCTGTACGTTGCGCAGCGCGTTGAAATGGACGATCGCGTGAAGGAGATGCTCTCGCTCGCTCACAAGCGCGAGCTGCCGGTCCTCGAGGTCACGCGGCCCGAACTCGACCGGATGGCCGGTTTCGACGGCGTGCACCAGGGCGTCGCCCTCAAGGTGCCGCCGTACGAGTACGCGCACCCGCAGGACCTGCTCGAGAACATCGTCGACAAGGGCCTCACGCCGCTTCTCGTCGCGCTCGACGGCGTGACCGATCCCCGCAACCTCGGTGCGATCATCCGCTCGACGGCCGCGTTCGGGGGCCAGGGCCTCATCGTGCCGCAGCGCCGGTCGGCCGGCGTGAACTCGGCGGCCTGGAAGACGAGTGCCGGCGCGGCCGCACGGATCCCCGTGGCGATGGCGTCGAACCTCACGCAGACGCTCAAGGACCTCAAGAAGCAGGGCGTGTTCGTGCTCGGCCTCGACGGCGGCGGCGACGTGCGCATGCCCGACATCGAGCTCGCCGACCGCCCGCTCGTGATCGTCATCGGCAGCGAGGGCGACGGGCTGTCGCGCCTCGTCAGCGAGAACTGCGACCAGATCGTCTCGATCCCGATCTCGGACGCGACCGAGTCGCTCAATGCCGGCATCGCAGCGTCGGTCGCGCTTTACCAGATCTCCACTCTCCGCGGCTGAGACGACCACACCGCCGGGCGCCTTCCGCCCACCTTCCACAAATGGCTTCAAAACCCGCCGTTTGGGTGCATTTTTGGAAGGTGGAGCGCGTCACCAACGACAGGCGCCCGCCCCCTCGCGGGGACGGGCGCCTGTCGTTGTGCGGTATTAGATCGACGTGGCGATCGCCTTGTCGATGAGGCGCTCGCCAGTCTCGGCGTCGAAGACGTGGATGTGATCGGGCGTCGGCGCGAGCGTGACGACGTCGCCGGCGATCGGGTGGCTGCGGCCGTCGACGCGGACGACGAACTCCTGCGCGGTGCCCTCGATCTCGGCGCTGCCGTACAGGTAGCCGTCGGCGCCGAGCTCCTCGACGAGGTCGACCTTCACCTCGATGCCGCCCTCGCTCGCGGGCACCACCGTGAAGTCCTCGGGGCGGATGCCCACGGTGACCTTCGAACCGTGCGCACGGTCGATGACCTGGCGCTCGATCGGAACGACCTTCGTGCCGACCTGCACGCCGCCCTCGACGAGGTCGGCCGGAAAGAGGTTCATCGCGGGCGAGCCGATGAAGCCGGCCACGAAGTCGTTCTGCGGGCGCTCGTACAGGTCACGCGGGGTGCCGACCTGCTGCAGGACGCCGTCCTTGAGCACCGCGATGCGGTCACCCATGGTCAGGGCCTCGGTCTGGTCGTGCGTGACGTACACCGTCGTGACGCCGAGGCGGCGCTGCAGCGACGCGATCTGCGTACGGGTCTGCACACGGAGCTTCGCGTCGAGGTTCGACAGCGGCTCGTCCATGAGGAACACCTGCGGCTCGCGGACGATCGCGCGACCCATCGCGACGCGCTGGCGCTGACCACCGGAGAGCGCCTTCGGCTTGCGGTCGAGGTAGGGGCGCAGGTCGAGTAGATCGGCGGCCTCCTCGATCTTCTTGCGACGCTCCTCCTTGTTGACGCCGGCGATCTTCAGGGCGAAGCCCATGTTGTCGGCGACGGTCATGTGGGGGTAGAGCGCGTAGTTCTGGAAGACCATCGCGATGTCGCGGTCCTTCGGCGGCACGTCGGTGACGTCGCGGTCACCGATGCGGATGGCGCCGTCGTTGACCTCTTCGAGGCCTGCGAGCATGCGGAGCGAGGTGGACTTTCCGCAACCGGAGGGGCCGACGAGGACGAGGAACTCTCCGTCGCCGATCTCGAGGTTGAGCTTGTCAACCGCGGGGCGAGTGCCTCCGGGGTAAACACGGGTGGCGTTGTCGAACGTCACTGTTGCCATGAGTTTCTCCTTCACCGGCAGGTACGTGCCGGACGATCCGTTGTGAATGAGCGATGCACTCGCGCGCGCCGCACGCCCGTCATCGGACGCGGATTCAGTATGGCACACGTCCTCGGCTGCCCTGATGGATGCCGCACGGAGCCGGTGACGGGGCGATTCTCAGGGCACGTCATTATGATCGGCGGGTTGCCGTCCGTACCCGACGGACCAAGGAGGGGGCAGCCAGATGACGAATGATGACAGCGACGAGACGCTGACGAACGAACGTCGCGATGCCGTGCGCGAGAAGGCCAAGCGCGTCAACGCGCGGATCCAGCGACGCACGATCGCACGCCGCGTGGCCATCGCGGTGGTCATCATCGCGGCCGTCGTCGCGGCCGGCTGGTGGGTGTGGCGCTCCGTCGCCCCCGAGCTGGACCGCCCCGTCGTGCTGCCGAAGAACATCTCAGGCGACGGCATCGACGTCACGAGCCTCCTGCCCGAGGACGAGCGCCCTGAGCAGGTCGACGAGCCCTTCGACATCGACGTGTACGTCGACTACCTCGACCCCGACGCCGGCACGATCGAATCCGAACTGGGCCCGGAGATGTACGAGTGGGTCGACGAGGGCGTCATCAACCTCACGTACCACCCCGTCTCGCTGCGCGCGGGGGAGTCCAACGGAACGCAGTACTCCACCCGGGCGGCGGGGGCCGTGATGTGCGTCGTCTCCGAGTCGCCGCGCGCATTCAGCGCCTTCAACACGGCACTGCTGACCGACCAGCCCGAGGTGTCGACCGAGGGCCACACCGACGCGGAGCTCGCGGACATCGCTGCGGACTCGGGCGCGGAGGGCGTGGCTGACTGCATCACGGATCGCACTTACGCACCCTGGGTCAGCGAGGCCACCGACCGCGCGCTCGAGCGATCGATTCCCGGTACCGACGGCGTCGGCCTGTCTGCGCCGGTCGTCATCGTCGACGGCAACGTCTACGACGGCGCGATCGACGACGCCGCGGAGTTCAGCCAGTTCCTCTTCACGCTCGAGAGTGAGCGCACCTACGGCGAGACGGATCCCAAATCCGACTAGGCTGTATCCGGCCCGTTCGCGGGTCACGCCGGCTTAGCTCAGTTGGTAGAGCACCGCTCTTGTAAAGCGGGGGTCGTGGGTTCGAGCCCCTCAGCCGGCACCGTTCACCTGACCGCGCATCCCACGAGAGCACCGGAACACCGTGCGTGCATGGCTGCGTCAGCGCCCACGCGGGGGACGAGCGGTCGTTGTGCCGGGGACGAGTTCGACCGGCAGCATCACACCGTCGGGGGTGCCGCCCTCGAGAAGCTCGCCCACGAGGCGCCCCGCTGCGCGCCCCCGTCCGCGCAGCGGCTGCCGCACGGTGGTCAGCTGACGATCGAGCCAGGGGATCTCGACTCCGTCGAAGCCCGTCACCGAAAGTTCCTCGGGCACGCGGATCCCGAGGGCGTCAGCGGCCGCGATCGCACCGGCCGCGAGGATGTCGTTCTGCGCGAGGATCGCGGTCGGTCGGCGCGGCCGCGTCAGGAGCACACGAGCGGCTTCGGCACCCGCCGCCGCGTCGCGTCCGCCCGCCTCGACGCGCAGCGCGTGGGGGAACACCCGCGCGACTGCGTCGAGGCGGCCGTGGATCGTGCGGTTCGCGATCGTCGTCATCCCCGCGGTGATCGGTTCGATCGGTCCCGGGCCTCGCGAGTGGCCGAGCTCGGTGGTGCGCATGATGACGCCGACGTCCCTGTGCCCGAGCGCGGCGACCTGTTCTGCCAGTCGACGCATGCCTCCCCGGTCGTCGACCTCGACGAGCGTGACGTCATCGGCGTGCGGACCCTCGATGCCCACCATCGGAACGCCGCGGGCTCGGACGGTCGGGAGGAGGCCGTCGAACTCCTCGCCGCGCGTGGCGAAGACGATCGCATCGACGGGTAGGGATCCGAATGGTTCTGGCCGTTCGCGGATCGTCGCGCGGCCGGGCAGCAGCAGCTGCCCGTATCCGACGCTTTCGAGGCTTTCCGACAACCCGTCCATCGTCGCGAGAGCGACGGGGTTCTGGAATGCCAGGCCGACGCGCTCGGCGATGACGATCCCCACGATCCCCGTGCGGCCCCTCCGCAGCGAACTGGCGACGGGATGCGGCCCCCGATAGTCAAGCGCCGTCGCAGCGGTGAAGACGCGATCCCGCGTCGCGTCACGGACGCGCTCCGATCCGCGAAACGCGAGCGATGCCGTGGACGTCGACACCCCGGCACGCGCCGCAACGTCGGCGATCGTGGCCCGTCCCTTGCGCCCGCTCGGCGCGGGCGACGCTCCTGATGTTCCGGTTGCCACACCGCCACAGTAACGCTCGATCGCAACGTTTCGATTCGTTCGTCTCGACACCGACAATCCGTCTCCCGTTATTCACCGTGCGGCCACCTCCGGGGCCAACGATCGAAACGGTGCGATGACCGTCGCGCAGATTCCCCCGACAGAAGGAAACGTGCCCGTGATCACCAAGCGAACACTCACGACTGCCGCGGCTGCGCTGTGCGCCGTCGGCGCACTGACAGCCTGCGGGCCCATCGCGGCGAGTGGAACAGCGGCGGATACCACGACCGTCGACGGATCGAGCCTCACCGTCTTCATCTCCGGCGACACCAACGTGCAGGACCTGTGGGAGCAGGGCATCATTCCCGCCTACGAGGAGCAGAACCCCGACGTCACGGTGAACACCGCGATCGACCTGCATGGCGAGCACGATCAGCAGACCGTGGCGAAGCTGACGACGGCGACGCAGGCCGGGGACGCCCCGGGGTTCGATCTCGTCGATGCCGGGTTCGTCATCTCGAGCGCCGCTGAGGCGGACACCCTGCTCGAGATCGACCAGAGCACCGTCGCCGGTCTCGAGACCGTGCCAGAGGGCACAATCGACGCCGGCAAGGGCGTGGGCATTCCCTATCGCGCATCGTCCGTTCTGCTCGCCTACGACACGACGACCGTGGACGCGCCACCGCGCACCCTCGACGAGCTGCTGACCTGGATCGAGGACAACCCGGGCGAGTTCGCCTACAACTCGCCGTCGACCGGCGGCTCGGGCGGCGCCTTCGTCACGACCGTGCTCGACAGCTATCTCTCTGCTGACGACCAGGAGGCGATGCGCACCGGTTACGCGAAGGAGCTCGAAGCCGGGTGGGACGCCGGATTCGAGCGTCTCAGCCAGCTCGGGGAGTTCGTTTACCAGGGCGGCGTGTATCCGAACGGCAACAACCAGGTGCTGGAGCTGCTCGCCGGTGGTGAGATCTCGATGGCGCCCGTGTGGAGCGACCAGTTCATCACGGGCCAGGAGACGGGGCTCATCCCGGACACGGTGGCCTACGCGCAGATCAGCGACCCGAGCTTCACGGGGAGCGCGTCGTACCTCGGGATCCCGAGAACGAGCGAGCAGCACGAGGCCGCGATCGATCTCGTCAACTTCGTGCTCAGCTCGGACGGCCAGCAGATCATCGCCGACCAGATCTCCGGATATCCGGTGGTCGCTCTCGACGCGCTTCCCGGCGAGGTGGCCGACCGGTTCGCCGACGCGGATCCTGATGCGCTCCGCCCGGGCTATTACAGCGAGATCTCCGCCGACATGGCGAACGAGTGGGACAAGCGCGTTCCGTGAGCGCGGAGACTCTGACGGCGACGGGCGGGGTACGCACGGCGTTGCGTGAGCGCCCCGCCCGTTCGGCCAGCGAGCGCGCCGCGGCGCGCCACCGCGTCGTCGGCTTCTCGATGGCGCTGCCGCCGGTCGTGCTCATCGCTCTGTTCGTCGGCCTGCCGGTGCTGCTGTCGATCGGCTTCAGCTTCGGTATGACCGGCGGACTCAACAGCACCGCTGCCGCCATCGGACAGAACGTCTATGAGGCCGATGGGCTCGTGACGCTCGACGCCTACGCGCAACTGTTCGCAGACGTCCGCTTCGGACGCGACCTCGGTGCCACCGTGTTCGTCACCCTCGTGACCACGGTGGTCACCCTCGCGCTCGCGATCGGCATCGCCGTCATCCTGCGCCTGCGCGGCGGCTGGACGGGCGCCGTGCTCTCGGGAATCGGAATCGTGCCGCTGTTCATCCCGGTGGTCATCGCCTCGTGGGCGATCCTGACCTTCTATTCGGGAGACGGCTTCGTGCGCAGTGTGTTCGCGCAGTTCGGGCTCGACGCGCCCGTGTTCGGGTTCACCATCACCGGCGTCGTCATCGCATCGGTATGGGTCAACCTGCCGTTCGCGCTCCTCATGTCGACGTCCGGCATGCAGGCTGTTCCTGACGCGCTCATCGACGCGGCCCGCGATGCCGGGGCCTCGACGCTCGCGATCATCCGGAGTGTGCTGGTGCCGATGGCGGGGATCCCTCTCGTCATCGCCGCGACGTTTACGGCGATCGGCGTGCTCGGGCAGTTCACGGTGCCGTACTTCACCGGTCCCAACGCGCCGCAGCAGCTCGGTGTCGACATCAGCAAGTACTTCCAGTCGTTCAATCAGCCCCAGCAGGCCGCAGCGATCGCGGTCGTCGTCTTCGTCATCGCCTCCGGCGTGGCCGCGTTGTACGTGTGGGCGAATTTCCGCAGCGCCAAACAGGAAGGGAGGGTGTGATGTCGTCGCTCCTGCGGCGCGCGGGAGGCCGCGTGCTCTTCGCCGCACTCGTGGTCGCGATCGCCGGGTTCATCCTCGGGCCGCTCGTGTGGCTCACGGCTCATGCATTCGCAACCGAGTGGACGTATCCATCACTGCTTCCCGCCGGTCTCACCCTCGACTGGTGGAGCGTGGTCCTTGCGGACCCCGGTCTGTTCTCGGCGATCCAGAACTCCCTGTTCTTCGCCCCGATCACCGTCGCCGTCTCCGCGCTCGTGTGCTTGCCCGCCGCGTACGCCTTCTCGCGATTCAACTTCCCCGGCCGCCGCATCTTCCTCGTGGGTCTGTTCGCGACGAACGCCTTCCCGAAAATGGGGCTGTTCGTCGCGATGGCGACCGTGTTCTACGGCCTGCGGCTGATGGAGACGGCGCTCGGCATCATCATCGTCCATGTCATCGGCACCGTCGTGTTCATGACCTGGATCCCGGCCGCCGCGTTCTCGGCCGTGCCGCGCTCACTCGAGGAGGCGGCACGTGACGCCGGCGCCGGAAAGCTGCGCGTGTTCCTCACCGTGACGCTCCCGATGGCGCTTCCGGGGATCCTTGTCGCCGCCGTGATGTCGTACCTCGCCTCGTTCGACGAGGCGCAGGGCACCTACCTCATCGGAGCGCCGTCGTTCATGACGATGCCCACCGAGATGTACTCGCTCGTCCTCAACCATCCCAAGCAGGTCGCCGCCGTCTTCGCGCTTCTGCTGACCATTCCCTCCGTCGTCCTCCTGCTGCTGACCCGCCGATACATCATGGGCGGACAGCTCGCCGAAGGCTTCCAGATCCGCTAGGAGCACCGTGCTCGACACGACACCCTCTTCCCACGTCCCCGGCCTGCGCCTCGCGAGCCTGACGAAGACGCTCGGCGGTCGCACGATCGTCGACGACCTCTCGCTCACCATCGCACCGGGAGAGCTCGTCGCGCTTCTCGGACCGTCCGGCTGCGGAAAGACGACCACTCTCCGCATGATCGCGGGCTTCCTCGCGCCCGATCGCGGCGGCGTCGAGGTCGCGGGGCGCGACGTCACGCCGTTGGGACCGGACAAACGACCCAGCGCCATGGTGTTTCAGAACTACGCCCTGTGGCCGCACATGACGGTCGCGAAGAACGTCGGCTACCCCCTGCGTGTGGCGAGGACGCCTCGCCGTGAGGCCGACGAGCGCGTCGCCGAGGTGCTCGAGCTCGTCGGTCTCACCCACCACGCGCGCAGTCGTCCTGCACGGATCTCCGGCGGGGAGCAACAGCGCGCATCGCTCGCGCGGGCCCTCGTGCAGCGTCCGAAGCTGCTGCTGCTCGATGAGCCGCTGTCGAACCTCGACGCCAAACTGCGCGTCCGCGTCCGCGAGGAGATCCGCGACATCCAGCAGCGACTCGGAATCACGACGGTGCTCGTCACGCACGACCAGGAAGAGGCGATGGCCGTCTCCGACCGCGTCGCCGTGATGAACGGCGGCCGGATCGAGCAGGTCTCGGATCCCGCAGACCTCTATCGCGCGCCGGCGACGGAGTTCGTCGCGAGGTTCATCGGGAGGAGCAACTGGGTGCCGGCGCTCGACCTCGGCGAGGGCGAGGACAGCGTGCAGTACATGGTGCGTCCCGAGCACGTCGCCCTCGTGGATGACGGGATCCCGGCTCGCGTGACGCGCGTGCTGCCGCACGGGCACTTCGTCGAGGTCGCCCTCGCCGCGCGCGGCCACGACCTCCGGGCCTTCGTCAGCGGAGAGGCACCGGCGGTCGGGGACCACGTGCGGATCCGTTTCGCACACGCGCTCCGCTACGTCGATGGGATCCTCGCCGAGGACGATGCCCCCGTCGAGACGGAGCTGGCGGCGTGACCGGGCCGCGGCTTGTGGCGCATCGCGGCCGACACCGATCCGGAGCAGCGCGCGAGAACACCCTCGCTGCGATCCGCGACGCGATCGCGTGGGGCGCGGACGTCGTCGAGATCGACGTCCGCCTGACGATGGACGGCGCCGTGGTGCTGCTGCACGACGCGACGCTGGAGCGACTGTGGGGTGACCCGCGCCGCATCGACCAGATGACGCTCGACGACGTGTCGGCGGTCGGCGGTGGTGAACACCGGATCCCCACGCTCGCCGCCGCGATCGCTCTCGTGCGCGACGCGGGCGTGCGCCTGCTCATCGACATGGAGATCCCGGATCCGGCCGGCCCCGCCGCAGACGTCGTCCGCGGCGCCGGTGCCGAGGAGCTCACGGAGTGGTGCGGTGCGTTCGAAGCCATGCGGGTGGTCCGTGCGCAGCTACCTGACGCCGTGATTCACCAGCCGTGGTCGTCCGCGGAAGCGCCGACCGACGACGATCTCGCCGAGCTGCGTCCGGCGTTCGTCAACGCGCAACACCTGCTGGTCGGCGGCGCGTTCGTCGATGCCGTGCACGCGCTCGGCGCGCGTGTGGCGTGCTGGACCGTCAACCACGCCGCCCAGGCCGCGCATCTCGCGCGCCTGGGCGTCGATTCGATCACGACCGACGACCTCGACGCGGCGCGCGGGGCCCTCCCCGATGAGGTCGCTCGTCGGCTCGCGATCGTGGGCGAACTCGCGAGGGAGGCCGCCTGCGCCGTACGCGCAGCGCTCAGGCAGGGCGTCGGCGCGATCGAGACGAAGCGGAACCCCGCTGATCATGTCACCGAAGTCGACCGCGCGGTCGAGCGCCGGGTGCGCGCTGTCCTCGGTGCGCAGTTCCCTGAACACGACATCGTCGGCGAAGAGTACGGCGGAGAGACCGACGGGGCCGTGCCGTGTTGGTACCTGGACCCGGTCGACGGCACGGCGAACCTCGCGAACGGCATGCCGTGGACGAGCTTCTCGCTTGCCCTTGTCGAGGGCGGTGAGCCGGTCGTGGGCGCCATCCTCGACCCGCATGAGAGCGTGCCGATCGTCGCCGCGCGTGGCCGAGGAGCCTGGCGTGAGGGGGTGCGGATCGTCGCGCCCGCGATCGCGGCCCCGGAACCGCTCGTCGGTCGCATGGTCGCAACCGAACTCGCCGGCGCGGCGCCGTGGGCGGGTCTGCTGCCGTTGATCGAGCGTCTCGCCGCGAGCCACTGCACGCTGCGGATCCTCGGTTCGGGCACGGCAACGCTCGCGGGACCCGCGCTCGGTCGAGGCATGGCGGCGCTCGTGCACCGCTACAGCGCGATCGACCACGCCGCGAGCCTCGTCATCGTCCGCGAATCGGGCGGGGTTGCCCGCGTTCTCCCCTCCGGCATCGCGCTCACGGCGGCTCACGCCGCCGCGGCCGCGGCGCTCGAAGACCTGCTGGTCTGACCATCCCGTGGGAGACAGCATTACCCCTCGTGACGCCATGAGTCGTCACACAGATGCCGCGGTTGCGTTCACTCCCTAGTGTCGTCTCGAGGGCGATCCACGGAGGGCAGCGATGAGCACGGACACCACGCCGAACACGGCCAACCGGGGGGCACGGACCCGCGCCGCGCGCGGCGCGAAGAAGCCGCACGGCCAGTGGAAGATCGACGGCACCGAGCCGCTCAACGCGAACGAGGAGTTCAAGCGCGAAGACGGCGGACTGAACGTCCGCGAACGCATCGAGAACGTCTACGCGAAGGGCGGGTTCGCGTCGATCGATTCGACCGACCTGCACGGCCGATTCCGCTGGTGGGGTCTGTACACGCAGCGCAAGCCGGGAATCGACGGCGGCAAGACCGCGACGCTCGAGCCGCACGAGCTCGAGGACGAGTACTTCATGCTGCGGGTGCGCATCGACGGCGGCCAGCTGACGACCGAACAGCTGCGCGTGATCGGCGAGATCTCGACGGACTTCGCTCGCGGCTCCGCTGACCTCACCGACCGGCAGAACGTGCAGCTGCACTGGATCGAGATCGAGAGCGTTCCCGAGATCTGGCGGCGACTCGAGGCGGTCGGACTGCATACGACCGAGGCGTGCGGCGACGTGCCGCGCGTGATTCTGGGATCCCCCGTGGCAGGCGTCGCGGCCGACGAGCTGATCGATCCGACGCCGCAGATTCGCGAGATCTCCGAGCGCTACATCGGGGATCCTGCCTTCGCGAACCTGCCGCGCAAGTACAAGACCGCGATCACGGGTCACCCGAGCCAGGACGTCGTCCACGAGATCAACGACATCTCGTTCGTGGCGATCGACCATCCGGAACACGGCATCGGATACGACGTCTGGGTCGGCGGCGCGCTCGCCGCCGTTCCCCGCCTCGGGGAGCGGCTCGGCGCCTGGGCACGACCCGACCAGGTGGCCGAAGTGTGGAGCGGCGTCACGAGCATCTTCCGCGACTACGGTTACCGGCGCCTGCGTAACAAGGCGCGGCTGAAGTTCCTCCTCGCCGACTGGGGGCCCGAAAAGTTCCGTGAGGTGCTGGAGACCGAGTACCTCGGCTACGCGCTCGCTGACGGTCCGGCGCCGACGCGGCCGACGGGGCCGGGCGACCACATCGGTGTCCACCGCCAGAAGGACGGCCGATTCTTCGTGGGAGCGGCGCCGCTCGTCGGTCGCCTGTCGGGGGAGCGGCTGACGAAGCTCGCCGATCTCGCCGAACGTCACGGGTCGACGCGCGTGCGCACGACGCCGCACCAGAAGCTCCTGGTGCTCGACATCGACGAGGAGCGCGTCGAGTCGCTGATCCAGGGGCTCGACGAGCTCGGCTTCAGCGCGCGACCGAGCCTCATCCGCCGCGGCACGATCGCCTGCACCGGCATCGAATACTGCAAGCTCGCGATCGTCGAGACGAAGGACACTGCGGCGCGTGCGGTCGAGGAGATCGAGGAGCGCTTCGCCGGCACCGACCTGCCGGCGCCGCTGAGCCTGCACGTCAACGGCTGCCCCAACTCCTGCGCTCGGGTGCAGACCGCCGACGTCGGCCTCAAGGGCCAGCTGATCACGGACGACGACGGCAACAAGGTTCCGGGCTTCCAGGTGCACCTCGGCGGCGGTCTCGCATCGCAGGATCGCGACGAAGCCGGGCTCGGGCGCACCGTGCGCGGCCTCAAGGTCGCCGCGGACGACATCGCCGACTACGTCGAACGAGTCGCGCGCCGGTACGACGCCGATCGCGAGGGCGAGGAGACGTTCGCGCAATGGGCACACCGCGCCGATGAGGAGGCACTGCAATGACGACGAGCCTCGCCCCGCGCACGCGCGGACGCCGCACGGCGGACGATCTCGAGCGGGTCGCCCGTGACGGCATCGCGGCGCTCCGGAGCGGAATGGATCAGGAAGCCGACGCCCGTGCGGCGCTCGCCTGGGTCGCCGAGACGTTCGACCCGGGAGCCGTCGCCGTTGCTTCGTCGATGGCGAACACCGTGCTGCCGCACCTCGTCTCGCAGTCGATCCCCGGCGTCGACGTGCTCTTCCTCGACACTGGCTATCACTTCGTGGAGACGATCGCGACGCGCGACGAGGCCCAGCGGCAACTCGACATCCGCGTCGTCGACGTCACGCCCGACCTGACGCCGGGCGAGCAGGATGCCGCCTACGGATCCGACCTGTTCGCGACCAATGCCGAGTACTGCTGCGCGATGCGCAAGGTCGAGCCGCTGCGCGACTCACTGCGCGGCTACGAGGTGTGGATCTCGGGCGTGCGCCGCGAGGAGTCGTCGACGCGCGCGTTCGCCCCGCTCGTCACGTTCGATCACAAGAACGGCCTCGTCAAGGTGAATCCGCTGGTGGGGTGGACGAGCGACGAGCTCTCCGCGTACGCCGATCGCCACGGCGTCCCGATGAATCTGCTTCTGGACAACGGCTACCCGTCGATCGGCTGCGAGCCGTGCACGAAGCCCGTGGCCGACGGCGCGGATCCGCGGTCCGGTCGCTGGGCGGGATCGACGAAGGTCGAGTGCGGTATCCACGTCATCTGAACACCCCACATGACACGAATGCACCTTCCCCCGGCGGGGAAGGTGCATTCGTGTCATGTTCAGCCCGCGTCGGGCGTGAAGTTCAGCGAGAGCGAGTTCATGCAGTAGCGGTCGCCGGTGGGCGTGCCGAAGCCGTCGGGGAAGACGTGGCCGAGGTGGCCGCCGCAGCGTGCGCACCGCACCTCGGTGCGTTGCATGCCGTGGCTGCTGTCATCCAGAAGCTGCACGGATTCGGGCCGGATCGACTCGTAGAAGCTCGGCCAGCCGCAGTTCGAGTCGAACTTCGTGCCGCTCTTGAACAGCTCGGCACCGCACGCGGCACAGGTGTAGAGGCCGGCGCGTTCCTCGTCGAGGAGCTCGCCCGTCCATGCGCGCTCCGTGCCCTGCTCGCGGAGCACCGCGTACTGTTCGGCGGACAGTTCGGCGCGCCACTCCTCGTCGCTTTTCTGGATCTCGTAAGCCATGTCCTCAGGATACGCCCGCATGTCGGCGCGGGATCCGTTGCCCCGGTGCCGCGGACATCCGCCGTAACAGCCGAGCGCAGCGTCTCCGCGGATCCGCGGTTGCGGAGCGTGACCTCCTCGCCGTGCGGCGGTTGGTGCGAGAGACTGGCGGAATGGACGCGAACGAGGTGCGCGAGCGCTACGAGCGCTTCGCGCGGCAGGAGGCTCCCGGCCGAAGCGACCGATACGCGGAATGGGCGGAGGGGGTCGCGGGCGACGAACGCATCGCGGGGATCCTCGCCGACCTGCCCGCGCCGCGCCGCCAACCACCGCTCGTCTTCGCTGTGACGCGCTTGCTGGGGGTCGGCCTCGGCGGGTACGCCGAGTGGGCAGAGTTCTTCCTCGCGAACGCCGAGCGCATCGTCGCCGAGTGCGCGCAGCGGACGACGCAGACGAACGATCCGCTGCGGTGCGCCCCGCTCCTCGTCGCCCTCTCTCGCGTGCGCGGCCCGATCGCCCTCCTGGAGGTCGGCGCGTCAGCCGGGCTCTGCCTGCTGCCGGATCGGTACGCCTACCGGTTCCGTGATGAGGACGGATCTGAGACCGCCCTCGGCGACGGCTCCGTGGAGATCGTGAGCGAATTGCGCGGCGGCCTCCGCGCGCCGCGGCGCTTGCCCGACATCGTCTGGCGCGCGGGTATTGATCTGCACCCGCGCGACCCGCGCGACGACGCCGACCGCGCCTGGATCTCGGGACTCGTCTGGCCGGGGGAGGCGGCGCGTCAGGAGCGCGTCGACGGCGCTCTCGACGTCGCGCGGGCGGATCCGCCACTCGTCGTCGCCGGCGACGCGTCGGCCGGGACCGCGCTTGCCGATCTCGCCGCCGGTGCGCCGCAGGACGCGACGCTCGTCATCACGACGCCGGGCGTGCTGCCGCACCTTCCGCACGCGGCGCGTACGCGCCTGCACGAGGAGATCGCCGGCCTCCCTGCGCGGTGGATCACGATCGATCCACCCGCGCTGTACGACGCGTGGGACCCGCCGATCGACGCGGAGAGCTGGGACGGCTTCGTGCTCGCGATGGACGGCCGCGCGATCGCGCAGACCGACCCGCTCGGAGCCTGGATCCGCGACGCGTAGGTCTCGCCGGACGCGATGCGCCCGCTCGCGGCGTGACGTGGCCGGCCCCATCCGTCGCTTCCCAGGCGCGCCTCAGCCGCAGCGCCTGCCGCGCGCGTTACCGTCAAGATATGTCGAACGCTCAGCTCGATCATCAGCGTCAGGGCACGCTCGATGAACGCTCGCGGGCACTTCTCGCCTTCGAGGCCGAGTGGCCGAAGCACACCGCCGACAAGGAAGAGGCGGTGCGCGAGCGACTCGGGCTCGAGCCGGCGCGGTATTACCAGCTCCTCGGCCGCCTCGTCGATGATCCGCTCGCCCAGGCGCACGCCCCGATGCTCGTCGGCCGCCTGCGCCGCCTGCGCGAGGCCCGCGCCGCGCGTCGTGCTCGCCTCCTCAGGTGATCGCTGACGCGATTCTCTATGATGAGCGGGATGCCGACCTCCACCTTCCCGCGTGATCGCTTCGACGACGTCCCGCGCGATTCCGCACGCGTCGGCGCCCACCGTGCGCCTCCGCCGCGTCTGCGGTGGCTGGTCATCCTCCTGTGGTGGGTGCTTGCGGTCGTCGTGCTGACGGTGGCTGGCATCTTCGCGTTCCTCGCGCTGTCGAACACGCAGGCGATCGATCTTCCCGAGCCGCCGCCGACGGCGGAGCAGACGGAGGAGGTCGAGGGTGTCCTCGACACCGACTACTTCGTTCTCGTGGTCAACGGCACCCCGGAGGTCGAGGCAGCCGATGCGGTGCGTGAGACGGTCCTCGGCGCAGGGTGGAGCGAGGATACGGTCGCGGACCTGCCCGCAGATGTGACCGACTTCGAGACGACCACCGTCTTCTATGTCGACACGGAAGATGAAGCCGCCGCCCGCGGGCTGGCAGAGGAACTCGGCGTCGAGGCGATCGCGCAGAGCGCGGACTTCGACGAGCAGAGCGAGGGTGGATTGACCGTCGTCGTCGGGCTCGATCGCCTGCCCGGAGACTGATCCCGGGGGAGGGGTTTGCACTCGAGGGGGTCGAGTGCCAGAATGCTATTAGCACTCCGTCCCTAGGAGTGCTAATGACCACCGCCTACGTCCGGGAGGGACGAAACACATGGCAAAGATGATCGCTTTCGACGAGGAGGCCCGTCGTGGCCTCGAGCGCGGCCTCAACCAGCTGGCCGACGCCGTCAAGGTGACGCTCGGCCCGCGCGGCCGTAACGTCGTGCTTGAGAAGAAGTGGGGCGCTCCCACCATCACGAACGACGGTGTGTCGATCGCCAAGGAGATCGAGCTCGAGGACCCGTACGAGAAGATCGGTGCCGAGCTCGTCAAGGAGGTCGCGAAGAAGACCGACGACGTCGCCGGCGACGGCACGACGACGGCCACCGTCCTCGCCCAGGCGCTCGTCCGTGAGGGCCTGCGCAACGTTGCAGCCGGTGCCGACCCCGTCGGCCTCAAGCGCGGCATCGAGAAGGCCGTTGCGGCCGTCACGGCCGAGCTGCTCGCAAGCGCCAAGGAGGTCGAGACGAAGGAGCAGATCGCTGCGACGGCATCGATCTCCGCTTCCGACCCCGAGATCGGCGCGCTCATCGCCGAGGCGATCGACAAGGTCGGCAAGGAAGGCGTCGTCACCGTCGAGGAGGCTCAGGCCTTCGGTACGGAGCTCGAGCTCACCGAGGGTATGCGCTTCGACAAGGGCTACCTCAACCCGTACTTCGTGACGGACGCTGACCGTCAGGAAGCGGTCTTCGAGGAGCCGTACATCCTGCTCGCGAACCAGAAGATCTCGAACATCAAGGATCTCCTGCCCGTCGTCGAGAAGGTCATGCAGGCGGGCAAGGAGCTCGTCATCATCGCCGAGGACGTCGAGGGCGAGGCGCTCGCAACGCTCGTGCTCAACAAGATCCGTGGCATCTTCAAGGCCGTCGCCGTCAAGGCGCCGGGCTTCGGTGACCGTCGCAAGGCGCAGCTGCAGGACATCGCCATCCTCACGGGCGGCCAGGTCATCACCGAAGAGGTGGGCCTCAAGCTCGAGAACACGGAGCTCGACCTCCTCGGCCGTGCCCGCAAGGTCATCGTCACGAAGGACGAGACGACGATCGTCGAGGGTGCGGGCGAGCAGGCGCAGATCGAGGGTCGCGTGACCCAGATCCGCCGCGAGATCGACGCCACCGACAGCGACTACGACCGCGAGAAGCTCCAGGAGCGTCTGGCGAAGCTCGCGGGCGGCGTGGCCGTCATCAAGGCCGGTGCCGCGACCGAGGTGGAGCTCAAGGAGCGCAAGCACCGCATCGAGGACGCCGTTCGCAACGCGAAGGCTGCCGTCGATGAGGGCATCGTCCCCGGTGGTGGCGTGGCGCTGATCCAGGCTGCTGCGACGGCGTTCGACAAGCTGGAGCTCGATGGCGACGCGTCCACGGGCGCACGCCTCGTGCAGGTGGCCCTCGAGGCGCCGCTCAAGCAGATCGCCCTCAACGCCGGCCTCGAGCCGGGCGTCGTGGCCGCGAAGGTGCGCGAGCTGCCCTCGGGTGAAGGCCTCAACGCCGCGACCGGTGAGTACGTCGACATGCTCGAGGCGGGCATCATCGACCCGGCGAAGGTCACGCGTTCGGCGCTGCAGAACGCCGCATCGATCGCTGGCCTCTTCCTCACGACCGAGGTCGTCGTCGCCGACAAGCCCGAGCCTGTTGGCCCGGCTGCCGGCCCCGACGCGGGTGGCATGGACTTCTGATCCAGCCCCCTCTCACGAGGCTGCCCCTTCCCCCACTCGGGAGGAGGGGCAGCCTCGTTTCGTCTCAGCGGAACATGCTGGCCACGTCGGCCTCAACCTGCTGGTAGCCGGTGCCGGCGAGCTCCAGACGGCGCGCCAGATTGTCGAGCGCCTCCTCGACCTGCAGGTGCAGCGCCTGCCACTCCGCGGCCAGCCCCTGAAACGCCTGGGCGGCGCTTCCCTGCCAGGCCGCTTCGAGCTGCTGCACGCGGCCCATGATGAACGCGACCTCGCCGCGCAGGCGATCGGATCCGGCCGAGACCTCGGCGCGGGTGGCGAGCAGAGACTCGCTGTCGACGGTGAACTGTGCCATGGTGGCTCCTTTCGTGAGGGTCGTCTCACGGTAGGAGGGGCGCGACCGGGCGCAGGGACGCGAAGTGACGGATCCTCAGATAACGTTCGAGATCCGTCGCCTGTGGGCGAGCCGTCGCGGCCCCCGCGGAGGGGACCCGCCGAGTTCTACTCGCAGCCGACGCCGTCCCCGTCGCGGTCGAGATGGCGCGCGTATCCCGGATCGCCGCGATGCACGGGGGGCGGCTCCCGCGTCGCGTGCCGCGGTGCAGTTCTCGAAGTGCACGTGCTCCGGCGCCGGCGGGGGCTGCTCTTCCTGCGGAGCGGGGGCCGGCGCGGGGGCGGGCTCCTCCACGGGCGGTTCCGGCTCGGCCCGCGGCTCCACGTTCGGGGCCGCGTCGTAGCCGGACGCGTAGGCGGGCTGGTCCGGGCAGGCCGACAGGACGCGCTGCATGGCCTCCTTCTCGGGCGGCACCACCCAGAGGCCGTATGCCGCCTTGACGGAGATCTGGCGCGCGACGTAATCGCATCGGAACGCCTTGTTCGGCGGCAGCCATGACGCCGCATTCGAACTGCCCTTCGAAGAGTTCGTCGGACCGTCGACGGCCAGCAGGTTCAACGGATCGTTCGCGAACGCGACGCGCACCTCGTACGTCGTCTGCTGCGCTCCCGTGATCCACGCGTTCTGCAACGCGACGACGTGGTCGATCTGCACCAGGTGGGACGTGTCCTGACCGCGCTGGAACGCGATCTGCTTGCCCGTGTACGGTCCGACCAGTGTGCCGGAGATGACCCTGCACGAGCCGTCGCGGTCGACGTCCTGCAGATCGCGCACCAGGATGTCGTTTCGCGTGTCGCACCCGTTCCCGTCGGTGTCCGGCCACGACTCCCCGAACTGCACGACGCGGTCATAACCCGTCGCTGCAGCCGGGCCCTTCACCGGAATCGTCTCGAGCAAGCCCAGCGCGGTACGACCGTCGGGATCGTTCGGCACGGACGGGGACGGCGCCTCCGGGTCTGGCGCGGCGTCCTCGGTCTCCGGCTCCGCCGTGCTCGTCGGCTTCGCTTCGCGCTCGTCCGGAGCTTCCGCCTCGTCCGGTTCGGGATCAACGGCCGCGGGCGTCGGCGACGCCGTCGGCGCGGCGGCCGGTGCCTGGTCGGGCGGGTCCGTGAGCATCGACGCCGGCAAGCTCAACGCAAGCGCGGCGGCCAGCACGGCGCCTGCCCAGGCACGCGAGGGCAGGTTCATCATGCCCGGCTTGTTGGTCACGAGCGTGTAGACCGCGGCGCCGAGCGCACACAGCATGACGCCGATCAGGAGGCCTGCGAGTCCTTCGACGATCGTGAAGGCGATCACGACGGTCGCGATCACGACGAGCCATGGCCAGCTGGGGAGGAACGGACGTCGCCCGGCAGACGCCGGTCGCGCCGCTGGCGCCGAAGGGGCAGAGGGATTCGGCACGGGCACTCCACTGGGTCTGAAGCGCTCACGCGCGGGTCACTCGGGTGAGACAAGTATATCGCTCAACGCGCGATGTAGCCCACACGTGTAGCACACCCCTCCGGCCGTCTCACCGCGCCGTTCCCGCCGCGTCTGTGATCCGCGGGCCTCAGGCGGTGGACCGCATGGAGTACAGCAGTTCTGGTCTGCCGGTGGCACCGTAGCGCGGGCTGCGTCGGGCGAGCCCGGACTCGACCAGGCGCTCCAGGTAGCGTCGTGCGCTCACCCGGGCCATGCCGAGGCGTTCCGCGACCTCCGTCGCCGAGAGCGGGTCTTCCGCGGCCCCCAACGTCTCGGCGACGCGTTCGAGCGTGAGGGGTGAGACGCCCTTGCGCTGTCCCGCGGCGACGACGGCGTCACGCCGCATCAGCGCGTCGACGTCGGCCTGTTCGAGATGGCCCGTGAACTGCGCGTCGCGCTGGTGCGCGTTCCAGACGTCGTCGAGCCGATCGTGAAGGGCCTGCATGGGAAACGGCTTGACGAGGTAGTGGTGCACGCCGTGCGCGCGAGCGAAGCGCACCGTGTCGAGGTCGCGTGCCGCCGTCACGGCGATCACCTCCGCGCGGATCCCCGCCGCCCGAGCGCGTGCGAGAACCGTGGTTCCGGGCATGTCCGGAAGGAAGATGTCGAGGATGATGACCTCCGGAACAGCGTCGCTCATCGCCCGCAGTGCCTCGCCGCCCGTCACGGCGACGCCGATGGTCTCGAAGCGCGGATTGCGCGCGACGAAACCGCGCGTCACCTGGGCGACGGCGAAGTCATCCTCCACGATCAGCACGCCGAGCTTGTTCACGTGCGGCTCCGTTCTCTGACGGGAAGCGAGACGACGAACCGCGCCCCGCCGAGCGGGCTCTCCTCGACGTGGGAGGACCCGCCGAGGCGCGCGCACACCCGCCAGACGAGGGTCAGTCCGTAGCCGCGCGTGCGCTGCCCGTCCTTCGTCGAGTACCCGAGATCGAAGATCCGCTCCGCCTCGCTGGCGTCCACGCCGGGGCCGGCATCGTCGATCGTGATCCGGACGGTCTCGTCCGACGCTCGGATGTCGAGTTCGATGCGCCCGCCGTGCGGCGACGCATCGAACGAGTTGTCGATGAGATTCCCGACGACGGTCACGAGATCCGCCCCCGCCACGGCGCCTTCGGCGATCGCCGATTCCGGGGTCACCTCGAAGTCGAGGCCGCGCTCGCGTGCCTGCGCCCGCTTCGCGAGCAGCAGGGCCGACAGCTCCACGTCCCGGATCCCGGCGTGGGCGTCGACGGACGTGATCGCACCCCCACTCGCGGCGCGATCGACCACGCGACGGGCGGCGTCGGCCTCCCCGAGATCGATGAGGCCACCGATCGTGTGCAGGGTGTTGGCGAACTCGTGCTGTTGGGCGCGCAGTCCTTCGGCGAGGCTCTGCGCGCCGGCCAGACGACGCAGCGCGTCGTCGACCTCGGTGCGATCCATGAGGATCACCGCGGTGCCGACCCGACGCCCGCGCAGCTGGACGGGCGTCGCCCGGGCAAAGAGCACGCGCTCACCGGCGAGGATGAGGCGCTGTGGGTCGGCCTCATGGTTGCGGGCGATCGCGACGAACTCCATCAGATCGTCGCCGAAGGCGTCTTCGCCTCGACTGCCGACGAGGTGCTCCGGAGCAGCGAGGCCGAGCAGTCTGACGGCCGCATCGTTGCAGATCGTGACCCGGCCCTCCTCGTCGAACGCCACGAGCCCCTCGCGGATCCCATGCAGCGTCGCCTCCCGGGTCTCGAGCAGCGAACGGATCTCCTCGGGCTCGAGATCGAAGATCCGTCGCCGGACGACGCGCGCGACGCCGGCAGCGGCGAGGACGCCCACGACCGCGGCGCCGCCGAGCACGAGGGCGAACCAGGACGCATCGCTCAGGAAGTCTTCGCGCAGCGTCGACTCGAGAATGCCGACGGAGACCTGTCCGAGGATCGCGCCGTCCGAGCCATGAACGGGAACCTTCACGCGCCACGATTCGCCCAGCGTGCCCGTCTGCGTTCCCGAGTACGTCTTGCCCGAGAGCGCCACGCTCGGATCCGTCGACACCATCTCGCCGATGCGCTCCGGGCTCGGGTGCGAGTAGCGGATGCCGTGCTCGTCCGTCACGACGATATAGGTGACGTTCGAGGCGTCCCGAATGAGCTCTGCGATCGGCTGGATGACCTGTTCGGGGCGCTCTGTCCCGTAGGCATCGAGGATCGTCGGCAGCGTCGCGACGGATTGGGCAACCGCCGTCATCCGCGCCTGGGACGCTTCGCGGATCTGCGCATTCTGCGCCGCGAGGGACACCACGCCGGCAGTGACCACGACGGCGAGCACGATGATCGCCTGCAACACGACGAGTTGCGTGCGGAGCGTCATCGCCTTCACCACGCCGTCATCGTATGCCGTTAGAGCCGCCCCTCGCGCGGAGAACGGGACCGCAATGACCGAAAGTCTTCGGGCGTGACCGAAACCTCGTCGCCGCCGCGACGGCTCCGTACGCTCGGCAGCGGCCGTGGGGATGGTCCCGCGGCACCGAAGGACTCAAGGAGGAGCCCATGACACAGCACACCACAGCACGACGACGCATCCTCGCACTCGGAGCCGTCGCCGCGGCGACCGCGCTGATGACGGCTTGCGCGGGCGGCGGTGGAGGCGGAGCCGAGGGTGCGGTCGACAGCCTCGCGGTCGTCGCGCCGGCGGACCCCGGTGGCGGCTGGGACCAGACCGCGCGGAGCTTCGCGCAGGCCGCGAACGACGAGGGGATCGTGTCGTCCGCTCCCGTGACCAACATCGGCGGCGCCGGTGGGACGGTCGGGCTCGCGTCGCTCGCCACCGAATCGAACCCGCACACCCTCATGATCACGGGAAGCGTGATGGTCGGCGCCGTCGAGACGAACGCGTCCGAGGACCGCATCGAAGACATGACGCCGATCGCGCGGCTGACGGAGGAGCCGCTCGTGCTCGTCGTCCCGGCCGACAGCCCGTACGAGAACGTCGGAGATTTCGTCGACGCATGGATCGACGAGGGCTCGGGCATGGCGATCACCGGCGGCTCCGCCGGCGGGATCGACCACATCCTTGCCGGGCTGCTGCTGCTCGAAGGCGGTCTGACGGCCACGGAAGTTCCGGACTCACTCAACTACATCGCGAACTCGGGTGGCGGCGAGGCAGTGACCCTGCTGCTGGGCGGGCAGGTCGACGCCGGGATCTCCGGTGTCGCCGAGTTCTCCGAGCAGGTCGCATCGGGCGACCTGCGTGCGCTCGCGGTGTCTTCCGGCGAGCCTGCGGAACTGCTGCCCGAGGTGCCGACCTTCGTCGATGAGGGCATTGACGTCACGCTGACGAACTGGCGCGGCCTGATCGCGCCGGGCGACATCTCGGACGAGGACAGGACGGCCCTGGAGGACGTCGTACAGAACGCTCACGACAGCGACGCCTGGGCCGAGACGCTCGAGACGAACGGCTGGACCGACGCCTTCCTCGTGGGGGACGAGTTCGACACCTTCCTCGCCGACGACATCGCCACGACCAAGGAGACGCTCGCGACGATCGGGCTGTTGGAATGAGCAGCGAGACTGCCGCCCGCCAGGGGGCCTCGGCCCCCTGGCGGGCGCGCGTCGGGGAGCTGATCTTCGTCGGCGCGATCCTCGCGTTCGCCGCGCTCGGCGTCTTGCTGAGCGGCGCGATCCGCGAGCCGGTCGGATCCTCGAATGTGCTCGGTGCGCGCGTCCTGCCGTACATCGTGACGGCATTCATGTGCCTGACCGCGCTCGCCGCGTTCATCGCGACGTTGCGGGGACGCGTGGGGACTCCCGAGGAGGGGGAGGACGTCGATGAATCCGTCGGCACGTCGTGGCGCACGGTCGCGCTGCTCGTGATCGCGTTCGCGTCGCTGATGGTCGTGATCCCGGTCGCCGGCTGGCCCGTTGCCGTCATGGTTCTCTTCACCGGGTCCGCTCTCGCGCTCGGCGCAAAGAGCTGGTGGCGCGCGCTCCTTATCGGCGCGGGACTCGGGATCCTGACCCAGGTGCTGTTCGGGATCCTTCTCGGGCTCTCGCTGCCGGCCTTCGGCGAATACCTCCCGGAGGTCTTCCGTGGATAGCCTGCAGCTGCTCCTCGACGGCTTTGCGACGGCGATCCAGCCCCAGTATCTCGCCTTCGCTTTCCTCGGCGCGATCCTCGGTACCGCCGTCGGCGTGCTGCCCGGCATCGGCCCGGCCATGACGGTGGCGCTGCTGTTGCCGCTCACGTACACGCTCGACGTGACGAGCGCGATCATCATGTTCGCCGGCATCTACTACGGCGGCATGTACGGCGGATCGACGACCTCGATCCTGTTGAACACGCCGGGCGAATCGGCGTCGATCGTGACGGCGCTCGAAGGAAACAAGATGGCGCGCGCTGGACGCGCCACCGCCGCGCTCGCGACCGCCGCGGTGGGATCCTTCATCGCCGGCACGATCGCCACGGTGCTGCTGACCGTCGCCGCCCCCGTGATCGCCGACTTCGCGGTGACGCTCGGGCCGGCCGACTACTTCGCGCTCATGATCGTCGCCTTCCTCACCGTGGGCGCCCTGCTCGGCGGTAGCGCCGTGCGCGGCCTCGTGTCGCTGGGGCTCGGACTGTTCATCGGCCTCGTCGGCACCGACACCCTCACGGGACAGGCGCGGTTCACCTTCGGAATCGCCAACCTCGGCGACGGCATCGACGTCGTCATCGTGGCGGTCGGACTCTTCGCCGTCGGAGAGGCGCTCTACGTCGGATCGCGCATGCGGCATGGCGAGCTGCCGATCATCCCCGTGTCCGGCAAGTGGCGCACGTGGATGACGCGCAGCGACTGGAAGAGGTCGTGGCGGCCGTGGCTCCGCGGGACGGCGATCGGGTTCCCGATTGGTTCGATCCCCGCGGGTGGGGCGGACGTCGCCACCTTCCTGTCCTATGCGACCGAGCGGCGGCTCGCGAAGAAGCCGTACCGCAAGCAGTTCGGAAAGGGCGCGATCGAGGGCGTTGCCGGACCGGAGGCCGCGAACAACGCGGCGGCGGCCGGTGTGCTCGTGCCGCTGCTGACGCTCGGGCTGCCGACGACGGCGACGGCCGCGATCATCATCTCGGCCTTCCAGACCTACGGGATCCGGCCGGGGCCGCTGCTGTTCGACTCGCAGCCGGCGCTCGTCTGGGCGCTCGTGGCGAGTCTCTACATCGGCAACCTCGTGCTCGTGATCCTGAACCTGCCGCTCGTTGGCATGTGGGCGAAGGTGTTGCAGATCCCGCGTCCGTACCTGTACGCGGGGATCCTCGTGTTCGCCGGCCTCGGCGCGTACGCCGCGAACTTCACGGTGTTCGACATCGGCATCCTCCTCGTGCTGGGCGTGATCGGCTTCCTGATGCGCCGGCACGGCTACCCGGTTGCGCCGATGGTGGTCGGGGCGATCCTCGGTCCGATGGCCGAGGAACAGCTGCGTAAGGCGATGGCGATCAGCCAGGGCGACCCGATGATCCTCATCCAGGGGGTTCCGTCGATGGTCATCTACGGCGCGATGGCGGTGCTGCTCGTCCTCGCGCTGTGGCTCAAGCGACGGCAGCGGATCTACGAGGAGCGGCTTCCCGACATCGACACGACCGCGATCCGCCAGATCGAGGACGACATCGAGCGGGAGACCCGGCGGTGAACGGGCGCGGCTGGGGCGGCCCGACGTCGCCTCAGTCGCGCGCCAGGGGGAAGGCGACCTGGAACGTCGCGCCCCCACCCGGCGTCTCGAATACCGCGACGGCGCCGCCGAGTCGCTTGACGATGGACGCGACGATCGCGAGCCCGAGCCCGCTGCCGCCCGTCTCTCGCGTGCGTGACGTGTCGGCGCGCCAGAAGCGCTCGAAGATCTTCTCGCGGATCTCGGACGGGATGCCCTCGCCGTGGTCGATCACCGAGATCCAGCCCATGTCTGTGTCGACGTCGACGCCGACCTCGAGCTCGATCGGAGAATCCGGGGCGCTGTAACGGCGCGCGTTTCCGAGGAGGTTCGAGATGACCTGCTGGATCGGCTCCTCGGCGCCGCGCACGATCGGGGGCACCTCGACCGGCTTTCCCTCCTCGGGCGTCGAGAAGTCGATCTGCGGTCGGTCATCACGCGTCCGCCGCCGCAGGAACGAGCGCGTCTGCTGCTGCGCGCGCGACAGCGCCGCGGACCCTGCACTGATCGCGCCGAGCAGCCCTGTCGTCGGCCGCGTCGCGTCAGGCTCCGCTGGGGCGGGGGAGGGAGGCGGCGGGTCGAGCTGTCCGCGCGCGCTTTCGGAGAGGATCGTGATCGGCCCGGTGAGCGCCTCGAACGTCGTGTCGTTCACGTTCACCTGGCGCGCCGGATCCGCCGCAGTGACGTCGAGTGCGGCGTCGCGGGCGATCTGCCGCAGGTCGACGTCAGCGATCTCGATCGCGCGGCGCTCGTCAAGGCGCGCGAGGGAGAGCAGGTCTTCGACGAGCGAGCCCATCCGCCGCGCCTCCTTCTCGATCCGCTCCATTGCGCGCGCGACATCTTCCGGAGACTGCATCGCGCCCATCCGGTACAGCTCCGCGTAGCCGCGCACACTCACGAGCGGGGTGCGCAGTTCGTGGCTCGCGTCGCCGATGAAGCGTCGCATCTTCTCGACGGTCGCGTCGCGCTCCGAGAACGACTCGTCGAGCCGGTCGAGCATCGCATTGATGGCGAGATTGAGGCGGCCGACCTCGGTGGCCGGCTCGACGTCGGTCATGCGCTGGTCGAGGTTGCCCTCGGTGATGCTCATCGCCGTCCGCTCGACCTGGCCCAATCGACGGAACGCGAGGGTGACGAGCCAGCGTGTGCCGAGCGCGCCGACAAGCAGCGTGATGATCGACATCGTCGTGAACACGCCGATGTACGTGCCAACGAAGTCGTCGGTGTCGTCGAGCGGCAGAGCGACGAGCTGTGCGTGGAGCGTGCTCGATTCGACCCCGTCGAGCTGGATCGGTGCGATCGCAGCGCGGTATTCGGATCCGGAGATCGTCTCGAGTGTGAACGGGCGATCCTGGTTCAGAAACGCGTCCTGCACCGTCAGCTCGGTCGGGAAGATCGGGTCGCGTGCGGGTCCTTCATTGCCGCCGGCGACGGACTTCAGACGCCCCTCGTCGTCATAGATCGCGACGATGTAGTCGAATCGTGGCTCGGGAGCCTTCGGCGTGAACGCCATCGTTCCGGACTCCGGAACCTCGGTCACGTCGAAGACGGTCTCGTACACATCGGTTCCCGCCAGCTGCGTCACCGCGGAGTCGACGTTGCCGCGCAGCAGCGACTGAAGGACGGGCAGTGCGCCGAAGCCAGCGGCCAGGAGACCGGCGGCGAGGACACCGACCGTGACCCCGGTGATCTTCGCGCGGAGGCTCGTGCGCCGCCACCACCGGGTGAACGGATCAGAGCGCGTGGCCAGGGCAGGCCCTCAGAGCTTGTCGACCTTGAGCATGTAGCCGAAGCCGCGCTTGGTCTGGATCAGCGATTCCGACGTGTGCGGGTCGATCTTGCGGCGCAGATACGAGATGTAGCTCTCGACGATGCCGGCATCGCCATTGAAGTCGTACTCCCATACGTGGTCGAGGATCTGCGCCTTCGACAGCACGCGGTTCGGATTGAGCATGAGGTAGCGCAGCAGCTTGAACTCGGTCGGGCTGAGGTCGATCGGCGTGTCGCCGACGTAGACGTCGTGCGTGTCCTGGTCCATCGTCAGCTCGCCGCTGCGGATGACGGACTCCTCGTCCTCCGACTGCATCGTGCGGCGCAGCACGGCCTGGATCCGCGCGACGATCTCGTCGAGGCTGAATGGCTTGGTCACATAGTCGTCGCCGCCGACGTTGAGACCCTTGATCTTGTCGTCGGTCTCGTCCTTGGCGGTGAGGAAGATGATCGGCGCGGTGTAACCCGCGTCGCGGAGGCGCTTGGTCACGCTGAAGCCGTTCATGTCCGGGAGCATGACGTCGAGGACGATGAGATCCGGTTCTTCCTCGAGCACAGCTGAGATCGTCTGTGCGCCGTTGATGACGGTCCTGACCTGGAAACCCGCGAAGCGGAGGCTCTGCGAGAGCAGGTCTCGGATGTTGGGCTCGTCGTCGACTACGAGAATTCGCGCTGCGGTCATGCCCCCCATTATGGCGATGAATGGACCGGATGTGGGGTTTTCAGGCCCGATCGGCCGAATCGGGCCTCGTGTGCGCCTCTGCGCAGGTGCGACGCGCCGGTGGCCGGTGCTGGACCTGAATGTGTACGTAAGGGGTCGGTTTGTGAGATTAGCCCGCGCGCTGGGGTATTTATGTATACACTGACCGTATGGTGACCCTCGAGCAGTCACAGCCGAAGGCGGGCGAACGCGCCTATGCGCAATTGCTGGACGAGATCCAGTCCGGCGCGCTGCCCGCCGGAACCGTCCTTGCCGAGATGGAACAGGCCGCGCGCCTGCACGTCAGCCGCACGCCCCTGCGTGAAGCGCTGCGCCGCCTCGTGGCCGACGGTCTCGTCGTGCAGCAATCGCCGCGCGTCACCGTCGTGGCCCCGATCGACGCCCACGACATCCGGGCGCTCTTCGAGATGCGCCGCGCGCTCGAGGAGTCCGCGGCGCGCATCGCAGCGGAGCGCGGCGACGCCGCGCGTTTCGCCGCGCTTGCCGACGAGCTCACCGCCGCCCGCCTCGACGGGGAGACCGGGCGCGACGCGTACTACGACCTCATCTCCCGTTTCGACGTCGAGCTCGATCGGGCCGTCGCCAACGACTACATCGCCTCGGCCCTGCGCACCGTGCGCGCGCACCTCGTGCGCGTGCGCCGCATGGCCCGCGACCGTCCCGAACGACTCACGGCTTCCGTCGCCGAGCACCTTCTGATCGCTCGCGCGCTCGCCGCCCGCGACGGCGACCTCGCCGCGCATGCCACGCACGTGCACCTCCACAATGCCCTCGCGAGCATCCTCGCGAACCTCGAGAACGAAGGATCCGCATGACTGTCTCGCACCCCGTCCGCACATACCGCAGCGACGAGAACCTGCCGCGCGAAGAGCAGCTGGGCTGGAAGATCGCCGCCGTTGCCGCGGATCCCGTCGAGGTCGATCGCGACGTCGACGAGATGATCATCAACCGCGTGATCGACAACGCCGCGGTCGCAGCCGCGTCGCTGACGCGCGCGCCGATCTGCTCCGCCCGCGCGCAGGCGCTCGACCATCCTGTCTCGCGCGGCGGCGTCGGCGCGACGGTCTTCGGCCTGCCCCTCGGAACCGTCACGAGCCCCGAGTGGGCGGCGTGGACCAACGGCGTCGCCGTGCGCGAGCTCGACTACCACGACACCTTCCTGGCTGCGGAGTACTCGCACCCCGCCGACAACATCCCGCCGATCCTCGCGGTGGCCCAGCACGCCGGATCCGACGGGCGCGCACTCGTGGCGGGCATCGCGACGGGGTACGAGATCCAGATGGACCTCGTTCGCGCCATCAGCTTGCACAAGCACAAGATCGACCACGTCGCCCACCTCGGCCCGTCGGCGGCCGCCGGAATCGGCACGCTGCTCGGCCTCGACCAGGAGGTCATCTTCCAGGCCGTCGGGCAGGCGCTCCACACGACGACCGCCACGCGCCAGTCGCGCAAGGGCGAGATCTCGACCTGGAAGGCGCACGCGCCCGCGTTCGCCGGGAAGATGGCGGTCGAAGCCGTGGATCGCGCCATGCGCGGCCAGACGTCGCCCTCGCCGATCTACGAGGGCGAGGACGGCGTGATCGCCTGGCTGCTTGACGGACCCGACGGCCGCTACGAGGTGCCGCTGCCGGCGCCGGGCGAGGCGAAGCGCGCGATCCTCGACTCGTACACGAAGGAGCACTCGGCCGAGTACCAGGCGCAGGCCTGGATCGACCTCGCCCGCGCGCTCGGCACCGAGCGCCCCGAGCTGCGCGATCCGGCGAACATCGACCGCATCGTGCTGCACACCAGCCACCACACGCACGTCGTCATCGGATCTGGATCCGGCGATCCGCAGAAGTACGACCCGACCGCGTCGCGCGAGACGCTCGACCACTCGATTCCGTACATCTTCGCCGTCGCCCTGCAGGACGGCGGCTGGCATCACGTCGACTCCTACACGCCGGAGCGCGCCGGCCGCGCCGACACCGTCGAGCTGTGGCACAAGGTCACCACCGCGCTCGACGAGGAGTGGACTCGCCGATACCACTCGGAGGATCCCGACGAGAAGGCCTTCGGCGGGCGCGCGGAGATCACGCTGACCGACGGATCCGTCGTCACGGCCGAGATCGCGGTGGCCGACGCACACCCGCTCGGTGCGCGGCCATTCGTCCGCGAGAACTACGAGCACAAGTTCCGCACGCTGGCCGCAGACGTGCTGTCGGCCGAGGAGATCGACCGCTTCCTCGGTCTGGCCGCGCGTCTGCCGGAGCTCACCGCGGCGGAGGTGCGTGAACTCTCGATCGTCGCGAATCCCGGCGTCCTCGATGCGGCGCCGAGCCCGCGGGGGCTGTTCTGATGCTGCACGCCACAACGCCCGCGCACGTCAAGCGTCAGCAGTTCCGGGAGCGGTTGGAATCCGGCGAACTGCTGCGGTTCCCGGGGGCGTTCAACCCCCTGTCGGCGCGGCTCATCGAGCGCAAGGGCTTCGACGGTGTCTACATCTCCGGTGCCGTGCTGTCGGCCGACCTCGGCCTGCCGGATATCGGCCTGACGACACTGACCGAGGTCGCCGGGCGGGCGGCCCAGATCGCCCGCACGACCGAGCTGCCGGCGATCGTCGACGCGGACACGGGCTTCGGCGAGACGATGAACGTCGCGCGCACGATCCAGATCCTCGAGGACGCCGGGCTCGCCGGCTGTCACATCGAAGACCAGGTCAACCCGAAGCGCTGCGGCCACCTCGACGGCAAGGAGGTCGTCGACGAGGAGACGGCCCTGAAGCGGATCCGGGCGGCCCGTGACGCGCGGCGCGACGAGAACTTCCTCATCATGGCGCGCACCGACATTCGCGCCGTCGCGGGCCTCGATGCGGCGATCGAGCGGATCCAGAGGCTCGTCGACGCGGGCGCCGACGCGGTCTTCCCGGAGGCGATGCGGAACCTCGACGAGTTCCGCGCGGTCGTCCGTGCGGTGGACGTGCCGGTCCTGGCGAACATGACCGAGTTCGGCAAGAGCGATCTGTTCACGGTCGACGAGCTGCGCGAGGCGGGGATCCGCATGGTGATCTGGCCCGTCTCGCTGCTGCGGATGGCGATGGGCGCGGCCGAGCGCGCGCTCGACACGCTCATCGCGGATGGCAACCTCTCGGGGCAGCTCGACAGCATGCAGCATCGCGCGGATCTCTACGACCTGCTGGACTACGAGACGTACAACCAGTTCGATTCGGGTATCTACAACTTCCACATCACGAAGGAGTGACCATGGCGGACACTGAGATCAAGAAGGGCCTGGCAGGCGTCGTCGCCGACGAGACGGCCGTCAGCAAGGTCAATCCCGACACCAACAGCCTGCTGTACCGGGGGTATCCCGTGCAGGAGCTGGCGGCCACGCAGTCGTTCGAGGCTGTCGCATACCTCCTGTGGCACGGCGAGCTGCCGACGGAGGATCAGCTCGCGGAGTTCGAACGGCTCGAGCGCTCCCTTCGGCCGCTCGACGACCGCACGCTCGCGCTGCTCGACACGATGCCCACCCAGGCGCACCCGATGGACATCGTCCGCACGGTCGTGAGCCAACTCGGCACGTTCGACGACACGCTGCACCGCGCGGGCGGGTGGACCGACCCCGAGCTCGACACCGGTCGATCCGTCTACCTGTTCGCGCAGCTGCCCACCGTCGTGGCCGCCGTCCAGCGGCGTCGTCGCGGCCTCGATCCGATTTCGCCGCGCGATGACCTCGACTACGCGCGCAACTTCCTGTGGATGACGTTCGGCGAGGAGCCGGATCCGGTCGTCGTCGACGCGTTCAACCGGTCGATGATCCTCTACGCGGAGCACTCGTTCAACGCATCGACCTTCACGGCACGGGTCATCGCGTCCACCACGGCAGACCTCTACTCGGCGGTCACGGGCGCGATCGGCGCGCTCAAGGGGCCGTTGCACGGCGGCGCGAACGAGGCCGTGATGTACCTCTTCGACGAGATCGGCGACGCGTCGCGCGTGAAGGGGTGGCTCGACGCGGCGCTGGCCGAGAAGCGGAAGATCATGGGCTTCGGACACCGCGTCTACAAGCGGGGCGACTCGCGCGTGCCGACGATGAAGGGCGCCCTCGACACGCTCGTCGCTCACTACGATCGGCAGGACATCGCCGATCTCTACGACGCGTTGGAGAGCGAGTTCGTGGAGCGCAAGGGCATTTACCCCAACCTCGACTACCCATCGGGGCCGGCGTACCACCTCATCGGCTTCGACACCGAGATCTTCACCCCACTGTTCATCGCTGCACGCGTGACCGGCTGGACGGCGCACATCATGGAGCAGCAGGCCTCGAACGCGCTGATCCGCCCCTTGTCCGCGTACAGCGGCGCCGACGAGCGACACATCCCGGGCTATGTCCCGGACACCGCGGAGGTCGAGGCGCAGGAGCGCCCTGAGGAGGCGGCGGGCTGATGGCCGAGCAGCAGAAGGTCGCAATCGTCGCCGGTGCGCGCACGCCCGTCGGACGGTTCGGCGGAGCCTTCCGCGACACCGAGGCCTACGAGCTGGGCGCGGCCGCGGCCACCGCGGCGCTGCGCCGCTCGGGCGTCGCGCCTGACCGGGTCGGGGAGGTCGTCCTCGGCACGATCGGGCAGGTCGCGTCCGACGCATACATCGCGCGACGCGTCGCGCTCGCCGCGGGCCTCGACGTGAACACGCCCGCCTTCACGGTGAACCGGCTGTGCGGATCCGGTCTGCAGGCGATCTGGTCGGGTGCGCAGGAACTGCTGTGGGGGAGCACCGACGTCGTCGTCGCGGGCGGCGCCGAGAACATGACGCGGATGCCGTTCTACGACTTCGACTCCCGCTTCAACGACCGGCTGGGCGACCGGCGCCTGCTCGACGGCACGATCGCGATGCTCACGGATCCGTTCAGCGGCCGACACATGGGCGTGACGGCCGAGAACGTGGCCGAGCGGTTCGGCATCACGCGGCAGGAGCAGGACGCGTTCGCGGCCGAGTCGCAGCGACGGGCGGCGACGGCCGAGTCGCAGCGCGCGTTCGCCGAGGAGATCGTCGCCGTCACGACGTCGGGGCGTCGGTCTGTCGAGGTGACGACGGACGAGCACCCGCGGCCGGACACGACCGTGGAGTCGCTCGCGGGGCTCCGCTCCGCGTTCGTGACGGACGGCACGGTGACCGCGGGCAACGCCTCCGGCATCAACGACGGCGCCGCCGCGACCGTGCTCATGCGCGAGGCCGACGCGCGTGCCGAGGGTGCTCCGGTGCTCGCGACGATCGAGGCCGTCACGACTGCGGCGCTCGAGCCGGAGATCATGGGGTACGCGCCGACGCTCGCGCTGAAGAAGCTCTTCGCCCAGACCGGCCTCACGCCCGATGACGTGGCGACCGTCGAGCTCAACGAGGCGTTCGCCTCGCAGGTGCTCGCCGTCGTCCGCGACGCCGGCCTCGATCCGGCCCGAACCAACCCGTACGGCGGGGCGATCGCGCTCGGACACCCGGTCGGCGCGACCGGTGCGATCCTCACGGTGCGCGCGGCGCTCACGCTGCAGCGCACGGGCGAGGAGTACGCGGTCGTCACCATGTGCATCGGCGGCGGTCAGGCCCTTGCCGCACTGCTCAAGCGAGGGTGAGCGGAACCCGGGGAGGCATCATGGCCGAACGAGACGTCGCGCTCACGGAGGCGATCGCCTCGGGCTCTGCCCTCGACCGCTGGTTGGCCGTGCTCTCGGACGGCGATCGCCGCGAGCTCATTCGGCACCTCGCATCGGGGACGACTGCTCACGAGGCGACGATTGGCGAGCTGGCCTTCGCCATCGGCGTCTCACGCTTCAGCGCGTCGCGGCACGTCCAGGTGCTGCGACAGGTCGGCCTCGTCGTGACGCGGAAGGTCGGAAATCGCGTGCTGGTGCACCTCGTCGACGAACCCCTCCGGATCATCGATGATTGGGTCGGAGGGGTCGTCGACGCGCTCGCGACTACCGCGTGAGGATGAGGGCCTCGCCCTGACCGCCACCCCCGCAGAGGCCGACGGCGGCGGTGCCTGATCCTCGGCGCGCGAGCTCGTGCGCCACGTGCGCGACGAGCCGGGCTCCGGACGCGCCGATCGGGTGGCCGAGCGCGATACCACCGCCATGGATGTTCACGATGTCGCTCGAGATGCCCAGCTCGCGCTGCGAGTGCGCGACGACGGCGCCGAACGCCTCGTTGATCTCGACGAGATCGAGCTCGCTCGAGGCGAGGCCCTGCTTGGTGAGCGCGCGGCGGATCGCGTCGGCCGGCTGCGCCTGCAGCGAGTTGTCGGGTCCGGCGGTCTGGCCGGATGCTCCGATGGCGGCGAGCACGCGCCACCCCTCGGCCTCGGCGCGGGCGCGCGTCGTCACGACGACGGCCGACGCGCCATCCGAGATCTGCGACGCGTTCCCCGCCGTGATGCTGCCGCCTTCGGCGAACGCCGGGCGCAGCTTGGCGAGCGTCTCGGTCGTCGTGTCGGGGCGCACGCCCTCGTCGGCCGAGACGATGAGGGGATCCCCGCGGCGCTGCGGCACCTCGACGGGAACGATCTCGTTATCGAACACGCCGGAGGCGGCCGCCTTGGCCGCGCGCTGATGCGACAGGGTCGCGACCTGATCCTGGCCGTCGCGGGTGACCTCGAAGCGCGGGTTGTGTCGCTCGGTCGACGCCCCCATGCTCTCGGCGTCGTACGCGTCGGTGAGCCCGTCGTGGTCCATGTGGTCGAGCACCTCGACGGATCCGTACGACCATCCGGCGCGCGATCCCGTCAGCAGGTGGGGCGCCTGCGACATCGACTCCATGCCGCCGGCGACGACGACCTCGGCGTCCCCCGTGGCGATCATGCGCGAGGCGTCGATGACGGCCGTGAGCCCCGACAGGCAGACCTTGTTGACGGAGCTCGCGGGTACGTCCCAGCCGATCCCCGCACCGAGCGCAGCCTGGCGCGCGGGGTTCTGACCGGATCCGGCGGACAGCACCTGCCCCATGATCACGGCGTCGACGGCGGAGGCCGGGATGCCGCCCCGCTTCAGCGTGCCTGCGATCGCGAACGAGCCGAGCTTCGGCGCGGAGAACGACGACAGCGCGCCCTTCAGCCGCCCCTGCGGCGTCCGCGCCGCGGCAACGATGACGATGTCGTTCATAGTGTCTCCAGGTCGACTCGCAGCGGAGGCTCGGTGGCCGAGACGACCTCGTCGACGCTCACGCCGGGCGCGGTCTCGCGCAGCACGAGGCCGTCGTCCGTCACGTCGATGACGGCGAGGTCGGTGATGATCCGGTTGACGACCCCACGGCCGGTGAGCGGCAGCGAGCAGTCGTTCACGATCTTCGCGGATCCGTCCTTGGCGACGTGCGTCATGAGGATGATGACGCGCTCGGCGCCATAGACGAGGTCCATGCCGCCGCCGGGACCCTTGACCATCTTGCCCGGGATCATCCAGTTCGCGAGGTCACCGGTCGCCGAGACCTGCATCGCGCCGAGGATCGCGGCGTCGATCTTGCCGGCACGGATCATCCCGAAGCTCAGCGCGGAATCGAAGAACGCCGCACCCGGCAGGGTCGTGACGGTCTCCTTCCCGGCGTTGATGAGGTCCGGATCCACGTCCGCGTCGGCGGGGTACGGGCCCACTCCGAGGATCCCGTTCTCGCTCTGGAGCACGAGGCCGGTGCCCGCGGGCACGTAGTTCGGCACGAGTGTCGGCAGTCCGATGCCGAGGTTCACGTAGGAGCCGTCGGCCAGCTCCTGGGCGGCGCGGGCCGCCATCTCGGTGCGCGTGAGGGCCATCGTCACGCCTCCTCTCGAACGGTGCGCTTCTCGATGCGCTTATCGATGTCTGTTCCCACCTCGACGACGCGGTGCACGTAGACACCGGGCAGGTGCACGTCATCCGGATCGATCTCGCCGGGCTCGACGAGTTCCTCGACCTGCGCGATGCAGATACGGCCCGCCATCGCGCACAGCGGGCTGAACGCGCGCGTCGCCTTGCGGAAGACGAGGTTGCCGTGGCGGTCGCCCTTGGCGGCGTGCACGAGCGCGAAGTCGGTCGCGATCGCGTCCTCGAGGACGAACTCCTTGCCGTCGAACAGCCGCACCTCCTTCTGCGGCGAGGGCTGCGCGACGGATCCGTCGGCGGCGTACCTCTGCGGCAGCCCGCCCTCGGCCACCTGTGTGCCGACCCCGGTGCGCGTGTAGAACGCGGCGATCCCGGATCCGCCCGCGCGGAGCTTCTCGGCGAGCGTGCCCTGCGGCGTCAGCTCGAGCTCCAGCTCGCCGGACAGGAACTGCCGCTCGAACTCGCGGTTCTCGCCGACATACGACGAGGTCATCTTCCGGATCCGCTTCGCGTTCAGCAGCAGTCCGAGCCCCCAGTCGTCGGTGCCGCAGTTGTTCGAGGCGATGGACAGATCCGTCGTCCCCTGCTCCAGCAGCGCTTCGATGAGCGTCATCGGGTTTCCGGACAGTCCGAAGCCGCCGACGGCGAGGCTCGCGCCGTCGGAAATGTCGGAGACCGCCTCGGCGGCTGTCGCGATCTGTTTGTCGATCACCTGGTCACTCCTTCGTGGGTCGGTCCTCCGACCCACTCTGCGCCCCGCGGGACGCAAGGTCCAGAATCGCTCGCCATGCGGAACGAGTGGACGGTAGTGTCCACTATATGGATACTGGATCTCCGCGCGGCACGCAGTCGGTCGCGCGCGCCGCCCTCCTGATGCGGCTCGTCACGGCGCAGGGCGAGCGCGGCGGCGCGCGCATGACGTACCTCGTCGCCGAATCTGGCCTGACGCGGCCGACCGCGCACCGGCTGCTGACGGCGTTGAAGGCGGAGGCGCTCGTCGACCAGGACCCGGTAACCGGGCGCTGGTTCCCGGGGCCGGAACTCTTCCTCATGGGGACGGTCGCGGCGGAGCGATACGACGTCGCGGAGCGCTCGCGCGACATCGTGCACGCCCTCGCGCTCGAGACGGAGGAGAGCGCGTTCTTCTCGATGCGGCGCGGCGACGAGACGGTGTGCCTCGTGCATGAGGACGGCGCGTTCCCGATCCGCTCGCACGTGCTGAGCGAAGGCGTGCGCTTCCCGCTGGGCGTTGCCTCCGCTGGCCTGGTGATCCTGGCGCTGCTGCCAGCCGCGGAGAGCGATGCGTACCTCGCGCGCACGGGCGACTCTCTCGCGGGGCGCTGGGGACAGGCGCACGGATCCGCACCGTTGCGTACCCGGATCGCCGAGACGCGCGACCGCGGCTATTCGGTCAACCCCGGGCTCATCGTCGAGGGCAGCTGGGGGATGGGCGCCGCGGTGCTGTCGAAGTCGGGCCGACCGGACTGGGCGCTCAGCATCACGGGCGTCGAGTTCCGATTCGATGCCGCGCGCCGCGCCGAACTGGGGCGCGCGCTGCTGGCGCACGCCCACGAGCTCTCCCGCCGCATGCGGTGAGACACGTCCTACGCGGCGACGTCGCTCGTATCGAGGATCGTGTAGCTGTAGCCCTGCTCCGCCAGGAAGCGCTGGCGGTTCTGCGCGAAGTCCTGATCGACCGTGTCGCGTGCGATGAGGGTGTAGAAGCTGGCCGTGTGGTTCGACTCCTTCGGGCGCAGCAACCGGCCGAGACGCTGGGCCTCCTCCTGGCGTGAGCCGAAGGATCCGGAGACCTGGATCGCGACCGATGCCTCCGGGAGGTCGACGGAGAAATTCGCGACCTTCGAGACGACGATGAGCTTGAGGGATCCCTCGCGGAACGCCTGGAAGAGCTGCTCGCGCTCGTCGACGGGCGTGGAACCGGTGATCTGGGGCGCGTCGAGCGCATCGCTCAGCGCCTGGAGCTGGTCGAGGTACTGCCCGATGACGAGGATCTGTTCGCCGCTGTGCCGCTCGACGATTTCGCGCACGGCGTCGATCTTGGCCGGCGCCGTCGCGGCGAGGCGGTACCGCTGGTCGTCGGCGGCCGCGGCGTACTCGAGCCGGTCGGAGGCCGGCAGGTCGACGCGCACCTCGTAACAGGCGGCGGGGGAGATGTATCCCTGCTGCTCGATCTCGCGCCACGGGGCGTCGTAGCGCTTCGGGCCGATGAGGCTGAACACGTCGCCCTCACGGCCGTCTTCGCGCACGAGCGTTGCGGTGAGTCCGAGGCGCCGACGCGCCTGCAGATCGGCGGTGAGCTTGAACACGGGCGCCGGCAGCAGGTGCACCTCGTCGTAGATGATGAGACCCCAGTCGAGCGCGTCGAGCACGTCGAGGTGGGCGTACTCTCCCTTCCGCTTCGCGGTGAGGATCTGGTAGGTCGCGATCGTGACCGGTTTGATCTCCTTGACCTGTCCCGAGTACTCGCCGATCTCGTCCTCGGTCAGCATCGTGCGGCGCAGCAGCTCGTCGCGCCACTGCCGGGCCGAGACGGTGTTCGTGACGAGGATCAGGGTCGTCGTCTTGGTCTGCGCCATCGCTCCGGCGCCCACGAGCGTCTTGCCGGCGCCGCAGGGGAGGACAACGACGCCGGACCCGTCTTCGGCGAAGGTGTCGACGGCCTGCTGCTGGTACGGGCGCAGGTGCCAGTCGGTCTCGTCCAGCACGATCTCGTGCGGCGTGCCCGGCGTGTAGCCGGCGAGGTCCTCGGCGGGCCAGCCGATCTTCAGCAGCTCCTGCTTGATCTGCCCGCGCGCCCACGCGTCGATGACGAAGGTGTCCGGATCCGGGTGCCCGATGAGCAGGTTCTGGATGCGCTTATTGCGCGCGACCTCCGCGATGACGGCGCGGTCGGTCGTCGTCAGCACGAGGCGGCCCTCGTCGTCGCGTTCGATCGTCAGGCGGCCGTAACGGCCGACCGTCTCGCGCAGGTCGGTCGACACCGACGGGGGAACCGGGAACCGCGAGTACTTCTCGAGCGTCGCGAGCATCTCGTCCGCGGTGTGGCCCGCGGCGCGCGCGTTCCAGAGACCGAGGCGTGTGATGCGGTACGTGTGAATGTGCTCAGGGGCGCGTTCGAGCTCCGCGAAGACAGCGAGATCGTGCCGCGCCGTCTCGGCGTCGGCGTGGGCGACCTCAAGCAATACGGTGCGGTCGCTCTGGACGATCAGCGGGCCGGACATGACCAATCAGTCTACGCCCGTTTTGCGGACTGGATCAGCGAGACCGGCAGAGTGCGCTCGACGTCTGCGCGCGAATCACGGCCCCGCAGGCGGCCGCCGCCGAGGCCGGTCGGATCGAGCGTGAGTTCGCGAGCGGATCCGTCCGGCATGTTCACCACGACCACGAGCGTCGCGCGGTCACGAATCGCCCCTTCGAGCTCGCGGCGCAGCCAGGCGCGATCCACATCGGCTCCCTGGCGCTCGCGGAGGCGCGCGATGAGGGGAAGGAAGTCGTCGCCCTCGCTGTCCTCGGGAGCAAGTCGGTGTCGA
This sequence comes from Microbacterium faecale, assembly GCF_014640975.1. Taxonomy (NCBI): domain Bacteria; kingdom Bacillati; phylum Actinomycetota; class Actinomycetes; order Micrococcales; family Microbacteriaceae; genus Microbacterium; species Microbacterium faecale. The sequence goes on from NZ_BMHO01000001.1 coordinate 1,247,654, forward strand.
TCCGGCGCCGCGATGCTGCCGTCGGCCTCGATCGCCACGACGGGATAGCGCGCGTCGGCGAGCGCCCAGAATGTCGCATCGCGTCCCGCGCGGCTCGCGAGCAGCGCGCCGTGGGGAGTCAGGCCCAGGGGCGCGAGCGACTGGTCGACCGCGATCGTGCGGAGCAGGTCGTGATCCGGGCTCGACACGATCGTGCGGTCGGATCCGAGCTCACGCGAGACGCGCACGCGCCCGTGACGCTCGGCGGAGCGTTGGATGAGGTAGTCGAGCGGCTGCGGGACGCCGGTGAGCGACACCTCGGCGAGGAAAGAATGCATGCTGTGGGCCGTCTCGCCCGCGCTCAACGCACGGGCGATCGTCGCCTCGGTGAAGCGGTAGCTCGACGCCTGAGCCTGCGACTCGCGCACCGCCATCTGTCGCAGGCGGGCGTCGATCGTCGGCGCGAGCGTGCCGGGGCTGATCGCCGTGAGGTCGTTCTGCAGGTACACGCGGTCGACCTCCTGCGGCAGGAGAGCGACGAGTGCTTCCGGGGCCGCCGCGCGCCCCTCGCGCAGCGGTCGCGCCCAGGCCGGTTCGGTCGGATCCGCGCCCGCGACGAGTCCGGCGAGTCGCGCGAACGCCATCCAGCCGCGCGACTTGCGCGGCCACGCCTCGTCGAGCGGATAGGCCAGGTCCCATTGCGCCGGGTCGATCCAGCCGCCGTCGGACGTGCGCAGTCCCGCGGGGAGCGCGTCGCGCAGACGCTCGGCGAGGTCGACCCAGCGCCGCGGCGTCGATTGCTGCACCCATTCGGCTCCGGCCGGCGTCGCAAACAGATGGCGATCGTGGCCGCGCATGAGTCCGGTCGCGGACGCAAGGCGCGCGAGGACGTCGGCCTCGTCGGCGGACCCGACGACATCGTGTTCGGCGAGTCGGCGTCGCTCCGCGACGCCGAGCGACCCCGTCGCGACGCGCGCGAGCGGCGAGCGCAGGGCCACGAGGATCAGGTCGGCGAGCGCGGTGAGGGTCGTGAACGCGCGCTCGGCGGCATGGCCGGCGTCGGCCGGATCCGCGGGCATCGGGGTCGAGGCGGGTAACGGTGAGACGTCGCCGAGCGTCTCGATGACCCCCGGCAGCGCCTGCCCGTCGGCGTCCGTGAGTGTGAGCGTCTCGCGCGGCTTGCCGACGGCGAGGGCGGCGAGCTCCTCGCGCGGCAGCGACGACAGCGCGGCGGCGATGGCATCCGGTCGCAGCAGTGATTCGGCGACGTCGAAGAAGTCGTTCCAGCTCGACGCGGGTGCGGCGTGGGGAGAGAGGCGCCGATGGCGGAACAGCTCTGCGAGTGCGTCATCGTCGGCCGCCATGAGGCGCTCGGCGACGAGGCGCGCGAGAGAGCTGTTGACGCGCGTCACTGCCGGTTCGCCCTGCCCCGACGCACGAAGCTCGAGATGAGCACGATGAGCAGGAGGATGAACGCCAGAATGGGGCCGTACATCTGCACGGCGAATACGGCCGGCCACACCCCGCCGTAGTCGTCGACACCGACCGCTCCCGCCACGATCACGGCGACGAAGCACCCGATCGAGACCGCGAGGACCCCGATCGACGTGAACGCGAGGATCCGGTCGACGCGCCGCACGGGAGGGGTGCTGTCGGGTTTGTTGCTCATCCCTCCAACTTTAGTCGCTGCGCCGCACCCACGCGGCCGGGGAGAGGGAGGCAGGCGGTAATCTGGAGGGGAGGGATCATTCGGTCCCTCATCGTTTCGTTCACGGTTCTTCTCAGCGAGGTCATCATGCCCACCGGCAAGGTCAGGTTCTACGACGAGGACAAGGGTTTCGGCTTCATCTCGTCCGATGACGGCCAGGATGTCTTCTTGCACGCCAGTGCCGTCCCCGATGGGGTGTCGCTGCGCAAGGGCACGCGGCTCGACTTCGGCATCGCCGACGGTCGCCGCGGTCCTTCGGCGCTCTCGGTGCGCGTCCTCGATGCCCCGCGGAGTGCGGTGAAGGCGCAGCGGAAGAACCCCGACGACATGGTGGTGATCATCGAGGACCTCGTGGGTCTGCTCGATGAGATGGGCGGCGATCTGCGGCGCGGCCGATACCCCTCGAACTCGCACGCGCGCAAGATCGCTAGCGTGCTTCGGAAGGTAGCCGATGACATCGACATCTGACATCTCGACCGACGTCGCGGAGCCGCTCGCGCGCGCCGCGCTGGGGGAGATCACCCCGACATCGACGGTCGGCGCCCTCGTGGACCGCGCCGTCGCGGACGACGGCGTCGTGACGCTGCGGTTCGAGATGACGCAGAGCGCATATCGTGGCTGGTTCTGGACGGTCGCGCTCGCCGCGGTCGAGGGACAGGATCCGACGGTGCTCGAGGCGGAGCTGCTCCCGGGCGACGATGCCCTCCTCGCGCCCGACTGGGTGCCGTGGTCGCAGCGGCTCGAGGAGTACAAGGCACAGCAGGCCGCGGCGGAGGCCGAGCGGAAGGTCTCCGAGGAGGAGTCCGGCGGCGCCGGCGATGACGACGATGATCACGATGATCACGACGATCACGACGATCACGACGACGATGATGATCACCACGATGGCTCGGCGTATCTGCACTCCGGCGACGTGGACGGGGTCGACATCGACGAGCTCAATGATGATGACGATGATCACGACGACGATTCCGACGACGCGTATGACGACGGATACGACGACGATGCGGACGGCGACGCGGAGCCGGATGACGACGCCTGACCTGGCGGAGCGAAGGGCCTGCGTGCCCTCTAAACTGGCCGTATGACGATCCAGATTCCGGCCGACCTGCTGCCCGCCGACGGACGCTTCGGATGCGGTCCATCGAAGGTGAGAGACGCGCAGGTGTCTGCGCTCGCCGGGGTGGGGTCGTCGCTCCTCGGCACCTCACACCGCCAGGCGCCCGTGAAGAACCTCGTTGGCAGCGTACGCGAGCGGCTCGGCCAGCTGCTGCGGCTGCCCGACGGATACGAGATCATCCTCGGCGGGGGCGGCTCGACGGCGTTCTGGGATGCTGCCGCGTTCGGCCTCATCGAGCGCCGCAGCCAGAATCTGTCGTTTGGTGAGTTCGGCGGAAAGTTCGCCAAGGCGGCTGCCGCTCCCTGGCTGGAGGCCCCCGACGTCCGCTCCGCCGAGCCCGGCACGATCGCGACGCCCCAGGCCGTTGCCGGCGTCGACGTCTACGCCTGGCCGCACAACGAGACGTCGACGGGCGCGGCCGCCCCCGTCGCGCGCGTCGCCGGCGACGAGGGAGCGCTCACCGTCATCGACGCGACGAGCGCAGCGGGCGGCATCGACGTCGACATCGCCGAGACCGACGTGTACTACTTCGCGCCGCAGAAAAACCTCGGCTCGGATGGCGGATTGTGGATCGCCGCAGTGTCGCCAGCCGCCATCGCGCGCATCGAGCGCATCGCGTCGTCGGGACGCTACATCCCCGAGTCGCTGAACCTCGCGACGGCCCTCGACAATTCGCGCAAGAACCAGACATACAACACCCCCGCGCTCGCCACGCTGCACCTGCTCGACAGTCAGCTCGGCTGGATCCTCGACAACGGCGGCCTGACGTGGGCGGCGGCGCGTACGCGTGAATCGTCATCGGCGCTCTACGACTGGGCGGAGGCGAACCCCGTCTCGACCCCGTTCATCGCGGAGCCGGCGCACCGTTCGCCCGTGGTCGTCACGATCGACTTCGACGACGCGGTCGACGCGGCCGACATTGCGAAGATCCTGCGGCACAACGGCGTCGTCGACACCGAGCCGTACCGGAAGCTCGGTCGCAACCAGCTTCGCGTCGCGACGTTCGTGTCGATTGAGCCGGACGACGTGCGCCGACTGGCGAAGAGCATCGACTACATCCTCGAGGCGAAGGAATCATCATGACCGATCTGATCGATACGACCGAGATGTACCTCCGCACTGTGCTCGAGCTCGAGGAGGAGGGCATCGTCCCGCTTCGCGCGCGCATCTCGGAGCGGCTCGGACACTCTGGGCCGACCGTGTCTCAGACCGTCGGACGCATGGACCGCGACGGACTCATTCGCGTCGCCGAGGACCGCCGCCTCGAGCTCACGACGCTCGGCCGTCGTCGCGCCATCGAGGTCATGCGGAAGCACCGGCTCGCCGAGCGCCTCCTGAGTGACGTCATCGGCCTCGACTGGGCATACGTTCACGAGGAGGCCTGCCGCTGGGAGCACGTGATGAGCGAGCTCGTGGAACGACGACTCGTCGAGCTGCTCGGCCACCCGGACGAATCGCCGTACGGAAACCCCATTCCGGGCCTCAGCGAGATCGGGGAGATCGACGCGAAGGGGGCCTTCGACGAGGGTGTCATCGGAGTGGTCAAGAAGCTCGACACCGCCGATGGCCCGATCGAGGGGACGGTGCGCCGCCTCGCTGAGCCGATGCAGGTCGACCCGGAGCTGCTGCAGCAGCTGCGTTCCGCGGGCGTCATGCCGGGTGCGCGGGGACAGTTCCGATACAACGAGGGATATGTGCTCGTGCAGATGGACGGCGCGGACGAAGCGCTTGAACTGCCCGTGGAGCTCGCCTCGCACGTTTTTCTCGTCGCCGAATGACCCTCCGAACACGGGGTTCGTGACCGAATCGAGACGGATCCGCGACCTCGACGTGACAAATTCGTTATCTTTCGTTACCGTGGAGGCTGCCCTGTATGTAACGAAGGAACCCGATTTTGGCCGAGAACGAGCCGACGACTGAGGTCGCGCCGCCCGACGCAAATGCCTCTGTCGAACGACCCCTCACCACCCGTCAGATCGTCTCCGCGGCTCGCAAGCAGGTCCGCCACTCCGAGAAGTCCGCGAAGAAGTTCGGCTCACGCCGCTTCAGCCCCGCGCGCGCTGTCGGCACGATGGCTGCTCTCTGTGCGCTCGTCGCGGGTGTTGCGATCCCCGCGTATGCGGCGAGCCAGCACGAAACCGCGACCGCGACGGCCAGCGAGCGCGACGAAGCGGCCGGCGATGCCCAGTCGTTCGCCGCGAGCCTCGATGCCGGATCCGTCGACCTGACCGCGACGACCTATTCGGCACGCACGGCCGACGAGATCTCGCAGGTGCGTGCCGAGGAGCAGGCGCTCGAGCGTGCTCGCGACGCCGAGCAGCAGCGCCAGAATGAGCAGCAACCGGCCCCCGATCCCGGCGGTGACGGAGCGCCCGCGGGTGTTCCCGAGGACGCGCCGCCCGCGCCGGAGCCGGTCGGCTCCTGGGTGAACCCGCTTCCCCCTGGCTCGTACTACGTCAGCCGTTCCGTGAGCTCCGGCCACGCCGGCACCGACATGGTCGCCCCGGCGATGACGCCGATCTACGCCGCGAAGGGCGGCGTCGTCACAGTCTCGAGTGAAGCGCACTATGGCTGGGGCGTCACGGTTGCGATCGACCACGGCGATGGCACGCAGACGCTGTACGGGCACATGACCAACGGCACGCGCCAGGTCGGTGCCGGGCAGTCCGTCTCGGCGGGCCAGGTCATCGGCTACGTCGGGTCGACGGGCCGCTCCACCGCGAACCACCTCCACATCGAGCTGACGGTCAACGGCGCGATCGTGGACCCGATGGCGTACATGCCCATCTGACGCTCGAACCCGATACGCAGAATGCCCGCCTTAACTGAGGCGGGCATTCTGCGTATCCGGGAGAGAATTCACCTGCGTGTCGCCGCTCGGGTGTGTCGCATGCGCTACTCTGTTCGCGTCGCCGCATCTGCTCTCAGAGAGGAATTCGCCATGAACATGCGCCCTGGCATCCGAACCACGGATGCGCTCGGTCGTTACGTTCTTCGGCATCTGGGTCAATCGGGTCGCGAGATCATTGCGCCTCGCCCGCTGGCGCTGTCCATTGGACAGCGCCTTTTTCGTCTCTCCGACAAGATGCGGGGCATCGTCTGGCTGATCCCGGGAGCCATCCGGGGCGTGAAGAAAGGCTGCCGCCATGCGCACACTCGTGCTCAATGCAGGATATGAACCGCTTGCCATCGTGTCGTTCAAACGCGCACTCGTGCTCGTGATGAATCAGAAGGCGAATATCATCGCCAGCGATGAGAATTCTCCCGTGTGGAGCGCCGCCGACGTGTTCGACAGACCCGCGGTCATCGTCCTGACGAGATACGTGCGCATCCCGCACCACCGCCGCGTGCCGGTCACCCGCCGCGGGGTGCTCCGCCGCGACGCCTATCGCTGCGCATACTGCGGACGCCCGGCGGCGACGGTCGATCACGTGCAACCGCGCTCGCGTGGCGGCATCGACTCCTGGGAGAATCTCGTCGCGGCCTGCGTGAAGTGCAATAACGTGAAAAGCAACCGCACTCCGCAGGAAATGGGATGGGAGCTGCGCGTTCGGCCCGGGACTCCGCGCGGAAGTGCGTGGACTGTTCGCGGATCCGATCGCGCCGAACCCTCTTGGGAACCGTATTTGGAAATGGCTGCGTAATTCACGCATAACGAATTCACGGTCATCCGTTGTGCGTATTCGGGCGAAATAGATTATCGTGTCGAATATGGCACGGAAGATTATTCACCAGCTCGTCGATGATATCGATGGAACCGTTCTCGATCCCGGCGAGGGAGAGAGCGTGACGTTCTCTCTCGACGGCAAGGTATACGAAATCGACCTCACGGAGGGCAATGCCGCGAAACTGCGCGAGGCTTTCGCCCCCTACATCTCTGCTGGTCGTCGCACGGCGAGCTCCGCAAAGAGCCGCGTGCGCGGATCCGCGCCGTCGGGTGGCGGCCGCGACCTGACCGCTGTGCGTTCCTGGGCGCGCGCGAACGGCCACCAGGTGAGCGACCGTGGTCGCGTGCCGGCCACGATCCTCGAGGCGTACGACGCCGCGAACTGACGTCCGCGTCGTCAGCGATGCGCCTGCCCAGTAAGATGGGGCGGGCGCATTTGCGCGTGAGCCCCCATAGCTCAGGGGATAGAGCACCGCTCTCCTAAAGCGGGTGTCGCAGGTTCGAATCCTGCTGGGGGCGCTGAAGTTCTGGTCGAGCGTACAACCGCGTCGCACAGACAGCATGTGTGGTCAGGCGTATTGTGTCGAGCCGCCCAGCACTCACTGAGCGTTCACGCGGCCTTTCAGTACCGGAATTCATTCATGCGGTGGCGGGTCCCTGCGCTCGCTGGAATAGCGGACGCCGTTGACAGGCAAGTGGGGGCTTGCCTAACCTCGGGGCGTGAGCGACGTGTACAAAGCGCTGGCCGATGGGACTCGGCGAACCATCCTCGACGAACTCCTTGAGCGGGACCGGCAGACCCTGTTCGAACTGTGCGGCCGACTGGCGACGAGGCACGGACTCACCTCCTCCCGTCAAGCCGTCTCACAGCACCTCGAGGTGTTGCAGGCGGCCGGACTGGTGATCGCGGTCAAGGAGGGTCGGTACAAGTTCCACTCCATCGACACTGCCCCGCTGCGCGCGATCACCGTCCGTTGGCCGTATCGAGAGAAAGCAGGAACGCCCATGTCCGAACCCAAGGCGTATGGAACTTTGGAGACCATCGACGGTCGGCCCGCGCTGCGTTTCGAGCGCTCGCTCGGCTATCCGATTGAGCGCGTGTGGCAGGCGGTCAGCACGCCGTCCGAATTGGAACGCTTCTTTCCGGGTGCCGCGGACTGGACACCCGTCGCAGGCGAGATCATCGACGCTGGCGGTATGTCCGTGGAGGTAACGCAGGTCGAGGCACCGCATCTGTTGACCTGGATCTTTGCCGGTCAGCCGCAGAGCTTCGAGCTGACGCCGGAGGGGGACGGGTGCCGATTGGTCTTCACTCACATCATCGACGACCTCCCCGCCGCCCAGACCGCGACCGGATGGGAAATCTACCTTTCCCGGCTCGAACCCCATCTCGCAGGCGGACACCTCTCCGAGGAGGAGGCGCACGGGCCTTGGCCGGAGATCCACGAACTCTACGCCGAGCGTCTCGGCGTCGACCCGGAGCCGGGGCGCCGGTGGGCGGCACAGAACCTTCCTGTCAGTGGAGCCTGACGACATGAGGATCGCGATCACCAGCGTCTTCGCGTCGACGACGTGCAGGCCGAGTGCGACCGGCTGTGTGACCTCGACGTGACGTTCACCCAGGGACCGACCGAGATGGGCGCCGCGGCGACTGCGGTGTTCGATGACACCTGCGGAAATCTCATCCAGATCGCCTCCGTCCGACGCGGCGCGCGCTGAAGCACGTGCCCCACAGATCTGCTGCGATGCCCACTTCACGGAGAGCGAGGGCGACGACGCGCGCACCTCAGCCTGGGCCGCGGTGAAGCGGAATAACGTCACAATCGATCCCGTTGAGGAAGCCATGAGCACCAGCGCGTCCGACGGCCCCGTGATCATCTTCGATGTACTGGGAACGCTCGTGGACCAAGCGGGGAGTCTGCACCGTCACGTTCGCGAAGCCACTGGATACGACGATGCTGGCGTGGCGCGCATCGTCGCGGAGTGGCTCGGTTATGTCGCCGAACGGGAACGCGCCATCGTGTCGGGTCGCTCGACGTTTGTCCCGAGCGATGTCCTCGATGCTGAGGCTTTAGAGCGAATGACGGCTGCCGGTGTGCTGCCCGCCCGCGCTCTGGAGCCCCTCGCCGATGCTTCCCTCCGTCTGGACCCGTGGCCCGACACGATCGACGCGCTCCACCAGTTCGCGGCTGAGGCGACGGTCATGGGGCTATCGAATGCAAGCCGCCGAGTGCTGACTGGCTTGAGCGTGCACGCGGGACTGCGTTGGCATCAGTTCCTGTCGGGAGAAGACGCGACGACGTACAAACCGGATCCGCGGATCTACCGTGCCGCGATCGCGGCAGTTCCGGACGAAGATGTCCCGCCGTACCTCGTCGCGGCGCATGCGTGGGATCTGCGTGCCGCGGCCGAGGCGGGGATGCGCACGGCGTACGTACCGCGGCCGAACGGCGACCCTCCCATGCCGGACGACTCGTTCGATGTTTCCGCGGAGAACCTCGGCGACCTGCACCGGAAGCTCTTTGGCTGAGAGACGGCGAGAGTGGCGCGGACCTCCGTCTGACCGCATGCCGGCAGGCGTAGCACGCGATTCGTTGCCTCACGGCAGCAGTCCGAGCCGACGTGAGCAGTCCAGTGATGCCCCTCACACGTCACCGCATCGACGATCCGCCACATTCTCCGCACCCCTCCGTCTGCCACGGTCGATACTGGTGTGCATGGTGAACTCGAGATCCCTCCGCGACGCGACCGTGCGCGCTGACGCCCGGACCGTGCTGTGGATCAGCGCCCATCCCGAACCGCGCTCGCTCAATGGCAGTCTTCGGCGTGACGGCATCGCCGCGCTCAGGTCGATGGGGCACACGGTGATCGAATCCGATCTGTACGCCATGGGGTGGGATCCGGTCGTGCGGCGCAACAACCTGAGCAGCGAGCGGATCGAGGGGCGGCTCGAGGTGACGCGCCACGGCCGCGAGGCTCAGGTGACGGGAAACGTCCCCGACGATGTGGCCGCCGAGCAGGAGAAGATTCGCCGATCGGATGCGGTCGTCGTGCAGTTCCCGCTGTGGTGGTACTCAATGCCCGCCCTCCTCAAGGGGTGGTTCGACCGGGTGTTCGTCAGTGGCTTCGCCTTCGGAAAGGATCCGGGTACGGGCCGACGCCTCCGCTTCGAACAGGGACCGTTCCGCGGCACCCGCGCGCTCGCGGTGGTGACGCTGGGTGACCGCGAGGCGTCGATCGGACCGCGCGGCAAGAGCGGCGAGCTGACGGAGCTGCTGTTCGGCCTCCTGCACGGCACGTTTGCGTACACCGGCATGGACGCGCTGCGGCCGTGGGCGCTCCCGAGCGCGGACTTCACGGAGAGCGGGGGCGACTACGCGCGGGCACGCGATTCTTTGGTCGCTCGGCTCGAGGGAATGTTCTCAGAAGAACCGATCGCGTATCGCGAGCAGTTCACGGGAGATTACACGGACGAATGGGAACTCGAACCGCACGTGGTCCCCGGCGAGGCAGGCCTCTCCGTGCACGTTCGCGAGTAGTGCTCCGGCCTGAACACGGCGCGGTTCTCAGTCGCGGGTCGCCAGCACCCAGGCGCCGGTCACCACCGCGATGGCAGCTCCGGTGAAGAACATCGCCGGGACGTTGGCCGCGCCAGCGAGTCCGCCGATGGCCGTACCGGTGCCGATGCCGATGTAGATCGACGAGGCGTTGAAGGCGATCACGAGCGACGCCTGCTCGGGGGCGGCGTTGATGAGGCGAAGCTGCAACGGAGGGCTCTGACACCAGCTGCTCGCGCCCCAGACGAGCGCAAGGACCGCGACGAGCGCCGGAACGACGAGCGAGGACGCGGAGAGGGCGCCGAAAGCCGCCAGGCCGCAGGCCATGACGGCGTAGCCGGCGATGAGGATTCGCGTGCCGCCATAGCGGTCGGCGAGACGCCCCGAGGTCTGCGCGCCGATCACGGCGCCGACGCCATAGGCGAACAGGATCCACGGACTGCCGTCCGCGGGGATGCCGACTGACGCGAAGGCGGGAACGGCGTACGCGTAGGCGGTGTACGCCGCGGTCATCCCGAGGATCGTCACGGGCAGGAGCGTCCGGACGGTCGGATTGCGAAGCACCGCGAAACGCGCGCGCAGCGGTACGGGGGCGCCGCCGTCGAGACGCGGCAAGAGGATGAGCAGCAGCACGGCGATCGCGGCGCACAGCAGTGCGACGGCGGCGAGTGCCAGGCGCCAGCCCAGCACCCGCGCCGCAACGGTCCCCAGGGGCACGCCCAGCGCGGTCGCGATGGTGAGTCCGCTCACGACGAGGGCGAGCGCGCGGCCACGCTTCTCCAGCGGAACGAGAGCCGCAGCCGTGGCCCCAGCATTCGGCGTGTAAGCGGCCGCTCCGGCGGCGGCGACGATCCGTGTCGCCATCAGGACGGCGAAGGTCGGCGCGAGGGCGGATCCGAGGTTCGCCAGTGCGAGCACGCTCAGCGCCAGCACGAGCAGCCGCCGCCGGGGAATCGTCGCCGTCAGGGACGCGAGCACGGGAGAGAGCACCGCGTAGGCCACAGCGAACACCGTGACGGACTGTCCGGCGACCGCGACCGAGACGTCGAGATCGGTGGACATCGTCGGGAGGAACCCGGCGACGACGAAGGCGTCGGTGCCCACGGCGAACGTTCCCAGCGCGAGCGACGACACCCTGCCGCCACTGCGTGACAGCCTCACCTGAGACACAGCGCGGGATTCACGGCGTCACGGCAGCAGTCCGAGCCGACGAGCCGTCGCGACGGCGGCGTGGCGCGTGGAGGTGTCGAGCTTCGACATCGCGGATCCGAGATAGGCCTTGACCGTGCCCTCGCGCAGCCCGAGTTGCTCCGCGATCTGTGCGTTCGTCGCGCCGATCGCGGCGCACGCGAGCACGTCGGTCTCGCGGGGTGAAAGGTGGACATCGGTGTGGGGTGCCGGTGCGGATCCGTCGGAGAGCGCGACGAGTTTCTGCTCGATGAGGCGCAGCCGCTCGCGGAGCGGATCGTCGTCGAGCACGGCGGTGATCTGCCGAAGCTCGGTGTAGGTCTCGCGGATCTCTTCGCGCTGGGTTGCTGAGAACGACGGCTCCGCGGTGGCGGCGGTCGCCCGCGCGACCTCGGCGTCAATGCTGCGCTGTGCGGCGTCTCGCTCAGCGAGGTCGCTGGCGAGCCGCTGGGCGACGCTGACGGCGGGTGCCGCGGCGACCCCGCCGACGCTCCACGCTCCCCACGCGCCGCCGTACAGGATCCCGCGCGGCGTGCCGCCCACGACGACCGGGACCGCGAGGAGCGTTCCGAGCCCCTCGCCGAGGACGTAGGTGTCGTAGTCGTGCGTGATCTGGCGCGCGGATGCGTAGTCGCCCGTCATCCGCGGGCGCCGCTCGAGGACCGCGCGTCCGCCGAGCCCGCGTTCCGGGGCGACGGCGAGTCCGTTGAGGGCGTTCGTGCGATTGCCGACCATCGCTGTCACGCGCGTCGTGCCGTTCTCATCTCGGATCCCGCCGAACGCGACGGGGAATCGCGTGTGGCGCGCGAACTCGTTCACAGCGCGCGCCAACAGGCGGGTCTCCTCCATGATTCGCTCCTTTGCGATGCCGATTTCGGTACTGACTTTCGGGGGTGCCGGTCGTCAGTACTCGATCCGTAGCGTCGAAGTTACCACTGGCCGCCCGTGCGGGCGGCCGTCGGCCCGTCGAGCACGATGTCGGGCACGACGTCACGATATGCGGCAAGGAGGCCACATGACCGACAACGATATCGGAGCTCCCGATCGGAGCGCGGTGGACTACATCGAGGTCGAGGAATCACCGAGATTCCAAGGGCTCAAGAAGGCGCATCGGTCGTTCGTCTTTCCGATGGCCGTGCTCTTTCTCGTCTGGTACTTCGTCTACGTGCTCCTCGCGGGCTGGGCGCCGGAATTCATCGCGCAGCGCGTGTTCGGCGACATCACGGTCGGCCTGCTGTTCGGGCTCGGCCAGTTCGTGACGACCTTCGCGATCACGATGGCGTACGTCGCGTTCGCGAACCGCAAGCTCGACCCGGTCGCCACGACGATCCGCGAGGACCTCGAGAAGCAGGAGGCAGGCGCATGAACGAGTGGCTGACCACCGTCGGCTCGTCGATCTCGGCGGCCGTCGTCGAGATCGAATCGAACCCGATCCTCAACATGTCGATCTTCGCGGCGTTCGTCGCCGTGACGATGTTCATCGTCGTCCGCGCGAGCCGCAACAATCGCTCGGCCGCCGACTACTACGCGGGCGGACGCTCCTTCACGGGGCCACAGAACGGCTTCGCGATCTCGGGCGACTACCTGTCGGCCGCGTCGTTCCTCGGCATCGTCGGCGCGATCGCCGTCAACGGCTATGACGGGTTCCTCTACTCCATCGGATTCCTCGTCGCGTGGCTCGTCGCGCTGCTGCTCGTCGCCGAGCTGATGCGAAACACGGGCAAGTTCACGATGGCCGACGTTCTGTCGTTCCGCCTCAAGCAGCGGCCCGTGCGCATGGCGGCGGCGCTCACGACGCTTGCCGTGTGCTTTTTCTACCTGCTGGCGCAGATGGCCGGTGCGGGCGCGCTCGTGTCGCTGCTGATGGGCATCGACGGGGCCGTTGGCCAGTCGGTCGTGATCGCGGTGGTCGGCGTGGTCATGGTGCTGTACGTGCTCGTGGGCGGCATGAAGGGCACGACCTGGGTGCAGATCATCAAGGCGTTCCTCCTCATCGGCGGCGCGTTGGTGATGACGATCTGGGTGCTCGCGATGCACGGCTTCAGTATCAACACGCTTCTGGAGTCCGCGGTCGCGGCGTCCGAGCACGGCGACAAGATCCTCGGGCCGGGTCTGCAGTACTCCAACCCGCTCGACTTCCTGTCGCTCGCGCTCGCCCTCGTGCTTGGCACCGCGGGGCTCCCGCACGTGCTCATGCGCTTCTACACGGTGCCCACGGCGAAGGAAGCCCGTCGCTCCGTTGTCTGGGCGATCTGGCTGATCGGCCTGTTCTACCTGCTGAGCCTCGTGCTCGGCTACGGTGCAGGCGCCATGGTCGGCCCAGAGCGGATCCTCGGTGCGCCCGGCGGCGTGAACTCGGCAGCGCCTCTGCTCGCGGAGGCGCTCGGCGGACCAGTGCTGATGGGCTTCATCTCGGCGGTCGCATTCGCCACGATCCTCGCCGTCGTCGCGGGCCTCACGATCACCGCATCGGCGTCGTTCGCGCACGACATCTACGCGAACGTGATCAAGAAGGGCAAGGTCTCCGGCAAGGGTGAAGTCCGCGTCGCGCGGATGACGACGCTTGTCATCGGCGCCCTGGCGATCGTCGGCGGCATCGGCGTGCAGAACCAGAACGTAGCGTTCCTCGTCGCGCTCGCCTTCGCTGTCGCGGCCTCGGCGAACCTGCCGACGATCCTGTACTCGCTGTTCTGGCGTGGGTTCACCACGACGGGCGCCGTGATGAGCATGTACGGCGGCCTCGGCTCGGCCCTGCTGCTCATCGTGCTCTCGCCGGTTTTCTCTGGCACGGAGACGAGCGTCTTCGCGGACATCGACATCGCGGTCTTCCCGCTGTCGAATCCCGGCATCATCTCGATCCCGCTCGGCTTCCTGCTCGGGTTCCTCGGATCCGTCCTCGGACGCCGCAAGGAAGATCCGCGGATCGCCGCCGAGATGGAGGTGCGCGCGCTCACGGGACACGGCGCAGAGAAGGAGGTCGAGCACTGAGTCACGTGCCGTTCCTCGGATGACGCAGCGGCGTCTGGTGATCAGCTCACCAGACGCCGCTGCTTCCTCTCCGGTGGCTGCCGACCAGGTGGGTGTCGACGATGCCGATCGGCGCGAACGATGAACGCTCATAAGATTCCCGGGTGCTACCGAACCAGGTCCTCGTGCTCCGGGCAGAAGTTGTCGACTGCTGCGATCACGACAGTGCCTGCCTCGGCAATCGACCAGCCGAGACCCTCAAGCATGCCTGCGGCGTCGTGCGCCGAGGATCCATCGTCCATGTTGGTGCACAGGGCTCGACCAAGCTCGATCGCCTCGGTTTCCGACCCGCGGTCGAAAACTTGCGGCGTATCGTCCTTGATCGACTGAATGAACGCGTCCTCCGGCGATGGGGAGCATCCCGCCAGGGCAACGGTTCCCAGGGCGAGAGCGAAGATGGCGCGAACGGGTTTCATGTTCGCCACGATAGCGGTCGCATACGCGGCGTCTCGTGGGGTCTGCGGTTCGCTGCACACTCCGCGTAGTCTCGTCGCATGGATGATCTCGACTCTGCCGCGCAGCCAATCTGCCCCGCATGCGGCGTCATCATGCACCCCGAGGATGGTGGGGATGAGTGTCGCGAGTGCGGGTATCGGATCGAGTGGCCCGGCGTGCAGCATCCGGGCGACGGCGAAGGGATCATCGACCTCTGACGGACCTCGCGCCTATATTCCTGCACTGTGACACGTGACCACCTCGACGACGACACTCGTCTCGACATCGCCCTCTCCGCCGCGATCGGCCGACACCGATACGACGCCACCCCGGACGCTGCGATTCAGGAGTTGCAGGCGCTGGCCGACGGTCGGAACGACATCCTCGCGCGCGTCGCCGGCACGTGGGCCGGATTCTATGAGGACGACCCGCACGTGCGCACGACCGTCGACCCCCTCCGGGAGATCCCCGGCGCGACACAGTGGATCGAACTCGGCCGCAGCCGCGCCGGCAAGACACGACCGACACCCTGGCCCGCATCTCACTAGACCCGTATCTATCCGACACCCACAAGCGTACGGTCAAGAGTATGTGGACCGTACTGTTAATCCTGTTGGCTGCGTGGGCCGTGCTCACCGTCGTCGGATTCGCGATCGAGGGCCTGTTCTGGCTGGCCATGATCGGGCTCATCTTATTCATCGCGACGGTCGTGTTCGGATTCATCCGAAACCACCGACGGAAGAAGTAAGCCTTCCGCACGCCACCGGGAGGAAGAGGCAAGCAGACCCCATCGGAAAGACATGACCATGACAGATCAACAATCCTCAGAAAAGCACCAGAACCAAGACGCCGACGAGAAAGCCAACGAGAGATGGGACTCAGAAGGCGGAGCATCTGACGCGCAAGCACCCGAGGATCCGCCTCGCACCCGCAGAGAGCGAGCGTGGGACGCCGCCCGGATCGAACACTGGCACGGCGCGAAGTCCACGTCGGAGACGCAGCAGCGAGCCGACAAGTGGACACGCGATCACGAATCCGACGGCGAGGCCGCCGAGGACGAACAGCGCAACGAGTGACTATCCCTGGCCACGACGAGCTGCCTCTGTGCTGACGCGACGAAAGTGCCCCTCCGGCTCGTGTGGTCGGAAGTGCGCGACCTCCTCGACATCGCAGAGTGCAACAACGTCACAGAGTTGATCGGCGTGCTCGAGGAGTACCGGGCGGATCCGCCGTTACCGAACGCGCCCGTGGACCTCTAGCGGTGCCGGGTCGCGCGACATACGCTGTCGGAATGTGCGGACGATTCGCCCTCGACGACAAGGTCAACGCCTCGATCACTGACTTCGTGGTGGGCACGGGCCGGAGTCACAACGAGTGGACGCCCGATTGGGCGAACCGGTGGAACATCAAACCCACCCAGCAGATCGCCGTCATCCTCGACTCCGCGAAGACTGAGCAGCTGCGAGTCGAGTCGGCGCACTGGTCCCTCGTCCCGCCCTGGTCTGACAGCCTCAAGACGAAGTTTCCGACATTCAACGCCCGCACCGAGGGCATCACGTCGAAAGCCACGTGGAAGAGCCCGCTCAAGTCCCGCAGGTGCATCATCCCTGCGTCGGGTTACTACGAATGGACCGGCGAGAAGGGATCCAAGACGCCGTGGTGGATCCACCCGGAGAGCGGGATCCTCGGGTTCGCTGGCCTGTACGCGTGGTGGCAAGACAAGAGCGTCACGGATGACGACCCCGCGAAATGGACGCTCACCGCGACGATGCTCACCATGCCCACCGTCGACCACCTCGCCAGCATCCACGACCGCAACCCCGTCGCACTGCCCGCAACTTTCTGGGAGCAGTGGATGGACCCGAGCATCACCGGCGGCCAGGACCTAGTCGACGAAGCCGTGAACGCCTCGCGGGGCGAAATGACAGCACTCGACTACCACCGCGTCATGCCGTTCAAAGCTACCGACGACGGGCCACAGATGACGGTGCCCACGTAGTCACAACGAAAGTGCCCCTCCTGCCGAAGCAGGAGGGGCACCGATTCGCGACGTTACGTATCTGCGGCTCATCTGTCCGATCGCTGCTATCGCCGTACCGCCTGACCACCTAGGACAGGACCTCCACGCCCGTCGCTTTGTACGTGAATGAGGTGTCCCCGCCCGGGGACACGTTCTCAACCGCTTCTGCGTGGATCCTCAACCGGACACCTACATGTAGCGCAGACATGACTTCAGCGGCGATGTCCTTCGCGTCGACACGTTCGAACTCGTCTGGAGCAGTCTCCAGCTCGAGCATTGGCTTCTTGTCACTGACCGTCCTGAGTACGCCCTCGAGCGCGATCGGCTCGCGGACGAGTCTCCGCGTGGTGATGAATCTGTTGATGTGCTCAAGGTGCGACAGGCCCAGCCTTGCGCGACGCACCGGGACGCGCGGCTGATGCCACACGATGTCAGGCTCGAACCCGCCGGAAAATAGAGAAGTCGAGAACGTGCGTAAGGCCGACGCCACGCGCGGACCCGCCGTATTGAGCGCCGCCGCAAATCCGCTGTCGTCAGAGTCCGGGCCGAGGACCTTTCCGCGATTTAGAATCGAAAGTGCACGGTCGATGGCCTTGTCGACATCCTGGTCATCGGCGTCACGGAAGAACTCTCCCTGACCGTCAGGGAGGATCTCATCAGCGGGCGACGTCGCAGGAACCATGTTGAGAACCAGGGATCCCGGAAGTGCAGAGCCGTTCAGCATCAAGCGGGTTCGCGACTCGACTTCGGCGGGGATACGCCCGCGAAGCATCCGCCACCCGGTGTTTGCAAGCCCGGTGGCTAGGACGAGCTTCTGGAACCCGGTCATCACCTTCGCGACGGCCTCGACGGGAGCACTATGAATCGAGACCCCCGGGCCCGTGAGTCGGAGGCGGCCGGCAGAGGCCACACGACGAACGGGAGAATTCTCCGCCATGAATGCATGCACGCTCATACGCGCGAGATCGGCCGCATCGGTCCACTGGACATCGGCGGGATCGACGCTCTCGCGGTAGGCCTCCCAATCAAACGACATGGATACCGTCCAACATCATCTCGAGGTAGCCAGCTCGTGGGAGCGCATCTTCGCGCACAGGCGGTGCGCCCTTCGGGCCGGAGCGACGTCGAAGCCAGAAGTCATCCCAGAACCCCCTCATCTGGATATAGCTCAGATGTTCATTCGATGGACCCGATGCTGCTTCTGGGTAGACATGCCACTGCGCCATGCCCGCATCCACGCGCAGCCCAGTCGTCGATCGGACTGCGCGGGTTGCGAACATCTGAAGTATCATACGATCCCTTGGATCGGCAATGGCGCTGACATGACGATCTTCGCACCAGTAGACGACGTCGATGTCGTCCGGGTCCTGCTTGTTCGAAATGTACGAGCCAGAGACCCAGACGTACGCGACAGGGACGATCTTCTGGAGCTCGCTGGTGACTGTCTTGAAGTGATCCCAGATCTCAACACGGCTGCTCGACTGCGCGAACTGCGGGTCGCGGACGTAACGAGCCTCGACATCGGCCAGCGTCACGTGGTGTCGGCCGAGGGGGAGCACGCCGTCAGTATTGAGCGCAGGA
Organism: Microbacterium faecale; assembly: GCF_014640975.1. NCBI lineage: Bacteria > Bacillati > Actinomycetota > Actinomycetes > Micrococcales > Microbacteriaceae > Microbacterium > Microbacterium faecale. The sequence goes on from NZ_BMHO01000001.1 coordinate 1,265,936, forward strand.
ATGGACATATCTCCGCACAGTAGCGGGTCGCGATCACAGGCCGATAACGACGAAATCGCTCCTCCCGGGGAGCCTGCCACCCGAAGGTGTCAGTAGCTCACCCAGGCGGGGCGCAGTCGTTCAGGAGGTATCAGTCGCCGGCGTCACTGCCTCCGAGTCTGCGGGGCGTCTTCTGTTCTACGGTCTTCGCGCTCGAGCGCGTCACGAGGGCGTAGGACGCCTGCGCCACGACGATCGCGAGCAGTACGAGCACCGGCCACTCCGGGACCGGCTCACCCGTGTACACGTAATAGAACGCCATCACGAGACCCGCGAGGACGACGGCGACGATGATCGCGACGACCTTCTTCACCGTCGCCGACCATTCCGGCCGGTTGATGAGGGCGATCGCGTACGGCGCGAACAGCGACAGCAGCGTGAGGATCCCTGCAGGGATCGAGGGCAGAGTGATGTCCATCAGGAGTCCTTCGTGTCGTTCGAACGAGAATCGGAATCGGTGTAGGCCGGGAAGCTCGGGATGTCCGCCGGCTCCACACACGGGGCTGCGAACAGCAGCCGGGTCAGGTGCGAGGCGTGCTCCTCCATGCGGCGACGCTTCGACGCCTCCCGGTCTACGCGTCGCCACGCCCGGTCCACCTCGTCGCGCCGCTTCGCCCCCCGGTTCGAGATCTTGTCGAGGCCACGCTTGGTGAGCTCGAGGAGGATCGCACCACCGCCGGCGGCACCGATGAGGGATGCGATAGCTGCTGCATCCATCGGTCACCCCCGGCGTGGTTCGTAGCTGTAGTCCCGGATCAGCAGCCCCCGCAGGGTGAACGGTGCGGAAGCGAGCAGGATGATGCCAATCTGCGTCAGGCGCGACGAGCCCGTGTCGATGTTGTGCCAGTGCAACGTCGCGGCGACCGACAGGTAGATCGCCAGCCCCATCAGGATCGGCGCAAGACCGAGCAATCGCTCGACCCACCACCATCCCGGCAAGACCGTGATCGCCCCTACCACTCCACCGACGATGAACAGGCCCGACCAGATCGCCGTGAGGATGGGACCGAGCGGCCCCTCGATCGACTGCGGCGGGTTCGTGGCTGTGACCACGCCGACACCGATCGTGAGGAGATAGATCACGAAGTACGCCACCTTCAGGTGGCGCGGCTCCGTGATCGACTCCCAGAGTCGCCGCACACGCATGCGGATAGTCACGGCTTACCCCTTCGGTGCGCCGATGGCGTCCGCGATCGTCTCGAACTCTGTCCAGCTCACCTTCGGCACGGAGCCGAGCGTCGGCGGGAGCATGAGGTCGGTCGCCTTCTTGCGGCGCAGCTTGCGGATCGCGTTCCGGTGACGCTTGTAGTGGGCTGGGTCCTTGAAGTTGATCTTGCTGCTCGGTCGCAGATGCGCGACGGTTCCGTTGGGCGCCGTGACGTACGCTTCCATGTCTGTTCCCTTCTGGTTGGCGACGCCACCGCCGCCCGTGGTTTGCCCGATCCGGGCTTCGATGAACGGCACAGGATCCACCTGGCCGGTATTCGCCGTGTGCCACTGTCCGGGCGTGACCTCGAGGTGCACGTGCGTCGCCCACGGTCCTTGGAGGCCGGACCAGCCCATGCCGACGAGCGGGTCGCCCGCTCGCACGCGGTCGCCCTTCCGAACCCGGACCGTGCTCGCGTCATTGTGGAGCGCACGCGAGAAGAACCCGTCGTGCTGCACCCACACCATGAAGCCCGCGACCGCCGACCAGCCGACCCCGGAGGACAACCCGACGTACACGACCGTGCCGTCAGCGATCGCGTGCACCGTGTCGAAGTCGTACATGTCGACGCCGCGGTGATACTTCGACGCGAGCGGGTTATCCAGGTTCCGGGGGCCGAAGCCGGACGAGATCGGTGGACGAGAAGTAGAGCCGTTGGGCCAAAGAATCGTCATGCGGTCCCCTCTCATGGGAAAACCCCCGCCGTAGCGAGGGTGAATGGTTGACCGGGGGTCAGGACAGTTGCAGCCAGATAGCCGAAACGGAATCCCAGACGAGACTCATCGACTCGCGGGCCTGTAGCGTCACGTCCCCGCCCCGGAGGGAGGTGTTCGCCGCGCCACCGCTCGGGATCGTCACCGACCCGCCGACCGCATACAGGTCGAGCCTCTGGCCCGAGAACGCGCCCGGTTCGATGCCCGCCGTCGTCACCGACCCGGAACTGTTGAGACGGCACGTCACGACCGCATCCCCGGAACGCATCTGGATCATGCTGCCGCCTGATGCCGTGATGCTACGAAACGCAGTCGTCGGTGCCGTTCCAGGCCCGAGCGAATTGGTGAGGATCACCGACTGCCGAGACGCGTCACGCGTCAGGTTCCACCACGGCAGCATGCTGTGATTGCCCAGCAGGTGCGCCCGCACCTGTCCATCCATCGAGTTCCACTGCACGACCGCCTGCATCTGGTGACGCGCAGAGTCCGACAGGTTGAGCTTCACATCCACGTCGATCTGGTTCGTGCCGGCCGGGCCGGTGGACCCACGGAAAACGAAGTTCGGTGCCTCATCCGGCCCCAGCTTCGTCGCATCCAGCGTGCACGATCCCCGCAACCGCCCGTTGACGATGTTGAAGAACGCGATGCCGTCGTACTCGTACGGACCCTCAGTGAACACGAGCACCGGATCGACCATGCGAACGTACCCGTACTCGATGACGGGACCCTGCCGGAAAAACTCGAAATAGCCGCCCTCGATGACGACCGAATCGAACGCGGGATCATCCAACGTGTCCTTCGCGACGTTGAACGGCTGCCCGACGCGATACGTGGCGCAGTTCACGAAACGATGCTGATACGACGTACCCTGACCACCCAGCCCAGCTTCTGCCATCACACCGAAGCCAGACTCAGCGCCAATAGCGATGCAATCCGACAGCGTGTGAGCACGGCCACGGATGCGGAACAGCCAACGCGCGTCCGTCCCGGTCGCAGTGATGTCGTAGAAGTGATGCCCGTACCCGCCATGGTGCGTATCCCACGGGACCGCCGTCGCGCGAGCCGACGAGCCCGTGATCTTGCAGTACATGGCCCGCCCGAACACTGCCGGGTCCGTCTGCCCGGTCGCCGCACGACCGGCAGTATCGTCCGTGAACGCGTGCCTCAGTCGGTTCGCGACGATCCGGTAGTCACCCCACGACGACCCGCCACAGGTGACGCCGTACCCGTCCGCTGCGGGTAGGTTCTCCACACGGAGATCCGCGACGGTATAGACGCACGAGTGGTCACTGAATGCGGTTCCCGGGCCACGCACCACGTGCCCTGCAATGTACGAGCCATTCAGCGCCGAGTAGCGGAACATGCGTCGCGTGAACTCGGTACCCGGGTTGCCGTCATAGTCGGCCGTCCCGAAACGGAACGACACTCGGTGATTCTGGATGCGGGCGACGCGAATGTTCGTGCTGTAAGTGTCCAGTAGCGGCGGCGACACGTGCACTTCCGTGCCATCAATGTTCGCCACCACAGCGAACTCGCCCTGCCAGGACTTCTCGGTTTCGTTGCGGGGCCGCGAGTCGCGAATCTCGTCGTTCGAGAACACCTTCACGATATCGCCCGCGTTGAAACCGTCCGTGTCCGCGACCACAAGCCGCGAATAACGCTGGTTCGTGATGACGCCACCGACGCTCACCGGTGCATCGAACGACCCCTCTGCGCGGAAGATTTCGTTGTCAGGGTCGGTCTTGACCAGGTGCGCGTTCGATAGGTCAATGTCCAACGTGCGGCCCTTCACCGACCATCCCGCCGAACGGTACACAGCGCCAGGAGGAGCCACGATCGTAGACCCGTCCGGCACCTGATCGATCAGCGCCTGCATCGTCGCCGTGTCATCTGCGGTGCCATCACCGACCACGCCATGATCCGCCGCATTGAACACGAGCGAATTCTTCGGCACGAAACGGTTCTCAAGCGCATTGCCAGTGAGCGTGTCCATCGCACCAACCAGCACGGCCATCGCCTCATCCGTGGGGACAGCATTCAACCCCGGAAGTCCACGCGGCACACCAATCTCGAGATGCTTCGCCGTCGGTGAACCACTGGTCTCCACCGTCGCCTGCGACCCAGCCGGAAGCGTGTGCCCCGACGCCGACGTGAACGTGCCAGCCGGCCCCTGCGGGCCCTGCGCCCCGTCCTTGCCGTTGATGTTCGCCAGAGGGATAAAACGTACGCTCATGGAGTCCACTCCCGCTCATACACCCAGCCCGTGCTGGTGTTCCAATGAATTTGATTCCAACGCGGCATTGACGGCGCGTTCGGTGCCGCGTACACGAGCGCCAGGCCGACCTGCTGGCCGATGATGTCGCCGAGATTTCCGCCCTCGCCGGGGAAGATCTTGTAGTGCCACTCGAAGAATCCACGCGCCCTGTTTCCCGGTTGCTCTTGTTCCTGGCCAGGCTCGAGATAGTCGAGGCGCATCGTGTACCAGAGGCGCGGATCGTTCGGCTCCGACCACAGATCGGCATGAAACCCGCCGGTCTCCTGCCGCCACGTGGCCCGCACCTCAGCGTTGAAGAACGCGCCCCCAGTCGCGGCGAGCCAACTCTGATTCGCGACAAACCACAGCCGCGGCTCCAACGCAGGCGGCACGACGACCTGCCCGAAATCGAACAGATTCCCATTTACAGGCACCAATGGCATAGCGCGCCCCTCTCATTGCTATTGCGCTTACGAGCGCACTAGGGTTCAGAAATGGTTCGGTCGCCGCTGGTGTTCTGTAGTACGCACGGCCCGGTAGAGACCGCGCCGTTCTTTCAGATGACGGATTCAACACTCACGATCACTGGCGGCAGTGCGCCCTGTGGGGTATGCGGGTCTCAGTCACCGTTCATCGACGGCGAATACGTCAGCGGCAAAGGCCCCGAATGGGACGCGACGATCACGCTCACGCCCAAGCAGGTTGGCCAACTGAAACAAATTCAGAGATGGGCGCAGAAGCGCATCGGCGTCGACGAGGCAATGGACGAGCACATAGCCCGCGTTGTCGAGCAGAAACTCGCCGAGCAAGCCCCAGAAGCGAAGACGATCATCGACAAGGCGAGGGCAGAGTTCAACAGCAACCGTTCCGGGTGGGTCGCTGTCCTACTGATCCTGCTGCAATGGATCACGGGCGGCGATAACTCCGGATTCACCGAAGATCAGCTCCAGCACGTCATCGAACAGACCGTGCACCAGATCAACGAGCAGCAGACGTCAGTACAGGATGAAAGCGACGGACCGGACGAGCGTGGCGTCAGCGAAGTCGACGACGAACGAATCGATCGCGAGCCTAATCCCCACAAGTAACGGAAGGATGATCGACGGAAGTAGGCCAACCCAGCCGTACTTGCGCCGTGGTTCCTGTCGGTGTTGGGCTCGCCACGTGAGGAAGCTGAACACCGCAAATGCAACGGCAATCAGACTGAACCACGGCACCTGAAGAACCAGCATCGTTATCTCCTTTGTCACCCTTGGCCGGTAGAATTCCGGCATGAAGAAGTCGGGTATCGCCGCTATCGCCGCCGCCGGAGGCGTCATCCTCGGCGGAGGAGCATGGGCAGCCGTCACACTCCCCGTGAGTGACGAAGCGACCGCGACTGCGATCGAGACGCCCGGGCCGACCTCGGAGCCGAGAGAAGAAGCGACGCCGACCGTCGAACCGACCAGCGCGCCGACCGTTGAGCCGACACCGGAAGCAGACCTGACCGGAGCGCAATCGCAGGTCGTTTCCTACTGGATCGACCGTGGGCAGATCTCGGAAGAGGACGTCATCACGCGTCTCGATGAAACGTGTGCGGCCCTCGCCGACGGCGCGGCATACGAAGACGTGGTCGCATTCCCGGATGGCACGTTCACCACGAACAACGACTTCCGCACGGATGCCACTGCCATGTGGTGCCCGACCGACTGATCACCCGCCGTGCGCGGCCATGAACGTACGCGGATTGACGGGAACACCGTCGACGAGCACTTCCCAGTGCAGGTGGTTGCCGAAGCTGTTGCCCGTATTCCCGATGCCGCCAAGTGTCATGCCGAGAAGTACGGGGTCACCAACGCTTACCGGCGGCGCTTGGTACATGTGCGCGTAGCGTGTCTGAATCGTCGCGTTCCCATACAGCGGGTCCGTGCCGTGGTTCACGAGAACGTAGTAGCCCCAACCGTGCCCCGAGCTCGGCGCGCCGACAGTCTCGACGACACCATTGCCTGCTGATGGGATCGGGGTGCCTTCGATGTTCGATGGGCCGATACCGAAGTCCATGCCGTCGTGCGTTGGGCGGTGCGGCGGGCGGAACTCGTCCGTGACTTGATCGAGTGGATACGGGTAGGCGAATATTCCGTCACCGGGTCCGCCGCCCGTGCCACCTGCGTACCGATAGAGCCTGCCGTCGTTGGTAGATCGAACGATCATCTCGAACGGCTCGCCGGTCGGCAGCATTTCGACGCCTTGCACGGAAACGCCGTCCGCGTCGACACGGACTTCACCGCCGCCGGTCATGCGCATGTTCGCGGCGCCCTGGAACACGTTGACGGTGGCGGCACCTGCGCCACCGGCGAGTGGTCGGCCTTCCATCGTGAGGATCCCGCCCGTGCCACGAATCTGTGCATCACCGAACTCGATGTCACCGTTGCGGATCAGGACGTCAGGCTTGCCCGTTTCGTCGGAGCGGGCGACGAACCGTCCACCCTGCTGCACGACGACGCGGCCGCCGTTCTGCGGGTCGATGATGACGTTGCCGACCTTGATCCGTCCGCCACCGAGCACCTCGAGCGAACCCGTCAGATCCAGGTCTCCTGAGATATCAACATCGCCGGTGATCTCGCCGTCGCCGTTGAACTCCCAGTCGCCGTTCTGCGTCCATCTGCCAGTCGCCGTGACGTTGCCGGTGATGCTTCCTTGTCCGGAGAGCACCCACGGCCCGGACCAGTTGATCGTCCCGTTGCCGACGAGCTGCCCGACGATACGGAGGATGCCGTACACGACCTGCGAACCCGTCGGATCCTCGACCGTGCCGACGTGCAGCCCCTCAGGAGACTTCACACGCAGCGCGCCCCGGTCGACCGCCGTGTTCTGGATCGCCGTCGATGCCTGCAGTCGGCGTACCGACCGCTGCTGACCCCGCCGCATCTCGTACGGGTCCGAGAGGTCACGCACCATACGGATGCACCTCCACCGTCACTCGATTCGAGCGGTCGCCGCTGATCGCGATCACGCGGCGCGTGTATTGGCCGTCGGGGATCCGGATCGAGTCGCGCACGTCCATGTGGAGGACGCGGCCGATACGGATTTTGTCCAACGTGAGGACGTCATCGAGGACGACAGGGAACGACCACTGTTCGACCGGTGTCCGGTTCTCCGTGAACTCGTCGTTCGTGATCGCCTGCAGCGCATCCGCTCGCTTCACGTCGGGTTCGTTGCGAACGACATCCGCAACGGGGATACCCTCCGCGAACGGTAAGCCCGACCAGGCGATGAGACTGTCCGTCCCGGAACCGTTGCCGAGCCCGAGAACGCCGGTCACTTGCCGGGTGGCGTCGCCCTTCACGGCCAGATCCGCGACAGCGGACTTCATCGTTGAGACGGGGAGGTCGAAGTCGCCGTTCGTGATCGCCCGGCCGACGCGCGTCGTGAACCGCACTCCATTCGACGTGAGGCGCGGTTCGAGCCATACCTCGTAGCCGTGGCGCTCGATGTCCTGAATGATGTCTTCCAGGTAGCGGAACTCGAACCAGTCGACATCGAGATCGATCGACCCCGAGCCGTCCATCGGCGGGTCGATGGGCATTTCCCAGCCGTCCCACTGCATCGACCGTTGCACAACGCGACGCACCGCGCCCAACGCCGACAGCCCAGAGGCTTTCAAGTCGCCCTCGTACTGGATGTTGTTTACGCCGGCGGTCATGCGCCAGAGCCAGTAGTTGCGGATCTCGTAGGTCGAGAGCGACAAGAGCCCGGTGCGTTCGCTCCAGTCGTCGGTCATGATGACGCCGGCATGGCCGACGGTCTCGCCGTCGTGGACGACGATCATGCGAGCCCGCTTCTGGAACAGTGCGCTCGTGAATGCCGGGTCCGTCGAGATCTCTCGAAGTGGGATCGTGAAGCGACCGCGGCCGTTCCCGTTCAGGCGCGACGGCCACGACATCGACGTGACCGGGATGTCGAGGACATGGTCGCCCGTCTTCGTCTCGCAGACGCTGACGATCATGAGCACCCCCTACAGGTCGGTGTCGTGCACAGCGACAGTCATCTGTCCGTTCCCCGACGCGGGGGAGAAATCCATCGTGATTCCGGTGCCAGGTGGGACAGGCCACGTCTCTCGACGCGTTGTCGCCTTCTCCAGCAGGTTCCCGTTGCGGTACACCCAGCCGGTCTCGAAGTCGATCCGGTCCGTGGAACCAGCCGGTAGTGACCTAGTGACGATGAAGCCGCGCCCGCCCGGACCGGAGATCGTGTAACCGCTCATCGCAGAAGATGCCTTTACCGTGACCGTCGGGTAGGCGTCGAATCGTCCCCGATGGAAGACGTTCACGCTCGACCCGGTGTAGCGGCGCAGCTCGCCCCGCTTCCGAGGGTCCGCGCACCGCAGATCGACAGACCAGGTCGCTTCAGGAGCGAACCCGACCGTGTCAAACGCGATGTTGCGGACCTCGATGTCGAGGTTGAACCAGTCGTGCCCTACGTTGACTCGCGCCTGGCGCTTCTCGCCCGCGTACAGGCCGAGCAGGTGCCGCCGGTGCGACTCGAGCGTGCTGTGCGTGTGAGCAGAGATGAAGCCCGACATATGCGGAAGACGTGCGGGGAACCGTGCCGGAGAGTCGTACACTCCGACACGGTCCCGCGGGTACTCATCCCACTCGGCAGTGACTCCGTCGAGGAACCCCGTGAAGTCGCTCGCGTTCGGACCGATGTGGAACTGGTCCTTCCCTCGATACCGGTCGCCGTAGAACCGCAGAGACCCGATCGTGACGATCGCACCACTCATCCCAGACCTCCGAGATAATCGTCGTCGCCCTGTTTCGAGTCCGCGATGCGGATGTCGACGTAATCGAGGATGTTCATGCCCGTCCGGTTGACGAGCTCGAGACGGAGAGCCCCCGCCCGGCCAGACGATGCTGGTGAAACGGAGCCCGCCGCATGCTGCGACGCCCCCGACGGGATATAGGTGCCGCCGAGGATCTGCGCGGTCTGCGCCATGAGAGCCTCAGACCGTGCCCGCTTAGCTGGCGCGTGCGGGATGTACGACTCGCCACCCGTCTCCGGCTCCGCCCACACCCGGTACGCGCCCGCGCGAGCCATCTGCGCGACGTGCTGCTCACGGACGCCACCGTTCGCGTACGACTCGATGACATTGCCGTGCGCGTTCCAGATCCCGTCAGTGACCGTCCGGCCGCCTTCGAGCTCGTACGAGTCGAGGCGCACCTTCCGCACCATCGGGTTCTTGCTCATCCAGTCCTGGAGACGCTGCATGGCCTCTTCGGCCGAGGTGGTCTCCGCAAGGATCTCGATCTCCTTCTCCGACGGGATCTGGAAGATCTGGTCCGCGAGCGCCTTCGCTTCCTCCTTCGTGGCACCGAAGTCGCGTGCGTTCTGGATGAACTGGTCACGGCCGTCCTTCAACCGTTGGATGTAGTCGGCAGTGTTCGAATCGAGTGCGTACTGGGCGCCGGCGGCTTCTTGCGCATCCTTCGCCTGGTCCTGCAGGAGCGCGAGGTTCTCTCGCCCTGCTTCGGTGGCGAGGTCGAGTCCGCGCGCGTAGCCTTCCTCGCCGGCGGCGATCGCTTCGAGCTGCTCACGCACCTCGGCGAGGGTCGCCTGGTAGTCGCTGTTCGCGGTGATCGCGTCCTGGTTGACGCCGTTCGCCTCGTTCAGCTTGTCGATCAGGGTCGAGAGGGTATTCGAGAGCTCGTTCGCTGCGTCGGCTTCCTCGAGGTACTTATCGGCCGCGGTGGACGCGGAATCCGCGACGTCCTCGTTCGAGTCGGCGACATCCTTGTTGGCGGCATCCTTCTGCTCCGCCATACGGATCGCCTCGTCGATCGATTCGCTTTCACCACGAATGGCCGCCTCGACGGTCTTCGCCGCCGCCGTGACCTCACCCATCGATAGGCCGGTCTCAGCAGAGATGTCCCGGAGGACGTCCATGTTGTCGGACGTGACGATGATGCGATCCTGCACCTCTTGCAGGGCGTCAGCGTTGCCGAGTGCGGCGTCGGTGATGAGTTCCATCGACAGGCCGAGCTTCTCAGCCTCATCGGCGACGGACTTCTTGTCCCACCACCAGCCCTTGTCCTGCGCGACAAGGTTCGCCGCGACCATCTCACGAGTTGACTTGGTGATCTCGTTCGTCGCTTCGGAGAGGGTGCTCGCGTACGACTCGACGCGGGCCTCGTCCTCAGCCTTCGCTGCACCAAACGATGCGAGTGCGGCGATGCCGACACCGATCGCGATGCCCCACGGCCCCATGAGGAACCCGGTGACGCCGCGCATTGCGGCCGTCGTGCGGGGCAGTTCCGTTTGCAGCGTGCGTTGTGCGGCCCGGAACTCTGCGATCTTCGGGATCGCGAGGAGGAATGCGCCACCGAACAGCGCGACAGCGCCCGCGCCGAGACCGAGGACGCTCACGACGCCCTGCATCTCGGGCGACATTTCCGACAGGTAGCCGGTCACGTTCGCCACAGCATCGGAGATGCCCTTGAGTGCGGGGAGGAACACGGCGCCCATGTCGATCGCGATGTCCACGATGTTGTTGCGCATCATGGACAGTTGCGCGGCGGTCGTCTCGTAACGCTTCTCCGCCTCGTCCTGGAGAGCGACATTCTCCTCGAACTCGCTGTTACCCCGAGACATCGCCTCGGTGAACAGGTCACCCGCGGCCGACGCGCGCAGCAATGCGTCACGCATCCGAACCTCAGTGATCTCGAGGTCCGCGAGAATGCCGAGCGTGGACTCTCCCTGTGCTTCAGCGTTACCGAGACCCTTGACGAACATCGAGAGGGCTTCAGCCGGTGCTGTTCGCCACTTCTTCGCGAACCGGTCCGCGGAAACGCCCGCGATGCTCGCGAAACTGCCGAGACGGTCGCCGCCTTCCTCCACGGACGCGGCCATGTCGATCATGACCTTGGAGACGGCAGAGCCGCCCGCCTCCGCTTGGATGCCGACCGACGACAGTGCTGTTGCGAGGCCGAGCACTTCACCCTCGGAGAGGCCGACCTGCTTGCCAGCACCGGCGAGGCGCATCGACATCTCGACGATCTCGGCCTCAGTCGTGGCGTAGTTGTTGCCGAGCCCGACGACGGCGGAACCGAGTCGGTCGACATCGGCCTGCGCGGTGCCCATGATGTTCATGAACCGGGCGAGGGCAGTCGCGGCCTGGTCGGACGAGAGGTTCGTCGTCTCGCCGAGGTCGATCATCGTGCGCGTGAACGCGACGACAGAGTCGGTCTCGACACCGAGCTGACCGGCGGCCTCTGCGACCGCGGCGATCTCCTCGTGCGCAGCCGGGAGTTCCCCGGTCATTCCGCGGAGGCCCCGCTGCACGTTCGTGAGCTGTTCAGGGGTGCCGTCGACCGTCTTCAGGACGCCCGCCCACGCGGACTCCCAATCGATCGCGGCCTTCGCGGCGAGGCCCGACGTCGCGACGAGCGCCACGCCGATGCCCGTCAGTGCGCCGCCGACGTCACGCGCTGCTCGCTGGCCCTCGTCCGAGAGGCCAGACAGTTCCTTGCGGAATCCCTGCGCGTTACGTCGCGACTTGTCTGCCGCGGCCCCGAACGCGGACGTGCCCTTCGCGGCCCGCTCCGTGGACTTCCCGAGACCGTCAGCCGCCTTGTCAGCCTCCGCGAGGTCCCGTCGGAAGACCTGAGCCCCCTGGGCCTGGATCCGGAAGATCAGTGCGCCGGCGTCGAACATCCGCGACCACCTCATTCCTGAGCCAGGAGCCCTCGATGTGAGATAGCCGCTCGATCGCGGCGCGAATGAAATGCCAGGGGCGCTCGTCGAGAGCCCGGTCGAGGTCAGCAACGAGCCCGTGCTGGGCGAGGTCTAGTTCGACCTGCCCGAAGAACTCCGGCCGCACGAGCTTCCACAGGTGCGAGGCCGCGAGACCGTCACCCTTCGACTTCGCCGGTTCCTCTGCTGCCGCTAACCGTCGCTCTTCACGCCACCAGTCGGGGATGTCGTAGTCGGAGTAGACGCCAGACGAATTAGGCTCTCCAACGCCGAACTGGGCGATGTCTGCAACGGTGAGACTCCCAAACGGGCGACGAGCGCCCACAGTGCTTTTACCCCGCCGGCGATGCCTTCACCGCCCTCGATGTAGGCGTTGACACCGGTGATGCCGAGGATCGTCTGCCAGAAGAACGCCGGCAGGAGAATGCTCTCGGCCTCGCCAAGGCGGAGCTCGTCGGAGACGCGGTTGTAGACGGTGCGCTGCTCTTCGGGGAGCGGCACGTAACGGCCCGTCTCGTCGTCCCACTGGGCGCCGTCGACGGCCATCATGAGGGCGAGCTCCACGTCTGTGCCGTCCGTGTGTCCGGCTGCGCCGTCGAGGTACGTGTCGGTGATCTGCTTCCCGACCCGGCCGGGGAGAGGACGGATCACGAACGTCGCCGCCCCCTCCACGGTCAGATGCAGGTCGCGGTCTACCTGTTGTGCTTTGAGTGCCATGGGACCCTGCCTCCCGTGCCTTACTCGCCGCCGCCGGTGGTGTCCTCGGTGAACGTCTCGTCGATCGGGGAGATGGGCATGCGCTCCACGACGCCGTCGTTCGCGAGGGTGAACGTGAGGACGTTCTTGTCCGCGTAGCCGGTGTTCGCCGGGGCGACCGCGACGGAGAACTTCCCCTCGAACGCGGGCATGCGCTCGTCGAGGGCGTCCTCCACGATGCGGAAGTTCCGCTTGTTCGCTTCGCCCTCGCTGTACGCGGCATCCATCAGGTCGATGAGCCACGCCTGGGCGGCGACGATCTGGCCGGTCTCCGGGTCGCGGATGACTTCGACGTCGAACGTGGGCGCGAAGTTGTAGCCGATGATGTCCTGCGACGTGCGGCCCTTCGTGCCGTACACCTCACGCTGGACCGTGATCGGCGTGGGGTTCGTGTTCAGGTTGTTGATGTCGCCCGTGACGTTCTCGAACGCCGTGTCCTGCTCCACGTAGAGCAGCTTCTGGTGAGCGAGAGCGAGCGAGCCGACGGAGGGCTTCGTGTCGTCGTAGATGGTGCGATCTGCAACCATGGTTCTTCTCCTTGCGTTGGTGGGGATGTCGGCGCACGCCGACGACCCCTCGCGGTGGAGGGGCGGTAGAAGGAGCGACCTATCGGCGGCCGCTGAAGTGGTACGTGCAGGCGACCGCTGAGCGGCCCTGCGAATCGGGATCGAAATCCATCGACGAGAACTCCCACGTCCACGAAATGCCGAGCGCCCGTGGCGTGTACTCCGTCTGGTCGAGGATCGACCGGAGGTCCGCGGCCCAAGTGCGGGCAACGAGCGGGGAACCGAGGCGGCGCGTGTAGACCTGCGTCCGGTAGGTCATGTTCGCTCGACCGTCGGCGACAGGACGTAGGGGAGTGAGGAGCGTGAACTCGTCGATCGTGGTCGGCATGACGCCGTCGAGTCGGATTCCGCGCTCCGGGATCGCGCCCGTCGTCTTGTAGACCGCGAGGTCATGATCGTGGAGGAGCTGCGCGAGCGCACGGTTAAGGACGACCTCGGGAGCGTCAGCCACGACGCACCCGCTTCCTGATGATGTCGCCGAGCTCCGCACGATTCTCGACGACCGCGTTCTCAACCCACTTGCCTTGCGCCTGCGGGTTCGAGTCCGTCGAGAAGTTGTACTCCGGATGCTCGTGCAGCCGCGCCGCGTACGGAGTGTCTGCCACGATCGCGGCACCATCCTCGGGCGATTGCGCGCGCTCCACCGTGTGTGACCCGGCGAGCGTGCCCTGATCCCACGGGGACCGGTCGACGGCTAGCGCCATGCCCCGTTCGGCGGCGAGGTTCATGCCGTCGACGAGATCCGAGAGCGCCTGGCCACCGGCGCGGCCGAGGTTGTTCGTCATGCTGACGGTTGCCTTGATCGCCATGATGACCTCCTACTCGAGGTGCAGCTCCGCGTGACTCGGGGTGCCCTTGTATTCGGCGTAGTCGGACGTGATGACCTCAGACGTTCGTTCCCGTGACGTCCCCGCCCACACGGTCACGCGAGACCGGGGGAGTGCGTCATCCTGTGGGAGCACGACCACCGTTGTCGACGAGGTGACTTCCTGCCCCGACGTTGGAGAACTCGAACGACGGTCGACGACGAGCCGCGCGGACTGCTCCACGTACGCCGGAACGTTCGTGACTGGGTCGCCCCAGATGTCACCCTCGGCACCCTCACCGAGCAAGCGACGGATCGTGACGCGCTGCGGGAGGTGCCGCTTCCTGAGCCTCACCATGACGCCCCCTACGTATGTGCGACGAACGCGGTGATGAGGCCGGCGTTCTCGAGGATCGTGATCGCCTCAGCGGAAGCACGCGCCTCAGCAGGGGACCGCTGCCCGCCCGCGGTATTGCCACTTCCGAGCGAGACGGACAGGATCTTCGTGACGCCACTGATCGCGTCAGCACCCGTCACATCCCCGGTCTCGTCCCACCACGTGACCTGAGCGCACGTCGCTTCTGTCATCGCTTCGGACACGTCTGGATCGACCGGGTAACCGTCATCGTCGGTGTCGTAGCGGGCGAGGCGCACATATGATTCGACCTGAATCGACGCGCGCCGCAGCAGGGCGTTGAGTTCCCTGTCCGTGACGGGCTCGTCGTTCTCGTTGACGGGCTGCTCGCCGCCGGTGAAGACGTAGTAGTCAGCGGCTGTCGCGTACGTGCGCATGATGTCCCTTCGTGGTGATCCCGGCGCGACGGAGTCTCGCCACGTCGCGCCGGGATCGGTCACGGTCTACTACTTGTCGTCATCCGCGGGCGGGGTCGCGGCCTTCTCGATCGCCTCGACGATCTCCGGCTTCGTCTTCGCCTGGCCGAGGTCGACTTCGTGCTTCTCGGCGTACGCCTTCAGCTGGGCGGCCGTCCAGTCAGCAGTCGGTTCCCCCTCAGGGATCTCGACAGCCTTCTCGGCCGCGTCGACGCCGTACCCGTGACGACGGAAGTACGCGAGCGCGGCCTTGTCGGTGGTCTCGCCCTTACCGTCGACGAACGAGACGCCCGCGACCTTTCCGGTGAACCCCTTCACGGGGGTAGTGATCTTCGGCATGATGCCTCCTACGCTGGTGCCTCGAGCGCGGCGATCCGCGTCTCGAAATCATTGATGATCCCCTGCAGGTCAGCGACCTGGGCGACCGTGTGAGTGTGGCCGGTAGCGGCCTTGCCAGCGAGCTCGGCATCGAGACCCTCGACATCGCTCGTGGCGTGCGTGTGGTCGGCCGGCGTGAACGAGGCCGGCACTCCGCTGATGTCGCCCCAGGCGACGGTGACGTCGCCGCCGTCGAGATCCGCGAGGACCTCCGACAGGCGGCGACTCTCACCGTCCTGGGTGACGTACACCGCGGACGCGGGAATCTTCGACTCCCACTCGCTGCCCTCGGTGTCGTTCACAGTTATCCCGCTGCGACCTTGACGCCACGGAGCACCGCGGCGGCCTTCGTCGCCTTGAGGGCGATGCCGACCGGCCCGAGCTCGACCTCACCGGTCTTCACAGCACCGGAGGTGGTGAAGTCCGGCATCCAGGTCTGAACGAGCTGCCCGCCCGCCGTGGAGACGCCGTGGAAGCCGTCGAGGCCCACGCGGTACGCGTAGATCGACGTGGTGCCGTCCTCCGCGATGGGGATGATCGCGTCGTTCGAGCCGGCCTTCTCGCCCGCGTCGACGAGCGTGATGCCGCCGTACGACTCGCGGTTGATCGGGCGGCCGTTCGCGCCGACCAGGCCCTCGACGGCGTCGCGCACGTACATACCCGAACGGCGCACGATCGCACGCACACGCGCGAGAGCCTTCTTGTTCGCGACGAGCACCGTCGGGGTGCCGTCGAGCAGCGCCAGGAACTCGTCCACGAGGTCGAGCGCCTTGAAGCTGGCGCGGTCGTCGGTGTCGAGGTCGAGCCAGTCGCCCGCCGCGGCCGCGTCCATCTCCGTGTCGGACCCGGTGAGGGCCTTGTCGAGCCCGTCGAATCCGTCCGCGTCGACAGCCGTGTCACCGTTGATGACCTCGTCCTGGAAGCGAGTGCGGGTCGCCTTGATCTTCTGCTGAAGGTTCAGCGTCACCGCGCCCGACGCTGCGGGGCCGAGCTTCGCGAGGACACGGTCGACGCGGAACGAGCCACCGAGCGGCGCGAGCGTCACCGAGTACTTCTGCGACTCGACCTCAGCGGGCGCGTACTCGCTGTTGATCGCACGGAAGTCCGCGTCCGCCTGCGTGACGAGACGACGGTATCCGTAGTCGAGAGTCGCGCCGCCACCGCTGGGGTTGACGGCGTCATCGAAGATCAGGGTGTCGAGGATCGCCGACTCCTTGCGGAACTCGTCGATGACTGCGACGTCCAGATCCTCCTGAACGTTGTTCTTCGCTTCTGCGAGGGAAACAGGCATGATGCCTCCTTGTGGTTGTTACCCGCCGAGACGCGACTTGACCGCGCCCTCGAGGGAAATGTTCGTCTTGGGTGTGCCGCCGCCCTGGTGTCCGCCGCCACTCGTGGCAGGGAGGGACTTGGCACGGAAGGTCGAGTTCTTCTCGACCGCGTTCGTGATCGCCGTCTTGACCGCTTCCTCATCGGTGAGATCGACGTCGGCGAAGGTTTTCATGAAGCTCGAGGAGTCGAGCAGCAAATCGGCGCGGGCGCCGTGCTTCGGCGCGTTGAGCAGCAGTGCACGCTCACGGGCGAGGGAATCGCGCTCCGCGGTGAGCGCGTCGCGCTCCTTCTGCGCTGCTTCGAAGTCGGATGTTGCCTTCTCCGCGGCGAGCCGATGTGTCTTCGCTTCCTCGCGGAGCTCGCGCACATACTCGTCCGGGTTGCCCTTGTACTGGATCGGCTGCGCGGGCGGCTGAGTCGGGGGAGCGGGCTGTGCCGGGGGAGTCTGTTGCGCTGGCGGCTGAGGCGTCGGTGCGGGCTGAGCCGGCGGATTCGCGGGTGGCTGCTCGCCGCCTTGGCCCGTCGTCGGGTTCGCGCCGTCCTCGCCCTCAACGAAGCGGATACCGAGGTAGTCAAACCGGCTGAGTGCGCGCGGCCCGTAGTGGTGCTGCTTGTACATGGTGAGCCTCCTGCTCATCGGATACCCCGCACCCTGCGTACGGGGAAGATCAGGCCGTGCCGCCGTCGTGCAGGGCCAACGACGGCACGGGGTCGGGGTCCCGGCGGGGCAGGTCTGCCTCGCGCGGAAAGGTTGGAGCGCGCGTCGTGAGCAGCCTTCGCAGGATGTCCGCACCGCGTTAACCCCGCCGGGAAGATCAGGTGCCCGAGAATCCGAGCTGTTCGCGGTACGAGTCGCGGCGTCGACCGGTCTCGCGGATGAAGTCCCGCATGTCGCCCTGCACTTCACGCACATCATCACGAGCCCGCGCATAGTCCGTGTCCGTCATCGACGACACCTCGCGGCGCTTCGCCGCGCGGATCCTGCGCTCGAGCAACCGCTGGCGAGCACGTTCCTTCTCCGCGGCCTCGTCGTACGTCGTATCGCCCTGCGGGACCGTGAGACCCGGCATATACGCCACCAGACGACAGCGACAATTCGGATGATTCCAGCCGGCGTTGCGGGCGTCGTCCACCGTGCCCGCGACCTGCACCGCCACGCCACCCTGCTGGGTAGCGTGCGGGAGGATCATCGGGCCCGCCGGCGTCCCGTCCGTGGAGAGGATCGCTCCCGCCCACGCCGCGCATGCTTCGCACGAGTCGAGACCGCGCACGACCGTCACCAGGTGGATGCCCGACTGCGACATCCGCCAGATGCCCGCGTCGTTGAACGCGCGGTTCACTGTCGTACGGCCGGCCATCTCCGCGTATGCGCCGACGGTCCAGCGTCGCCCGCCACGATCCGTGAACCCGGTCACGCCGTCTGCGAGGAACCGTTGCACCGTGCGTGCCTGCTGCACCCGCGCTGTCGACTCGCCCAGGAGCGTGCCGGGGGTGTAGAGCGACACGACCCGCTGGTACGCGTCCTGCGGGTAACGGGTGAGTCGCTGGTTCAGGATCTCGAGCTGGGACTCGAGCGACAGGACGACAGACGCGACGGCCTGCGACGCGGTGCCCGTGACCACCGGCTGCGGTCCAGCGAACCGGAGCCGTGCAGCGGCGGCCGCTTCACCCTCCGTCGCTGCGAGCTCGAGCACCTGCCGAGCGAGGTCCTCGTTCCGGAGACGGTCAACGAGCGCGACCGCGCGTGCCTGCAATTCCCGTACCGATTCGGCACGTTGGATCGCGAGACGAGCGAGGATCTCGTTCTGCCGGCGACGACCCCGCAGAGTCAGATCAGACGGGTCCGCCGTGATCTGAGCCGCGAGGCGGAAGTCACGCTGGGCGCGCTTCGCGACCTCACGGATCAGCTCATCCTCCACATCCCGATACCGGGTCGCGAGCTCACGCGATAGAGCCTCGATGAGCTCCTCGACGGACTCACGCTCAGGGTTCGGAACGAAGACGGCCACGACGACCCCCTGTTACTCCTCGCCGAGGCCCGTGAACATCGCCGGATCCGCGACAGCACGTTCGCTACGGATCGCGGTGACCTCGTCCTTCACCTGCTGGTCATCCCATTCGGGGTTCGCGCGGCGCACCTTCTGCTCCGTCGAGATCGCGCCCGCCGTATCCAGGTAGGAGAGCGTCTGCGCGAGTTGCAGCGGATCCTCCTGCGACACGTCCGGGAACGTCACCACAGGGAGAGCATCGAGCCGTTCGCCACCCTTGCCGGGGAAGAGGATCCCGTCGAGCTCGAGAGCGACCGCCGACTGCTGGGCGATCGCTGCCCGGTCGCGGAGGATCTTCTTGTCCCGCGTCCGCTCCGAGGCCGACTTGCGATCCTGCACCTCCGTGGCGGTCATCTGCGCGCCACCCGAGTAGTCGCCCCACGCGGACGGAGCGAACCCGGCCTTGCGGAGGATCTCCTTGTAGATCGCGAGCATCGTCTTCTCGTGCTCTTCCACACGGATCGCGAACTGCACCTGATCAAATGCGACCTTCGACGGGTCACCAGGCATGTTCAGGCCTGCGAACACTTCACGGCCCATGTCGAACGCGCCACCCTGCCCCGGGCCCATCGTGTCGAGGGCCGCTTCGGGGACGAGGATGCGGCCCGCGCCGAGACGCAGGTCACGGATCCACGACGAGAACGTCTCATCGAGCGCATCGAACAGAGGGAGCAGTTGGTGGAAGTCGGACCGGCCCGCGTGTGCGAGGACGCCAGCCTTCCGCCACTGTTGCGCGGTGAGGTTCGGGTTCCACGACGCGGTGAGGCGATCGATGCCGGTCTCGATGATCGAATCCGCGTTCACGAGATCCGCATAGACGGCCGTCTCGGGCCGATCCTCGAGCGGGACGCGACGCCCGAGATTGTCGTCCGTGCCCTGGAACAGGGCGTGCTCGATGTAGCCGATCCCGTGATGCTCGAGGTGCCGCCACACGATGTTCAGGTCGCGGTACTCGGTCCAGAGGGTGAGTTCCACGAGACGCCCGGACCGGAATGTGGGGATCGTGACGTCCGCGGCGGATGCTTCCAGCCACACGTGATCGGCGACGGCTTCGTCCCAACGGGACACGAGCGCTGTCGCGCCGAATGCGGACTTGAGTTCACCCATGGTGGAGAACGTCTCGAGTGCCTCATCACTGTTCGCAATCAGATCGAGACGAGCCTTCGTCTTCTCAGGAGCACCGTCCGCTCCGACCTCCATGCCTTCCGAGAACACCTGATCGGATGCGAGCGTCGCAAGATCCGCGGGCGCCGGCACGTGAAGACGAGCACGATTCTCGGCAGCAGGAACAGGCCGGCCCCAGAACATGCGTGATGCGGCACCAACGAGCCCGCCCCGCATCTCCTGCCCACGGCGGGTGTGCGTGCCGCGCTCGCCGCGTCCGTAGATCTTCGCGAGGGAATCGGTGTCACCGGTCAGCCACGCGTCGTTGATCTCGTACTGCCGGTACGCGACGTCCCACGGTGCGGGCGGCCAACTCGTGTTCGGTGAGGGGATCGGCATGTGTTCCCCTTCCGAGGGTCAGGTCAAGATCGGTTGCCAGTACGGTTTCGTCGAATGTGTGACGTACCGGCCGCCGTCGAGGTAGTGGTCGTCTTCCTTGATCACTGCGTCGTCGCCGTGCTCGGTGGCTTTCTCGTCCCACCGGTATTCGGTGACTTCGGACTGCCAGCCTTTGCACCGGTCGGTGACGATGAACTGGTCGTTGTCGAGTGCGTTGCCGATCGTCGCGATCCCGGCGAGGACGCTGTTGTCGGCGGGCCACGGTGAGAGGCCCGTGCCGCGGAGGTCGTTGTGCAGTTGTGTGCGGAACGATGCGGCGGCGGGGTCGAGGAAGATGAACCGGGGCTTGAGCATCGTCGGGAACGGTGTGTGTTCCTTCGGTAGCCACGTCCGGAACCGTTTCGAGAGCTCGGCGTCGGTGAGGCGGATGCCGGACTCTTTCGAGTCGTAACCCCACTCGTCCATGAGGATCAGACGCGGCTTCGGCTTCCCGTCCTTGTACTCGTCCGTGAGGCCGAGCAGCAGGCCCGTGGTGGCGTTCGTCGTGCCGTAGTCCATTCCGATGCCGTATACGTCCTGTAGGGGCGGCATCGCGTCCCACGGGATGACGTGACGGGCTGGGTCCCACATGGGGTAGACAGCGCCGGCGGCGTTCGTCCACTCGCCGCGGATCATTCGGTCGAAGAACACACCCGAGTAGGAGGCGCGCATGTCGCGCTTGTACTCCTCCGACAGGGTCGGGTTGTCCTCCATCGTGAAGTGGAAGCTCACGAGGTTCTTCGCGTCGGCCTGCAGGATCCACTTCTTCCGGATCCAGTGATTCATCGACGCGGGGTTCATCGTCGCCAAGAGCCTCGCGCCCTCGACGCGGAGACGGGACACGAGCATGTTCCAGAACTCTTCCGGCATCAGCGCCGCCTCATCGACGTACGCGAGCCCGACCGTCGCGCCCTGGATCCTGCCGACAGCCTTCGCATCGGAAGCTCCGACGAGGAGCACTTCACGGCCGAGGATCGTCGCCGACGTCGCGCCCGGTGTGTAGTGGATCTGGTTCGAGATCCGCGACCCGAAGATGTTCACGTCCTGGAACGGCACGAAAATGTTCTGGTAGATCGTCTGCAGGCTGCGTCCGACGATGAGGATCAGGCCGTTACGTGGCGCGACCCTCACGGCGAGGATGAACGCCCACAGGCTGATGATCGTCTTCCCCGCCGACACGGACCCGTACCAGAGCGCGAGCTTCCGCTTGGTCGCGTCCACGAGGGAGAGGATCTGAGCCTTCGAGACGAGCCGTTCAATCTCCGACAGGTTCATCGACAGTCTCCGAACGGTACTTCTCAGCAGCAGCCTTGAAGCCGTCAGCGATCTGATCCAGCACACCGACCGCCTGTTCGAGGCCGCCGTTGTCCTTCTCCACGATCCGAGTCAGCTTGTCGAACACGATCCCGGCGGTCGTGATGACGTTCCGACGCACGTCCACCGGAGCCGACGCGAGCGTGTGCTCGTTGTAGGCGTTCTCCTTGCCGCCGAAGCTGAACACCAGATACGGGTCATCGATCCGATCGAGCATGTCCTCCGACGCAGCGAGCATCTTCTCCGCCAGGCGCGTACGGCCGGCAGCGAGATCCACTGAACGGGCCTTCGTCGCAGCCGCCACCGCGGAACGATCGAACGAGAGCCCCGCGCGCTTCGCGATGCTCGACACCGTCGAACCCGACAGGCCGAACTTGCGGGCAATCGTGTTCCGAGGATCACCAGCACGGATGGCCTCGCGTACACGTTCGCGTGTTTCGTCATCGACCGGTCGACCTCGAGCCATGGTGGTTCACCTCGTTCGGGCCTCTTGCCCTATGCGGGATGCGCTCTTGTCGGCGCTGTCTGGGATGCTGTGATCAGTCGTAGAAGCGATCTGGAAGGAGCAACGGATGGCATTCAATTTTGGAGGCGGCCGGTCGTTCATTGAGGTGTTTGGTGGCACTTTCGGGACTAAGACTGTTCGGGTAGTCCCGGGTCCGGAGAAGCCGGAGCGTGAGGTTGCCGAGTTCGAAGGCGTCGTTCAAACGAAGACCGTGGGATTCAACGTTGACACCCCTGTGTATGAGGGGGACGAGCTGACATGGGCTGATCCACGGGGAGGTGAAACGACCGTCTGGGCGTCGAAGGTCGATGTCTCGGACGCCGGCGGTCACATGGCGTCGGAGCTCTCTCACATCAACGTGACATTCAGCAAGGTGCCGCCGTCGGATGAACCGCATCCCGCCATTGGTGGGGGACACACGATCGTCGTGAGCGGAAGTCACGTAAACGTAGCCGTTGACGGAAGTCGTATCTCACAGCAGATTAGTGTGGCGGGCGGGTACGAGCAGCTGAGTGACGCAGTTGGGCAAGCTCTCGCGCTAATCGAGAGCTGCAAGGAAGTCCAAGCTGATGAGATCGCTGTGGCCCGCACGGCCGCGAAGACTCTCCTCGAGGAGGCTTCGAAAGCGACGCCGGACGAAGGGGCCATCAGGAGGAACTTGCCGGTTCTCCGTGGCGTACTGACCGCTGTTGCTAACAGCACGGCGGGCGCGCTTGCATCTGGGCTGATTGGGCAGCTTTTCATCTAGGAGAGCGCAGAAGCCCCGGCGTCCTCTGTCGGGTACCGGGGCTTCTCGCTGGGCGGACTTCTCCACCATCTACAATCTATCGTCGCGGGTTTCGCGAATTAATGCACGTGAGTGCGGGAGCGACACGCCGCTGGGACTGATTCAGAGCTGGGACGCGATCGAACGAGATGCGGTCGCTTCGACTTGTGCCAGCGCTCGATCGAACCTTGCATTGAATCTGATCCATGGCCGAAGGCGCTCGACCTTGTCGGCTCCCTCTTTGCGGAGCTCGAACGACGGGTCGAGCACCTGTCCCCACCAGCCAGTTTGAAGTTGCTGGAGCGAGTCGATCTCTTCGCGCAACGGAGCGTTCGAGATGAGGAGCTTTGCTTCGGTCACTGCTCGGTCGAACGCGGCACCGTGTTCGCGAATTTGCTGCCCGCTGTACGAGTCGAAGAAGTCGTCCCGCATGTACTTGTCAATGACTGATCGGTCCTCACCGGCGGCGACGACCATAGACGCGCCTGAGGCGGCGGCCCGCCATGCGCGAGCAGCGACCAGTGTCGTAACAACGATCGAACGTGCGGCATCGTGAACTTCGAATTGGCGTCTGGCATCGAGCTGTTTGTTCGCGTGCCGGTTTGCAAGATGGCCTCCGCCGAATGCCCCGAGTAACGTACCGCCAACGCCGATCAGTGCGACGATCACAGTTTCGGTCATGGTGATGAGGGTTCCACATTTCAACGTTTCGAGACAGACCCGCGCGGTCTTCCGCGTTTGACGGTGGGTTCGATGCGAACGACGGCTTTCGCCAGGACACACGTGATGCCGTTGGCATCAGTGCGTGTTGCAAGGCGGCCGTCGTCGATCCACCGATAAATTCGCGAATGGTGTCGGCCGATTAGCGCCGCGGCTTCCTTGACGGTGACCCATTCCTTCACGGTGTTCCCCTCTCGCGGCGCATCGGGCACAGGTGTTCGCCCTCGTGGCCGCTCGGCAGGATGCACGGGCCGAACACGAGTGTCATCCCCGGCCCAGCGGTCGGCTTGTCGACGATCTCGCATCGAACTTCCGTGCTCTCCTCGCAGTCGGGGTCTGGCTCGCTCGTGTCGCCGTCGAAGATGCGATCCCATGCCACGCGGCACTTCTCGCACCATGCGCTGTCCCCGTCCATCTGCACGTCATCGCCGCAGTGCCCGCACTGAGGCGCGGGGACCACGAGATGCGGCAACTCCGGCACGATCTCCCACTCGCTCATGGCTTCTCCTTCTCGTTGGTGGTGTCCCCGCGGGCGATGCGGGCTGTTTCGCACGGCCAGAGCACCGGCGCGATGCCTCGCTCCCCGAAGTACGGGTCGGACTCCTCAGCCAAGCGCCAGCACTCGGCACACACCTGGAAGGTCTGCGTCGGGCACGTCTCGTGGTCGCAGCGCTCCTCGGCGCAGTCGCCTGTGATCGCTTGCGTGTCGTCGGGGCAGTGCAGGTCGATCACCTCGGCCAGGCGGTCGAGAGTGTCAGCACCCGCGAGCTGGTCACTATCAGGTGCCCCACGCCGCAGCCGCTTCGCCTGCTCCCGCATCTTCGACTGTTCCGTTCCAGCCCGCACCGCTGTACGGTTACCAACATGTGGACCGTGCTGATCATCCTTCTCGTCATCTGGGCTGTTCTGTCCGTGGTCGGATTCGCGATCAAGGGCCTCATCTGGCTTGCGATCATCGGGATCATCTTGTTCGCGGGGACGATCATCTTCGGCATGATCCGAAACGCAGCCCGGCGCAAGTAGAGCTCGCTGCACGGCGGGTTCCAGCGCGTCGCTCGGCTCCCGGTCGGCCCGCTTCGGGCATGTCCGATGGTGCTCGGGAATCTGCCCGTCGTCGTAGCCGATGGTGACCTCGCGAGCGCACTTCCCGCACACCCACTTGCCGTTGATCGGCGTAGGCTCCCGGTCGGCGCTGGTCTGCTCAGTCATCGTCGATCTCACTTTCTGTCGTGATGCGTGCCTCTGCCCAGAGGACGCCGAATAGGAACCCGCAAGAGATCCCGATGTGGATCGCGGCGGGGATGATCACCGTCAACCACCAGGGAGTCATGCGGCTGCCCTCGTGGCCTCGTGGAACGTCCCGTGGTCGATGTCGACTGTCCATGCGTCGCGGCGGGTCCAGCCGAGCGTCGCCCTGTCCGCGTCAAACAGGTCTGTGGAGTGGCATCCGCACTCGCACGTGACCCGGTCGCAATCCCCATGCCTGCCGACGTTGCAGAGATCCGATCCGACCCAACGCGGGTCCGGCGTCTTGACCGTCGCGAGCTGGTGCCCGCAGTGCTGACACATCACGACGGTGGAGCCACGCAGTTCCCGCGTCGGGTTCTCATGCAGCGACAAGAGCCCGCATTCGGGGCACCGGACCCGCTCGAACTTCGTCGGCCGCTCCTCCACCTCGAGCGCGTGGAAGGCACGCTTCGCGGCCAGAGCGAACTGGACCGCATCCCTCGCCCCCTCCTCGCTCGAGATCCACACGTCGAGCGGCTGATCGCCCTGCGATTTCAGGAAACGCGTGCAGGCGTCCACCTCGAGATATGCGAGGGGGAGTGTCGTGTATCCAAGCGGCTGCCCTGCCGAGTCACCCGACGGTGAGACCGTACGCCCGCCGGCAGCCTCGATGAGCCGCAACCAGCGCGGCCACTCGATCACCGCCGCCTCAACATCCTCGTAGTGCGCCTGGCACAACATCCCGCGGTCAGCGGACTTCGGCAGGCATCCCAAGCAACCGCCGGGGCGTCGCGTGTAGCCATCGTGGTCCTGGCACGTGACGCGATGCTCGCCCCACTCAGCGCACGGACGAACACCGGGAATCTCGCCCAGAGCAGCGGCACAGAGCAGCGTCATGACGCCTCCTCGATCTGAGCTTCGAGCTCGACAACGCGCGCCTGCCACTTCGCGCGCCCCTCACGGAGCCCGTAAATGCGAGACGCGAGATCCCGACCGCGTGGCGTCCGACGCTGCTGGCGATTCATGTCCTCGAACTCATCGATCTGCGTGATGAACTGCGCCAACAACATCCGCGCCGTCGACAGCTGTGCTTCTGCCGGTCGTCCCGGCTTCTCGAAGATCCCGTCCATGATCAGAAAGGGGTCTCGTCGGCGTCGGGGATCGGCTGCGCCGCCCACTGCTCAGCGGGCGCCTGCGGGGCGTTCTGCGGGTCCCACTTGTTCCCTTCCCATGCGGACGGTTCCGGTGCGGGAGTTGCCGCCTGCCCTATTCTCTGTCCGCTTTGCGCGCGTGTGACCTGCGCCGTCGCGTACCGGAGTGACGGGCCGATCTCCTGCACGTCCAACTCGATCGACGTGCGTCGCTCGCCTTCGCGCGTCTCGTAGTTCCGCTGGCGCAGGTTGCCCTGCGCGATCACGCGCATGCCCTTCGTCAGGGACCCGGCGACGTGCTCCGCGAAGTCGCGCCACGCACTGCAGCGCATGAACAGCGCCTCGCCGTCCTTCCACTCGCCCGACTGCTTATCGAACGTCCTCGGTGTCGACGCGACCGTGAAGTTCGCGACCGGGATACCCGACTGCGTGTACCTAAGCTCCGGATCCGCCGTCAGATTCCCAACCACCGTGATTACTGTTTCGCCAGCCATAGCTAGGCCGCCTTCCTCTTTCGCGCCGCATACGCAGCTACCTGTCGTTCCACTGATTCGTTGACCACGACCTCGCTCGGCCTGATCCCGTCCTTGTCCGGCACGTCACGCCGCCGCATCTCCGCGATGAACGCCTCCGCATCCGCAACCTGCGACCGCGCCGCCGTCAGCGCATCCACCAACGCCTGACGTGGCGCTGCCTCCCAGGCCGCCCGGAACGCCCTCTGCCGAGGAGCGGACGGACGTTCACTCGCGACCTTCTTCAACGGCGGGTGCAGTTCCGCGAGCGCACGATCCCGATCCACGAAGAACCCGCCGAAATCGATGAGCGTCATAGCGCCCTCACCTCGCAGAACATGCACGTGCCCGTGCCCCCGAGCCACCTGTGCTCGCCGCCCGCGGCCTGGCAATCCTCACGACGCGGCGACATCGTGCCGCCCGTTACCGCGCGCTGCTCATCCCGCACCAGCCGCACAATGTGCGCCGGCTTCAGATACTCCGTCGACTCGACGCTGTGCCGATTCACCGCCCGCACCGCCGCCTGATAATCGACCGACTCCATGAGCGGCGACCACGCCTGAATCGTGAGCTCATCCACCTGCCGGTTGTCGAGCACCTGGATACGGGCGAGGAGCGCCGTGAGCTGTTCCGTGTTCATCCTTCGATCTCCAACATCGTGATGTTCGTGCCCGCGATGCGTCGCCCTGCAGCTGCCGTCTTCTGCGCCCTCTGCGAAGGCGTGAGGCGACGTGACGCGTTGTCGTCGTCTCGGCGTAACCAGTTCCGCCACGTCGCGATCCAGTCGAGCTTTCGAGCCTTCGCGCCCGACTCGGCTCGCCAGTAGTCCGCGAACCGAGACGTCGAATCGTCGATGTCGAGACCGGGCACTTCGCGTGCCGCCCATTCGCGCATTTCGCCTGTGACGATGAACGGATCCGGGATGCGGTGTGCGCGCTTGCGCGCCCCCTCTAGTACTTCGTTAGAAGTACGGGTCGGGTCGGGTCGGGTCGGGGCATCGTTACTTACACCGTTCGTAACGGGTGCAGTAACGCCGTTACTAACGGTGTCGTTACTCGTCTCGCCCTTGTGCCGCTCGCGCCACTTCCGCTGTCTTTCCGCGGCTTTCGCACGATCCGCTTCGACCTCACTACGCGTCGGCTGGTACTCCGCCCACTTGTTGAACTCGATACCGTCCGAGCCGTGGTCAAGCCACAGCCGAGCCTCGACCAACGCCCGGCGAAGCCTTGACGTCGCCCCGAGCTCGGCGAGGACGTAATTCGGAACCCGCCCGTCCGTGAGTTCTCGACCCGACCAATTCCCGGCCATCGTCCACAGGCCGACCGCAGCGAGCCGACACGAACGCGGGATGCTCAGCACCTTCCGCGACGTGTAAAAGCCGTCATCGACCTTGAACCAAGGCATCAGATGCCCCTCGCAGCGAGAGCCCAGGCCCGGTCCGTGCCATCAGCGATCGCCTTCCACATGAGGTAGGTCTCGCCGTAGAACGCGAGCATCATGTCGAGAGCGACCGCCGCCGACACTTCGTGACGCTCGTCACCTTCGAGAACGAACCATGCGTGCAGGTGCCGGTAGAAGACGGGGATCAGCTCGGGGTCAGCATGGAGGCTGATCTTCACGCCCCACGCCTTCGCGATCGCTTGCCACTCGGGATCGGACTCGATCAGACCGTTCGCGATGCTGTCGAGCCACAACAGGTTCGCGAGGCGATGCTTGTCACGCCGCCCGCCCGCGCCGCCCTGTCGATGTTGAGGCGACAGCGTCTCGCCCGCAGCGGCCGTCATCACGCACACGCGCCCATCCCGATCCTCAAGCGCGCGCAACGCACGCGCCGGCGTCCTGATAGTCACGGCTCTCTCCTCTCTGTGTGGCATTCGCAACGCCAGTTCTTCGCGCACGTAATCGGCGTCCAACAGCAGCGGCGGGAGCAGCGCGTCACCACCGGGTGCGGGGCCGTCTCAGGGACATAGCGAGCCGACATCATGCCGCGTCCTCCGTATCGAGGAGGTCGAACAGCGACGGCGTCGCCTGCTCCGCATCCAACTCGCGCTGATACATGACGGCGTCGCGGAACGACGTCGGGTTCAACTCCGCCGCACGCCCCTGACGCCCCAACTTCCGCGCCCGGAGCGGGACCGTGCCGAGCCCACCGAACGGATCGAACACGAGCTCGCCCTTGTTCGAATAGCGCTCGATGAGCCGGTCTACGATGTCGAACTGCAGCGGGCAGATGTGGAATTCGAGTGCCCGCCGGGACTGCTCACCGTTGAGGGTGAGCATCCGGTTGACGTCGTCCCACACGTCGCCGCGCCACGATCCCGGATCGAGGGACTTGAACGTCGACGGGAGCGCCCGCTTAGATTCCAACGCCTCACCCGTCGCTACGTGAGCGTCGAAGTCGTAGACGTTGGCGCGCGACTGCTGCTTGAACAGGCGCGACCGCATCTCAGGCGACAGGGCGACCATCTCTTCGGGTGTGAGGAGCCGGTCACCGCTGGACCGCCAGTCGGCGGCGGCGTCGATCTGCCAACGCGCGAGGGAGTAGTCATCCTTCTCCTTCACGATCCGCTCGTCCGCATACCCCTTCGCGCGGTCCGACTGCGGCTTGTGGAACAAGAGGACGTACTCGGGCGAACCGACGCCCATCTTCGAGCCGTCCTTCCGCATCTCCGTGTAGCCGAGGCGATACGTCTGGTTGTTCTCCCGCACGACGTCGGTGGTGATCGTGATCATCCCCATGTAGTCGAAGCCGTGCTTCAACCCGTGAGCGAGCGCCTCCGCATGGAACGGAGAGACTGTGGGGATGCCCGCACCGGTGACGTTGCCGAACTGGATCCGGTCCTTCACGTGGCACGCGTAGATCCGCCCCGGCTTCAACACTCTGAGGAGGTTCGGCGTGAGGTAGTCCATCTGTCGCCAGAAGTGATCGTTGCCGTCCGTGTGGCCGAAGTCGTTGTACGACGGCGTGTACTCGTAGTGGTTCGAGAACGGGATCGACGTCACGATCAGGTCGACAGAGTCATCGGCCATGTGGTCACGGGTTTCGAGTACGCAATCGTTGTGAGCGACCGTCCACGCCTCGCCCGACTCCTCGCGGCGCTCCACGCCCATCGAGCGGGTGAGCGCGGCGCTGATCGCATCCGGGTTGAGGCCGAACTCACGGATGACGTTCGACATGGTGTCGGTGAGCTCATCGTGCTCCGTCCACTTCGCCAGCAGCGTGTCCCGAATCTCGCTCTCGGTCTCCGCCCAAATGAGGTGCACCGTGCACGCCCGCGCCTGCCCGAACCTCTGGATGCGGTGGACTGCCTGGATCGTGTCGTTGAACTTGTACGTCACGCCGACGAAGACGGCCGTGTTCGCCTGCTGCAAGTTCATGCCCTGACCGAGCATCACCGGCTTACCGACCAGCGCGTACGTTTCCCCGTCGCGCCACGCCTGGATCCGGCGCTCCGCTTCCACATCGTCAAGGCCACCGTGCACCGACGAGAACGACAGGCCACCAGCGGTGAGTGCCTTCTCGATCGCGGCCTGCTCGTCATTCAGGTCGCACCAAAGGATGATCTGATCGCCCGGATTCGCGGCGGTGTGGTCGGAGACGATCGCCATGAGCGCGGCGACCCTGTCGTCGAGGGTGTCGCGCTTCTCGCGCGCCGCGCCCTGCAGCGACATCGTGCCGCCCCGTACGAGGACGCCCTGACCGTCCCGCTCGACGTCGTTGGACTGCACCTCGACTTCGACCTTGTGCCAGTCGATCGTGAGCGCGGGCAGGTCGTAGCCGGCATCCGAGTGGCCAAGGTCGGAAGGCGTCTGCACGAAGCACGCCCACGTGTTCAGCCACAGCCAGAACTCGCGTTCCTTGTGCGGGTAGAGGCGGAGGTTCCCGGCCTTCGAACTGTCGCGCTGGAAGAACCGCGTGAGCGCCTGGCCGGTGTCCATGATCCCCAGGAACCCGGCGTAGTGGATGAGTTCCTTGTGCCGGTTCGGTGACGGTGTCGCCGTGGCAACGAAGCGGTACGGGAGTCCATCGAACAAGCCGAGGAACTCCTGGTACGTCTTCGACCCGAACGACCTGAGCACGGACGCCTCATCGAGGCTCACCGCGTCGAAGCGGGAGACGTTGAGTTTCCCGTCACGCACCGACTCGTAGTTCGTGACGTAGATGCCGGACCATTCCGGGTCGAGCTCCTCCGTCCGACGAACGAAACGCACCTCGATGCCGAGGAGGTTCCGGCCGTCGCGGATGAACTCGCCTCTCACGCCGAGCGGCGCGATGATCAGAGCCCGCCCGCCCGCGACCTC
Source organism: Microbacterium faecale (assembly GCF_014640975.1). Classification (NCBI taxonomy): domain Bacteria; kingdom Bacillati; phylum Actinomycetota; class Actinomycetes; order Micrococcales; family Microbacteriaceae; genus Microbacterium; species Microbacterium faecale. The sequence goes on from NZ_BMHO01000001.1 coordinate 1,296,632, forward strand.
GGACGCCGGGTGCGTGATGACTTGCCGGAGCGTCTCCAACTGCATGACGGACTTGCCTAGACCGAACTTCGCGAAGATCGCGCGCCGTCCGCCTCGCAGCGCCCACTGCACAATGTCGCGCTGATGCGGAAGCAACACGGGTGCGAGGTCGTCAGCGTGGACGGGGAAGCCGAAGGTCTTGTCGAACGCGACCTTCTCGCGCACGAACTGCTCGTAGTCCACGGCCGGGTGGTCGAGGAACGCCGGCGACATGAGAGCGCTCATCGCACACCGCCCTGCAACAGCACCGCGAACGTCTCTGCGCTCATGGTCACGTACTGCTCGGCCGGGTCAGTCGTGCCCCGCTTCTTGTGCATAACGACACCGATCAGCGCGTCGTCATTGCCCCGCTCGGTCTCGGCCTCGCGGAGCCACGCAGGCAGCGCGAGGGTGGCCGTGGACTTGCATTCGATGACGACGCGTTCGCCGCGGAGGCGCGCTCCTGCGATATCGCCGCGGTCCTTTGCGCCGTTCCTCACGCGACGGTCGATCCGGTCGTCATCGAGACGCTCAGCGAGCCAATCGGCCTGCGCGCGCTCGAAGCTCGCGCCCGCTTTCTTCGCCGACGCACGATTACGGCGTCGGGCAGAATGGGTAGTGCTCAAAATCTCTTCTCCTGCTAGGGATGGTTTTTGGGTAAGGGGCCGGTCCATGGGCTAGATGGACCCGCCCCGGTCTGTCAGGGCTATGCATCGCCCCCGTGATCCGCGTACAACTGACGCTCGGCGCGTTCCGTCGCAACCTCCGACCGGAGAGCATCCGCGACAGCGCCACACCACCGCAGGCGGGCCTTCTTCGCCTCGACGGACGACTCCGCTGCACGGAACTCGCGGTGCAACTGGTGCGCCTCGGAGTCGGCGTCAGCGCGCCGTTCCGCCGCGGCCTGCGAGAGCTTCTCGTTGTCGGCCTTCGCGGTCTCCATCACCACGGCACGCCGATACTCAAGATCCGCTTTCCGTGCGCCGTAGGCAGTGATCGCCGCGTCGAACTCCTTGATCTCGGAGTCCCACCTGACGAGGTGCTGATTCAGGCGCTGCTGAGTGGGGAGACTCACGACGGCTGCTCCGCGATGACCGCCGTCTTGCGCGCGTTGAGCGCCTGCATCACGTCATCCGACAGCCAGCCACCCCGCTGCGCCTCCTGGTAGATCGACGTGAGCATGTCCACGGACCCTGCACCGGCGATCTGCGCCCGCCACCCCTCAGGTGCGGGCTTCACCTTCGGCGCACCAGCAGACTGTGCCGCGTTGCCGTCGTCGTCCTCATCCGGTGCGACACCCGTCACGGCGCACAGTGCGTACCGACGCGCGTACGTGAGTGCCGACCCCACCTGTTGCGGCTGGCCCATCGCCACCGGGTAGTCACCCTCGATGAGCTCGCCCGACGTGTGCATGAGCCTGCACCGGAGGACGAAGCCTGCCTCCGTGGTCATCGGGATCGCGGCCCATGCGAGCCCCACCTTCCCGAGGGCGGGGAGCACCGCGGCTGTGATGTCCTCCAGGCTCGCGTACTTGCTCTTGAAATGCGGGTTGGTGCTGTTCTTCCCCACCTTCGGCAGGTCGGCCTGGAACGCGGCCAGTGCCGCCGCAATGCTTTCGTGCTTCTCCGTCATGGTCAGCCCTTCGGTGTGATCCGCAGAGTGCGCTTCGTCGGCGCGGTCTCCGTCATGTACTCGGCCGCCAGGTCGGGATGATCCGCCTGGAAGCGCTTCTGGTCGAACGTCCGGCGAGGACGCGGGTAGGCGAGACTGATGGACCCCAGCGGGGACTTCACCGCCAGGTCCTCATCGCCCGCCCGCTCTCGGATGCGCGCCTGCACGTCTGCTTCGCGTGCCGCCACCTCCGCCTTCTCCGCCGCCACCTGTGCCGCCTCCGCAAGGAGGTCATCCCACTCACCCGGCGCATCGCCGTCCGCGAGGTAGGTGAGGAACTCATCCGCGATGGGGATGAGCTCCCCGATGCGGTCCTCGTCGCGGGGGATGAGAAACTGTGCACCGGGGCCAGGCGTGAAGTTGTCGTTGAGCTCCCACGCGAACGCGCACTCACCCCGGTCGGCGGCGAGCATCGCCCACTGCACCTGGTCGTAGTACGCGGTCTTGAGCCCCCGCAGCTCGCCCGCATCCGTACCGAGTGGTCGCACACTCGTCTTCACCTCACCCGTCCGGGTGGGACTGATCGCATCCGGTGTCGCCGCCCACTGGGTGCCGTCCAGAACGTGCACCTGGTCATTCGGTGCCACGTCGTACAGGAATGTGAGCAGATCGACGATGAACGGCTCGCGCTCACGCCCGTACTCCGTGTAGCGGTTGCCAGGGAAGGACTGCAGCCCGGCCCCCTTCTCGGCTCGCACCTGAGCCCACGTCACCGGACCACCATTCGCGAGGCGCGCGATGTCGGTGGCGGTGACGTACCCGCGGCGGGCCGTCAGCCACTCCTCGCGGGTCTGAGTCTCGAGGATCATGACGCGCCGCCCTCAGCGAGCGCGAGACCCGCCTTCACGCCAGCCTCGAAACCCGCCTCGAACCCGTCGAACGCGGCGAGCTGCATCTCGCGCGTGTCCTCACCGAAATTGACGGGCAACTTCACGTAGTCGGCGGCGAGATCCCTCGCGAGGATCTTCAAATCAGTCATGTGTTTTCCTTCGTGAGCGGCCACACTGTGACCGTGAAAATTGCGATGAGGGCCGCGACAGCGAGATCCGCGCCATTCAAGACAAGATCCGCAGCGACCACCCCGAGAGGGAGCGCAGCGACCAGGCACCCGACCGCGACAGAGCGGCGGGCAGGGGAGAGGTCACTCCAAGACGACGAAGATCCGTTCCCCGCAGTCGGGGCAGAGGACACTGACCCCGTCGACCTCGAAACTGTCCGGCACGGCCTCGAAGACGCGGTCACAGTCGACGCACTCGGCCTCGACGTCCTCCACATCCTCGAAACGATGCGCGGGCTGATCTGTGGGCGGTTCACGATGCATCGGTCCCCCCGGTCAAAGCCCATAGAGTGCGGCGACGACCACGCGGGGGAGACGTGAACCCCGCCCTCACCACGAAGCCCTTCTTCTCGAGCTCCGGGAGCGTCGACCGCATCCGCGACGACGAGAACGGAAGCTCACGCACCTGCGCGACACCCTCCACCTGCAACGCCGTGATCGGCTTCCCATGCGCCTCGATGATCGCGAGCGTCGCCTGCTGCGACTCCCACACGTGATCCGACGCCGCCTCGGCCGCCTCATGCGACGTGACAGGATCCGAAGCGCGCGCGGCTGCAGCATCCTCGAGCCCGAACAGGACGTCACTCATCGTCGTCCTCCGGCCACGCGTCCGGGAACGCCGTGCCGTGCTGGTCTGCGACTGCCGCGTAGTACGCACTGTTCGCCGCGTTCGAGCCGAGCACATTCGCGACATGAGTCACCGCCGGCTTCGGGGGAACCACGTTCGCTTCGACCGGCTCAAGCGCATACGCCTGACCGTCGGTCGCCGCAGCCGCGTCGAGGGCTGTGTCGAGCCCATCAACTACCTGCCGGCGCCCATTCATGACGGGCTTGCCGTCACGTTCCTCAGCGACGAGAAACGTAGAATCATTGGTGGACACTTGCTTGTCCTTCCTTATCGGTGCCGTCCCTGTGCCAGCAGGGGCGGCGCTGTTCTTCTCTAGGCCGCGGCGTGCGCGATCGTGGGCTGGAGGTGCGCGGCAAGCCATTCATCGACGTAAACGGCCCGCGCCTCCTCCATCACCTCGTCGAACGTCGGCGTGCTACTCATGCCGCCTTCGCCTTCACTGGTGCAGGGAGCATGCTCCGAGAAATCACGAACGCGACCTTCGCCACGTACTCCTGGGACGGGGCGAACTCGCCACGCTCGACCTTCGACAGGTAAGAGATCGACGTGTCAGCCGCGAATGCGACTTCCTTGAGCGTCATTCCCGACATCTGCCGAAGCGAGCGGAGCGCTACGCCCGGTGCTTCTGTTTGTCGTGCCATGTCCAATACCGTAACCCAGAGTTGGACACGATTGGGCCTCGAATGCCAAATTATCGACCCGCGTGTTGGGCGCTATGTCTAATAGAATCCCCAATTGTCCCGGATTCTTGGGCGTGCTACGCTCGCGTCATGTCCAAAAATGATGCGCCGCGTATGACTACCGCGGAGCGCACAGCGCTCAGCCGTCAGGTCAAACGTGTTCGCCAGGACCGTGAGATGACGCAAGCTGAACTTGCCGAAGCCGCAAACGTGTCGCGCCAGACGCTCTCCGACATCGAGAACGGAAGTCGCGTACCCCAAGACGCCGTCCTCCGGCGCATCATGGGCGTGCTTGGAATCGATCTCCCCGGAAGCGATCAGTCTGATGACACACGCATGTGGCTCGGATTGATCGGCGGAGTCCTCGAAGCGATGCCTCCCGAAAACCGACCTCGCGCAGGCAAAGCGGCGCTGGACGCCGCCACGGCTGAACTGTTGTCGTCTGTCAGTGGTGGCAGCAAGGATCGTGAACCTAAACAAGACGACTTTCGCCGCGCCGCTCACAGTCGATCGGAAGACCGTGGCGAGGACCACGACAGCATCTAGGAGAACGAGTGAAGTACCTGCTCGACGTCGCGCATGTACTCGGTGTGACCATCGTCTATACCGACCTCACCCACTTGCACCGTGACGGTGATTACGACCACAGCACAAAGACGATCCGACTGCAGCCGAATATGACAATTCGCCTCAAGCGGTCGGTCCTCGCGCATGAGATCGCCCACGCGATACACGGAGACGTACGCACGATGTTTGGACCCGTCAACGCGAAGCAGGAACGACGGGCCGACGAATGGGCCGCCCTGCATCTCATCCGTCTCGACGACTATCGGCGAGCCGAAGAGATCCACAACGGCCATGCACCTGCCATCGCCCTCGAACTCGACGTCATCACACGTACCGTCGACGCCTATCGCTCCATGCTCGAGCGCATCGGCGACATGGTGTACCTGCGACCCGGGCTGGGCGCTGGGCAATGGCGTGCCAAGATCCATCTGCCCGAAGCAGCGTGAGGACCTCTCGTATGACTACCGTTGCGCCAGCTCCGACCCCGAACGTCCATGCCGGGCCGCGCGCCGTCATCTACGTACGACAGTCACGAGCGAAAGACGACTCGATCAGTCTCGCCAACCAAGAGCAACTCGGCCGCGACTACTGTGCACAGAAGGGCTACCGCGTCGTCGCAGTGAAGCAAGACGTCGTGTCCGGCAGGAAGTGGGACGCTCGGCCCGGGGTCCTCGCTGCGATGGGGATGCTTGACCGCCACGAAGCGGACGTCATCGTCATCTGGAAGTGGTCGCGCCTGTCCCGTTCCCGGCTTCATTGGGCGGTGGCCGCCGACCGCGCGGACCTCGCCGGCGGCCGCGTCGAATCCGTGACAGAACCGATCGATACAAGCACCGCCTCCGGCCGCTTCGCGCGCGGAGTGATGACAGAATATGCGGCCTTCCAATCCGAGCAGATCGGCGAAAACTGGGCGGAAGTTCGAGCACATCGCGTTCGCGCGGGCCTCCCACCCACAGGCGGGAACCGTTACGGGTACTCCCGCGACGGCGACACGTACACGCCTCACCCAGCAGAGGCGCCGATTCTCGCCGACATGTACCGACGTGCAGTCCTCGGTGACGGACCATCCGCGATCGCGCGATGGGCGAACATATCAGGAATCATGCGCCCATCCGGAGGCTATTGGGACGTGCAAGGGCTCCGCCGCGTCCTCGATAGCGGCTTCGCCGCCGGGCGCATCGTTGAGCTCGGTTCTCGCAGATCACCGCACCCGCGCACTAACGCTTACCATCCGGGACGCCACCCGGCGATCATCGACGACGACACGTGGAACAAGTACCTGTCGCTTCGGCTCGCTCGCTCTACCGAGGCGCCTGCACGCGCTCCCCACATGCTCTCTCGACTCGTGAAATGCACTGAGCACGGCGCAATGTCGTATTCCACGAACCACGAAGTGTCCGTCCTCAGATGCACCGTTCCGAGAGGCACCGGAGGCCACTCCGTCCGCGCACACCTCATCGAGCTCTACATCATCGAGTGGGTGTCCGCCCTCCCCGACAACATCGGCAAGATCCATGAGCAGGTCGAACGCGCCTCAAAGTCCCTCGCGAACCACCAGAAACAGATTCGTGGGCTCCGCGAGCGGCTGGAACGAGTGAAGAAGCGCACGACGACACTCACGATCCGGCACCTGGACGACAAGATCCCCGACGACGTCTACGCGGCGACCATCGCCACGCTCGAAGAAGAACGTATCGCGCTCGAATCCCGCCTCACAGAAGCACCCCCGTCGGTATTCGACGTACAGTCCGTCCCGCTCCTCGCGGAGGGATTCGGCGACCTCCCGCCGATGGGACAGAACCGCGTGCTTCGCAAACTGCTCTGGCGCATCGACCTCACGCCGCCTACGGCTCACCCTCGACGCGACTGGCGCAAGAGAATCATCCCACGTCCCAAATGGATCGATACGGACGCTGAACGGTAACGACGATGCCGATCGCCTCCATGAGCGCGAACATCGTCGTCGGTCCGACCCACCGGAAGCCGCGCCGCTTGAGTTCGACGGAGAGCGCGACCGACTCCGTGCTGGACGAGGGGACGTCCGCCATCGACCGCGGCTCCGGAGTCCGCCCCGGGCGGAAGCTCCACACGAGGCTGCTGAGGTCTGTGCCGTCGTCGCGCAGCGCCAGCGTGGCGCGCGCGTTGTCGATCGTCGCGAGAATCTTCGCGCGATTGCGGATGATGCGCGCGTCGGCGAGCAGGCGCTCGATGTCCGGCTCGTCGAAGCCCGCGACCGTCACGGGATCGAACTGCGCGAATGCCTCGCGGAAGGCGGGTCGCTTGGCGAGCACCGTGGCCCAGGACAGGCCCGACTGGAATGCCTCGAGGCTCAGCCGCTCGAAGACGCCGTGCTCGTCGCGCACGGGCATGCCCCACTCTGTGTCGTAGTAGTCGCGCAGCAGGTCGCTCTTGTCCGCCCACGCAGGGCGGGCCAGACCGTCGGATCCGATGACGAGTCCATTCGTCGATTCGCTCATGCCCACCATCCTCGTCCCGCGCGCGGATCCGCGCACGGGCCGGCAAGGGGCGTTGTGGACGATTCGCGCGAGATCACGGCTGTGAACGTGGTCGATGACCGAGAATCGCGACGGATTACGGGCCACGCGGCGATGCGACGCGGCAAACGCTCCGCGCGTGCGTACCCTGGCGCATGTGTGGCGTATCAGAGGCTCAGTATCAGAGGCTCAGCAGCGCTGTCGGGAACGGAGGACGGCGTGACACCAAGCGACCTGCGGGTAGCCGAATCCGATGTGACCGTCGTGCACGCCGCCGAGGCCGAGCGCGAACGCGTCCGCGCGCGAGCGCAGACGCTCGGCGGGGCGTCGACACTGCTGTCGTATCGCGAGGGCCCCGAGGGGTTCATCGAGATCACGACCGCCCACCCCGGCAGTCTGCCGCAGTTCATCACCGGCCGCTCGACGCTGCTGTCGAACCTGTTCCGTGACGAGGTCGCCCTGCGGCGTGCTCGTCTCGCGGCGGAGCGGATCGCGGCGAAGAACGTCGAGCTGCGCACCTCGCGCGGTATCGATGCCGTGCGCCTGGGCGTGGGGCTTGCCTCGTGGCGCGTCGGCACCGAGCGGTTCACCGCGCCGGTGCTGCTGCGCCCCCTCGGTCTGCGCCGCCACCACGCCGACTTCGAGCTCAAGCTTCGCGGGAGCTTCGTCATCAACCCCGAGCTCGTGCGGGCGGCGCGCGACCACTTCGGCATCGATCTCGACCGCGAGACGCTCGCCTCGCTCGCCTACCACGACGGGCTGTTCCAGCCGCAGCCCGTGATCGACCGGCTGCGTCACCTGACGAACCACGTCGATACCTTCTCGGTCAAGGCACGGCTCATCGTCTCGACGTTCGCCGATATCGCGGGAGCGATGACGCGCGACCTCGACGACCTCGATCACCCGATCCTGAATGCGCTCGCGGGGCATGAAGACGACCTGCGCGCGGTGCAGGGAGTTCGGCCGATCGCGTTGCCGACCGACCCCGACGACCGGTCGCCGGCGTCAGACACGCTCCTGCTCGATGCCGACGCGGAGCAGGAAGCGGTGCTGGCGCGGATTGCGGCAGGACAGTCACTCGCCGTGCACACGCTGCCCGGAACCGGCGGCACACAGACCGTCATCAACGCCGTGGGCGAGCAGGTGCGCGCCGGTCGACGGGTGCTCATCGTCAGTGCGCGCCGGTCGACGCTCGAGGGCGTCGCCCACCGCTTCCGGGGGATCCACCTCGACGGCCTCGCCGTCACGCCGCAGGCGCTGCGATCCGACCTGATCCGTGCCATCGCACGCAACGAGAAGGCCACGCAGCCGCAGGTGTCCGACGTGGACGACGCGCTCGTGCGCCTCCGCGCCGTGCTGCGCGACTACCGCGACGCGCTCGCCGAGCCTCGGGACGACCTCGGCGTCTCCGTCCTCGACATCACGCGCGAGCTGACACGGTTGGCCTCGCTGCCCGTGCCGCCCACCTCGTCCGCGCGCATCGGACCCGCGGCGCTCAAACGACTCGCGAACGGCCGCGACAACGCCGCCCGGACGCTCGCGCTCGCCGCGCGCCTCGGTGAATTCCGGATCGGGCCGGATGACTCGCCCTGGTACGGCGTCACCTTCGAATCGACGGAAGAAGCGCGCGAGGCCCACGCGCTCGCGGGTACCCTGCACCAGGAGTCGGTCCCGCAGCTGCTCGAGAATGGCTACCAGCTCATCTCGCAGACGCACATGCGGGCGTTCACGACCCTCGACGAGCTGGGGGAGTACCTCCGGCTGCTGCACGGGATCCGAGACTCGCTCGACACGTTCCAGCCGGTGGCGTTCGACCGCCCGCTGAGCGACATGATCAAGGCTCACGCCCCGCGCAAGGATGCCGTCGGCATGTCGAGCGCGCAGCGTCGCCGACTGAAGCGACTCTCACGAGAGCTCGTGCGCCCCGGCGTGCACGTGTCCGACATGCACGGCGCGCTGACGCGGATCCAGCACCAGCGCGCGCAGTGGAAACACCTGGTCGACGGCGTCGGTGCGCCCGAGATCCCGCTCGGCCTTGCCGACGTGCAGGCGCAGTGGGACCAGGCCGAACGTGACCTGGAGACGCTCGACGCGGCGCTGGCGCGCGGCACCCGCCTCGCGGCGTTGCCGGTCGAGCGACTGATCCGCACGCTCGCGGGTCTCGCGGCGGAGTCCGACGTGTTCGAGAACATCGTCGAGCGCGCCGAACTGCGCACGCAGCTCGACGACCTCGGCCTCGCGCCGTTGCTGACCGAGCTGTCGGTCCGTCACGTCGACGAGCAGCGCGTCGGAGAGGAACTCGAGTTCACGTGGTGGCAGTCGGCGCTCGAGCACGTGCTGCACGAGGACTCCTCGTTGTTGGGTGCATCGACGAGCGTCGTCGACCGCCTCGAGAAGGACTTCCGCCTCGTCGACGAGGCACACGCTGCGGCGTCCGGACCGTTGCTCGCAGCTCAGCTCGCGGCCCAGTGGAAGATCGGGATCGTCGACGAGCCGGGTGAGGCCGACCGCCTGCGTCGCGCTCTCACCCGCGGCGACGTCACGCCCGCTCAGCTGTTCGCCGACGCCCCGACGCTCATGCGCACGCTCGCGCCGGTGTGGCTTGCCTCACCGTACGACGTCCCCGCAATTCCCGACAGCGAGCGGTTCGACTGCGTCATGCTCGTCGACTGCGCGGCGATCGACCTCGCCGAGGCCGCGCCGGCGCTGCGCCGGGCCTCGCAGGTGGTCGCGTTCGGTGACCCGGTGACCCAGCGGCCGACACCGTTTGAGATCTCGACGGCCGCCGAGATGCCGTCCGTCGACGACGAGCACGACGCCCGCAGCGCCTTCGAGCGCATCGCCGAGATCCTCCCGGTCGAGACGCTCACGCGGAGCTATCGCGCGGGCGGCGAAGACCTCGCGCACCTCGTCAACGATGCGTTCTACGGGGGAGAGATCATCTCGCTGCCGTGGGCCGGTTCGTATCTCGGCCGCGGCAGCCTGTCGGTCGACTACGTCGAGGGCGGCAACGGGACCCCGGACGCCGAGACAGGGGCGGTCGAAAGCCCTGACGTCGAGGTGCAGCGCGTCGTGACGCTCGTCGTCGAACACGCCGTGAACCGGCCCGGCGAATCCCTCATGGTCGTCACCGCCAGCCGTAAGCACGCCGATCGCGTCCGCGCAGCCGTCACGGCCGCCTTCGCCGGGCGCAGCGATGTCGCCGATTTCGTCTCGCGCCGGAGCGCAGAACCGCTCGCCGTCCTCACGCTCGAAGAATCGGTCGCGGAGAGCCGCGACCGCGTGATCTTCTCCCTCGGATACGGCAAGACGCGTCACGGCCGCGTGCTCAGCGAGCTCGGCGACCTCTCCAGCGACGACGGCGAGCGCCTGCTGACCGTCGGCATGACCCGCGCGCGCCGCTCGATGGTCATCGTCTCGTGCGTGAGGCCACCCGACATCGACGACGGACGCTTCGCGAATGGCGCCGCCATGCTCATGGACATCCTGCGGTCCTACGAGGAGCGTGCGAAGGGGCTGCGCCGCGAAGACGATGCGGATCCTCTTACGCGCGCTCTCGCTCGCGAGCTGCGGCAGATGGGCGTCGCCGTCGAGATCGACTATCGCGGCCTCCTGCCCCTGGTCGCCCAGGCGAACGGCAAGGCGGTCGTCGTCGAGTCGGATCCCGAGGCAAGCGGCGAGTCGCTGCGCGAGTCGTTGCGACTGCGTCCGCAGGTGCTGCGCCGTCTCGGCTGGCACTATGTGCGGGTGCACGCGTTCGACCTCTACAGCGATCCTCGCGCCGTTGCGGAGCGCGTGGCTGCGGTCCTCGGCGTCGCGGGCGATGTCTCCCGCGTCGACGCCGAGACGGCGCCGATCGACTGACCCTCATGGGCGAGGACGAGCGCCAGCGCGTCGAGAAGGTCCGGGGATCCCGTCGCGCCCGCCTCACGCGCGTCGAAGGCACGCTGAACGATTCCGACGCCGAAGCGACGCTGCGCGACGACGACGAGGAGCAGCGGCCGGTCGATCGAAACGACCCCCTGCGGCGCGAGAAACCGCCGCACTACTGAGCGCGGGTACCGCCCCGGAGGGCGGTACCCGGTGCGTCAGCGGCTGTTCTTCTCGGCGAGCAGGTCGCGGATCTCGGCGAGGAGTTCCTCCGAGGTCGGCGGGATCTCCTCGGCGGGCGCTCCTGCAGCACGGCGCTCGGCGATCTTGTTCATCGGAAGGACGATCGCGAGGTAGACGACGAGCGCGATTGCGAGGAAGTTGATGACGGCCGAGATGATGCCGCCGATTCCGAGCTCCGCGTCCGCGACGATGCCCGGGATCGTGATCGACCACGACGCGAGGTCGCCGGTCGGCACGAACGCGCCGATGAGCGGGTTGATGATGAAGTCGACCAGCGCGGTGACGATGGCGCCGAATGCGGCACCGATGATGACCGCAACGGCGAGATCGACGACATTCCCGCGCAGGATGAACTGTTTGAATCCCTGGAACATAGTGGTCTTCCCCCTGGGCGTTTCCGCCCATTCTCCTGGCTTATCGGGTGACCGGTCAGTCGCCCGATGACGTGGCGGACGCCGGCTGCGGTGCCGGGGCCGTCGATGTCGATGATGCCGGGTTCGACGAGGATCCGCTACTGGACGCGGCCGGCGAGGACGAAGCGGACGCCCGCGAGTCGGTGCGGTAGAACCCGGGCCCGTTGAAGGTGACGCCGATGGATCCGAACTGCTTGCGCAGAACGCCGCGGCACTCCGGGCACTCGGTGAGCGAGGCGTCGCTGAACGCCTGGACAGCATCGAAGGCGTGCCCGCAGTCCTTGCAGGCGTAGGCATACGTGGGCATGGGTGTTCTCTGGCCTCTCGGAAGGATCGCGGTGCGCGGCGCGCGTCAGCGATCGAACGACAGCGTGTGGGTCGGTGTCACGGCTCCTGTGACGGGCACGTCGTGGGCCTCGTGGGGAACGCGATCGACCACCTCGGCATCATAGAGCACCGCGTAGACAGGACGCCGTGAATCAACGCGCGCGAGGGCGCGATCGTAGTAGCCCCGTCCCCAGCCCATGCGCATTCCCCGCGCGTCCACGGCTGCGGCCGGAATGAACAGCAGTTCGGCCGCGCGGATCGTGCCGGGCCCAAGCGGGCGGCCCGCGGTCTCGGGTACACCGAGTCGCGTGGTGACCTCGGCCGCGTCATCGTCGGACCAGTCGAGGATCCCGTTGCTCCCGCTGATTGGTAGCAGCACCCGGATCCCGGTGGCGCGCGCGGCCGCGATCAGCGCGTGTGTCGGCGGCTCCGTCGGCGCCGACAGATAGCACGCGATCGTGCGCGCGCCCGTGCGCGCGAGAAGTTCGAATCCGCGACGGGCGATCGCGGTCGCGGCTCCCTCGCGGCCTACCGGGGGCATGATCGCGCGCGCAGCACGGATCTGGCCGCGCAACGCGTGCTTGTCCGCCGCGGTCTGGTTCGTCACGGGATCCAGCGTAGGTCGCTGTGAGAGTTCCCGTGACGCGTCGCTTATGGTGATGGGATGGAACCTGCGAAGATCAAAGCCGTCATGCCGGTTGCGGGCCTGGGGACCCGCTTTCTGCCGGCGACGAAGGCGACGCCCAAGGAGATGCTCCCGGTCGTCGACAAGCCGGCGATCCAGTACGTGGTCGAGGAAGCGGTCGCCGCGGGGATCCGCGACGTACTGATGATCATCGGCCGCAACAAGAACGCGATCGCGAACCATTTCGACTCCGTGCCGGAGCTCGAGGAGAAGCTGACAGCGAAGGGTGACGACTCGAAGCTCGGTCGCGTCACGAAGTCGAGCGACCTTGCCGATGTCCACCTCCTGCGCCAGGGCGAGCCGAAGGGGCTCGGCCACGCGATCGGTCGTGCGAGGCAGCACGTGGGCGAGACGCCCTTCGCCGTGATGCTCGGGGACGACCTCATCGACGAGCGCGACCCGCTGCTGCCGAAGATGATCGAGGTCAACGAGCAGAAGAAGGCCATGGTCATCGCCCTCATGGAGGTCGACCCCGAGTCGATCAGCATGTACGGCTGCGCTTCTGTTGAGGCGACGGATGACCCCGATGTCGTCAAGGTTCTGAATCTCGTGGAGAAGCCGGCCCAGGAGGATGCGCCGAGCAACCTCGCGATCATCGGCCGCTACCTCCTGACGCACGAGATCTTCCCCGTTCTCGACCGCACCGAGCCGGGCAAGGGCGGCGAGATCCAGATCACCGACGCCCTCAACGAGGTCGCGGCGGACGACGACAACGTCGACGTCTACGGCGTGATCTTCCGCGGCCGTCGGTACGACACGGGCGACAAGCTCGACTACATCAAGGCGATCGTGCAGCTCGCGAGCGAGCGCGATGACCTGGGGCCCGACCTGCGCCCCTGGATCAAGGACTTCGCCGCTAACCTCTGATCGTGAAGCGCTCGATCGCGCTTCGCCGTCGCGATACGGGAGAGCCGGATGGACACCCTCGATAGGTCTCACGGGGCCGTGTCCATCCGGCTTGTCCGTTCTCGCGACGCTCGGACGCTGCAGCACGAGCTGCAGACGAACCGATCCTGGCTGCAGCCCTGGGAAGCCACGAACCCCGGCGGGGGCGGCGAGATCGACATGCGCGGATCCATCAGGCGCCTGCTGCAGCAGTATCGCGATGGCAGCGGCGTGCCGTTCGTGATGCTGCATGAGGGCGAGATCGCCGGTCAGCTGAACGTGTGGGGCATCTCTCGCGGATCCCTGTCATCGGCGACCATCGGCTACTGGGTATCCGAACGATTCGCCGGTCGCGGCATCACCCCGACGTCGGTCGCGCTCGCCACCGACATCTGCTTCGAAGCCCTGCGGTTGCACCGCATGGAGATCTGCATTCGCCCCGAGAACACCCCGAGCCTGCGCATCGTGGAGAAGCTCGGGTTCCGGTACGAGGGCTTCCGCCCGCGGTACATCCATATCGACGGCGACTGGCGCGATCACTACGCGTTCGCGCTCACGACGGAAGACGTCCCGGAGGGGGTGCTCCGCCGCTGGGTGACCGGTCGCGTGCCGCACGGCGCCGGCACGATCCCGGACACGGACCAGACGACCCTCGGCTGATCCGTCGGTACCGCTGCAACCCGCGCCACCCCTGTTGTCGCGACGAGCGAGGTGGGAGGATGCCCTCACCTCCTCATCGTCGAAGGGAACTGCAGATGCCCACCGTCGCCAAGAACATCGTCGAGACGCTCCATGCGAGCGGCGTCCGGCGCGTGTACGGAATCCCCGGTGACTCGCTTAACGGCTTCACCGACGCGCTGCGCACGAACGGCGACATCGAGTGGGTGCACGTACGTCACGAGGAGGCCGCCGCGTTCGCCGCGAGCGCCGAAGCAGCGATCACCGGCGAACTCGCGGTGTGTGCCGGAAGCTGCGGGCCCGGCAACCTCCACCTCATCAACGGCCTCTACGACGCACAGCGTTCGCGGGTGCCCGTGCTCGCCATCGCCGCGCACATCCCGAGCGACGAGATCGGATCCGGCTACTTCCAGGAGACGCACCCGCAAGAGCTCTTCCGCGAGTGCAGCGTCTACGCGGAGCACGTGTCCACCCCGGACCAGATGCCGCGCCTGTTGCGGATTGCGATGCGCGAAGCGATCGAGAAGCGCGGGGTCGCGGTGCTCGTGATCCCGGGGGACATTGCGCTCGCCGACATCGACGCAGCAGCGGAGGAGATCCGTGGCTACGCCCCGCGTGTGTTCCCCGCCGAGTCGCAGCTCGAGCGGGCGGCAGAGGCGCTCAACTCGTGTGACAAGGTCACGATCCTCGCCGGCGCGGGGGTGGCGGGCGCCCATGACGAGCTGATCCGAATCGCTGAGCGGCTGCAGGCGCCCGTGGTTCACGCGATGCGCGGCAAGGAGTTCGTCGAATACGACAATCCGTTCGACGTCGGGATGACGGGCCTGATCGGATTCTCGTCCGGCTATCACGCGATGCGCGAGTGCGAGACGTTGCTCATGCTCGGCACCGACTTCCCGTATCCGCAGTTCTTCCCCGAGGACGCGACCGTGATCCAGGTCGACATCCGGGGCGCGCAGATCGGCCGACGCACGCACGTCGACATCGGGCTGGTCGGGGGCGTGGCCGAGACGATCAGCGAGCTGCTGCCGCGGCTCGACAGCGGCAAGGATCCGGGCCACCTGAAGGCCGCCGTGAAGCACTACCGGCGCACGCGCAAGGATCTCGACGATCTCGCCACGCCCTCGAAGCGCACCATCCATCCGCAGTACCTCACCCGCCTCATCGACGAGGCCGCCGCCGACGACGCCGTCTTCATCCCCGATGTGGGCTCGCCCGCCGTCTGGGCGGCGCGGTACATGACGATGAACGGCAAGCGCCGCATGATCGGATCCTTCACTCACGGATCCATGGCCAACGCGCTGTCGCAGGGGATCGGCGCGCAGGCACAGGACCGCTCGCGGCAGGTCGTCGCCCTGGCCGGGGACGGCGGGCTCGCCATGCTGCTCGGCGAACTGATCACACTGCAGCAGAACAACCTGCCGGTCAAGACCGTCGTGTACGACAACCACTCGCTCAACTTCGTGGAGCTCGAGATGAAGGCGGCCGGGTTCGTCACCTACGCGACCGAGCTGGAGAACCCGGATTTCGCGAAGGTGGCGGAGGCGGTCGGCATCAAGGGGATCCGCGTTGAGACCTCGGCGGAGCTGCCCGCGGCGATCGAGGAGTTCTTCGCGCATGACGGTCCTGCCGTGCTCAACGTGCTGACCGAGCGGCAGGAACTGTCGATGCCACCGACCATCACCTTCGAGCAGGCGAAGGGCTTCACGCTCTACGCCATCCGGACCGTGCTGTCGGGGAGAGGGGACGAACTGATCGACCTCGCGCGCACAAATCTCCGTCAGTTGTTCTAGACACGCGGTCCGAAGACGCCGGACGCCGGAGCCGTCGCTTACCGTTACGGCATGGGTGGGCAGATTCTCGGCGGCGGCGCGATCGTCTTCGTTGTCGCTGCATTGTGGCTTGTCTACTTGCTGCCGACCTGGCAGACGAAGATGCGGTACAACGCGGCCGAGCGCAACGCGGTGCGGCTGAACCAGGCGCTGCGCGTGCTCGCTGAGTCGAGTGAGACGCCGGGCGAGGTCCGCGTCGAGCTGTCACGCCAGGAGGCCGCTAAGCAGTGGCGCCTCGTCAAACGACTCGAGGCCGAGGACGATCGCCTGCGCGAGGAGTACGACCAGGCCGAGGTGGAACGGCGTCGCCGTGAGAACGACGCGAAGCTCGCACGCACGAAGCGAGACGCTGCGGCCAGCCAGTTCGCCCGCGAGATCGCCGCGGAGGAACGCCGCCAGGAGCTTGCCGCGCTGCGGACGGATCCGCGGTTGCGTCGCGCCCGCGCACGCCGTCGCGTGCGCCTCGCGGCCACCGCACTCGCCGTCACCGGACTGGTCGTGTCGGCCGTCGGTGTGTGGCAGTTCGCGATGATGTCCACGTGGGCGTTGCTTGCTGTCGGCGTGGCCGCTGTCGTTCTCGCGCTGGGGATGCACCGGCGCATGGCGACGGTCGCGGCACGCGCCGCGCGCCCCGCGCCCGTCACGGTGGAGGCCGCGCCCGCAACCGCGCCCGTCGAGTCGCGTTCGCAGATCCTGGATCCCGCCGACCGCGGCTGGACGCCGCGCCGCCTGCCGGCGCCGCTCACGGCGACCGCCGGGTCCCGCGCCTCGGACGCGGTCGACGCCGCTCGCGAGCGCGAGCGCGTGGCGCAGGCCGCCCGCGAAGATGTGGCTCGCGAGCGGATCGCGCGTCGGCAGGAGCCGGTCCCGTTCGTCGCGCGCGATGCCGGCGACGAGGAGATCGAACGCCACGTGCGCGAGCTGCTCGCGCGCCGCGCGGCCAGCTGATGTCGATTTTTCGGCCGCCGACTGCTCTGGTAATGTAACGCGAGTTGTAAGGGGCTATGGCGCAGTTGGTAGCGCGTCTCGTTCGCAATGAGAAGGTCAGGGGTTCGAATCCCCTTAGCTCCACAGAAAAACTCCCGGTCAAACGGGGGTTTTCTTTTCGTGTGCCACTGAGTTCGTGAATGCGCCGCGTCTCGCAATGCACGGTCGCGTTGCCCAGCATCGGTGCTCGGGTCGTCCGTCGATCACCCCGAGCGCGTACAACGCTTTCCCGGCGCCGGGGTTCATGGGAACCGCAGCGCGCCCTGGCCGTCAGCTCCGAGGATGTCGTCGGGATTCGAGTACGGACATGACTTCAATGAGAGACACCCGCACCCGATGCAGTTCGAGAAACGGTCTCGTAAAGCGGTGAGATACTCGATTCGCTCGTCGAGATCATCCCTCCATTCACGAGAGATTCGTGCCCAGTCCTTCTTCGTCGGCAGACCCTGTTCGGGGAGCTGGTCGAGGGCGTCTTTGATTCGGTCGAGGCTGACTCCGACGCGCTGCGAGGCGCGGATGAAGGCGAGGACCCGCAGCGTGTCGCGTCGGTATTCTCGGCGATTTCCTGACGTCCGCCGGCTGCGGATGAGCCCCAGTGACTCGTAGTAGTGCAGCGTCGAGACGGCGACTCCGGCGCGCTCGGCGATCCGACCGGGCTTGAGCCAGGTCGCGCCTTCGTGCATCTGCGGCATCTGGGCTGCCCTCTCCGGTGGCTGAGGTTGACATGAAGTGGACTTGATGTAGTCGACTCTACATCGAGTGAACTTTATGAAAGGGGCAGAGATGGCCACGGTAGATGTCGACGACCCTGCCGCGTTTGGGGCACCGAAGGAGGCAACGCGATGAGCGCCTCGATGCGCGCAGCAGTAATCGATGAGTTCGGCCCGCCAGAGGTGCTTGTGGTCCGGGGAATGGGCCGCCCAGCCGTGGCGGCTGGCGACGTGCTGGTTCGAGTGATCGCGGCTGGAGTCCAGCTCACTGACGCGGCGATCCGTTCGGGGTGGACGCCACCTGGAGCGCAGATCGAGTTCCCTCAGGTGCTGGGCAACGAGTTCGCCGGAATCGTCGAGGAGGTCGGCGCAGACGTTGACGGCTTCGAAGTCGGTGACGAGGTGGCGGGCTTCAATACTCTGGGGTGTTACGCCGAGTACGTGGCGGTGCCGGAATCGCACGTCGTCGCCAAGCCGCCAGGGGTGCCCTGGGAGGTGGCGGGAACGTTGTCGGCATCGGGCCAGACCGCGCACACCGCGTTCGAGGACCTGAAGATCGCGGCCGGTGACGTCGTCCTCGTCTGCGGGGCAGCGGGTGGGGTCGGCACCATCTTCACCCAGCTCGCCGTTCGCGCTGGCGCGACGGTCATCGGCACAGCCAGTGCGTCCAACCACGACTACGTGCGGTCGCTCGGCGCGACCGCGGTGTCCTACGGTGCTGGCCAGGCCGATCGCATCCGAGCGGAGAGCCGTCACCTCGATGTCGTGTTCGATGCTGCCGGTCATGAGAACCTCCGCGCGGTCGTCGACCTGGCGAACAATCTCGATCGCGTTGCGACAATCGTCGATATGGCGCTGGCCGCCGAGCTTGGCTGTCGGATCGTGCGCAGCCGTCGCACCTCAGCGCGACTCGCTGGTCTCATGGGTCGAGTCGACACCGGCGAGCTCGTCGTCCATGTTCGCCGCACGTACCCGCTGGGTGAGGTGGCCGACGCACATCGCGAGGTGGAAACGGGGCACGGTCGCGGCAAGGTCGTTCTGCGGATCGGCGAGGCACGATGACGGCCGACGCATCCGATCGACGGGATCAACTGTGGACACCCCGGACACGACCGTTCATCGCCAGTGTGCTGGCGCTGATGACGTTCATCGCATTCGAGTCTTTCGCGGTCACCACCATCCTGCCGGTGGCGGTCGCTGACCTCGCGGACACGGGCTGGTACTCATTCGCGTACGCGGCCACCATGACGACGACTCTGTTCGGCATGGTCATCGGAGGCAATTGGGCTGACCGATCGGGGCCACGCAGACCTCTCGTGGTCGGCGGGACACTCTTCCTACTCGGCCTGCTCCTCAACGTCGTCCCGGTCGACATCACGGTCTTCGTCTGCGGGCGACTCCTCCAGGGGGCTGGCGGCGGAATCGACTCGGTCATCCTCTACGTCCTCATCGCGAGGCACATCCCCGACGCCTCGCGGCCGCGCATGTTCGGGCTGCTGACGACCGCGTGGCTCGTGCCATCGCTGGCTGGCCCCGTTGTGGCGGGCCTGTTGACGGAACTCACGAACTGGAGGGTGATCTTCGGCATCGTCCTCGTCGGTTCTGCTGCCTCACTGCTGAGTCTGCTGCGCGCCACCCGCGGAGCCCGCGACGCATCAACCGTGGCGAGCCGTACGTCTGGGCGGCGCGCGTGGACCCACATCGTCGGACGAAACGGTGCGCTCGCCGTGCTCGCTTCGGGACTGTTGATCGTCCTTCACCTCAGCGCGCAGGTCAATGCGCCCTCCTCAGCGGCCGTTGTCGTCTGCGCGTCGTTCGCACTCGTCGTCACGGCGCGCCACATCCTGCCAGCAGGAACGTTGTTGCTCCGCGGAGCGCCGCAACAACTCATCGTGCTGCGTGCGAGCCTGGGCGCGGGGGTCACCACCGCCAATCTCTACCTCACTCTCTATCTGCAATCGGAACGCGGCTTCCCGCCCGCGTCAGCCGGCTTGGTGATCGCCGTCGCCGCCGGAGGATGGGCGTTGGGGGCCTGGTGTCAGGGACGTTTTCCCAGCACGCACGTATCTCATCGACGTCTCATCGTGTGTGCGACGTTCCTCGTCGCCGTCGGTCCCGCCGGTGTGCTCACCTACACGGCGACAGCCCTCCCGCTGTGGATCGTCGTCGTCGCGTGCGTCGTGATGGGAACCGGTATGGGGATCGCTTATCCACGAGTCTCCAGCGCGACTCTCGCTCTCGCGAGCCCCGACGAACGGGGCGCGTACAGTTCCGCGCTGCAGACGGGCGAAAGCATGGGCATCGGCGTCGTCACCGCACTCGCCGCGGCCGTGCTCGTCGGCGGCGGAACGTTCACCACCATCTTCGCGATCCTGACTGGCCTGGCGTGCGCAACCATCCTTGTCGCCTGTGTCAGCGGCGATGCCGATGAACGTCCGTGAACGCCGCGGCATCCCCCGTGAGAGCTACCGAAATTCGTCCGCTGACGGGTGACGATATCGTGTCGGCGTCTCCGTAGCGTCGGGAGTGCTCGCGGCGATGGCCGCCAGCGACACCTCACTCGCTCGGAAGGAATCGCGGATGCGACTCACCAGATTGCTCATTCAGCTCGGCCAGTTCGTGGTGGTCCAGGTGGTCGGCCTCGCCGCTGGACTGGGCGTCGTGGCCGTCGGCGGGAACCCCGCGCTCGCGATGCTGGTCGGCGTCGCCTCGGCCGTCGCCGGCGTGCTCGCGTACGCATGGCTCGTTCGCATCACGGAACGGCGCGCGGTCACCGAGGTCGCGGTGCGGGGGAGCGTGCCGCCGCTTGTGGCCGGCGTGGCCTTCGGCGTCGTCCTGTTCGCGATCGTCATCGGAATCGTCGCGTCGTTCGGCGGGTACCACGTCGTGGGCATGGGATCCGGCTCGGCGCTCGCCGTGCAGGTCGGGGTGATGGCGGTTGCCGCGACCACCGAAGAACTCGCCTTTCGCGGCGTCCTCTTCCGGATCATCGAGGAGCGTGCCGGGACGTGGGCCGCGTTGGTCGGTTCGAGCGCGCTCTTCGGCGCGCTGCACCTGATCAACCCCGAAGCGACGCTCTGGGGCGCATTCGCCATCGCCGTCGAGGCCGGCGGGATGCTCGGCGCCGCATACGTGGTGACGCGGTCGCTGTGGCTGCCGATCGGTCTGCACTTCGGGTGGAACATCGCCGAATCGGGCATCTTCGGCACCGTCGTGTCGGGCAGCACCGCCTCCAGTGGCCTGCTCGAAGGCGTGACCTCGGGGCCAACCCTGCTCACGGGAGGGGCGTTCGGTCCCGAAGCCGGGCTCCCTGCCGTGCTCGGCTGCCTGGTCGTCACCACCGTGCTCCTGCTCGTGGCTCGCGGCCGCGGTCGGTTCGCCACCTTCCGGTCCGTTCGCCAGCAGGCGCGCGCCGACCGGTTCGCGCGGAACGCTAGCCTGGCCCGATGAACAGGTGGCACGAGATGCGCGACCGGTGGCGACGGCTCGACGTGATCGTGCGCGACGTGCCGCTCGCCGGCGCGCTCGCCGCCGTCTCGCTCCTCCCGGCCGCGCACGGCGTGGGCACGATGGTCGGCGGGCTCCCGCACCGCCCGTTCGATCTGCTCGCGCTCGCTGCCGTGGCGCTGCAGACGTTGCCGCTCGCGATCCGTCGCCGACTGCCCATCCTCTCGGTCGCCCTTGTCTTTGTCGGCTTCTTCATCGACCAGGCGCAGGGATATCACTCGCTCGCGGGCACGGGGCTCGCGATCGCGATCCTGAGTTCTGGCGCTCGACTGGGGCGACGCCGGTGGATCGTCGGCGCGCTACTGACCGGTGGCTACGTCGTCCTCGTCGTGACACTCGTCGGCCTCGGCGCGACGGAGACGCCGCTCGACTTTGTCACCTTCTACCTGACGCTCGTGGGCGTGTGGCTCGTCGGGGAATGGTGGCGCTACACCCGCGCGATCGACGCGGAGCGGCGACGACTCATCGCCGAGCGCACCCGTGAAGCGGAGCGGGCGAGGATCGCGCGCGATATGCACGACGTCGTCACGCACCACGTCACCGCGATGGTCGTGCAGGCCGAAGCGGCGCATTACATCACCGATCCCGAGCGAATGAGCGCGTCGCTCGACGGGATCAGTGCCACGGGGCGCAGCGCGATCTCGGACCTGCGCGGACTGCTCGATCTCCTCAACCCCGATCGCGCCGTGCCGACCCTGCACGCGCTCGTTGACCAGACGCGTCGCGCGGGACAGCCGGTCCACCTGACGGAGTCGGGCGGCGCGGCTACCGGCGGCGAGACCGAGTACGTGGCGTACCGGGTCGTCCAGGAGTCCCTCACGAATGCGCTGAAGTACGCGCACGGCGCCGACACGGTCGTCCGCGTGGAGCGGGACGCGAAACGCGTCGCGCTGCGGATCACGACGGACGGCATGGGCAGCAGCGTCTCTTCCGGTGGCAGCGGTCGGGGCCTCCCCGGGATCCGAGACCGCGTCGCTGCGCTCGGCGGTACCTTCGAGGCCGGGCCGGATTCCGCGGGCGGATTCGCGGTGAGCGCCGAGATTCCCGTGCACATCACATCGCGAGAGAGCCAGCTGCATGGATAGCCGGGACGCAACTCGGATCCGCGTGCTGGTGTGCGATGACCAGGTGATGATCCGCAGCGGCTTCGTGACGATCATCGACGCGCAGCCCGACATGGAGGTCGTCGGAGAGTGCAGCGACGGCCGCGCCGCGGTCGAGCTGGCCGGACGCACGGCCCCTGACGTCGTCGTGATGGACGTGCGGATGCCCGTGCTGAATGGCATAGAGGCGACCCGCCAGCTGGCGGGAGCCGGGGTGGCGGCGCCCGTGAAGGTACTGGTCGTGACGACATTCAACCTCGATGAGTACGTGTACGAGGCGCTGCGTGCGGGAGCGAGTGGGTTCCTGCTCAAGGACGCCCCGCCCGACCAACTGCTTTCCGGGATCCGCACCGTGGCCGCGGGGACCTCTCTCCTCGCTCCCGAGGTGACGCGTTCCCTCGTCGGGCGCTTCGCGTCCCGGATCCGCGTCGATGATGCTGTGCCCGACGACCTGCCGCTCACCGCGCGCGAGCTCGAGGTGCTGCGCCTCCTGGCGGAGGGGATGTCGAACGGCGAGATCGCCGCGTCGCTCGTGATCAGCCACGAGACCGTGAAGACGTACGTGTCGCGGATCCTGACGAAACTGGATCTGCGTGATCGGGTGCAGGCGGTGGTGTTCGCGTATCGCAGCGGTCTCGTCGCGCTGTGATGAAGACATGCGCAGCCAGACATCGCTACACTCCACAGACCGACCTCAAGGAGGGCAGATGCGCTCGATCATTCCCGACTACCTGGCCGATGCGCTGTTCCGCGTGGAGCCCGACACCTCCGGACAACCCGCACAATACATTCCCGAGCTCGCCGGAGCGGATCCCGAACGCCTCGCGGCTGTTGTGGCCACGATCGACGGTGAAGTGTACGGTGCGGGTGACAGCGACGCCGAGTTCACGATTCAGTCGATCTCGAAGCCGTTCGTCTACGCGCTCGCTCTGGCAGACCGGGGGTTCGATACCGTGCTCGACAAGGTCGGGGTCGAGCCGTCAGGGGAGGCGTTCAACGAGGTCTCCCTCGAGCACGACACGGGGCGCCCGCTCAATCCGATGATCAATGCCGGCGCGCTCACGGTGCAGTCGCTGATCGGCCCGTGGAACTCCGAGCCTGCCGAGCGCGGCGAACGCGTGCGCCAGGGGCTGTCGGCGTTCGCCGGTCGCGAGCTGACGATCGACGAGCGGGTGTCCTCATCGGAGATGGACACCGCGCATCGCAATCTCGCGATCGCACACATGCTGCGCAGCCGGGATGTCCTGACGGAGGATCCGAGGACGGTCGTTGAGGGCTACGTTCGCCAGTGCGCCGTGCTCGTGACCGCGCGAGACCTCGCGATGATGGCCGCGACGCTGGCCAATCGCGGCGTCAACCCCCTGACGAACGAACAGGTCGTCAGCGGCGCGGTCGTGCGGTACGTGCTGAGCGTGATGTTCACATGCGGCATGTACGACGCCGCTGGCGACTGGGCCACCCAGGTGGGTATTCCCGCGAAGAGCGGCGTGGGGGGCGGGCTGATCGGTGCGCTCCCCGGCCAGGTCGGCATCGCCACGTTCTCGCCGCGCCTCGACGAGCACGGCCATAGCGTTCGAGGCGTCTCGCTTTTCGAGAGATTCTCCTCGGACATGGGGCTGCACGTGATGGAGATTCCCTCGGCGGCGAGCTCCGTCGTGCGTTCGAATCAGGTGCAGGACGGGGAGCGCGGTGCCACTCGGGTGCTCCGGCTGCAGGGCGGCATCCGCTTCGCCGGAGCCGAGCGGATCATCCGGGACGCTGAGGAGATCGAGGTCGACGAAGCGCGTGTCGTGTTCGACCTCTCGCTCGTCTATTCGCTCGACGCCGTGGCGCGCCGACTGCTTCTCGAGATCACCCGCCGCCTGACCGATGGCGACCAGGAAGTGTACTTCGTCGACCCGCAGGGCATCCTCGCGCACACGGACGTCGGCGCCGCCGTCGTCGTCGACGAGCTCGAAGGGGCCGTGGGGTAGCCCCTCCTTCTGTCGGCGTCAGCGGCCCGACCCGTGTCCTGTCCGCCCGCTGAATCAGGGCCGCTGAGTGGTGGGACGGACGATGATCTCGTTGACATCGCCTCCCGCGTTGATCGCGTAGCTGATGCTGCGTGCGATCTCGGTGGCGGGCAGGGCATTGGAGCGATACTCCTGCATGGCTTCGCGGGCCTCTGGGTCCGAGATGGAGTCGGCGAGTTCTGATTCGGTGACCCCCGGGGTGATGGTGGTGACCCGCAACCAAGGCTCGGACTCGATGCGCAGTCCTTCGCTGATGGCCCATGCGGCGTATTTGGTCGCGCAGTAGACGGCAGCTGTCGGGAGCACTTCGTGTGCGCCCGTGGAGGCCAGCGTGACGATGTGGCCGCTCTTCTGCTCCCGCATCACCGGCTGCGCTGCGGCGATGCCGTGCAGGACCCCGCGGATGTTGACATCGATCATGCTGTCCCATTCGTCCACGTGGGACTGCTCCAGCGGGGAAAGCGGCATGATCCCCGCGTTGTTGATCAGCACATCGAGCCTGCCGAATGTCTCGGCGGCGTACGTGACGGCTTCTTGGACGCTGTGTCGTGCGGTGACGTCGAGGGAGACGCCGGCAGCTGTTCCTCCGTCGGATTCGATCTCGGACACGAGTTCGTCCAGACGCTCTTGCCGGCGGGCGCCGAGAACGACCGTATGGCCTTCTTGTGCCAGTTGGCGGGCGGTCGCCGCGCCGATCCCGCTGGATGCTCCGGTGATCAGAATGACCTTCTTCTTATGTGCCGAGCCTGTGGCGGCAGATCCCATGGCTGTGCTCCTTGCGTATCGCGTTGATGTCGGGACGGTCCCGAGTCGTTCGTGTCCAGACTTCTCGGTGTCGCGGCGTCGTGCCAGGTTCCGCTGAGCCTGGGTGCGACAGGACCAGGCGGCTCCGGCGTCGCACATCTAGAGTTGTTGCCCATGAGTATCGGGCCGTATCTGCGCAGCCTCCGGGGTCGGATCCCGCCGGAGTCGCTGTCGCTGCCGCATGCCGGTGTTCGCCGGGTGCCAGGCCTGCGTCGTGAAGAGGTCGCCGTACTGGCCGGTGTCAGTGTCGACTACTACACCCGGCTGGAGCAGGGGCGGGAGAAGAACCCGTCCGCGCAGATCGTGGAGGCGCTCTGCCGGGGCCTCGATCTCACCGGCGATGAGCGAGACCACCTGTTTCGCTTGGCTGGGTACCAGCCCCCGAACCCGGTCGTTCCGAACGCGGTGCGTCCGGAGCTGACTCGTCTGCTGGAGCAGTGGTCGGACCAGGCAGCCTTCGTGCTCACCGGCACCCTGGATATCGTGGCTCCCAATGCGCTGGCGCGGGCGCTGTTCGCTGACGTGACCCACCAGGACAATCTCGCCCGGATGGTGTTCCTCGATCCCGCCGCGAGAGCGTTCTACGTTGACTGGGAACGGGCCGCAGAGTCGGTGGTCGCTACCCTGCGGCACAACACGACCCGAACGCCGGCCGCCGTGATGGATCCGTTCGTCCGCGAGCTCTCAGAATCTTCTGCCGAGTTCGCCCGTCTGTGGCACGAACAACGGGTTCGCGGCAAGACTCATGCGGTCAAGCGATTCCGGCACCGCCAGGTAGGCGACCTCAGCCTGGAATACCAGGCATTCGACGTTCCGGAGACCGCGGGCTGGCAGATCATCATCTACGCTGCCGAACCCGGCACGGCCTCTGCGGAGGCCCTCGCGCTGCTGGGCACCTTTACCCACCTCCTGCACAACGCCGGATTCGGCCGGCAGAAATGACGGAAGGGCGTCGCGAAATCGTATCGCGACGGTCTCGCCCCAGCGCCGTCAGTGTCTCCACGGGAATTCACCGTCCGCCGTCGGGGGTTCACATCTCCGTCGAGTCGTGATCTGCTGAACACATGGCCACTCGCAGACGCCCCCGCGCGGTGGTGCGCTGGCTGCTCGCCCTGGCTATGGTGTTCGCCGGACTCTCGCACCTCTTCTGGGCCCGGAGAGAATTCCGTGCTCAAGTACCCGACTGGACCGAGAAAGTGATCGATAAGGACGCGGTTGTCATCGGATCCGGGGTTGCGGAAGTCATGCTCGGCGGCGCGCTCGTCGCCCTGCCGCGTTCTCGTTCGCGAGTCGGCGCCCTGCTCGCCGCTTTCTATGTCGCCGTCTTCCCCGGCAATGTCGAGCAATGGCGGAAGGGTCGAAACGGGTTCGGACTCGATACCGACCGCAAGCGCTTGCTGCGGCTCTTCTTCCAGCCCCTGCTGGTGTGGGCGGCGTGGTGGAGCACGCGGGAAGGGCGGTCATGGACTCGGTGATCTTCGTCGGGTTCTCCGTGGCCTACCTCGTCCTCGCGACGTGGGCCATCGTCGCGATGGTGCGGCGGCGTCGCCTGATCCCGGCGGACCTCGCCGTCCTCGTCGTGGCCGCGCTCGTCTACGACAATGCCGTCATCGGCCTCGGCGTGGTGATCGGTGAGGGGTCACTCCTCGAGGCTCTCAACGGCGCGCGGTACTGGCTGCACGCGCTCGTCACGCCCCTTCTCGTGCTCATCGGATGGAACGTGCTTGTTCGCGCAGGCGTGCGCTGGGCGGCCTCGGCCGCGGGGAGAGTTGGCGCTGTGGTGCTCACCGCCGCGCTCATCGTGTACGAGTTGGTCGTCGGCGCCCTGACATTGGATCTGTCGCCGCGGCTGGAGTACGGGGCGCTCAGCTATGCGAACGAGAACGCTCCCGACGGACCGCCGGTGATGGTGCTGATCGTCGCCGCGGTTCTCCTCGTCGCCGGAATCGCCGCCGTCGTGAAGCAGCGGTGGCCCTGGCTGGTGGTCGGCACGGGTCTCATGGTGGTCGGCAGCGCCGTGCCGCTTCCCCTCCCGAGCGGCGCAGTGACGAACATGTTCGAGCTGATCCTGCTGATCAGCGTGCTCGCGACGGTGGCACACCAAGACGCGCGGGCCCGAGGCGACGCGCGTCGACGAGTGGACCATCGAGATCCACGGTGAGGTGCAGACCTCCCGGGGTGCCTGAATGCGCGTTGCCACTCACCACGGCAGCGCGCCGTCTTCGTTGAAGAAACCGCCTCGAGGGCCGTCGTCGGGCAGCGTCGCGAGTCGGACGGCGATCGCGGCCCCCTGCTCAGGCAAGCGGTCTCCCATATGGCCGGTGAAGTCGGTCGCCACGAGTCCGGGGCACGCGGCGTTCACGATGACCTTCGTGTCGGTCAGTCGGCGAGCGTACTGAGCCGTGATGCTGTTCAGCAGTGTCTTCGACGGCGCATATGCCGCCATTTGCGGTCCGGTCTGCAGGGCCAGCGAGCCCATATCGCTGGACATGTTGACGATCCGAGGGGACGCCGAACGGTGCAGCAGCGGAAGCATGGCGTTGGTCACACGTATGACACCGAAGACGTTGGTGTCCAAGACCGTGCGGAGCACACCCAGGTCGAGGGTGGTCGGATCCTGCGCGCCGTTGTCGGTGCGTCCTGAGATACCGGCGTTGTTCACCAGCACGTCCAAGCCACTAGCCTCGGCCTCAAGGAACGTCGCCGCCTCGGTCACGCTCTCGTCGGACGCGACGTCGAGTGCGATGCCGAACGCCTCGAGGCCCCGCTCCCGGAGGGCGGCGACCGCGACTTCTCGTCGCGCCGTGTCGCGGGCGCCCACCGCGACACGGAAACCGGCGGCCCCGAGTCCCTGCGCGATCGCGAATCCGATTCCCTTATTGGCGCCGGTGACGAGCGCGGTCTTCATCTCATTTGTGTCATTCACCCCTCCATCGTGGGTTGCGACCTCAGGCATCGTCCAACACAGTTTCGGTCCGCTGTGATACCCGGTGGGTATCAGCTGATTACGGTGGGAGGATGGAACATCTGGAAGTGCGCGAGCTTCGGTATTTCCTTGCCGTGGCGGAGGAACTGAACTTCGGGCGTGCAGCTGAGCGTCTCCGCATCGCGCAACCGCCGCTGTCCCGTGCGATCCGTCTGATGGAGCAGCGACTCGGGGTGCGGCTGTTCGAGCGAAACCGTCGAGGCGTCACCGTGACTGAGGCGGGCCTGGTCCTCCAACGGGAGGCGGGTCCCGCACTTGAGGCGATCGCTGCTGCAGCGCGTCGCGCGCAACGGGCGGGTGCGCCAGAACGCTCGCTCGTGCTCGCGACGAAGGCCGGGGCGTCGCACGAGCTGTTACGCGCCCTGATTGATGCGCACGCCAAGGTCCCCGATTCGGCACCGGTCGAGCTGCTGCTGTGCGAGGTCGGCGAGCAGGCCGGGCTGCTCCGCTCCGGTGCCGCCGACGTCGCACTCATGCATCGTCCCTTCGATGACATCGTCGGATTCGACACCGAGGAGCTGTTGACCGAGGGGCAGGTGGCCATCTTCCCGGCGGAGCACCCTCTCGCCGCCCGCGCCCAGCTCACTCTCGCCGAGGTTCAGAACGTCGACGACCTCCCGATCGCCCGTTGGCCGCGCCTGGACGGGACCTACCCTGCCGGTCCTGGGCCGGAGGTCCACACGCAGTCGCAGCTCGCGCAGCTGGTGGCTCTCGGGAAGGCTCTGCTCGTGATCCCGGCGTCCAGTAGGGCGTGGCAATGGCCTGAGCATGTCGCCGTTCCCCTCGTCGACGCACCGCTGGTCACCACCGTGCTCGCGTGGCCGCCGAGCAGCAGGTTCCGCGAGCTCGCCGCGTTCGTTCGCACCGCGGCTCAGCTCGGAGGCGATGAGCGCCGTCAGTGCCCCCTTCGGTGACCACTGCCGTACCCAGGCAGTGCACAACTCTCCCTGTAAAACTATACCGACCAGACGGTTAAGTAGGAGGGGGGGAGCGAGACATGTCCGCGGTGCGCCGCTACCTCAGCCTCGCCGTCCTCATCGGCGCAGTGCTCCTGCTCACAATCGACGCCACGGTGCTGCACCTCGCGGTGCCGGCACTCGCCCGTGACCTCGACCCGACCGCCACACAGGTGTTGTGGATCGGCGACATCTATTCGTTCGCCATCGCCGGCCTGCTCGTCACGATGGGCAACCTCGCCGACCGCACCGGACGCAAGAAGCTGCTGATGCTCGGCGCGGCTGCGTTCGGCATCGCCTCGATCCTTGCGGCCTTCGCGCCGACCGCCGAGATGCTCATCGCCGCACGCCTGGCGCTCGGGGTCGCGGGCGCGACGATCATGCCGTCGACGCTGTCTCTGATCCGCAACATCTTCACCGACCCGCGCGAGCGCACTCGCGCGATCGCCGTGTGGTCGGCGGCTGCGGCGAGCGGTATCGCTCTCGGCCCGCTCGTCGGCGGCACCCTGCTCGAGCACTTCTGGTGGGGATCCGTCTTCCTCGTCAACGTCCCCGTCATCGTCGCGGTCATCGCGCTCGGATGGTGGGTCCTGCCCGAGTCGAAGAACCCGTCGTTGCACCGCCTCGATTTCGTTTCGAGCGGCCTGTCGCTGCTCGCGATCATCCCGGTCGTCTACGCGATCAAACAGGTCGCCGGCGGAGCCTTCGGCCTCCCCACGGTCGTCGCGCTCGCGTTGAGCGTCGTGGGCGGGGTCGGATTCGTTCGTCGCCAACGCCGCAGCGCCGACCCGATGATCGACATCGATCTCTTCCGCAACCGCTCCTTCTCGGGCGCGGTTGCGGTGAACTTCATCTCTGTGTTCGCGATGAGCGGCGTGCTGTTCTTCTTCTCGCAGTACCTTCAGCTCGCGCGCGGCCTCGGTGCACTCGATGCCGGCCTCGCGCAGCTGCCCGCCGCCGTCGCGTCGATGATCGCCGTGACAGCCGTCGGGTTCCTGCTGGCGAGGCTCGGGCGCGGCAGGGCGATCGCGCTTGCCCTCGCGATCGGTGCCACGGGCCTGCTCGCCGTCGGACTCGTCGAGGGATCCGAACACCTCGTGTGGGTGCTCGTCGCGATGGTTCCGCTGGGATTCGGGATCGGCATCTCCGAGACGTTGAGCGTCGACGCCGTCGTCTCGGCGGTGCCGGCCGAGAAAGCGGGTGCCGCCTCGTCGATCTCGGAGACTGCCTACGAACTCGGGGTCGCGATGGGCATCGCGGTACTCGGATCCGTCGTCACCGCGATCTACCGATTCGCACTGCCCGGCGGCTCCCCCGAGACCGCGCGCGATTCGCTCGCGACCGCGGTCTCGGCGCTGCCCGAGGGATCCGCCCTCGATGCCGCGCGTGAGGCATTCGTCGCCGCGATGCAGGCCACGACCCTCATCGCGGCCGCCGTCATGCTCGCGGGAGCGGCAGTGGCGTTCTTCCTCATCCCGAGCGCTCGGGCGTCGGATCGGGCCGCCGCCGCTAAGGTGAGCTGACATGGGCAGAACGGCAGGGCGCGCGGCCGACGACACGCAGCGGAACATCCTCGATGCGGCGATGACGCTGGTCGCGCGTCGCGGATCCGGAGTGTCCATCGCCGACATTGCGGCGGCCGCGGGCGTGTCGAAGGGCGGCCTGCTCTATCACTTCTCGACCAAGGATGACCTGCTGCGCGCTGGCGCTCGCGACCTGTTCGAGACCTTCCGGTCGCGTGTTTACGACCAGGCACAGCGCGAACCCGACGGCGAGCCCGGGCGCCTCAACCGCGCCTACATCCGCGTCAGCTTCGCTGACGTGGCCGACGAGGGCGTGCGCGAGATCATCGCCGTCGCCGCGCAGCTCATGAGTGAGCCGACGGTCCAAGAAATGTCAGCCGCTGATGGCCGCCGTTGGCGCGACGAGCTCACCGCCGACGGCCTGCCCGAATCGACCGTGCGGCTCATCGTCGCTGCCACCGACGGCGTCTCGTCCGCCCCGCTCTGGGGGGCGGTCCTCGACGCCGCCGATCAGCGCGCCCTCGAGAGCGAGTTGCTCGAAAGGACCCGAGTCGGCTGAGAGGCCACGTCCGTCGTGACGTCGACGGGTGGGACCCTCAGCGACTCCACCGGAACAGCCGGACCGCGCACGCCGTGCCGAGGACGGTCGCGGCGCTGAGGGCGACGAGGGGTTGCCACGGCACCGTCTCCCCGACCCACGCGTGCTGCATCGCTTCGAATCCTGCACCGTAGGGCAGCCAGCGGCCGATCTCGGCGACCGGATCCGGGAGGTTCTGCGGACCGCCGAACAGTCCGCCCACGGCCGCGATACCGAAGAAGAGGACGAGACCGATCGCGACGGAGGCGTTCGGGGTCGGCGAGATCGCGGCCACGATCATCCCCAGCGCGTACATCGCGGCGCACACGAGAGCGAAGACACCGATGGTCGCCAGGAGATTCTCTGGCCCGATGACGCCGAACATGGCCGCCGAGAGGCCGAGCGCGATCGCGACGCCGACCAGGGTCTGGACGAGCGATGTGATCACCTGCGCCACGAGCACCATCGACGGGTGTGCGGGCGTCGCGGCGAGTCGCTTGAGCAGACCGCCGCGACGGTAGGTCGCGAGAAAGGACGGCATGTTGACGACGCCGACCAACGCGACGACCATGACGAGCATGAGCGGAAGGACGTAGAGCTCGAAGACGCTGCGTCCTCCTGCGTCGGGCAGGATCTCCTGCGACGCGCCCGCGCCCTGAGCGACGATCAGCAGGCTCGGCATGCCGATCGGGATGATGAGCCCCGCGGTGTCGCGGATCACACTCTTCGTCTCCGCGAGGATCAACTGGCCCCATGCGCGCGCCCCGGGCCGTGCCGCCCGAGGGATGTCGTATCCGGAAACGGTCATGATGCCTTCCTTTCCGATGCGAGCTCCCGAACGCGCAGGAACGCGTCATCCAGGTTCTCGGCACCCGTCTCCGCTCGCAGCTCCGCGGGCGTGCCCTCGGTCACGATGCGCCCGTGATCCAACATGACGACGCGGTCGCACAGGCGTTCGACCTCGTCCATGGAATGGCTCACGAGCAGGATCGTGACGCCGCGCTGTTGAAGCTTCTCGACGAGGCTCCAGATCTCGCGCCGCCCCTCGGGATCGAGTCCGGTCGTGAGCTCATCGAGAATCACGACGCGAGGACGACCGACGAGGGCGACCGCGACCGACAGGCGCTGCCGTTGCCCCCCGGACAGTCGTTGCGCCCTCGTCTTCGCCGAGTCCTCGAGTCCCAAGAGCGTCATGAGCTCGCGCGGATCCTCGCCGTCCCGGTAGAACGAGCGATACAGGCGGAGGTTCTCGGCCACGGTGAGGTCGTCGTGCAGCTCGGCCTCCTGCAGCTGCACGCCGAGAACGCCGCGCACACGCGCCCGATCGCGCAACGGATCCAGGCCGAGAACTCGGACCGATCCGCTGGATGGGCGCCGCAGCCCGGCGATCGTCTCCACGAGCGTCGACTTGCCGGCGCCGTTCGCTCCGAGGATCCCGATCGTCTCGCCGGCCCCGACGTCGAGATCCACTCCGTCGAGAGCGGTCTTGCGCTTGTACCGGCGGGTCAGAGCTGTGACCGCCACTGCTGAATTCGTCATATCATCGACGCTACGGAGCCGCTTGCGCCGTCGCGCGTGCCATCCGTCACGACCTCGGACCATGACTTCTGGCACGTCTCTCAGGCGGCGCGGGGTCGCTACGGTGGACGCATGGGAGACCGCGCGCGGCCATGGCTTTTCGACCCGGACCTGATCGTGGTCGGGCTGTTCGGTCTGCTCAGCATCGCGGTGGGGGCGCCCGCGATTGTGCTCCACCTTCAGGGACACGACGTCACCCACGGTCCGCCATGGCTGTGGACAACGGTGTACGCGGCCTACATCGCGTCGTACCTCGCGACGTCCCTGCTGACGGACGGCCCACGGCCCCGACTGACGGTGGCCTGTTTCCTGGCACAGGCCGTCTTCGCGATCGCGAGCGTGTTGCTGATCCACAGCGGTCTGAACTTCGTCAACATCATCCTCGTGTTCAGCGCCGCGCTGAGCTGCTATGTGCTCCCGCGATGGGCGACGGCCGCGCTGGTGGTGGTCAATACGGTCGTCGTCATCATCACCACATCCGGCTTGGCGGAACAGGCGATCAATGCGGTGTTCTACCTCGGCGTTCAGGCGGTGAGCGTCCTGACCGTCATCGCTTGGATCGTGAACGAGCGGTCGCGGCGCGCGCTGGCCGAGACGCACATCGAACTCGCGGCGACGGCGGCGCTGCTCGAGCATTCGACGCGTTCCGAAGAGCGCCTGCGCATCTCGCGAGACCTCCACGACGTGGCCGGCCACCAGCTGACCGCGCTCGCGCTGGAGCTCGAGATCGCCACCCACCACGCGCAGGGAGCGGCCGAAGAGCACGTGTTGCGCGCGAGGTCGATCGCGAAGGATCTGCTGGATGACGTGCGCGCGACCGTCTCACAGTTGCGCGACGACGACGGATCCCTGCAGGACGCCCTGCAGAGTGCGATCGGAGACATCGCCCGCCCCACTGTGGAGGTCGTTGTCGACGACGATCTCGTGGTCGACGCGGATCGCCGAACGGCGATCGTGCGCGCGGCGCAGGAGGTCGTCACCAACGCGATCCGGCATTCCGGCGGAGCGCGATCGCTGCGGATCGACGTGTCACGGGACCACGCGCACGACCTGCTCACCTTCGAAGCGAACGACGACGGGTGGGCACGGCGCGACTTCGCGCTCGGGAACGGGCTCAGGGGACTGCGGGAGCGGGCCGAGCAGCTCGGCGGCCGCGCCGAGTTCTCCCGAGGAGAAGACGGCGGCTTCCGTGTGCGGATGACGGTGCCGGCGACATGACCGACACCGTACGTGTGCTCATCGTCGACGACCAGAACCTGGTGCGTCAGGGGATCCGCGGGCTGCTCGAGCTGAGCAGTTCCGTCACGGTCGTCGGCGAAGCGGCCGATGGCGACGAGGCGCTCGCGATGGTCGAGAGCTGCGCCGCGGACGTGATGCTCCTCGACCTGCGCATGCCGCGCCGCGACGGGATCAGCACCCTGGAGGAGATGTCGAGGCGCGGCATCGATGTGCCGGCCCTCGTGCTGACGACGTTCGATGACGCTGAGCTTGTGCTCGGCGCTATGCGCGCGGGAGCTCGCGGGTATCTGTTGAAGGATGTCACCCTGGACGAGCTCGTCCAAGGGATCCACGCGCTCGTGGCGGGAAACACGGTGCTGCAGCCCGCGCTCACCGCGCGCCTGTCCACGTCATCGCTGTCGTCGAGTTCGTTCGATTCCGGCGCCGCGGTCGGCGCTGCTTTGACGACGCGCGAAACCGACGTGCTGCGCCTCGTCGCCGGTGGGTACAGCAATCGCGAGATCGCCGAGATGCTGCACCTGGCCGAGGGCACGGTGAAGAACTATGTCTCGAATCTCCTGGTCAAGCTCGGTGCCCGCGACCGCACGCAGGCGGTGCTGCGCGCCCTGCAGCGCGGCCTGATCGGCGAGGGATCCGCGTGACCGCGAGCTGCTGACCGCGCAGTCACACCGCCGCGTCTCGGATCCCGAGGTTCCCCCGGATCCGCCCGTCGGGGTCCACGGCGTCCTTGAGACGCGCGAGCCGCCCGATGGCCCCCGGTGCGAGCGCATCGGACAGTGTCTCAGAGGGATTCAGGAAGGTCATCGGCTTCCGACCGCTCGTGGGGAGGGCGCCGGCCACGCTCGCCTGCTTCGCGGCGATCTGGTCGACGAGCTGCGCGGTGGCTGGCACGCCGAACAGGTACACGGCGTAGGGCTCGCCGAGCGCCCCGTGCGGGCTGTCGCTCGGGCTCGCGAGCGCACCGCCGAGATGGCGAATCTGCACCGTCATCAGCGGGGCGATCGGATCGGAGAGGAGCGCAGCGAGGTCCGACTCGTCCAGGCGGGTGAGCAGCTCGCCGCGCGACTGGCCGGGCCCCGGATCGGTCGGCTCCGCGGTGATCGTGCCGATCTCAGCCACGCTCATGGCGGCGCGCGTATCCGAGAGTGGTGCCGGGAGAGCGTCGGTCGCGCTCATGAGATCGCGGGCCTCGCCGGCGTCGCCCAGATAGGTCGAATCGATGGCGATCATCGGTTCGCCTCCGGGGAAATGGAGCAGCTCGAGCCAGAGCGTCAGTGACTCGGGAGCGGTCGCCGTCATCGTGCGATACGCCTGCGCGACCTGGGTGGCGTGCGACGCGGACCAGAGCTGACGTCCACCGAAGAGCGCCGGCGCGGGGCGAAGGCGGAGCTGGAGGGAGGTCACGATGACGAGGTCGCCTCCGCCTCCGCGCAACGCCCACAGCATCTCGGGATCCGACTCCGCGCTGACGTGCCGCGCGGTGCCGTCGGCCATCACGACGTCGGCGGCGAGGATGCTGTCCGCGATCCACCCGAAGGCGCGCCCGAACCAGCTCAGGCCGCCGCCGAGAGCGGCGCCGACGACGGTGACGACCGGCGAGCTGCCGGGCAGTGCGGTCAGTCCGTGCGCCGCGGCCGCCCGCTGCAGGTCACCTGAACGCACGCCGGCGCCGATCGTGGCGGTCATCGCCTCCGCGTCGACCGTGATCGTGTCGAGGAGCGTGGTGCGCAGGAGGATCGCACCGGTGGCGCGTCCGGTTGCGCCGTGGCCGCTGGGCTGCGTGGCGACCTCGAGGCCGTTGTCGCGCGCGAACGCGACGAGGTCGGCCACGTCCTCCGCGTCGGCGGCCTCCACGACCGCGTGCACCGCCTGCTCGACGGCGAGGTTCCACGGGCGGTGCGCGCGGTCGAAGTCGGGGTCGCCGGGGAACCAGATGCGACCGCGGATGACGTCGGCGAGACGACCGAGGTTCTGACGGGCAACAATGGACATGGATACTCCTTCACGATGATGGATTGACAGAGAGCAGCTCAGATGTGGCGCTCTCACCAGGGAGTCGTCCGCCACGATGAGACCGTGACGACACGCCGCGCGGAGGGAAGATGATGGTCCAGACGCCGCAGCCGCGCGCGATCGATGACGTCGCAGCACGATTCATGGCCCACCGGCCGCGCCTGTACGCGATCGCGCACCGCACCCTCGGTTCCCCGTGGCAGGCCGACGACGCCGTCCAGGAGACGTGGCTGCGGCTGCAGCGTGCCGACGTCGGCGCGATCGAGTCCCTCGAGGCCTGGCTGACGACGGTCGTCTCGCGCGTGTGCATCGACCTGATCCGTCAGCAGGTGCGACGCCGCGAGGATTCCGAAGACGTGATCGACCAGGCGCGCCCGGCCGTGAGCGCGCCCGTGAGCGCGGATCCGTCGGACGCCGCCATGCGTGTGGACGATCTCGCGGTCGCGATGCAGGTCGTCCTCGACACGCTTGGGCCGCTCGAACGCCTCGCGCTCGTGCTGCATGACGTGTTCGCGCTGTCGTATGACGACATCGCGCCAATCGTCGAGCGGACCCCGGTCGCCGCGCGGCAGCTCGCCTCACGCGCGCGAGCGCGCCTTCGCCGCGTGGACGTCAGCCAGATCCGGCAGCGTCGGAACGAGGCCATCGGCGCGTTCCTCGACGCGGCGCGCCACGGCGACTTCGGTGGGCTGCTTCAGTTGCTCGACCCAGAGATCGAACTGCGCGGCGACGTCACCGCGGTCGAGCTCGCCGCGCAGGGAGCCGACGACGGCGCACCGCTCCTGGGCCACCGGATCCGCGGGGGAGACGCTGTCGCACGCGTCTTCGCCGGCCGCGCGGAACTCACGCGACCCGTGCTCATCGACGGTGTCCCCGCCGCGGCGTATGCGGCGGACGGGACGGTGCACGCTGTCTACCTGGTCACCTTCGATCGCGACCGGATCGCCCGGATCGACGTCCTGGCCGACCCCGAGCGTCTGCGCGCGCTGCGCGTCGACGGAGGCTGACCGAGACCCGCCCCGCCACGTGGGGCGCACGAGCAGTTTGCCCGTGTTCGCGCCTCGGCACAGACTCAAGAATGCCACAGGTGCACGCTCGAGTCTCTCGACGATCGTGTGATCGACGCGTAGCGTGCCGTCGGCGAGCCACGATGCCGCGCGACGAACGTACTCGGCGAGGACCTCCCGGTGGGCGCCGCCGACGAGATCGACGTAGCGTCGATGCCGTCCGGCGAGTGAACCGCGAGCTGACCGGCGATATTACCCTCGCGATAGTCCACGACGCCGTCGAAGCCGTAACGTTTCTCCGCGTGCCGCGTCTTCTCGGGAGCCCGCGCTCACCGCGCGCCTGTCTACGTCATCGCTGTCGTCGAGTTCGTTCGATTCCGGCGCCGCGGTCGGCGCTGCTTTGACGACGCGCGAAACCGACGTGCTGCGCCTCGTCGCCGGTGGGTACAGCAATCGCGAGATCGCCGAGATGCTGCACCTGGCCGAGGGCACGGTGAAGAACCATGTCTCGAATCTCCTGGTCAAGCTCGGTGCCCGCGACCGCACGCAGGCGGTGCTGCGCGCCCTGCAGCGCGGCCTGATCGGCGACGGGCCCAGTGTGACACCCGTGCGGACCCGCGATACGAGTTCGGTCCGGAGCGACTTCGCGGCCGAGATTCACAGGGCTGACGCGCATGCGGTGTACCCTCAGGGATCTGTTCCGTCAGCCGACATGAGGTGCGTCCAGAATGGTCAGCGGAACGTGCGGGGAATGGGCCCAGATGCCGCCGCGATGAGACCGTGGACGCACCACCGTCAGTCCTGCCTCCTCGGCGATCAGGGCGCCGGCCGCCCAGTCGAACTCGTAGAGATCGGTTTCGACGAATGCGCTCGTCGAGCCCTCTGCGGCCATGCAGAGGCCGAGGGCGGCGGAACCAACGCTCCGCACATCGGTGAAATGTTCCATGTACAGAGGAAGATCGGTGAATTGCCGGGCGCGCATTTCGCGGCTGTATGAGAACCCTGTGCCGAACAGGATGGCGCCGGAGCTGGTGTCTGCGCCCGCCAGATTCACGGTGCTGCCCCTGGATGTGAGCCACGCACCCGCGCCGGCGCGAGCGTAATACTCCTGGCGGAGAGCCGGAGCGTTCACGGCCCCGGCGACCCAGCTTCCAGACGCGGTTTCCTGTACGGCTACCGACGAGCCGAAATAGGGGATGCCCGCGACGAAGTTCGACGTTCCGTCGAGCGGGTCGATCGACCATCGGTAGGTTGCCGCGCCGTCGCCCGTCGCATCGTACTCCTCGCCGGTGATCGCATCATCTGGTCGACGCGCGTTGATATAGCTGCGGATCGTCCGCTCGGCGCGCCTGTCGACGTCGGTCACCACGTCCCCGAGCTCGCTCTTCGCCGTGACGCTGACGTGTGCGCCGACGGAGTCGTCAAGTATCAGAGCCCCAGCCCGAGCCGCGCCGCGCGCAATCACGAGCAGTTCCTCCGCGAGTGTCCCTGACATGTGTGCTCCGATCGTTGACAATGCGACAACTTCACACGGTACCAAGCTTGTGGGAGAAAATTTCAGATATGGTGATCGGAAGGGGGGACGTCAGAGAGGACGGGTGCACATGGCGCTTGGTATCAATACATGTTTCGCAGTGAAACGGTGGTCGAACGCTGACGACATTCTTCGTATCGTCCGTGACGACTTGGGTCTCGATCTGTGCCAACTCAGCGTCGATAACCTCCCGCTCGCCGATCCTCGATCCGCGGAAGCGCAAGCCTACGTCCGGCGATTCGCCGCGGTGGCGGAGCGTGTGGGGGTCGAGCTGCACTCAATCTTCACAGGTCTCGCCGCTTATTCGACGAGCCTCTTGCTGAGTGACGACGTCGAGGCACGTACTCTAGCCGAAGCCTGGTATAGCGCGCTGATCGAGCTCGGCGGTTCCGTCGGCGTGACGTCCGTCGGTGGGCACATCGGTGCACTCTCGGTCCCGACGGCCGCTGACCCCGCGCGCCGTGCCGCCGCATTCGATGAGCTTCACGAACGGATGCTTCGGTTGTCCGCACGGGCGACGGTCGAAGGCGTTTCAAGTCTGCTGTTCGAGAACATGGCTGTCGGGAGGGAGCCGGGCGCGTCGTGCGACGACGCACTGGAGATCGAGCGTGCGCTCGCGATGTCATCCACGCCGTGGCAGCTCTGCCTCGATGTCGGGCATCCGATCGCGATGACTGAGGTCGATGACGACCCGCTTACCCGGTGGTTCGAGGCACCGTGGCGCTCATCGCCGATGTTGCAGCTACAATACTCACGTCCCGGCGTGGACATGCACGACGGCTTCGACGGCGTCGATCCGGACGTCGGTGTGAATCCACGGGTCGTCGCCGCAGCGATCAGGGACGCTGGTTGGACAAACAATCCGATGCTGATCGAAGTGATCCCGGCTCACGAGATGCGTGACGACGCCGTCGTGCCGAAGCTGCGCCGCACGGTCGATGCGTGGACGACGGTGCTCGCCTGATGTGCAAGCATGCGCCAGCGTCGTCCGGCACGACGATGGCGCGCCTGTTGGTGGCTGTTACGCCGCGATCCCGACGCGGTACGACCGCGCCGCCGCCATGAGTGTTTCGACGCGTGACAGATCGGCGGAGTTCTCGAATTTTCCGTCCCTCTTGAAGAAGGTGCCGACGATCGCACCGTCGGCGACGGAGAGCTGGTCAGCCACGTTCTCTGCCTTCACGCCGGTATTGACGAAGACGGGAACGTCGCCGGCAGCCTGCTTCACGACAGACACCGACTGCGTATCGGTCGGAGCGCCGGCAGTGAGGCCCGAGACGCACAGGGCGTCAGGGAGCGTCGCGAAGACCGTCGAGCGCGCGATCGCTGAGAGGTCGCGCTGGGCGAGGTATGCGGCGGACTCCGGAACGATGTTGAAGAACAATTTCACGTTCGCTGCTCCGATGCGATGACGATGACGCGAAACCTCACCGACGTTGGTGTTCCACAAACCGAAGTCACTCGCGTACACGCCGGTGAAGATCTCACGCACGAACGCAGCGTCCGTCGCGACAGCGAGGTCGATCGATGCACGGGAATCCCAGAGGACGTTCACCCCGAACGGCACCGCGAGGTCATGGCCCAGCTCTCCGATCACACGGGCCATCGTCACGGATGTGATCCGTTCGGTGTCGGTGAGGTAGGGGAGGCTGAATTCGTTCGAGATCAGTACGCCATCGACACCTCCGCTCTGCAAGGCATCCAGTTCGCGCTTGGCACGATCGACGATCGCGGAGACACCGGCCGCGGAGTCGTAGCCTGGATCGCCGGGAAGCGCAGAGAGATGAAGCATCCCTACGACGGGTTTCGGCGACGGGAAGACATCGGGCAGCCAGTTGGTCATTGTTCCTCGTTTCAACTCTCATGCTGAGGCGATGGTATGAATTCACATGAACCTAATCACAAGTGAACAAATAACACAAGCAACGATCCGTGCCGGATCGGAGAGGAGTACGCCATGGCCATGGAGGCACAGGAACGACGTGCCCGCGTTGAGCAGCGGGTGCTTGCGGACGGAGAAGCGGAGTTTCGTACGCTGGCGCTGGAGTTCGATGTCTCGGAGATGACGATCCGTCGGGACATCGAACTCCTTGAAGAGAAGGGCAGCGTCCGGCGCGTCGTGGGTGGCGCGATCGCGGCGCGGGGAAAGGCATCCGAGCCGACGTTTACGTCGCGTGCTTTGACGGGCGCGCGGGAGAAGGCGCATATCGCCGCTGCCGCCATTGAGTTGTTGAATCCGGGCGAGACTGTCGTTCTCGACAGTGGTAGCACCGTCCTCGCCGTCGCGCGCGCGATCAAGGGGCGGGGGCTTGGGCTCACGATCATCACGCCCAGCATCCTCGTCGCGCTGGAGCTGCACGACGAGCCGAACACGAAAATCGTGATGACCGGGGGAATGGTGCGCCCCGGGGAGTTGAGCCTCATTGGTGCTCCCTCGGTGGCGTCACTCGCGGAGTACAACTGTGACGTGTTCGTGATGGGTGTTGCTGGGGTTGACGGCAAGCGCGGTCTCTCTGACTACAGCGCCGAGGAAGGTGCGGTGAAGAAAGCCGCGATTCAGGCCGCGGATCGCGTCTTCGTGGTTGCCGACGCATCGAAGCTCGGGCGAGTCCAACTGATGAACGTTGCGGCGCCTGGTGAGATTACGGCGCTTGTCACCGACGGCGATCCTGAGACCCCTGCTCTCTCTGGGTTCCGTGCCGCGGGCGTCGCTGTACAGTGCGTGCCAGCGCGTTGACGCTGGCGGTCCCGTTACTTCATTGTTGTAAATTCACATGCACGCACCTCGTTGACAAGTTGGCACAGGTGCATTTAGGTTCCAATGAGGTTGTAACTTAATCCCGACTCGCCAATGAGTTGAGGGAATCTCACACAAAGGAGTGCACATGCGTCGCAAACTTGTCCCGAGTCTGACGCTCGGGGCTGTCGCCCTACTTCCACTCGCCGGTTGCGGCACCGTCGGCGGCAGTGGAGAGGGAAACGGCGACAGTGAAGAGGTATCGCCGGAGGAGATGACGATGGTCACGGTCGTCAAGGTCACCGGCGTCGGGTGGTTCGACCGCATGGAGATCGGTGTCAACGAGTTCGCCGAGGAGACCGGTATCGACGCCCGTCAGGAAGGCGCTGACGACGCCAGTCCCGAGAAGCAGATCCAGATCATCCAGGACCTCATTCCGCAGGCACCGACGGCCATCACTGTCGTTCCGAACGCACCGGAAGCGCTCGAGACGGTCCTCGAGCAGGCGCGGGAGCAGGGGATGATCGTGGTCACGCACGAGGCCGCTGGCATCACGAACGCCGACATCGACATTGAAGCCTTCGAC
This sequence comes from Microbacterium faecale, assembly GCF_014640975.1. Lineage (NCBI taxonomy): Bacteria > Bacillati > Actinomycetota > Actinomycetes > Micrococcales > Microbacteriaceae > Microbacterium > Microbacterium faecale. The sequence continues at coordinate 1,338,540 of NZ_BMHO01000001.1, forward strand.
AACACAGCCTACGGCGCACAGATCATCGACAGTCTCGCCACGTGCATGGAGGAATCGGGAGAGTACGTCTCGTTCGTCGGAGGGTTGACCGCAAAGACCCACATGGAATGGGTCGGCGGTGCGCTCGAACGTCAAGAGGCCGAGTACCCGGACATGGCGCGCGTCGAGGACCCCATCGAGAGCAAGGAAGACGAGAACGTTGCGTACCAGCGCGCTAAGGAGTTGCTCTCGAAGTACCCGGACCTCAAAGGATTCCAGGGATCGGCCGGGACGGACATCGCCGGCATCGCTCGAGCGGTGCAGGAGGCCGGACTCGAGGACCGGGTCTGCGTGATGGGTACGAGCATTCCGTCTGTCGCGGAGAAGTACCTCGAGGACGGATCGATCGACAAGGCGTTCTTCTGGGATCCTGCGCTCGCGGGCAAAGCGCAGTTGAAGATCGCTGAGTTGCTTGCGAGCGGCGAGACGATCGAGGAGGGGACGGACCTCGGGATCGAGGGGTACGAGTCGCTGTCGAAACTCGATGGATTCGACAACGTGTTCGTCGGTGACGCGGCAATCGAAGTCGACGCGGACAACGTCGCAGACTTCGACTTCTAACCTTCGCCCACCGCGTGGTGGTGGAGGCCGTGCGTGCTCCACCACCGAAAGGACAACTATGCCCGATCGCAATCACCCGCCCGTTCTCGAGGTGCGCGGCATCGTCAAAGTGTTCGGCGGCGTCACAGCACTCGACGAAGTGTCGATGACGCTCCTGCCGGGTCGCGTGCACTGTCTTGCTGGCGAGAACGGGAGCGGAAAGTCGACGCTGATCAAGATCATCAGCGGCGTCGAGTCGCCGGAAGCCGGCGAGATCGTCATCGACGGCGAGGTGATCAGCCGCATGACCCCTGCTCGTGCGCTCCGCGCAGGCATTCAAGTCATCTACCAGGACTTTTCACTCTTTCCCAATCTCACCGTTGCGGAGAACATCGTCCTTCCGGCGGCGATTGCCGCGCGGAAGAAGATGTTCAATCGGGCGCGCAGCCGCCCCGATGCCGAACGCATCGTCGACGAGCTCGGGCTCGCGCTGAACTTAGACGCTGACGTAGAAACGCTCTCCGTTGCCGATCGCCAGCTCACCGCGATCTGTCGGGCACTGGTGCAGGACGCGCGCATCATCTTCATGGACGAGCCGACGACGGCGCTCACGCGTTCGGAGGTGCAGCGGCTCTTCGCGCTCGTGCGGACACTGCAGGAACGCGATGTCGCGCTCGTGTTCGTCAGCCATAAACTCGATGAGGTCCTCGAGGTCTCGCACGACATCACGGTACTCCGCAGCGGCCAGCTCGTCGCAAGCGGGTCGGCTCGCGACTACAGCATCGCCTCGCTCACCGTCGCCATGACCGGCAGTGAAGTCGATGCCGCGCGACTCGTCAATGACGTTGCCGACGCTCGTTCCAAGCTGCTTACTGTGTCGAAGCTCACGCTCCCCGGGGCATTCAACGACGTCACTTTCGGCGTGGCCCCGGGCGAAATCATCGGGATCACGGGGCTCCTCGGTTCGGGAAGGGGAGAGATCGTCGAAGCGCTGTTCGGCCTCCTCAAACCCGAATCAGGGACTGTGGCCGTCAACGGACAGAAGCTGCGCCCCGGCAGCATCCGCGCATCGATCGCGGCCGGGATCGGATACGTGCCCGAAGACCGGCTGACGCAGGGACTCTTCCTGGAGAAGTCGATCGCTGACAACATCGTTGCCGCTTCGCTCGACAAACACGCGCGTGGCAAGATCGTGCTCAGTCAGAAGCGCATCGCCGAAACGATCTCGACGCTGTTCACGCGGCTGAGGATCAAGGCGCCAAGCGTCGCTGCGCCCGTCCGATCGCTATCCGGCGGCAACGCACAGCGCGTCGTCCTCGCGAAGTGGCTTGCCATGAAGCCGAAGATTCTCATTCTCAATGGGCCCACTGTGGGTGTCGATGTCGGTTCGAAGAGCGAGATCCTCACTCTCCTGCGTCAGGCGGCTAGCGAGGGCATGGGCGTCGTCATGATCTCCGACGACGTGCCAGAGCTCGTGTCGATCTGCCATCGGGTGCTCATCGTGCGTCGGGGGTCGATTGTCGACGAGTTCGCCGGCGAGCAGATCGACGAACAGCACATTCAGGAGGTGATGGCGGCATGACGTCCTCAACACGTGCCCGGTCGCTCGGATCACGCCTCGCCGGGGCGAACAACGAAGGGATGTTGGCGATCATCATCCTGGTGCTCGTCGTCGTGATGAGCATCGTGAGCCCCTCGTTCTTCACTGTCCACACGCTGTTCTCGATCGTGCGTTCGGCACTCGTGCCCACTGTGCTCGCCATCGCAGTGTTGCTCGTGATCATCTCCGGAGGCATCGACGTATCGTTCGCCGCAATCGCGATCTTCGCCGCGTATACGACAGTCCATCTCGCCCAGGCGGGGCAGTTCGACCCCGGCATCATCGGAGTTCTCGTGTTCGCGTGCCTCGTCGGGGCAGCCCTGGGCGCCGTCAACGGCGCCGTCATCGCCCGGTTCAGATTACCGACGCTGATCGTCACCCTTGCGACCCAGGGCATCTTCCGCGGCATCCTGCTCGTGTACGTCGGCTCTAGGTACATCGCTGAGCTACCCGCCAGCATGGCGAGCCTCTCGACGGCGAATCTCATCGCCCTCGAGGGCAGCCGCTCCTACCTGCACCTGCTCGTGGTGCCGGTGGCCGTCCTCGTTCTGCTGACCGCTTGGGTGCTGCGCAGGACGATGTTCGGTCGCGGCATCTATGCGATCGGCGGTGATACGGAGGCTGCGCGACGTGCCGGATTTCCTGTCGTGCGGTTCCAGATCATGCTCTACGTCCTGGTCGGCGCGATCGCTGCGGTCGGCGGGCTCATTCATGTGATCTTGAACCGCAACGCGAACCCGCAGGACATCATGGGTACCGAACTCGACGTGATCGCCGCAGTCGTCTTGGGAGGCGCGTCCGTCTTCGGCGGCCGGGGCTCAGTACTCGGAACCGTCCTCGGAGTGGTCCTGGTGCAGCTGATCAACAACAGCCTCCTCCTCATGGGCGTGCCCACGGCATGGCAACGCGCTGCTGTCGGGCTTCTGCTCGTCGTCGGTGTGGGCATCCAGGCCATCTCGGCTCGCCGTGCGTCGCGTCGCACATTCGTCATCGACACAGCGGAGGTGTAGCCCATGCCTACTCGTTCTCAGGGGAGCTCACTCGGGGTGCTCAATTCGCGCGTCGACAATATTGTGCGGACCTGGATCGCGAACCTTCACGTCGACCGCGGAATCGGTCGGATGGTCCTGCTTCTCGTCATCGCGTTCGGGGTGTTCGCGGCTCTCAATCCCCGGGTGTTCCTCAATCCGCTGAACCTGCAGAACATTATGGTGTCTGCGCCCGAGGTCGGACTATTGGCTATTGCGATGACACTTGCGATGCTGACGGGCGGAATCGACCTGTCGCTCGTCTCGATCGCGAACCTCACGGCCATTACGATCAGCACGATGTACGCGGGGCTCGCTGCGAGCGACCCCGCGCTCGCCGAGTCTCTCGGTGGGATGATTGTCGTCGTCGGCGTCGCCGTCGGCGTCGGAGCAGGTCTCATCAACGCGGTGCTGATCAGCACCGTTGGAATTGCGCCGATCCTCGCGACGCTCGCGACGATGCAGATCTTCAACGGACTAGCCATCGTGTGGACAGGCGGCAGGACCCTCTACGGCGCGCCCGAAATCCTCGGGGGAGTGGGCCAGTCGACAGTCGCTGGCATCCCTGTTCTATTCCTGATCTTCGTGGTCGTTGCAATCGCAATCGGCGTGCTGATCGGCCGCACGCCCTTCGGGCGTAAGACGCAGCTGCAGGGGTCGAATCCCGCAGCCGCCCGTTACTCCGGGATCCGCAGCGCCTCCGTGCTCTACGGGACATACGTTACGACGGGACTCCTCGGAGGCCTCGCCGGCGTGCTGTTTGTCACGCGTAATCCTACGGCGAGCGCCGACTACGGCACCTCGTATGTTCTGCTCGTGATCGTCATCGCCGTCCTCGGCGGAACGAATCCGATGGGTGGGTTCGCAACGGTGACCGGTGTTGTGCTGGCCACGCTCGTCCTGCAGGTCGTGCAATCGGGTTTCAACGCAATCCGGCTTTCCTCGTACGAGTACTCGATCGCTCAGGGTGTCATCCTCATCGGCGTCATGGTGTTCGACCAGGTCAGATTTCGACGTCGGGGCCGATACGTTCCGTCGACCCAGACCCGAAATATCGCGTCGCTCTCCGGCGTGGGAAACGACACGAAGAAGCGATTCGACGAGGTGAAGAGCACGTGACCGGCTTGTTGATCGGTATCGATGTAGGCACGTACGAGACGAAAGGGGTTCTTGTCGACACTGTCGGCGTCGTGCACGCGACGGCACGCGCCCGACACAGCGTCAGTACGCCGCGACCGGGGCACGTCGAGCACGACGCCCTCGATGTGTGGTGGGGTGATTTCACGGCCGTTTCCCGGGAGCTGATGCAGAACGCAGGCGGCCACAGGATCCTCGCAGTGGCGTGCAGTGCGATCGGTCCGTGTGTGCTTCCCGTCGATGCACAGCTGAATCCACTGCGACCCGCGATTCTGTACGGGGTAGATACGCGCGCCACCCGCCAGATCGTCGACTTCGAGCGCCGCATGGGACGCGACGAGATCATGCGACGGTCCGGCAACACACTCACGAGCCAGTCGGCCGGTCCGAAGGTCGCATGGATTCGAGAGAATGAATCCGATGTCGCTCGTGCAACCCGCTGGTACATGACGAGCCAGAGCTTCCTCGTCGCCAAGCTGACAGGAGAGGTCGTCATGGATCACGCGACTGCGGGATACTACCATCCCTTCTACGACCTGTCCGCACGGCGCTGGAACCTTGACGGTTTCGATGACGTCCTCAGCGTCGACCAGCTGCCGGACATCGGATGGTCGAGTGACATCGCGGGGCTCGTCACGGCAGCAGGCTCCGCCGAGACGGGGATCCCCGAAGGCACGCCTGTGATGGTGGGGACGACGGATGCTGTTGCCGAGGCAGTCGGGTCGTCAGTGCTCGACGACGGAGACTTGATGCTCATGTACGGCTCGAGTGGATATATGATCCGCGTGACGCCCGAGCCCGTCGTCGACGACACCCTGTGGTCGGCGCCGTTTGCCTTCCCTGGCCTTTACGTGCTCGCCGCGGGCACCTCAACCGCGGGTACGGCGACACGCTGGGCAGCGGGCCTGCTGGGACTCGATGACGGAGCCGGCGATACGGCGATGTTCGGCCGGTTCATGGAGCTGGTGCACGCCGCCGAGCCCGGCTCAGGGGGAGCGCTGCATCTACCGCACTTGAGCGGCGAACGCACGCCGTTCCATGATCCGGGTGCGCGAGGGTCTCTCACCGGGTTGTCGCTGACAACAGGGCGCGCCGAGTTCGCGCGTGCTGTCGTCGAGGGAGTTGCGCATTCGGTCGCCGCTGCCGTGGCCGCGTATGGCCACGTCGACATGCCACCCCGCCGCGTCGTAGCGATCGGGGGCGGCACGAAGAACGACGTGCTCGTGCAGGCGGTCAGTGATCTCCTCCGCTTCGAGCAGAACTGCGCCTCGACGGTCGGCGCGGCGTATGGCAACGCCGTTATCGCCGCGCTGGGCATCGGTGTGACGACGAAGACGAACGTCCGCGAGCAGTGGATCGCCGTCAACACGACCGTTGTCCCCCGGCCCGACACCGATCCAGCAGTTGAGGCGTTGCGTCGCGCGCACGACGAGTACTTGTCGACATACCGTGCGCTGCGCGCAATGCGACGAGACGACGATGGGACGAACGCATGAGCAGATGGCCCGAACTGGCCGCCCACCTCGCCACAGTGAATGAAGTGAGTGAGGGAACGCGCGTTAGCGTATTCATGACGTCGACTGCCGTCGCCGACGCTGCTGGAGCGTTCGTGCGCGAGGTTTATCGCCGCGGAGGTCTGCCACAGGTCCAACTGATCGACGAGATGTACGACCGGGACGCTCTTGACTTCGCGTCCGATGACGTTCTCGGTACGCCGGGACCGTTAGAGCTCGCGGCGATGAACTGGGCCGATGTCCATGTGTCGTTCCGCGGAATGGTCGTGCCGCCCGACACCATCGACGGAGGTCGCCTCAGTCTGCAGCGCGCAGGCAAGGGTGCCGTGTCCACGGCGCGCTGGCAGAACACGCGATGGACCCTGGTGCGTGTGCCGAGTCCGGAGTGGGCAGAGCAGATCGGGGTGAGCGACGTTGACTTGACGGCGGAGTTCTTTGCATCGACTCTCGCCGACTGGCCCGCGCACCGCCGGTCGCTAGACGAACTGTGCGCAGAGCTCGGCGCGACGCGGGTGGTGAAGATTCAAGACTCAGACACCGACCTCACGCTCAACTGTCGTGGCCGTATCTGGGTGCCTTTCGCTGGCGAAGCGAATCTGCCCGATGGGGAGGTCGCGACGGCTCCCATCGAAGACGGCGTCGATGGTCACATTCGGTTCCCCGGCACGTTCTGGTTCGGCGGAGCACGCATCACAGGGCTCGAGCTCGACTTCGCGAGAGGAATCGTCACCGACGCGCGTGCACACGAGGGCGGCGAGTTCGTCACGCGGCTTCTGGACACGCCCGGCGCGCGTACCGTCGGAGAACTCGGCATCGGTACCAATCCCGCGATGACAACGCTGACCGGCGATCTTCTGCTCGACGAGAAGATCCTCGGCACAGTGCACATCGCGCTCGGGCGGTCGTACCCGCAATGCGGTGGTCTCAACGACTCGGCGATCCACTGGGATATCGTCAAGGACCTCCGCGGTGGCGGCAGTCTCCTCGCCGACGACACGCCACTCATTGAGCACGGTCACGTCTTGCCTACGCTTAGGCGCGATTACTCCCGGAGGTAGGGAAGCGAATCCCCGCGCCGATGGTGCGCTCGGCCATCGTGTCTACGGCGGCCCGTTTGATCGTCATCTTGGACGGCCATCAGACCGCCTGGGCGAGGATATGCAGCGCTGCGGAGTCGAGCGCCCTCGCTCTGTGCTACGGCTGGGGCACCTTGATCATCGCCCCGGCGACGAGGAAGACGATCGCCGCGACCGGCTGTGCCGCCGTCCAGAGCGGACCGGAGAAGGCGAACGGGAACACCGGGTTCCACACCACCGCGATCGCGACGAAGATCGGGATCCACCACCACTGCTTCGCCTGCACCGCGAACCAGGCCGTGATGAGTGAGAGGATCGCGACGACGAAGAGCAGGATCGTCGTCCAGCCGGCGTCGATGAAGACGGGCGCAAGGAAGAGCGCCGCTGCGGCGAGGATGCTCGGCGCCAGGGCGTTGCGCTGATAAGCCGCCGCCGACTGATTCCGTTCGCTCATTGATGCGTCCCTCCGTGTGGTGCTGTCCCGGCTGCGCGCAGCCCCGTCTTGGCGGCGGATGTCACTCCAGGGTAGAGGGGTCGAATGTGTGGTGTCGGTGGTGCGATTCCTTGGGCGGTTCGGTCTCCTCCAACGCGAGGCTGTGGGCGACGAGCGCCTCGTAGTCGACGGCCGCTCCGCGCAGCAGCGTCTCGATCGCGTGCTCCGCTTCGGCGTCAGTGATGTGGCGATCGCAGAACAGGGCGAAATAGTGCACGAGCGAGCCGACCGTGTCGAGGAGGAGATTCCGGTCGGCGTCCGGGCGCAGATCGCCGCGGGCGGTAGCGCGATCGAGCGTGTGGCCGACGGCGCGACGCGCCGGTTCGATCAGGGTGTCCAGGTACTGCGCCCGCAGCTCCGGAGTCGCTGCGCATTCGGCAAGGATTGCGCTCAGCGCGTCGGGTCGGATCTGGCGGTACGCGACGAGGAAGACCTTGAAGCTCTCGTCGAGATCGCACAGCGTGCACCCGGTGTCTGGAGAGAGCGGGGCCTCCAGGCGCGACCCGATCGCCGCGAGGGCGAGGTGCACTCGATCCGGCCAGCGTCGGTAGATCGCCGGGCGGGACGTGCCCGCGCGTCGTGCCACGCCGCCGAGACTCAGCTCCTGGTAGCCAGATTCGTCCAGGATTGCGAGAGTCGCCGCGAGGATGGCGTGGTCGAGGTGGCGGTCCCGTGGGCGACCCGTCTGGGCGGCGCTGGAGGAGGGGGTGGACACTCAGCGAGTCTAACATTATCGTTACGTGACATGATGAAACGAAATGATGAGGTGCTCGCCTATCCGAGGACGCGCGCGTGGTGGGGTCTCGCGTTGCTCGTCGCACCGATGTTGGCCGTCGCGAGCGACCTCACGGCGCTCTTCTTCGCCGTTCCGACGTTGACCGGGGATCTCGGTGCGACGGCGACCGAGTCGCTCTGGATCGTTCACGCGTACGGCTTCCTGATCGCCGGGTTTCTGGTCACGATGGGAAGGGTTTCCGACCGCGTCGGCGCGCGCCGGCTGCTCCTCTGGGGAGCGCTGGCCTTCGCAGCGCTCTCGATGGTCGCCGCCTTCGCGTGGTCTCCCATATCGCTGGTGCTCGCTCGAGCGCTGCTCGGCGTCGCCGGTGCCACCTTGATGCCGTCGCTCTTCTCGTTGCTGCGCGAGATGTTTCCCGATGATGATCGTCGACGCCTCGCCATCGCGATCATGCTCAGCGCGTTCACCGTCGGCGGCGCGATCGGCCCACTTCTTGGAGGAGCACTCCTGGAGGCGTTCTGGTGGGGAGCGATCTTTCTGATCAATGTGCCGCCGATGGTGGTGCTCGTCGCGCTCGGTCGGTTCGCGCTCCCTGAGCGACGCCAGCCTCAGGCGGGTCGCGTCGATGTGCTGAGTGTCGGGCTCTCGGTCGCGGGGATGCTGGCCGTGGTCTCCGGACTGCAGGAGATCGTCGCCGGCACCGACGGGCGGACCGCGCCGACGTCGTCGTGGCTTCCCTGGATTCTCGTCGTGGCGGGGGCCGTCACGATCACGGCTTTCGTGCGCCGACAGCGACGGCTGGCGGATCCGCTCTTCGATCTTGCGCTTCTGAAGGACCGACGCGTCACGGCGGCGTTGCTGACGCTCCTGCTCACCGGTGTCGGCGTCGTGGGGTTGTTCTTCCTCTTCACGCAGCATTTGCAGTGGGTCGGAGGTTTCACCCCGTTCATCGCCGGCGTGCTGACGTTGCCGTACATCGGGGCGCAGATTCTCGGCTCGTTGATTGCCCCGGCGCTCGTTCGCCGTTTTCGGTCATCGAGCGTCATCTTCAGCGGGCTGCTGGTCGTGGCGCTCGGCGGTGTCCTCGCCGCCGGCGCAGTCGCCATCGGGACGACCGCACTGCTCGTCGGTGCGGTGGCGGTCATCGGCCTCGGTCATGGAACGGCCTTGGCGCTGGTCAGCGATGCCATCATCTCCAGCGCTCCCGAGGACCGCGTCGGGTCCGCCGCGGCAGCGCAGGAGGTCGGCGGTGAACTCGGCACGGCACTCGGTATCGCCATCGGTGGGACGGTCGGCATCGTCGTCTTCCGCGAGTCGCTCGAGCGGCTCGCTCCCACCGGCCTCTCCGAAGAGATTGGCGCCGCGCTCCGCTCGAGTATTCACGAGGCGTTCGCCGTCGCCCGCGCGTCTGCCGGGGGCGCTCCACCGCTCGTCGACCTGGTGCAAGATGCGACGGCGAATGGGTTCATGGTGTACGCGCTCATCTCGGCGGTGCTGGCGGGAGTTGCGGCCGCAATCATCGCGGTCGCGTTCGGCAGGCGCTGATGCTTGCGCCGACATCGCGTGGGGTTCTGAGGTCTCTTGACCCGATTCGGTACTACTAGTATAACTAGAGTTACTTTTACGAATCGGGCGGAGACGATATGAGTGTCACAGCGCCAGGAGACAAGTTCGCGGCCATCGTGAAGGTCGGCCCCAAGGGGCAGATCGTCATTCCGAAGGAGGCGCGCGCGATGTTCGGCATCGAGCCCGGATCCTCCCTCCTGCTCCTCGCGGACGAAGCGCAGGGGATCGCGATTGTGCGTCAGGAGCCGTTCCGCGATTTCATCGACACGGTCATGCCGACCATCCGGGTCGATGAGTAGGGGCGCACGCGGCGTGCTGATGGGTGAGCGGCACATCACCGTCGACGAGTACACCCTCAACGTCGCCGAGGGGCCCGACAACGGTCCGCCCCTCGTGCTGCTGCACGGCCAGGCGGCGCGCTGGCAGGACCATCGCCGCGTGCTTCCGGACCTGGTTGTGCGCTACCGGGTCATCGCGATCGACGTGCCCGGTCACGGCGGATCCGACAACCTGCCCGCCGACGAATACACGTGCGTCGGGGTCGCGGCCTTGCTCGCGGCGGCGATCGAACAGGTGACGGACGATCCCGTCCTGCTGGCCGGTCACTCCTCGGGCGGCGTGCTGGCGCTCGCGATCGCGGCCGCGTACCCGCACCTCGTCCGCGGACTGCTGCTCGAGGATCCGCCGCTCTTCTCGTCGGCCATGCCGCGCGGCGACAGCACGACCGGCGGGGTCCTGCATCGCATCGCGGAGGCATACGTGCGCGAGCAGCCGGAGGCCGAGTTCCAGCGCTACTACCTCGAGCACGCCGACTACTTCTCATTCTTCGGGAAGGCCGCGGCTCGGCTCACGCGCTGGGCGCTGCGGTGGGTCGATCGACACCCGGGCCGGCCCTTGCGGATCTGGTTCCTGCCGCGCGCCGTCGACGTGTGGTTCGAGGGCATGGTCGAGTACGACCCGGCCTTCGGCCGCGCGTGGCAGGTCGGCGCCTGGTACGACGGGTTCGATACCGAGGCGGCGCTGCGGGCGGTATCTGTGCCGACGACGCTGATCCATACGCGCTGGTGGTACGACAAGAACGGCACGTCATATGACGCGGATGGCGTCCTCAAGGCGGCGATGGATGTGGATGACGCTTCTCGCGCGATCTCTTCACTCCCCGACGCCGAGCTGGTGACGATCTCGGGCGGCCACCTCGTGCATTTCGAGCGGCCACGGGACTACGTCGCGGCGCTCGAGGGGCTGGCGAAGCGCTGCCGCTGACCCCGCGGCCGGAGGTTGGCGTCATCGCGACGGGCGGTCGGTCGTCGCGCGGACGTGCGCCCGCTGCCCCTGACGCCCGATGAGGCTGAGGTACTCGACCGGTCCCGAGCTCGTGGCCGCGAACCAGTGGGGCGTGCGGGTGTCGAACTCGGCCGCTTCGCCGGTGTGGAGGCGCAGGTCGTGGTCGCCGAGGACGAGGCGGAGCGTGCCGTTCAGGACGTACGCCCAGTCGTGGCCCTCGTGGGAGCGCAGGTCGGGGATCGCGTCGTCGCTTCCCGTCGGAAGCACGAACTTGAACGCCTGGATCCCTCCCGGGCGGCGGGTGAGCGGAACGATGACGGAGCCGTCTTTACAGGCGATCGGTCGCAGGTCGATCCGCGGATCCGCGGTGCGCGGGGCGTCGACGAGGGAGTCGATCGTGACGCCGTAGTAGCGGGCAAGGGGGAGGAGCTGCTCGAGCGTCGGCCGTCGCACGCCCGCCTCGAGTCGCGACAGCGTGCTCGTCGAGATGCCGGTCGCCGTGGCGAGCGCGGTGAGCGTCACATCGCGCCGCAGGCGAAGGTGCTTGAGTCGCGGGCCGACGGCGTCGAGCGTCTGGTCGGATGCGTTGTCCATCTCGTCAGTTTGCCATTTGGCAAGAATGTTTGCCAATACGGTGATGGGGAAGCGATCCTGTTCTGACCCGGCGGAGAACAGGAGCACGAACATGCCGCGATTCGACAAAACGTACTGGGAAGACCATTGGGATCCGGCGGCGACGGGCCGGGGTCACCGGCTTGCCGCGCATCCCGCCCTCGGGACAGAGACATCGTCTCTTCCGATCGGAACCGCTCTCGACGCGGGCTGCGGATCCGGGGCCGAGGCCACGTGGCTGGCCGGGCGGGGCTGGCGCGTCACCGGCGCCGACATCTCGAGGAACGCGCTCGACACCGCGGCGACTCGGGCGAACGCGGCGGGCCTCAGCGACCGAATCGAGTGGGTCGAGACTGACCTGAGCCGGTGGCAACCCGGGCGCGCGTGGGACCTGGTGACGACCAGCTATGCGCATCCGGACAGCGGTCAGCTGGCCTTCTACGAGCGCATCGCCTCCTGGGTCGCCCCCGGCGGGACGCTGCTGATCATCGCCCACGCCGCTGGCCACCGCCACCACGACGGCGACCACCCCGCCGACGCCGTCGCGACGCTGTCCGACATCACCCGGCTGCTGCTGGCACCGGAGTGGCGGATCGAATCGCGATACGAGAACACCCGCACTCTCCGACCCGGCCACCGCGTCGTCTCCCTGCGCGACGTGATCGTCCGCGCCCGCCGTCGAGCATGAAGGAAACCCTATGACCACCCCACCATCACTCGGAACCCTCGCTCCCGCCGACGTCATCGACGATCCGCGCCGCACCGCCGCTCCTCGGAGTCCGGCGCGGAGTGCCGCGCCGTCCCGGTGAACAGTGAGGCGGGCCTCGCGCAACCCCCTATCGCGCACGCGCGAACGCACGCAGAATGCTCGCGTGATGAACACGTCCGAATCGAATCCGAGCGAGTGGCACGGATCTGCGAACGGCCAGCATCGATGAGCGCGGCGCCGAATGGGTCGACATCATTGCCGAAGGGGAGGTTCTTCGCGCTGACGTGGACCATCCCTGACAACTACGGGGGCCTGACCAGCGCGATGCTGCACCGCTCACGCGCGTTCGTGCGGCTCGGTGCCGTCCCGGTCGAGATCCTGACGTTCAAGGACGGCCCGGACTACGCGGACATCCAGCGCCGACTGCTCGCCAACGGCGAGATGTTGCCGGGAATGCGGCTCACCAACCTCTGGGAGTGGCTGCGTGAGCACGACGTCGTACCCTCGGCTTCGCCCCTGGGCGCGTCGCAACGGGCGTTCACCCCACTCGGTGCGGACCGGTCGTACCGCTCTGTGCACCGCGGTGGCATGGAATTGCAGCGAAGCCGCCTGGCCGCTGATGGGAAGACCGTGCTGCAGACCGACTATTACCGACCGGACGGCTCTCTTCTCGTCAGCGACCGTCAGGACACGACCGAAGCTGGCACGCGGGGCGGCCGCTCGGTGGTCCTCTGCGACGGGGACGGTCAGCCGGCGCGTTCCTGGGGGAGCAAGTGGGCGTTGTACCGATACTGGCTCGACCAGCTCACAGCGGGAGACGAGGACTGCTACCTCATCGCAGACAGCAAGCCGGTGTCCCGATTCCTGCACACCTACAGACGTCGTCGGCGCACGACGATGGCGGTCATCCACGGCTCCCATCTCGCCGGCAGCATCGGACCCTGGGGCAGGCTGCGACCGTCTCGGGCGGAAGTGTTTCGCCATCTCGACGGCTATGACGCGGTCGTCTTTCTCACCGATCGGCAGCGGCGCGACGTGTCCCTCATGTTCGGACGCCGCTCAAACCTCCGCGTCATCCCAAACAGTCGGGTCATGTCGACGCCGCCTGGGTGGGAACGTTCGCCGAGTAGCGGTATCGTCCTCGGCGCCTTGTCGCGACTCAAGCGCCCAGAACACGCCGTACGCGCGGTACGGCTCGCTCGCCGCTTCGACAAGAACGTTTCGCTCGACATCTACGGTGGCGGACCGCAGCGCCCCGCACTCGAACGGCTCATCTCGGATGCAGAACGACACGGGCCGATCCGGCTGCACGGATACGACCGCGACGCACGTGATCGGCTCTCCTCGGCGTCCTTCCTGCTCCTGACCTCACGCTCGGAAGGATTCGGGCTCGTGCTGCTCGAAGCCATGAGCGCGGGCTGCATTCCGATCGCCTACGACATCCGCTACGGGCCCGCCGATCTCATCCAGCACGGTCGCAACGGCTTCCTCATCACACGCGGCAACCTTCCCGGGCTGGCGCGCGCCATTCTCCGACTCCAGCGAATGCCACCGCGTCAGGTGACACAGATGCGGGAAGCCGCGCGTCGCACGGCTGAGAAATACCGTGACGAGGCCACGGTGCCACTGTGGGCGAAGGAACTGGACGTGGCCAGGAAGCGCAACCGTGAAACTCTCAGCGCTTCGTGAGCCCGTTCCCGCCCCGACGCCGACGGCGTCTCCGATCCGTCACACCGACACGGGCGGCGACAGGACGTGCTCGAGGTCGCTGGCGTCAACGAGCGGATCATCGAGGTCCACCGTCAGCTGCGAATGAGCGATCATCTTCGCTGACCCGGTGATCGTGGAGTGCAGCGCCGCGTACTCGCCGACGCGCGCACGGCCGAGCACCTTTCCGAGGAAGCGGTTGCCGCGCGGCGAAATCGTCTCGAGTGCTTCGCCCTCGCGGATCTCGCCACGCTGCGCCATCAGCGCCAGCCGCGCCGAGGTTCCGGTCCCGGTGGGGGAGCGGCAGAGCACCCCCGGGTGCACGTATGTCGCCGACGGTGACTCGTATCTGCCGTCGCCGATCGCCGTCACCGGCCCTCGGAAGTGCGCGAACGGAAGCGGCCCGACCGCGCCGAGCTCCGGATGCTCTTCCTTCAGGCCGGGACGGGCGGCACGGACGAACGCGTCGCCGAAGGCCGTCAGGGCGATCTGCTCCTCCGAGGTCAGGTGGAAGCCGTGCTCCGTGGCGTCGATCACCGCGTAGTAGGCGCCAGACCAGACGAGATCGAACCGCACGGTTCCGTAGTGCGGCACCTCGACGCTCAGCCCCTCGTCAGCGACATAGGCGGGCTCGCCGCGGGTCGTAATCGAACGGACTCGGCCGCCGGAATTTTCTGCCGTGATCCGTGCCAGGCCCGCCGGGGACTCGAGGACGATCTCCTGCCGTCCGTCCTGCATCGGGATCGTCCCGCTCTGCAGGAGGGCCGTCGCCGTGCAGATCGTGTTCGATCCGGAGTACAGCGGGTAGCCCATCGCCTCCATGATGATGTAGCCGGCCTGGGCCTCCGGGTGGCTCGGCTCGACGATCAGATCCACCGACATCGCCGGATCCCCGTAGGGTTCGGAGAGCAGCAGTCGGCGCAGTCCGTCGCCCTCGTGCTGCAGGTAGCGCGCCTTCTCCAACACGGTGGCGCCGGGGAGCGGACCGACGCCGTCGAGGACGATGCGACTGACGTCGCCTCCGGATTGCGTGTCGATGAGGGTCAGGGTGCGTTCACGATCCTGCATGGGGTGCTCCGATCCGCTCCCAGTGCCGGTCGGGCACCACGACGAGCTTGCCGATGAATGACTTGTCCATGAAGGTCCGCTGCGCATCGTGGAAGTCTGAGAGGCGGAACGTGCGGTCGAGCAGCGGGCGGATCTCACCGGTCTGGATGTAGCCCGCCAGGCGGCGGAAATCGGTGCGGGTGCCCTGCGACGACCCGTTCAGTTGCAGCTGCTTCAGGTACATGGTGCGCAGGTCGAGCTCGACGACGGGCCCGCCGATCGCGCCCGCCGTCGTATATCGGCCCTCCGGGCGCAGGATCCGCAGCAGGTCGTTGAACATCGGCCCCGCGACGAGGTCCGCGACGACGTCAATGGGGCCATCGACGACGCGTTCGACGTCGGTCACGAGGTCACCGCCGCGCAGGATCACGTCCTCTGCGCCGATCTGCCGCAGAGCATCCTCCTTACCGGGGCTCGACACGGCGTACGGCACCGCGCCGCGCACCCGCGCGAGCTGGATGATCGCGGATCCGACGCCGCCCGAGGCGCCCGTGACGAGCACGCGATCGCCCCGCGCGACGCGCGCGCGCTCCAACATCTGCTCTGCCGTGAGATACGCGCAACAGAAGGTCGCCAGCTCGGCGTCGGAGATGTCGGCCGTGATCTCGTGCGCGTTGGCGGCGGGCACCACCTGGTACTCCGCGTACCCGCCGTCGCGCCCGTGACCGATGTAGTCGATGTCGGCAAGGCTGTCGTCGCCCTCGGGCCTGTTGTAGATACTGAAATCGACCATGACGCGCTCGCCGATGCGGTCGGGCGAAACGCCTGACCCGACTGCGACGATCTCGCCGACAGAATCTGTTCCCTGGATCCGCGGGAACTCGAGCGTCGATCGCCCGCGTCGCCAGGTCGAGACCGACGCGGGGTCGGTCTCGGTGCCGTATGCGCCCTCGCGCACCCACACGTCGGTGTTGTTCATACCGCACGCGTGGACGTCGATGAGCACTTCGTCCGGGCCCGGTGCCGGTGTCGGCACGTCCCGGTAGACCAGCTGTTCCAAACCGCCGTGCCCTACGAGCTGCACGGCCTTCATCTCCGCGGGAATCGCGGTGGTCTCGGCCATCATGAGACCGAGTGTAGGGGCGCGGACGCCCGCACGGAATAGCTATCAGGCATGCCCCGGATGAGGTGTTGCGCCCGAGACCGGCGACGGCCAGTCTGGGGAGCATGGAGACGATCGGCGGGGTGGGCGTGAGGCGCGCCGTGGTGACGGCGGCTGACGGAGCGCGACCATGACGTGGGCGCTCATCGCCGACCTGTTCGGCACGTTCTTCTTCGCGATCTCGGGCTGTCTGCTCGCCGTCGGTCGCGGCTACGACCTCGTCGGATCCCTGCTGCTCGGCGCGCTGACGGGGCTGGGCGGCGGCGTCATCCGCGACGTGATCATCGGACGCCTGCCCGTCGCGTTCGACCAGCCGGTCTACCTGCTGCCGCCGGTCCTCGCGGCGCTGCTCGTGTTCGCCATCGCGCCCAGCGTGCAGCGCTTCCGGCGCACGCTGTTGGTGTTCGACGCCGGCGGGCTCGGCCTGTTCTGCACGACGGGCACGGTCATCGCCCTGAGCGCCGGCCTGAACCCGATCGCGGCCATCGTACTCGGCGTCACGAGCGCGGTCGGCGGCGGACTGCTGCGGGACGTGGTCGCCAACCGTGATCCGCAACTGTTCAACCCGAACGACCTCTACGCGGTCCCCGCAATTCTTGGTGCGGCTCTCCTCGTCGGACTCTGGGTCCTCGGCTGGCACTCATCGCTCACTGGCTTCGCCGTCGCGGCGTTCGTGTTCCTGTTCCGCGTCGTGTCGCTGCGTTTCAAGTGGCGGATCCCGCACGCGAGCCCGCCTCGCGGCAGCGAAGAGCCGTGACGGTCTCGGCTCAGGGGTGGGTGATCGAGTCTGGCTCGCTCGCCCGGATCTGCTCGGTCTCGATCTGGAAGGTCGTGTGGTCGATGCGCACGTCGAAGTGCTCGGCGACGCATCGCTTCGCTGCGTCGAGGACCTCCGCGGCGTGGCCGTCGGTGAAGCATTCGTCGCGCACGACGAGGTGACCCGTAAGTGTGGCCAGTCCCGTCCCGACCGTCGACGCGTGGAGGTCGTGCACGTCCGTGACGTGCTCCAATTCGCGCAGGTGGCGCCGCACGTCGTCGAGGTCGAGGCCGACGGGGGTGAACTCCATGAGCACCCGCATCGTCTCGCGGACGATGATGGCTGCCCGCGGCACGATGAGCGCGGCGATGACGAGGCTCGCGATGGGGTCGGCACGCAGGAAGCCCGTCGTCGCGATGACGATCGCCGCGACGATCACGGCGACGGATCCGAGCGCGTCGTTGACGACCTCGAGGAAGGCCGCGCGCATGTTGACGTTCGCGTTGCGCTGAGTCGTGAGCACCGCGATCGCGATGACGTTCGCCGTGAGGCCGACGACGCCGAACACGAGCAGTCCGACTCCCGGCACCTCCGGGGGATCCACCAGCCGCCGGATGCCCTCGATCGCGCTGTAGATTCCCACGACGATGAGCAGGGCCGCCTGGGCGAGCGCGGCGATCACCTCGGCGCGTCGAAACCCCCACGTGCGCGTCGAGCTCGCGGGTCGCAGCATGAGCGTCGCGGCCACGAATGCCACGGCGAGTCCGGCCGCATCCGTGAGCATGTGCGCCGTGTCGGTGAGCAGTGCGAGGCTGCCGGTCATGACGGATCCGATCGCCTGCGCGACGAAGACTGCGAACGTCAGACCGAACGCGATCGCGAGGCGAGCGCGGTTGTCGACCGCGGCGCCCGGAGGATGATGAGCACCCACGCAGGCCCCCTCTCTTCTCGCCGTCGAGCATACCGGGGCGACCGGAGAGACTGCTGTGCTCAAGTCCTGATGAGAGGGTAAATCAGAACCATTATCGACAGCGACCTGAGCGGCGCCGCGGCGCGTCAGTCGAGCCCGAGGTCCTTTCGGATCCGGGCCACGTGACCGGTCGCCTTGACGTTGTACTTCGCCAACGCGATCTTCCCGTCCTCGTCGACGACAAACGTCGAGCGGATGACACCCTCGACGACCTTGCCGTAGTTCTTCTTCTCGCCCCAGACGCCGTACGCGAGATGCACCGTGCGGTCCGGATCGCTGAGAAGCGGGTACGTCAGCGCGTCGCGCTCGGCGAACTGCTTCAGCTTCGCGGGCTCGTCGCGCGAGATGCCGACGACGTCGTAGCCAGCGCCCTGCAACGATGCGAGGGAGTTGCGGAAGTCGCAGGCCTCGGTGGTGCACCCGGGGGTCATGGCCGCCGGGTAGAAGAACAGCACGACCTTGCGACCGCGGAAGTCGGCGAGCGAGACGGCCGTGCCGTCCTGGTCGAGCAGCGAGAAGTCGGGTGCGGGGGATCCTGCCTCGAGGCGCGTGTCAGTCATCTGTGCCAGCCTACTCAGCCGAGCTCGAGCTCTGTGCGAATTGGGTCGAACTCGATGAGCTTCGCGCCGCTCAGCACACCGTTGCGGTAGGCCGACTCGATCACGACCGTCGCCGTGGCGACGTCCATCGGGATCTGGAACACGGCGGCGCGCTCGAACACGTCCGTGAGCCCCTTCGGGTCGTTGATCGGTTGGAAGACCTGCTCGTCCGGGGCCTCGAGCCGGATGGACGTCTCGTCGTACGTCGCGGACTCGCTGAGGTGCCAGTCGACGTCGATCGCAAGATACATCTGCTCGGGCGCGGCCCAGCCGTCGCCCTGGCCGCGCCCGGCATCGAGGTACGGCGTGGCGATCGCACCGGTGACCTGGCCTTGCACGGTCGCCGGCCCGGAGATCCAATGCTCGAACGTCGTGTCGAGCTTCTCCGCGTTCGTCAGCGTGACCTCACGCGGCCCGGGGTAGGCGTGCGGGACGTCGCTGTCGATGCGGATGCCGTCCACGAGGCTCACGGACTGGCGCGCGTCGGCGGTCTCGATCTCGATGAGGGCGTCCTCGGGGGAGTGGTCCTCCGGCACGCTCATTACGATCGTGCCCATGCTGCGGGCGTCGTTATTCGACGTGCTGAGCAGCTGCATGCCGTCCGCTCCCGGGGACTTGACGACGACGTCCGTGCGGGGTGCGGATCCGCGCGGCTCCCATTCCGGGTCCATGGTCTCGTAGCGGCTGACGAGCAGCGCGTACCCGTCGGCGGCGCGGACCTCCGCTGGGGTCTCGCCGTCCTCGTCTGCGTCGAGTGCGTCGCCGGTGAGGTCCTCGTACACCGCAGCACTGATCGTCGGGACGACTCCCGCGTGGGTGATCTGAACGGCGAGGCCCGGTGCATGCACGCCACTCTCGGCGCCGGCGTCGATCTCCGTCAGCTCGACGTCGCCGAGCAGCTGGGTCGTGCCGGCGAGGTCCGGCTCTGCGGCCGGCAGCGAGGCATCGACCGCGGCCGCTTCCGCCGTCTCACCGGTGGAGCCCTCCGTCACGGCGTCGCGGAGCGGAAGTGACAGGCTGCACGACGCGAGGCCAGCGGCGAGAGCGAGAGTCAGGGCCGCTGCTGCGGTGCGACGGGCGCGGATGTTCATGGGACCTCCAGGTGCGTGACACAAACAGCGATCGACCATACCCGAGAAATCAACAGGTGATGGAATCTGGCGAGCGGGCGTCAGTGCTCGTCGCGGTGGGCGAACGTCTCCAGCAGGCCCTGCAACGAGGACAGGCGAGCCGGCGAGACGTCGGGCGACTCGTTGAGCGCGCAGTCCGGGGCCGTCGGGAGATGGGTGCAGCCACGCGGGCACTGCTCGGCGACGTCGGCGAGATCACCGAACGCCGCGAGGATGTTGTCAGGGTCGACGTGTCCGAGCCCGAACGATCGCACGCCCGGGGTGTCGATCACCCAGCCGTCGCCGGCCTCCGAACGGAAGCGCAGCGAGACCGTCGACGACGACGTGTGGCGTCCGCGTCCCGTCACCTCGTTGACGTGTCCGGTGGCACGGTCCGCGTCGGGCACCAGTGCGTTCACGAGCGTCGACTTCCCCACGCCGGAGTGCCCGACGAACACCGTCGAATGGCCGACGAGCGCCGCGCCGATCTCGTCGATCGGCACGTGCTGCGGCGACGACCGGAACACGCGGAGGTCGTCGATGCCCTCGAAGTGCGTGAGGAACTCCTCCGGATCGGCCACGTCGGTCTTCGTCACGACCAGGAGCGGGCGGATCCCCGCGTCGAGCGCGGCCACGAGATAGCGGTCGACGAGGCGCGGGCGGGGCGTCGGATCCGCGGCCGCAACGACCACCAGCATCTGGTCGGCGTTGGCGACGATGACGCGCTCGACGTTATCGGTGTCGTCGGCCGAGCGTCGCAGCAGCGACGTGCGCTCCTCGATGCCGACGATCCGGCCAAGCGTCCCCTCGTCTCCGGAGGTGTCGCCGACCACGCGCGCGCGATCGCCCGTGACGATCGGCGTCCGCCGCAGCTCGCGGGCGCGCGCCGTGATGACCTCGCGCTCCGTGGTGTCCTTCTCGTCGATCAGGACGCGGTATCGGCCACGGTCTACGCCGAGCACGCGCCCGATGATGGCGTCCTCGTGGGCGGGCCGGCGCTTCGTGCGCGGTCGGTTGGCCTTCGGGTTCGGGCGCACCCGGATGGCGGACTCGTCGTAGATCTCGTCGTCATCGTCGTCGTCGACGTCGCTCCACCAGCTCATGGTCACCCGGTGAGCATCTGCTGCCAGAGGGCCGGAAACTGCGGCATCGTCTTGGCGGTCGTCCCGATGTCGTCGACGACGACGCCGGGCACCCGCAGACCGACGAGGGCGCCGGTCGTCGCGATGCGGTGGTCGTGGCGTGCCTCCCAGGTGCCGGCATGCAGCGGCGCGGGCACGATGCGGATCCCGTCGTCGAGTTCGTGAGCTTCGCCACCGAGCGCGCGGAGGTTGTCCACGAGCGCCGCGATGCGGTCGGTCTCGTGCTGGCGGATGTGGCCGATGCCGGTGAACGACGACGGCGAGTCCGCGAACGCGGCGATGCCGACGAGGGTCGGCGTGAGCTCGCTGACGGCCGACAAGTCAAGATCGACGCCGTGGATCCGCGTGCCGCCCGTGACCGTGACGGCGCCGCCGCGACGGGTGACGCGCGCGCCGAGCAGCGACAGGATCTCGGTGAGCTGGCCGCCCGGCTGCGTCGGGTGCGCGGGCCACGCGGGGATCGTCACGGAGCCGCCGGCCACCATGGCGGCGGCCAGGAACGGTGCGGCGTTCGACAGGTCGGGCTCGATCGAGACGGTCTTGCCGCGCGGCGTGGTCGCCGGGACGATCCACTCGCCGGCGCTCGGCCGCTCGACGAGGACGCCGCGGCGCGAGAGCGACTCCACGGTCATGTCGATGTGCGGCATGCTCGGCAGGCGCTTGCCCGTGTGCTTCAGGTGCAGTCCGACGTCGAAGCGCGGCGCCGCGAGCAGCAGGCCGGAGACGAACTGGCTCGACCCGGAGGCGTCGATCTCGAGCTCGCCGCCGCGGATCTGGCCGCGGCCGTGGACCGTGAACGGGAGGCTCCAGTTGCCCCCGTCGTCGATGTCGACGCCGAGGTCGCGCAGCGCCTTGATCATCGTTCCCATGGGGCGGTGCAGCGAGTTGTCATCCGCCGTCATGTGAACGTCGCCCTCGGCCAGGCCGAGGAGCGGCGCGACGAACCGCATCACGGTTCCCGCCTGCCCGGAGTCGATCTCGCACCCGCCGCGCAGCGTACGCGGCGGTGTCACCTCGACATCGTGGCCGAACGGGCTGTCGCCCGGAACGCGGTCGATCGTCACGCCGAGCGCGCGGAGGGCGTCGCCCATCCGTCGCGAGTCGGCGGAGAGGAGGGGACCGGCGATGCGCCCAGGGCCATCGGCGATCGCCGCGAGCACCAGCTCGCGGTTGGTCAGTGACTTGGATCCGGGCACCGTGACGCTCGCGTCGAGCGGTTTCGAGGCCACAGGCGCGTCGAACGGGCCGCGGGGCGCGCTTGCCGCGGATGTGGATGTGGGGGAATACCCTCGGGTGCTCATCGCGTTCTACCTTAGTGAACCCCAGGGAGAGGTGACGGATGAGCGTGGCCGTACGGATCGCACGACCCCTCGAGGTCGCTGACGTGGTCCTCGACGTAGGCTTGCCGGTGATGGATGACGCCGAGATCCCCGAGAGCACCGATCCTCGAACCCAATTCGAGGAGCAGGCGCTGCCGTACATGGACCAGCTGTACGGCGCCGCGATGCGCATGGCGCGCAATCCACAGGACGCGGCCGACCTCGTGCAGGACACGTTCGTCAAGGCCTACGCCGCGTGGGGACGGTTTACACAGGGCACCAACCTGAAGGCCTGGCTGTACCGGATCCTCACGAACACGTACATCAACGGCTACCGCAAGCGTCAGCGTGAGCCGTACCAGGGCGCGATCGACGAGCTCGAGGACTGGCAGCTCGGCGGCGCGGTGTCGACCACGTCGTCGTCCCGGCGCTCCGCCGAGGCGGAGGCGATCGACCGCATGCCCGCCTCCGCGGTCAAGGACGCACTTCAGGAACTGAAAGAGGACTTCCGGATGGTCGTCTACCTCGCTGACGTCGAGGGATTCGCCTACCAGGAGATCGCCGACATCATGGACACCCCGATCGGCACCGTCATGAGTCGCCTGCACCGTGGCCGGCGACTGCTGAGGGAAAGCCTGCGGGGGTACGCGGCGGAGCGAGGAATCGTCGCGGCACAGACAGGAGAAGACAAGTGAGCGATTGCGGATGTGAGAAGACCCGTGCGGATCTCGAAGCGTTCGTACGCGGAGAGCTCGACTGCTGCGAGACCGCGCATACCGACATCAGAGAGCACATCGAGAACTGCGCCGAGTGTCAGAACGAGGAGACCGTTGCGCGCACGCTGACATTGGCAGTGCAACGCGCCTGCTCGGACGAGATGGCGCCGGACGACCTGCGAGCGCGCGTGATGACGACTCTCCGGATCGTGCAGGCGGAGCCGCACTGACGCGCGTATCCTGTGCCGGTGGATATCGCTGACGCCCGTACCGTCCCGGCCGACCCGCTCTCGACGGAGCGACTCGCTCACCGCGGGCTCGACTATCGTGTGATCTCCGGCGACGACGTCGCCGACTTTCTGCGCGCCGAGCACCGCGGGTTCATCGACGCCGAGCCAACCGACGAGGTCGTCGCCGACGAGCTCGCTGCACAGGGCGAGCGTCGCATCATCGCCGTCTACGACCGCGAGGCCGTGCAGCCGCTTCCCGTCGCCACCGAATGCTCGTGGGGGACCAGCCTCACGGTGCCCGGCGGAGAGATGCCGATGTGGGCGATCAGCGGGGTCACCGTCGCGGCGACGCATCGTCGCCGCGGCATCGCGCGCAACATGCTCGAGGGCGAGCTGCGCGCGGCCGCCGGCGCCGGGTTCGCGATTGCGGGCCTGACGGTCACCGAGGCGACCATCTATGGTCGATACGGGTTCGCCCCGGCGACGGCGGTCGCTCGGGTGACGATCGATACCGCGCGCGCCGGGTGGGGGCCCCACGAACCGTCCGCCCGCGTGCTGTTCGTCGACCGGGACCAGCTCGCCGACGACCTCGACGCTCTCCACGAGCGCACGCGCGGCGACCGCATCGGCGACATCGCGGGCTGGCCGCGCCGGTGGCGTGAGATCGCGCGTGTCGTCCCCGGTGCGACCGAGCCCCGACGGATCCGTGGTGTGCGCGCCGTCGACTCGGCTGGCGAGCTCGTCGGATCCCTCGCCTTCGAGATCGTCGACGGGCCGTCGCGCGACCGGCACACGTTCCGCGTGAACCACCTCATCGCCGCGACGCCGGACGCTCGCGCCGCATTGTGGCGCTTCGCGATCTCCTACGATCTCATCGACACGGTCGAGGCGAGCCTGCAACCGGTCGATGACCCGATCGGCTGGCAGGTGCACGACCGTCGCGGCGTCGAGCAGCGTGTCCGCGACCACGGCTGGCTCCGGATCCTCGACGTTCCGGCGGCGCTCGCCGCCCGCTCGATGTCGGGTGCCTTCGGCGTGCGCCTCGCGGTCACAGATCCGCTCGGCCTCGCCGACGGCGCGTGGACTGTTGCGCAGCTGGGTGCCGACGGCGTGCGGGTCGAGCCGCTCGATGAGGGGGAGCGCACCGACATCACGCTGGACGTGGGCGCGCTGTCGGCCGCCTATCTCGGCGGCGTTCCGCTCGAAGCGCTGCAGGCTGCTGGTCGGGTGACGGGCGATGGGGCGAAGATCCGCGCGCTCTCCGATGCGCTGCGCGCGCCGACGGCGCCGCACCTCTCGATCGTCTACTGACGTCCGCGGGCGGCGAGAGGTCGCCGCCCGCGGACCGCAGCGTCACCGGCGGCGCGAGCGCTCGGTGGCGTCGTGCACCTCGCCGATCAGCTCCTCGATCACATCCTCGAGGAAGAGCACCGACACGGTGCGGCCGTCCTTGTCGCGCACCCGCGCGAGGTGGCGTCCCTGCTGGCGCATCAGCGCCAGGGCGTCCTCGAGCTCGGTCGACTCGCTCACGGGCACCATGTGGTGGATCCGCTTACCGGGCACGGGCTCTTCGACATGCGCGTGCTCGGCCGACCGCAGCACGTCCTTGAGATGCACGTAGCCGATGGGCTCGTCGGCGCCGTCGGCGATGATGTAGCGCGAGTAGCCATGCGTCGCGACGGCGCGCTCCACCTCGGCGGGCGTGACCGACTCGGGCAGCATGATGATCCGCTCGAGCGGCACCGCCACATCGCCCACCCGTTTGTTCGTGAACTCGAGCGCCGCAGCGACCGTCCCCGACATGTCTTCGAGCACACCCTCCCGCCGCGACTGGCTGACGATGGTGGCGACCTCGTCGAGCGTGAACGTCGCGTTCGCCTCGTTCTTCGGCTCGACACCGACGAGGCGCAGGAAGCCGTTCGCGAGACCGTTGAGAACCCAGATGACCGGGTGGAACACCTTCGAGACGAACACGAGCGGCGGCGCGAGCAGGAGCACCGCGCGGTCGGGAATGCTGAACGCGAGGTTCTTCGCGACCATCTCGCCGAAGACGACGTGCAGGTACGACACGATGATGAGCGCGATCAGGAACGACACCGTGTCGATCGCCGCCTCGCCGAGTCCTGTCAGTTCGAGCGGCCCGAGCAGGAGGTGGTGCAGCGCGGGCTCCGAGACGTTGAGAATCAGCAGCGAACAGATCGTGATGCCGAGCTGGCTCGTCGCGAGCATGAGCGTCGCGTGCTCCATCGCGTACAGCGCAGTCTTCGCGGCACGCGAGCCCTTGTCGGCGCGCGGCTCGATCTGCGAGCGCTTCGCCGAGATGACGGCGAACTCGGCGCCGACGAAGAAGGCGTTGGCGATCAGCAGCACCACTAGCCAGGCAAGTCCAGCCCAGTCGCTCATCGCGCACCCCCGTCCGTGCGCTCGTTCGCGGTTTCGGCGCCGGCCGGCAGCGGATCCGGGATGAAGCGCACGCGATCGACGCGGCGACCGTCCATGCTTATGACCTCAAGCGAGCCGTGCTCCACGCGCACCGTGTCTCCCACGTCCGGAACGCGCTCGAGCGCGCTCATGATGTATCCGCCGACGGTGTCGTAGTCATCGGACTCCGGCACCTCCACGGCCGCGCGCTCCTCGACCTCATCGGGTCGCAGCTGCCCCGGGAAGGTGACGGAGTCGACGTGGCGGACGACATCGGCCCGACGCCGGTCGTGTTCGTCCGCGACCTCGCCGACAATCTCCTCCACGAGATCCTCGAGCGTGGCGACGCCCGCCGTCCCGCCGTATTCGTCGACGACGATGGCCATCTGGTAGCCGCGGGTGCGCAGCTCGGCGAGCAGCTGGTCGAGACGCACCGTATCGGGCACCCGCAGCGGCTCGGTGCGGAGCGCGCCGACGGGAACGTCGTGTCGCTTCTCGCGCGGCACGCTGACGGCTGCCTTCAGATGCACGATCCCCACGATGTCGTCGAGGTCGTCGTCGTACACGGGAAATCGGCTGAGCCCGGTCTCGCGGGCGAGGTCGATCACCGCGTCGGCCGGCTCGCCGACGCCGATCGCGTGCATACGGGGGCGCGGCGTCATGACGTCGCCCGCGGACAGGCGCGTGAAGCGCAGCGAGCGGTCGAGCAGCGTCGCGGTGTCCTTCTCGAGCATCCCGGCGAGCGCGCTGTGGCGCACGAGGCTGGAGAGCTCCTCCGCCGAGCGCGCGCCGGACAACTCCTCCTGCGGCTCGATGCCGAGCATGCGGATGAACGCGTTCGCGCTCCCGTTCAGGCCGGCGACCGCCGGGCGGAAGACCGCCGTGAACGCGATCTGCAAAGGGGCCACGACCTTGGCGGTCGCGAGTGGCAGGGCGAGCGCGAAGTTCTTGGGAATCAGCTCGCCGATGATCATCGACAGGATCGTCGCGATCGTCATGCTGATGACGACGCTGATGGCGGCGACGGTCGGTTCGGGCAGCCAGCTCTCGAATGCTGGTGCGAGGAACCGCGACAGGGCGGGTTCCATCGTGTAGCCGGTCAGCAGCGTCGTGAGCGTGATGCCCAGCTGCGCGGATGAGAGGTGGGTGGAGGTCTTTCGCAGGGCGCTGATCGTCATCGTGAGTCGCGCTTCGCCGCGATCCCGGCGGGCTTCGAGATCCGCGCGATCGAGGTTGACGAGGGCGAACTCACTGGCGACGAAGACGCCGGTGCCGAGGATGAGCAGCAGGCCGACGCCCAGCATGATCCAGTCCATCACGACTGCTCCGCACCCGCCCCTCTGTCACGGCACGGACGATGTCGTGCGGGGTCGGACTCGGATCTGCTACTAGGAGGGTCGTCCATGATCCCTCGATCATATGGCAATTTCGTGCCGCGTTCCCGGGAGAACCCAGGATCACGTGGGATACGCTGGAACACGGATCGCGTCGAGGTTTCGGCGCATGCGACGAGCAACATTCATCGATGAAAGTGGGCGATCTGGCCGTGTCGAGTCAGGGGACGGGTGTCGGTACGTCGAGCGAGGGGGACTTCGGAGCCAATCAGTGGCTCGTCGATGAGCTCTACCAGCAGTACAAGCTCGACAAGAACGCCGTCGACAAGGAATGGTGGCCGGTGATGGAGCGCTACGAGGCCGAGCAGAACGGAACGGTCTCAGAGCAGAAGAAGTCGGCTCCCGCGCAGAAGCCGCAGGCGTCCGCGCAGACGCAGCGACAGTCCACGTCGGAGTCGGCTGGATCCGCCGCAGACAAGACATCGACGTCGACGCAGCCGGTCGCGAAGACCACGGCGAAGCCCGCGGCCCCCGCTCCGACGCCCGCTGAACCGCAGAGCGCACGTTCCGAGACCGAAGACGACGCACAGGAAGACAAGGTCACCGCGCTCAAGGGCCTGTCCCGCACGCTCGCGCGGAACATGGACCAGTCGCTCTCGGTGCCGACCGCGACCTCGGTGCGGACGATCCCGGCGAAGCTGATGATCGACAATCGCATCGTCATCAACAACCACATGTCGCGCACGCGCGGCGGCAAGATCTCGTTCACGCACGTCATCGGCTGGGCCCTCATCCAGGCGCTGAAGTCGTTCCCGAGCCAGAACGTCTACTACGACGAGATCGACGGCAAGCCCAGCGTCGTCGCGCCGGCCCACGTCAACCTCGGCATCGCGATCGACCTCCCGAAGCCGGATGGCACGCGCGCCCTCATGGTGCCGAGCATCAAGAAGGCCGACACGCTTACGTTCAACGAGTACCTCGCCGCCTACGAGGATCTCGTGACGCGCGCCCGGGCGAACAAGCTCACGGCGTCCGACTTCGCCGGCACGACCGTGTCGCTCACCAACCCCGGCGGCATCGGCACGGTCCACTCCGTCCCTCGCCTCATGAAGGGGCAGGGCTGCATCATCGGCGCCGGCGCTCTCGACTACCCGGCCGAGTTCGCCGGGGCGAGCCAGAAGACGCTGAACGAGATGGCGATCGGCAAGACCATCACGCTCACGAGCACGTACGACCACCGCGTGATCCAGGGGGCCGGATCCGGGGAGTTCCTGAAGATCGTCCACCAGCTGCTGCTCGGCTCCGATCACTTCTACGAGGACATCTTCGCGGCGCTGCGGATCCCGTACGCGCCGATCCGGTGGACCCCCGACGTCTCGGTCGACATCTCGGAACGCGTCGACAAGACCGCCCGCGTGCAGAAGCTGATCAACGCCTACCGTGTGCGCGGCCACCTGATGGCCGACATCGACCCGCTCGCGTATGTGCAGCGCGAGCACCACGACCTCGAGATCGAGTCGCACGGGCTGTCGTTCTGGGACCTCGAACGTGAGTTCGTCACGGGTGGGTTCGGCGGCAAGCGCCAGGCCAAGCTGCGTGACATCCTCGGCGTGCTGCGCGACACGTACTGCCGCACGATCGGCATCGAGTACATGCACATCCGTGACTATGAGCAGCGCGAGTGGTTCCAGCTGAAGCTCGAGCGGCCGTATGAGAAGCCGCACCACGACGAGCAGCTGCGGATCCTCGGCAAGCTCAACCAGGCCGAGGCCTTCGAGACCTTTCTGCAGACGAAGTACGTCGGACAGAAGCGCTTCTCGCTGGAGGGCGGCGAATCGCTCATTCCGTTGCTGGACCGGATCATCGACGGTGCCTCGATGGAGGGCATGGAAGGCGCCGCGATCGGCATGGCCCACCGCGGCCGCCTCAACGTGCTCACCAACATCGCCGGCAAGACGTACGGCGACGTGTTCAGCGAGTTCGAGGGAGCGCTCGCCGGCAACAAGCGCGGATCCGGTGACGTGAAGTATCACCTCGGCACCGAGGGCTCCTTCCGAGGATCCGACGGCCGCGAGATCGACATCTACCTCGCCGCGAACCCCTCGCACCTCGAGACCGTCGACGGCGTGCTCGAGGGCATCGTGCGCGCGAAGCAGGACCGCTTCGAGAGCGGCACGTTCCCGTGGCTGCCGATCCTCGTCCACGGTGATGCGGCATTCGCCGGCCAGGGCGTCGTCTTCGAGACGATGCAGATGTCCGGGCTCCGCGCCTACCGCACGGGCGGCACGATCCACGTCGTGGTCAACAACCAGGTCGGCTTCACGACGCTGCCGCAGGATGCTCGCACGTCGTACTACGCCACCGACGTCGCCAAGACGATCGATGCGCCCGTTCTCCACGTGAACGGCGACGACCCCGAGTCGGTCGTACGCGCGGCGGAGCTCGCCTTCGAGTACCGCCAGAAGTTCCACCGCGACATCGTGATCGACCTGATCTGCTACCGCCGCCGCGGCCACAACGAGGGCGACGACCCCTCGATGACGCAGCCGCTCATGTACGGCCTGATCGAGGCGAAGCGCTCGGTGCGCCGCCTCTACACGCAGGCGCTCGTCGGTCGCGGCGACATCACCGAGGAGGAGTACGAGGCGGCGAAGGCCGACTTCCAGAACCGACTCGAGGTGGCGTTCGCGGAGACCCACGCGGCAGAGACCGGGTCGATTCCTGTCCTCACGCCCGAGCAGATGAAGCCGGGCATCGAGGGGGCGCCGGAGGCCACAGGCGTCGGTGCCTCCGTCGTCGAGCAGGTCGGCGACGCGCACGCCAACATTCCCGAGGGCTTCACGGTGCACGCGAAGCTCAAGCAGCTGCTCGACAAGCGCGTCGAGATGAGCCGCAGCGGCAAGATCGACTGGGCGTTCGGCGAGCTGCTGGCGTTCGGATCGCTGCTGCTCGAGGGTACGACCGTGCGCCTCGTCGGCCAGGACGCGCGCCGCGGCACCTTCGTGCAGCGCCACGCCGTGTTCCACGACCGCGTCAACGGCCAGGAGTGGCTGCCGCTGTCGAACCTCGCCGAGAACCAGGCACGGTTCAGTGTCTACGACTCGCTCCTCAGCGAGTACGCGGCGCTCGGGTTCGAGTACGGCTACTCGGTCGAGAAAAAGAACGCTCTCGTGCTGTGGGAGGCGCAGTTCGGCGACTTCGTCAACGGCGCGCAGTCGATCATCGACGAGTTCGTCTCCTCGGCCGAGCAGAAGTGGGGACAGGAATCGGGCGTCGTAATGCTCCTCCCGCACGGGTATGAGGGACAGGGTCCCGACCACTCGTCGGCGCGCATCGAGCGCTTCCTGCAGCTGTGCGCGCAGGACAACATGACCGTGGCGCGGCCCTCGACACCCGCGTCGTACTTCCACCTGCTGCGCCGTCACGCATACTCGCGTCCGCGCCGTCCGCTGGTCGTGTTCACGCCGAAGGCGATGCTGCGCCTGCGCGGCGCGACGAGCGAGGTGGCGGACTTCGCCGAGGGCGCGTTCGAACCGGTCCTTGACGACCAGCGCGACATCGACCGCTCGAAGATCACGCGCGTGCTGTTGCACTCCGGCAAGATCCACTGGGATCTCGCCAGCGAGCTGCAGAAGAACCCGGATCCGTCGATCGCCCTCGTGCGTGTCGAGCAGTTCTACCCGACTCCGGTGGACGAGCTCGAGCAGGTGCTCGTGCAGTACCCGAACGCGGAGATCGTGTGGGTCCAAGACGAGCCCGAGAACCAGGGCGCGTGGCCGTTCATCACCCAGTGGGTGGACCACCAGGTGGGCCGCACCATCTCGGTCGTGTCGCGCCCGGCAGCCGCCGCGCCGTCGACCGGATCGTCGAAGGTGCACGCCGTCGAGCACACGGCGCTCATGAAGCGAGCGCTCGGACGCTGACGGACGCTTGGTGCGGCCGATAGTGTGGCCGCATGCCCGGCGGATACGGATGGCACGAGGACGAATGGACGGGCGCTGACGCGCGCGAGGTGCTCCGAACGCCGTCGCGCGACGACCACAAGTACTCACGCGGATCCGTGCTGATGCTCACGGGCAGCTCGGCGTACCCGGGCGCCGCGGTGCTCTCGGTCGAGGGCGCGTGGCGGACCGGGATCGGCATGGTGCGCTGGTTCGGCGAGGCCGACGTCGGGCGGTTGGTGCTCCAGCAGCGTCCGGAGACGGTGATGGGAGCGGGACGCACCGACGCGGTCGTGGTCGGCAGCGGGATCGACGCGCGCACGCGCACCGATCAGGTCACGCGGGCGATCGAGCGGATGCTCGCCTCGCCGGCGCCAACCGTCATCGATGCGGGCGCGCTCGACCTCGCCCCGCGAGCGCACGGTCCGTTCGTCGTGACGCCGCACGCGGGGGAGCTGCGCGAGGTGCGCATCCCGCTCGGCCTCGGCGTCGACGACATCGACGTGGATCCGCTCGCGGAACGACTTGCCGGCGATTTCCCCGAGCGCCTCCTCGTCGTGCGCGAGACAGCCGTCGCACTTGGCGGCGTCGTGCTGCTGAAGGGGGCGGAGACGATCGTCGGGACCCCCGGCGGCTGGTGGACCGTCGTGCGCGCCGGAACGCCGTGGCTCGCCACCGCGGGCACCGGAGACGTCCTCGCGGGCGCGATCGGATCCGTCTTGGCGGGCGCCGTCGCCGCGGCCGAGGAAGAGATCGACGTGGAGGATCTCGGACCGATCGCCGCGACCGGCGCCTGGCTGCAGGGCACAGCGGGCCAGATCGCCGCCCGGCACGGCGGCCCGATCACGGCCCTCGACGTCGCGGAGGCCCTCCCGCACGCGTTCGCGGAGGCCTCTGCGTGACGCGCCACACCCGTCTCGCCGCGGTGTGGGCGGCGTTCCTCCTCGCGCACGCGGTGTCGATCGCCCTGGGGTGGCTCTGGCCGAACCAGCCGATGGGCGACACCTACCTCGTCTACGAGCCGTGGAGCGAACTCGCCCTGAGCGGCCAGGCCATCATGGGCGTGACGGACCCGTGGGTGTACCCGCCGCTTGCGCTCGCGCCGATGGTGCTCGCCCAGACGCTCGTGTGGTTCCCGACGTATCCGCTCGCCTGGGCCGTTCTCGTCGCGATCGTCAATGCCGTCGCGTTCGGCGTCCTCGTCGGTCGCGGATCCAGCCGGCCGCGGCTCGCGGCAGGTGTGTACTGGGCCGCATTCACCGCGGTCCTCGGCCCGATCGCCTTGTTCCGGCTCGATGCGATCACCGTGCCGATCGCGATTCTCGGTCTGCTCGCCGCGATCCGTCACCCTGTCGTCGCCGGCGCCCTCGTGGGCGCGGCGACCTGGATCAAGGTGTGGCCGGCCGCGCTCGTCGCCGCGCTCGTCGTCTCCGTGCGCGGCCGCTGGCGGATCATCGCCGGCGGCGCCGCGGTCTCCGCTGTCGTCATCGCTGTCGTCTCTCTCGCGGGCGACGCGGAGCACCTCCTCGGATTCATCACGACGCAGGGCGCGCGCGGGCTGCAGATCGAGGCGATCGCCGCCACGCCCTTCGTCCTCGGGGCGGGCGACGCGACGATCGCCTACGACACCGAGATCCTGACCTACCAGGTCTCGGGCCGGGGCGTCGTCGAGGTCGCCGCCGCACTGACGCCGCTGATGGCCGTCGCGGCGCTCGCCGTCGCGGCAGCGGGCGTGTGGCGGATCCGCAGCGGATCGCCGGTCGTCCGCGTGCTGCCGCCGCTCGCGCTCGCGCTCGTCATCGTCCTCATCGTCTTCAACAAGGTCGGTTCCCCGCAGTTCCAGACCTGGCTGATCCCACCCCTCGTGCTCTGGATCGCGTGGGATCGCGCCCGCGCCTGGGGCCCGGCGCTGCTGGCGCTCATCGCCGCGGCCCTTACGCACGTCGTCTACCCCGTGACGTATCACCTGATCCTCATGAGCGATACGCTGGCGACAGCGGTCCTGGGAGCGCGCAACGTGATCATCATCGCTCTCGGCGCCTGGGCCGTGATCCGCTTGATCCGAACGCCGACACCATCTTAGGAGCCCCCATGATCGTCGCCTTCTCCGTCGCCCCATCCGGCACCGGTCGCGCGGACGGATCCGTCCACGACGCCGTTGCCGAGGCCGTGAAGATCGTCCGCGACTCCGGGCTTCCGAACCGCACCTCGTCGATGTTCACCGAGATCGAGGGGGAGTGGGACGAGGTGATGGCCGTCGTCAAGCGCGCGACAGACGCGGTCGCTCCCTATGGATCCCGCGTCTCGCTTGTGCTGAAGGCCGACATCCGCCCGGGCTACACCGGCGAACTCGACGGCAAGATCGAGCGCTTGGAGACCGCGATCGACGGCTGACCCCTGCCTCGTCACCTACACTTGTCGGGTGACTACCTCGACCCCCGTGTCGAGGGGTGCGGCGACGATGGCGCTCCTCTCTATGGCCATCGGTGCATTCGGCATCGGCATGACGGAGTTCGTCTCGATGGGGCTGCTGCCCGGCATCGCCGACGACCTGCTGCCGACGCTCATGGCCGCGCACCCAGAAGAGGGGATCGCGCGCGCCGGGATCCTCATCAGCCTGTACGCGCTCGGCGTCGTGGTCGGCGCCCCCACGATCGCCGCCATCGTCACGCGCTACCCGCGCAATCGGGTCATGATCCTGCTCATCGCGGCGCTGCTGGTCGGCAATCTCCTGACCGTGATCGCGCCGACGTTCGAGCTCGCCGCCGCGACCCGTTTTCTCTCCGGCCTGCCGCACGGCGCCTACTTCGGGATGACGACGATCGTCGCGAGCGAGATCCTCGGGGCGAGCCGCCGTGGCTGGGGTGTGGCCATGGTGATGACCGGCCTCACTGTCGCGAACGTCGTGGGGGTTCCGGGCGGCACCTTCCTCGGCCAGCACCTCGGATGGCGTGCGGCGTACGCCGTCGTGGTGCTCGTATTCGTCCTCGCCCTCATCATGTGCGCGCGACACATTCCCGCCCGCCCCGGCGACCGCGGGCGATCCTTCCTCCAGGAACTCGGCATCTTCCGCATTCCGCAGGTGTGGATGACCGTGCTGCTCGGCGCCGTCGGATTCGGCGCGTTCTTCTCGATCTACAGCTACATCGCGACACTCATGACCGAGGCCGCGGGCGGACCAGAATGGGCCGTGCCGATCGCGCTCATGTCGATCGGCCTCGGGATGGTGTTCGGCAACGTACTCGGCGGACGGCTCGCCGACATCAGCGTCGAGCGCACCCTCCTGTTCGGGCTGTGCGCCGTCGCGGTCGGATCCGCTCTGGTCGGCGCGCTGTCGGCGTGGCCGGTGGCGCTCGTCATCGCGCTGTTCGTCTTCGGCGTGCTGAGTCAGATCACCGTGCCGTCCGTGCAGCTGCGGCTGCTCGACGTCGCCGGCTCCTACCAGTCCATCGGCGCCGCACTGAACCACTCCGCGCTCAACATCGGCAACAGCGTCGGCGCGGCATTCGGCGGCGTCGTCATCGCCGCCGGTTTCGGCTACGCGGCGCCCGCGTGGCTCGGCGTCGTGCTGTCGGTCGCCGGCGTCGGGATCGCGGCGTGGTCGCTCG
This sequence comes from Microbacterium faecale, assembly GCF_014640975.1. Lineage (NCBI taxonomy): Bacteria > Bacillati > Actinomycetota > Actinomycetes > Micrococcales > Microbacteriaceae > Microbacterium > Microbacterium faecale. The sequence continues at coordinate 1,372,936 of NZ_BMHO01000001.1, forward strand.
CGCTGGACCGGCGTCCGGCGCCGGCGCCCGCATAGCGGTCCGGTTCGCCGGGCCTCGTTCGCGGATCGGGTTCGCCGGGCATCTCGAAATTCGCCGAGCATCTCGAGAGATCTCCCGTTTGTGGCGGATCTCGCGAGATTTCCCGACGTTCAGCGAATGCTATTCCGCCATCAGGGTGCGCAGGTGGTGGCCGAGGACGTCGGTCTCGATGAGGAAGCCGTCGTGGCCGAAATCGCTCGTGATGACGATCGCGTCGTCCCCGTGGATCGTCGTGGACACGCCCCGCGCGATCCGATGCTGCCCCTCGATGGGGAACAGCCGGTCGGTGTCGATGCCGACGACGAGCGTCCGCGCCGTGACACGCGCCAGCGCATCCTCGACGCCGCCGCGATCGCGGCCCACGTCATGCGAGTCCATTGCCTCGACCAGACGGATGTACGTGTTCGCGTCGAACCGGCGCGTGAACTTGTTGCCGTGGAAGTCGAGGTACGACTCGACCGCGAACCGCCCGCCGTGCCCGAGCGGGCTCACGCCCGACTGCCACGACCGCTGGAAGCGCTTGTTGAGCTCGACGATGCCGCGGTAGTTCAGCATCGCCATCCGCCGCGCCAGCGCGAGACCGCGGTGCGGGCCCTCACCCGGGTCCGCCTCGTAGAAGTCTCCGCCCGCGAAGCCGGGATCGATCTGGATCGCCTCGAGCTGCGTCGAGTTCAGCGCGATCTGATCGGCCGTGTTGTACGGCGGCGCCGCGATCACGCCCAGCCGCGCGACGCGTTCCGGGTGAGTGACCGCCCACTCGATCGCGTGCATGCCGCCCATCGATCCGCCGATCACGGCATGCCACGCGCCGATGCCGAGGTGATCCGCGAGCACGCGCTGCGCGTCGACCTGGTCACGCGTCGTCACGTACGGGAAGCGCGATGCCCAGTGGTCGCCGTCGGGGTGGATGCTCGCGGGGCCGAGGGACCCCTGGCAGCCGCCGAGGATGTTCGGCGCGACCACGAACAGCTCATCCGTGTCGATGGCCTTGCCCGGACCGACGATGTCCTCCCACCAGCCCGCCGTCGGGTGGCCGGGGCCGGCCTCGCCGATGACGTGACTGTCGCCCGTGAACGCGTGCAGGATCAGCACGGCGTTCGAGCCATCCGCGTTGAGCTCGCCCCAGGTCTCGTAGGCCAAGCGCAGCTGGGGCAGCGTGTCGCCGCGCTCCGTCGTGAACGCACCGAGCCACGCGAAGTGGCGATTGCCGACCGGGTCGCCGTCCTGCCACGCACCCGTCGCCGGCGGGCGCCCAGCCATGAGGCGCGTGTCGGCCTCCGTCACCGGAGCCGACGGCACCGTGTCTTCGGAGATCTGCCAGTCCATCTCGTCCATTCTGCCGGAGGTTGGGAGTCCGCGCCTGTTTCTCGCTCTGGCTGAGTTACGAATGGCGCGTGACGGCCGCTGCGCGATCCGCCCTCGCCAGGCCGCGATCCCGCGCTCTCCTGCGTCGCGCGCCCGCCAGGCCCGAGCCAGCGGCCTGGCGAGGGCGGATCGCTCCGCTCCTGATTAGCGCGTCGGGTTCGCGTGGCACGGGTCAGCGGCCGGACCGAGGCGGGTCGCTCCGCTTCCGCGCTGGGGACAGGTGCGACGGGGAGGGTGGGGGTGCTCTTGGGGATGCGTGTGGGGCCCGGACGAGTGTCCGGGCCCCACACGTGTTCCTGCGAGCGTTAGGCGCGGGCGGTGGCGAACGCCTGGTCGAGGTCCGCGGTGAGGTCGTCGATGTTCTCGAGACCGACCGAGAGCCGCACGAGGCCCGGCGTGACGCCGGCCGCGAGCTGCTCCTCGGGGCTCAGCTGCGAGTGCGTCGTCGAGGCCGGGTGGATCACGAGCGAGCGCACGTCGCCGATGTTGGCGAGGTGGCTGAACAGGCTGAGCGAGTTCACGAAGGCGCGACCGGCGTCGACGCCGCCCTTGAGCTCAAACGAGAGCACGGCGCCCTGCCCGTTCGGCGCGTACTTCTGTGCGGCCTCGTACCACGGCGAGGAGGGCAGACCCGAGTAGTTCACGCTCGCGACGTCCGGGTGGCGCTCGAGCCACTCGGCGATCGCCTGCGTGTTCTGCACGTGACGCTCCATGCGCAGCGAGAGCGTCTCGATGCCCTGGATGAGCTGCCACGAGTTGTTGGGCGCCGCGGCGGATCCGAGGTCGCGCAGCAGCTGCACGCGCGCCTTCATGACGAACGCGATCTCGTCGCCGAGCACGCCCGTGTAGCTGACCCCGTGGTACGAGGGGTCCGGCTCGGTCAGGCCAGGGAAGCGGTCGGCGTGCTGCGACCAGGGGAACGTGCCGCCGTCGACGACAGCACCCGCGACGATCGTGCCGTGGCCCGAGAGGAACTTCGTCGCCGAGTGCACGACGATGTCGGCGCCGTGCTCGAACGGACGGATCAGGTAGGGGGTCGCGACCGTGTTGTCCGCGATGAGCGGCACGCCGTTCTCGTGTGCGACGTCGGCGACGCCGCGGATGTCGAGGACGTTCGCCTGCGGGTTGCCGATCGTCTCGGCGAAGAACAGCTTCGTGTTCGGGCGAACGGCGCGGCGCCACTCGTCGAGGTCGTCCTGGTTCTCGACGAACGTCGTCTCGATGCCGAGCTTCGCGAGCGTGTACTTGAACAGGTTGAAGGTGCCGCCGTAGATCGCGCTCGACGAGACGATGTGGTCACCGGCCTGCGCGATGTTGAGCACCGCGAACGTCTCCGCCGCCTGCCCGCTCGCCACAACCAGCGCGCCGCTACCGCCCTCGAGCGCCGCGATGCGCTTCTCGGCGACGTCGGTCGTCGGGTTCATGATGCGCGTGTAGATGTTGCCGACCTCGGTCAGCGCGAACAGGTTCGCCGCGTGGTCGGCGTCCTTGAAGACGTACGCCGTCGTCTGGTAGAGCGGCGTCGCGCGCGAACCCGTGGTCGGGTCGGGCTGTGCACCGGCGTGGATCTGCTGGGTTTCGAACTTCCAGTTCGCGGAGTCGCTCATGAGTGCCTCTCGGTCGGGTGAGAACTACGTTCCTTCGACCATACGACCGGCGTGTCGGGCCGCCAAGCCCCCGGAAACCCGACGTCACACGGCGGCAGTAGCCTGGAGCCATGATGAGACGCGCGATTGTCACGGGAGCGAGTTCGGGCATCGGGTGGGCGACGGCGGCCGCCCTCCGCGGGGCCGGGTGGGAGGTCGTCGGCGTCGCACGCCGCGCCGAACGCCTCGAGAAGCTGGCCGCCGAGACCGGCGCCGACGCGTTCGCGGCCGACCTGACGCAGCAGGCCGACGTCGACGCGCTCGCCGAGTACGTCGGAGCCGGGCCCGTCCACTCGCTCGTGCACATCGCGGGCGGCGCGCTCGGAGCGGACCGCGTTGAGGACGGCGACAGCGACGGCTGGCTGGCGATGTACAAGCGCAACACGCTCTCGGCGCAGCGCCTGACGAAGGCCCTCCTGCCGCAGCTGCGGCGCACGGCAGCCGACGGCGACACCCACGCGGATCTCCTCTTTCTCACGTCGACGGCCGCTCAGGTCGCGTACCCCGGAGGCGGCGGATACAACGCGGCGAAGGCGGGGGAGTCGATGCTCGTCGACGCACTGCGCCACGAGCTCGTCGGCGAGCCGATCCGCGTGCTCGAGATCGCCCCCGGCATGGTGAAGACCGAGGAGTTCTCGCTCACCCGCCTCGGCGACGCCGCTGCGGCCGACGCGGTCTACGACGGCGTCGAAGCGCCCCTCACGGCCGACGACGTCGCCGGGGTCATCGCCTACACGCTCGGGCTCCCCGGCCACGTCAACCTCGACCTCATCACGATGCGGCCGGTCGCGCAGGCCGCCCAGCACCTGCTGCACCGCGGACCGCTCGCCCCCCGCACCCCATGACCGACCGGAGCCTGCCGAGTCTCGCTGCGGCGGGCCTCATCGACCGCGGTTGGGCCGACGCGCTCGCCCCCGTGGGTGACGACATCGCGGCGATCGGCGAGCGGCTCCGCGCCGGGGGCCAGCCGTATCTGCCCGCGGGATCCCACGTTCTGCGTGCGTTCGAGCGACCACTCGACGAGGTCAAGGTGCTCATCGTCGGGCAGGACCCGTACCCGACCCCCGGCCACGCCGTCGGCCTCTCCTTCGCCGTCGAGCGCGACGTGCGCCCCGTACCGCGCAGCCTCGCCAACATCTACACCGAGATGCGCACCGATCTCGGCATCGCCGCCCCCGAGCACGGCGATCTCAGTGCGTGGGCAGACCAGGGCGTCATGCTCCTCAACCGCGTGCTGACGGTGTCGCCCGGGCAGCCGGCGTCGCACCGCGGCTGGGGCTGGGAGGGCATCACCGAGCACGCCATCCGCGCGCTCGCCGCCCGCGACCGCCCGCTCGTCGCGATCCTCTGGGGAGCGCACGCCCGCAGCCTCGCTCCGCTGCTCGGCTCGGTGCCGCGCATCGAGTCGCCCCACCCGTCGCCGCTGTCTGCGCACCGCGGGTTCTTCGGATCCCGGCCCTTCTCGCGCGCCAACGCCCTGTTGGCCGAGCAGGGGGCGGATCCGGTCGACTGGCGCGTGCGCTGACGGGCCACGTCACGCGCGCGTCACCGTCCGGATCCCTGGCGTTCACTCGACGCTCGTAGCGTCACCGCATGGACGTCGTCAGCCGCATTACCGCGGAGCTCACCCGCGAGATCAGCGGTCTCGAGGCGGGCTCGCCGCTTCCTAGCGAGCACGCCCTCATGGCGCGGTTCGACACGACGCGAGCGACCGTGCGGCGCGCGATCGACGGTCTCGAGGCGCGATTCCTCGTGCGCCGAAGGCGCGGAGCCGGCACGTTCGTGAACCGCCGCCTCGACTACGTCATCTCGTCCGACGGCCCGCCGTCGCTGCACCGCATGGTCGAACGTGCCGGCTCCATTGCCCGGACCTTCCCGATCGCGATCGCCGAGACGGGCGCTCCCGCCGACGTCGCCGAGATGCTCGCCCTGCCGAAGAACGCGACGTGCACGCGCCTCGAGCGGATCGCCTACGTCGACGACGACGTCATCAGCTGCTCGGAGGAATGGATCGCGCCCGGGGTGCTCGAGAACATCGACGTCACGCTCAAGGTGATCGAATCCCTCGCGGAAGTGCTGCGCGGGCACCGGCGGGACCCGGTGCGCGCCTGGTCACGGGTCGCGACCGACGTTCCGCCGCCCGATGCCGTCGAGCGCCTCGGTGTCGCGCAGGGCACGGCCGCATGGTTCCTGGAGACGCTGACCACCGATGCGCAGGACGGTCCGCCACTGATGTTCAGCCGGTCGTGGCTGCGGCCGGATCGCGTGCGCGTGACGATCGAGTTCGGCACCCGCGCCTGACGCACGCCGCCGCGCGATGCGCGACCAGTTGTCGCGCAAGTTTCTCGAGTGTTCACCGGCGCGCTTCCGGCCGTTCGGTTCGGGGTGGGGAACGGGCCAGGTCCGGCGCCGACGGTGGATCCGTCCCTCGCTGGCACTGCCGGCACGCACCCGTAACAATCAGGACGGAACTCTCATGATCTCGACCCGTACGAAGCGCACCTCGCTCGTCGCTCTCGCGGGCGTAGGGCTCCTCGCCCTCGCCGGTTGCGCGGGAACGGCCGCGGATGAGACGGCCGACAGCGCCGGCGGCAACGACTGGCCGGACACGCTGACCTTCGCGCAGATCCCCTCCGAGTCGGCCACGAGCATCGCCGAGTCGAACGCCCCGATCATCGACGCCCTCGAGCAGGAGCTCGGGCTCACGATCGAGATGCAGGAGGCGACCAGCTACGCGGCCGTCATCGAGGCGCTCCGCGCCGGTCAGGTCGACATCGGATCCATGGGGCCGTTCTCGTACGTCGTCGCGGCCGATAGCGGCGCCGGCGTCGTGCCGGTGGGTGCGCTCGCCGACTCGCCCGATGAGGCCGCGAGCTACCGCTCCTATGGCATCGTCCCCGCGGGCAGCGACATCACGAGCCTGGCGGACTTCGCCGGCAAGAATGTCTGCTTCGTCGACCAGACCTCGACCTCTGGCTTCCTGTTCCCCTCCGCCGGTCTGCTCGAGGAGGGCATTGACCCGACGTCGGACGTCGAGGCTGTGTTCGCCGGCGGTCACGACGCGTCGGCGCTGTCCGTCGCGGACGGCACGTGTGACGCCGGATTCGCGTTCGACACGATGGTCACTCACGAGCTGATCGGATCGGGTCAGCTCGAGGAAGGTGCCCTCGAGGTCGTCTGGGAGTCGGAGGACATCCCGAACTCGCCGACCGTCGTGAGCGACCAGCTTCCGCAGGACCTCCAGGACGAGATCACCCGCGTCTTCCAGGAGCAGATCAACAAGCCCGCACTCGTGGAGATGGGTATCTGCGACAGCGAGGAGGACTGCGAGCTTCCCGAGGAGAGCGCGTACGGCTTCATCGCCGTCGAAGACTCGCTGTACGACGGCATCCGCGCGGTCTGCGACATCACCGAGTCGGAGTCCTGCGTCGCCTGACGCACCCGGCCGACGGGGCGGGTGAGGAACGCTCGGAGCCTCCTCACCCGCCCTGACGACACCAGCAGGAGAGGGACGAGATGACGAACGTGGCAGAGATCCGACAGGCGATGACCGCGGGGATTCCCCATCTGACGCCGGACGATGCCGACAGCGCAGTGCGGCTGAACGGCGTCACGAAGCAGTTCGGCCAGGTGACGGCACTCGCCGACGTGACGGTCGACTTCACGCCGGGCGCGATCAACGTGCTGCTCGGCCTGTCAGGGTCCGGCAAGTCGACGCTCCTGCGCCATATCAACGGGCTGCATCAGCCGACGGCGGGCGAGGTCGAGACCCTCGGCGTCGCCGTGCACGACGCGTCACAGCGCGACCTCCGCCGGCTCCGCACCCGCGTCGGCATGATCTTCCAGCACTTCCACCTCGTCGGATCGATGTCGGTGCTCGAGAACGTCTGCGCGGGTCGCCTCGGATCCCTGCGCGGACCGCGCGTCGGGCTGTTCAGCTATCCGTGCGCCGTCAAGGAGCAGGCGATGGCGCACCTCGCCCGCGTCGGGCTCGCCGACAAGGCGTTCCAGCGCGCCGACACGCTCTCCGGTGGACAGCAGCAGCGTGTGGCCATCGCGCGGGCGCTGATCCAGGAGCCCGTCGTCCTCCTCGCCGACGAGCCGGTCGCGAGCCTCGACCCCGTCAGCTCCGCCGGCGTGATGGATCTGCTGCGGGAGATCTCCACCGACCTCGGACTCACCGTCATCTGCAGCCTGCACCAGGTCGAGCTCGCGATGGACGTCGGCGATCGCATCACCGGCCTCCGCTCGGGGCGCGTCGTGCTCGACCGTGCCGCGGACCGACTCAGCCGGGACGACGTGTTCGACGTCTACACGGCCGTCTCAGCCCCGGAAGCCGTCGACTCCGATCCGGCGAGGGCGTGACGATGGCGACGATCGCTCCTGTCGACGCGTCCGACACCGCGCGCGCCGGTTTCCCCGTCCCGCCGCGGCCAGCGCCCAGGGCCCGCGTCGTCGCCGTCTGGACCGTCATGCTCGGCCTGCTGGCCGCGAGCGTGTGGTCGTTCGTCGACCTGGGTATTGGCGTGAGCTCGCTCACCGCGGGATTCCAGAACGCGGCCGACTTCCTCTCGCGGATGGTGCCACTCGACTTCCCGCCGGTCGCCGAGCTCGTCTCGCTCACCTTGCAGACGCTCGCGATCGTCACCGTCGCGACGGCGCTCGCGGTCGTCCTCAGCCTGCCCGTCGCGCTGTACGCGGCATCGAACACGACCCGGAACCGGGTCACCGGTGTCACGGCGCGCACGTTCATCGTGGTCATGCGCGCGATCCCGGATCTCGTGCTCGCCATCTTCTTCTTCCGGTTGTTCGGCCTCGGCGCCGTTCCCGGGATCCTCGCCCTCGGACTGCACTCGATCGGCATGATCGGCAAGCTCTACGCCGACGCCATCGAGGAGCTCGACCGTGGCCCCGTCGAGGCGCTGCGCGCGGCCGGCGCGTCGCGCTGGCAGCAGATCTGGTCGGGCATCATCCCGCCGCTGATGCCGCAGATCATCGCGACGGCCCTGCACCGCTTCGACATCAACCTGCGCACGTCGGTGTTGCTCGGCTACGTCGGCGTCGGGGGAATCGGCCTCGCGATGGCCGAGGCCCTCAACACCATGAACTATCAGCGCGGCATGGCCCTCGCCTTCGTCGTGCTCGTGCTGTGCATCGTCGTCGAGCTCATCTCCGGTGCCATCCGCACCGCGCTGCTCGGACGCCAGAACGGCCGCCGTCGCGGCTTGCTCGGCGTGCTCGACCGCATGAGCGGCGGCTGGATGACCGCGCCCACCGCGACGCACGACGTGCCGCGTACCGCGCGCGGGCGCATCGTCACCTCGCCGCCGTGGGACGCCGACCGCATCCGCCGCTTCCTCGGCATCGGCGCGACGCTCGTGATCATCGCGCTCGCCGTCGCGGGCAGCCGCATCGAACCGGCCGCCCTGATGGCCGGCATCGCCGATATCCCGGCAACGCTCGCGCTGTTCTTCCCGCCGTCCGACGGCGGCATCCTCGACCGCCTCATCGAGGGCATGATCGCGACGGTGCAGATCGGCTTCGCCGCGACCCTCATCGGCGTCGTCCTCGCGATCCCGATCGGCTCGCTCGCGGCGCGCAACGTCGCACCCAACCGGGCGACCGCCACGACGTTCCGGACGCTCATCGTCGTCGTGCGCGCCTTCCCCGAGCTGATCCTCGCGATCATCTTCATCGTCATGATGGGCCTCGGGGCCGTGCCCGGCGCGCTCGCGCTCGGCATCGGATCCGTCGGCCTGCTCGGCAAGCTCGTCGCCGACTCGGTGGAGGAGACCGACGTGCGCGTACAGGATGCGGTGCGCGTCGGCGGCGCGAGCCGCCTGCAGGTGTACGCCAGCGCCACGGTGCGTCAGGCGCTGCCCGCGTTCGTCGCGCACGTGCTCTACCAGCTCGACGTCAACGTGCGCTCGGCCACCCTCCTGGGCATCGTCGGCGCCGGCGGCATCGGCTTCCTGCTGCTGCAGGCCAACCGCGTGATGCAGTTCGAGACCGTCACGTTCATCATCCTCATGATCCTCGCCGTGGTCCTCGCCCTCGAGGCGATCTCGGCGTGGGTGCGTCGCGTCGTCATCTGACGTCGCCGCGCACTCCGCGACATCTCACGCGGGGTTTACGGATCGATTCACCGCCCGTTCATCCTCGGGGCCCGGCCGGGACATCTCCGCACCGGACGCTGGAGCCATGCAACAGCTTCAGCGCGAACCCCAAGAGCGACGCCGCACCGCGCGCGTGCTCGCGCAGGCGTCGGCGGCCGAGCTCGCCGATCTCTGGCGCGAGTGGCCCGACCGACCCGAGGTCGAATACGTGCGCGGTCCCGAGTCCGGCCTCGTCATGGTGCAGGCCCGCACCGGCGGCACCGGCGATCGATTCCATCTCGGTGAGGCGACCGCGACGCGCGCCACCGTCGCCGTCCGCTCCGCAGACGACGAGGCGATCGGCACCGCCTACGTCCTCGGCAGCCACCCCGAACACGCGGCGCTCGCCGCGATCTTCGACGGCCTGCTCGGATCCGTTCAGGCGAACCGGGTGCGCGAGGAGGTCATCGCGGTGCTCGAACAGCGGCAGAATGCGCGCGACGCCGAGCGTCGAGCCGACGCCCGCAGCACGGTTGTCGACTTCTTCACCGTGGCGCGCGAGAACGACTCCAACGACGAGGAGGACGACGAATGACCGCCCAGACCGGCATGCTGACGCCCGGTTTCCACAGCCCCGTGCACGACGCGCAGCGCGTGTTCCGCGCGGTGCTCGACGCGCTGGCCCGGCCCCTGATGCCGCAGCGCCTCGACGTCGTGCTCGATCCGCCCGCGCCGCTCTCGCGCGAGGTCGGCGCGATCGCCCTCGCACTCTGCGACGAGCAGACGCCCATCTGGCTCGACAGCGCGCTCACCCACGCGCCCGACGTCGCGGGGTGGATCCGATTCCACACGGGCGCACCGATCGTCGAGGATCCGGCTGACGCACTATTCTGCATCGCGTCCGGCCCCTCCGCCGTGCCGGCGTTCGACGCGTTGAACGCCGGCACGGACGAGGAGCCGCACCTGTCGGCGACCGTCCTCATCGACGCGACCGACGCGCTCCCGACCGGCGACATCGTCGCCACGGGCCCCGGCATCGACAGATCCATCGCCTGGGACGGCGCAGGAGCCTCGGCCCGATTCCTCGAGGCGCGCCGCGCGAACATCGCCATGTTCCCACGCGGAATCGACGCGATCCTCGCCGCGCGCGGAACCGTCGTCGGACTGCCGCGCACGACCGTGACCACGCAGAAGGAGAAGGCCTGATGTATGTCGCCGTCAAGGGAGGCGAGAAGGCGATCGCGAATGCGCACGCCCTGCTCGCCAAGCGAGGATCCGGATCCGACCAGGAGCGGATCGCGTCGCAGCAGCTGCGCGACCAGATGGGCGTTCTCGTCGCCCGCGTCATGAACGAGGGCTCGCTGTACGATCCGGACCTCGCCGCGAAGGCGCTGCTGCAGGCGCAGGGGGACGTGCTCGAGGCGATCACGCTGCTGCGGTCGTATCGCACGACGCTGCCGCGCTTCGGCGTGACGGTGCCGCTCGACACGGGCATGCTGCCGCCCGAGCGCCGCGTCTCCGCGACGTTCAAGGACATCCCGGGCGGGCAGCAGCTCGGCGCGACGTTCGACTACACGCACCGGCTCCTTGCCGACGAGCTCGCGACGCCGGAGGTTCCGACGCCGGACGTCGACGACGAGCCGATGCCGCGCGTGACGGACCTGCTGGGACACGGCGCGCTCGTGGAACCCGACCGGCCCGACGGCTGGGACGATCCGGACCCCGGCGACCTCACCCGCGAGCCCACGACCTTCCCGATGACGCGCGCCGAACGCCTCCAGGCGCTTGCACGCGGCGACGAGGGGTTCCTGCTGTCGCTCGGCTACTCCACGCAGCGCGGCTTCGGCAACACCCACCCGTTCGTCGGGGAGGTGCGCGTCGGCGAGATCGAGGTCGAGCTGGAGGTCCCGGAGATCGGGCACGCGGTGCCGATCGGCCGCATCGAGGTCACCGAATGCCAGATGGTCAACCAGTTCGTCGGATCCGCCGACCGGCCCCCGCAGTTCACGCGCGGATACGGCCTCTCATTCGGTCGCGCCGAGCGAAAGGCGATGTCGATGTCGCTTGTCGACCGCGCGCTGCGGAAGGACGAGTTCGGCGAGCGCGAGGTCTCGCCGGCGCAGGACGAGGAATTCGTCATCGCCCACAGCGACAACGTGCAGGCGACCGGCTTCGTCGAGCACCTGAAGCTTCCCCACTACGTCGACTTCCAGGCCGAGCTCGTGCTCGTCCGGCAGCTCGGCGCAGAGTTCGCGGCGCGCTCCGAGGCGCGCGAAGAGATGAAGGAGCCCGCTCATGACCGCGGTTGATCCCGGTGTCCGCCCCGACGAGGCGCTGTCGTTCGCGCCGACGGGCGAGCCGCGCATCGTCTACAACGAGGGCTACCTCGATGAGCAGACCAAGCGCGTGGTGCGCCGGGCGCTGCTCAAGGGCGTCGCCATCCCCGGCTTCCAGGTGCCGTTCGCCTCGCGTGAGGTGCCCATGCCGCGTGGCTGGGGGACGGGCGGAGTCCAGGTCACGGCCTCGGTGATCGGTGCGAACGACCGGCTGAAGGTCATCGACCAGGGCGCTGACGACACCACCAACGCCGTGTCGATTCGTCAGTTCTTCGAGCGCGTCGCTGGATCCGCTTCCACGACGCGCACCGAGCAGGCGACGATCATCCAGACGCGGCACCGGATCCCCGAGACGCCGCTCGCCCCGGGCCAGACGATCGTCTACCAGGTGCCGATCCCGGAGCCGCTGCGTTTCCTCGAGCCGCGCGAGACCGAGACGCGTCGCCTGCACGCGCTCGAGGAGTACGGCCTGATGTACGTCAAGCTCTACGAGGACATCGCACGGTACGGGCACATCGCCAAGACCTACGACTACCCGGTGATGGTCGGCTCGCGCTACGTGATGGCGCCATCGCCGATCCCCAGCTTCGACAACCCCAAGATGCACATGTCGCCCGCTCTGCAGCTGTTCGGCGCCGGCCGCGAGAAGCGGATCTACGCGATCCCGCCGTACACGCGAGTGGAGAGCCTCGGCTTCGAGGACTTCCCGTTCGAACCGCAGCGCTTCGACCGGCCGTGCGACATCTGCGGGTCCGAGGGCGTCTACCTCGACGAGGTCGTGACCGATGACGTCGGCGGCGCCATGTTCGTCTGCAGCGACACCGACCACTGCGAGCGCGCCGCCGAGCAGCCCCAGAAGGAGACCTCATGACCACGGCAACTCCCCTCCTGAGCGTCACGGACGCCGGACACCGCTACGGCGACCGGTTCGGCTGCCGCGGCGTGACGTTCGACCTCTGGCCCGGTGAGGTGCTGGCCGTCGTCGGCGAATCCGGGTCCGGCAAGTCGACGCTGCTCGGCATGCTCTCCCAGCGCCTCACGATCGACGAGGGATCCGCGCACTACGCGGGCGCGTCGGGCGAGCTGGCCGATCTCGACGCGCTGAGCGAGCGCGACGTGCGCCGGCTCTGGCGCACCGAGTGGGGCTTCGTGCACCAGAACGCCGCCGACGGGCTGCGGATGCACGTGTCGGCCGGCGGCAATGTCGGCGAACCGCTCATGGCCAACGGATGGCGCCACTACGGACGGATCCGTGAGAAGGCCGCCGAGTGGCTCGACCGCGTCGAGATCCCGGGTGACCGCATGGACGACGCCCCGGCGACGTTCTCGGGCGGGATGCGCCAGCGCGTACAGATCGCTCGCAACCTCGTGTTCGGGCCGCGGCTGGTCTTCATGGACGAGCCGACGAGCGGCCTCGACGTCTCCGTGCAGGCCCGACTGCTCGACCTGATCCGCTCGCTCGTCGCCGACCTCGGCCTCGCGGTCATCGTCGTCACCCACGACCTCGCCGTCGCGCGCCTCATCTCGCACCGCACCGTCGTGATGAAGGACGGCCACGTGATCGAGCAGGGCCTCACCGATCGCGTGCTCGACGACCCGCAGGCCGCCTACACCCAGCTTCTCGTCTCCTCGATCCTGAAGGGCTGATCATGACCGACCTCACCCCCGTGCTCTCCGTCGAGGGCGTGGCGAAGACGTTCACTCTCCATCTCCAGGGATCTCAGGTGCTGCCCGTGCTGCAGGGCGTGACGTTCGACGTGCCGCGCGGCGCGTGCGTCGTCCTGGGTGGTGATTCCGGAGCCGGCAAGAGCACGATCATGAAGATGGTCTTCGGCAGCTACCAGGTCGAACGCGGCCGAATCGCGCTCGCCGCGGGCGACCGGACGGTCGACATCGCGATCGCGTCTCCGCGTGAGGTGCTCGCCGCCCGACGCGACGCCATGGGGTACGTCAGCCAGTTCCTCAGCGCCGTGCCGCGTGTGGCCGCCATCGACGTCGTCGCCGAGCCGCTCGTGGAGCGCGGATCCGACCGCGCTGTCGCCCGGGAACGGGCGGGAGAGCTGCTCGAGCGGCTCAGCATCCCCGAGCGACTCTGGGAGCTGCCGCCCGCGACGTTCTCCGGCGGTGAGCAGCAGCGCGTGAACATCGCGCGCGGGTTCGCGACCGAGCGACCCCTCATGCTGCTCGACGAGCCGACCGCGTCGCTCGACGCGCGCAACCGGGCCGTGGTCGTCGAGATGATCCGCGAGCGACTCCGCGCCGGCACCGGGATCCTCGCGATCTGCCACGACGCCGAGGTGCGCGATGCCGTCGCCGATCGGATCGTCGACGTGTCCGCCTTCGCGCCCGAACGGCAGATGGTGCCGGCATGACGCGATACGCGGTCTACGCGGTTCCCGGCGCCGGTCCGAACCCGCCCGCCGACGCGATGAACCTGCGCGATGCCGTCGAGCGCTGGTTCGCTCGGCGCGGCGCGCGCGCCGTCACCGTGGATCCGCGTCGATACGGGTACCACGCGACGCTGAAGGCGCCGTTCCGGCTGGCCGAGGGGACGACGGAAGACGACCTCGTCCAGGCCGTCGGTGCATTCGCAGCGGCGCGAGACGCGGTCGTCCTCCGGCACGTCGCGCCGGCGGTCATCGGCCGCTTCCGTGCACTGGTGTCGGCGGGGGATCCACACGACGCCAACGCGCTCGCGGCCGACGTGGTCCGCCACTTCGAGCCGTTCCGCGCCCCGCTGACCGACGCCGAGCGCGAACGGCGCCGACCCGAACGCCTCTCGGATCGACAGCGGGAGCTGCTCGACGCTTACGGCTACCCGTACGTGCTCGACGAGTTCCGCCTCCACATCACGCTGACCGACGCGCTCGACCCCGCGGGGTGCGACGCGATCGACGAAGCGATCGCCCTGCACTTCGGTGAGGTCACGGGCACCGACGTCCCGCTGACCGCGCTGACCGTCGCGGTCGAGCCGGCGCCCGGCGAGCCGTTCCACCACCTCGCCAGTCTTCCCCTGCGTACGAAGGAGCCCACCGCATGAGCCACGAGACGATCCTCACCAACGCGCGCATCGTCCTTCCGGACGGTGTCCTCCACGGATCGGTGCGGGTGCGCGATGGCCGTATCGACGCCATCGACGCGGGCGCGTCCGATGTCGGCGAGGACCTCGGCGGCGACTACCTGCTGCCGGGCCTGGTCGAGCTGCACACCGACCAGGTGGAATCGCACTTCCAGCCGCGGCCGAAGCGCTTCTGGGATCCGATTCCCGCCGTCGTCGCGCACGACGCGCAGATGGCCGCGTCCGGCGTCACGACGGTCTTCGACGCACTGCGCATCGGATCCGGACCGGGGGAGAACCGACTCGCCGGGCGCGCGTCAACGCTCGTCGGGGCGCTCGTGCAGGCCGCGGACAGCGGCATTCTTCGATCCGACCACTACGTGCACCTGCGGTGCGAGGTCGCCACCCCCGACGTCGTGGACGTGTTCGACGACCTCGGCGTGAGCGACCGCGTGCGCATGGTCTCGCTCATGGACCACACGCCCGGTCAGCGTCAGTACGCCGACATCGAGGCCTTCCGCACGTACATGGTGGGCAAGCACAACATGTCGGAGGGCGAGTTCGCGAGTCACGTCGCCGAGCTGCACGAGCTGTCGGCCGCCTACGCGGACACCCACCGGGGTGCGATGGCCGAGCGGGCCCGCGCCCGCGGCCTGCGGATGGCCGCGCACGACGACGCGACCCTCGCGCACGTGGCTGAGTCGTCGCAGCTCGGCGTGCACATCTCCGAGTTCCCCACGACGATCGAAGCGGCGCGCGCGGCGCGTGAGGCGGGGCAGGCCGTCGTGATGGGCGCGCCGAACATCGTCCGCGGCGGGTCCCACTCGGGCAACGTCGCTGCCGCCGAGCTGCTGGCCGCCGGGCTTCTCGACATCCTCTCGAGCGACTACGTGCCCGCCAGCCTGCTGCAGGCGGTCTTCCGCATCGTGGCCGACGACGCGGCGAGCCTGCCGGAGGCCGTCAGCCTCGTGAGCGCGAATCCTGCGACGGCCGCCGGGCTGCTCGACCGCGGATCCGTCTCGACGGGGCTGCGCGGTGACCTCGTGCGGGTCGCGCCGTACGAGGGCGCCTCAGGCGCACCCGTGCCGATCGTGCGTGGCGTGTGGCGCGAGGGGATGCGGGTCGCATGAGCGCGCCGGGATGCTTCGTCGCCGTCGTGGGGCCGAGCGGCGCGGGCAAGGACACCGTGCTCGGAGCCGCGCGTGACGCGCTCATCACGGACGAGCGGATCCACTTCGTGCGACGGGTGATCACGCGACCGGCGGGGCCAGGGGAGGACCACGAGCCCACCTCCGCGCAGGATTTCTCGGACGCCGCGCAGCGCGGAGCCTTCGCGCTGACCTGGCGCGCGCACGGGCTGCGTTACGGGATCCCGCGCGACGTCGACGCGCAGCTCGCGGCCGGATCCGTCGTGGTCGCGAATCTCTCGCGTGCCGTCGTCGCTGACGCGCGTCAGCGGTTCGCGCGGGTCGCCGTCATCGTCATCACGGCCTCCGCCGAGGTGCGGCTCGAGCGGATCCGCGCGCGCGGCCGTGAGGACCTCGCCGCCGCACGGGCGCGCATCGCGCGCCGAGGAGACGCGGTCGACCACGACCTCGAGATCGTCAACGACGGCACCATCGCGGAGGCGGGTGACGCGCTCGCCCGCTTCCTGGCCGACCGCCTGGCACCGATTCCGTCCTAGTCCGCGAGGCGCGCGGATCCTGTGCGATCCCTTTACAGAATCGTGACGCTTCGGCATGATGAATCCGTAAGGGGGAGTGCATGGGTCTCGAGCGGTGGAAGCACGCCGCGCTCCGCGGCGTGGTCGCGGGCGGCCTCCTTTTGGCGACCTTCGGCGGGATGGCGCTGACCGCGAGCTCGACGCCCTCGCTCGACACGCTCATCACCGCGTCGGAAGAGGGAGCCGCTGCGTCGGCGGTCTCGGACGACGCGCCCGCCGACGACGCGGAGATCGGCGGCAACGCGAGCGATGCCGCCGCGAGCATCGCGCAGCTGCAGAGCACGACCTACACGGCCTCGAGCAAGAAGGAGCTCGAGAAGATGCGTTGCGACGCCCTCGCGGAGGTTGTCGCGGACGAGATGGGTGAGACGGTCACCGCGACGTCGGGCTGCCCGGCCGCGATCTCTGCGCTCAGCTCCCTGACCGAACTTGCCTGGCCAATCGCGAACTACTCGCTCACCGACGTGTTCGGCTCGCGCGGCGGAAACCACATGGGCATCGACCTGGCCGCGGGAGCCGGCGAGCCGATCGGCGCGGCCGCACCCGGCGTCGTCATTCTCTCGAGCGATGCGCACTTCGGCTACGGCGTCGCCGTGATCGTGCAGCATGTCGGTGGCCTGCAGACCGTGTACGGCCACATGCAGTACGGGTCGCGCACCGTGGAGGTCGGCGACTGGGTCGAGACCGGCGACCACCTCGGTGGCGTCGGGAACACCGGTCGAAGCTTCGGCAACCATCTGCACTTCGAGGTGCGTAAGAACGGCGTGCCGATCGATCCCTCCCCGCTTCTCACCGGCGGATCGGCCGCGCCGGAGGATCTCCTCCCCGGCGTTCCTGTCCCGGACGAGCCGCCCGCCCCGGAAGAGACACCGCAGCCCGCTCCGGACCAGACCCCTGCTCCGGACCCGAGTGAGACGCCGGATCCGTCGCCGAGCCCGGGCCCGACCCAGACCCCGGATCCCGAGCCGTCGCCCGGCCCGAGTGAGAAGCCGACGCCGTCTCCGAGTCCGGATCCCGAGCCGTCGCCCGACCCGTCGGAGACCCCGGACCCATCGCCGTCACCGGACCCGGAGCCCAGCGAGACGCCGGCACCGTCGCCCGAACCGGACCCCACGCAGGATCCCGAACCCACGCAGGAGCCGGAGCCCACCCAGGAGCCGACTCCGAGCGACGCACCCGCGGAACCCTCACCGTCGCCGGACGAGAGCCCCGCGCCGCAGTAACTCGCCTCCACCGCGCGTGATCGTCGGGCACGCTCGCGCGTGAGGGACACGGCTCACGCGCGAAGGGGCGTCCAGCCGATCGGGAGCACGCCCCGGATGTTCGCTCGGTCGCCGTCGGCTTGCCGCGACCACCCTTGACCAGCGTGGTCGCCGCTGGCGCCCGCGGGACCTTGCGCCAGGCGGAAGCCGATGTCGTCGCGCCGAGCGCCGGGCATGCTCCCGCGTCGCACAGAGGCGCGAACGCTCCAGTGCTCGTCGGCCCACCCTCCGCCGCGCAGCGCGCGATAGTCGCCGTAGCGCGCCGGGTCGGCGTAGTCCCAGCACCATTCCCACACGTTGCCGAGCATGTCGTACGCGCCGAACTCATTGGGACGCTTCTGGCCGACGCGCTGCGCGCTCGTCACCGCATCGTCGTCGCTCCACGCGATCTGCGAGAGGGGGCCGTATCGCGGACCGGTGGTCCCGGCCCGGCAGGCCCATTCCCACTCGGCTTCCGTCGGCAGGCGAAACCCGTCGGCGCCGACGTCCCAGGACACGTCGCCGCCACGCACATCGTAGACGGGGTCGAGCCCGGCTCGGGCGGAGAGGGAGTTGCACCAGTCCACCGCGTCGAGCCAGGACAGTGAGTGCACGGGGGCATCCGGATCCACAGCCTCCGGCACGTGCTGCTCGCGCACCTGCGAGTACAGCCGCCACGTCACCGGGTACGCGCCGATGCGGAAGGCCCGCAGGCTGGCAGTGCGCGACGTCTTCGTTCGCGCGTCTCGCAGCACGATCGATCCGGCGGACACGGAGACCATTTCGGGAGCGACGAGGGACACGTTTCACACTACAGGTCCGCACGCTCGACCAAAGATTCTTGACGGAACTGGCTCCCTCGTGTCATGCTTAAGGGAAAGCTTAATTAAGGAGATAGCGAAATGGTAGCGGCGGATCGGCTGAGTCTCATCTTCGCCGCGCTCGCTGACGCCACACGTCGTGAGATCCTCACGCGCCTCGCGCAGGGGGCCGCGACCGTCGGCGAGATCGCGGAGCCCTTCGCGATCAGCGCGCCGGCGATCTCTCAGCACCTCAAGGTGCTCGAACGTGCGGGTCTCGTGACCCGTACGGCGCACGCGCAATGGCGCACGCTCTCGCTCCAGACGGAACCGCTCGACGAGGCCGCGGCCTGGGTCGAGCGGCGGCGTCGCGAGTGGAATCTGCGCCTCGATGCGCTCGAATCGCATCTCGAAATGATGGCGGGACACGTCGTCGAAGACGCCCACCGCAAGGAGGAAGACCAATGAATAGCACGCACACCGCGACCCCGGAATTCTCGATCACGCGCACCTTCGACGTGCCGCGCGAGCTTGTCTGGCGAGCCTGGACCGAGGAGGATCAGCTGGCTCAGTGGCTGCGGCCATTCGGCGTCAGCACCGACTCGGTCGCATTCGACGTCCGCGTCGGCGGGCGCTACTCGTACACGATGACGAATGACGAGACCGGCGAGACATTCCCGACCGGCGGGGTCTTCCTCGAGGTCGAACCGATGGACCGGCTCGTCTTCACGTGGGGCGAACCGGACGCTCCGGTGGAGACCGCGCCGGTGATCACGCTCACCTTCGTGGCGAATGAGCCCGCACGCACTGAGCTCGTGTTCCATCTGCGCGGCTTCGAGGGGAGGCCCGGCGACGGCTTCGTCTACGACGGCTGGGACGAGGCGCTGAGGAACTTCGGGCGGCATCTGGCGGGGGAGCCGCTTGCCTGAGGAGACGAGGGCCGCGGCCTTCAGCGGCGTGTGAATCAGACCCGAGTATCGCGAGTAGAGTGGGCAGCTGGTGAGCACGTACGAGCGATGAGGGGGGTGAGGGCCTGTGAACAGTGATAGTTCCGGTCATCGAATGTGCACCGCGCCCTCCCTGCCGATCGGCTCTCGTCTCGCGGTCTGAGCCTCAGGCACCAGCGGGCGCGGTGATGCCGTGCCCTGCCGAACGGCGTCTGCCCGCAGGGTGTGCCCTGCTACGCAAAGGACCCTCGCCATGACGACCCCTCCCGCTGCCGACATCACTGAACTCATCGACGTGATCCAGCCCCGGCTTCGCGACCGAGACCTCACCGCGATCGGCGATGCTGTCGGCGCGGTGAGCACGGACCAGATGACCGCGCTGCTGGACCGCCTTCCCGTCAAGCAGCGCGCCGTGGTGTACCGGCTGCTGCCGAAGGAGAAGGCCATCGACGTGTTCGAGCGGCTGGCGCCGAGGTCCCAGGGCGATCTGGTTCTCGGCCTCCAAGACGCCGAGGTCGTCTCCATCTTCTCCGATCTCGATCCCGACGATCGCGTGCGGCTCGTTGACGAGTTGCCCGCTGCTCTCGCCACTCGGCTGCTTCGCGGGCTGCGGACCAAGGACCGGGAGCTGACGGCCGAACTGCTTGGCTATCCGAGCGGGTCCGTCGGTCGGCGCATGACGCCGGAGTACGTGTCCGTCAGGGCAGACCACACGGTCGAAGAATCCATGCGACGTGTGCGTGCAGGCCTCGAGCAAGCCGAGACGGTCTACACCCTGCCGGTGCTCGATGAGAAGCGCCGCGTAGTCGGCGTCGTGGGCCTGCGTGATCTGCTGAGCGCTGACCCAGGCGCGCATGTGTCGGAGATCATGGGACGCACGGAGACGGCGACCGCGTACGACGATGCGGAGGCCGCGGCACGCGAGTGCACCGGTCTCGGCGTGCTCGCGCTGCCCATCGTCGACAACGAATCGCGTCTCGTCGGCATGCTCACGATCGACGATGCGGTGCGGGTCCTGGAGGGCGAGGAGACCGAGGACTCGGCGCGGCAGGGCGGAGTGGAACCCCTTCGTCGCCCGTACCTCGCGACGCCGCTGCGTGCGCTCTTCTCCTCGCGCGTCGTATGGCTCCTCGTCCTCGCGGTGGGTGCGACGCTCACCGTTCAGGTGCTGTCGATCTTCGAAGAGACGCTCGAGCAGGTCACCGTGCTGGCCTGGTTCGTGCCGCTGCTGATCGGCACGGGTGGCAACACGGGCAATCAGGCTGCCACGACGGTCACGCGGGCACTCGCCCTCAATGACATCGGCCCCCACGACGTGGGTCGTGTACTCGTCCGCGAACTCTGCGTGGGGATCGCGCTCGGCTCTTTGCTGGGAGCGCTCGGCGGCGTGATCACCGCGGTGATCTACGAGCCGGCAATCGGTGTCGTCATCGGGGTGACGCTGCTCGCGGTGTGTGCGATGGCGGCGACGATCGGCGGCATCATGCCGATCGTCGCGCGAGTGCTCCGCGTCGACCCCGCCGTCTTCTCGAACCCGTTCATCACCACGTTCGTCGACGCGTCTGGCCTGGTCGTGTACTTCCTCATCGCGCGAGCAGTCCTGCAGATCTAAGGGCGAGACGTTCGCCGCGTCGCCCGGTTACTTCGCGGCCCACTTCTCCGCCATGTCGCCGATGAGCGGGAGCTTGACGTGGACGAGGTTGTAGCCCTTGATGATGAGGAAGATCCACAGCGCAAGGCTCGCGAGGCCCACGATGCCGTAGACGATGCTGAACAGCGCGCCGAGCCACCACAGAATCAGTCCCGCGATCAGCTGGACGATCCCGAGCACGATGTATACGGCGACGAGTGCGATGCTGAGGAGGATCGACTGGGCCGCGTGGAAGCGCACTTCGCGATGCTTCTGCGTGAGGAGCATGATGAGGCCGCCGACCCACGTGAGATAGGCGACGAGACCGCCCACCTTCGGGTCGAGGCCGTCGCCGGCGGCTGCGCTGTGAGTCTCAGATTGCATGTTCTCGGTCATGGTTTTCCTCTTCGCCGTTCGCTGTGTACTCCGATTCGTACCGCGAGGCGCTCACATATCGCTCACATGAGTGTGGGGATGGCCGCGAGAAGCCGCTTGGTGTACTCGGCGCGCGGGCGGCGGAGCACCTGCGCGGTCGCGCCCGCCTCGACGACGTGGCCGTCCTTCATGACGACCGTGTCGTCGCACAGGCTCTGCACGACGCCGAGGTCGTGGCTCACGATGACGAGGGTGATCCCCGTCTCGCGGCGCAACTCATCCAGCAGGGCCAGGATCTGCGCGCGTACGGTCACGTCGAGGGCCGACAGCGGTTCGTCACCCACGAGAATCTCCGGACCGTGAACGATCGCCCGGGCGAGGGCGATCCGCTGGCGCTGGCCGCCCGAGAACTCGTGCGGGTGACGCGCCGCCGCGGATCCGTCGAGCCCGACCTGCTCGAGCACCTCGCGGACGCGCGTGGTCCGGTCGCCAGCGATGCCGAGCGCCCACAGCGGCTCGCCGACGATGCGCCCCACGTTCATCCGCGGATCCAACGAGCCGTACGGGTCCTGCAACACGATCCCCGACATCCGCCGCAGCCAGTGGAGCTCGCGCGCCCGTGCCGACGGGTCGACGGGCCGCCCGGCGACCTCGACGGATCCCGCCGTCGGCCGGTCGAGCCCCAGCAGCAGCCGAACGAGTGTCGACTTGCCCGACCCCGATTCCCCGACGATGCCGAGGGAGGTTCCGGTGCGCACCTCGAGGTCGGTCGGGTGCAGCGCGACCGTCTCGCGGCGCCGTTCGAAGAGCGTGCGGCGGGGGAGGGTGAACGATCGAGCAAGGCCGCTCGCACGGATGATGGCGTCAGTCATCGCGTCCCCCGTTCGGTCGCCAGGTCGTCGCGGTCGCATCCCGCAGCAGGCCGCGCGTGACCTCGTGCTCCGGGCTCGTCAACAGAGATCCCACCTCACCCCTCTCGACGACGCGGCCGCTCTCGAGCACGGCTGCGTGCGTGGCGATCTGGGCGAGCACGGCGAGGTCGTGGGTGATGAAGAGCAGCGACATGCCGCGTTCGTCGGCCAGGCGGGTCATCAGCGCGAGCACCTCGGCCTGGATCGTGACGTCGAGGGCGGTCGTCGGCTCGTCCGCGATGAGCAGCTCCGGGCCGTTCGCGAGGGCCATCGCGAGCGCGGCTCGCTGCCGTTGGCCGCCCGACAGCTGGTGCGGGTAGCGCGCGACGATGCCGCCCGGATCCGGGAGCGCGACCTGGCGGGCCAGGTCGATGGCGAGGCGCGCGGCCTCGCCGCGGCCGATGCGGCGGTGGATTCGCGCCGGCTCGGAGATCTGCCGCCCGATCCGGCGGATCGGATTCAGTGCCGTGCGCGGCTCCTGGAAGACCATGCCGATCTCGTTGCCGCGGATCCGCGCGATCTCGCGGTCCGTCGCTCCGATCAGCTCGCGCCCATTCCATCGGATCGACCCGCTTGCCTGCGCCCCGCTCGGCAGCAGCCCGAGGACGGCGAGCGCGGTGAGTGACTTGCCGGATCCGGATTCGCCGATCAGCCCCATTCTCGCCCCGGCCGGAACATCGAACGACACGCCGTCCACGGGGCGCGCGTCGCCGATGTCGATCGTGAGGTTCGAGACGACCAGGGTCATGCGACCACCCCCGGCGTGTGGCGCGCCGCGCGCGATCCGCGGTGGGCGAGGGTCGGATCCGTCGCTTCGCGCAGCGCGTCGCCGAGGAGATTGAGCGCGAACACCGTCACCGCGATCGCAAGCCCCGGCCACACCACGCTCAGCGGATGCAACGAGATGTAGTCCTGGAGCTCGCTCAGCAGCAGCCCCCAGCTCGGTTGCGTGACCGGGGCGCCGAAGCCGAGATACGACAGCCCGGCCTCGGCGAGCACGGCGGCGGCCATCGACCACGACAGCTGCACGATGAAGACGGGGGCGACGTTCGGCAGCAGATGGCGCACGAGGATCTGACTGCTCCCGAGCCCCGACGCCCGTGCCGCGAGCACGAAGTCGGACTGGCCGACACGGCGCAGCTCCCCGCGCGCCACGCGGGCGATGTTTACGCCGAAACCGACGCCCACCGACCACACGACGACCCACAGGGATCCGCCCCAGACGGCCGCGAGCATCATCGCGATGAGCAGGACGGGGAACGCGATGAGGATGTCGACGAGGACGGCGACCGCCTCGCGGACCGGTCGCACCGTGAGCGCCCCGAGAGCGGCGAGCACGACGCCGATGATCGTGGCGACGACGCCCGCGCCGACCGCGACGGCGACGGTCACGCGCGCACCGGACATGAGCAGCGAGAGGATGTCGCGGCCCGTTCCGTCTGTTCCGAGCAGGTGGGGCCAGCCGGGGGCTCCCCACGCGGAGTAGGCGTCGGCGGCGCCCGGGGGAAACGGCGTCCACACGATCGAGACCGCCGCGGTGAGGGCGACGCATGCGAGAATGACCGCCGCCGCACGGCCCGCCGGGGCCTGCCACAGTCGCACCGCCCACCTCATGTGCGCTCCCGCTGGCGGGGGTCGACGGCGTGATGGGCGAGGTCGATGAGGAACCCGACGATCAGCACGAACCCGGTGAGTACGAGCAGCTCGCCCTGCACCATCACGAGGTCGCGTTCGCCGACGTCCGAGACGAGCATGCGGCCGATGCCGGGGAGCGTGAAGACCTGCTCGATCACGACTGCGCCCACGACGATGCCGGCGATCTGGATGCCGAGCACCGTCACGATCGACAGCCCGACGGCCGGTAGCCCGTGCCTGACGAGGGCCTGCGAGCGGGTGAGGCCCTTCGATGCGGCCGTGCGGACGAAGTCCTCGCCGGTCGCCTGCAGGGTGGCGCTGCGCACGAAGCGCATGAGCATCGCCCCCTCCACGATGCCGATCGTGAGCGCGGGGAGGAGGAGAGCACGAATCGCCGCGGCCGGATCGTCCCAGCCCGCCCGCGGGAACCCCTGCGCGGGAAGCCAGCCGAGCACGATGGCAAAGACGACGACGAGCATCAGCCCGGCCCACACGACCGGGACGGCGGCGAGCAGCTGCGCGACGACGGTGAGCGCCGTGCCGGAGGGGCGCCCGCGACGGATCGCGGAGACGATGCCGAGCGGCACGGCGAGGGCGAGGGCGATGACGAGCGACAGCACTCCGAGCGGGATCGTCACCTGCGCCTTGGCCACCAGCTCGCTGCCCACGCTCGCACCGGTCAGCAACGAGTTGCCGAGATCGCCCGACAGGACCCCGCCGATCCACTCGACGTATTGCTGCGCGAGCGGTCGGTCGAGTCCGAGCTCGGCGCGGATCGCGGCGACCTGTGCGGGCGTTCCCTCGGTGCCCGCGATCATCTGCGCGACGTCGCCCGGCAGGATCCGCAGCGCGCCGAAGATGACCGCGCTCGCGACGAGCAGGCCCAGGGCGAGCAGCAGGATCCGCGTGAGGGCGTAGCGCAGCATGGCGGTCAGTTCGAGACGGTCACGTCCGACACGTCGAGCCGCGTGCTCGTCGCCGATACGGGGAAGTTCTCGATGCCCGGTGCGATCGCCACGATGTCGCTGCGCGTGAACAGCCAGTCGGCAGGGTGCTGCTCGGCGACGACGCGAGCGGCCTGCGCGATCAGTTCAGCCGAGGCGTCGGGGTCCGTTTGCCGCATCGCCTCCGCGTAGAGCGCGCGCACCTCGTCGAAGGCCTCCTCGTCGGCGAGGGCGTAGTAGTAGTCGGGGTTCGTCCACGTGTCGAAGTCGCGCGGCTCGACGTGGTTCACGAGGCTCAACTCGTAGTCGGCGTTGCTGTAGACGTCGTTGAGCCACGTCGAGAACTCGACCGTCTCGACGTCGAGCGTGACGCCGACGTCCGCGAACATCGACGCGAGCAGCGTCGAGAGGTAGGTCGGATAGGTGTTGGAGACCGTCAGCTCGAGCGTGAGGTCGTCGACGCCCGCCTCCTCGAGGAGGTCGCGGGCGGCGTCGGGGTCGAAGGAGATCGTGTCGGACAGGTCCTCGTAGCCGGGGTCGAGGACAGGAACGGGGCCATACTGCGCCTCGCCGGCGCCGACGCGCTCGAGGATCGCGTCGTGGTCGATCGCGAGTCGGAGCGCCTCCCGTACACGGATGTCGTCGAGAGGCTCGGCCTGTTCGTTGAAGGCGAGGATGAACTTGTCGGTCGTCTCGCCCTCCGCGAGTTCGAACGCCCCGTCGAGCTGCGAGGCGAGATCGGCCTCGACGGCGGTGAGGACGTCGAGGGATCCGTCGAGTCCGGCTGCGACGAGCGCCGTCGCCTCGGGGATGTAGGCGAAGACGACGTCGGCGACGCCCGCCGGATCCCCCCAGTAGTCGTCGTAGCGCGTGAACGTGAGGCTGTCGCCCTGACTCCACGCCTCGAGCACGAAGGGGCCCGTGCCGTTCGCCGCCGTCTGCATGTCGGTGGTGTCGTCCGCGTCGAAGATGAGCCCGGCCGGCCCGGTCAGGAGGAAGAGGAAGTTCTGGTTCGGCTCCGACAGCGTGATCTCCACCGTGCCCTCGTCGAGCGCGGAGACCTTTTCGATCGCCTGCAGGCTCGGGAAGCCGATCATCGACTCGTCGGAGCGGGTCTCGTCGAGCGTGGCGACGACGTCCTCTGCCGTGAACTCGGCGCCGTCGTGGAAGGTGACGCCCGTCTCGAGGGTGAAGGTATAGGTGCGGCCGTCGTCGGAGATCGTCCAGTCGCTTGCCAGGGACGGCACGACCTCGCCGTCCTCGGCGCGTGAGACGAGGCCCTCGTAGATGTTGTCGGTGAGAGCCTGCTCGAGGGCAGCCCCCGAGGTGCGGCGAATGTCGAGGTTCGTCGGCTCGAGCTGCAGGCCGACGGTGAGCGTGGCATCCGGGTCGACGGCGCCGGTCGGCTGCTCGGCGGATCCGCCCGAGCAGCTCGCGAGCGCGATGGCGCCCGCGGCCACGATGGCCGCGGCCGTCAGGCGCGGTGCGGGGGAGAGGGACATCGGCGGATCCTTCCGAAGATCACGTGGTCGGAGCGAGGCTGCGCACGAGCGACGCGAGGTCGGCGGAGTGCGTCTCCTGCACGTTGTGGGGTGCGTCGAGAACGGTGAGCGCGTCGTCGCCGCGTGCATCGCGGAAGGCGGCGAGGGCGCTCTCGCCGAGGAAGCCACGCGTGCCGGCCACGAGCGAAACGGGAGCGGCGACGGCGGCGAGCTCCTCGCGCGTGACGGCGCGTGCGCGGGGCGAGGTGTCCGCGGCTGATGGTGAGAGGATTCGCGCCATGTGGTGCTTCCACTCGAGTGCGCCGTCCGCGCGCAGGCGGGTGTTCAGTTCGATGCCACGGCGAGCGTTCTGGCGGGACCCGCCGAGTCCGAACGACTCCACGTGGTCGAGCGCGTCGTCGAGCGAAGCGAACTCGAGGCGCGCGTAGAAGGCGCGCAGCATGTCGAGCCCGCCCGATTCGATCTCCGGCAGCACGTCGACCAGCACGAGGTGCGCCACGAGGTCGGGCCGGTCGCGGGCGAGCACGATCGACGCGAGCCCGCCGAGCGAATGACCGACGAGCACGACCGGCGTGGAGGTCCACGTCTCGAGGGCACGAGCGATGTCGGGTGCGAGCGCGTCCGCGGAGTAGTCCGCGTCGTCGCGCCACGAGGAGTCACCGTGACCCGGCAGATCGAGCGCGAGGGCCGGAGCGTCGAGGGCGGCGATCGTGCGATCCCACGTGTGAGCGTTGAGCCCCGCGCCGTGCACGAAGGCGATGCGCGGGGTCGCGGCGCCCGATCGTCGAGCACTGAGGACGCGACCGTCGTCGAGGTCGAACGAGACGGACCGGTCGTCGGTCGTTGCCATCGCGGTCATCCTTGAATCAGGGAGAGAAGTTGGCACCATTCTGTCGGCCCGGCGGCGCCACTGGGAAATCGAAAGGAAATCTGCCCAAGTTCAGTCGTACGATGTGCGCATAATGCTCGACCCGGGTTCAGGAGACTGCGCATAGCGGATTTTCGCCCGTGTAGGTGGAGGCGTCGGTAGGGTGCGACCATGACCGAAAAGCGAGTGCATCTGGCCAAGTCCGCCCCGAGCGCGTACGCGTCACTCGACGCCTTTGCGAAGGAGGTCGGGCGCGTCAGCAGTGACTACGGCATCGACGATCGTCTGAAGGAACTCGTCCAACTGCACTGCTCGCAATTGAACGGATGTGCCTTCTGCGTGCGGGTGCACGTCAACGCCGCGAAGAAGGCGGGCATCACGATGGACGAGCTCGGACAGATCGCGACCTGGCGCGAGTCGGGTGTCTTCTCGGAGCGCGAGCGCGCCGCTCTTGAGCTGGCGGAGGAATTCACCTTCATCCACGACGGCGGGGTTCGCGACGACGTCTATGGCCGTGTCGGCAGCGTGCTGTCGGAGAAGGAATACATCGGTGTGAGCTGGCTCGCGATTTCGATCAACGCCTTCAACCGGCTCGCGATCGCGGGGCGGTATCCGGTGCCGCCGCTCTCCGACTCCGAGTGAGGTTAGGCAACGCTATCCTTCCTGGCGTATGATGAAGACATCATGACGAGCCAGCAGATCAGCATCGCGCACGACGACACCCGTTGTCGCGCACGGCGCCACGCCCGCGCTCAGCACCTCGTCGTCGCTGACGAGACGACCCTCGTGGATGTCGAGCTTCTGCTCGCGACATTGCCGCTGTGCGCGTCGGGTCGCGTGTTCCTCGAGGTTCCCGACGCGTCGTGGATCGGTCGCATCTCCGCGCCCCCGCGGATGACGGTCACGTGGCTCGATCGCTCGGCACGCCGCGGTGCCCCCGGCACCAGCGCACTGTGCAAGCGCGGCGTCGCGATTACGCGCGCGGCCATCGCATACGCGGACGAAATGCTGTGCGACGAGAGCGCATCCGCGACGCACGTCACTCTGCTGGGTGGCTACCTCGCGACGGCCGATATCGTCGAGCACCTCACCGGCGAGATCGGCATCGATCGCTCCGCCATCACGGTGCGCGACGCGCTCGCCGCGTACGTCTGAGCCTCACGCCTTCGCGAGGGCGCCGATCACGCGAAGGATCGTGCCGAGGTCGTCTACTGCCTCGGCCGGCGAGTGCGGCGCGAAGCCGACGATCGAGGCTCCGACGAGCGCGAAGCGCTCACGGAGAGCGCCGATGGCCGCGATGAGCGTGGTCGGCTCCATGCCGAATGGCTGCGCGTCGGGGACACCCGTGATTCGACTGGGGTCGAGGACGCCGAGGTCGATATGGACGAACACGTCGGACGCTCCGGTCCCCGCAACGGCATCGGTGATCGTCTCAGCCGAGGCGTCGGCCGAGACGAGGTGCATCCCACGGTCCGCGATGACCTCGGCTTCGTCGTCCTCGTAGGCGCGCGTCCCGATGAGGACGACGTTCCCCGCGTGCACGGCGTCGCGGTCGAGCGCGAGCCCCTCCGGTCCCTCCCCGAGAACCGACCGCAGTGCACCCTGTTCGTAAGCGATCGGGGTGGCCGGATCCGGAACGTGCAACCCGGCGTGCGCGTCGAACCACGCGACGGCGAGCTCGGCGCGCGCAGCGTGTCCGATCGCGGGAACGGCGACGCCGCCGTCGCCGCCGATGACGACGAGGCGCTCCTCCGCGCCCCCGAACCCGTCGAGTTCCTCCGCGAGATGTCTCGCCACCCGACGCAGGGTGCTCGCGCGGAGCACGCCTGTCTCGAGACTCTCGCCAGCTTCGAAGGGCACCTCGACGCGATGCGTCGCCGCGCTCGGGAGATCACCGGCGATCGCTTCCGCGCCGTCGATGAGCGCCATCGCGCGGGTCGAGCGGGAGCCCTGCCACTGGGGGACGACGATGAAGCGTGCCATGGCGATATCTTCCTCTTTTCGTGCTGTGAACGAAACGGCCGGGGCCGAGACCCGTTCAGGTCGCGTCCCCGGCCGTCTGCGTCGTCAGCCTGCGGTGATGGATCCGCTGTTGCCGCCCGACTTGAGTGCGGCCAGCCGCGCCTCGACCTCGGTGAGCTCACCGACGTCCTCGAGCGACTCGAACTGCGCGTCGAGCGAGGAGGCGCTGAGCTCAGCCTTGCCCGCGGCGAGCGACTCCTGGCGGCGGACCTTCTCCTCGAAGCGGCCCAGTTCGCTCGTCGGGTCCATGACGTCGACCGACTTGACGGCGTCGTGGACCTTGTTCTGCGCGTCGGCGACCTTCGCGCGCGACACGAGCTCGTTGCGCTTGCCCTTGAGCTGCTCGAGCTTCTGCTTCATGCCGTTGAGGCCGTCCTTGAGCTTGTCGACGACGACCTGCTGCTGCTGGATCTGCGGCTCGACGGCTCTGACCTCGTTCTCCGTCTGCACCTGGCGCTGCAGGGCGACCTTTGCGAGGTTGTCGAACTTGTCGGCGCCGGCGCTGTCGCCCGCCGCCCGGAGCTCATCGCCCTTGCGGCTCGCGGCGAGGGCCTTGTTGCCCCACTCCGTCGCGGCCTTCTTGTCTTCTTCCGTGTCGCGCTCGAGCAGCCGCAACTGGCCGATCGTCTCAGCGATCGCAGATTCCGCGTCCGCGATGTTGTTGGTGTAGTCCCGCACGAGCTGGTCGAGCATCTTCTCAGGATCCTCGGCCTGGTCGATGAGGGAGTTGACGTTGGCGCGGATCAGCGTGGAGATCCGCCCGAAGATGGACTGCTTGCTCATATCGAGTGCCTTTCGCGGTGAAGGGATGGAAACGGTGGGGTCAGTGTGTCGAATTGGGTTATGTGCGGGGTCAGAAGCGCCGACCTCCTCCGCTGCGGCCGCGGCTGGCGCTGAAACCGCCACCGCTCCGACCGCGTCCGCCGATCCCGGAGCTGAAACCGCGTGACGAGTGACCCCAGCCGGACCCGCGGCGGGAGCCTCCTGACAGGGCACTGCCGATGAGACCGCCCACGATGCCGCCGACGATGTTGCCGCCCATGCCGCCGCCGGCGTTCATGCCGTAGCCGCCTGCGCTGTACCGGCGTACGTCGGCGCGCGCGGCCGACGCGGCCTGATGCGCGATGTCGCGTGCGCGGCGAGCGTCGCGCAGCGCCGAATCGGGGTCTGTCGGGCGCAGGTCGTGTGCACGGTCGAGCAGGGTGCGCGCCTGCGCCAGCCGGGCGCGGGCCGAGGAACCGACCCCGCCGCGCAGTGTGCGCACGAGTGTGTCTGCGGAGGAGAGCTGCCCGGTCGCCTGGCGGATGGCCTGATCGAGTTGTTGCTCGCTCCGTCGCCGGGCCTCCGCCGCTTCGCGCGCGGAACCGATCGCGGCATCCATCTGTTCGTTCGCCTGGTCGAGCTCCTGTGCAAGGAGGAGCGGGGTGCGTGCGGTGCCGGAAAGGTTCTCTCGAGCCGCGGCGATGTGAGCGCGGGCGGCGTCGACGGCGCGGGCCAGCGCGCCCGTCGGGTCTTCCATCGACTGCGCCTGTGCAATGTCGCTCTCGAGGTCGGCGAGCGTCTCACGCGCCCCGGCTTCGGCGTCGCGGAACGCCTCTTCGAGGCGCGCGGCGGCTTCCGCCAAGTCAAGCGCCTGGGCAAGAGCCTGCTCGGCCTCGTGGAGGTCGAGGGCGGCCTCACCCGCGTTGTCTGCGTCGAGATGCTCGCGCGCTTCCGCGAGCCGCACATCGACGAACTCCAGGCGAGCCGCCGCCTGCTCGTCGTTGTCCTCGACGTCGTCGAGGGCGGGGGAGGCGTAGGTCTCGCGCAGTCGGGCGAGGTCGGAGGCGGCCCGTTCCGGGGCGTCGGCGGCGGCAGCGCGCTCGGACGTGAGGCGCTCAAGCGCCTGCGGCGCATTGCGTGACAGCGCGCGCAGCTCATCGAAGCTCTCGGCCTTCGCGTCGAGAGCCTGGTCGGATCGCTCGAGCAGCGTGATGATCTCCTCGTACAGCTCGTGCTGCTGTGCCAGGGTCTCGGGCGTCTCGTCGTCGAGACGCTGCTGGATCGCGAACGCCGTGTCGAGGGCGCCGCGCGCCTCGCGCAGCGCCTCGCGGAACTCGACGACGGCGTCCGCACCGAACTCCGCGACGGCGAACCCGACCTCCTGCTCGGCCGTGCGCAGCGAATCATCCATGTCGACGAGAAGCGCCGAGGCCTCGGACCGGAGGCGATCCACATCGGCGGTGAGCTGCTCGCGAGCGGCGGCCGCTTCGCGGCGCTTCTTCGCCCTGCGCGCGACGCCGAGCCCCACGATGACGATGACCGCGACCACCACGAGACCGCCGACGACCCACCACACGGTGTAGTTCGGCTGGGATCGCTCTTGCAGCTCGTCGGCCGCCGCGTCGACCGCGCCGACCCAGTCGTTCGAGCTGAGGGCGGCGCCGGCCGCCTGTTCGATGCTCACGAGCGTCTGCTCGCTGAGCGCGCCTTCCGCGGGTGCTGACAGGTACAGCTGTCGACCCTCTGTGGCGATCGCGAGCAGATACTGGCCGGCCCCGAGGCCGTTCGATTCGGCTGTCTGATCGGCCCAGGAGGCGCTGTCGGTCGGGTTCGTGAAGTCGTCGACGAACACCACCCACAGCTGCACATCGCTTCCCGCGGCGAGCCCTTCGAGGCGCTCGTTCGCAGCGCGCTCCTCGCCGTCGCTGAGCACGTCGGATGCGTCGTGCACGTAGCCGCTGCCGAGCGAGGGCGGATCTGTCGCCCACGCGGTCGCGGGCGCGAGAACGAGTGCGAGGCCGGCGCCGAGCGCGGCGACCCAGCGAATGAGCGTGTTGCGCATTGTTCCCCCTTCGGAGCGTCTCCTTCGATCCTAGAGAGGGCGTGAGACATGGGGAGGTCGTTCACCCGGAAATCACCCGCGGGACGCGTACGCTGACGGTGATGTTCGAAGACAGGTACGGATCCGATGTGCTCGCGCCCGGCTGGCAGCAGAAGGGCAAGAAGGTTTCGCGTCCCGTTCCGGCGGAGCGCGACCTGGTGGTCGAGGTCGCGGGGGACGGGTGGTGCGGGGCCGTCACTCGCGTCGAGGCGGGGATGGTCGAGCTCGAGGACTGGAAGGGGCGTCGGCGTTCGTTTCCGCTCGGCGCCGGTTTCCTCATCGATGGCGAACCCGTGCGCCTCGAGAAGGCGTCGGCCGCGGCGCGCGGCCGCACGCGCACGGCGTCCGGCTCCTTCGCGGCGGACGACGGCAGGGCGCGGGTTGCGCGACCGAGCCGCATCCTCGTCGAGGGCAAGCACGACGCCGAGCTCGTCGAGAAGGTGTGGGGTGCCGACCTGCGCGCCGAAGGCGTGGTCGTCGAGTTCCTCCAGGGTCTCGACCTCCTCGAAGAGGTGCTGGCCACAGAGCCGCCGGACGCGACCCGGCGCTACGGCGTGCTCGTCGACCACCTCGTCGACGGGTCGAAGGAGCAGCGCATCTCGTCCCGGATCCTTGCCGGCCCGCACGGCCGGCACCTGAAGATCGTCGGGCACCCATTCGTCGACGTGTGGCAGTGCGTGAAGCCGTCCGCGTTGGGGATCCCGGCGTGGCCGGTCGTGCCGCGCGGGCAGGACTGGAAGACCGGCATCTGCCGCGGACTCGGATGGCCCGCCTCGTCACCCGAGGACATCGGTATCGCGTGGCAGCGGATCCTGTCGCGCGTGACGACGTTCCGAGATCTGGAACCGGAGTTGCTCGGCCGCGTCGAGGAGCTCATCGACTTCGTGACGGTCGATGGCGCGGATCCTCACTGACGTGCGCCGCGAGGACTCAGCGGTGCCGCGTACGCTGTCAGGCATGACCGAACCCGGTACGCGCCGCTCAGGATCCGTCTCTTTTGTGCGCCGAAACGGCCGCATCTCCTCGGCGCAGGAACGCGCGTGGAGCGAGCTTGCGCCGACGTACGTCGTCGAGGTCCCGCGCGACGTCGCACAGACGTCCGTCCATCCCGATGCCCGGCTCATTCCCTCGGAGGAATATGGCCGCACCGCGCCGCTCGTCGTGGAGATCGGCACGGGGCAGGGCCATGCGATCATGCACGCGGCCGAGGCGCACCCGGAGATCGATCTGCTGGGTGTCGAGGTGTACCGCGGTGGGATCGCGCGGACGATGCTCGAGGCGGAGAAGGCGGGGCTGACGAACCTGCGCCTGATCGAGGCGAACGCCCCTGAGGTGCTCGCGACGCTGTTGCCGGAAGGGTCCGCCGACGAGGTACGCATCTTCTTCCCCGACCCGTGGCACAAGAAGCGTCACCACAAGCGCCGCATGATCAGTCCCGGCTTCGGACGGCTCGCCGGGCGTGCGCTCCGCGACGGCGGGCTGCTGCGTCTGGCCACCGACTGGGAGGACTACGCCCTGCAGATGCGGGAGGTGCTCGACGACGAACCGGAGTTCGCACGCGCCTTCGAAGGCGATTGGGCCGACCGCTTCACTGGGCGGCCGATGACCGCGTTCGAGCGCAAGGGGATCGACAAGGGCCGCGAGATCCGCGACCTGACCTACCGACGCGTCGAGAGGTAACGCATGACCGGTCGGCAGCGTCTCGTCGTCCGCGGATCCCTCGCATCCGCGGTCGCGACGCTGCTTGCCGCCATCTCGCACACGCACGGCGGGGGAGCTCCGCCCGCACCCACGATCGTCATCGGCATGGCGGCGCTCCTCGTGTTGCCCGCCGGCGTGCTGATGGGCGGCACCCGTCCGCCGCATCGGGCGGGCGCCGCGCGGCGCCTCGGACGCATCGCGGCGACGACCGCTGTCGCGCAGCTCGCGTTCCACGGCATCTTCTCGATCCTCGGATCCCCGGAGGCCGGAACTGCGGTCGCGTCGAGCCATCAGCACGGCGGACTCGCTCACACGGTGGCCGCGAGCGCGGGGTCGGCGACCGTGCACTCGCCGATGCTCGCGGCGCACATCGGGGCCGCGATCGCGACGGTCGCGATCCTCGCGTACGGCGAAGGCGTACTCTTGCGCGGCTGGGACTGGGTGCGCGCGTCGCTGCGCGCGCTCGTGTCGACGCGTACGTTCCCGGATGTCCCGCGGGTGCTGGCGAACCGCGTGCCGCGGATCCGACTCGCCCCGGTCGCCGCACCCGCGACGGGCGTGCGTGGCCCACCCGCTCTCTCCTGAGATCACATCATCGTCACCGGTCGAAGGACCGGTGCGTTTCGCATGCTTTCGAAGGAAGAACTATGAAGAACACGACGAAGAAGATCGTCGTCGGCGCCGCAGTCGGCGCGGCACTCGTCCTCGCCCCCGTCGCCGCGTCGGCGCACGTCGGCGTCGACGCGGACGGCGATGCGGTCGCAGGCGGCCAAGCGACCCTCACGTTCGGCTTCAACCACGGGTGCGACGGATCGGCGACGACCGGGCTCTCAATTGAGATGCCCGACGGGCTGTCCGGTGTGCATCCCATCGCGGGCGCGGGCTGGGCGGTCGACATCGAGCGCGGGGGAGAGGCGGGACGGGTATCGACCGTGACATTCACGGCCGAAACGCCCATTCCGGACGCCGCGCGCGGGGAGGCGGAGCTGCTGGTCGGCTTCGCCGACGACGCAGCAGACGCCCTCGCGTTCCCGGTCGAGCAGGTCTGCGAGGACGGGGCGATCGCATGGAGCGAGGTCGCGGCGGACGGCGAGGATCCTCACGATCTCGACGCTCCTGCGCCCGTGCTCGAGCTGACGGGACCGCAGGACGGCGAAGCGGGGAACGCGGAGATGGAGCACGAGGACGCGGCTGAGCACGCCCCGGCCGAGGACGACTCGGCGTCCGGCGGGGGAGGCGCCGTGCCTCTCGCGCTGTCGGGTGTCGCCGTCGTCGTCTCGCTCGCTGCACTCGGTACGTCGATCGTACGCACGCGCCGCAGGGCCTGATGACGCAGCGGATCTCCCGGTTGCGCCGTTGTGGCTGGACCGGGAGATCCGCCGGGTCACTCCTGGGCGTATGCGGCGAGGAACTCGGCGCTCGGGGCGATCGGCTGGATTACGTCGACGAGACAGCCCGGGCCCGCGATGATGAAGTGACGCTGACCGAAGTCCTCGTCGCGCAGGGGAGCGATGAGCTCGTGTCCCTCCCCGACGAGGCGGTCGTGTACCGCGTCGACGTCGTCGACCTCGACGTTGATGATCACGCCCTGGGCGAGCGCGCGGTGCGCCTCAGGCACGGTCGCATGGTCGTGCGCGAGCAGCGCGAGCTCGTCGTCGCCCGATCGCAGGCTCACGTACCAGTCGGTCGCGAACGTCGTATCGAACCCGAAGCCGTCCCGGAAGAAGTCGGCGGCGGCCGTGACATCAGAGCACATGAGCACTGGGTACACGCTTGTCGTGGGCATGAGAGACTCCTTTACGTACAGTAAGAATGTAACTGCACCGAAGATACGTGCAGTGTGTATGTAAGCGCAAGGGGGAGATCATGCCACGTGCATCCGCCGCCGACGCGGCGCGTACCGCGGAGACCGTTCTGACCCGGGCCCTCGAGCTGTTCGGGGCGCGTGGGTACGCCGAGGTCTCCCTCGGTGACATCGCCCAACACGCAGGAGTCACGCGCGGCGCGGTCTATCACCACTTTCGCGACAAAGAGGGCCTCTTCCGTGCTGTCGTGCAGCGGCTGCAGGAGCGCGTCGCGGAGACCGTCGTCGCCGCGGCAGAGGCGGCGGAGGCTGATCCGCGCGCGCAGTTGCGCGCGGGCTGTCACGCGTTCCTCGACGCGGTCACCGACGATGTCGCGCTCCGGGTGCTTCTGGTCGACGCCGCCTCTGTCATCGGTCCTCACGAGTGGCGGCGGCTCGACCAGGAGAATTCCGAGCGACACCTTCGCGAGGCCATCGCGGCGATCGGCGGCGATGAGGAGCTCATCGACGCCATGACGGCGCTGTTGTCGGGCGCGATGAACGAGGGCGCGATGTGGGTCGCTCTCGCCGACGATCGCGTCGCGGCATCGGCGCGCGCACACCGCGCACTCGACGCGCTGCTGTCGACGGCGGCATGAACGGAGCGACCCGCACCGGCTGATAAGCTCGTTGAGCCTCCATAGCTCAGGGGATAGAGCGTCGGTTTCCGGTACCGAAGGTCGCAGGTTCGATTCCTGTTGGGGGCGCCAAAGAGCTGTCGTCCGCAACCCTCCTGACGCCGTCCCTGGTGATGCGGTTGTGCTCCGTCTTGCGCAGGTCCAGCGGCCTCCGTGTTGCGATCAGGCTGGGAGGTTGAGGGCGGCAACGAGGCGATGTGCCAGCGCCGTGGAGTCAGATATCGGGGTCCCCGAGTACGCAGCCAGGAATGCCGTGTGCAGCGCGGCTCCGGTGAGAAGATGCGCGATGGCGTCAGTATCGAGGGTCGGCAGTCGACCGAGTTGCACCTCGTCGTCGAGATAGCGCATGACGATCGTTGACGGGCCACGTGGTCCCGCGCCGCGCGCCGCCATCGCTTCCCGGTGGGCTGTGAGCAGTTCCGTGTTGCTGAAGATGGACGCGGCGATCGGGAAGCCTTGTTCGTAGAACTCGAGCAGGTTCACGACCAGATGTTCGAGATTGGCCGTCACTGTCTTGGTGCCTGGCCAATCGATCGCCGCGTCGAGCCGCGGTGAGCGCTCCGTCAGTACGCGTAGGAAGATGTCGTGCTTATCGGGGAAGTGCTTGTAGAGCAGAGCCTCCGAACAACCGGCCTCTCGGGCGATCTTCTTGGTCGTGGCCCGCACGAGACCATCGCGGCGCATGATGGTGGCCGCGGCGCCCAGGATGCGCTCGCGGGTGGATGGTGCGCCGCCCGGCGGTTCCTGGGTTGACGAAGGCGTAGCCATCCTGTCAGTCTAAGGGTAAGTGAATGTTTACTCACCCTGAGAGCTCGGAGAACCATGCCATTCCTGGAGAACGCGCACCTAGCACTGATCGTGGCCCACTTCGTTGGGTTCGCTGCCTTGATCGGGCCTTATCTGCTACAGCTTCGCCGCAACGAGCCTCTTCGCCTGCGCCTGATGCTCATTGGTTCGATCGTGCAGGTTGTTACGGGCAACGCACTCATCGCCGCCAATCGCCTTCAAGGCCTGCATGTCATCGAGCTGAAGATGATCGTCAAGCTCGGCATCGCCGTGGTGGCGCTCGGCCTTCTCGTCGCCGCGATCCTGGCGCGACGGCGTCGGGGTGGAGAGGCGGCCGCGGTCCGGCCACTGTTTCACTCGGCCGGCGGTCTCGCGGTCGTCGACGTTGTCGTGGCGGTGATGTGGAGATGACTCGTCGTACTCTCGCCTGGATCGTGATCGCGTTGGTGGTGTTGATCATCGAACTCGGCGCGACGATCGGCAGCACCACCGGTGAGTCGTTCTCGCCGGTAGACGGTTGGGGAGAGACTCGCCACGCCGACACATTGACGTTCGTCATCGTGGTCGTCGGCTGTGGGTCCCTGGCATTCTTCGACCGGTTTCCCCGTACGGTGGCGATCATCAGCACGGCGTCCTATCTCGTCTTCGCCCTTCGTGACCACGAGCTGGGGATGTTCTTGCCGCCCATGGTGGTGATCTTCGGGCTCGCGGCGCACGGCGGGCGCAGGTTCGCCGCGATCAGCTTCGCCGTGGCAAGCCTCGCGGCCGGCCTGGTCTGGGTGGCCAGTCGCGCGGGCACCGTTGAAGAGCCTGGAGTTGCCCTGCTGGCGTGGGTTGCCTTCGGCAGTGTCCTCGCTGCCTTCTTCTGCGTGCCGCTGCTGATCGGCGAGATCGTGCGCGCCCGCTCGATGCTGCACGATGCTCGGTCAGCCGCCGCCGGCTGATGTCTTCCGAGCCTCTGACGAGGGTTTCCGCGACCCCGCAGTCGTGCCGAGGATCCCCAGGTGGGTGTGACCGAACGGGCCGAGCTTCAGCCCGAAGCCCAAGGCGCGGTCGACGGCGACGTGGAAGCCCCAACTCGCGGCGACGACCGCGATCCAGTCGAGACTGACGCCGCCGAGCTGCAGCCCCGCCCACACTGTGATCAGCGCGGCCGGCGCGGCGTAGTTGTGGACCAGGTTGTAGCAGAACGCGCCCACCCGCTCGTTGATCACGTATCCCAGCGCCGAGATGTCGAAGGCGAGGAAGGCGGCCAGCAGGATCCACCAGGGCTGGCCCCACGCGATCATGGCGACGACGATTGCGCTCGCGACAAGCGCGTTCTCCAGTCTCTGCCAGCCGACTGCGCGGCGCTGTGGCTTCTGGTCCGACATCATCTGGCTCCTCTTCTGCAGCACGGTGACCACCGATTGAACGCCGCTCCGGCACCCGCGAGAGGGAACAGCGGGGTGCGCCGGATCATTCCGTGGTCGACGCCGTCCCGCGACGGATATGCAGTCGCGCTCAGGGTACCGGTGGCTGGGAAGTCGGCGTGTGGACCGCGGACGGGCTGGAGCTATTGCTCGACGCGTTCCGGGTCGACGATGGTTCCGGCAGCGAGACCCTCGAGAAACTCCTCTGCCGTCCACCCGAACACCCGATCGTCGCCCGTCGCCAACCAGTGGGACGTCGCGTCATCGCAGGGGCCGAAGGTGCTGCTGCGGTCTCCGTCGGGACGTGAGCGCGAGGCCCGCTCGTGCGCCGCGCGCTGCTCCCGTGCGATCTCGCGCCGCTCTTCCGCACGGCTCTGCTCGGCCCTGCGCGCCCGCTTCGCCGCGAGCCGCTCCTGTTCGAGTTCGGCTGCGCCCGGCGTCTCCTGGAAGAAGACGCGGCTGACCGGCTCGTCCGTCACGACTTTTCCTGTCGGCGTGGTCCATTCGAACACGCCACCTCCGACCTGCCGTACGCCCCAGGCGTCCTGATGTTTCATCTGGTGGTGCGCGGCGCACAGCGACTCGAGGTTGGACAGTTCCGTCGTGCCGCCGCGCGCATAATCGTGCGCGTGATCGACATCACATCGGTGTGCGGGCACACGACACCCCGGGAAGCGACACGCCATGTCTCGCGCGACGAGTGCTCGGCGCTGCGCCACAGTGGGGCGGTAGTGGTCGACGGCGGTGATCGCGCCGTCGACCGGTCGGTGGAAGATGCGCTCCCAGCCGACGGTGTTGCCCGCCACGATGCGCGCGGTGTCGGGGGAGATGAGCGCCCCGCCATCGATCCACGCGACGCCGTCGTCGGGGTCGATCAGCTGTGAAGTAGGAACGGTGACGTGCACGCTTGCCCGTACGCCGCTCAGTGAGGATCCGGTTCCCGAGGCGACGAGGTCGTGTCCGCTCGGCGCAGCGGTGAGGAGGAGATCCAGCAGCAGATCGACACGGATCTGGTCCATCGTCCGCCGATCGGTTGCCGCGATCGCGACCGCGTCGCCGCCATCGATCTCGCCCGACACGGGAGCCGTCCAGCCGTCCTCCGGGAGATATCCGTGGTCGTCGCGGAAGGCGCTCCGCGCGCGGGACCGGTCGGCCTTGATGGCCCGGCCCATCTGTGTGAGGCGATCGTGCAGCGCGTGCGTCTCGAACGTGGGCGCGAGGAGCAGCAGCTCGCTCATGCCGTCGTCGAGGTCGGTGATCGTGATCCTGCGCTCGGTGCGCGCCTCGGCGTGCCGCTCTCGCAGCGTGCGGGGAGCGAGGTCTGCGGCCTGCTTGGCGAGGATGCGCCGGAGTTCGCCCGGGGTGCGCGTTTCGGCGAACG
The DNA here is from genome assembly GCF_014640975.1 of Microbacterium faecale. Lineage (NCBI taxonomy): Bacteria > Bacillati > Actinomycetota > Actinomycetes > Micrococcales > Microbacteriaceae > Microbacterium > Microbacterium faecale. Next base: position 1,412,697 of record NZ_BMHO01000001.1, read on the forward strand.
GCACGGCGTTCTGATCGAGTGACGCCCGGCCGCCGGCGTCGAGGTTCGCGCCGGCTCGCGCGACCTGCTCGGCATGCTTCCGTGTGCACTTTCCCTCACACATCGACTCGAGGATCGCCGGCGAGTCGTCGTGGATCTGTTCGGCGATCGCGAGCTGCGCGGACGCCGAAGACGGGTGGACGCGCATCGCGAGCGCGACCTGCGCGGACATCGAGCGCCGCGCGTACTCGCGGGCGGCGTGGTTTGGCGATCCGGCCGCTGTCGCGTCGGCGAGCTTCGCCAGGCGCGCCTGGAGCGACAGGATGTGACCCTCGATCATCGACGCGGCCTCGACGGCGTCGGCGAGTTCGTCGAGCGCTGCTCGCGCCTCGACGCGCTGTTCGGGCGTGAGGCCCGCCAGTCGGTCGTCGAACTCGTCTTCCGTCATGAGCACATTCTATCGAACAAAAATACGGGAAACAAGAGTAGAGAGTAAGGAAAAATAGAACAAAGGTGCTATGGGTGCAGTGAATCCATCGAGCCCCGACGCCTGCGCCGACTCGTAGACTCCGGAGGACGGACCCGGGAGGAGCCCCGATGGAATCACAGATACTCGACGTCCGAAGCGTGTCGAAAACCGAGCGTCATCCGCGCATCTTTGCCGCATACGACGCGCTCGCCGCCGCAGAGTCCTTCGTTCTCGTGAACGACCACGATCCGAAACATCTCCGCGATGAATTCGACCGCGAACACCCGGGCAGCTTCAGTTGGGACTACGAGAATCGTGACGACGGCGACTGGCGGGTGCGCATCTCGAAGCTCACTTCGACGGCGCTACCGCGCATCGTCGGCGACAGCGCCGCGGAGGGGAGCTCAGGCGCCGTGTGGAATCTCGCCGCCCGTGACCGCACGCTCGACGCCAACGTGATCTCGCTTCCCGCCGGCGACGGCATCGCCGAGCACGTCGGCCCCGATCTCGACGTGCTCGTGCACGTGGTCAGCGGATCCGGGACCCTCGTGACCGAGCGCGGCGACGTCGCGCTCGTCCCGGGTGCACTGGTCTGGCTGCCGAAACGTTCGCGGCGCGCGTTCGCCGCCGGGTCCGACGGGCTGCGCTATCTGACCGTGCACCAGCGCAAGAAGATGCTCGGCCTCAGCCCGCGCCCGGCCGGCGCCGCGCGGTGACGGGCGCTCAGTTGACCAGGAAGAACGCGTCGAGCATCCCTGGATTGTGCGCGTGGACGAGCACTGCGAACACGACGGCGTCGAACAGCAGGTGCACGGTCACCACGTAGGCGAGTGACCGTGTCCGCAGGAAGATGACACCCTGGAGCAGCGCGAACGGGATCGTGAGCACGGGACCCCACGCGCGGTAGCCGAGCTCCCAGAGGAACGACACGAACACGATCGCCTGCAGCAGGTTCGCCGTCCAGTTCGGCAGGTGACGCCGCAGCAGCGCGAACACCGTGCAGATGAAGAACAGCTCGTCCCAGATGCCGACGGCGCCGACTCCCACGAACAGGCGTGCCATGAGGTCGGGCGTGTCCACGACCGGCCAGTTGAGGTAGACGTCGCTCGTGATGAAGTAGAACGGCAGGATCAGCCAGCCGAGGACGAGTACGGCGGCCAGCCAGACCCACTGCGCGGGCCGCCACCGCTCACCCGTACGCCACGGGAAGCGGATCGCGTGGTCGCGGAACACGAAGCGCGACAGCAGATAGGGGACGGCGACGGCACCGCCAAGCGCGATGGTGAACCGGACCATCGCCGCGTTGTCGAGTTCGGCGGCGAGCGGGATCGCGCTGACGATGAGCATCCCGACGACGATGAGCGCGAGGTCGCGGAGGAGTCCGGACCGCGTGTGCCGATCTGCCAGCCAGGCGCCCGCGAGGCCGACGGCGGAGAGGATCCAGCCGACCCAGGTGATCTCGAGGACGAAAAACGCGGGAGCCGCAAGGCAGACTGCGAGAGCCGGGAGGAAGGCGGCCCGCGCGCTGCCGGCGCGCGCGGGAGCTGTGTCGTCAGCTCTCATCAGGCGTCATGTCGATCGCCTCGAGCTCGACCGCGAGCCGTTCGGCGAGGTATTCGTGGCCACTGTCGGAGGGATGATTCCGACTCTTCTTCGACGTGTCGATGACGTTCGCGAAATTGTCCTCGGTGATCCACTGCTCTGTGAGGGGAGAGATGTAGGCGACCTCCTCGACGTTCGCGAGGCGGCTCAGCACCGTGTCGATCTTGCGCACGCTGTCATTCACCGGGAGCACGCTTGGAGCCGGTCCGAGCACGACGAGCTCCGCGCTCGGGTAGCGCGTCTGGAGCGCGCGCCAGACGGAGTGGGCAGCCGCCGACAGCCCGTCGAGATCGCTGCCGCGGTCGTTGATGGATCCCTGCACGACGATGACGTCGGGCTCGAGATTCGGATCCAGCTGCAGCACGCGGGTGCCGTAGACGCCGCCGAGCTCGCCGGGGCGCAGATAGCCGCTGCCGTTCTCGCCATCGACCGTGGTGTCCCAGCCGAGCGACTCGCCCGCGAGGTACGCGTATCCGCCCGTCGGCGTGGTCGCGGCCATCCCGTAGGTCCAGGAGTCGCCGAATACGAGAAGTGACGGTTCGTCGCTCTCCGCGGGCGTGTCCTCCGGCGCGGCGTAGGGCATGCCGCCCGAGACGTCGACGCCGTACGACTCGCTGGCGCATCCGGCGAGCGCGAAGCATCCGATCAGGACGGCGGCTGCGGCGAGGCGGGCGTGACCACGGTGCATCCTCCAAGCGTATGGCTTCTAAGATTGATTCCCTATGAACCCCGACGCTCTCGCCTCCGCCCTGCTCGCCGTCCTCGACGCCGTCGCGGAAAAGCGCCGCCCCGGCGAGCCACTCGGAGTGTCGGCCGATGACATCACGTTCGAACGCCCGCGCAACCGCGACCACGGGGACTGGGCGACCAACACCGCGATGAAGTTCGCAGGGCGTGTCGGCCAGAACCCGCGCGAACTCGCGCAGGAGCTCGCGGACGGCCTCGCATCCGTCGACGGCGTCGCCTCGGTCGAGGTTGCGGGACCGGGCTTCATCAACATCCGCCTCGACGCCGCGGCCGCGGGACAGCTCGCGAAGACGATCGTCGAGGCCGGCGCGGAATACGGGCGCAACGACGCCCAGGCGGGCAACCGCGTCAACCTCGAGTTCGTCAGCGCGAACCCGGTCGGGCCCCTGCACGTGGCGCACACGCGCTGGGCGGCGCTCGGCGATGCGATCGCCCGACTGCTCGAGGCATCCGGGGCCACCGTCGCCCGGGAGTACTACATCAACGACGCCGGCGCGCAGATGGATCGCTTCGGCGCCTCGATCGTGGCGGCGCTGAACGACGAGGAGAAGCCGGAGGGCGGCTACTCCGGTTCGTACATCGACGAGCTCGGCCGCGCCGTGCTCCAGGAGCGCCCCGACCTGCTCTCGCTGCCCCGCGACGAGCAGCTCACCCTCGCCCGCGATCTGGCTTACCCGCACCAGCTGGCCGAGATCAAGGCCTCCCTCGCCGCGTTCAACGTCGAGTTCGACGTCTGGTTCTCGGAGCGCGACCTGCATGCGGGGGATCCGAGCCTCATCGACGGCGCCGTCGACCGCCTGCGCGAGCAGGGGCACGTCTACGATGCCGACGACGCCGTGTGGGTGCGGACGACCGACTTCGGCGACGACAAGGATCGCGTCATCCGCCGCGGCAACGGCGTCTACACCTACTTCGCCGCGGATGCCGCGTACTACCTCGACAAGAGCGACCGCGGCTGGATCAGCAAGATCTACCTGCTCGGAGCCGACCACCACGGGTACGTGCACCGCCTCAAGGCGCTCGCAGGCGCCGCCGGAGAGGATCCCGAGAAGAACATCGAGGTCCTCATCGGCCAGATGGTGTCGATCAACGGCGCGCGCCTCTCGAAGCGTGCGGGAAACATCATCGAGATGGACGACATCGTCGCGTGGGTCGGGACCGACGCGCTGCGATACTCGCTCGAGCGCTCGCCGGCCGACTCGCCCCTCGACCTGGATCCCGAGCTGCTGCAGAAGCGCACGAACGACAACCCGGTCTTCTACGTGCAGTACGCCCACGCGCGCACCCACAACGTTGCGCGCAACGCCGCCGACTCCGACGTGGCGCGGGAGGAGTTCCACCCCGAGCTGCTCACGCACGAGACGGAGGCAGCCCTCCTCGGCGCGCTGCAGGAGTTCCCTCGCATCGTCGGCTACGCGGCAGAGGTGCGCGAACCGCACCGCGTCGCCCGCTATCTCGAGGAGCTCGCCGGCCTCTACCACCGCTGGTACGACCGCTGCCGTGTCACGCCGAAGGGTGACGGCGCCGTCGAGCCGGTGCACCACACGCGCCTGTGGCTCAACGACGCGACCGGTCAGGTGCTGCGTAACGGCCTCTCGCTCCTCGGCGTGAGCGCACCCGAACGGATGTGACCGCGTCTCACGCGACACCGTCCGCCCGGCGGTCACAGTAGACTCGTCAGACACCCGGCGTGACGGCGATCGCGGCGGGTCCCTGCCTCGTCAATCCGTAAGGTCGTACCCGCTCGATGGTCTCCGCGTCCGGCACCGCTCACCCGCTCGCCCCCTCATGGCTCAGCGTCCCCGCGGACGCGAACGACCTGCCCGAGCGCGTCTGGCCCGCATCCGCGCACCGGGCAGGCGGAGAACTCGTTGTCGGCGGTCTGACGGCGACCGAGCTCGTGTCGCGTCACGGCACCCCGCTCATGGTCCTCGACGAAGACGACGTCCGCGGTCGCGCGGAGCGGACCTATCGTGCCTTCTCCCACGCGACGTCACGTCACGGCGGCACCTGCCGCGTGTACTACGCGGGCAAGGCGCTCCTGACGGCGGACATCGCGCGCTGGGTGCTCGACGCCGGTCTCAGCATCGATGTGTGCTCGCGCGGCGAGCTTGAGACCGCGCTCGCCGCGGGCGTGCCCGCCGACCGCATCGGATTCCACGGGAACAACAAGTCCTTCGGCGAGCTCGAGCGGGCGGTCTCGGTCGGTATCGGCACGATCATCGTCGACTCCGACATCGAGATCGAGCGGATCGGCGCGATCACGGAGCGCCTCGGGCGCGACCAGCGCGTTCTCGTTCGGGTGCGCAGCGGCGTTCACGCCGACACTCACGAGTTCCTTGCAACGGCGCACGAAGACCAGAAGTTCGGTTTCTCCCTTGACGAGGGCGAGGCGGCGGTGCGCCGGATCCGCGAGCTCCCGCACGTCGAATTCCTCGGCCTGCATTGCCACATCGGATCCCAGATCTTCGGCGTCGACGGCTTCCGCGAGTCGGCGTCGCGCGTGCTCGACCTGCACCAGCGTCTGCTCGACGGCGGACCAGTGCCGCTGCTGAACCTCGGCGGCGGATTCGGCATCGCCTACACGCGCGTCGAAGACCCCGCCCCGATCGAGGAGCTCGCGGACGGCATCGTCGACGCGGTCCAGACGGAATGCCAGGCGCGGGGGATCGCGTTGCCCGCGCTCGCGTTCGAGCCCGGCCGATCCATCGTCGGCCCCGGCGGCATCACGCTTTACGAGGTCGGCACGACCAAGCAGGTCGCCGTTGATACCGCGCAGGGCGCGGCCGATCGCCTCTACGTCGCGGTCGATGGCGGGATGAGCGACAACATTCGCCCCGCGCTGTACGGCGCGCACTACTCGGCGCGGATCGCCTCGCGGGTCTCCGCGGCGGATCCGACGCTCGTGCGCGTGGTGGGCATGCACTGCGAATCGGGCGACATCGTCGTCGACAGCGAGTACCTGCCGAGCGACGTCGCACCCGGCGACCTGGTCGCCGTGGCGGCGACCGGCGCGTACTCGGCCGCGATGGCGAGCAACTACAACCACGTCCCGCGCCCGCCCGTTGTGGCGGTGCGCGACGGCGAGACCCGCGTCCTGCTGCGCGGCGAGACGATCGACGATCTTCTCGCGCGCGATACGGGCCTCCTGCCACCCGTCCGCAATCAGGGAGAAGAATGATCGAACACCGAACTCTGCGCGTCGCGCTGCTCGGAGCCGGATCCGTCGGGTCGCAGGTCGCGCGCCTGCTTCTCGACAACACGGACGAGCTTTCGGAGCGCGCGGGTGCCCGACTCGAGCTCGCGGGAATCGCTGTCCGTGACGTCAACGCACCGCGCGACGTCGAGCTGCCGCAGGAGCTGCTCACGACAGACGCACACGAGCTGATCGTCGGCGCTGACATCGTCATCGAGCTCATGGGCGGGATCGAGCCGGCGCGCACGCACATCATCGAGGCGCTGCAGTCCGGTGCCGACGTCGTGACGGGCAACAAGGCCCTGCTCGCGAGCCACGGCGCGGAGATCTTCGACGCGGCAGACCAGGTCGGCGCCTCCGTCTCCTACGAGGCGTCGGTCGCGGCCGCGATCCCGATCCTGCGCCCGCTCAAGGACTCTCTCGCCGGCGACCACGTCCGACGCATCTTCGGCATCGTCAACGGCACGACGAACTACATCCTCGACCGCATGGACCGTGAGGGTGCCGACTTCGACGAGGTGCTCGCCGACGCCCAGGCGCTCGGGTACGCCGAGGCGGATCCGACGGCCGATGTCGAGGGGCATGACGCCGCGCAGAAGGCGGCCATCCTTGCCAGCCTCGCCTTCCACACCAACGTGCCGCTCGAGGCCGTGCACTGTGAGGGTATCGCTTCGATCGACGCCGCCGCGATCGAGAACGCGAAGAACGCCGGCTACGTCATCAAGCTCCTGGCGACGTGCGAGCAGCTCCCCGGCGAGGGGGCGGACGGCGAGGCGATCTCGGTGCGCGTCTACCCGGCCCTCGTCGACCGCGAGCATCCGCTGGCGAGCGTGCGCGGCGGAAACAACGCTGTCTACGTCGAGGCCGCAGCGGCTGGCCCGCTCATGTTCTACGGTGCCGGCGCCGGCGGGCGCGAGACGGCCTCCGCGATCCTCGGCGATGTCGTCTCGGCGGCGCGCCGCCACATCGCGGGCGGGGTCGGGATCGGCGAGTCCGCGCGCGGCGATCGCCCCGTTGCTCCGATCGGTCGCATCACGACGCGCTACCAGATCACGCTCGACGTCGCCGACAAGCAGGGCGTCCTCGCTACGGTCGCCAACATCCTCAGCGACGGCGGCGTCTCGATCGCCCGGCTCGAGCAGACGATCGCCGAAGACGAGACGGGCGCCAACCGCGCGCGCCTCGTCATCGGTACGCACCGCGCGCGCGAGCAGGCACTGAGCGACACCGTCGAGAATCTCGCCGCGAGCGATGTCGTCGTGCGCGTCGTCACGGTGCTGCGCGTGGAGGGGGAGTGAGTGTGACCTCGCCGCTCCGCTCCGTCGCGGTGCGCGTGCCCGCGACGAGCGCGAATCTCGGCCCAGGCTTCGACACGCTCGGTCTCGCGCTGAGTGCGTATGACGAGCTGACCATCACAGGCCTGCCGGCGGGCGAGCTCGACATCTCGGTGACCGGATCCGGTGCCGACGAGATCCCCGTCGACGAGAGCAACCTCATCGCCCGCACCGTGCGATACGCGTACGAGTCGGTGGGCGTCGCGGCGCCGGGGCTCCGCATCGACGCCCGTAACGGCATCCCGCACGGCCGCGGCCTCGGGTCCAGCGGATCCGCCGTGGTCGCGGGCCTGCTCGCGGCCAAGGGGCTGCTGGAGGGGCGCGCGGAGTTCAGCGATGCCGACCTGCTGCGTCTCGCGACCGAGCTCGAAGGGCACCCCGACAACGTCGCACCGGCTCTGTTCGGCGGCCTCACGATCGCGTGGACCGACGACGAGACGCCGCGTCATACGAAGCTCCTCGTGCACCGGGGCGTCGCGCCCGTGGTGTTCGTTCCTGACCGCACGATGTCGACGTCGACGGCGCGCAGCGTGCTCGACCCCGCCGTGTCCCGCGAGGACGCCGTGTTCAACCTGTCGCGGTCGGCCCTGCTGATCGCCGCGCTCACGCAGAGTCCTGAGCTGCTGATGGCCGCGACCGAGGACCGGCTCCACCAGGAGCGCCGCGCTCAGGCGATGCCGGAGACCGACGCGCTCGTCCGCGCGCTTCGCGCCGAGGGCTTCGCCGCGGTCGTGTCGGGCGCCGGCCCGAGCGTGCTCGTGTTGGCCGATGGCCCGGGGCGCCGGCTGGAGGCCGCTGCGCTGGCGGAGCGTCACACCGGCGGCACCTGGCAGGCGCTGATGCTCGCTGTCGACTTCCTCGGTGGTACAGTGAGAGAACCAGCGGAGGGTGCCTCGTTGCACGAACTCTGAACCTCCGTCGCAACTCTGCGAAGCCCCGTACGGATCCCCGACGGCAGCGCGACATCGCGTTGCAACCGGGAGATCAGCGTGCTGAACGGCGCGCGTCTTCGCGACATCTCTCGCGTGCGGATCGGCTCTGATACATCCCGTTCTCATTGAAGGAGCACTCGTGGAACCCACCACCGAGACCCCCGGCGGCGACAGCGCTGCCGATACCCAGCAGCAGATCGACCAGGCGATCGCGGCCGCCGAAGAAGCCGCCGCACCGAAGAAGGCGACCACGCGCAAGCGCGCTCCGCGTCGCGCCACGTCGAGCGGTGCAGCGGCCGACGCCGCGGTGACCGCGCCGGCCGAGGTGGAGCAGGCCGCGACGCCCGAGGCCGAGGAAGCGCCGAAGACCGCGCCCAAGAAGCGCGCCCCGCGCCGCACGAAGGCTCAGATCGAAGCAGACAAGGCTGCCGCCGAGCAGGCCGCGGCCGACGCGGCTCCGGCCGCCGACGCCGCCCCGGCAGAGCCCGCCGCCGACGCGGCCGTCGAGCAGAAGCCCGCGCGCGCAACGCGTTCGCGTGCCAAGAAGGCCGCGGCGCCCGCAGCCGAGCCGGCCGAGACCGCCGAGGTGGCGACTGCCGACGCAGCGACTGCCGAGCCCGCGGAAGACGCGCAGAAGCCGGCGCGCTCGTCCTCGCGACGCAGCCGTTCCACCAAGCCCGCAGCGACCGAGACCGACGAGAAGTCGGCTGAGGCTGCGGCATCTGACGACGGCGCGACCGACGGATCCGCCGACGCCCCCGCACGCGGATCGCGCTCGCGCAAGAAGCCCGCTGGCGCCACACAGGACGAGAAGGCCGCCGACGTTGAGAAGGCCGCCGACGACGCAAAGGCCTCCGACGCGAAGGCCTCCGACGCATCGGACGCCTCCTCGCGCGACAGCAATGGCGCGAGCTCGTCCGATGACACGGGCTCCTCCGACGACAAGGGTTCGTCTGAGGGTAAGGACGACGACAGCGATTCCGACGAGCAGGAGGGCTCCGGCCGCAACCGTCGTGGCCGTGGTCGCAACCGCCGCAAGAAGAGCAGCGGCGACTCCTCGGACGACTCCTCGGACGACCGCCGCAACGGCCAGAACGGCCAGCGCGGCGGCGGACAGCAGCAGAAGCAGCAACAGCAGGATCAGAACGGCAACCGTCGCGGACGCGGCCGTGGCCGTGGGCAGGACGAGTTCGAGCCGGAGATCAACGACGACGACGTGCTGATTCCCGTCGCCGGCGTACTCGACGTGCTCGACAACTACGCGTTCGTGCGCACGACGGGCTACCTGCCCGGCAAGCAGGACGTCTACGTCTCGCTCGGCCAGGTCAAGAAGTACAACCTGCGCAAGGGCGACGCGGTCGTCGGTGCGATCAAGCAGCCGCGCGAAGGCGAGCAGTCCGGCCGTCAGAAGTACAACGCGCTCGTGAAGGTCGACTCGGTCAACGGCCTGTCGGCAGATGACGCGGCCGGCCGTGTCGAGTTCTCCAGCCTGACGCCGCTGTACCCGCAGGAGCGTCTGCGCCTCGAGACGGCACCGGAGAAGACGACGCAGCGGATCATCGATCTCATCGCTCCGATCGGCAAGGGCCAGCGCGGCCTCATCGTCGCGCCGCCGAAGGCCGGGAAGACGATCGTCCTGCAGCAGATCGCGAACGCGATCGCGCAGAACAACCCCGAAGCTCACCTGATGGTCGTCCTCGTCGACGAGCGTCCGGAAGAGGTCACCGACATGCAGCGCTCGGTGAACGGCGAGGTCATCGCCTCCACGTTCGACCGCCCCGCAGAGGACCACACCACCGTCGCCGAGCTCGCGATCGAGCGCGCCAAGCGCCTCGTCGAGCTGGGCCGTGACGTCGTCGTGCTGCTCGACTCGATCACCCGCCTCGGCCGTGCGTACAACGTCTCGGCCCCCGCCTCGGGACGCGTGCTGTCCGGTGGCGTCGACGCGGCCGCGCTCTACCCGCCGAAGAAGTTCTTCGGTGCGGCGCGCAACATCGAGAACGGCGGCTCGCTGACGATTCTCGCCACGGCTCTCGTCGAGACCGGATCCAAGATGGACGAGGTCATCTTCGAGGAGTTCAAGGGCACCGGCAACTCCGAGCTGCGCCTCAGCCGCCAGCTCGCCGACAAGCGGATCTTCCCGGCGGTCGACGTCAACGCGTCGTCCACGCGCCGCGAGGAGATGCTGCTCAGCCCCGACGAGGTCAAGATCACCTGGAAGCTGCGTCGTGCGCTCGCGGGCATGGACCAGCAGCACGCCCTCGGCGTGATTCTCGAGAAGCTCAAGGAGACGAACTCGAACGTCGAGTTCCTCGTGCAGATGCAGAAGAGCATCCCCTCGGAGAACAGCCGCTAAGGAACGTCGTGTTCGAATCCGTCCAGACGCTGATCGACGAACACCGCCGGGTTCAGGAGGAGCTCTCCGACCCGGCGGTGCACGCCGATGCCGCGCGTGCGAAGCGCGTCAACCGCCGCTTCGCCGAGCTGTCGCGGATCGTGCGCGCTCACGAGGAGTGGGAACAGGCGACAGGCGACCTCGCGGCCGCCCGTGAGCTCGCCGCCGAGGACGATGCCTTCGCCGACGAGATCCCCGCGCTCGAGGAACAGGCCACGGAGTCGCAGGAGCACCTGCGCCGCCTGCTCATCCCGCGTGACCCCGACGATGCGCGCGACGTGATCATGGAGATCAAGGCCGGGGAGGGCGGCGCCGAGAGCGCGCTCTTCGCGGCGGATCTGCTGCGGATGTACTCGCAGTTCGCGGCGCACCAGGGCTGGAAGACCGAGATCATCGAATCGGATCCGTCCGACCTCGGTGGCTACAAGAACGTGCAGCTCGCGTTCAAGGGATCCTCGAACGACCCCGCCCAGGGGGTGTGGGCCCACCTCAAGTTCGAAGGCGGCGTGCACCGCGTGCAGCGCGTGCCGGCGACCGAATCTCAGGGGCGCATCCACACCTCGACGACGGGCGTGCTCGTCTTCCCCGAGGTCGACGAGCCCGAAGAGGTCGCGCTCGACCAGAACGATCTCAAGATCGACGTCTACCGCTCGTCTGGCCCCGGCGGCCAGTCGGTGAACACGACCGATTCGGCCGTGCGGATCACCCACCTGCCGACCGGCATCGTCGTGTCGATGCAGAACGAGAAGTCGCAGCTGCAGAACCGCGAGGCCGCGATGCGCGTGCTGCGTGCGCGCCTCTTGGCGAAGCAGCAGGAAGAGCTGGCGGCGGCCGCCTCGGACGCGCGCAAGAGCCAGATCCGCGGCATGGACCGCTCCGAGCGGATCCGCACCTACAACTTCCCCGAGAACCGCATCGCCGATCACCGCACCGGCTTCAAGGCCTACAACCTCGACCAGGTGATGGACGGCGCACTCGAGCCGGTTATCGCCAGCTGCATCGCGGCCGACGAGGCCGAGCGGCTCGAGCACCTCGGGGAGTGACCGGCCGCGGCCGTGTGCCCCGACGTGAGAGAATGGGGCGTCTCTGCCGTCCCTGACCTGAGGAGCCCTGCGTGCAGTACATCTCGACTCGAGGCGGTTCGGATCCGATGTCGTACAGCGAGGCCCTCCTCGAGGGGCTCGCGCCAGACGGCGGGCTCGCTGTTCCCGCGGAGATGCCGCAGGTCGACGCCGCGACTCTCGAGCGCTGGCGTGCGCTGAGCTACGCCGAACTCGCGACCGAGGTGCTGGGTCTGTTCGCCACGGACATCCCCCGCGACGACCTTGCCGGGATGACCGTGCGCGCCTACGCGGTGTTCCCGCGGCCCGTCGTCCCCGTGCGGCGGCTCGACGCCGACATCTCCCTCGTGGGGCTGTCGGAGGGGCCGACGCTCGCGTTCAAGGACATGGCCATGCAGTTCCTCGGCCAGGTGCTCGAGTACACGCTCGAGCGTGCGGGCTCCGTCATGAACGTGCTGGGCGCGACCTCCGGTGACACGGGATCCGCCGCCGAGCACGCGTTGCGGGGCAAGGAGCGGGTCGCCGTGTTCATGCTCTCGCCGCAGGGACGGATGAGTGCGTTCCAGCGCGCGCAGATGTACTCGATCGACGACGCGAACGTGCACAACATCGCTGTCGAGGGCGTGTTCGACGACTGCCAGAACCTCGTCAAGGAGCTGGCGGGCGACCTCGACTTCAAACACGCGCACCACCTCGGCGCCGTGAACTCCATCAACCTCGCGCGGATCACGGCGCAGGTCGTCTACTACTTCTGGGGCTGGCTGCGCGCGACCGATGAGACCGGGGCGCAGCCCGTCTCCTTCGCGGTGCCGACGGGCAACTTCGGCAACATCCTGTCCGGGCTGTACGCTCGACTGATGGGGCTCCCCGTGCACCGTCTGGTGCTCGCGACCAATGAGAACAATGTCCTCGACGAGTTCTTCCGCACGGGCATGTACCGGCCGCGCGGCGCGGCCGACACGCATGCGACGTCGAGCCCGTCGATGGACATCTCCAAGGCCTCGAACCTCGAGCGGTTCATCTTCGAGCTCGTCGGACGCGACGCCTCGCGCGTCGTCGCGGCGTGGGACGCACTCGCCGACGGCGGTGAGGCGGACTTCTCCGGCGAGCAGGCGCGATTCGGCGAGGAATTCGGCTTCGTCAGCGCGACCTCGACGCATGCCGACCGGCTCGCGACGATCCGCGCCGTGCACGAGGCCACCGGCGAGATCATCGATCCGCACACCGCCGACGGCGTGGCCATCGCCCGTCAGCACCTCGACGACGGGGTGCCGATGCTCGTGCTCGAGACGGCCAAGCCGCAGAAGTTCGCCGAGACGATCCAGGAGGCGCTTGGCGTCGACCTCGATCTCCCGGAGGATCAGCGGGCCATGATGGACGCGCCGCAGCACGTCACCGAGCTCGCTGACGACGCCGCCGAGCTGCGGACGTTCATCGAGCGGCACGCCCTCCGCTGACGCCGGCGGAGTCCTCGGCGCTCCACCTGACACAAATGCACCCAAACGCGCGTCTTTGGGTGCATTTGCGTCATGTGGGCGGAGGCGGGAGAGGATGGGGACGTGACTCTCGTGGAACTCGTTCGTCAGCTGCAGCGCGGCGAGGTGACGCCTCTCGAGGCCGCCCGCACGTGCCTCGACCGCATCGAGGGGGAGCGGCTCGGCGCCTTCGTCGAGGTGACCGCCGAACGCGCGCTCGCTCAGGCTGCGGCGCTCGGAGAGCCGCCTGAGGATCCGCCCGCGCTCTGGGGCGTGCCGCTCGCGGACAAGGATCTCGTCGCCCGCGCCGGGGTGCCGACGCGCTACGGATCCCGCGCGTTCCGCGACAACGTGCCAACCGTTTCGGATCCGATCGCGGCCGCACTCGACCGGCTCGGGTCCGTGAGCCTCGGCAAGACGTCGACGCCCGAATTCGGCATGACCGGCTACACCGAGCCGGCCGCAGGCGCACCCGCGCGCAACCCATGGGATCCCACGACGGGCGCGGGCGGTTCCTCCGGGGGAGCGGCGATCGCGGTGGCCACTGGCATGCTCCCGGCGGCCCCGGCTTCCGACGCGGGCGGCTCGATCCGGATCCCCGCCGCCACGGTCGGTGTGGTCGGGCTCAAGCCGTCGCGCGGCCGGCTGCCGTTCGCCAACGGGCTCAGCGGCACGGGCGGCCTCTCGACGGCCGGGCCGATTGCGCGCACCGTCGAGGACGCGGCATACCTGCTCGACGCGCTCATCGGATCCGCGCCCCACCGGAACGCGACCCGCGCGCCGGACCCCGTTCCGACGGGTTCGTTCGTCGCGGCGCTGCGCACGGATCCGGGCAGGCTGCGGATCGGGACGACGCTCGTCACGCCGTGGGATGGCTGGACCGACACCACGCTCGATCCGGGCGCGCGCGACGCGTACGACTGGGCCGCACGTACCCTCGCGGCCGCCCACGACGTCGACGATGCCGCCTGGCAGCCCCGCGGCTATCCGGAGATGTTCACCACGATCTGGCGCGCCTCCGCCGCCGGGCTCCCCGTCGCCGACGACGATCTCGATGCCCTCGTCGAACCCTTCACCGCGTGGATGGCCCGCGAGGCACGCGCCATGCCCGCATCCGAAGCCATCGGCGGGTTCGAAGCCGCGTCGGCATTCGAACGCCAGACGATCGAGGCGTTCTCTCCCTTCGACGCCGTGCTTACGCCAGCGCTCGCGATGTCTCCACGGCCGCTCGGATGGTTCTCGAGCGACACCTCACCCCTGGAGAACTTCGCCCGCCAGTGCCAGTACGCGCCGCACACGAGCTTCGTGAACGTCGCCGGTCTGCCGGCCATCACCGTCCCCGCGCCGGCCGCTCCGGGGCAGCGGCCCTGGAGCGTGCAGCTGGTCGGGCGGCCCGGCGGTGAGACACGGATCCTGCAGCTCGCGGCACAGCTCGAGCGGGCGCGCGGCCCACTCCCGTGGCCGGCGAACGCCCCCACCACGCCCTGACACACGCGGAGCACCACCCACTCTGCCCCCCCCGGCGAGCAAATCAGCGCTCCCCTGCTGGAGCGCCTGCGGCACTCCCGAATCTATCCCCGTGTCCGCGAGCGAAGCGAAGCGGTCACCCTCTCGGCGACGCTGGCATCGGGCCTGGCGGGAGACATCGCACCCGCGATGTCGGGGGACTGCGCCGCCGAGAGGGTGACCGCGCAGCGTCGTCTGCAACCCGAGGCTGGCAACCTAGGCCGGCACAACCCAGGCCGGCGTCGTCAGATCTGGTACTCGGGCGCCGTGAGAATGTCGCGGACGCGATCGTTGGACTGTCGCGCACGGGCCTTCGCGGGGATCCCGACGACGATGCTGTCGGCGGGCGCGTCGCGAGTCACGACGGCGTTGGCGCCGACGGCGCTGCGCGCGCCGATGTGCACGGGGCCGAGGACCTTCGCGCCGGATCCGACGACGACTCCGTCGTCGAGAGTCGGGTGCCGCTTGCCCTTGTCGAGCGTCGAACCGCCGAGGGTGACGCCGTGGTACAGCATGACGTCGTCGCCGATCTCAGCGGTCTCGCCGATGACGACGCCCATGCCGTGGTCGATGAAGAATCGGCGACCGATCGTGGCACCGGGGTGGATCTCGATACCGGTGAGCCAGCGGGTGACCTGGGAAAGGGCGCGGGCGATGAATCGCCAGCCGCGGTTCCACAGCGAGTGGCTCAGGCGGTGGGCCCAGATCGCGTGCAGTCCCGAATAGAGGACCGCGATCTCGACGGAGCCGCGGGCGGCGGGATCCCGCCGCCTCGCGGCTTCGATGTCCTCGCGGATGCCGATTCCCATAGATGAAACCAATCGAACGATGCCTGGGCTTCAGTGTGTCACGCTGAGCGGCGTGCGGGTGCTGTGGTGGCAAGGCGGAGGAGGAAGGCGCACCAACGTGCGACGACTAACGACAACGCCGTCAACGCGGCGCCCGCACGCCGCTCGGGCGCTCAGTCGCGGAGGTGCTCCCAGAGGAAGGTGGACACGTACCGCTCACCGGTGTCGGGGACGATCACGACGATGTTCTTGCCGGCGTTCTCGGGGCGCTTGGCGACCTCGACGGCTGCCCACACGGCGGCGCCGGAGGAGATGCCGGCCAGGATGCCCTCGCTCGAGGCGAGCGCGCGAGCGGTTTCGACGGACTTGTCGAGCGGCGCGGGCAGGATCTCGTCGATGACCGACCGGTCGAGGATCTCGGGCACGAAGTTCGCGCCGAGGCCCTGGATCTTGTGCGGGGCGGCCGTGCCCTCGCTGAGGAGCGGGGAGTCGACGGGCTCGACCGCGACGATCTTTGCTTCGGGCTTACGCTCGCGCAGCACCTGTCCGACACCGGTGATGGTGCCGCCCGTGCCGATGCCGGCGACGAAGATGTCGACGGCGCCGTCGGTGTCGGCGAGGATCTCCTCGGCGGTGGTCTCGCGGTGGATCGTGACGTTCGCCTCGTTCTCGAACTGGCTCGCGAGCACGGCGCCGGGGGTCTCGGAGACGATGCGTCGGGCCTCTTCGACGGCGCCGTTCATTCCCTTCGCAGGGTCGGTCTGCACGAGCTCGGCGCCGAAGGCACGCAACAGCACCTTGCGCTCGTTCGACATCGACGAGGGCATCGTGAGGATCACCTTGTAGCCGCGGGCTGCACCAACGAGTGCGAGCGCGATGCCCGTGTTGCCCGAGGTTCCCTCGACGATCGTGCCGCCGGCGGGGAGCTTGCCGGACTTCTCGGCGGCGTCGATGATCGCCACGCCGAGACGATCCTTGACGCTTGACCCGGGGTTGAAGAACTCGAGCTTGGCGTAGACGTTGGCACCGGCGCCGTCCGTCACGCGGTTGAGCTTGACGAGCGGCGTCTTTCCGAACGCACTCGAGATGTCGTTGTGGATCGCAGCCATGATGATGCCTTTCGCGTCTGATCGGGTGGGGCCGCGGGGCGCAGGCCTCGCATGCCTGTGCCCCAGCCTAAAGGGATGCGCCGTGGCGGCGGCGTGTGTGACGGAGGATTTCACACGTAGGCTCGAGTGCCGTGACGACGAACGAGGAAGCCGTTCCGCTGGCCGACGCGCTGCGCGGCGCGGCGGATGTCCTGCAGTCAGCCGGGGTGCCGGACCCCGTCGTGGACGCCGAACTGCTGATCGCGTACGTGCTCGGTCCGGACGTCTCGCGCGGCGAGGTGCGTGCCGCCCTGTTCCGCGGTGACCGGTTGTCGAGCGCACAACATCAGGGCCTCCGCGCCGCGCTCGTGCGCCGGGCAGGACGCGAGCCGTTGCAGCACATCACCGGTTTGGCGCCGTTCCGGCACCTCACGCTCCGGGTCGGGCCGGGAGTCTTCGTGCCGCGACCGGAGACGGAGACGGTCGCGCAGTTGGCGATCGACGCGCTGCGCGCGGTCGCGGATCCGGCCCCTATCGCGGTCGATCTCGGCGCCGGATCGGGCGCGATCGCGCTCGCGATGGCGACCGAGGTCCCGCATGCGCGGGTGCACGCCGTCGAGAAGTCGGCCGATGCGCTGGCGTGGACGCGGCGGAACGTCGATGCGATCGCCCCCGAGGTCGATCTGCGTCACGGCGACCTCGCAGACGCCTTCGACGACCTCGACGGTCGGGTGTCGGTTGTGGCGTCGAACCCGCCGTACATCCCGACCGGCGCCGTGCCCCGCGATGACGAAGTGCGCCTGCACGATCCGGAGCTTGCGCTCTACGGAGGCGGCGACGGCCTGGACGTCGTGCGCGTGATCAGCACCGTCGGCCTGCGCCTCGCGCGCTCGGGCGGCGTCATCGTCCTCGAGCACGGGGAGGAGCAGGGGCCAGCGATCCGCGAGCTCCTCACCGCGGACGGCTGGCTCGGTGCCTCGACCCACCCCGACCTGACCACGCGGGATCGCGCGACCACGGCCCTGCGTCCGTGAGGCCTCAGGCCTGATCCGTAGACTCGAGGCCGTGAATCCCCCCGTCTTCGACTGCCGCGACCGCGAGCAGATGCTCAGCGGCATGCGTCACGCCCGCCAGGCGATCGCGCGCGGCGACGTGATCGTGATGCCGACCGACACGGTCTACGGCGTGGCCGCCGACGCGTTCGACGCGGCGGCCGTGCAGAAGCTGCTCGAGGCGAAGGGGCGCAGTCGCCAACAGCCGCCGCCCGTGCTCGTCGGTTCGGTCGACGCCCTGCACGCCCTCGTCGAGAGCATGCCGCCGGAGGTCGAGCGGCTTGTCGAGCGGTTCTGGCCCGGTGGCCTCACGATCGTGCTCCCCGCGCAGCCGTCGCTGACCTGGGATCTCGGCGAGACGGCCGGGACCGTCGCGGTGCGCCAGCCGGATAACCCCATCGCGCTGGAGCTCCTCGCCGAGACGGGGCCGCTCGCGGTCTCGAGTGCGAACCTCACGGGGAAGGCCGCCGCCGTCGACGTCGAAACGGCGCGGCGGATGCTCGGCTCGACCATCGCCGTCTATCTCGACGACGGTCCGGTGTCGACCGGCGTGGCCTCGACGATCATCGACGCGACGTCGCTCGCGGGTGGGCGCGGCGAGCCCGCAGTGCGGATCCTCCGCGACGGGGCCGTCTCCCGGGAGGAGCTGCGCGAGGAGCTCGGCGATCTGCTCGACATCGACGACGAGGAACCGCGTCGGTGAAGCTCTATCTCCTGACGGCACTCATCACAGCGGCGCTCACCTTCGCGCTGTCGTGGGCGGTGTGGCGCATCGCGCTGCGGTACAAGCTGTACCCGGCCGTGCGTGAACGAGACGTGCACCGACGGCCCACGCCGCGCCTCGGTGGCGTGGCGATGTTCCTCGGGATCGTGGCGGCGTTCCTCATCTCGCGGGCCTTCGAATTCTTCGACATCATCTGGATCGAGCCGCGCGTCGTCTGGTCCGTGCTCGGAGCCACGGTCGTCATCGCGCTCATCGGACTGGCTGATGACCTCTGGGATCTCGACTGGTTCATCAAGCTCGGCGCGCAGTTCCTCGCAGCCGGCATCGTCGCGATCGGGGGAGGCGTGCAGATATACGCCCTCCCGATCGGCGGGATCGCGGTGTGGTCAAGCTCCGTCAGCATCATCCTGACGATGTTCGCGATCGTCATCGTCATGAACGCCGTCAACTTCATCGACGGGCTCGACGGTCTTGTTGCGGGCGTCTGCCTCATCGCCAACGGCGTCTTCTTCATCTACTCCTACATCCTCGTGCGGGACGCGGGCGCCACGACGTATGCGAACCTCGGCACCTTCATCGCGGCGGTCGTGATCGGCGCGTGCGCGGGCTTCTTGCCGATCAACTGGAACCCCGCGAAGATGTTCATGGGCGACACCGGCGCCCTTGTGATCGGCCTGCTCATGGCCACGAGCGGCATCGCAATCACGGGGCAGATTCAGCCGGCCGCACTCGACCCGGACGTCACGGGCCGATCGCAGATTCTCGGCACGCTGATCCCGGTGATCCTGCCGCTCATCGTCGTGCTGCTGCCGTTGCTCGATTTCGGGCTGGCCGTGATCCGCCGCATGAGCAGGGGCAAGTCTCCCTTCTCACCGGATCGCGAGCACCTGCACCACCGCATGCTCGACATGGGGCACTCTGACCGCGCCGCGACGCTCATCTTCTACGCCTGGACCGCGATCGCGTCGCTCACGGTGCTGCTGATGTACATCTTCACGGGCGAGGACTGGTTCGGCGGCCACTGGTTCGGCGAATACTGGCTCGCCGTCGCGTACGGCGTGATCGGCATCGCGGCGTGCCTCGTGCTCGCCCTCGTGCCGTCCCGCACGGCGCGCCGTTCGGACGCTGCGGGGGAGGAGGACGCTCATGTTGGGTGATCTTCCTGTCGACCGCATCAGCGCCGTCAGCGCCATCGTGTGGGCTGCCGTGGGACTCGTCGCGTGCGCCGTGGCATGGCCGCTGGTGGGTGTCCCCGGCCTCGGCAGCGCCGCGACCGGGGCAGGGGCGGGGATCCTCTTCCCGATCCTCACGGTCGTCACGGTCTTCGTCGTCACCCGGCGTCGCGACTCGACCCGATACGCCGCGATCGCTTTCTTCGCGTTCCTCGGCGGCTTCGTGATCAAGGTCGCCGTGTTCCTCGTCGCACTGACGCTGCTGGTGCAGCTCGCCGAGATCCACCCCGGCACGCTGTACGGCGCGCTGACGGCGACGGCAGTGGCATCTCTCGTGGTCGATCTCATCGTCGTCAACGGCATCCGGGTCCCCGGCGACCGGGGAGTTCAAAGCGGCCGCAGGTAATCTCGTCAGAGCGCGCATCGCGTGTGACCCTTCCGCGACCTCAGGAGAACGCCGTGGCACCCTCGCCCGTTTCGAGTAATCCGATCATGCGCAACGTGCTCCTGTGGAGCGCCGTCATGAGTGCTGCGGTGCTCGTGGTCGCCGCGATCATCGGCGCCTTCGTCGGCGGATCCGCGGGGGCCGGAAGCGGCGTGCTCGGCTCGGTGATCGGGTTCGTGTTCCCGGCGCTCACCGCGGCGACGATCCTCTTCGCCAACCGGTGGTTCGGCACGCCGAACTACCTCGTGATCTTCTTCGGCGTCTTCATGGGCGTCTTCCTCGTGAAGGTGCTCGCGCTCATCATCGCGCTGAACGTCGTCTTCGGCCTTGACTGGGTGGTGCCCGGGGTGCTCTACGGGGCGCTGATCGCCACGGCTCTCGGATCGGTCATCGTCGACGTGGCGGTGATCGCGAAGATGCGGATCCCGGCCGTGAGCGACATCGAGCTGCCGGGTGATAACGAGGATCCGACTCCGTGAGCACGGCGGATTTCTACAGCGTGTCAAAGCACGGTTCAGTCTTTGATAGTCTGAACGAGGTCTTCCGTCGGATGCCGGCACGGCGAAGCGTCGGCCCGCAGAAGATCGCCCCACTCCCACCGCACACCCGCAGGCACCGTTCTGCGCGAGAAGCAGGAGCCACGCGTTGACTCAGGCGAGAACGATCGCACCGATGGCCGATGAGGTCGAGTTCCACCCGCCGTCCATCGGCGACTTCTTCCCGGGAGCAATCCTCTTCGAGGGCACGCCCTTCGAATTCACGCGTATCAACCTCGTTCAGGTCATCGCGACGGTGTTGCTCGTGCTGTTCATGGTGCTCGGCACGCGCCGGATGACGGTCGTCCCGGGGCGCTTCCAGCAGATCGTCGAGTTCGGCTTCGGATTCGTGCGGGAGCAGATCGCCTACCAGGTGATCGGCAAGCGCGAGGGCAAGGGATTCGTCCCGCTGCTGTCGGTGCTGTTCTTCGGGATCTTCTTCTTCAACATCATGGGCGTGATCCCCGGCACGAACATCCAGGGCACGAGCGTCATCGGCGTGCCCCTTCTGCTGGCCGTCGTCGCCTACATCGCGTTCATCTCGGCGGGTATCCGCAAGCAGGGCGTCGGCAAGTTCATGAAGAACTCGCTCGTGCCGAGCGGCGTGCCCGTGTATCTCATCCCGGTCATCGCGGTCATCGAGTTCATCTCGACCTTCATCTTCCGTCCGGTATCGCTGACGCTGCGACTGCTGTTGAACATGATGGTCGGCCACCTCATGCTCGTGCTGTTCTTCGCCGCGACGCACTTCTTCCTGCTCAGCTTCAACTGGCTGACCTTCCTCGCGCCCGGTGCGCTGGCGTTCGGCTTCGCCTTCACGCTCTTCGAAATCTTCGTCGCCTTCCTGCAGGCGTACGTCTTCACCATCCTGACCGCCGTCTACATCCAGCTTGCGGTTGCAGACGAACACTGATTGCCGACAGATAGTCGACCGGCTATCTGCCATATGAAAGGAAACACCTAGTGGACGCTACGACGGTTCTCGCGGAAATCTCCGGAAACATCGCGACCATCGGTTACGGCCTCGCCGCCATCGGCCCCGCCATCGGTCTGGGCATCGTGGTCGGCAAGACCATCGAGTCGACGGCTCGCCAGCCTGAGCTCGCCGGCCGCCTCCAGACGCTGATGTTCATCGGTGTCGCATTCATCGAGATCCTTGCCTTCATCGGCATCGCGACGCCCTTCATCTTCGGTTGACCTACCCGCCTCACAGATAAGGAGACAGGATGCTTAACGCTCTTGTCACAGTCGCGGCGGAAGAGGGGGACCAGAACCTGCTGCTCCCCGCCGCGTACGACATCATCTGGTCCGCGGTCTGCTTCGTCATCATCGCGTTAGTGATCATCTTGATCGCGCTGCCGCGCCTCAACAAGGTGCTCGACGCGCGGTCCGCCGCGATCGAGGGCAACATCGAGAAGGCCGACGAGGCACAGCGCCAGGCGGAAGCCGCGCTGGTCGAGTACACGCAGCAGCTGGCGGACGCACGTCGCGAGGCGGGCGAGATCCGCGAGGGCGCGCGTGCCGATGGCAAGAAGATCGTCGACGAGGCACGCAGCACCGCGGTGGCGGAAGCCGATCGCATCGCCGCGTCGGCCCAGACGCAGATCGAGGCGGAGCGCCAGTCGGCGATGGTCTCGCTGCGTCAGGACGTCGGTTCGATCGCTCTGGACCTGGCGGGCAACGTCATCGGCGAGACGATGAACGAGGACGCGAAGGCCCGGGCCGTCGTGGACCGTTTCCTCGCCGACCTCGAGGCTTCTGAGAAGGCGGCCAAGTAATGGGCAGCGCGACGACTCAGGCTCTGACGGCGAGTGCCGCGGCGCTCGCGTCGGCTCAGGTCGATCTCGGCACTGCGCGTGAGCTGTTCGCAGCCGCGCGTGCGGCCGGAGAGTCGTCCGCACTGAGCGGCGCGCTCGCCGATCACACTGCTGCCGCCGATGCACGGTCGGCGCTCGTGGGTACGGTCTTCGGATCGTTCTCGACCGCCACGCAGGGGATCCTCCAGACGGTCGCCGAACAGCGGTGGTCGTCGTCGGCGGACCTCGTCTCCGGCATCGAGGAGATCGCCATCCGCGCCGTCGCCCAGAGCGACAGCTCGGACGTCGAGGGCGAGCTGTTCCAGCTCACCCGCATCATCGCGGGCAACCCGGAGCTCGAGCTGGCGCTCGGGTCGCGTCTCGGTGACGCGTCGAAGAAGGGCGAGCTCATCGAGCGGATCCTCGACGCGCAGGTCAGTGAGGGCACCCTCCTCGTCGCGACCAGCATCGTGCAGCAGCCCGGTGATCGTCGGATCCGCACGGCGCTGCACCACGCGATCTCGGTCGTCGCAGCGGAGCGCGGTCTCACCGTCGCGACCGTGCACGTCGCGACGCCGCTCAGCGACGCGCAGGCTGACCGCCTCGCCGACGCGCTCTCTCGCTCCTACGGCACCCGCGTTTCGATCAATCAGGTCGTTGACCGGGACGTCGTGGGCGGCATCCGTGTGCAGATCGCCGACGACGTGATCGACGGCAGCATCTCGTCCCGCCTCGCCGATCTCCGGTCGAGGCTCGCAGGCTGAACGCTCCCCTAGAGGAGCACTCGGGCTCGACAGGCCCGCACAACGAAGGAAGACAATGGCAGACATCACCATCAGCCCCGACGTCATCCGTGACGCGCTGAAGGACTTCGTCTCCGCCTACGAGCCCACCGGTTCTGGCGCGAGCGAGGTCGGCACCGTCATGGACGCGGCCGACGGCATCGCTCACGTCGACGGACTCCCCGGCGTCATGGCGAATGAGCTCATCCGATTCGAGGACGGCACGCTCGGCCTCGCACAGAACCTCGACGAGCACTCGATCGGTGTCGTCGTGCTGGGCGAGTTCGCCGGCATCGAGCAGGGACAGCAGGTCACCCGTACGGGCAAGGTCCTGTCCGTTCCGGTGGGCGAGGGCTACCTCGGCCGCGTGGTCGACCCGCTCGGCGTCCCCGTCGACGGACTCGGCGACATCACCGGCATCGAGGGCGAGCGCGAGCTCGAGCTCCAGGCCGCCGGCGTGATGGACCGCAAGAGCGTGCACGAGCCGATGCAGACCGGCATCAAGGCCATCGACTCGATGATCCCTGTCGGTCGTGGCCAGCGCCAGCTCATCATCGGCGACCGCCAGACCGGTAAGACGGCTCTCGCGATTGACACGATCATCAACCAGAAGGACAACTGGGAGTCGGGCGACACCAACAAGCAGGTGCGCTGCATCTACGTTGCGGTCGGACAGAAGGGCTCGACGATCGCGTCGGTCAAGGGCGCGCTCGAAGAAGCGGGCGCCATGGAGTACACGACGATCGTCGCGGCTCCGGCCTCCGACCCGGCCGGCTTCAAGTACCTCGCCCCGTACACCGGCTCGGCCATCGGTCAGCACTGGATGTACCAGGGCAAGCACGTCCTGATCGTCTTCGATGACCTCACCAAGCAGGCCGAGGCCTACCGTGCGGTGTCGCTGCTGCTGCGTCGTCCGCCGGGGCGCGAGGCCTACCCGGGCGACGTCTTCTACCTGCACTCGCGTCTGCTCGAGCGTTGCGCGAAGCTCTCCGACGCGCTCGGCGCGGGTTCGATGACGGGTCTGCCGATCATCGAGACCAAGGCGAACGATGTCTCGGCCTACGTTCCGACCAACGTGATCTCGATCACCGACGGTCAGATCTTCCTCCAGTCCGACCTGTTCAACTCGAACCAGCGCCCCGCGGTCGACGTGGGTATCTCGGTCTCGCGAGTCGGCGGTGACGCGCAGCTCAAGCACGTCAAGAAGGTCTCCGGAACGCTCAAGCTCGAGCTCGCGCAGTACCGCTCGCTGCAGGCATTCGCGATGTTCGCCTCCGACCTCGACGCGGCCTCGCGCCGCCAGCTCGAGCGCGGTGCGCGCCTGACCGAGCTGCTCAAGCAGCCGCAGTACGCGCCGTACTCGGCCGAGGAGCAGGTCGTCTCGATCTGGGCCGGCACGAACGGCAAGCTCGACCAGATCGAGGTCGAGGATGTGCTGCGCTTCGAGAGCGAGATGCTCGACTACGTGCGCCGCAACACCGACGTGCTCGATCGACTCCGCGACTCCGGCAAGCTCGAGGACGACGTCCTCGAGGCGATGGAGAAGGCCGTCGACACGTTCGTCCTCGAGTTCCAGCAGGGCGATGGCAAGGGCATCGGTGCTCCCGGCAACGAGCAGCACGATGCCGCGCAGGATGACGAGATCGGCCAGGAGCGGATCGTCAAGGGCCGCAAGGCGTAACGCCCGTAAGGGAGACGCATCATGGGCGCACAACTCAGGGAGTACAAGCAGAAGATCTCTTCTGCTCAGACCACGAAGAAGATCACGAAGGCGATGGAGCTCATCGCGGCTTCGCGGATCCAGAAGGCGATGGCGCGCGTGCGCGCGTCCTCGCCCTTCTCCCGCGCGGTCACGAGGGCCGTCTCCGCGGTCGCGACGCACACGACGATCGACCACGTGCTGACGCGCGAGGCGGAGAACCCGACCCGGTCGGCCGTCCTGCTGCTCACGAGCGACCGCGGCCTTGCCGGCGCGTTCAACTCGCAGGTCATCAAGGAAGCACTCGAGCTCGCCGAGCACCTGCGCGAGGAGGGCAAGGAGGTCGTCTTCTACCTCTTCGGGCGCAAGGCGGTCGGATACTTCCAGTTCCGGCAGATGGCGGCGGCCGACGAGTGGATCGGCGAAGCCGACACTCCGACCTTCGAGACGGCGAAGCAGATGTCCGACGCACTCATCGCGGCGTACGAGCTCGACGCAGCGGAGGACGGGGTCGACGAGATCCACGTCGTCTACAACCGCTTCGTCAGCATGATGACCCAGGAGCCGGAGTCGGTTCGCCTGCTGCCGCTCGAGGTCGTCGAGTCGGACGAGGCGGGAGACGTGCCGGCATCGGCTGAGACGTACCCGCTCTATGAGTTCGAGCCCGAGGCGTCGGAGGTGCTCGACGCGCTTCTGCCCGTCTACATCCAGAGCCGCATCTTCAACGCACTGCTGCAGTCGGCGGCGGCGAAGCAGGCGGCGACGCAGAAGGCGATGAAGTCGGCGTCGGACAACGCCGACAAGCTCATCACCGACTACACCCGCCTGCGCAACAACGCGCGTCAGGCCGAGATCACGCAGCAGATCGCCGAGATCGTCGGCGGCGCGGACGCGCTGGCGTCCTAGGACCCACAGGAAAGAGACGAAATTCATGACCACTACGGTTGACCCAAGCGTCGCGGTCGTCGGGCGAGTTGCCCGCGTCACGGGCCCGGTTGTCGACGTCGAGTTCCCCCACGACTCGCTGCCGACGATCTACAACGCGCTGAAGACCACGATCACGATGGGCGAGAACAGCACCGAGATCACGCTCGAGGTCGCTCAGCACCTCGGCGACGACATGGTGCGCGCCATCTCCCTCAAGCCCACGGACGGCATGGTCCGCGGCCAGGAGGTGCGTGACACCGGCGAGGCTATCTCGGTCCCGGTGGGCGACATCACCAAGGGCAAGGTCTTCAATGTGACGGGCGACGTCCTGAACCTCGGCGAGGGCGAGACGCTCGAGGTCACGGAGCGCTGGCCCATCCACCGCAAGGCGCCGAACTTCGACCAGCTCGAGTCGAAGACGGCGATGTTCGAGACCGGCATCAAGTCGATCGACCTCCTCACGCCGTACGTGCAGGGTGGCAAGATCGGCCTGTTCGGCGGCGCGGGCGTCGGCAAGACCGTCCTCATCCAGGAGATGATCCAGCGCGTCGCGCAGGACCACGGCGGTGTGTCGGTGTTCGCCGGTGTCGGCGAGCGCACCCGTGAGGGCAACGACCTCATCGACGAGATGGACGAGGCGGGTGTCTTCGACAAGACGGCCCTCGTCTTCGGCCAGATGGACGAGCCGCCCGGGACGCGTCTGCGCGTCGCGCTGTCGGCGCTGACGATGGCGGAGTACTTCCGCGACGTCAAGAAGCAGGACGTGCTGCTGTTCATCGACAACATCTTCCGCTTCACGCAGGCCGGTTCCGAGGTGTCGACCCTGCTGGGCCGGATGCCCTCGGCCGTGGGCTACCAGCCGAACCTCGCGGACGAGATGGGCGTGCTCCAGGAGCGCATCACGTCGACGCGCGGCCACTCGATCACCTCGATGCAGGCGATCTACGTCCCCGCCGACGACTACACCGACCCCGCTCCGGCCACGACGTTCGCTCACCTCGACGCCACGACGGAACTGTCGCGTGAGATCGCGTCGCGCGGTCTGTATCCCGCGATCGATCCGCTCACCTCGACGAGCCGCATCATGGACCCCCGCTACCTCGGCGAGGACCACTACCGCGTGGCGACGAGCGTGAAGCAGATCCTGCAGAAGAACAAGGAGCTGCAGGAGATCATCGCGATTCTCGGTGTCGACGAGCTCTCCGAAGAGGACAAGATCGTCGTGGCGCGTGCGCGCCGCATCGAGCAGTTCCTCTCGCAGAACACCTACATGGCGAAGAAGTTCACCAACGTCGAGGGCTCCACGGTTGCGCTCAAGGACACGATCGAGTCGTTCGACGCGATCGTCAAGGGCGAGTTCGACCACGTCGCGGAGCAGGCGTTCTTCAACGTCGGCGGCATCGGCGATGTCGAGGAGAACTGGGCACGGATCCAGCGGGAGAACGGCTGATCATGGCGCTGCAGGTCAACCTCGTCTCGGCCGAGGCCGAGATCTGGTCCGGCGAAGCGAGCCTCGTCGTGGCGAAGACCGTCGAGGGCGAGATCGGCTTCATGGCCGGCCACGAGCCCACGCTCGCGGTCCTCGCCGACGGCCAGGTCCGTATCACGCAGGCTGACGGCACCAAGGTGATCGCCGACGCGAGCGATGGATTCGTCTCGATGGAGGTCGGTGACACGATCAACGTCGTGGCGGGACAGGCGCAGCTCGTCTCCTGATTCGCACGTCGTACGGGCGGGGCGAGGGTCTACGGATCCCGCCCCGCTCGTCGCGTGTGGACAGAGCGTTTCTCCCATGCTCATCCTCCTTCCTCCCTCCGAGACGAAGCACCCCGGCGGATCCGGCCGGCCGCTCGACGTCGACGCGCTCGCATTCTCGTCGCTCGCCCCGCAGCGACGCGCGACGGTTGCCGCTCTCGCCGATCTCGCGGCGGATCCGGCGGCATCCCGACGCGCGCTGAAGCTGTCGGAACGGCAGCTCGGCGAGATCGACGTGAATCGTCGCATCGCTGAATCCGGCACGATGCCCGCCGTCGACCGCTTCACGGGCGTCCTCTACGACGCCCTCGACGCGCCGTTGCTCCCGGATCGGGCGCGCGCCTGGCTCGGGGAGAACGTCGCGATCCAGACCGCGCTGCTCGGACCCGTCGGTGCGCTCGATGCGATTCCCGCGTTCCGCCTCGCAGCGGGCCACCGGATCCCGGCCCTGCCGCCCGTGAAGCGCCTCTGGGCCGACGCCACGACACGCGCGTTCGCGGACCACGGCGGATCCGTGCTCGATCTGCGTTCCGAGGCGTACCGCGCGCTCGGGCCGGCACCCGACGAATCCGATCATGTGTATGTCCGCGTCGTGACCGAGAGCGACGACGGTGCAGTGCGCGCGCTCAACCACTTCAACAAGCGCGCGAAGGGCCTCTTCGTGCGGGCTCTCGCGCTCGCGGCCCCTGCGCTCTCCTCGACGGGCGACGTCGCGGAATGGGCTCGGTCGGCGGGCTTCCGCATGCGCTCATCGGATGCGCACGAGATGCTGCTCGTCGCGCCCGATTGACGCGCTCTTCTCCGCGCTTCCCCATAGACTGGACTGCAATTGCAGGCACATCGAAGGAGACCCGGCCCCGTGCCCGACGAATCTGTTCCCGCCGCGCCGCAGCGGCCCGAGACGCACAGTCGCGACGTCTCGCTCGCAAGCGGCGCGACGCTGGCGCTGCGGTGGGCCGGGCTGACCGACGCCGGACGCAAGCGCGACAACAATCAGGACTCCTATCTCGTACGGTATCCGCTGTTCGTCGTGGCCGACGGAATGGGCGGGCACGTGGGCGGCGAGATTGCGAGCCAGAGCGTCGTCGCCCGCCTCGACACGCTCGCCGAGACCGGCACCATCACGCCCCAGGGCATCGATGAGTCCCTCGCCGAGGCCGTGCGCGACATCACCTCGCATCCGGAGGCCACGGACGAGGGCACGGGCACCACGCTCACCGGCATCTACATCGACGAGGTCGATGGCGCGTTCTCGATCGTCGCGCTCAACATCGGCGACTCGCGCGTCTATCTCCAGCGCGGCGACCAGCTGATGCAGGTCACGACCGACCACTCGCTCGTCCAAGAACTCGTCGCCGCGGGCCGGCTCAGTGAGGAAGAGGCGGAGACGCACCCCTACAGCAACGTCATCACGCGCGCCGTCGGTCCGACCGAGGAAGTCTCGCCCGACTACGTCCGCATCGACGTGCAGGCGGGAGACCGGTACGTCATCTGCTCCGACGGTCTCACGAAGGAGCTCACCGACTACGGGATCCTGCACTTCCTGCACGAGCGTGAGGATCCGTCGGACGCCGCGACCGCGATGCTGGAGGCCGCGCTCGAGAACGGCGGTCGCGACAACATCTCGATCATCGTCCTCGACCTCCTCGACGCGGCCGGACCGGCCGACGCGGAAGCCGCCTCGGCCGAGTGAGCGGCGTGTCGGGCGGCTGAGTCGGCGCGTCCACACCCTGAGTGAAGGCGCGAGTTGTTCACATTCGCGCGCTGAACGCCGCGCGTTCGCGCGCAAGGGCGCTTCGATGGTCGGCATGACGTTCGCACCCGCGGAGACCTCTGTCGCACCGGCCTCGCGTCGTCTGGCCGAGCCGCTCGAGCTGCCGGACCTGCCGGACCCGCCCTCGCGGCGACCTTTCCCGATCGCCGCCTCGATCGTTCCCGTCGTCGGGGCACTGGTGATGTGGCGCGTGACCGGCTCGATCTTCATGCTTTGGTTCGCGGCACTCGGACCGTTCATGGCGGTCGCGTCGCTCCTCGACGGCGCTCGCGCCGCCCGCCGTGCGCGCCGCCGGGCCGAGCGTGAGCTGCGGGCGGCGTGCGAACGAATCCGCGTCGATGTCGAGCGCCGGCACGACGAGGAACGCCGCCTGCGATCCGCGGCCGCACCGGACGTCGCCCGGTGCGCACGGCACGAGGGCTGGCTGTGGCGGCGTCGCGGCCCGCTCGTCGTCGGATCCGGCACGACCGACAGCGTCGTTGCTGTCGCGGGCGGCGAGGGGCCCGACGCGGAACGGGTCCGCCACGCCGCCGCGGTGCTCTCGGGCGCCCCCGTGACGGTCGCGTGGGAGCACGGGCTGTGCGTGCGAGGCGACGACGTCGTCGGTCGGGCCGTCGTGCGCGCGCTCACTCTCCAACTGCTGCTGCGGCACCCGCCCTCGGCGGTGCGACTGATCGGGGCTCCGCTCGGAGAGGATTGGGCCGACCGAGTGGCGCACGCGGCGCCGGAGGTCGCGCCCGATGGAGAGCGGGTGGCCGTGATCCGCGCGGGGGAGGCCGTTCCCGCCGCGGCAACGGTCGTCATCGCCCTCGCGCTGCCGGGGGAGCCCATCCCGCACGAATGCGCCGCGCTCATCGACGTGGATGCCGGCCTCGACGGGCGACTCGTCGCGGACGCCGGCGATGTCGAGCTCGAGCTCGAGGCGGTGTCGCTCGCGCAGGCGCGAGATCTGGCGGTGCGGCTGCGCGGCGCGGAGTCGCGTGACGCGGTCGTCCTGCCGGACGGCCCGATCCCCGTCGCCCACGTGATCGACCGCGACGCCGACGGCTCGGATGCGCCGCGCGCGGGAGCGGGGCTCCGGGCGGTCGTCGGGCTCGGTGAGCAGGTGGGCGACCGCGTGCCGCCGCTCGTGGCGATCGACCTCGTGGCGGATGGACCGCATGCCGTGGTGGTCGGGACGACCGGCGCGGGCAAGAGCGAGCTGCTGACGACCTGGATCGCCGCACTCGCGGCGGCGCACTCGCCGTCGGCGGTCGTCTTCCTCCTCGGCGACTTCAAGGGCGGCACGGCGTTCGACCACCTTCGCGATCTGCCCCACGTGACGGGCGTCCTCACCGACCTCGACGGTGCGGGCGCGCGGCGCGCGGTGGAGGGGCTCCGTGCCGAGATCCGCCGCCGTGAGCGCGTCATCGCCGCGGCGGGCGCACGCGACGCCGGGGACGAGCAGGTCGGCCTCGCGCGGCTCGTCATCGTCATCGACGAGTTCGCCGCCCTCCTGCAGGAGGCGCCCGACCTGCACGCCGTATTCACCGACGTCGCGGCCCGCGGGCGGGCCCTGGGAATGCATCTCGTGCTCGGCACGCAGCGCGCGTCGGGCATCCTCCGTGACGCGCTGCTCGCGAACAGTCCGCTGCGTATCGCTCTCCGCGTCGCGGAGGACAGGGAGAGCGCCCAGCTCGTCGGCACCGACCGGGCCGCGCGGATCCCCGGTGGCGCACGCCACCGCGGGGTCGGGTACGTGCGTCGCGCCGGCGACGACGCGGCACAGCTCGCGCGGTTCGCTCTGACGCGTGCCGACGACATCCGCGGAGCCGCGCACCGTCACGACGGCTCGCCGCGCGCTCATGGGCCGCTGTTGCCGCCCCTGCCGCGGCGCTGGCGACCGGACCACGCCACGCGGTCCGATGGCGCGATCGTGCTCGGGCTCTGCGACGATCCCGCCGAGCAGCAGCAACGCGAGGCGATGCTCGTTCCGGGCCGTGACCGCGGCCTCCTCGTCATCGGCGGCGCCGCGAGCGGCAAGACGTCCCTCGCGCGCTGGATCGCGCAGGCCGCGCAGGCGAGCGGATCGCGGGTCGATACGGTGCCGCGCGACACCGAGGGTGCCTGGGACGCGCTGGAGCGTGCGGAAGCGGATCCGCCCGAGCTGTTCGTCGTCGACGACGCCGACGCGCTGCTGTCGCGATTCCCACCCGACTACGCGCAGGCCGCGGCCGAACGCCTCGACGCGATCGTGCGCGACGCCGGTGAGACCGGCACGACGATCGTGCTGACGGTCGCGCGGCTCGCGGGCGCGATCGGGCGCATCGCCGACGTGCTGCCGCGGCGCGTCGTGCTTGCGCTCGCGACCGTCCACGAGCACACCGCGGCGGGTGCCAGCCGCGAGGCGTTCGACGCCGCGCGACCGCCTGGTCGGGCGGCGCTCGACGGCCTCGAGACGCAGCTCGCGCTCCCGCCGGAGGCGACCGAACGCAGCGCCGACCCGCCGCCGACCGCGCGCTGGCACCCGACCGCCGAGGTGACCGGTCTCGTGCTTCGCGCTCCCGCGCACCGCGCACGGTCTCTCCGTGAAGCTTGGCAGGAGACCGCCGCGGTTGTCACGCTCGAGGAGGTGCCGCCGGGTGCCGACCTCGACCGGCTGGCGGACGGGAAGCCGCTCGCGCTCGTCGGCGACGGCGATGCCTGGCAACGGCAGTACGCGCTGCTCCAACAGGTGCGCTCGGCGGGGGAGATGGTCGTCGGATCCGACTGCGCCGCCGAGCTGCGCACCCTCGTGGGCGAGCGCGACCTGCCGCCCTACGCTCGCCCGCGCGCGGCGCGCGCCTGGCTCGTGGCGCCCGGGCGAGCGGCGAAGCGGGTCGTGCTGCCGTGACCGTCATGACGCGCTCTGGCCAGGCACCCGCGACCCGATCACACCGTGGCGCGGATGACGCCGACGCTCTCCCCGCCGCCCATGACGCGCAGGCCGGGCCGCTCCGCGGCGGCCCGTGCGACGTCCTGCACGGTGATCGCGCCGGTCCGAGCCAACAACGCGAGCGCGACGAGCGACGCCGCGCGATTCGAGCCGTCGAGCATCTTCACGGCCACTGTCGTGCCGTCCGGCGCCACGAGCACCTGCACGCCCTCCGCGCCCTTCTTCGAGAACACGCCGAAGCGTGCCATCGTCATGGTGTCGTCGCCGCCGGTACCTTCGACCACCTCGGGATGCTCCGTCGCCGTGCGCACCAGGGTCGCCGCGACGCGATGCAGCGCGAACGGCGACGATTCGCTCGACGTGCCGGCGCGGTGAAGTCCGCGCGCGAGCGACTCGAGGCTCATCGCATGGACGGGGGCGCCGCAGCCGTCCGTCACGGTTCCGGCGATCTTGGTGCCGGTCAGGCGCTCGACGACCTCGACGATGTGCTGTTGCAGCGGGTGTGCTCGGTCGAGGTAGCCAGCGGTGTCCCACCCGTTGACGCGGCATGCCGTCAGCATCGCGGCGTGCTTGCCGGAGCAGTTGTGATGAATGGCGGCCTTCTCGCCGAGATCACGGATCAGTTCACGCCGCGCGTCGGTTCCGGTCGGCCATGAGGGCGGACACAGCAGCGCGTCCTCGTTCAGGCCGATCTCCGCCAGCATGT